>JBNJKT010000072.1:0-216 GCA_051751285.1 Pseudomonadota bacterium | reverse complement strand
CGGCAAGGAGCTGACCGCCTTCACCGAGAAGTGGGAGGCTAGCTGGGCCTACGCCGAGCTCGAGGCGAGTGCCAGCTTCGGCCCGGCACTCCACAAGTACGGCACCGTGGGCGGCGGCGCCTACAACTTCGCCAACCAGCTGCTCGGCGGCAAGCTGCCCAATCTCCACGACACCACCCCGGACCATGCGAAGCTCAAGCCGGCCAAGGCATGCGA
>JBNJKT010000071.1:0-216 GCA_051751285.1 Pseudomonadota bacterium | reverse complement strand
TGGCAAGGAGCTGACCGCCTTTACCGAGAAGTGGGAGGCCAGCTGGGCCTACGCCGAGCTCGAGGCGAGTGCCAGCTTCGGCCCGGCACTCCACAAGTACGGCACCGTGGGCGGCGGCGCCTACAATTTCGCCAACCAGCTGCTCGGCGGCAAGCTGCCCAATCTCCACGACACCACCCCGGACCATGCGAAGCTCAAGCCGGCCAAGGAGTGCAC
>JBNJKT010000070.1:0-227 GCA_051751285.1 Pseudomonadota bacterium | reverse complement strand
AGGCCCACATGGGTGAGGTGAAGTCGGCGCTCGACGTGCACCTCTCCTCGACGGATCGTGGCGCCTCCACCGTCCAGGACGTGATGGCGCGCAACGAGGTGAGCCTGCTGCTGAGCCTCTACGCCTACCAGGTCCTGCATGGGCTGCGGCGCCTGCTGGAAAGCCGGACGCACCAGGGGTGGAGCCTGATGCGGATGCGTGAGCAGGTGCTCAAGGTCGCGGCGACG
>JBNJKT010000069.1:0-233 GCA_051751285.1 Pseudomonadota bacterium | reverse complement strand
CGGGTGAACGACGCGCCATCGAGATGGCGACCGATCGAGGCCTCGAAAGACCCTGTCGCGAGAGGGCATATTCTACCGATGCTGACGTGTCCGTCAAGCGGGAATTTCGCGAACCTCTCGAAAAACCCCAGTAGAAACAACCGCTTCTGCCACGTCCACCGCCGGTAACGTGTGCCCGTTGCCGGCAGCGGATGCGTACTCTACGAAACTTCCCGGCGCCACGCAAGGGCGTC
>JBNJKT010000068.1:0-238 GCA_051751285.1 Pseudomonadota bacterium | reverse complement strand
CGGGTGGCCGACAACGCCGCCTACGCCCACCTGCTCGCCGAGCCCACCGCCGCGCTGATCAGTGAACTGGCCGGCGACTACAGCCACGTGCTGGCCGCGGCCTCCACCAACGGCAAGAACGTCATGCCCAGGGTCGCCGCCCTCAAGGACGTGTCGCAGCTCTCCGAGATCATCGCCGTGGAGTCCGCCGACACCTTCGCGCGCCCCATCTACGCCGGCAACGCCATCGCCACCGTAC
>JBNJKT010000067.1:0-241 GCA_051751285.1 Pseudomonadota bacterium | reverse complement strand
ACAGTCGATCCGTCTGACCAAGGCGGCGTTTCGCTATCGGGATGGCGACATCACCATCGCCAAGACAACGACACCGTTGCCGATCCGCTGGAGCCGCCCGCTGCCCAGCGAACCGTCCAGCATCACGATTTCAAGGGATCGTGCCGGGCGTTATTTCATCAGCTGCCTGTGCGAGTTCTCGCCCGAGGCGCTGCCGATCACCCCGCAGATGACCGGGATCGATCTGGGCCTGACCGATCTG
>JBNJKT010000066.1:0-253 GCA_051751285.1 Pseudomonadota bacterium | reverse complement strand
CCCTGCGCCGCTTCTTCACCACCGTTCAGTGCCTCGAACACGCTCTCCGCGGCCACCAGGCCGGACTTCATGGCGGTGTGCAGGCCCTTGATCTTGGCGAAGTTCAGGGTGCCGGCATCGCAGCCGATCAGCAGGCCACCCGGGAACGTCATCTTCGGCAGGCAGTTCAAGCCCCCCTTGGTGATGGCGCGGGCGCCGTAGGCGACACGCTTGCCATTGTCCAGATGCGGCTTGATCACCGGGTGATGCTTCA
>JBNJKT010000065.1:0-259 GCA_051751285.1 Pseudomonadota bacterium | reverse complement strand
GCTTCACAACGGCGGTTACCCGACGCTGCGCAAGACTCGCTACCGGCTGGCGGCTACCCTTGGCCGGGTGGGAATTGCACCCACTGGGGTTCATTCCATCCTTTCTGCAGGCATTGCGTGCCTACTCCCGGATGACCAGGCTTCGCCTGGCGCACGCGAGCAGTTTCTCTTGTAGAATCAAGATGTTCCTGCCAGAACACGATTCAAGAGGACTACTCGCCATGGGTGAAAGCGTATCCACCTGGACTCCCTCCTGCAA
>JBNJKT010000064.1:0-278 GCA_051751285.1 Pseudomonadota bacterium | reverse complement strand
ACCATCTTCCATGCCACGCACCTGCCGTTGACCACCTGGTTTCTGGCCATCTATCTGCTGACCCAGCGCAAGAGCGGCATCTCGGCGCTGCAGCTGTCCCGGGAGCTCGGCGTCAGCTACAACACCGCCTGGAAGCTCAAGCACAAGCTGCTGCAGGTCATGCATGAGCGCAACCAGGGAGAGAAGCTCTCCGGACGCATCGAATTGGATGACGCCTACCTGGGCGGTGAACGGCCGGGAAAGCGCGGGCGCGGCGCTGAGCACAAGTTCCCGTTCGT
>JBNJKT010000063.1:0-279 GCA_051751285.1 Pseudomonadota bacterium | reverse complement strand
GAGATCACCATCGCCAAATCGAACGTTCCCTTGCCGGTCCGCTGGAGCCGCCCGCTGCCCAGCGAACCGTCCAGCATCACCCTGTCACGCGACCGTGCGGGGCGTTATTTCATCAGCTGCCTGTGCGAGTTCTCGCCCGAGGCGCTGCCGATCACGCCGCAGATGACCGGGATCGATCTGGGCCTGACCGATCTCTTCATCACCAGCGAGGGCATGAAGTCGGGTAATCCGCGCCACCTCAAACGCCATGAGGCGAAGCTGGTGTACCTGCAACGCCGG
>JBNJKT010000062.1:0-319 GCA_051751285.1 Pseudomonadota bacterium | reverse complement strand
GTCAAGAGTCCCGAGGATCTCGGCGTCGAGGTGGCCTCCCGGGTCAAGCTGCTCAAGGTCGAACCGCCGGCCGAGCGCAAGGGCGGCGTCAAGGTGGGCTCGGTGGACGAGCTGATCGACAAACTCAAGAACGAAGCCAAAGTTCTTTAATACTAGTGCCTTGAAAGGAGCTGATCTCATGAGCATCCTGGTCCTTGCCGAACATCACGACGGCACCCTGGCCGGCGCCACCGCCCACGTGGTGGCGGCAGCGCAACAGATCGCCAACGAGACGGGTGGCGATATCGACGTGCTGGTCGCCGGCGAAGGCGTCGGCGAC
>JBNJKT010000061.1:0-333 GCA_051751285.1 Pseudomonadota bacterium | reverse complement strand
GAAGATCGACTACCCGAAGCCGGATGGCAAGCTCTCCTTCGACAAGCTCTCCTCGGTGTTCCTGTCGAACACCAACCATGAGGAGGATCAGCCATGCCACCTGAAACTGACGGACCCGGACGTGCCGATCCGCGACAACCTGCCCGAGTTCGACGAGCCGGCCCAGCGCTACTGTCCGGCCGCGGTCTACGAGGTCGTCGAGGGGGACGACGGCAAGCCGCAGTTCCAGATCAATTTCCAGAACTGTGTGCACTGCAAGACCTGTGATATCAAGGACCCGGCCCAGAACATCACCTGGGTGGCGCCGGAAGGCGGCGGCGGGCCGAACTATCC
>JBNJKT010000060.1:0-335 GCA_051751285.1 Pseudomonadota bacterium | reverse complement strand
GTCTCCTGAGCGGCGAAGCCGGGGAAGATCTCCACGCCCAGCGTCTCGGCCTGCTCGGCCAGCCAGCGGCAGAGGTTGCCGGCACTGATCACATAGCGCGTGTTGCCGCCGCCGGTGTTATGCATGGACGGCGGTACCAGGGCATTGGGCAGCTTCTGACCCTTCTCGGCGTCCTTGAGGAGATAGACCTCATCGCGGGTCGCGGGAGTGGTCAGCGGGGCGCCGCGCTCCTCCCAGTCAGGAAACAGCTCGGCCAGGGCCCGGGGTTCGAAGACCGCCCCGGAGAGGATATGCGCGCCCACCTCGGAGCCCTTCTCCACCACGCACACGGTGAG
>JBNJKT010000059.1:0-337 GCA_051751285.1 Pseudomonadota bacterium | reverse complement strand
TATCGATGCGGGCTTCACTGACAACGACACATTGGAGGCCCTGGAAGCGCGCGGCATCGAGTACCTGGGTCGGATACCCGGCCATCCGGGCCTTCAAAAGCTGGCGGCGCCGTACCTGAAACGGCCTCGAGGCCGCCCGCCCGAGCAACCTCGGGAGTGGTGCTATGACCTGTCCTACCAGGCGGGCTCCTGGCCAACGCCACGTCGCGTGGTGCTGGTGGTGCAGGAACGCCCCGATGATCTGCTGCTGCATGCCTTCTTCCTGGTTACCAACCTCGGCAAGTTCGACTGGCCCCCTGAGAAGGTCCTGGCGCTGTACCGCAAGCGCGGCAGCGCC
>JBNJKT010000058.1:0-366 GCA_051751285.1 Pseudomonadota bacterium | reverse complement strand
GAAATGCCCACGGCAATGTAGAGGTCCGGCGCAACGATCTTGCCGGTCTGGCCGACCTGCATGTCGTTGGGCACGAAGCCGGCGTCCACCGCGGCACGCGAGGCGCCGATGGCCGCGCCGAGCTTGTCGGCGATGCCGTCGAGCAACTTGAAGTTCTCGCCGTTGCCCATGCCGCGCCCGCCGGAGACCACCACCTTGGCCGCGGCCAGCTCGGGACGGTCGGACTGGGCCAGCTCCTCCTTGAGGAAGGTGGACTGGGCGTTGTCGGCGACGAAGTCGACCACCTCGATGGCGGCGCTACCGCCCTCACCGACCGCGTCGAAGCCGGTGGTGCGCACGGTGATCACCTTGAGCGCGTCCTCGCTC
>JBNJKT010000057.1:0-380 GCA_051751285.1 Pseudomonadota bacterium | reverse complement strand
GCCGTCCCATCGGCAGTACCCTACGAGGTATGGCGGCCTGGTAACAAGCCGTCTAAAAGCCCTCGGACAATGTAGCCTCCGCTTTCCAGCGGGTGCCCGACTCGTGAGAGGAGGGCACGCCTGCGAGCATCAACGCGGGTCGGAGCTAGGGTGGATGGTAAGGTCAGCGTATGCGAATCTCATTAATATCGTCAACCAAGAAGGATCCAAAGATGCTGATAGGATCCGTGTTGCGGTCGGTACGGGTGTTCCATTCTCACCCGTCATGGGCATAAAGGCCGTCGGTATCTTAGAGAGACCTAACCCAATCCTGTCACACATGCGGAACATGGTAAGCCCGTATGGCTCCCGCAAGGGAAGCTCCACCGTAAGGTGCAGTG
>JBNJKT010000056.1:0-415 GCA_051751285.1 Pseudomonadota bacterium | reverse complement strand
GCCCATTCTGCCTTGTAGCTGAGTTGACGAAGAAACTCGCCCCACCCCGCATCGCTGATGGCCTTGGCCAGGGTGCGGTTCTTGAGCATGCCGGCGATGTTGAGCGACTCGACACACAGCACTTGGTTTTCGTTGACGAGCGTGCGGGTCGCTTTATGGATGGCGTCGTGGCGACAATCCGCGATCTTGGCATGTAATCGCGCCACCTTCTGGCGCAGCTTGTGCCGGTTGCGCGAGCCTTTCTGCTTTTTCGCCAACCGGCGTTGCAGGTACGCCAGCTTCGCCTCATGGCGCTTGAGGTGGCGAGGATTGCCCGACTTCATGCCCTCGCTGGTGATGAAGAGATCGGTCAGGCCCAGATCGATCCCGGTCATCTGCGGCGTGATCGGCAGCGCCTCGGGCGAGAACTCGCACC
>JBNJKT010000055.1:0-442 GCA_051751285.1 Pseudomonadota bacterium | reverse complement strand
ATATGGCTCAGCCATCTTCAGGAACCGGTACGGCATCGGTGGCGTTCTCGCCGCCACCGTCAGAAAGCGCGGGATCATGGCCTTGAGGTCATAGCGCCGATTGAAGCGGTACTCGAATTCGGCCAGGTAGCGTGGGGCATGCTGCCCGCGGATGGCATGGTAAGTGCCAGTGATGGCGTTCTTGACGTTACCCAGCAGGGTGTTAACCCAGTTAAACTCGGGGTTCTCCACACTGGCACGCCCACCCCCGGTGATATGACGCTCATGGACATAGGTGGGGGTATCGAAGGCTCGGAAACATCCGAGGCCATCGCTGATGACCTGGCTGCCAGGCGCAATGGCCTGTTGGGCGTAGCGACGTATCTCGGTGAGGGTGAAGCCGCTCACACGGCGAAGCTGAACACGTAGTGGGTGGCCTTCCTCATCGGTTTGTACGGCCGCC
>JBNJKT010000054.1:0-463 GCA_051751285.1 Pseudomonadota bacterium | reverse complement strand
TTGTCGCTGCACGCTAGGCGTATCACGGTTCACCTCGGCGATGCGGCCGACAAATGGTGGCCCACCTTGCTGAAGGGACTGCCGAGGCTGACGGCTCTGGCCTGACACCCGACACCACCACAAAGCACGCATCAGGAAAGGCGGCCACCACGGCGGACGGCGGACACGGCTGCGCCGACGCTCGACATTGATGCTTATAAGCTATGGATAACCGCTTTTTAATCCAAATAGGGAATAAATCATCCAGCGATCAAGCGGCTCGATGACGTTGAAGTGGATCGGGGGCCGGCAACACCTCGGTTCAGCCCCCGCATTCGGCACCCTGATGAATGAGGGGGGATAAAGCTCGTCAGGCCGCTGTGCCGTGAACGTACGATCTACCCGATCAGGTGCCGGCCGCCGGCGTTCATCGCGCTCAGTGGTCGTCATGAACCGCCTGCGGTGTACCCCCCGAAGCCCTGCC
>JBNJKT010000053.1:0-498 GCA_051751285.1 Pseudomonadota bacterium | reverse complement strand
GAGTACCTTCATAGTGTCCTCGCTTGGTTCACACTGGGAACCTGATGGTTAGTGAAGCGGGCTTTGCCCCGAGGTGATACCGGAGAAAATCCGCCTACTTCGGAACCGGCTGGCATACTTTATTGCGTTTCATGCAAGCGTTTGATAGGCAAGCACCGTAAAACACGTTCAATGTGCCACAGCTACAACCTGATCAACAATCCCCGGCAACGCGGGGCCGGGCCGGGCAATGACGCACCGCGTCATCGCAGGGGGTGACCCTTTACGGCTATTATGCCTATCATGGAGTATAGCTAGAAGCAAACGACCGTTTTAAATCCTTCCGACGTTGGTCGCATGCCGTGGCAACGTCTCCCCGGGACAGCAAGGAGAGAGCAGGTGGAAGAACAAGTCGAACGCGATTCCATGGACGTCGATGTAGTCATCGTTGGCGCCGGGCCTGCGGGGCTCTCGGCAGCCTGTCGCCTGATGCAGCAGGCGAACGAGGCCGATCAGGAG
>JBNJKT010000052.1:0-672 GCA_051751285.1 Pseudomonadota bacterium | reverse complement strand
CGCACCCGGACACGGGCGCCGGTGCTCTCGTTGAGCCGACGCACCAGGTGCGGTATCCAGGTGTCGGCATTCTCGGCCGGGCCGGCGTTGCCCTCGCGCAGCAAGCCACCGACCATGTCGCCGGTCTCGGCCAGTGAGGCGATCAGTGGTGAGTAGATCCGCGTGCCGACATGACCATGGTAGGCCGAGCCGCCTTGGTGGCCGTGTACCTCGATCGGCAGGCCGTCGATGTCCAGCGTCAGCTGCTTGGGGCGTTCGCCGCCGTTCAGCGAGGTCAGGCGCCAGATCGCCAGCCGCAACAGGCCTTCATGCACCACATCGATGTTGTCGTCAGTGCCCAGGCAGGTCAGCAAGCGCGACAGCGTGGCTTGAGACGGCCGATCCTGCGCCAATGGCGTTGTCCCCCGCGCATCGCTGCACGCCAGTTGCCAGACCGGATCGCGGCGCAGCGTGGTGGTATCGCTGAGATCGATCCAGCCCATGGCCCGTTGCAGCACCACGGTACGAACTTGGCTGGCCAGTGAATGGCGGACGCGTTGGGGGTCGCGACGGTCGACCAGGTTGTCCTCCAGCGCGTCGATCACACCGCTGCTGTCGAGGGCCTCGCGCAGCAGCAGAGCGCCGCTGTCGCTGGTGGTGCGCTGGCCGCTCATCTCGACGCGGACAGAGCCA
>JBNJKT010000051.1:0-672 GCA_051751285.1 Pseudomonadota bacterium | reverse complement strand
CGCACCCGAACACGGGCGCCGGTGCTCTCGTTGAGCCGACGCACCAGGTGCGGAATCCAGGTGTCGGCATTCTCGGCCGGGCCGGCGTTGCCCTCACGCAGCAGGCCACCGACCATGTCGCCGGTCTCGGCCAGCGAAGCGACCAGCGGCGAGTATATCCGTGTGCCAACATGACCATGGTAGGCCGACCCGCCCTGATGGCCGTGTACCTCGATCGGCAGGCCGTCAATATCCAGCGTCAGGTGCTTGGGGCGCTCGCCGTTCTTCAGCGAGGTCAGACGCCAAACCACCAGTCGCAGCAGGCCTTCGTGCACGGCATCGATGTTGTCGTTGTGTCCAAGGCACGTCAGCAGCCGCGACAGCGTGGCTTGAGACGGTCGGCTCTGTGCCAATGGCGTTGTTCCCCGCGCATCGCTGCAGGCCAGTTGCCAGAGCGGATCGCGGCGCAGCGTGGTGGTATCACTGAGATCAATCCAGCCCATGGCCCGTTGCAGCACGACGGTACGAACTTGGCTGGCCAGTGAATGACGGACGCGTTGGGGGTCGCGACGGTCGACCAGGTTGTCCTCCAGCGCGTCGATCACGCCGCTGTTGTCGAGGGCCTCGCGCAGCAGCAGAGCACCGCTGTCGCTGGTGGTGCGCTGACCGCTCATTTCGACGCGGATGGACCCG
>JBNJKT010000050.1:0-713 GCA_051751285.1 Pseudomonadota bacterium | reverse complement strand
TCGGCCTTGACCACCCCGTTGATGGGGCGGTTCAGGGGTTTCTGGAAGAGGTCCTGGATTTTCATGGAAGGCTCTCAAGGCACGAGTGAGAAGGCGCGATAGTAGTGATTGCCGGCGATCCGGTTGAACAGGGTCAGGCTCTGGCCGTCGTAGCTCCCCGGATAGAAGAGCACCAGCGGCTTGTGGCCGAGCCTTCCGTGCAGCGCATTGAGCAGGCTGTGGGCACGCATCACCGGCCAGACGCTACCCACGCCTGACAGCAGCACGATATCGGGGTCGTCCGACAGGGCGTGTCGGATAAGGAAGGGCGCGAACTTGTCCATGTGCAGCGGGCCGCGCAATGCCTTGAGCAGCGCTTCGTCGCCCTTTGTCTGCTGCAGGGCGATGGCCTTGTCGAGAAAGCCACGCGCCTGGAGATAGTCGCGCATCACGCGCAGCAGGTTGACGTGATCGACCGTCAGCTCGCTGTGCTGACGCGACAGTACGCCTTCCAGGAAGGTGAGGTACTCGCGAACCTGCAGTTCGTGCTCGGGGGGATAGTCGAAGATCCAGAAGCCGATCTCGTTGCCCAGCCCCTGGCCGGAGAGAAAGGCCGGGCTGGTGATCTTCTCGGCAACCTGGTTGAGGCGATCCTTCAGATGCGGATCTTCACGGTGGGACGGCCCCTGCGTGAGTGGTGACATACGGCTCTCATCCTTGCGTCCGGTGTCGTT
>JBNJKT010000049.1:0-742 GCA_051751285.1 Pseudomonadota bacterium | reverse complement strand
TAAGGACGGTCGGCAGTCGATCCGTCTGACCAAGGCGGCCTTTCGCTATCGGGATGGCGACATCACCATCGCCAAGACAACGACACCGTTGCCGATCCGCTGGAGCCGCCCGCTGCCCAGTGAGCCCTCCAGCATCACCCTGTCACGCGACCTTGCGGGGCGTTATTTCATCAGCTGCCTGTGCGAGTTCTCGCCCGAAGCGCTGTCGATCACGCCGGCGATGACGGGGATCGATCTGGGCCTGACCGATCTCTTCATCACCAGCGAGGGCATGAAGTCGGGCAATCCGCGCCACCTCAACCGCTATGAGGCGAAGCTGGCGTCCCTGCAACGCCGGTTGGCGAAAAAGCAGAAAGGCTCGCGCAACCGGAACAAGCTGCGCCAGAAGGTGGCGCGATTACATGCCAAGATCGCGGATTGTCGCCACGACGCCATCCATAAAGCGACTCGCACGCTCGTCAACGAAAACCAAGTGCTGTGTGTCGAGTCGCTCAACATCGCCGGCATGATCAAAAACCGCACCCTGGCCAAGGCCATCAGCGATGCGGGGTGGGGCGAGTTTCTTCGTCAACTCAACTACAAGGCAGAATGGGCCGGGCGACACCTGGTGAAGGTGAGCCAGTGGCTGCCGAGCAGCAAGATGTGCCACGGCTGTGGTCACAAGGTCGAGAAGCTGCCGCTCTCGCAGCGCCACTGGCACTGTGCAAGCTGTGGTCGCGCCATCGACCGCGACATCAACGCA
>JBNJKT010000048.1:0-795 GCA_051751285.1 Pseudomonadota bacterium | reverse complement strand
AATGCCATCGCTGCGGCCGCCATCATCGCGGTCGGCCTGGGCTACCCAGTTGCGGATGGTCTGGTCCGAGGGTTCGAACTCGCGAGCCAGGTCTCGTGGATCCCGACCGCTGCGTACCAGGTCGATCATCTGTTGCCGAAACTCCGGCGTATACGGTGGGCGTGTTCTAGGCATGGTGGAAACCTCCTGCTATCAAAGCGTCAAGGTCTCCACTGATCCGGGTCAACCCCACAGCGAGGTATATTGCGCCCCTTGATCCGAGTGGTGGATGGCGCCGCGAGGCTTGCGTTGTGCCAGGGCCATCTCCAGCGCGTCCACCACCAGGCTGGCCCGCATGTGACTGGCCATTGCCCAGCCGACCACACGGCGGCTGAACACGTCGATGACAACGGCCAGGAACAGAAACCCGGCCCACGTCGGTACATAGGTGATATCGGCCACATAAAGCTCGTCAGGCCGCTGTGCCGTGAACGTGCGATCTACCCGATCAGGTGCCGGCCGCCGGCGTTCATCGCGCTCAGTGGTCGTCATGAACCGCCTGCGGTGTACCCCCCGCAGCCCTGCCTCGCGCATCAGGCGGGCCACCCGTTTTTGGGCGACCTGCTCATGGGCTTCCTCACGCAGATCCTGCAGGATGCGTGGCGCTCCATAGGTGCCATGAGACCGCTCATGGAAGCACCGAATCTTTGCCATCAACTCGGCGTCTCGCCGCGCCTGTGGCGATGGAGCGCGCTTGCGCCACGCGTAGTACCCACTCGGGGAGACCTCGAGCACTCGGCACAGGGTGGCAACACG
>JBNJKT010000047.1:0-893 GCA_051751285.1 Pseudomonadota bacterium | reverse complement strand
TGGCTATGTTGGTATCTGTTGTTGGTCTGCGCCTATCGCCTTGCGAAACCACGCCTCTTCTGTTGGCTTCGCGGTTTCAAACAACCGTCGCCATGCTAGGTAATTGGGTAAGTACGCGGTCCCCACCCCATGAAAGCGCGCCATCCAGCCCTTCAATCGGCTCATATAGCCGTTGACGTTCTGAATGTGGTATTCCTTGCCAAGCACTCGCTGATTGTCGAGTGTGATCAGGCGATGATGAGCAATGCCATGCTCGGAAGAGAAGGTTTTATACCAGCTGTGCCCGTCCGAACATAAGATCGAGTCACGATCGATGATCGGTGCCAGGAATTCATGAACAGTGGATTTCTTGAGCGCCGGATCGACCAAATCACTGATCTTTCCGTTGCGGTCTCGCGCAATAAGCACCTGAGTTTTTTGATCTTTCTTCTTCCTATTGCCTTGCCCGCCGCGCTTTCTAGGTTTGCGATGAGTGATATTACGCTTCCCTTTGCAGGACTCCAGGAAGACGGTTTCGTCTACCTCAATGATGCCGGATAGAGGGGTCGCGTTGTCTTGAGCGCTCGTTTTCAGGAAGCGATGACGCCAGCGGAAAGCCGTCTTCAAATCGATACCCACTCGGGTCGCCGAGACACGTAACGTCAGGCTGTCTCGCATGCAACGTAGATAGTCGAACCATTTGTCGCGGTGCTGCAATTTGGCCAGAGGCGTGCCTGTGAGGGCATTGAACGTCTTGTGACAATCGGGATTTCGGCAGCGATACCGCTGCAGTCCACCGCTGTGCCCCCACTTGGCAGGGTGTTCACCGCCACAGTGCGGGCATGGCAGTTGAGATCTCATGGTGTCGAGCAAGGTATCCGCTTGAGAGCTTATTTGCCCAAGCAGCTGATCTG
>JBNJKT010000046.1:0-1084 GCA_051751285.1 Pseudomonadota bacterium | reverse complement strand
TAAGTGGTTATTCAAAATTAATCGCGCACTCAGCCCCGTAGCCGCCGAGTAGGCGATAGACCTCGTTGCAGAGGTGATCAAATGAGAGGTAGGCACTCAACGGCAGCCATGCGTACTTCATCTTCCGCCACAGAATTTCTATCAGGTTCAGCTCCGGCGAGTAAGCCGATAGGTAAACCAGGTGCACACGATGCGACATCCACTCCACAATCTTCCTTCTGAAGGCCTTGGAGCGATGCATGCTGGCATTATCGAGCACCACGACGGCGAAGGTATCGGGGTCTTTCTGGGCCACAAACTGATCAAATGCTTCGATGACCGTCTCGGTAGTCACCGGCTCCGTGCTGGTATGGTAGACCAGCTTCCCGGCTCGGCTGAGGAACCCCAGTACATTCAGCCTTCGGCTACGTGAGTAGGCAATCACCTCGCAGGGCTTACCGATAGGGCTCCAGGCGTATGGCACCGGAGACGATTGTGAAAAGCCCGATTCATCGAAGTAATAGAGCTCGTGCTCACCCAGATCTTCCCGCTGCTGGAGCACCTTGAGGAGGCCCTGTGTGTTGCGGAAATCCGTTTCGTCACGCCGTGCCTTCAATGAATGCCGAATACGTTTGAAGCTAAGCCTATTTTTTTTTCAGCGCCCTGCGGAGCGTCACCATGCTGATGTTTTTCCCCGTCTCTTCCTGAAAGCGGGCATGCAAGGAGCGGAGCTGATGGGGCTGTTCGGCGACCAGTTCCTGCAGTCGCCGGTGGTCGTTGTCATCCAAGACCGGCGTGCGGCCACTGCGCGGCTTGTCGATCAATCCATCGGTCCCCGCCGCTTCCCACTGTTTAAGCCATCGAGATACGGCATCACGGCGGACCTGCAAGATTTCACTGATCTGGCCGATGGTATAGCCTTGATCACTCAGCAAGATGGCATGCGCACGTCGGCGTAGGGCGCGCTTCTCACCATGGTGATAGGCGGAAGACAGCGTCTGCTGCTCGGGTTCAGTGAGAGGGGCAACGAAGCGCCTTGCCATGGTTCCATCCGTGTCAGGTATCCTACAGACATTATGCACGAAAACTTTAGATTAGGCACTTA
>JBNJKT010000045.1:0-1138 GCA_051751285.1 Pseudomonadota bacterium | reverse complement strand
ACCAGCGCGCCGCGCTTGAAGGTCAGCAGCGGCTCGGGCTTGCGGGTGACAGGATCCTTGATCGGCCGGTCGCGGCGATACTGGCGCTTGGCATTCTCCACCGACTGCTTGAACTCGCTCTTGAGCTCCAGGGTGGCGGTGGGCAGGCCGTTGACGAACAGCACCAGGTCGAGGCGCGGGTTGTAGCTCTGCTGGCCGGTGCCCTTATCGCGAGCATGGGGCGAGTAGGCCACTTCCGGGACCACCCGCAGGCGGTTGGCGCGGGAGCGGGCCAGGGCATCGGGGTTCATGCCGTGATCGGGCGGGAAGCTGCATAGGTCGAACGATATGCCCGGCACCTTGAGGCCGTGGCGCAACACCTCCAGGGTGCCCGCCTTGTCCAGCTCGCGCACCAGCTTCTGCTCGAACACCTGCTCGGGCGCTTGTGGGTTCGCCTTGCAGAACTTTGCCCAGCGCTCGGGCTGGGCCTCCTGCACATAGGCGAGCAGATCCTCGGTATACAGGGCTTTGCCGCGGTCATAGCCATTGGCCGGCCCGGTCTTCCAGCCGCCGGCCACCATGGCGTCGATGATGTCCTGCTGGAACGGCGCTTCCCTGCTGTCCGCCATATCATCCCCTGCGCTTGGCGTGTCTTTTGAAACAGACTAGCGCTTCAAGGATGCAAGGAGAAGGCGACTTAGGCCGAGGCGCCCCCGCCGGTTTACATTGAGCGACGAAAGTGGCCGCAGAAGCCGATTTCACGGTTATGTCTAAACCGTGCCCTCTTCACCGGCAGCAAGAGCCTCAAAAGAGCGCCTTATGAGACAGGCTCGATCAGCGCGGGATCATCCTCTACCGGCTTGTTGACACGGGTGCTCACCGGCCAGTGGGTCAGCCGGTCGTGCGGGAGATGATGGACCAACTGGCGGATCGTCTCGCGGTCCGTCAGCTCGGGATCGAGCCAGGGCTCAAGGCTCTGCTGATCCAGGATCAGCGGCATGCGAGGGTGGATCGCCTTGGCGACGCCACGCGCCGGCTCGGTAAGGACCGCGCAGCCGGGCTTGCCGTCCGGGCGCTCCATCCAGATGCCGGCGAACCAGAGTGGCTCGTCGTCACTGCGGGTAAGGTAGTGGGGCAGCTTGCGACCGTCCACGGTCAG
>JBNJKT010000044.1:0-1283 GCA_051751285.1 Pseudomonadota bacterium | reverse complement strand
ACCCGTAGCTTCGGTACCTGGTTTGAGCCCCGTTACATCTTCCGCGCAGGCCGACTCGACTAGTGAGCTATTACGCTTTCTTTAAAGGATGGCTGCTTCTAAGCCAACCTCCTAGCTGTCTGAGCCTTCCCACATCGTTTCCCACTTAACCAGGATTTCGGGACCTTAGCTGACGGTCTGGGTTGTTTCCCTTTTCACAACGGACGTTAGCACCCGCTGTGTGTCTCCCACGCGTCACTCACCGGTATTCGGAGTTTGCCTCGGGTTGGTAAGTCGGGATGACCCCCTAGCCGAAACAGTGCTCTACCCCCGGCGGTGCTACGTGAGGCGCTACCTAAATAGCTTTCGAGGAGAACCAGCTATCTCCGGGCTTGATTAGCCTTTCACTCCGATCCACAAGTCATCCAAATCTTTTTCAACAGATCCTGGTTCGGTCCTCCAGTTGATGTTACTCAACCTTCAACCTGCTCATGGATAGATCGCCCGGTTTCGGGTCTATTCCCAGCGACTGGTCGCCCAGTTAAGACTCGCTTTCGCTACGCCTCCCCTAATCGGTTAAGCTCGCCACTGAAAATAAGTCGCTGACCCATTATACAAAAGGTACGCGGTCACAGAACGAATCTGCTCCCACTGCTTGTACGCATACGGTTTCAGGATCTATTTCACTCCCCTCTCCGGGGTTCTTTTCGCCTTTCCCTCACGGTACTGGTTCACTATCGGTCAGCCAGGAGTATTTAGCCTTGGAGGATGGTCCCCCCGTCTTCAGTCAAGGTTTCTCGTGCCCCGACCTACTCGATTTCACGACACTCAGATTTCGGCTACGGGACTATCACCCGCTATGGTCGAGCTTCCCAGCTCGTTCGCCTATCAGTCGTGCCGCTTAAGGGCTGGTCCCCGTTCGCTCGCCGCTACTGGGGGAATCTCGGTTGATTTCTTTTCCTCGGGGTACTGAGATGTTTCAGTTCCCCCGGTTCGCCTCCCAACACCTATGGATTCAGTGTGGGATACCCACGTTACCGTGGGTGGGTTTCCCCATTCAGAAATGCCCGGGTCACAGGTCGTTTGCCACCTCGCCGAGCCTTATCGCAGGCTTCCACGTCTTTCATCGCCTCTGGCTGCCTAGGCATCCACCGTATGCGCTTCATCGCTTGACCATATAACCCCAAGAGGTCTGGTCCGCGATGACGATCGACAATTGCCGGATACGCTTGAGACGTATCTCGCGTCTCTTCCTCTCGGAAGAAACATTGTCAGCATGATTCACATTGTTAAAGAGCAGACTG
>JBNJKT010000043.1:0-1367 GCA_051751285.1 Pseudomonadota bacterium | reverse complement strand
GAATATGTAGCGCCGAGCGCCGCATAGGACAAGAGGCCAAAACAGCAGCACCTCCCGCCGCTACCGGTGGGATGTGCCTTGAAGAAGGGCGTCGACAACTACCCGATAAGCCGCCCCCGGGCCGCCAGGTAATCCTGCTCCAGTTCATCGACGATCTCGGCCACGCTCTGCTGGGCGTTCACAGCACCGACACCTTGGCCGGCCCCCCAGATATCTCGCCACGCCTTGGGCTTGCTGCCACCGCCAGAACCGTAGCGCATCTGGCGCTTGTCACCTGACGGAAGCTCATCGGGATCCAACCCTGCGCGCTCGATACTCGCCCACAGGTAATTGCCGTACACGCCGGTAAAGAGGTCGCTGTAGACGATATCGGCAGCCCGGGATCGGACCACCATGCGCTTGTAATTCTCCACCGCATTGGCTTCGTGGCTGGCGATGAAGCGCGTGCCCATGTAGACCAGGTCGGCACCCAGTGCCTGTGCCGCCAGGATCTGCTCACCGTGCCCGATACCGCCGGCCAGCACCAGAGGACCATCGAACATCCGTCGCACCTCAGCCACGAAGGCGAAGGGGTTCAGGCGCCCACCGTGACCACCGGCACCGTTGCTTACCAGAATGAGTCCATCGACACCGCAATCAATGGCCTTTTGCGCATGGCGCAGGGTAGTCACATCATGGAAGACCCTCCCCCCATACGCCTTCACTCGCTCCACGACCCGATGCGGGGCGTGCAGACTGGTGATCACCAAGGGGACACGAAATTCGACGCAGAGAGCCAAGTCGTGCTCCAGGCGATCATTGGTGGGATGCACGATAAGGTTGACCGCGAAAGGAGCCATCCTGCACTCGGGCTCCGCCTCACGGCTGTCAGCAAGCCCCTCGGTGATACGCGCGAGCCAACCTGCAAGCTCCTCCGCCGGGCGTGCATTAAGCGCCGGAAACGCTCCCACGATACCGGCCCGACACTGGGCCAGCACCAGTTCGGGACCGGAAACAATGAACATCGGCGAGCCGATCACCGGCAGTCGCAGGCTATCTTCGAACCCGTCCAGCATAATGTCTCCTGATCGACAAAAGACACACCGAAGTGGGCCTCTCCGGGGAAGCGTCACAGCGTCTGCTCGAGCTCGGGCAGCACGTCGAACAAGTCGCCGACGAGACCACTGACTGTCGAGAGCGTCTTACCAGAGCACTTCGGGGAAGATCCCGATCTTCATCACAGCTTCTGTTCGAGCTCGGGCAGCACGTCGAACAAGTCTCCCACTAGACCATAATCCGCGACCTGGAAGATCGGTGCCTCCTCGTCCTTGTTGATGGCGACGATCACCTTGGAGTCCTTCATGCCCGCCAGGTGCTGGATGGCCCCG
>JBNJKT010000042.1:0-1734 GCA_051751285.1 Pseudomonadota bacterium | reverse complement strand
TAGCCATGCGGGTAGAGGATCGGGGAGAAAGCGAACGCAGGGCTGTAATGGTTCTGATACGGGTTTCAACGTTACCCGACACGAAAGTGGGCAGACTTCCCCGTGGTCTTACGTCACAAGAAAGCTTGATTAACTGGCCAACGAGGAAAAGCAGATGACGGCGAAAGCTGGTGCATCCTCGGACACCTTCGGTAGATGGGAAGCCATACCGTGGCAGACCGTTGAACAACGTGTTCGCCGGCTCCAAGCCCGTATTGTGAAGGCGGTAGAAGAAAATCGATGGAATAAGGTCAAGTCATTGCAGCGCCTGCTCACGCGTTCTCGAAGCGCCAAACTACTGGCAGTACGAAGAGTCACCGAGAACAAAGGAAAGAACACCCCAGGAGTGGATGGAGCCACTTGGACGATACCCAGCCAGAAACTTCGGGGGGCCGCTGGACTGAGGCCCCGAGGGTATCGGCCCCTTCCGCTGAGAAGGATCTACATCCCAAAGCCCAATGGGAAGCTCAGGCCTCTTGGGATCCCGACCATCAGGGATCGCGCGATGCAGGCACTTTACCTGCTGGCACTCGACCCGGTAGCCGAGACCCAGACCGATGGCTGCTCATACGGGTTCAGGCCCATGCGTAGCTGCGCAGATGCGATCGAGAGGTGCTTCGTCAACCTCAGTCGCAAAGGTAGCCCCGCGTGGGTTATGGAAGGGGATATCAAGGGATGCTTTGACAACATAAGCCATCAGTGGATTATGCGCCATGCTCCCATGGAAAGAAGGGTGCTGGAGGGCTGGCTAAAAGCAGGATTCCTTGATAATCAGGTATTCAATCCTACCGTGGCAGGAACACCACAAGGCGGTATAATTTCACCTGTAATAGCTAATTTGGCTCTGGATGGTCTGGAGAAAGATCTACGGAGAGAGTTCCCAAGGAAAGGCCCAGGATCTCATTCAGGGAAAGCGGCAAAGGTGCATCTTATCCGCTACGCGGATGACTTCATTGTCACTGCGTCAAACGAAGAAATACTTCGTGATAGAGTGATGCCTATAGTCGAGAAATTCATGAGTGAGCGTGGTCTAGAGCTCTCGAAAGAGAAAACTAGATTTACGCATATCACCACGGGATTTGACTTCCTTGGTCAGAATATAAGACGCTACCCTAATGGGAAGCTGCTCATAAAACCTGCCAAGAAAAGCATCAAGTCTATCATCGACAAAGTGAAGAAAATCGTCCGGCAAATGTGGGCTGCAACTGCCGGAGCTCTGATTGCCAGGCTAAATCCCGTAATCAGAGGGTGGGCTAACTACCATCGCCACGTTGTCTCAAAAAGGGTTTTTACTTACGTGGACAGCGAGATATTCAATATCATTTGGCGGTGGGCCAAATCCCGCCATCGGCGCAAGGGGGCAAGGTGGATCAAGCGGAAATACTTCACCCGGGTGGGCTTCAGGGACTGGTGTTTCACCGGTTACCGTATTGGTGCCGCAACGGGTAAGCCGAACGCATTTCACCTATTCCATGCCCAAAGCGTCAAGATCACCCGGCACCGGCTGGTAGCATCCGCCCTGAATCCATACGACCCGGCATGGACGTCATACGTCAACACCCGTAAGCGTCGCCTGCCTCCTGCCGCCGCGTCATTGATGATGGCGTTAGTTAAGGCTTGAGCCGTGTGAGTTGGAAACTCTCACGCACGGTTCTTAGAGGGGGGACTGGAGGTGACTCCAGTCCCCTACTCGAC
>JBNJKT010000041.1:0-1740 GCA_051751285.1 Pseudomonadota bacterium | reverse complement strand
ACAGACCGCTTGGGTGTTATATGGTCAAGCCTCACGGGCCATTAGTACCGGTTAGCTCAACGCCTTGCAGCGCTTCCACACCCGGCCTATCAACCAGCTGGTCTCGCTGGGCCCTTCAGGAGGCTCGAGGCCTCGGGGATGTCTCATCTTGAAGGGGGCTTCCCGCTTAGATGCTTTCAGCGGTTATCCCGTCCGCACATAGCTACCCGGCAATGCCACTGGCGTGACAACCGGAACACCAGAGGTGCGTCCACTCCGGTCCTCTCGTACTAGGAGCAGCCCTTCTCAAACATCCAACGCCCACGGCAGATAGGGACCGAACTGTCTCACGACGTTCTAAACCCAGCTCGCGTACCACTTTAAATGGCGAACAGCCATACCCTTGGGACCGACTTCAGCCCCAGGATGTGATGAGCCGACATCGAGGTGCCAAACACCGCCGTCGATGTGAACTCTTGGGCGGTATCAGCCTGTTATCCCCGGAGTACCTTTTATCCGTTGAGCGATGGCCCTTCCATACAGAACCACCGGATCACTAGAACCTACTTTCGTACCTGCTCGACGTGTCTGTCTCGCAGTTAAGCACCCTTATGCTCTTGCACTCACTGCACGATTTCCAACCGTGCTGAGGGTACCTTCGTGCTCCTCCGTTACGCTTTGGGAGGAGACCGCCCCAGTCAAACTACCCACCACACACGGTCCTCGATCCGGATCACGGATCTGAGTTAGAACGCCAATGATGCCAGGCTGGTATTTCAAGGTTGGCTCCACCCGAACTGGCGTCCGGGTTTCCAAGCCTCCCAGCTATCCTACACAAGCAACATCAGCGTCCAGTGTGAAGCTATAGTAAAGGTTCACGGGGTCTTTCCGTCTAGCCGCGGGTACACAGCATCTTCACTGCGATTTCAATTTCACTGAGTCTCGGGTGGAGACAGCGTGGCCATCATTACGCCATTCGTGCAGGTCGGAACTTACCCGACAAGGAATTTCGCTACCTTAGGACCGTTATAGTTACGGCCGCCGTTTACCGGGGCTTCGATCAGGAGCTTCGCTTGCGCTAACACCATCACTTAACCTTCCGGCACCGGGCAGGCGTCACACCCTATACGTCCGCTTGCGCGTTTGCAGAGTGCTGTGTTTTTAATAAACAGTTGCAGCCACCTGGTATCTTCGACCGGTTCAGGCTCGGGGAGCAAGTCCCGTCACCCTACGCCGGCGTGCCTTCTCCCGAAGTTACGGCACCATTTTGCCTAGTTCCTTCACCCGAGTTCTCTCAAGCGCCTGGGTATTCTCTACCTGACCACCTGTGTCGGTTTGGGGTACGGTCCCACTGTATCTGAAGCTTAGAGGCTTTTCCTGGAAGCGTGGCATCGATGACTTCCTGACCGTGGTCAGTTCGTCTCGTCTCTCGGCCTTGGGGGACCGGATTTGCCTGATCCCCCAGCCTACTGACTTTCACCAGGACTACCAACGCCTGGCTCACCTAGCCTTCTTCGTCCCCCCATCGCAATACAGTGAGGTACGGGAATATTGACCCGTTTCCCATCGACTACGCCTTTCGGCCTCGCCTTAGGGGCCGACTCACTCTGCTCCGATTAGCGTCGAACAGAAACCCTTGGTCTTCCGGCGGGGGCGTTTTTCACGCCCCTTGTCGTTACTCATGTCAGCATTCGCACTCGTGATACCTCCAGCAGACCTCTCGATCCACCTTCATCGGCGTACACGACGCTCCTCTACCGC
>JBNJKT010000040.1:0-1844 GCA_051751285.1 Pseudomonadota bacterium | reverse complement strand
GAAGATGGTTGGGTAGACCGGGCGATTGCTCGACCCGGCCCCCCACAGATCCGGACGTGCGCGATTGACGCATCCGGCTCTTCAACCATCAGGTTCGCTGAAGGATCAGCATTGGTGCACAATCCTTGCCTTGGGGAACGGCAGCACCTTGAAAAGTTGAAGCGCTTTTCGCCACACAATATTTGCCTTCTGGGATCGTCGGCTCAGCCATTTGATCCAACACCTCTCCACCCGACGGCGGAACGACTGTATGGACCGCATGTTGCCGCGAATACCATAGTAGGCAACGTGGCCTTGGATCTTACGACTCAACTTCCTGTGCTGTTCCCGAATCGGCAGATGACGGTTCCACCGACACCACTGCGCAATGCGCTTGAGCCCACGCCGAAACCTGTCCTTTGCCGTCTTGCGCTTGATAACCAAGAGCCCACGGCGTGACTTCCCCCAATAGTGGGTGAAGCCCAGAAAGTCAAAGGTCTCGGCCCGCTGCTCGCGGTGCGGCCGGAACCGCACCAACCGGGTCTTGGTCGGGTGCAGGGTGAGGCCGAAGCGCGCGAAGCGCTTGGGTAATACCTCCAGCACCTTGCGGGCGTCGGCTTCGCTGCTGAACGCGAGCACGGCGTCGTCGGCGAAACGTACCTCGAACGCGCGTCCTCGCAGGCGTGGCTTGACGTCTTTCTCAAACCACTCGTCCAGCACATAGTGGAGGTAGACGTTCGCCAACAACGGGGAAACCACACCCCCTTGCGGGCTTCCGACCTCACCTTTCTGCCACTGCCCGGCCTCCAGCACCCCGGCCTTGAGCCACTTGCCGATCAGACGGAGGATCACACCGTCCTTCACTCGTTGCTGCAGAAAGTCACGCAGGTGCCGGTGGTCGATCGTGTCGAAGAAAGCCTGGATGTCCAGGTCGATGACCCAGCCACCTCCCATCGACGACAAGCCATCCCACACCGTCTTGATCGCCTGGTGCGCCGAGCGCCCCGGCCGGAAACCATACGAGCACTCCATGAAGTCATGCTCGTAGAGCGGTTCCAGCAAGGCCACCACGGCGCGCTGCAGGACCTTGTCTTCGAAGGTGGGAATGCCGATCGGCCGTGTGGTGCGCCCATCCCCCTTGGGGATATGGACACGCCGCACCGGCGGCGCCCGATAGCGCCCGCTCTTGGCCGCTTCCAGTAGTCGCTGGATATTGGCCTCGAAGTCGTTCGCGAAGTCGTCCGCCGTCTGGTCATCGATCCCGACGGCACCGTCGCGGCGCGTCATCAGGGTGGCCGTCTTCAGCCACTGGGCATCGATGTAATGTGCCAGTGACGTGAAGGCACGCTGTGGGAAGCGCTCTGCCAGCGCTGCTATCCGCACTTGTTTCGTGGACATGACCTCAGGTTCCTGTGCACCTGTCATGTTGCCCTCATGCGGTTCTGATGGTTGGCCACCCCTTCCCTCCACCGGGTCCCATCGAGCTGGTTCCCCGCTTTCATAAGTACTATGGGTGGCTCCGACTCCCATTCCCCCATCTGGCCGGCTCGCTACCCTCGCCGCACCATACCTCCTGAGTGGCTGTTGCTTCGCTCCCATCACCGCCAGTCACTGCAGCGCTGGGCCAGGGAGCTTGGGTCAGGTGCTCCCGTACCTGATATCGTTAGATCGGAGGAGGGAAATGGGCCTCCCAGGTTCCTGGGAACCCCCTGTGTGAACATGCCCTGCTCTAACGACCCCGGCGATCCTTCTTCACCAAGCCGGTTCAGTGAATTCGTGTTGCCTTCCGCTACTCGCAAGGCGTCGGCGATCGCACTGTGAAAATTTCGGGGCTCAATGACACGGCCTACTCACTTGCTGTCTAC
>JBNJKT010000039.1:0-1875 GCA_051751285.1 Pseudomonadota bacterium | reverse complement strand
GTGGTGGAGCCTAGCGGGATCGAACCGCTGACCTCCTGCGTGCAAGGCAGGCGCTCTCCCAGCTGAGCTAAGGCCCCTGATGCCCATCAATTCGAGGGAATTTGTGTGAGACTAGGCGAAAGATGGCGACGTATAGCCTGCTATACGAGTCATCTTTCAACGACGTATCACGCAAATTTGGTGGGTCTGGGCAGACTTGAACTGCCGACCTCACCCTTATCAGGGGTGCGCTCTAACCAACTGAGCTACAGACCCAAACAGTCGTTGCTCGTTCGATCAGGTAATTCATTGTGGACACTTGCCGGGTGCCGGGACTGGTCGTTTAAGGAGGTGATCCAGCCGCAGGTTCCCCTACGGCTACCTTGTTACGACTTCACCCCAGTCATGAACCACACCGTGGTGATCGCTCTCCCGAAGGTTAAGCTAACCACTTCTGGTGCAGTCCACTCCCATGGTGTGACGGGCGGTGTGTACAAGGCCCGGGAACGTATTCACCGTGACATTCTGATTCACGATTACTAGCGATTCCGACTTCACGGAGTCGAGTTGCAGACTCCGATCCGGACTGAGACCGGCTTTTCGGGATTCGCTCCACCTCGCGGCTTCGCCTCCCTTTGTACCGGCCATTGTAGCACGTGTGTAGCCCTACCCGTAAGGGCCATGATGACTTGACGTCGTCCCCACCTTCCTCCGGTTTGTCACCGGCAGTCTCCCTAGAGTTCCCGACCGAATCGCTGGCAAATAGGGACAAGGGTTGCGCTCGTTACGGGACTTAACCCAACATTTCACAACACGAGCTGACGACAGCCATGCAGCACCTGTCACTCGGCTCCCGAAGGCACACCCGCATCTCTGCAGGCTTCCGAGGATGTCAAGGGTAGGTAAGGTTCTTCGCGTTGCATCGAATTAAACCACATGCTCCACCGCTTGTGCGGGCCCCCGTCAATTCATTTGAGTTTTAACCTTGCGGCCGTACTCCCCAGGCGGTCGACTTATCGCGTTAACTGCGCCACAAAGGTCTCTAGGACCCCAACGGCTAGTCGACATCGTTTACGGCGTGGACTACCAGGGTATCTAATCCTGTTTGCTACCCACGCTTTCGCACCTCAGCGTCAGTGTCAGTCCAGAAGGCCGCCTTCGCCACTGGTATTCCTCCCGATCTCTACGCATTTCACCGCTACACCGGGAATTCTACCTTCCTCTCCTGCACTCTAGCCTGACAGTTCCGGATGCCGTTCCCAGGTTGAGCCCGGGGCTTTCACAACCGGCTTATCACGCCGCCTACGCGCGCTTTACGCCCAGTAATTCCGATTAACGCTCGCACCCTCCGTATTACCGCGGCTGCTGGCACGGAGTTAGCCGGTGCTTCTTCTGTGAGTGATGTCCTTCCTCGGGGGTATTAGCCCCAAGGCGTTCTTCCTCACTGAAAGTGCTTTACAACCCGAAAGCCTTCTTCACACACGCGGCATGGCTGGATCAGGCTTGCGCCCATTGTCCAATATTCCCCACTGCTGCCTCCCGTAGGAGTTCGGGCCGTGTCTCAGTCCCGATGTGGCTGATCATCCTCTCAGACCAGCTACGGATCGTCGCCTTGGTGAGCCATTACCTCACCAACTAGCTAATCCGACATAGGCTCATCCGATAGCGCAAGGTCCGAAGATCCCCTGCTTTCTCCCGTAGGACGTATGCGGTATTAGCCTGGGTTTCCCCAGGTTATCCCCCACTACCGGGCAGATTCCTATGCATTACTCACCCGTCCGCCGCTCGACGCCTGGAGCAAGCTCCATCGTTTCCGCTCGACTTGCATGTGTTAGGCCTGCCGCCAGCGTTCAATCTGAGCCATGATCAAACTCTTCAGTTTAAAATCATAGGTGC
>JBNJKT010000038.1:0-1904 GCA_051751285.1 Pseudomonadota bacterium | reverse complement strand
CCCCCGAGTTCGACAGTTAGAAGCGTAAACCACTGATTAACCTGGAAACGCGTTTTCAAAATTGGCACTACAAGCGTGATGCAGCAGGTGCCGGCAGGCCAATCGCCTCGAAGAGGTCGCGTTGTTCAGGCATCAACTTGGTCAGGCCGCTCGCCGTCTCGCGTCGGTGAAGCAGGACCTGGTGGAACTGAATCTTGCGGGCAATTTCTAGCGCCCGCGTCGGCGAAAGCTTTTGATCACTGGCTTTCAGTCGCATACGTAGCACCCGGTAAAGCACCAAGGCGAGGAAGCAGATCAGCGCATGCGCACGGATGCGAGCCGGTAGCCGGTGATAAACCGGTGCGATCTCAATATCGCTCTTCAGCACGCGGAAGCCGCGCTCGATGTCAGCCAGCGCCCGGTAGCGCTCCACAATTTGCTGCGGCTCATGATCGGCCATGTTAGTGACCAGCAACAGCTTGCCATCCATCATCCTGGCGCGATCCAGCGCCCGTTGATCGAGCACGTAGTTGAACGTCTCGGCGGTCAGGTCGACCTTGAGAATATGGCCGAGGTGAGCGTCAGTGACGGCCTTGTAGAACCTGGCTGTCACGCCGGCATCGGAGAGCTTTCTGCCGCGATAGCGACGCCCGGCATCCTGGTGATCCAGCTTCTCGAACCACTGGCGAGCATCCGCTTGCAGTGCCTCAAGCTTTTGATCGCGCGCCGCCGTCTGTACTTTGGCGACTTCCGGCCGGTGCGCCACGATCAGCCGATGACCCTGCCAGGCCATCTCGCCGTAGGCTTCGCAATCGGCGTCCTGGCAGTGTGTCTGATGAAACGCCTTCAACAGCTCATCGAACTCGCCGTAACGGCGGCCCGGCACAGCCAGGATGAATTCCAGGGGACGACCTTCGATACGCACAGCGGACAGGGCTTCCAGGTTATCCAGGGAGAGCAAGCCACGGTCGGCGACCAGCACGACACGCCGCACCTTGAAGCGTTTGGTCACGGTCTCGATGGTCGGCAGCAATGTCTTGGTTTCCGCGACGTTGCCATCGAAGACCTCATGGTGAATGGGCAGCCCTTCCGCCGTCTGCACGACGCCCAACATGAACTGTCGGCCGATGCCGCCCTCCTTCGAAGGACCGTAGTGGCGGACATCACCCTCGAGTGAGGTGCTGCCCTCTGTGCGGATCGTGGTGAGGTCGTAGAAGACGATCGAGAGTTCTTGATCGATCAGTGGCTTGAGCTGCTGGGCCAGCACATCATTGAGGGCTTCGCTGCAGTCCGACAAGGTGTCCATGGTACGCAGCAGGTGCTGATGACTGATCGAGGCGGTGTCGACATCGGGCACCAGGACATCTTCCAGCCAGCGCAGCACGCCGAGCTTGGATTCTGGATCGCAGAGGCGATTGAACACCATGACCCGCAGCAGCCGCTCGGCATCGAACTGGCGCTTGCTGCGCAGCACCCGGCGAAAGGCATCGTCCAGGCCGAGCTCCTTCCAGAGCGAGGTCAGCAGCCAGGTATCGCCGACCGAACGCGCCGGCGCGAAGTCGGTCTCGCCGGTGCCTTCATCGAGCGTTGGCTGGCCGGAGACACGCAGCAAGCCGTTGATCAGCGCGCTGGATTCCCCGGCCGTGACGGACTCGAGGCGACCCAGCGTGGCGATCACGCGTTGGCGCGACTTGCCAGCCTCGTCGCGGTAGGACTCGACGAGCTTCACGTAGCGGCGCGGGCCGGATGTGGTGACTTTGACGAACATGTCATCACGATAGTTCGGCTACTCCATGAATGGCAAGGCACCACGATAAAAACGTGTCACTACAAGAAATTCGGCCAGAATTCGCTAAGTCACTGAATTTTCAGACCGCGGACACCGTTTTCAGGCCAAAATCGGGCTGGAAGTGTCGAACTCGGGT
>JBNJKT010000037.1:0-1904 GCA_051751285.1 Pseudomonadota bacterium | reverse complement strand
ATCAGCACCTGGCCCTGGTTCTCGTTGCTGCGGTGGATGCAGCCCGCCTCGCCGTTCTGGACCGAGTAGCTCTGGGTGTAATCGATATCCAGCGGCGAGACCACCTCGACACGCAGCTGGCTCTGGAAGCGGCCGTCGATGGTGTGGCCGTCCAGGTAACGGCCGATGGTGTAGTCAGTCTTGTTGAGCGGGTAGCGGTACTTGTTGCGGTCGCGCAGGCGGTCCTTGTAGATCATCTCGGCCAGCAGCTTGTTCTCGTCGCTGCTGGTGATCTCGGTGGCCTTGATCTTGCGCGTGATGTCGCGCTCTTCGTTGGTGAGGAAGAGGTACTCCTCGCCGTTGCGCGTGACCAGGCTCTCCTTCTCCAGGCGCGCCAGGGTGCCTTCCAGCCGCTCGCGGATCGCCAGGCGGTCGTCGTCGATGCGGGTGATGGCGAGCGTGACCAGGTTGTCGAGGGTGCCCTTGACCAGATCGACGTAGCGAATCATGAACAGGGTGCGCAGGATCTCCACGTCGAAGGAGTCCAGGGCCACGTTCTCGCCGGCCTGGTCGATGGTGCGCTTGACCGCGGTATCGAGAAAGCCCTCCACGGCGCGATAGAAGCTGTGCATCGGCACCAGGGCGCCGACCTCCTGCTCGGCCACCGCCATGGCGGCCATCTGGAAGGCGTCGAGCATGGAGCGCTCACCGTAGGCCAGGTGCGCCCCGGTGGCGCCGACCTTGCGGATTTCCTCGAAGACCTTCTGGACCAGCTGGAAGTGGTACGGCACGAAGGGGTAGTTGGCGACGAAGCTCTCCGCACCGTCGACGTTCCTGAGCGTGGGGCCGGAGCGGTCGAAGGTGAGCTGGTTGCGCAGGATCGAGCCCTTGGCCTCGAACACGCCGGCCAGCTCGTGACTGGCCTCCGGCGTCTTGGCCAGCAGACGCTTGCGGATTACCTCGTCGGAGTTGGAACTGGAGAGCGACAGGCGGGTCTTGAAGCGCCCGGCGATCTTGGAGAAGTCGTTGGCCTTGGCGGCGGTCATCTCGCCAAGCACGGCGTCCATATCGGCCTGGGAGGTGACCACGATCCAGGCGCGGCCACCGCAGATAGTGCCGAGGTTCTCGGTGAGCGTCTGCAGGGTCAGCATCAATCGTGTATCGCTGCCGATGAACTGGCCGACTTCATCGACCATGAAGACGATGCGCTGGGTGGGGGACTTCGTGTCCAGGTACTCCTTCACCCAGTGGCAGAAGTTCTCCACCGAGACGCTGAAGGTCTCCTCGGACTCCTCGAACCACTTGTGGGCGGCATCCGGCGAGAGGTCCAGCGCCTGGCTGATCGCCTGCTCGATATCGTCCTGGTAGAACTGGAAGGCATCGCGTTCCTCTTCCCACGCCATGCCGCTGGCGGCGTGGAAGGCCTCACGGAAGCGGTCATAGACACCGCGTTGGGCCAGGTGGCGCTCCATGTGGGCGATATGCGGATGATCGCCACTGAAGTCCTGGTACTCGTTGAACACGCGCAGGAAGACATTGAGGATCGGGTTGCCGCCGTCGTTGGAGCTCGCCTTGCTGTCGATGTTGAACAGGATGACGTCCGCCGGCTCCTGCACCGCCTTGGCGATATCGGCGCGGATCGTCGGATCACGAAGCTTCTGCGCATCGAAGAAGTCGGCGGCGCGGTGGGCGTTGCCGGCGGCGTCCTTGGCTTCGATGTTGGCCAGCAGGTACGAGAGCGCCTTGAGGAAATGCGACTTGCCCGAGCCGAAGAAGCCCGAGATCCACACCCCGACCCGGTTGGCGATGGAGGGGTCGCTGAGCGGTGTGGCGTAGGACTCGAAGAAGGCGCGGAAGTGCGTCTCCAGCTCGTTGGTCACCACGTACTCGTCGAGCTCCTGGTAGACCGTCTCACGGTCCTTCTG
>JBNJKT010000036.1:0-1959 GCA_051751285.1 Pseudomonadota bacterium | reverse complement strand
CAGGCACCGCTGCGCGGTGCGCGCTTATATCACCGCCCGAGTGGGCGATGCTTTACGCGCTATTCGGTAATGTCAAGCGACGGCAGGAGAAGAACATGAGTACCGTGGAAGCCAATGTGCGGCCTGACTATGATGTCGAGCTGCAAAAGATCGCCGATTACGTCCTCGAGTTCACGATCGAGAGTAGCGAGGCACTGGATACTGCTCGCCACTGTCTGATGGACACCCTCGGCTGCGGCCTGTTGGCGTTGCGCTTCCCGGAGTGCACCAAGCACCTGGGGCCGCTGGTTGAGGGAACCGTGGTGCCCCATGGTGCTCGCGTTCCGGGAACCTCTTTTCGGCTTGATCCCGTCAAGGCGGCCTGGGACATCGGCGCCATCATCCGGTGGCTCGACTACAACGACACCTGGCTGGCCGCTGAGTGGGGGCACCCCTCGGACAACCTGGGCGGGATCCTGGCCATTGCCGACCATCTCTCCCAGAAGCGCCTGGCCCAGGGCGAGTCCCCGCTGACCATGCGCGAGGTGCTCGAGGCCATGATCATGGCACACGAGATCCAGGGAATCCTGGCGCTGGACAACTCCTTCAACCGTGTCGGTCTCGATCACGTGGTGCTGGTCAAGGTGGCCTCGACGGCCGTCGTGGCAAAGTTGATGGAGGCCGGTCGCGAGCAGCTGCTCTCGGCACTCTCCCATGCCTGGGTCGACGGCCAGAGCCTGCGCACCTATCGCCATGCTCCCAATGCCGGTTCCCGCAAGAGCTGGGCCGCCGGGGATGCCACGTCTCGGGCGGTACGCCTCGCCGATATTGCCATGCGCGGGGAAATGGGTATTCCCGGCGTGCTATCCGCGCCTCAATGGGGGTTCTATGACATTCTCTTCAGTCATACCAATCGGGATCTGGCCCTCAAGCCGGAGGCGGACCGCAAGTTCACCTTTCAGCGCGAGTTCGGTACCTATGTGATGGAGAACATTCTCTTCAAGATCTCCTTCCCGGCCGAATTCCACGCCCAGACGGCCTGCGAGGCCGCCGTGACACTGCATCCCCAGGTCAAGGATCGCGTGAATGAGATCGACAGGATCGTGCTGACGACCCATGACTCGGCGATCCGCATCATTTCCAAGGAGGGAAGTCTGGCGAACCCGGCAGATCGTGACCACTGCCTGCAGTACATGACCGCCGTGCCGTTGATCTTCGGCAGCCTGACCGCCGAGCACTACGAGGACGAGTTCCACGAGGCGAATCCGCTGATCGATGAGCTGCGCGGCAAGATGGAGGTGGTCGAGGATGAAGGCTACTCCAGGGATTACTACGATCCCGAAAAGCGCTCTATTGCCAACGCCATTCAGGTCTTCTTCAAGGATGGCAGTGCCACGGAGAAGGTCGAGGTCCAATACCCGGTGGGCCATCGTCGCCGGCGCGCCGAGGGAATCCCGCTGCTGGTGGACAAGTTCCGTCGCAACCTCGCGACCCGCTTCCCGGCAGGTCGTTGCGAGCAGATTCTGGCACTTTGTGAGGAGCAGGCGCGTCTTGAGCACACGCCAGTGAACCGCTTCATGGATCTGTTCGTGATCTGACTCCGATGTCATGGTGTCTCGCGGACCCGCGCCTCGATGCTCTTGCGGGCCGGAAGCTCTCGCCTTGCGAGGGGGTGCAGGCGTTTCGGCACACTCCCTGACGATCGGCATTGCGCGTTGCCTCGACGTGAACTACATTTTTCTGATGCGAAGGGGTTGCGCGCTGCGCGGCGAGGCCGTAAAGTACGCATCCGCTGCCGGCAACGGGCACACGTTACCAGCGGTGGATGTGGCAGAAGCAGCTGTTTCTACTGGGGTTTTTCGAGAGGTTCGCGAATTTCCCGCTTGACGGACACGTCAGGCTCGGTAGAATATGCCCCCTCGCGACAGGGTCTTTCGAGGCCTCGATCGGTCGCCATCTCGATGGCGCGTCGTTCACCCC
>JBNJKT010000035.1:0-2348 GCA_051751285.1 Pseudomonadota bacterium | reverse complement strand
ATTCGCCGTCGTCGTCGCTATACGCCTGAATTCAGAGCCAAGGTTGTGACGGCGTGCCTGCAGGGCGACACCTCGATCGCTCAGGTTGCCCTTCAGCACGGACTGAATACCAACCTGGTCCAGACCTGGATCCGCAAGGCCAGGCGTCAGAGCCAGTTGCCGGCCGTGCCGGACTTCGTGCCACTCCCGGTACCGCCCGCAGCGCCTGACCTTCCCGTGTCGGCCACTTCCTCCGCGGAGATTCGTATCGAGGTGCCCTCGGCGCGCGGCACGATCACTGTGCATTGGCCGGTATCGGATGCAGCGCAGTGCGGGCAGTGGTTGAAGGGGCTGCTGGGATGATCCGCATCGACGAGATCTGGCTGGCCACCGAGCCCCTGGACATGCGCGCCGGGCCGGATACGGCACTGGCTCGGGTGGTGAAGGTGTTCGGCGCCGCTCGGCCTCACTGCGCCTACCTGTTCGCCAACCGCCGCGGCAACCGCATGAAGGTGCTGGTCCATGATGGCCTGGGTGTCTGGCTGTGCGCCCGGCGTCTGAACCAGGGCAAGTTCCACTGGGCGGAGACGTGGCGCGGGGACCGGGTCGAGTTATCGCCCGAGCAGGTCAGCGTTCTGGTACAGGGGTTGCCGTGGCAACGCATCGGCGCCGCCGGTGTGATCTCGGTGGTCTGAGGGGTCAGCCATGAATGACACAAAATACGGGGCCTGGGTATTCGCTGATGCGCTAATCCCACTACCCTCGGCAGGCTGGCATACTCGGCGGATGAACGCGCCTTCCGATCTGTCTCAGCTCTCCCCCGATCAGCTCCGCCACCTGGCGACGATGCTGATGTCGCAGGTCGAAGAGCGGGAACAGGCACTGGCGCAGAGCCAGAAGACGCTGCGTCACACCGAGCAGATCAATCAGAAGCTGACCTTTGAACTGGCGCTGCTCAAGCGCCACGCGTTCGGCAAGCGCAGCGAGCAGCTCAACCTCCTGCAGATCAGTCTGCTGGACGAGGTGGTGGAAGCCGACATCGCCGCCATCGAGACCGAGCTGGATGATCTGGTCACGCCCGACGCACCACCGGCGACCAGGAATGCGCCCAAGCGCTCCCCGTTGCCCCCTGAGCTGCCGCGTACCGAAATCCGGCATGACCCGGAGAGCGAGCACTGCCCCTGCGGTTGCCAGCTGCGGCGGATCGGCGAAGACATCAGCGAGAAGCTCGACTATACGCCGGGCGTGTTCCACGTCGAGCGTCATATCCGCGGCAAGTGGGTCTGCGACCAGTGCGAGACGCTGACCCAGGCGCCGATGCCGGCACAGATCATCGACAAGGGCACCCCCACCGCCGGCCTGCTGGCTCAGGTACTGATTGCCAAATACGCCGATCATCTGCCGCTGTATCGGCAGGAGCAGATCTTCGCCCGTGCCGGTATACCGATTCCGCGCTCTACCCTGGCCGAGTGGGTCGGCATCTGCGGTGTGCGGCTTCAGCCGCTGGTCGATGCGCTGCGCGACCTGCTGCTGGTCGAGCCGGTAATCCATGCCGACGAGACCCCGGTGCCGATGCTGGCCCCGGGCAAGAAGAAAACCCACAGGGCCTATCTCTGGGCCTACGCCACCACGCCCTACGCCGGATTGAAGGCGGTGATCTACGACTTCACCGAGGGCCGCGGCGGTCAACACGCCCGAGACTTCCTCGGGAAGTGGCAGGGCAAGCTGATCTGCGACGACTACAGCGGCTACAAGCAGAGCTTTGCCAACGGCGTGACCGAGATCGGCTGCATGGCCCACGCGAGAAGAAAATTCGTCGACTTGCACGTGGCCGGCAAGAGCCAGATCGCCGAACAGGCCATCGAGCTCATCGGCCATCTCTACCAGGTGGAACGTGAGGCAAAAGCGCTAACCGCCGAAGAACGCCAACGACTACGCGACACACGAGCGAGACCCATCGCCGACGCGCTGTACCGCTGGATGCTGGCACATCGCGAAAAAGTGCCAAACGGCTCGGCGACAGCCAAGGCACTGGACTACAGCCTGAAACGGTGGGCGGCGCTGACGCGCTACCTCGATGACGGTCGGCTGCCGATCGACAATAATAGAGCGGAGAATCTGATTCGTCCCTGGGCACTGGGCCGCAGCAACTGGCTGTTCGCCGGGTCGCTGCGCAGTGGCCAGCGCGCTGCCGCCATCATGAGCCTGATCCAGTGCGCCAAGCTGAACGGCCACGATCCCTACGCCTACCTGCATGACGTGCTGGAACGGCTGCCGACGCATAAGGCCAGCCAGATCCACGAGCTACTGCCCCACAACTGGCAGCACACCGCCTGATCACTGGCAAGCGGTGATGCCCGGTCGCTTAC
>JBNJKT010000034.1:0-3389 GCA_051751285.1 Pseudomonadota bacterium | reverse complement strand
TTTTCTATCTCAGCCCGGTGAATAAGGCGGGCTCATTCCATCTTCACGCCTTAATTTCGATAGAATTGAGGGCGTGCGCTTTAACCTTCTAGCGACAATAGCGTTTTTATCGATCTCAAAAGCCTTCTTTCTAAAATATCCAAGCACGGACTGAATCGGGTATGCATGTGATGACCTCCAGTTTTCAAGAATATCATACGACTCAAGAAATTTGTCGATATCAAAGTCTTTTCTTATATCAGTTAAGTAGTCACCAGCTCGCCTAACTGATTTCTTCGAATATTTTAATTCAATCCAAGGCAATGAGCATTCTCCGTAAAGTATTTGTAAGCTACCAGATATTAGATGACGCGCCCTATGCTTGGATGGAAGTACCGGCCTTTTCCTGGTTGCCCTAACAGTGATTTTTTGACCACCACATGCCTAGATGAAGCTGCCTGCGCATTCATTTGAGAACGTTATGGAGTGTCTGCTCAGGGTCATACGCTACTGACTAGTGGCTCAGGCACACGGCGAGCATATTCTTGACCATTCTATACTTACCACCCGACGAGGTCCACACCATGAACACAAACCACCTTGCATGCTGCGTAAGATAGATAAACAAGCATTCTGCCTTTGTCACCATGTCAGCTTTTAGTCGTCAACTGCCATTTTATGCTTATCAGCATAGACTAACATTCCTCAATCGGCCATTAACGAACATCAAGAAACACATGCTCTGTCTAAATCACTGATTGGATCTTACCTTGATGCAATAACAACAAGATCTGCTTGAGTTGTTTTTTTAATGTACGATGCCGTACACCCCAGTAATTTCAATAATTCATCATTGATTTTTTCTACGCTCAAACCAGGTTGAACAATCGTTACTTCCAAGCGTAACTTTGACGTTCGCGCTCTATTTTTAATGGTATTCAGATCGCGCACTGTACCTTTCAGGAATCTGCTACGGCCTTGTTCACCCCAAGATTTTTCCCTACGAGTTACGTGTTTGTAGAAGTGACCCATGCCTGAATGCTTCCAATGAATTGAGCGTTGTGCTTGGCCACAGACTTCGTAGAGATCACTAACTCTGGCGCCCGCAGTGTCACCAGAAGAGTACTTACAATGGATCAAAGAAAGAACAATCTCATCATCGATCACTTTAAAAGCAACCAGATCAGCAGCCTCGCCCGAACCGTCATCATTAATAATAACGTCGTAATCATCTCTAATTACTTCGAATGAGCGATACTGTATCGAGTGAGCCTTATTCTCATGCCCCATGGATTCGGATCTAATATCAACATCCTGCCAGTTCCAGACTACGATGTCTTCAGCAAGATAAAGGCCAACAGCATCTTTGACACGAACAAGGAATCGGTTATATGAAAAACAGCCATCAACATACTGAATAACTACGGGGTCACGTTCCATATAGTCATTGAAGTCAATTGAGTCAGCATTGCCTTTATGCACACGTAATGGCTGGCCTTCTACCAATTGGTAACTATAACCAGGGACTTCATCAAAAATACTCAACTGATAGACAGACGTCTTCCCATTACTCGAGATACGAATAAACAGCCCATTACGGCCCTCTTGCCTATCGAGTGACAGGTCTACCAAGTAGAAAGGGACCAACTCATCACCGAATTGGATATTCACCCTCTCTTCATAAACATTCTGAATTTGCTCTCCCCACTGAACAGACACTGGGTGCTCTGGATAGAGCTCAGAGATGCGTTCAGGACGCAAGAAATCCCTTGTTATGTTTTCTTCGTCAATTCCACCTTCGGCGATTTTATCCCAAGCCTCCGTTACCCATTCGCGCCAATCTGACAATGAACCTGAAGCTTGAGGAGACCACACCTTCCCCTTCTTCTCGGAACAACCCCAAAGAACGGCATCACCATCTTCGTAACCTTTTACTGCCACATTACTCAATTTAGAATTGAATTTCTCAATCTGATCCAGGCCCTCAGTGACATTCGAACCAAAGAATTGAGCAAAACTAATGGAACCCACCTGAGACGCACCAAGATTTCTTACTAATGGAACCTCAACGCCATTGAAAACATTAAAGACTTTATCACCCGATATAAGATCACAGTTCGTTCCACAAATATTTCTGGCCAGCTTATCTACTCGGAACCCTTTGTAGTCATTTGAGAAAATGAAAAGAGCGCTACGCTCTTGATCCCAGTAAGCAATGAGCAACTTATATTCAATATCATTGAGGTCTTTGTAATTACCCCATTTTACTTTTGAGCTTTGAACAGCCAGGACAATCAGGATATTTTCGTCTTTTGCTATCGCATGCCAATGATCATCAAACGATGGCAGATCCTCACCATATGACTCTGGGCTCCACCTATAGCAGTGTGTTTCAAACAATACAGCTGAATAACTGGGTTTTAGATTCCACAGCGATATCTGCGAACTTAGATCTCCCTCTCCACGTTTAAGGGCATCAACTACATCCTGAAGCTGAATTTCCCGCTCGATCTGATTTTCCGCCAGACGCCTCAAAACAACATCCCAATCAGCCCCTTGTGAATAAAGCCGATCTAAGCCTTTTCCTACTCCGGGATCAGCTATATTCACAACGGCAGAAGCATCGCCAATTGGCAAATCACGTGCAGCCCGAGTAAATCGGCCAATAAACTGCAGTGTTATCGCCAAGCTTTTATGATGGTCATGCAGTGCCGCTACTTTAAGATTGGGTAAGTCATAACCTTCCCCCAGCATATCTACACAAATCACAATCCGAGATTGCCTTGCATGGAATAGCTCAAGACACTGCTTGTTTCTAGCTTGAGAAAAATCAGAGTGAACAACAATCGGTTTCAGGTCAGGAGCAAGCTCCCTATATAGCCCTATTAGATTATTGGCTCTGGGCTTGCTGGAGACCCTAGCCATCATTAAATGATCAAATCCAGCTTCGATATCCCTTCTCAATAAAGCGATAGCTTCTTCTGCTATTGCTTGATCAGCCTTATCTTCATAAAACTCTTCGATGGGATTTAGGTTTACCGTTTTAAAATAATTCGCGCGCTGAGCTTCGCCCATGGTGTAGTTGAAGATAATCCTTCCGCCAAGGGCTTCATGGTCATTTCTAAAAGGCGTTGCTGTAAATTGAATAACCGGCCTACCCATAAACCTGTCACGAATAGCCGCCCAGGATTTAGCCGAGACATGGTGCGCTTCATCTACGAAAAGGTGGCTGCATTTCTGGCAAAGGACATCAACCGCTGCAGAATGTTCTTCTTTCTGCAAAACGTTTGGCGTAGTCACGATCACATTCGCGGCAGCCGCTAACCGTTCTGCTTCTTCAACGGATTGTATACCCGTTGTGATTGTGGCGCATCGGCGCCGGGGTAGGGTGGGGAGGACTCCATCCCATT
>JBNJKT010000033.1:0-4279 GCA_051751285.1 Pseudomonadota bacterium | reverse complement strand
AAACCACCCATCGGCCGGGACCAGGCAACGATGACGGGCGAACGCGCCCTTGAAATAGTTAGAGGTCGCCACCTTCTCGACGGTGGCGTTGATCGGCTGCGGGGCCTTGTCGTCGGCCCAGTGGGGGCGGTAGCCCCACCACAACTCGTCCAGGGTCAGCTGGCTGTCGGCACCAGGCCGGCGTACCGCGGTGATCCAGGTTCCCGGCGCGACGTTGTAGCGCGGCGCCAATTCAGCGTTTGGTGCTTCTAACGGAAGGCGCAACGACTCCGCCAGGCTCGGATAGGCGCTGTAGAGGGCAAAGCGACCACACATAACGATGTCTCCAGGGGCTGTCTCTTCCACGCGTTCACACGTCAATCAGCGAAGCAACAAGCCATCTGACGGCAGGTGGGTATATCGCATTCTAGTAAGCCTGTCGGTAACGTGGCCCTATCCGATCAAAGGGAAGTGACACCATGTCGAGCGAGCGGCCCTACCACGAGAATGCCAGACGCTTTTTCGACCAGTATCAGTCGATCGACTTCGATCAGGTGCACCGTGACTGGATGGCGCACTTGCCGTCTCAGCCCGGGATGGCCCTGGACGTGGGTGCCGGCAGCGGACGTGACGCCAAGTCGCTGGCGGAGCGTGGCTGGCAGGTGCTGGCCGTGGAGCCGGCCGATGGCCTTCGCCAGCTAGGCCGCGACCACACCCTTGGCAGCGATGTCATCTGGCTGGATGACCACCTTCCTGCACTGACACAGGTACGGGCCCTCTCACAGCGCTACTCGCTGATCCTTGTCTCAGCCGTCTGGATGCACCTACGAGCCGATGAGCAGCAGCGCGCTCTGCGTGTGCTCACCACCCTGCTGGCTCCGGGTGGCCTGATGGTCATCACCTGTCGGCAAGGGGATAGCGGCGATGAGCGTGAATTCCATGACGTCAGTCTGACAGCGCTGGATCGCTGGGCCCAGGACCTCGCGCTCCTCCCGGTGGCCGCCTCTCAGAGTGGCGATCAATTAGGACGCGAGTCGGTTGCCTGGCAGCTCCGCGTCTATCGGCTACCGGATGATGGCACCGGCGCTCTGCCGGTGTTGCGCCATGTCATCGTCAACGACGACAAGTCCTCGACCTACAAGCTGGCCCTGTTGCGCACCCTGGTCAGGCTGGCCGATACCGCCCCGGGCATCGTGCTTTCTCGAGACGACGACTGGGTCACCCTGCCCCTCGGGGCCGTCGGGCTGTATTGGCTGTTGCTCTACCGCCCGCTGCTGCTGGACCATCGACTACGTCAGTCACCGGGCTCCCGGGGCTACGGCTTCGCCAAGGAGGATTTTCATCGACTTGGGCACCTCGCCCCCGGCGACATGCGTATCGGCAGCCCATTGGCTGACCCTGAGATGGCCGCCACTGTCCTGCGTGCCGTTCGTGATGCTTGCCAGACCATCGTGCGTATGCCGACGCACTACACCACCTGGCCAGGCAGCTCAGATCAGATCTTTGCAGGAGAGCGGAGAGGGGTGCGGATCGGCGACCAACCCGCGCGTCTGGACACGCAGACGTTGGCTGGCTTTGGCGAGTTTCGGGTTCCCACCCTGCTGTGGGACTGCATGAGCCGCTACGCCTGCTGGCTGGAACCGGCGATCACCCATGAGTGGGTGCAGCTGATGCAAGGGTACAACGCGCAGGCCGACCTCGGACAACTACACCTGGCATTACGCTGGCCGGAAAGCCGCCGAGAGACGTTGCAGGTCCGTCAGCTGGTAGCGAGCCACCTGCAGGAGGCCAGGCGCCTGCACTGCGTATGGTCACATCAAGACCTGCACCGCCGCACCTACGCCATCGATCACTGCTTCCCTTGGGCTCGCTGGCAGAACAACGACCTGTGGAACCTCCTACCCGCTTCGGAGAAAGCCAATGCGGCAAAATCTGACCGGCTCCCCTCCGCACGGCTGATGGAGACGGCACGCTCAGACATTCTCGCCTGGTGGGAAATCCTGGAAGCGGTGCCGAGGATCGCCACACAATTCCGAGATGAGGTGCAGGCGTCACTGCCGTTGGTCACTCCGAATGCTTCGTTGGAGAGCCTGTTCGACGGCGTGCTGCTTCAGCGTCAGCGGCTCAAGGCCAATCAACAGTTGGCCGAGTGGCATGGCCTAACGGGATAGCGACTTCATTAGGGCATACGACCCGATGGATTCGTGCAGAGGACCAGCCTGATAGCCACCAAGGCCGGTCATTCCTTGATATCATGCTCCATCAGATATCCAACGCCCCGAAGGTGAAGCAATGCCGCAAGCCCCTGAGATCTTCAAACGCAGCCTCGACGACATCCAGCTCGACGGGCTGCCGCCACGGGATGACCCGGGGTTCGAGGATGCGGTGCTGCTCACCCTCACCACCCAGTACGCGGCAAAGGGCTACTCGGCGGCGATCGTCATCCAGGATGGTTATGTCCTTGGGGTCGCTGTGCCGCAGGAGGGCGTCGAGCCCAAGCAGTACATCCTGGGCCTGCTGGAGCACCGCTTCCTCGAGGATGCCTTGCCCGCACTCGAGATCATGGCCGAGATGACCAACGATCCCGAGATCCTCTACAACTATGGCGTCTGCCTGTCCGAGCTGAACCGGGTCGAGGAGTCGGTCGCGCCTCTCCATGCGTGCGTCGAGGAAGCGCCGGACTACGCCCATGCGCATGCGGCGCTGGGCTTCTCCTTCATCAAGCTCGGGCAGCTGGACAAGGCCGAGAGCGTATTGCGTGACGCGGCGAAACAGCTACCCGACGACCTGTGGATCAACCGCAACCTGGCTGGGTTGCTCGCCAAGCGCGGCAAGCACGAAGAGGCCAAGCCATTCTTCGAGCGCGCCCTGGCGGCCAATCCACAGGATGTCGCCACCCTGTACGGACTGGCGCTAAGTCTCGAGGAGATGGGACCCCAGAACACCGAGCAGGCCTCCGGTATCTACAAGCGGATCATCGAACTGGATTCATCGTCTCCGATCGCCACGGAGTCCAAGAAGGCGCTCAGCCGGCTGGCCCAGGGCACCATGAAGGACAAGGCCGATGGCGGCCTGCGCATGGATGCGGTGATGTACATGACCGGCGCCTTCGAAACCTTCGAGAAGCTCGAGCAGCAGGAGGTCGCCAGGATCGTGTTCGAGATTGCCAAACTCGGCGAGAGCGGCCTTTCGATCAATGATCCCGACAAGCGCTACACGCTCAAGAACCTGGACGGCGACTTCTCCGGCCTGCAGCTGCTCTCGATGATGCATGTGGGCCTGAAAACCATCGATCCCTCCCTGGACTCGCAGTCAGGCCTGGACGCGGAGTACGACGCCGCGAAACAGATGGCCGGGAAGTAAGCCTAGCTGAAGGGTTCGGCGCTTTGTGATCCCAGTCGACCGCCTGGATACCGCAGGTGCTGAACTCAGGATTCAGGACTTATACCGGTGCATCAGGTGATTTCAGCGGGGCCGCCATTGAACAGCAATGAAGGTTGCCCCCACGATGGAAAAGGTCTGGCCGATCGACAGCTTCTGAAGATTCACGATTGCACCGATTTCGGTATCTGCGCCAGGGCTAACCAGTAGCAGATAAAAGCCTATCGCCATACAAGTGATACCAAGGACGCCCAGCACAAAGTTTTCCGGCTTACTGTCATCAGAAGAACGAGCAGTAGATGCCTTTTCGGCCTTGGACCGATCCTTCTGTGGCGCCGTCTGCCCGGAGGGCAGACCTACTATCCCTGTAGTGTTGACAAAGGGGGAGCCATTGAGTGTCTCTATCTGGCTGATGTCGACAGTCGGTGCCTTCAAGCTGAAAGCCTTGAGAGCTTTCTTTTCATTGTCAGCTCGTGTTCTCACCTCCACCAGTTCGCCTGTTAGTTTATCACGATATTCGAATAAAAAGACCCGCATACATTCTCCAAAGATTGATTTTCAGTTATTCGCTAAAGCTTACAATTCGACCGGCGACACCCCCACCGTCTTGCCGGCGCCGACCTCATACCCGCTGACCAGCACATAGCGGCTGCCGGGACGATGATCGGCCCATTTGCCACGGTAGAAGCGTTCGTCACGCAGTTGCCGCCAGTAGGGCGACACCGAGTGCGGGGCCGTCATGGCCACCTGCAGCTCACGGTCCTCGCGGTCGTAGCCGATGTGAGCGAAGGGCACGCCCTTCCTGCCCTCGGGATGCTTGTTCTTCATCCAGCCCGGTACCCCGGACGACAGCGCCTGAGGGTAGGCCGAGAGGTACATGCCGAGGGACAGCACATAGCGCATCACCTCGCGCAGGATC
>JBNJKT010000032.1:0-4888 GCA_051751285.1 Pseudomonadota bacterium | reverse complement strand
GTGCGAGTCGAAGGTCGCAAGCAGCCCCATTACCTGTCGCGTACCGATCACGAGCCGCTGTGGTTTGCCGGCATCTGGACGGATCGCCCCGACGGCAATCCTGGCTGTGCGATCCTCACTGAGCCGGCCCGCGGCGTTGCCAAGGAGATCCACCCGCGCATGCCGTTGGCGCTGGACGCCGAGAGTATCGAGCCGTGGCTCGATCCCGACCTGACCGACCGCGAGTCGATCCGCAATGTGGTGCATCATCTGGATGCCGCGCTGATTACTCACTGGCCGGTGAGTGATCGGGTCAACCGGCCGCTGGAGGATGACCCCGCACTGATCAAGCCCTTCGATACCTCCGCGTCATAGATGCTCACGACAAGGAACGTTCCTCCATGAAGCCACCCGACAGCCAGGTTCGCGACGAAGAGATCAAGCAAGCCATAGAGGCATATCTGCAGGCCCGCAAGCGGATCCTTGCAATGGGCCGCGAGGCGCCCGAACGCATTGGTGGCAACGACAACATCATTGGCCGCATTGGCGAGTTCCTCGGTCTGCGCTTCTTGGAGTCGCTCGGCCAGCAGCCTGTCAGGGTCGCCGGGAGCTCTAACCCTGGTTACGACCTGGTGGAGAACGACTGCCGGACCCAGGTGAAGGCGATCAGCCAGGAGAACCAGCTTGGCAGAAGCGTGCGCCTGACACCCGGTTGGACGCAGTTCCTGCTGATCGAGTTGGGTGAGCACTACGCGCCTGAACGGATCGGCCTGATCAGCCTGGAGGATCACCAGCAGGCCATTGCCGATGGCTTTTCCCGCACGGCCACCCCGATAGTCAGCCTGAGCATGCTCGGTCCCAAGGGGCTGATCGCGCGCTATGGCCAGCTCTTTACCGGCCCTCAGATACAAGTCTGATGCTGGCCCGCTACCTGGCCTTCGCGCTTGGCAGTTCCGGCCAGCGGGTAGTCCACCTCGGCGTACGATTCGCACAGCGCAGGTGCCAGGCGGCGTTGGGCGTGGGCATGCCGAGCTTGACGGTCCCGCGCCCCATTCGCTGATTAAGGGCGTCTACCGCCGACATCAGCCGCTCGCTGCGCTCCCGGTCGGCTTCACTCTGGGCCGTATCGAGCAGCGACATCTGCTGGCGATTGGCGTCGATCAGATCGATCAGCATCACGCCCGCCTTCATGAATCGGTAGTTCGGGCGGTAGATGGCAGCGAAGGCCTGGGCGACGGCGTGCAGGATTTCCCGGCTGTCGTCGGTTGGTTTCGCCAGCTCCACCACGACACTCGGTGAATACTGGGGTAGGTCAGGACGGTGCCGGTTGGTCTTGAGGAAGACGTAGACGGCCCGGGCCAGGCTGTCCTGAGCACGGAGTTTCTCGGCACTGCGCTGCCCGTACTGGCGAAGGGCTTCGTGGATCTCGCCACGGTCAGCGGTGAGCTTGCCAAAGGAGCGTGAGGTCATGATGCGCTGGCGGGGCGCGTCGGTGTCGTTCATCTCGATGCAGGGGATACCGCGAAGTTCCAGTGCAGTGCGCTCCAGGGTGACCGAGAAGCGTCGCCGGATGGCCTTGGGCTCGGCCTGGGACAGGTCCCACGCCGAGTGCATCCCCATCAGCGCCATCCGTTCCACCAGCCGGCGCCCCACGCCCCACACATCGCCCAGCTCGGTCCGCTGCAGCAGCCCAGTGGTCTCGGGGTTACCTGGCGGCAAGACGCAGACACCTTGGTAGGCAGGTATCTTCTTGGCCGCCCGGTTGGCCAGCTTGGCCAATGTCCGGGATGGGGCCACCCCCACGCTGACCGGGATGCCGGTGAATTGACGGACCTTGCGATGCAGGTCACGACAGTGGGTCATCAGCTGGTCGTGCGCGAAGCCGTCGAAGCGCACGAACATCTCGTCGATGGAGTAGGGTTCCACCCCGGCAGAGAACTCCTCCAGCACCGACTGGACCCTGGCCGACATGTCGCCATACAGCTCGTAGTTCGAGGAGAGCAGGCGGACCTGGCCGCGCTGCAGCAGCGGCCGAAGCTCGAAGGCCGGGGTGCCCATCGCCACGCCCAGCGCCTTTAGCTCGTTGGAGCGGGCGATCACGCAGCCGTCGTTGTTCGACAGTACCCCGACCGGAAAGCCCTCGAGCCGCGGCTGGAAGACCCTCTCGCAGCTGACGTAGAAGTTATTGCAATCGATCAGGCCGATCATGGCTACACCGGGTACTCGTGGATGACCGAGCGCACCACGCCCCAGACCTGGCAATCGAGATCCTCGACCGGAATCGGTGGGTAGTCGGGGTTGGCCGAGCAGAGGTAGGGACGCTTACCGATTAACTGGTAGCGCTTCACAGTGATCTCGCCCTCCACCAGCGCCACCAGGATATGGCCAGGACGGGGTTCGATGGAGCGGTCGATCAGCACCAGGTCGCCATCGTGGATGCCCAACGTCTCCATGCTGTCACCGGTGACGGTCATGAAGAAGCTCGCCGAGGGCCGTTTCACCAGGCGCTCGTTGAGGTCCAGGGTGCGTCCCTCGTAGTCCTGAGCGGGGCTAGGGAAGCCGGACAGACCGGCCCTGGTCAACGGCAGCGGGTAAGGCAGGGGCTGTGATGGCGGGGCTGGATGTGCGGAAATAAGCGGGTCATGTGGCATGGTGGTCTCCTCAATACCTGATATTTGTACAGTGTCAGACGAGGAGGTCTTCCTGCCAAGGGACGCCTAGCCATGGATTCACCAAAGACAGGCAAGCCCGGGATGGTGATGCTAAGCTGGATGAAACATTAGAATAGGTATATGGAGTGCGACATGTCTGCCTTACCCGCTTCCTCCGTAGGCAAAAGTCAGCTATCGACCCAAAGCGGCCATGGTGTCAAAAGCAGCAGGCACTCTCATCGGTGTTAGGTTAGGTGCTAAGAGGAAGACTGAGATGCCAAAATTCAAGGTCCAGGGCACTGGAAAGGATTCGGGGAATTCGCGCACCCGGATCTACACCGCCAAGGACGAAAGCGCAGCACGAGAGATGGCGGAAGCCGATGTTACAGTGATTGGCGAGATCGAAGAATTGCCGCCGGAACCGCCAACCGAAAGGCAGCTCGCATATGCCCAGGAGCTAGGGATCAAAATCCCAGGCGATGCTACAAAAGATGAATTGAGCGATCTGATTTCATGCAAGGTCGATGAAGATTCAAAGGCTTCTCCCCAACTATTCACCATTGCTAATGGGTACGGCGTTGAAACCACCCGCTACACGAGAGAAGATGACGTGTATGCCCGAATATTTTCGGCTTTGTCCACTCCAGGATGTGAGCAAGAATTAGCAGCGTGGTTTGCCTTCAACGTCCTGAAAGATCGCTCAAGCTCCCGATCAGCCGACGTACCTGATTCCCCGAATGAACCTCGGCTGAATTCGTTAGCATCAAAGCTTGTCGCCGATCCCAAAGTCATGCAATCCATCAAGCGTTACTCTGAAAGCGGCCTCCTCTGGTTTGGAGAGAGAACCGATAGCGAGGGCTACACGAGGCAAGGTGGCAGCATCAGAACTGCCGCGTACAAGGCCGCCGCAGCATTGGTAGATGCAGAGTTCGGTTTGAAAACGTCGACGGCAGCAACGTCAGAGAAAACTTCCCGATCTCCATCTCCGCTGAAAGTCGACGCGACGGACAAAAAATCCGGTCCATCAATCGCTACTATCGTAATAATCGGAATAATTGTCCTCATTGCTCTTGTGGCAATGCTGTGAGTCATGGTTCAGCACGCGCCTAACAAATTGCAGCAGATGTCGGTTGACCCGCCGCCATTTTTGCTACCGCAATAAAGGTTGTCGCCTCAAACACACTTGAGTTCAGGCGTTATGCCCTAGGAGTATGAATGATCACCTCTAATGCAATCCAAAGAACATTCCATATTAAGGTTGGTGATTCTACTGGTACTTGCTTCACAATCGATATTGATAACAGGCAATATCTAGTAACTGCTAAGCACGTTGTTTCTGATCTAGTAGGTACATCAAATATAGAAATCTTCCATGGGCAACAATGGAAAAATATTGAAGTTACCGTTGTTGGCCATTGTGATGGGGAAATAGATATATCGGTGCTAACAACAAACCTACAAATTTCACCAACCCATCAGCTTGAGCCTACTTCGGCTGGTATGGTATTCGGACAAGATGTATATTTTCTTGGTTTCCCATACGGTATGGCCGGAGAAATTGGGCCAATGAATCGAGACTTTCCTTTTCCATTTGTTAAGAAAGCGATTGTGTCCTGCATGTATTTTGAAAATGGGATACAGATTAACTTCCTAGATGGGCATAACAACCCTGGTTTTTCTGGTGGACCAGTAATCTTTAAGGAACATAATTCTAGAGACTACAAGGTGTGTTCTGTCATTTCTGGTTATAGGTATGCAGAAGAGCCTGTGTATCAAAATGGAAATCCTATACCTTTAGAGCTAAGGGCTAATACGGGGATAGTAATCACCTATGGAATAAAGCACGCTGTTGGTTTAATTGAGGAAAATCCAATTGGTTTTGAATTACCAGCATAACAAGCGCATGTTGCCGAACTGGTTTTCCGTTGCGCTACAAACCTGCCGAAAATGCGGGCGCTAAATGGATGAGGTATATGTCGAAGAAATTGCCAAGCTATAAAGGAAGATTGAGTTTAGCGCAGATAGCCATAGGCATGAATGCCGCATCAGAGAATGCAGCGCGTTTAGCACAGGATGCTAGGCTACTCCTTGGCGAAGGACGGTTACCTTGCCAATTCATTGGCCACTCTTTCCATAGAAGAATCAGGTAAGGTCTCCATTCTTCGGGCTATGTCGCTCGCTCGTGACGAAAAAGAGCTGAAGGAAGAATGGAGGCGATACCGTTCCCACACAAATAAAAATGTTCAGTGGATTCTTCC
>JBNJKT010000031.1:0-6295 GCA_051751285.1 Pseudomonadota bacterium | reverse complement strand
ATTTCCGCCTCAGCCCGGTGAATTAGGCGGGTTTAACCCAGCAGGTACGATTCGGTGTCTACCGGAATGCCAACTAAGCCCCCATCGTAGTGCTTTAGCAAATAGTCATCGACCAACGGTTGGGATTCCTGCCGATACTCTTCTGAATTGGTGAAGGCAAGCACAAGATCACCAGAATCCAGTTCTCCCGAATCTAGGGCCTCCAGCCAGTGCGCATGGCCGTCTTCGTCAGCCTCTCGGTCGAGCACATTGCGATACAATTCATCAATAAAGGCTTCTGGGGTGGTTGGCAGTTCACGATCAAGAAATTCTGCACTGTTAATAAAAACATTGGCCAGTGTGTCAAGCTCGCTGGGCTTGCTCATCTGTGCTAACCAATAGTCGAACCCTTCACGATCGGGTTCTCGGTCGAGCACGCCGGTGTAGAGACGTACCAGCGATTCGGCGACGTGCTGCTCATCGACGAAGGCTTGCATATCGAAGCCCAGAGCATCGGGTGAGAGTTCTTCCAGGTTCACCCCCCATAAGAGCATCTTGGCACCTTGCACGAGAGGGTAGGAGGCATTGATGTATTCGGCGGAGTTGGTAAAGGATATAGCCATTTCGGCAATATCGACGCGGCCGCTGTTCCACTCATCGAGCCAGTAGGCCCGGCCTTCCGCATCGGAGTCTCGGCCCAGCACGTTCTGGTAAAGTGCCTCTATGCTTCCCTCAACACCTCCACCCATTTGATTGATCAGGTCAGTAAATTCATCGGATCCCACAAACCCGTTAGCCAGATCACGCAAGCTGTTTCCGGCGTTGAGTTGGGTGATCCAGTATTCTGCACCGTCCTTGTCGGGTGCTCTGCCCAGCATGCCGGTGTAGAGCCGAATCACTGAATCGAGGACACTATCAAGATCGGGGTAATTAAGAAGTGGCTCAGTAGACTTCAAGCTATCACCGAGCTCGTCCGGCCATAACCATCCTGCTTCATTCAGCATCGCCGCGAATTCATCGATCACCGAAATATCCAGAACCTCCACCGCGAAGCTCTGGGTATCCGTCGCGCCGCCGGGATCCGCGGCAGCGACGCTGAGGGCGTAGCGGTTGTCGCCGTCGGCATCGGCCGGGGCCTCGAAGTCGGGGCTGAAGGCGAGACTGATCTCGCCAGACGCCGCGTCGATGGCAAACAACCCCGCATCCGCCCCGCCGAGGCTGTAGGTCAACGTGTCGCCGTCGGGATCGCTGGCGGCAGCAGTGGCGATGACCGTGCCGGCGGGGCGGTTCTCGTCCACCGGCTTGTCGGTGATCGCGGCGAGGGTCGGGGCCTCGTTAACGTCCTGGACCTCTACCGCGAGGCTCTGGGTATCGGTCGCGCCGCCGGGGTCCGTGGCGGCGACGCTGAGGGCGTAGCGGTTGTCGCCGTCGGCATCGGCCGGGGCCTCGAAGTCGGGGCTGAAGGCGAGGCGGATCTCGCCACTCGCCGCGTCGATGGCAAACAACCCCGCATCCTCACCGCCGAGGCTGTAGGTCAGCGTGTCGCCGTCGGGATCACTGGCGGCAGCAGTGGCGATGACCGTGCCGGCGGGGCGGTTCTCGTCCACCGGCTGGTCGGCGATCACGGCGAGGGTCGGGGCCTCGTTCAGGTCGTTCACGGCGATCTCGACGTCCTGCTCGACGCTCAAACCACCGGCGTCCGTCGCGCGGACCGTCACCGTGTGCAACGCACTAGCCTCGAAGTCGAGCATCGCGCCCGCGGCGACCACGATGTCGCTGCCGTCCAGCGCGAACCGGCCGCCCGCGTCGTCCACCAGCGTCAGCGTGTGCGTGTCGCCCGCATCCGGGTCGGTGACCGTGACAGCCCCGACGACCGTCGCAGCGGCGGCGTTCTCGTCCACACTTGCTGGTGAGAGCTCAATGGCGGTCGGAGCGGTGTTAACCGGCTCATCATCGTCCAAAACTGAAATGTTGACACTGGAAACAAGCACTTCGTACTCCGCTGCCTGAGCGGGTTCAACTTCGATGCTAACGGAGAAATTTTCTGTCCCCTCATCCAAAGCGTCGTTGGCAATCTCCAACGTGAAGGTTTGACTCTCCGACCCATCCGGGATCTGGACCGATCCCGATGTGATGTTGCCAACAAAGTCATCGGCATCTGTAGGAGACACTCCAATTCCCGAAGCGGAGAAATTGACCGTCACATCACCAACCGTAGCGCCTCTTGAGACCGTAAATTCCAAGACTCGCGTAGCGGGGTCATCTTCATCGATGGTCAATGTCCCAGCGCTCAGCACGATTACCGGATTACTGACCGGATCGACAGCGATTGTATCGACCAGCGGATCAAAAGATTCGTCAAGGAGTTGGCTAGCTTCAATAAACTGCTCGTCACCGGTCAGGGCAAAATCGAGGATTGCAGCGTCGCGAAGTATCGGGTTGGTAATACCCATTGCATCGACTGCCGCCTCTGCTTGCTCTCGTAGGTCTTGCGGTATGCTGTCCAGCGTGATGATGCGCTCCGGCGCCGCGAAGGGCTCGGGATCGCCAGGCAACAAGCGATCACCGGGCTGAACGCGCCAGCTATCCGCAAAGTCGCCGTACAGCGTCTCGACCGGCACCGGAGTTGTAAGGACGGAGCCATCAGACAGTTGGAAGTCATCCGCGGGCGTGCCGTTGCCGTTGCCAAGCAGCCCTTCCAGTGAGCCCGGATCACGGGCCAAAGAAGGCTGAGGAGCCACGGAAAGGAAAGTGGTGAAGGCCGTAACCAGCGTTACGTCTCCGTTCCCGTGGTCGATCTGAATTCCGTTGCCGTCGCGTGAGATCGTTCCGGCGCCGACGGTGACACTGGCGCCATCGGCGAGCTCGGTCACAACCCCGTCCACCACGATCGAACCGTCGCCTCCATCCACTTCGACCGCTACAGTGCTTCCATCAACGAGAGTGCCGATCGCTTCAGTCACAGACGCCGCGGACGAAATCGCGACGAACCGCGCCTGCACGGTATAGGGGTCACCAGTCGTTGCATGCGCGAGGACAAATTCGCCCGCAGCTTGGAAATCATAGCCAACGTTGTCAAAAGTGAGGAGGTGTGGATCGCCCCATACACCACCGCCGCGATCATCGACTCCATCGCCGATAAAGAGGTACCGGATGGTGTCCTGAGTGAACGTTACCAAATCCGCCAGCGGACTGTCGTCGGGACTGACCGAATATACGACTTCAATCAATACGTCCTCTTGCGACCCTGTAAGCCCCCGTAAGTCCACGCCGCCATGTTCAAAGTTCTCAAGCCCTGAAGGCATAGTTAAAACGGCATCGACAAAACCTTCACCACTGGGTCTTAACACTGTTCCATCGTTCAAAACGTCGATTGCAAAGGACAAGTCCCCATCTCGCGTCCAGGATGCAAGGATAAGGCCGTTGCTCGTTGTGCCAGTATAAAAGTCTTGGTCCGGCGTTAAGGTAGTACCCTCAACAACTTCGATGATCGAGCCGCCATCTTCGAGAGTGTCGTCAGAGAGTCGAAGAAGTGCGCCCACGGGAAGTGTGGCCGTTATCGAAACGTCTGTCCCGCCAATGTCGAACAACCCGCTATCGGCGTTGAAGGTGATCGTGGTGTCGCCGCCCTCTTCGTCCTCCAGCGTTTCCTCGTCGACGGTCGCGCCGGACACACCGATCCGGTCCCCAATCTCAAGGTCGACAATCGTATCGCCGTTCAGGTCTTCCGGCGCGCCAAGGAACAGGTCCTTGCCTTCGCCTCCGGCCATCGTGTCGTTGCCACCGGCAAATGGGCCATCGTTAACATCGCCTTCCAGGATGTCGTCGCCGCGGAAGCCCTCAAGCCAGTCGTCACCGTCGCCGCCGATCAGATGATCGTCGATGGACAATTCGCCGCCACTCTTTATGTTCGGAAGTGTTTCTGTCGCGAGGTCCGCGCCTCGACCAAGAATGAGCTGGCTGTCGTCTGGCGTAAAATTATCATCTACGAAATCGCGCAGCCGCTCCACTTCGTCGGTGTAGCTAATAACCACTTCGCTATTGCGCGCTGTGGTATTATAGAATTGTGAGCTTAGAAGGGTCGATACACTGTGAGCGTATGCGACACTAATATCATGTTGTTCATCTCCCCCCTCGCCGTTTTCATCATCATCGGCCTCATCGAATACAACGTAGAGATTATCGGTAGCATTACCTCCCAGAAAGCCAGCGATAGAGTAAACCGTGTCGCCGTCATGGCCAATATTGAGAACGCGAGGGTCGCTGGTCTGACTTGCATCCGGAGATGCAACCGCAACCGCCTCAAATTCGATACCTTCAATCGAGCCGTCAGCATACTCCTCCATAAAGAACTCAGCCATTGCGCCGCCAAGGCTATGACCAGCAACAAGTAAACGGCCCGCGCCGGACGCTTCTAAGTAGCCTTCAAGCGCAGTGAATAAGGGATCAAATGCCTCGTAGTGTCTATCCCTGTTTAGCCAATCACCGCGGTCCCCAGATTCAAATATCGCATCCCAAAATGAAGCGTCATCACCATCGGCGGTGCCACGGAAAGCCAAAACAACATCATTCGCTCGGTTTGAAAATACAACAGCCTCCGCAGTGCCGGGAATAGCGTCTGACCCAGGATCGACGGCGTAAGTTTCCGATCTGAAGTAGTAGTTATCGATCAAAAACGCATCTGTATCTAGGCCGAATGAGCCAAGATCGGCTGTCACTGGAAACCACGCCTGAGAAAACCGATAGCCATCAAATGACGAGCCGGGAAAAAAGCTTTCATCGTATGCCGCAGAGGCCAATTGCACGAGATCGAAGATCTCGTTGCTGGTCAGCCCAGGATGCTCGAGCTTGCCTCCGGCATCATTTTCAAATTCCCGCATGTGATTTCTCCAAAGCTCTAGTTCATATGATGCTATCAGCTGCAAAGGTCGTAAATGCGGAACTCTTCGCCCGCGTCAGCACGGGCAACGAGCATGACGGCGCAACTCTCTGACCCGATGCGGACCGACTGCGCGACAGCACCGTCGGTGAGCAAGCGCGTATTTCCGTTGTGCAAGAAGAATACATCGCCCCCTTCGCCTTCGGCCACGAGGCCGCCGCGAACAGGATGAAGCGTCACTCCGAAGGAACCGGCGCCGAAGCCGCGCGATGGGCGCGCGTCCGATAGATCCGGAATGGCAAACGCCTCGACCGTTCCTGCGTTTGCATCTACGAGAACAGCACTTTCGTGAATCGCACTACGCGTGTGATGCGCTAGATAAGTGTCGGGTTGCACCCCGCGCGTGACAACAAACCGACCGCTTCCACCCGGTGATGTTCCAGCCGCTCCTAGGTCGCGACGCACCCCTTCAGCGGAAGTGATATGAAAAGTCGTCGCTCGGATGTCGGGGCTGTAGCAGATTGAGAGCGTATCCAATCGCCCAGGCAACCAGCCATGAAAAAGTGTCCGCCCGGTACCGCATGAGGTGCCTGACGACGGAACCGGGCATCGGACTTCAGAACTTTCCATTGTGAGCTCACCAGCCCGATGCCTCACAATTTGTGGGTTTTCCGGTCTCGAAAGTACGACACCTCCTGGTGCCTCGCAGACCGCCGTCACATCGCTTACGCGGTACTGCTTTCGAGCAACGAAAGCGCTCTGCTCCATATCGAAGGCAAAGACGTCGAACGTTGCACGATTGTATCCATACCCCGCGTACAAAACGATGTCCCCTTGACCAGCCGTTGCATAAAACGGAGAGCTTGGAGTTGGGAATATCGGATAACTCTGATTTGCAATTGCCGTCTGCATACAGCCAAAGAGCGCGCTAGCTACGATGGTTAGTGCCCGTCTCACCTCACTCTCTCCTCAATGCACTGTGGCCTTAATATTCTGATAACTATTTTCCGAAAGGTGGGGGGCGTCAAGGATTTTTGCTTTCGCGGCTCTTAATTTTCGTCCCTGCGGCTAGAGGACGAGCGCTCGTGACCTTGCTTACGCGTCACCCCGCCTATTTCATCACGGCCTTCGGCGAGCGGCATTTCGGGGCTTCCCGACGGCGCTGACGGAGCGACCGCCGGATCCCGCCTCCGAGCCGCGCGGCATTGATAGCTTTAAGTTCTCATTTATCTCGATTTTATTTCCATCAGCTATTGATGGCTGTCGATTGGCCATGGGCGATGCTCGGCGAGACGCCGATCTCGGTGGCAATTCGTGCTGTCGTGGAGAGGACTACGACAAGGCGCCCAATCGCGGTAGCGCCTTCAGCGCCGAGGGCCACCATCGGTCTGCGGCGGCGCCTAGCCGCAGCGTGATCTGCCGGGCGTGCACCGTGAT
>JBNJKT010000030.1:0-8602 GCA_051751285.1 Pseudomonadota bacterium | reverse complement strand
TCCCCAGCTAGTAACTGATGGCGCTAAGAAACTTGACGACCTGCGTCCTATATTTGATGAGAAGTCAGAGCATCCATACCTGATTGATCAGCTCAAGCAACTAGGGTTCTATACCGATTGTTTGGGGAGTATAGGGCACTGGTCAATCCCTGAAGAAGTGATAGACGATAAGCTGACGGCTCAGTTGGTTGCGACAGCCGAACTGTTTTCGTCCGCATCGCCTACTTCAGAGCGTGAGGTTGAATTGTGGGTGGAGCATGTCGGCCCTGTATGGAAAAAAGATATGAAGTGGATGAAGCGTGCCGTTGCAAACTGGTACCAAGCGATGCAACGGGAAGGTTTAAAACCTGATGGTGATAATGGAATGGAGCAATTCATATATGAAGGAATTGATCTAGAAGACGTTTAACTAGGCGGTCAACCGGGCCGGTTTTCGCTAGTGGTAAAAAGCATTCGGTTACCTCTGCGTTACATCCGAACTATTTTAACGTCCGCTTCTGGCCGAATAACGACGACCAAAAACTAGGCCGTCGTTATTTTTTCCTATACTTCCGTTTGCTCGGCCATTTCTAATGCATCATCTACCTCAATGCCAAGATATCGAACAGTGCTCTCAAGTTTCGTATGGCCCAATAACAGTTGAACAGCTCTCAGATTTTTTGTTCGGCGGTAGATTAGAGTTGCCTTAGTTCTTCGCAGCGTGTGAGTGCCATAGGCTGATGGGTCCAGCCCGATTGAGGTTACCCAGTCTTTAACAATCCGGGCGTACTGTCGCGTAGATAGATGATCTTTCCTGCTCGAACGGCTTGGAAATAAGTAGTCCTCGTTTCGAAGCTTGGCACGTAGAATCCATGTTTTTAGAGCATTGTGAGTTTGATCGGTTATCTCAAACTGTACCGGGCTCTTCGTCTTCTTCTGCATTATTGTGGCTCTTGATGATATATGTTCACCATGGGTCACATCCCGGACACGCAAAGCCACCAAGTCACAGGCGCGTAGTTTGCTATCGATTGCTAGCTCGAAAATCGCCAAGTCTCGTACCTTCCCAGCAAGCTGCAGCCGGACACGAATGGCCCAGATGTCTTTGATGCGAAAAGGTGTTTTCTGACCAACCAGCTTGCCTTTGTTCCAAGGCTCGCGCGTAGCTGTTGTTGATGTGTTCATGGTATAGACCTCCTCGGGTGGAATGTATAGGATGGTCCAGAACATGCTCGTCGTGTGCTAGAGCCTGCAGTCAGTCGCGATTCGACCCACAGCGGCTGTGCCGACGTGAGCAGTAAATCAGTTAACAATGCGCTACTACTGCCAGACAATTTTTTAAAAATTCCGCGGCTCCAAGATAGCCGAAAAGCTCTGCGCTAACTAGGTCCCGTATATAAATATAAGGAAGCATTAGAATTATGAGACTTATCCTCCACTCTCCACATTCGAAAAGCGAAATTAGAGAGATATACAGCCAAGCCTTCCTGCAAGCTGTAGAGCTTTATGTGGTAACTGCATATTTGACTGAATGGGACAGTAGTATAGAGTTAAACTGTGATTGCAAAAGCTTCAGGGTGATAGTTGGAAAAGATTTTGGTATTACGAAAAAAATAGCGTGCCTCGATTTAATGAAATGGCTACCCGCAGAGAGAAAAAGTCAATTCATGGTCGCTGATGAGATATCTGGCTTCCATCCCAAAGCTATTTTTTGGAAAAGCAAAGACGGCAAGTTCTTTTCGCTAATAGGATCTTCAAATCTAACGAGAGCAGCTTTCGAAACTAACTATGAAGCGAATATATATGCAGAAATATCATCGAAAGACTTTGATCACGCTGTAACGTGGGTAAAGGAAGTTGAGGCGAAAGCAGTTGTTGTGTCTGAAGACTGGCTGGATGAATATCAGGAAGGTGATCCATCTCCTAAAAGAGGTAAGAAGAATAAAGGAGAGAACAGTCTAAAAGTAAAACCTTTAATTCTACCAAAGCCAAGCGGTTCGAAGCGACAGGTGAAATTTCGACGAGAACAATTGCTTGCGCATCTGAGTTTAAAAGATGATATGCAGAGATTGTTTTTACGTTGCAGTGACGGTGAAATTAGTTCGTCTGAATTCTATGAGCTTTTGCCATCCTTCTGGAGTTGGGAGTCCGGAAATAGACTTCAAGGTATGGGGTGGGAGAGACAGGGAAAGAGGAGCAACTTTAAAGAGATTTCAGCCAGCTTTATTCGAATTTTAAGTGCAAAGGAAGGCGAAAGGGATGATACTGTAGTGCGGGAATTAGATCGTCTCAGTTCATTGAAAAACTCTGCCAGAAGAGCATTTTTATCAGAGATGCTTTGCTTAGCATTTCCGGATAAGTATCCCGTGCTCAATAAGCCAGTGTATGCGTATCTGTCTGATATTAAGTTTAGGCCACCGAAAGGTTCTAGTGAAGGGGCGGCGTATTTAGATCTTGCTAAGAAACTTAGGATCTCACTAGCTCAGAACTCTAAACATCCTGCCAAAAATCTGGCAGAGTTAGACTCTGTGATCTGGCTAGCATACGGTAAATAATTGCTTACCAAGGCTAGGAACGGCCGATGTCTACTACATGCGGTTTCGTCTCCATTTCGGAGCTTCGCGTGCTAGGCGGCGTTATATTACCATTAATTGAAGGTCCGCTTCTGGCCGACTCGCGCCATCGAGCGCTGGATCTGTCGCTGGCCCGAGATTGCCGATCAGGCACCACCCTGGCACGAGGGGCTGAACATCCACACCGTGCACTGCCTCGAGAAGGCCGGCATCATCGGTCGAGAGGCCCTGATCGAGGCTTGGGAAAAGGGCGGCAGCCAGCGCGGTCAGCCATCGGTTATAGGTGTGCCCCGCCTAGCGGATCTCCGGCGTTGGCTCGAGGCCACGAGCACCGCATTTCCCTCGTCAGCGCCCAAGGCCATGATCATCGACCTTTCGCTCGAGGCCGAGGCTGCACTCAACCACCTCAAGAAGGTGTCGAGGGAAACCGCCTCGGAGCTGATCTGCCGCCTGCTGGTTGAGGCCGACGACATCGGCAGGAGCAGATGACCCATGTGCGGCCGCTTCGCGCTGTTCTCGGATCCTCCTCCTGTCACGCGCCACCTCGGTATTCCTGAGGCAGAGGAGCACTGGCAGCCTGTAGGCCTTTAGGCTTCGAATGAGCGTGATCTCCCATGTGCAGGAAATTCACGAACGCATTCCGCTTCACATCCATTTGGAATGGCTGGGCAACGGCACGAGTCGGGCGAGGTTGATCAGCGTTTGAGCGTCGCATGGTAGAGGTCTGATAGCGGTGTCAGTTCCATCACCTCTTCCCGCATAGCCTTCTTCTGTACCTCCAAGGCAGAACGCCAGTCATTACACTCCTGCTTACGCCTGGGCGCATTGCGGGAGCTGGCGGCAAAGGCCTCGATCCAGGCCTGGTGAGAGCAGAGATCCTGAAAGTCACCCAGCACACTTTGGCGATGCTTGAGCCCCGAGAGAAAATCACGGTGGCGCCTGGGTTCCAGCTCGGCCAGGTAACGGATGCGTTTCACTGCCTTGCGCAGATCATGAAGCGTCTCGTCATCGCTCTCGGGGGTCAGCGCAGCCAGTGTCTGGTCGTGGCGGTCGATGCGCTCGGTCAGTACCGTCGCGATGCGCTTGCTCGAAAGCTCGGCCAGCGCTTCCTTGAAGTCTTGGGAGCCGATGAAATCTCGCCAGTCCTGCATCTCCTCGAGGTAACTGGATTGCACGAGCTGTTGGCGCAGTGCCGCGTGCTCCTCCTCGCGGTGGGCTAGCAACCAGTTCTCCAGGGCCTGACGGGAGCGAGGTATCAGCGGCGGCGGTGTCTCGTTTAAGCCTTCCAGGAAGACATCAAGATCCCTAAGGTCGCTGGTCGCCTGAGCACGCCGCTTGAGGTGCTTCAAGCGCTTCTTCAAGCCGGGTACCTTGATGGCAGCTCGCACGGATTCGCCGATCGCCCGGCTGCGGCGCAGATTGACGCGATACTGATGCAGGAACTCGGGGTCGATACCGGCCATGACGCCGGGCTCCAGGGTCCTGACCATCAGATACTGGTGTTCCAGCTGGCTGCGAATGTGCTTGGCCAGGCCGGCCTTGTGCAAGGACGGTTTCCCAAGTGCCTTGCGCTTGAAGAGCGCATGACTGGCCTGCTCCGGCGTCAGGCAGTTCACGTTCTCGGCGGCATGGTGTTCCAGGGAGTGCCAGGGCGTATCGGGCAGCGAAAGATGCAGCAGGCCGCCGGTAGGCAGCACATCTGGCGTGGCGGGGCAGAGCCAATGAGCCAGCTCCAGCAAGGCAGGGTTGTGACCGATTATCAGTACCCTGTCGGTCGCCTCGGGCAGGCCCCGCAGCCAGGCCAGCAGTGCTTGGGCATCGAAGGTGTAAAGCGCCTCGTCGAAGAAGGCTCGCTCTGTCAAGGAAAGCTCGGGAAGCTGCTTGGCTATCTCGTCAAGTGTCTGGTGCGTGCGCACCGCACCGCTGACGTGGATCTCACCCTCTAAGGCCTTCCAACGCTGCAGCGCCTTGGCCATGGCCGCCGCCTGGCGCCTGCCTCGCTTGCGCAGTGGCCGGTCGTGATCGGCCACCTTATTATCGCCACGTTTCGCCTTGGCGTGGCGCATCAAGAACAGTTGCCGCATGAGCTTCTCTCCCGATTGTGATCCCTAGAGCCCATGATAGGCCTATCTGCCCCGTTACCGTCCATGCCACACCGCCGATAGGTGGAGGCGCGTAACACCAGTGTCATGTGAACCGACGAGACTCATCCTGTCTGATTCCGTTTTTTATCGGCATCTGCAGCGTCAAGACGGCAGGGGGGACTCGGATGGACAAGGCGGATGTGGTGGCATCACTCGGCCAGTCGCAGCTTCTGCGACCGACCTGGGTCAAGGCTGCCTTGCGAGCAAATGACCGGCTGAAGGTCTACCTGACACTGTTGCAGGCTGCCTGGACATATGCTGACCAGCCCACGTCGGCCCCCATCGACCTGACATCCGAAATCGCCAGTGCCAGCCTTAACGCGGCATGGCTCAAGGAGCTTCCCGGCACCGCCTTTCGAACGGGCAGCCTCCTCACTATCCCCGAGCTACCGCGCTTCATGGCGCTGCTGCGAGAAGACTTTCTCACCATGGCTCGACCACTCACCGAAGGCAATGACGGCAGTGAGCTGCAGCAGCGCGTCAGCCAATGGGCTTCCTGGCTGGAGACACTCAGCGATGGCACCCTCGATGAGGCACAGCTGCAGGCATTGACCGGTGGCAACCGCAGCCGGGGCGACAGCGTGCATATCCTGATCATGGATCTGCACAAGGCACTCAACCACATGGCCGCCAACCTGTCGGATGATTCCGTCGATGGGGCCCATGTCTGGCAGCTGGAGGCAGCTGACCGCCCCCGCGTGGCCGCGTTCATGCGTGGACTCAACCGGACGCGACCGCTCAAGCTGGACCACCCGGGGCTGGACACCGCCGCGACCCGCGATGGCGAACGCCTGCTGCTGCAGAATGATATCGGCACCAACGACGCCCATGTCCTGGTCATCCAGGTCGAGGCGTTGCATATCACGCTCACCTATTCCGACCTGCACCGCCAGCGCTTCAGCTTTTTCCAGACAATGTTGCGCGACATTGGCGCCCATTGGTCGACATCGGAGGCTCGCACCACCCGAGGCCTGAATGCAGGGAACGCCTACTTCGTTGGCACCGCCGATTTCGCCTGTGACGACGAAGCATCGCTACAGCAGGCGCTCGAAGGCATCGGTGCACGAATCGTCTTTCTGATTGACTGGAACCGCGCTCGCAAACGCCTCGTGCACTTCGTCAAGAAGCCCTCGGCCATCGCCGTCCTGGAAGAAACCTCCCGTCGAGAAGCGGGCCACATGGCCTGGCTGGCAGCCGGCGCCGAGCGTCTTATCTACGACGCCATGCAGGCACTGGGCAGCGACTACTTTCATATCGGCGAGCGTCTCGACCAGGTCCTGGGCGACGCGGCAACCCGAGAGTTTCTGGTCGAGGCCCTGACCCTGGCCAGCCAGTCGACGAGAGAGGGACAGAGTCCCTCCCTGATCGCCGATGAGACCCGCTTACTGCTGTTACGTCACCTGCAACGGCGCCGCGACGAGTTTGACCTGCTGAGCGAACATGCCGCTTACTGCCACGCGCTGGCAGAGGGCCTGCGTGATGCCCTGGCCCACGGTCACTACCTCAAGCATCAGGCCGCAGCGAGGCTTTCAGAGCGGGCCAAGGAGTGGGAGCATCAGGCCGACATGATGGTGATGCGCTCGCGTTCGCGAGCCGAGGTGCAGCCGCGCTGGCGTCCCTTCACCGGGCTGATCGAACGTGCCGACGATGTCGCGGATCATCTGGAGGAAGCGGCTTTTCTGCTGTCGTTGATCGCGGAAGCCGGCCACGAAGGATGGCAGGGAGACGTTCAGCACGCCATGCAGCGACTCGCCGATGAGGTGCTCACGGCCACGCAGGATCACGTCAAGGCGCTGGCGATTGCCGGCACGCTCGATGAACAGAGCAGCGCTGTGGACCATGAGGAATTCGTGGCAGCCCTGTGGCGTGTGCTGAGTGCCGAGCGACGCAGTGACAGTCTGCTACGCGAGGTTCGCCGGGCCCTGATGCTCAACGTCAATCACGCGGCGACCCTCAATCTGGCCACTGAATTCTCGACCGCACTCGAACAAGCCACCGATGCCCTGCTGGCGACAGGCTTTGGCTTGCGCAAGCTGGCATTCAGCCGGATGGGGGACAGCCTGTGAATCTGCTTACCACTGACGACAGGGCAGCACTCGACGCGGATGAGCTGGAACAGCAGATCTATCTGATCGGCGACGATGCCCCGCTACCGGACAAGGCATCGCCGTCCACGTTCGGCGCCAAGGCGTGGAACCTGGCACGGATGGATGCCCTGGGCCTGCCGGTGCCTCCCGCGTTCGTGCTCGGCACGCGTTGGTGCCAGCAACCTGAGGCCGTGCATCAATTCTGGCCCGAGGCCCTGAGGCGACTGGAGAGAATGACCGGCCTTGGCCTTGGCGACCCCCGCCGTCCGCTGCTGCTTTCGGTGCGTTCCGGGGCTCCCGTCTCGATGCCAGGCATGATGGAAACCCTGCTCAACATCGGACTGACGGAGACCACGCTGCCCGGCATGGTGCGTCTTACCGGGCATCCCCGCCTGACCTGGGATGCCTACCGTCGTCTGATTGCCGGCTATGGGGAGATCGTGGCCGGCATCGAGGGGTTTCACTTCGAGGCCGACCTGGATGCCGTGCGTCAGACGAATGATGAGCGTGAACTCGATTTCGCTACCCTGCGCGAGCTCGCCAGGCGTCATCTGTCGACCTATGCCCGTGAAGCCGGTGAACCCTTCCCCCAGGATGCAAGGGTACAGCTACGTGACGCCATTACCGCCGTCTTCGCGTCCTGGCATGGCTCCAAGGCCCGCGCGTATCGTGAGTTGCACGGGGTATCCCACGACTTGGGCACGGCGGTGACGGTACAGCGCATGGTTTTCGGCAATGCCGGTGGGCTCTCAGGGTCCGGGGTCGGCTTTACCCGACACCCCAGCAGCGGCGAGCCGCTGCCCTGGGTCGACTTCCTGTTCAATGCCCAAGGTGAGGACGTGGTCAGCGGTCGCCGCAGCGCCCAGGGGCATGACGAACTGGCCACGGTGGCCCCCCAACTCTGGGAAACCCTGACGCAGGTCTGTCGTCGACTGGAGCGTGCCTTTGGCGACATGCAGGACGTTGAGTTCACGGTGCAGGATCGTCAGCTCTATCTGCTGCAGACCCGCAACGGCAAGCGTACCCCCCAGGCGTGCGCACGCATTGCCCTGGACCTCTGGGAAGACGGCGTGATCGATGCGGCGACTGCCCTGGAGCGGACCCGCCACCTGGATGCTCGAGCGCTGACGCTGCGAAGGGTCGCAAGTGCCAACGGCGACCCCCTCAAGCCTGTGGCTCGGGCTGCCAGTGCCAGCAGTGGCGTCGCATGTGGCGAAATTGTCCTGGATGAGGACCGGGCGCGAGCACGCAAGTCTGCCGGTGTGCAGGTCATACTGGTACGTCGTGATGCCGAGACTCATGACATCGCCGCTCTGGAACTCGCTGATGGCTTGCTGACCCAACGCGGTGCACGCACCTCCCATGCCGCTGTCGTGGCGCGCCAACTGGGCAAGGTCTGCCTGGTCGGTTGCACGGCGATGACGGTCGACGAGCAGGCAAGAACTCTGAGCATTGGCGAGCGACAGCTTGTAGAGGGCGATATTCTGACCCTGGATGCTAATGAAGGGACCATTCATCTCGGTGAGACACGCATTGTGGACCAAGTGCCTGAGGCACTGCTGGATCGCCTTGCCAGATTGAGAGAGATGGCTGCCGAACACCAGCACGTATGAGCTGAGGACTCCGGCAGTAGCGCTATTCGTTCACACCAACACTCGCTGGCTAAACATTGCGTGGCTTTTTGGTCTACCGGAAACAGTACTTGATGACATACCTGTTACCACCATGAGCACATCACCCGATCGACGCCTTGCTAACCAAATGATTCCTGATCTACAGAGAGAAATTGCCATGGATCAAGGGGTTTTTATCAGCGCCT
>JBNJKT010000029.1:0-11193 GCA_051751285.1 Pseudomonadota bacterium | reverse complement strand
GCTGCAAGCTGCAAGCTGCAAGCTGCAAGCTGCAAGCTGCAAGCTGCAAGCTGCAAGGCAGCATATCCTAGATTCGTGAAGGAGCGAGCCAATGGGTTCCTTGAAGCTCGCTCCTTGTTGCTTGTTGCTTGTCGCTGGCCGAAGGCCTAACCCGTATTGCGCAGTCCGGCTGCGATCCCCGCCATGGTCACCATCAGCGCCCGGGAAAGGTCCGCGCTGATCGCCCCGTCGGCGTCGCGGTTACGCTGCAGGAGTTCCGCCTGCAGACCATGCAGCGGATCGATATAGGGATTGCGCACCTCGATGGCCTGGCGGATCAGCGGTGTCTTTTCCAGCAGTTCCTGCTGGTCGAGCACTTGCAACAGCGCCCCCTGGAGTCGACCGAAGCGGGTGCGTAGCCGCTCGCCGAGCGCCTTGAGGGACGGTTCGTCGACCAGCCGGTGTTCGTAGTAGGTGGCGATTCCCACGTCGGCCTTGGCCAGCAGCATCTCCAGCATGTCCAGGTAAGTACCAAAGAAAGGCCAGTGAGCGCGCATCTCCCGAAGCCTCTCGATGCCATCCTCCTCCTCCAGCCGCTGGCAGAAGGCCTCGCCACTGCCCAGCCAGGCCGGCAGCATTAGACGTATCTGGGTCCAGGCGAAGATCCAGGGAATCGCCCGCAGGGTCTCGACGCCACCGTCCTGGCGACGCTTGGTGGGTCGCGAACCCAGCGGCAGTCGCCCTAGCGCCCCTTCCGGCGTCACCGCCCGGAAATAGGGGACGAAATCGGGGTCCTCGCGCACCACCCCCACATAGGCGCCATGGGCCACCTCGGCCAGACGGTCCATCTCCTCGCGCCATTCTGTCTTGGGCGCCGGCGGCGGCAGCAGGCTCGCCTCTAGGACCGCACAGGCATAGATCTCCATGGAACGCAGGGCGATCTCGGGCTGGCCGAACTTGAAGCGAATCATTTCGCCCTGCTCGGTCACCCGCAGGCTGCCGTTCACCGAGCCCGGCGGCTGGGAGAGGATGGCAGCGTGGGCGGGCCCGCCTCCCCGACCCACGGTACCACCGCGGCCATGGAAGAGCGTGAGGTCGACGCCGTGACGCTGGCAGACTTCCACCAGCGTCTCCTGGGCCCGGTACTGCGCCCAGGCGGCGGCGAGCTGGCCGGCGTCCTTGGCGGAGTCCGAGTAGCCGATCATCACCTCCTGGCTGTCGCCGGCCAGGGCACGATAACCGGGCAGCGCCAGCAGGTGATCGATGACCTCACCGGCATGATCCAGGTCGTCGAGGGTCTCGAACAGCGGCGCGATGGGCAGGCTGACCGTGCCCCCCACCTCCTTCATCAGCAGGGCCACGGCGAGCACGTCGGAGGGCTGGGCGGCCATGGAGATGATGTAGGTGCCCAGCGCCTCACGGTGCTCGGAGGCGATGACCCGGAAGGTGTCGATCACCTCACGGGACTCGGCAGAGCACTCCCAGCGCCGCGGGATCAGCGGACGCCGCGAGGCGAGCTCGGTGAGCAGGAACTCCTGGCGCTGCGCCTCGCCCCAGTCACGGTAGTGACCGAGCGCCAGGCCCTGAGTAAGCTCCTCCATCACCTGGGCGTGGCGACTGGCCTCCTGGCGCAGGTCGAGCTTGGTCAGGGTCACCCCGAACACCGCCACTCGGCGCAGCGTGTCGAGCAGCACGCCGTTGGCGATGGTGTCGAGCCCCACATCACACAGCGAGCGATAGCAGGCCAGCAGCGGGGCATAGAGCTGGTCTCGGGTCTCGATGATGGGACCCCCCTCATAGCTGCGCCCGTCGAGCTCGTCCTTGGCCCAGTCCCGCGTTGCCTCGACACGATTCGACAGGCGCTTGAGCAGTTCGCGGTAGGGCTCAGCGACCCCGCCCACCTCAGCCTTGAGTGCACTGTTGGCCTTCCACATGGAGAGCTCGGCCCTGAGCTGCTCCAGATCGCGCAGGTAGAGGTCTGCCGCCATCCAGCGCCCCAGCAGCAGTACCTCGCGAGTCACCTTCGCCGTGACGTTGGGATTGCCGTCGCGGTCTCCCCCCATCCATGAGGCGAAGCGGATCGGCGCGGCATCCAGCGGCAGACGCTCCCCTGCGGTATCCAACAGCAGGTTGTCGAGGTCGCGATGAAAGTCGGGGACCGCCTGCCATAGCGAGTTCTCGATCACCGCGAAGCCCCATTTGGCCTCGTCCACCGGGGTCGGTCGCTCGTGGCGGATCTCGTCGGTGTGCCAGGCCTGGCTGATCAGCTCCTCCAGCCGGCCCTGGGCACGCGCCACGAGCTCCGGATAGTCGCCGGAAGACTCGATGGCGCTGAGACAGTCGTCGATGGCGTCATACTTCTGGATCAGGGTGCGGCGAATGACCTCGGTGGGGTGCGCCGTCAGAACCAGTTCGACGCGCATGCCGGCCAGGGTCTCCACCAGCTTGCGCGGCGAATGACCGGCCCCGCGGGCCCGCTCAAGCAGCTCGGAGAGCGCCGGCTGGGAACCGGGCTTGTAATCCTCGACCCGACGGAAGCGCGCTCGATAGTGTTGCTCGGCGATATTGGCCAGGTTGAGAAACTGGTTGAAGGCCCGGGTCACCGGCAGCAGATCTCGGTCGGGCAACTTGCGAAGGTACTCGATCAGTGCGCGCTGGCTGCCATCCTCGCCATGCCGCCCCTGCTTGGCAAAGCCTCGGATGGTCTCGATTCGATCGACGAAGCCCGGACCCAGATCATCGGCGATGGTGCGGCCCAGGCTGTCACCCAGGATACGGACATTGTCACGCAGCGATTCGTGCAGGTCATGGCTCATGATCGTGACTCTCCTTGCGGCAATTCCTGGTCGGGAATGTCGAGGTGCTTGGCGGCCTGCCAGTGGCGCTCCATGGTCGCCAGGCCAGCCTCCTGCAGCGGCACCTCGGCGGCAGCCAGGGCCGCCTCCACGTGGCGGAAGCGCCGCTCGAACTTGGCATTGGTGGCGCGCAGGCACTGCTCGGGATCGGTCTTGAGCGTTCGCGCCAGGTTGGTTACTGCAAACAACAGATCGCCCACTTCTTCCACCGCATGCGCCCGATCTCCCGCGGCAATGGCCTCTTCCACCTCGTCAAGCTCCTCACGGATCTTGGCCAGCACACCGCTGGTATCGGGCCAGTCGAAGCCCACGCGAGCGGCGCGCTTGGAGAGCTTGGCGGCCCGAGAGAGGGCCGGCAGAGTGCGGGGCACGTCATCCAGCACCGACGCCGTGCCGGTGTCGCGCGTGTCGCCTGCCCGCTCGGCACGCTCCTCGGCCTTCAGCGATTCCCAGCGAGAGTGTACCAGCCGAGTCTCCATATCCTCGGCGCTCATCCCCCGCGGGCGGCGCGAGACCAGGGTGCCATCGGGGAAGACATGAGGATGGCGGCGCAGCATCTTGGCAGTGAGAACATGCACCACTTCATGGAAGTCGAAGCGCCCTTCCTCGGCCCCGAACTGGCTGTAGTAGACCACCTGAAAAAGCAGATCACCGAGCTCTCCGGGTAGCTCGTCCCAGGCCCGCCGCTCGATGGCGTCGGCAACCTCGTAGGCCTCCTCCAGGGTATGCGGCACGATGGAATCCCAGTCCTGCTTCACATCCCAGGGGCAACCCTGTTCGGGGTCGCGCAGCACGGCCATCAGCGTGAGCAGGTCGTCCAGGTCATGGCGGGACTGACTCATGTCATTCTCCTCTTGCGCTTGCCGGGCTTGCCTTCTCCGCCCCCGCCACGCAGCCGCCGCACCTCGATGACATTGGGCAGCTGCTGAATCCGCGAGAAGAGACGCCCCAGGGTTTCCAGGCCGTCGACCTCCAGCGTGATGGACAGACGCGCGATACCGTCATCGGTGTTGGTCAGCGTGTTCACCGAGAGTACGTTGACATGGTCGTTGCTGAGCACGCCGGTGACGTCGCGCAGCAGGCCCGAGCGGTCCCAGGCCTGGATCTCGATGTCTACCGGATACTGGGTGCGGGCGCGCTCGCCCCACTCCACCTCGATGATGCGCTGGGGTTCGTCCAGGCGCAGCTGCAGGATATTGGGGCAGTCCTGGCGATGCACGGTGACGCCGCGCCCCTGAGTGATGAAACCGACGATGGCGTCACCGGGCACCGGATGGCAGCAGTTGGCCATGCTCGTCTTGAGGTTGCCCACCCCGAGCACGGTGATGTCGCTGCCGCTGCCCTTGCCGGGTGGCTTGCGGGGCTTGGCCAGCAGGCGATCGAGCTGTTCCTGGTCGTCACTCTCGCCGAACAGCTGCTGGGCCTGGTGCAACACCTGGCCGATGCGCAGGTCCCCCGCACCCAGGGCGGCATACATGTCATCCGGCGTGGGGTAGTTGACCTTGTTAGCCAGGCGGGTCAGGTCCATGTCCTCGACGTCGAGGCGCTTCATCTCGCGCTCGAACAGCGCCCGGCCCTCCTCAAGGTTGCGGTCGCGGGCCTGCAGCTTGAACCAGGCCTGGATCTTGGCCCGCGCCCGGGAGGTGCACACATAGCCCAGGTTGGGATTGAGCCAGTCACGGCTCGGCCCGCCCTTGCTGGCGGTGAGGATCTCCACCTGCTGGCCGGTCTTGAGCCGGTAGGTGAGCGGCACGATGCGACCGTTGACCTTGGCCCCCCGGCAGCGGTGGCCCACTTCGGTGTGCACGCGGTAGGCGAAGTCGATCGGTGTGGCGACCCGGGGCAGGTCGATGACGTGACCGTCCGGGGTGAAGACATAGATGCGGTCCGGGGCAACGTCGCTGGTCAACCCCTCGCGAAGGTCGCCGAACTCGCCCACCTCCTCGTGCCACTCCAGCACCTGGCGCAGCCAGGCAATCTTCTCCTCGTAGCTCGCGCTTCGCGCGCTGGTATCGTGCCCCTTGTAGCGCCAGTGGGCGCAGACCCCGAGCTCGGCCTCCTCATGCATGGCGAAGGTGCGGATCTGGATCTCGAGCACCTTGTTCTCGGGGCCAAGCACCGCGGTGTGAAGCGACTGGTAGCCGTTCTTCTTGGGATTGGCAATGTAATCGTCGAATTCGTTGGGAACGTGATGCCAGCGTGAATGCACGATACCCAGCACCGTGTAGCAGTCGCTCACTTCGGGAACCAGTATGCGCACCGCCCGGATGTCGTGGACCTGGGAGAAGTCGATGCGCTTGCGCTTCATCTTCCGCCAGATCGAGTAGATGTGCTTGGCGCGCCCGTCCACCTGGTAGCGACTGATGCCCTGGGCCGTCATCAGCGACTTGAGGGTCTCCACCACTTCGTTAATGTAGCGGTCGCGGTCCAGACGCTTCTCGGCAAGCTGCCGGGCGATGGTCTTGTACTCGTCCTCGTGCAGGTAGCGGAAGGAGAGATCCTCGAGCTCCCACTTGAGATGGCCGACCCCCAGGCGGTGGGCCAGAGGCGCATAGATATCGAAGACCTCGCGGGCCACCTGCAGGCGCTTCTCGCGAGGCGCATCGCGCACCTGGCGAAGGGCGCAGGTGCGCTCGGCAATCTTGATCAGGGCGACGCGGACATCGTCAATCAGGTTGACCAGCATCTTGCGCAGGTTGTCCTGCTGGTCATGCTGACTCAGGCCCTGGCTGGGCGCCTGGAAGGTGCTGATGGCAGCCATCTGCAGCACGCCGTCGATGAGCCCGGCGACCTCGTGACCGAAGCGCTTATCGATCTCCTCGAGGCCGATCAGCTGCTCGCGGACGGCGCGGTAGAGCACCGCAGCCTCCAGCGCCGGCTGGTCGAGCTTGAGTTCGCCCAGGATATCCGCCATTTCCAGGCCCATGCGAAAGCTCGAGCCATCCTTCAGCCAAGCCTTGTGGGGGCGGTCGGAAGACAGTTCCAGTTGCCATGCCAGCTCGCAGACACGGCGCATCTCGTCCACATTGCGCAGATTGACATCGTCCTGCAGACGAGTGAGCCACTGGTCGATATCGACCTTCCCTTCCCGGGTCAGCGGCTGCTCTTCACGCACTTTAACCATCGCTTGACCCTCCTTGGATCTGTCGCGCCGAGCCGTGATACTCGAACAGCAGCATGGATTCCAGGTGTGAGGTGTGCACGAACATGTCGGCCACGGCCATGCGCCGGATACGATAGCCACCATGCACGAGGTGTGCCGCATCCCGGGCCAGGGTGGCCGGGTCACATGAGATGTAGAGCAGTCGCGCCACGGGATGTTCCACGAGTGCCCGGCTCACCGCCTCTGCCCCTTCCCGGGGCGGGTCCAGCACGACCACCTCGGGGGCGACGTCCTGGAGCAGTTCGCGCACGGCCGCCAGTCCGGAGAGGTCTGCCTGGCGCGTCTCGACGTGCAGCTTCCGACCGGGTGCATTGGCACTGGCATTGTCGCCGAGCCGAGCGACCATCGCCGGGTTGCCCTCCACTGCCGTCACCCGGGCACCGGCGACGGCCAGCGGCAGGCTGAAGTTGCCCACGCCGGCGAACAAGTCCAGCACCCGCTCGCCGGCGGCCAGTGGCGCCAGCCAGGCGAGGGCTGTCTTCACCATCAGGTCATTGACCTCCGCATTGGCCTGCAGGAAGTCTCCGGGGGCGAAGCCCAGGGTGAGCGACCCGTCAGGCCCCGGTACCCGGCAGCTGAGCGCCGGCTCGGGGGTCAGCCAGTTTAACTCCGCGGCTTCGCGACCCAGCCGACGGGCCAGGTGGACGCCATGGACGCGGGCGAAGGTCTGCCAGCGCCGGGCGTCTCCGGGATGGTCACGCAGCTGGCGCACGACGACCACGGCGCCCTGGTCGCTCTCGAGCAGCTCGAGGTGCCCGACCTGGCGAGGTGCCTCGAGCTCTGCCAGCAATTGGTGCAGTGGCACCAGCAGGGCCTCCAGCGCCGGCACCAGCACGGTGCAGGCATCGATATCGATGAGTCGATGGGTGTGGCGCGCGCGAAAGCCCAGGTGAACACCACCTTCGGCATTCACCTTGACGCCCAACCGGGCACGACGACGGTAGTCCTCACCCGCACCGGCAAGCAGCTCGGGAGATACTGTGGGCGTGATGCCCTGCCGCCCCAGCAGCTCCTCCAGCACGGCCTGCTTGTGGCGACGCTGGGCCGGCAGGGTGAGGTGCTGCAGGTCGCAGCCGCCACAACGCTCGAAGTGGGGACAGGGAGCGGCGACACGCTCCGGCGAGGCCAACAGCAGTTCTCGAACATGGGCTTCGTCGAAGCGCTTGCGGGTGCGATGGACGGCAACCTTCACCCGCTCGCCGGGGAGCGCGCCCTCGATGAACACCGTCTTGCCATGAATCGTGCGCGCCACCCCACGGCCGTCATGGGCCAGACCCCGGACGTCCAGAACGTCCTGCTCTTCGACAGCAAAGGACTCACGATTTTCCTCTTGGCGCCCCTGCAACCCCGAAACACCTGACGGCGCTCGCGTGGGGCGACGCTTGCCCAGCATGGCCATTTCAGGCCTCCGGGGCGAACAGACCGGTGGAGAGATAGCGGTCGCCACGGTCACAGACGATGAAGACGATCACCGCATTTTCGACCTCGGCGGCGATACGCAACGCCCCGGCGAGTGCGCCGCCGGACGAGACGCCGGAGAAGATGCCCTCCTCACGGGCCAGACGACGCATGTATTCCTCGGCCTCCTGCTGGCCGATATCCAGCACCCGATCGACGCGGCGAGCGTCGAAGATACTCGGCAGGTACTCCGCAGGCCAGCGGCGGATCCCGGCAATGCTGGCACCATCCTCGGGCTGCAGGCCGATGATCTGCACCTCGGGGTTGCGCTCCTTGAGGTAGCGCGACACCCCCATGATGGTACCGGTGGTACCCATCGAACTGATGAAGTGCGTGATGGTGCCGCCGGTCTGCTCCCAGAGTTCCGGACCGGTGGTTCGATAGTGGGCCAGGGGGTTGTCGGGATTGGCGAACTGGTTCAGCGGCTTGCCCTCATGCCGGGCGATCATCGCCTCGGCCACATCGCGGGCTTCTTCCATGCCGCCGTCCTTGCTTACCTCGATCAGCTTGGCGCCGTAGGCGGCCATGGCCTGCTTGCGCTCGGCGGAGGCACTCTCGGGCATGATCAGCACCATGCGATACCCCATGATGGCGGCCGCCATGGCCAGGGCAATTCCGGTGTTGCCGGACGTCGCCTCGACCAGGGTGTCACCGAGTGCAATCTCGCCACGGGCCTCGGCCTCCTGGAGCATGGAGAGGGCCGGACGGTCCTTCACCGACCCGGCGGGATTGTTGCCCTCCAGCTTGGCCAGCAGGGTATTGCCGCGCCCGGCAGTGATGCGCTTGAGGCGGACCAGCGGCGTATGGCCGACGGTCTCCTCGAGAGTGGGAAAATGCATGTAACCTTCCTGATGGAAACGCCTTTTCGGCATTATATCCCTGCGGCTGCACACTGGACAGGCGTCTGCCCCCCCTGTGGCATACTGGAGACCGATTCACCGCCTGACGAGCCTGCCGATGTCCCTCAAGACCCGACTGATGCTGATGATCTTCGGTCTACCTCTGCTGATGTTGACCCTGCTGGTCGGCGTAGCCCTGGTACTCGAGGACCGCCAGCGCTATGCGGCACTTCAAGACCAGTTGACCCGAAGTGCCGAGCTTGTTGCGCCGGCTCTGGACACAGCCCTGGCAAGCGGGGATGACCGTTCGCTATCGCGCCTGACCGATGGCCTGCTGGCGCTTCCTCATGTTCAGGGGCTGAGCCTTCAAAATGATCAGGGTGAATCCCTCCTGCGGCATGGCCGGCTTGGTGACCTGGCGACGCCACCCGACCTCGCCGACACTCGGCTGCTGGAACACGAGCGCCAGTGGCTGCTGCAGGTCCCGCTGTCCGATACCACCTCGGCCGCGAGCCGGCTGGTGCTGCACATCGACACCACCCCGCTACTCCTCAGCTTCTATCGCTACCTGGCCAGCGCCGGCCTGGTCCTGTTGCTGGCCGGCCTGCTGCTGTTCCTCGCGGCCTATGTCACCCTGCGGCGCGTGAGCCAGCCACTGGAGGATACCGGCCGCGCCCTTGACCGCCTGGCCCTGGGGGTGGTGCCCGAGCGACTGACCCCTCCCCCGGCACCTGAACTGGCAGGATTGGCGCGCTGCGTCAATGACCTGGCCGACCATCTCGAGACGGCCCGGGAGGAGATGCAGGCACAGATCGAGCAGGCCACCGACGATCTGAAGGAATCCATGGAGACCATCGAGGTCCAGAACATCGAGCTGGACCTGGCCCACCGTCGAGCCCTGGAGGCCAACCGCGTCAAGTCTGAGTTTCTGGCCAACATGAGTCATGAAATTCGCACCCCCCTCAACGGCATCGTCGGCTTCTGCCGGCTGCTGGGGCGCTCGCGGATGGAACCGCGCCAACGCGAATGGCTGGACCACGTACAAAGGGCCTGCGACAACCTGCTGATGCTGGTCAACGACGTCCTGGATTTCTCCAAGCTGGAGGCTGGCCGGGTGGAGCTCGAGACGCTGCCGCTGGACATGGTCAGTCTGGTCGACGAGGTACTCGGTCTGCAGGCACCGCTGGCCCATCAGAAGGGGCTGCAGCTGCTCGGCCTGGTCTACGATGACGTGCCGGCCGACCTCAAGGGTGACCCGCTGCGGACCCGCCAGGTCATCACCAACCTGGTCAACAACGCCCTCAAGTTTACCGACCAGGGCGACGTGACCGTGCGCGTCATGCTGGAACAGACCGGGGGTGGCCAGGTGGTCCTGCGCGTCAGCGTCAGCGACACCGGCATCGGTTTGACCGACGAGGCCCGAGAGCGCCTCTTCCAGGCCTTCCATCAGGCCGATATCAGCCACCCGAGAGAATTCGGTGGCACCGGCCTGGGGCTGGCCATCTGCCGGCAGCTGGTCGAGCAGATGGGCGGTGAGATCGACGTCGAGAGCGAGCCCGGCCAGGGCTCGACCTTCTCCTTCACCCTGCCGCTATTGGGCAGCACGGAGTCCGAACGCCCCCCGGAGCTCAGCCTGGACGGTGAAAGCATCTTGCTCGAGGAACCCCACCCGACCACGCGTCGCGCCCTGCAGCACCTGATGACCCGCTGGGGTGCCCGAGTCATCACACAGGCAACGGCCGGCACCGAGCCCCCCAGCTCATTGCTCGTGGCGGGACTGGGCAACGGGGACCTCGACGATGCACACCTGGCGGCATGGCGGCGCCGACTGGACGACCTGGGCTGCCCCGCCCTGCTGCTGGTCAACGCCAGCCCCCCCGACCTGCCGCCCCTGCCCCTGCCTCATGGTGGCGAAGTCCTTGCCAAGCCGGTTTCCCGCTCGGCTCTGGCCGATGCGGTGGTCCGCCATCTGAAGGGGTCGCCTCGGACCCTGCCGCCGGCCATCCAGCGCCGGCAGGCAGCGTCGCCGGTTCGGCTGCTGATCGTCGACGACACCGAGTCCAACCGGCGGCTGCTGGATGAGTTGCTGGCCGGGCCCGGCCTCACCATTACCCAGGCGGCTAACGGGAAAGAAGCCCTGGCGCTCGCCCATGAACGGGACTTCGACCTGGTATTGATGGACATCCGCATGCCCGGCATGGATGGCGTGGAGACGACTCGGGCATTGAGACGCCTTGGCGGTAGCTGGAAGCGGGTGCCGATCATCGCCGTTACCGCTCATGTACAGGGCGACCAGCACAAGGACCTTCGCGAGGCTGGACTCGACGATATGCTGGTCAAGCCGCTGCAACCACGCCGCCTCGATCAGCTGCTGGAAGAGCACCTGGGCATCAGGCTGCGGCCGCGAGCCGCAACGAGCGAGCCGTCAGCCCGAGGTGAGATGCCAGGGGCGGAGGATCAGGAACTGGCGGTGATCGACCTGGAGCTGGGCGCCCGCCTGGCCGGTGGACGCGAGACCCTCGCCAGAGGGCTGCTGGAGACACTGGTCGACTCTCTGCAAGAGAGCGAGCGAGCCATCCGTGACGCCGTCGACCATGCCGACGAAGAGGCCCTGCTGGACGCCCTGCATGCCTTGAATGGCGCCTGCCGCTATTGCGGTACACCGCGCCTGGGGCTGCTGGCGGAAACCCTGGAGACCCGCCTGCGCTCGCGCGGTATGCCCGCCGTTTTGCCCCTGCTGTCCGACCTCTACGCCGCCATGGCCGAGCTGCGCGCCTGGCAGGAGAATCAGCAAAAAACCGCGAGAACCCCCGCCCACTCGGGCGGGGAGGAAAGCGGGCAGCGCGGTAGCGCTGCTGGGTTTGCTCGATTCGGCAAATCGATATAAGCTGTACATGCA
>JBNJKT010000028.1:0-13789 GCA_051751285.1 Pseudomonadota bacterium | reverse complement strand
GAAGAGACAGAAGAGACAGAAGAGACAGAAGAGACAGAAGAGACAGAAGAGACAGAAGATGAGGCGGGCAAGAACGAGGAGATGCAACGATAAGCCTGCTTGCATTCCACGCGGACGGTTCGGACAATCCAACAAGGCTTTTCCCGGATGCACAGACCCATGCACCAGAACATCGGCTTCCAGCTGTCCCGCGTGCCGCGCCTGTGGCGTGCCGTCATCGACCGGCGCCTGGCGCCGCTGGGCCTGACCCAGACCCGCTGGATCACCCTCTACCACCTCTGGCGACTCGGTGATGGCCAGCCCCAGTGCGACCTGGCCCGAACCATCGGCGTCGAAGCCCCCTCCCTGGTCCGCACCCTGGACCAGCTCTCCGAACAGGGATTGATCGAGCGGCGCGGCTGCGATCAGGACCGCCGCACCAAACGAATCTTCTTGACCCTCGAAGCCACGCCGCTACTGGAACAGATCGATGCGGTCGTAAGCCAGGCGCGCGGCGAGATGCTGGCCGGCCTCGACGACGCGGAAGTCGAGCAGCTGGCGAGCCTGCTGTCGCGAATCGAAGAGAACGGCCTGGCCATCCAGGCGCGCGAAGAAGTGGAGTAATCACTTTCCGTCGCGCGGCCCGCCCGGGAGCTGCTCCCTCCCCGGCTGATCGGGATGCCCGGCGAGGGCGTCACGCAGGGCCGCGAAATCCCCCAGGTAGCTGGAGAACCGCTCGGCATCCTGAGACTCCCACCACCAGAGACCGAGCGCCGCCCTGTTCGATTCCAGTACCTTGGCATCCAGGGGCAGGCGCGTCAGTAGCGCTTCGAGCGGCGCCTCGGCCGCTTCTGGCAGTGGCCGCAGCGGCTCGAAGCGCCAGTACCAGCCATGTCGGAACGGCTTGAGTGCCGGACCCGCCTCCACATCTCGCACCAGCGTGAAATCAGGCCCTGGCTGCTGTGGCGGATAGGGCCAGCGGTAATGGGGCATGACCCCCCTGGCTTCGTGAAACGGTGGCTTGTCCAGCTTGACGGTAACACCCGCCCGGCTCAAGGCTGTGCGCATCTGAGCCACCCGCTTCTGGCGCGGGCTCGGCTTGATCCACAGCACCGGTGAAATCACCAGCATCACCGCGATGAAAATGATCAGCCAGGCCATACCGTTCTCCTCGTGAATCTTGATGCAAGTCGTTGTCTTGTCATGCGAGGCATCCTAGAGTGGAAGCGTCCCCAATACGCTGGACGCTGTACGGAGAGTCGCACCATGAGCAACGAATATCGTCATGTCCTGGTCGCCGTGGATCTGACCAAGGACTCCTACAAGGTGCTGGAGCGGGCGATGCAGATCGCCGATCGCAACCATGCCAAGCTATCCATCATGCATACGCTGGAGCCGCTGGGCTTCGCCTACGGCGGCGATATCCCTATGGACCTCACCAGCATTCAGGACCAGCTCGACGAACACGCCAAACAGCGTCTGGCCGAGATCGCCGACACCCATGTGCCCCGCGAGAACCAGCATGTGGTGGTGGGCATGCCCGACACCGAAATCCACCGCTTCGCCGAGGAGCAAGACGTCGATCTGATCGTGGTCGGTTCCCACGGCCGCCATGGATTCGCCCTGCTGCTCGGCTCCACGTCTACCGGTGTACTGCACGGTGCCCAATGTGACGTGCTGGCCGTGCGCGTGGGTGCCAAGGGCGAGAAGAGCGAAGAGTAGCCGCCTTCGAGCCGCTCCACCGCAAGGGCGGACTTGCGGCGCCCTTGCGGTTTCGTGTCCGACGCCCGCGAGACGCCATTGAATGATGGCGCTGTCATTCGCCGGCGGCCATCGCCTCGAGCTCCATCCAACGTTCCATGGCCGCTTCCAGTGCAGCCTGGGTATCGTTGAGCGACTGCAGGGTTGCCGACACGGTATCCGCGTCCCGCTGGTAGAATCCCGGATCGCCCACCTGTGACTCGTAGGCGGCTATCTCTTTCTCGAGGCGTTCGATCTCGGCCGGCAGGCCGTCGAGCTCGCGCTGCAGCTTGTAGGAGAGCTTGACCGGTCGGTTGGCCGAGGCCGCCTCGGAGGCTGACTTGGCCGGTGCCGAAGTGGCGCTTGCCGCCGGCGCCGTGGGCTCAGCATGCTGGCGCGCCGCGCCCTCCCACGGCGCCGGTGGCAACCGGCCACCCTGGCGCACCCAGTCGCTGTATCCGCCCACGTACTCGCGCACCCGACCCTGCCCTTCGAAGGCCAGCACGCTGGTCACCACATTGTCCATGAAGGCCCGGTCGTGGGAGACCAGCAGCAGGGTGCCATCGAAGTTGAGCAGCAGCTCCTCGAGCAGTTCCAGGGTCTCGACGTCAAGGTCGTTGGTCGGCTCGTCGAGCACCAGCACATTGGCCGGCTGGGTAAAGAGCTTGGCCAGCAGCAGGCGGTTGGACTCACCGCCCGAGAGCGCCTTGACGGGTTGGCGCACTCGCTCGGGAGTGAACAGGAAGTCCTGGAGGTAGCTCATCACATGGCGGTCGCGACCGCCCACGGCGATGCGATCGCTGCCCTGAGCCACGTTGTCGTAGACGCTTTTCTCCGGCTCCAGCCCGGCACGCAGCTGATCGAAATAGGCAACCTGCAGCTTGGTTCCGAACTGCACCTTGCCTTCGGTCGGCTCCAGCTCTCCGAGCAGGATCTTGAGCAGCGTCGTCTTGCCGGCGCCGTTGCGGCCGATAAAGCCGATGCGGTCACCTCGCTGGATCTCCAGGCTGAGGTCGTCGATCACCACCTCATCGCCGAAGCGCTGGGTAACGTGCTCGAGGCTCACCACGCGCTTGCCACTGCGTCCGCCGCTGTCGACGGCGAGCGAGGCCTTGCCCTGGCGTTCACGACGCTCGCTTCGCTCCCGGCGCAGCTGCTCCAGCGCCCTCACCCGGCCCTCGTTGCGGGTGCGCCGAGCCTTGATGCCCTGGCGGATCCAGGCCTCCTCCTGGGCGAGCTTCTTGTCGAACTCGGCGTGCTCTCGGGCTTCGACTTCCAGCTCGTGGTTCTTCTGCTCCTGGTAGGCGGCGTAATCGCCGGGGTAGCGGCCCAGGCGCCCGCGGTCGAGCTCGAGGATCGCCGTGGCGAGCTTCGAGAGGAAGGCCCGGTCGTGAGTGATGAAGAGCACGGCGCCATTGAAGTCCAGCAGCTGCTCTTCCAGCCAGGCGATGGTGTCGAGGTCGAGGTGGTTGGTGGGCTCGTCCAGCAGCAGCAGGTCGGGCTCGGCGACCAGCGCCCGGGCCAGCGCCACGCGGCGACGCCAGCCACCGGAGAGTGCCGTCATCTCGGCGTCGGCAGGCAGCCCCAGTCGCGTCAGCACCACGTCGATGCGCTGGTGGAAGGACCAGCCGTCGATCGCCTCGATCCGGGTCTGCAGCTCGGCCATGCGCCGCATGTCCGGCTCCGCCTCGTGGATCAAGTGATGATACTCGGAGAGCAGTTCCCCGGCCTCGGGGAGGCCCTGAGCCACCACATCGAAGATGGTCTGGCCGGTGGCATCCGGTAACTCCTGGGCGAGCACCCCGATCTTCAACCCCGGTGCCCGCCAGATATTGCCGCCGTCGGCCTGGATCTCTCCGGCCACCAGCTTGAGCAGGGTCGACTTGCCAGTGCCGTTGCGCCCCACCAGGGCAAGGCGCTCGCCCTTCTCCAGCACCAGGTCGGCGCCATCCAGCAAAACTTGGTTGCCGTAGGCCAGTTGCAGCTGTTCCAGACGTAGCAGGGTCACGCGCTCACCTCTTCATTCATCAAGGGCGCTAGTGTAACGCATGGTCGGCCCGGCGTGGCGACGGGTACAATGCGCGCCTGTTTCCTGAAGGAGTTCCGCCTTGGCTGCCCCCACCGACACCTTCGACGACGTCCTGCCCGAGGCCCTGCGCTTTACCTCGCCCGCACCGCTGGTAGACATCGGCGCCAACCTGACCCACGAGAGTTTCGCCCGGGACCTGCCGGCAGTGCTGGCCCGCGCCCGGGCAGCCAACGTCACCACCCTGATCCTCACTGGCACCGACCGCGAGCATGCCGAACAGGCCGTGGCGCTGGCGCGTCGTCATTCCGGGCTCTTCGCCACCGCCGGGGTGCATCCCCACGACGCCAGCCGCTGGGACCAGGCGCTGGAGCGGGCGATGCGTGACCTGCATCGCCAGCCCGAGGTGGTGGCGGTTGGCGAATGCGGCCTGGACTTCAACCGCAATTTTTCCACGCCCGCCGAGCAGGAGCGCGCCTTCGAGGCCCAGCTCGGCCTGGCGGCGGAGAGCGGCAAGCCGCTCTTCATCCATGAACGGGACGCCGGACGCCGCATGCGCGAGATCCTGCACGCCTGGCGAGACGACATCGCTGACGCGGTAGTGCACTGCTTTACCGCCGAGCGGGAGACCCTTTTTGGCTATCGCGACCTGGACCTTCACATCGGCCTGACCGGTTGGCTGTGCGATGAGCGTCGCGGCCACCACCTGCGAGAACTCGTCGGCGAGATTCCGCTGGACCGGCTGATGGTGGAAACCGACTGCCCGTACCTGTTGCCTCGCAATTTACCTGCCAAACTCAAGGGCAGACGCCACGAACCGGCTCTGCTGCCCTGGATCGTGCGCGAGATCGCCCACTGGCGTGGCATGGAAGAGGCCGAGCTGGCCCGTGCCACGACCGCGACCGCGCTCGCCTTCTTCCGCCTGCCGGTGGGCGAGACGCGCCCCGCCACCCAACATGAGGAGTCCTGACATGGCCGGCCCCGAGAGCAACGAGATTCCCGGCTTCATCGCCGTCGAGACTGGCGAGGACGGCGGCTTGCCGCTGGCCATCGCCTGGACGCTGCCCGATGGGCGGGTCAAGCACACCCTGATCCAGCCGGACGACGACTGGCTGGATAACGAGATGGTCTCGCTGGGCGAGTACAGCCTGGAGGAGCTAAACAGCATGGGGGTAAGCCCCCTGGACGTGATCCGTGAGCTGGAGAATGACCACTTCAGCGAAACCCTCTTCACGGCCGGGGTGAGTGATGACGAGGCGGCAATCTCGCGACTCTTCGACACCTATGGCCTCGACCCTTTTGTCGAACTGGCCCCTGCGGAGAGCCTCTATGGTGAGCTCGAGCCCGGCGACTGGGCCCGAGCCCGGGGCGAGCTGTTCGGCGAACTGGGCCTCGAGCCGCTGCGCCCCGAGCACGAGGTGGCGGTGATGCTCAACCTCCACCAGCGCCTCGTCCCAAGCATCGCGCCCCCCGATGCCCTGCCCTTCGATGGCCGGCTGCTGGACGGCGACGATGCCGATGACTGAGCAGGTCCCATGCAACTAAGCCCCCGACCGTCCAAGCAGCGCCAGGGCCCGCTCGACGATACCCGCCACCGAGGGCAGCGTGACCGTGGCGGCCGGCCCCAGGGCAATGAAGCTGTCTTCGGCGGTCAGCCGTGCCAGGCGCTCGCCTGCCACCCCGCGCTCGACCAGGCAGGTGATCAGCTCCTCGCTCGGCGAGCCCGACCGCCGGCACTCGTCCACCACCAGGATACCCGCACAGTCGGCTACCCGACGATACAGCGCATCGTGATCGATAGCAGTCAGCCAGCGCAGGTCGATGAGGCGCAGCGCGATGCCCTCTTCCTCCAGGCGGACAGCCGCCTGCCGTGACAGGTGGACCCCGTTACCGTAGCTGACGATGGCCAGGTCGCGCCCCTCTCCCCATTGGCCGAGCTCGCCTACCGCCAGGCGGTAGTCCGGCCCCGGATCAACACAGCAGCCACGATCATCCCCTTCTTCCAGCAGGTCCCGGGCGTGGTAGCGGGCGATGGGCTCGAGGAGCACCACCACCCGCTGCTCCTCGTCGGCCAGGCGTACCGCCTCCTGCAACAGCCCCACCGCCTCGGCGCCGCTGGACGGACAGGCCACCAGCAGCCCGGGGATGTCGCGCAGCACGGCAATGGCATTGTCGTTGTGGAAGTGGCCACCGAACCCCTTCTGGTAACCGAGCCCGGCGATGCGCACCACCATGGGGTTGGTGTACTGGCCATCGGAGAAGAAGCTGAGGGTAGCTGCTTCGCCGCGCAGCTGGTCCTCGGCGTTGTGCAGATAGGCGAGGAACTGGATCTCCAGGATCGGCACCAGGCCACTCTGGGCAAGGCCGATCCCCAGTCCCAGGATGCTCTGCTCGTCGAGCAACGTATCGATCACCCGGTGAGGGCCGAACTGCGCCTGGAGCCGCTGGGTGACCCCGTAGACGCCACCCTTGCGGCCGATGTCCTCACCGGCCAGCACCAGGTGCGGGTAGCAGGTCATCAGCCGCTGCAGCGCCTGGTTGATCAGCCTGGCCATGGGAGCCGGGCTCGCCTCGACCTGCCCCTGCCAGGCTCGCTGCCGGCCAAGACGCGATGGCGGCACGATGCTCGCCATGACCTGTTCGGCGCTTTCCAGTTTCGGTCGCCGGATCACCGCCTCGGCCTCCTGAGCTACCCGCTCGCCGATCGCCCGATAACGCTCAGCAATCTCCTTCACGGAGAGCACGCCGTGCCGGCGCAACAGGCCGGCACTGACCAGCAAGGGGTCACGGGCCTCGTCGGCCTCGATACGCGCGGCCGGCAGGTAGGCCTGCTGGGCATCGGAGCCGGCGTGACCGAAGAGGCGCACACAATGCATATGGAGGAACACCGGTTGGCGATGGGTGCGGGCGATGTGCGCGGCCTCGCGGGCCACCCGCCAGGTATCCAGCAGGTCGAGGCCATCGCAGGCGAGATAGTGGAAGCCGGGGCGGGCACGCATGCTGGCGGCGATCCAGCCCGCCGGCGTGGGCATGGAGATGCCGATGGCGTTGTCTTCGCAGACCATCACCAGCGGCATGGGGGCGCCCTGCCAGGCGGCCCAGCCGGCGGCATTGATAGCCCCCTGGGCGGTGGAATGATTGAAGGAGGCATCCCCGAAGCTGCAAAGCACCACGCTGTCCGGCGACCACTCGCCGCCACCCCCCAGGCGACGCCATAGCCCCAGGCTGTGCGCTGCCCCCACTGCCTTGGGTAGATGGGAGGCGATGGTGCTGGTCTGGGGCGGAATGTTGAGCCTTCTGGAACCCAGCACCTTGTGGCGACCGCCGGAGATCGGATCCTCGGCAGAGGCCGCGAAGCTCAGCAGCAGGTCGCGGATCGGCATCTGGTCCGGCACGGCGCGGCTGCGCTGGATCATGAAGGCCGCATCACGATAGTGCAGGAAGGCGGGATCACTGGGCCGGAAGGCCCGGGCGATAGCGGCGTTGCCCTCGTGGCCGGCACTGCCGATGGTATAGAAGCCCTCGCCCCGCGCCTGGAGCCGCCGGGCGTGGAGATCGAGGTGCCGGCTGATCAGCTGGGATTCGAAGAGCTCGACAAGTTCCTCGGGATCGAGCCCGGCCGCCTCGAGGGAGCTGTCATTTGACGGCGCGGGCCAGCTGTCATCATGCAGGGCGGCAAGGAAGCGGCGTTCCTGGGGCAGGGAGTCGGCCACGGTCGGTCTCCGGTCGGCTGGACAGTGGCCTTCAGCCTAGTCGATCGCCTCGTGGGGCCGCGACCCTGCGGACTCGAGACAACATTGTCCGGCCGCCACGGCCCGCTCGAGGTTGCCTCTCTCCTGGTAGAAAACCGACAGCGCCTGCCGGAAAGCCGCCGCCCGGCCCGGCAGGCCCTCTCGCAGGTAGCGTTCGGCCCGCGCCTCGACCCGCGCCTGGAAGCCTTCGCGGTCGACCTCCACCTCGCTCAGGTTATCGATGCTGACCCGGAAGGGTCGGCCGCAGGCCCACGAGAAGAGCAGCTCCAGCGCCTGGGGTGCCACCTCCACCGCCTCGAAGTCGCGCTGCTGGTCGGCATCGCGGCCGTCGGGCAGGTACCAGTAGCCGTAGTCCTCGAACTCACGCCGACGGGCGCCGGCAATGCACCAGTGGCTGACTTCATGCAGGGCGCTGGCAAAAAAGCCGCGAGCGAAGATCACCCGATGACAGGGAGAGGCTTCGTCCGCAGGCAGGTAGAGAGGTTCATCGCCACCGCGCACCAGACGGGTCCGGTAGCGGGGCAGGAAGAGGCCGTCGAACAAGGCCATCACATCCTCGAGTCGGTGGCTCACGCGGGCTCCAGATAGGGGTAAGAGCGGCCATTATAGAGGCAAGGCTGCACACAGCGAAAATCGCCGCCCCCTGATACACTGGGCGGCTCGCCGGTGCTCTTCCCGGGCCGGACGCTGCCGACTCACCATCGATGCATGGAGCTGCTGCCGTGGCCTCGCTCTCCTCACGCCTGCTGGCCATCAGCCGCAAGGAAACGCGGCCGCTGCTGCGCCTGGCACTGCCCATCTGCGGGGCCCAGCTGGCCCAGGCCGGCATGAGCGTCGCCGACGTGATGATGACCGGACGACTCAGCGCCACCGATCTGGCGGCGGTCTCGGTGGGCTCCAGCCTGTGGATGCCGCTGATGCTGTTCATGACCGGTACTCTGATGGGTCTGACGCCGATCGTCGCACAAATGCTGGGGGGTGGGCGCACGGCGGGGATTCGTCCCAGCGTGCATCAGGCGCTGTGGATCGCCCTGGCCCTGGGAGTGGCCGCCGCGGTGATGCTGTGGAGTGCGGTGATGCCGATCTTTCGCCTGATGGCGGTGCCTGAAGAAGTCGCCACGCGCGCCGCTGGCTATCTGGCCGCCGTGGCATTCGGCATGCCCGGGGTGGCCCTTTTTCAGGCGCTACGCGCCTTCTCGGACGGCATGAATCATACTCGCCCGTCGCTGTGGATCAGCCTGATCGGACTCGGCGTCAACATTCCCAGCAATTTCCTGCTGATCTATGGTGGCGAGGGACTGACGGGGCTGTTCGGCGAGAGGGTACCCGATATCCTGCAAGACCTGCCCGCCCTGGGGGCACTGGGCTGCGGAATTGCCACGGCACTCTCCATGTGGGTAATGTGCCTGGCGATGATCGCCTACACCCGACGCTCCCGAGCCTACGGCGACGTCGCACTCTGGCATTCCCCGACAGCCCCGCGTTGGCCGTTGATCCTCGAGCTGCTTTATGTGGGCGTTCCCATCGGCGTGGCGATCTTCGTGGAGGTGACGCTGTTCACCCTGATCGCCCTGTTCATCGCCAGCCTGGGCGAGGTGACCGTTGCAGCCCACCAGGTGGCCCTCAACTACACCTCGATACTCTTCATGCTCCCGCTTTCCCTGGGTATGGCGCTGACCGTGCGGGTGGGCAACACGCTGGGCCAGGGCCGCCTCGATGATGCTCGGCTGTTGGCCTGGAACGGCATCCTGGTGGCACTGGCCGTGGCGGGGCTCAACAGCCTGCTGCTATGGATCACTGCCGAGCCGGTGATCGGCCTGTACACTCATGACCGTGAGGTGCAAAACCTGACCTTGACGCTGGTCGGATTGGCGATGATCTTCCAGGTGTCGGATTCCCTGCAAGTCAATCTGGCCGGGGCCCTGCGGGGCTACAAGGATACCCGGATCATCATGCTGATCACCGTGCTGTCTTACTGGCTGGTGGGGCTGGGTGGCGGTCACTGGCTGGGAGCGCAAGGCCTGTTCGGGTTGATCGGCCCGATGGGCGTGCACGGTTACTGGATCGGCCTGATTGGCGGCCTGACCATCGCGGCTCTGCTGCTGGGAGAGCGGCTCAGGCGCATCAGCAAGGCGACGACTCATGGACAGATCGAGATTCCTGCCGAGTGATTTCGGCCGTTCAGCCCGCCGCCACTGGATCCAGGGGCTGACGGTGATGCTGTGTCTGTTGCTGGTCGGCTGCGGCGAGGGGGATAGCGAGACACTGCTGCGCGGCTATCAGCAGCGCCTCGCCGAGACTCTCTCGCTCGAGGCGCCGCCGCGCGCGGCTCCGGACAACATCGCGGCTTTTCCCGAACGCGACCAGCGGCTCTTCGAGATTGCCGAAACCCGCGAGGGCCTGCTCGATATCTTTGCCCTGCGCGAGTGCCATATCGCCAACCTCGTGGCAGGGCGCAACAACCAGCTCGGCAAGGTGGCGGCCCCTAGCCAGCGCTGGCTTTATGAGCTCAAGCTATGGCGCAGGCTGAGCGGCTGCTGGAACGGCGACGTGCCGGACACCCTCTCCGATGACAGTCGGGAGCGCCTGGTGCATCTGACCAGGACCAAGACCGATCAGCTACCGCAGGTCAGCTGGAATGCCCTGTTCGCCTCCGAGGAGTGGATCAAGAACTTCTCTCGAGCAAGCTCTCCCCTCTCCCCCGACGACCTCAACGAGGTTGAACCGCGCAGTGCCGCCCTAAGCTACTTGCGCGAGGCAACCCTGCACCAGTTCGACCGGAGCTGGGTTCCCGATTCATCAACCCTCGAGGGTCACCTCAAGACCCTGCAGGAGCGCCCGCTCTCTGCCGAACTGCTGCGCACCCTGCTGCTAGCCGAGCAGCGGCTAGCCGAGGCTTCGACACTGATCGAAGGCGTCCTGGCAAACCAGGACGGAAAAACCTGTCGCGGAGCGCCCGAGCGCCTGGCCGACTCGTCCGAGGCGACCCGGTTGATGACATGGCTGAGTGAGCTCGAACGCGCCGCACGACACTGGTTCGGGGCCATCGACGCCCTCCTCGAGGTGCATGTGACAACGCCACCGGCAGTGGCCGACTATCGTCGACGGTGGCTGTCGCTGACCGACCCCGAGGCTCCCCTGCCGGCCTTCACGGCGAGCCTCGATCGCCATGCTGCTCTGCGCAATCGCCTTGCCCGTCACTGCCGATGAGCCGCCGGGGCTTAACCTCGGCAATCACTCTGTGCTATTGATGAAGTAACAGTGACGCAGTGCGCTGCCTACCAGGCCGAAGTCGTGACCACGCAGCACTTGGAGGGACATCATGGGAATCCCGCAGTCACCCCGCTCCGCCCGGGTCATCGATCTCGAGGCCATGCGTAAACGTCAACTGGCCCGACGCCGGTTGGTTCGTCTTTCACCCGAGCTGGACAGTCTGGAGATGGTCTATCGGCTCGCTTCGGATGCCGACACCTTGTACGGCATGCCGCTGCTGGCCTGGGGTCTTCAGGAAAATGGCGAGGTGGTGGGCCTGGTGCCCTGGATGGAGGCCTTGACGCCCTGCCATCGCCTGGATGACGCCGAGCACGGACACTTCATCGGCTATCGTGACCCGGAAACCGAGGAGCTCTTCGAGGAGGCACCCGAGCACAAGGTGCTGGAGCTCGAGCACGCCGCGGCCTACTTCGATTACGAAGAGACTGACGAGACCACGCTGATCCAGCAGCTTCCCGAGACCCAGGGAACGCATGCCCTGTGCATGGACGAGGACGATGCGCCCTGGCAGCTGAAGCAGGTCTTTGGCTGGCGTCTCTACAGCGATGGCTCGGTGGAGGCGCTGCTCGCCGACGAGCGCCTCATCGAGACCACTCCAATCCTGCCCAGCGACCCCTGCCTCTATCCCGGCCATAGCCGCCACCGGGTGGTCTATTTCTTCCAGCGGCAGATCGCCAACCGCATCCGGCATGAGGACCCCACCACCCTGGAAGCGCTGGCCCTGATGGTCATGCCCGACAGTGACGTTGACAAATCGAGCCGATGACAGGCTGGTCGCGACTCAGCCGAGACGGATAAAGTAGAGGTAACTACCATCGTCTTCCTGCTGACGCAGGAGCTCATGCCCAAGGAAACTGCAAAACTTGGGGATGTCTCTCGTCGTGGCTGGGTCGCTGGCGATCACCTTGAGCACCTCCCCCGACTGCATGTCACGCACCTTGTTGTGCATCAGCATGATCGGTTCGGGACAGTAAAGCCCGGTAGTATCGAGTTGCGCGTCACAGGCCGGCAGGGTATCCGCGGAATCAACCATCGATGACCTCGTTGCGGGAAAGTAAAAGTAAGGGAGTAACGGATGATCAAGATCATTATCGAACGTCGTATCATGCCCGGCCTGGAGGAGGAATACGAGGCAGCCGCCCGGGAGGCCATGCGCCATTCCCTCGGCGCGCGTGGCTTCATCGGCGGCGAGAGTCTCGTCGAGTTTGGCCACAGTGATCGACGTCTGATGATCACCAAGTGGCGCGACCTGCGCGCCTGGAAGGAATGGTACCAGAGCGAGACACGCGCCCGAGTCATGCAGAGCCTGCTGCCTCTGCTGACCGAGGAGGAGCGTGTCCGAATCTACGAACCGACGTCCCATTGACCGCGCGGATCCGGATCAGTCGAGGATCCGCACGTGTACCGTTACCTCCTCGCGATCATGGTAGAGGTGACGACACGCCACCTTGGCTCGCACACCGGCCTCGGCGAGTGCCGACTCGAGGCCCGAAAGGCAGCGGGAGACTTCCTGCCAGCGGCGCTTCATGGGCAACTTCAGGTTGAACACCGCCTCCCGGCACCAGCGCCGCTCCAGCCAACGCTGGACCATCGACATCACGCGCGATGGCTTGTCGACGATATCGCACACCAGCCAGTCGAGCCGACCGGGCGGCTCCCAGACGAAGCCATCCTCGCGCAGGTGCTCCACCAGCCCCGTGGCCATCAGTCCCTTGTCCATGGGGCCATTGTCGATGGCATAGACATGCATGCCGCGTTGCACCAGTTGCCAGGTCCAGCCGCCGGGGGCAGCGCCAAGGTCGGCTGCCTGCATGCCCTCCCCCAGCCGCTCCTCCCAATCATCTCTCGGGATAAATTCGTGCCAGGCCTCCTCCAGCTTGAGGGTGGAACGACTCGGCGCGCGGTGGGGAAAGCGCAGCCGGCGAATTCCCCCCGGGAGTTCGCTGCGGTTGCCGGGGAAGCTCATGCCCAGCTGCACGCGGTCACCGTCACTCCACAGCAGGTGAAGCCGGCGCCCGCCGGCCTTGCGCCGCAGCGCGCCCCGCTTCTTGAGCAGCGACTCCAGCGGCCGCTTGAGCGCCTTGATCAGGCCGGCGAGGGCCTTGGCGTCGTTGGTGTCGGGAGTCTCCTGCCAGACCGACTCGAAACTCCAGCCACTCGCCACGACCTGGTCGATGATGGGTGTCAGGCGATCCTCACGGGGAAGCAGGAGTGGCGGTAACGCGAGCAGGCTCTGCCGGGCAAACACCAGGCTGTCCAGAGGCAATCCTCGATGCAGCGCGTTGGCCGGTGCATCGCCGGCGGCGATGAAGCGCACGAATCCGGTATCGGAACTGAAATCGGCCTCTCCCTGCCAGCCCAGCGCCAAGGCCTTGTCCGCGAGTTCTGCCGCCAGATCCGCCTCGAATCCCGAACGACAATAGAGCAACAGCTCGCCGGGAATCGTCATCGGCCAGTCTCCTTGGACGCACCCGTGACCGAATCTGGGGACGCGCGATTGCGCAGGTCCTCGATATCCTGCAACTGGACATTGAGCGCATTGGTCGAAATGGTCACCTCCCAGAGCGAGTAGATCAGCGAAATGGACAGGGTCACCAGGCTCACACCGAAGAGCAGCACGCCCAGCAGCTCAAGCGACAGGAAGAGCGCGAACATCGACAGCGTACAGAGCAGGAAGCTCAGTACACCGGCCACCTGCATGCGCTTGGTCAGGGAGATACGCCGACGCAGCAACACGATCTGTCGTGCGGTGCCGGACTGATGACGGTCGCGCTCCTCGTCTGCCAGCTTGCGGATCAACTGGGCAAGCACCAGGAAACGGTTGGTATAGGCCAGCAACAGCAGCGAGATGGCCGGAAAGAGCAGGGCCGGCGTGGTCAGCGTCACGAACGATCTCCGGTGGTGACTCGTTACACCATGATAACAGCTGCCACTCTCATGGGCCGCCCATGAAAAAACCCCGTGTTCAACAGAGCACGGGGGTTTTTCGGAATAGGTGCCTGACGATGATCGCGCCGGG
>JBNJKT010000027.1:0-15454 GCA_051751285.1 Pseudomonadota bacterium | reverse complement strand
ATACCAGCCATCGGCCGGCACCAGGCAGCGGTGACGGGCGAAGGCACCCTTGAAGTAGTTGGATGTCGCCACCTTCTCGGCAGTGGCGTTGATCGGCTCGGGGGCATCCTCGTTAGCCCAATGGGGCCGATAGCCCCACCACACCTCGTCAAGCACCAGCGGAGACTCATCGTCCTGCCGGCGCACAGCAGGGATCCAGGTGCCCGGCGCCACGTTGTAGCGGGGCTCGGCCTCGCTAACCTCCAGCGGCAGGCGCAGCGCCTCGGTAAGCTCGGGATAAGGCGTGTAGAGGGCGAAGCGGCCGCACATAGTGAATACCTGTGGCTTTGGCATGGCTTCATGATATAGGCCTCCGCGAACTTGGGGAAAACCCGGCGTGAAAATTTGTATGGGCGAATGGGAGGGATCGACGCGGTGATCAGAGGCAGTTCGGGGAGTCTATCGGTTCCGGCCGGATGTTCAGGCCATTCTGGGGCTCATTTTCGGCCGCGGCACGGGTCCCTTCCTCGAGGTGCTAAGTGGCGCAGTTGCAGATGCGCCGCGCGTGCCAGGCGACGTAGTCCATGGCCTGCATGCTGGCGAGGCAATCGTCGTGGTAGTCGGCGAGCTGCTCTTCGGTGGTTGGTGGCTTCGCCAGCGTTGTGAGCGACCAGAAGGCCAAGGCGAGGATCAAGAGAAGGCGGGGTATGGGTGGCACTCTTCGGGGTAGTGGCTTCTCAGAAGAGCCCAGAGCACCCCAGGCCGCAGGCGAGGAACGAGCCGGCGGGGTGCCTAGAGCCTGAGCGTCAATCAGGATACAGACGTTCGCCTTGGCGCATGTAATCCGGAGAAAGGCGTTTCACGGTATCGAACGCCGACCTATAGCTTTCCACATCCCACAACCATGCTTCTTGGATGGCATAGCGCTTGTCGTAGCAGATCCAGATCAGTGCATCCCAATCATAGTTGGTGGCCTTGGGAACCCAGGTAATGCGGCTCCCAGGCTTCCCGCTGGGCCGCGTGGCCTTGACCTGATAGCGGACGCTCTCGTAGCTGAAATCAAACCCACGGCTCACGGCCGTCCTATCCTGCATGTAACGGGAGTACTCGATGGCCGGGCAGCCCACCAGCATAGCGGCATCATATTCCGACAGTGTCGAGGTGATCGAAGGAGCGACTCCGTAGCGGGCCTGCCATTCGAGGGCTATTTCAACCAGCCGAGTGCGTAAATTTTCGCTCATTATCCTACCGTTGCGTCAGGTACGAGACGGAACCTCTTATCACCTAGCGGAACCAGCTCGAACTGCGGTGGGTGCCCCTTGGGCCAGCCGGTGGTGAAGTGGCGCTCCAGCCAGCGCCGGATCTTGGGCGTACCGCTGTCACGGAACTCCGTGCACTGCCTCCAGAAGCCAGGAGTCAGCTTGAAGCTCTCCCACTCGCCGTCCATCTCCACCTCGATGCTGGCCCAGTCTGGCTTGAAATAGTTGTCACGGTTGGGGCGACCCACTCGGATACCGAATACAGGATGCGTGTGGGAGCCTCCCCGCCAGGCGCTTGCTTTCATAAAACCTCCCGAGGTGTTTATGCTGGACGCCTTCGAGACGTTCGGTCGCTGTTGCCAACGGCGATCTGGCCCTCGGTGCATTGGATATCAACCAGGTCTTACAGATCGCCCTTCCCAAGCTCCGCATCAGTACGAAATACCCCAGCTATCCCACTGACAAAACTGACACATCCTCAACCAGTAACATATGTCGACATGCTCAAGGGTGGTCAACCAAGAAAGGCCTCGATGCCTTCTACTTCTATGGCAGAGTGCACAGTCTCCAGGGCGGTCTGGTCAGTGGAAAATCGATCATCCCAGACGTGGGAGGTGCCGTCCTCGTTGACGACTTCCAGCAGCCAGTCGCTCTCCTCTTCCAACCGGTAGATATCGACCTGCAGGGTATGGCCATCGTAGGTGATTGCTTGGCTGAGGGGGCTCTGGATCAGTTCGGGTTCGGTGTTCACAAGGCTTTCTCCGTTAATCGTTGTCGGCAAGGAGGGCTACTCCACCCCCAGCGCTTTCACCACGGCGTCTACGGGCTCGGCATAGAAACTGGTCTGGAACTTGGTGAACAACTCGGCGGGGATGGTGGCGATATCCGCGGCGCTCGCCATGGGCAAAGTGACGCGCTTGCCGCCGGCGTCGAAGGCCACCTGCAGGCACTCGGCGAGGCTCTCCACGCGCTTCAAGCTGCCGCCCAGGCTCATGTCGCCCAGCACCACCATCTGGCCCTGAGTGGGCCTGCCCAGTAGCCCCGATGAAAAGGCCACCAGGCTGGCCAGGGCGAGATCGCGGAGCACGCCGGTGTTCTGTAGTTCCACCACATGCAGGTGGAAGTCGTGGTCGAGCACCTTGCCGGAGGCGCTGATGCGGCTGGCGTTGGCCTTGAAGTAGTCGAAGGCGATCTTGACCTGCTCCTTGGCGGCGGTGGAGTTCCACAGCCCCGAGGTGGCGAGCTTGCCGGTGCCGGCGGTGACCTGGAGCTCGATGCGGTAGACCCCCGGCATGCCCTTGTCGCTCAGGCCGATGGTGTGCACCACGCCTGGCTTGCCCGGGCCTTCAGGAATCAGGCCACCGCCACCCTGTTCCTTCACCGAGACGAAGTGCTCCTCCAGCGTCTCCTTGTCGATGTAGCTGAAGTGGACATCGTAGAACTCCATGCCGCCAATCTTCTTGAGCTGTTCCTTGACCCGGCGGCGCACCTCCAGTGCGTACTCAAGGTTTTGGCGCACGGCATCCTTGTCATATTCGCCATGCGGGTAGAGCAGCTTGAGCAGGCCAGAGACGGTCTTGCGCACGGCGATGACGTCGCGCTGGTTGAGGTTGTCGCCCAGGCGGAAGTGCTGGTCGATGGCGTCGGCGAAGCTGCGCTTGCGCATCTCGCGGAAGAACTCGGCCAGGTAGTCGACGATGAAACCGTAGCGCTGGGTGAAAAACGACGGCCGCATCTTGGGGATTTCCCAGCCCGGGATGTAGGCGTGGAAGCGATCGAAGAAGGCGGCATCGATCATGGCGTCGGGGAATGGCGTCAGCAGGTGGCTGGTCTTCACCATCGATTCGACGCTCTGGTTGATGTTGCCGATGAACACCATGGAGGCGGAGGCCTCCATCTGCTCGCGCCCGCGGGCAAAGGAGCCGGAGGCCATGTAGTCCTTCATGATCTGCACGCCATCCTTGTCCTTGAACGAGATGCCGGCCACTTCGTCGAAGGCCACCAGGTCCCACATGCCCACCAGGCCGATGCGACGCGAGCTCATGTTGTAGAACAGGTTGGCCACCGTGGTCTGGCCACCGGAGACCAGGATGCTGTTGGGGGAGCACTCCTTGTAGATATGGCTCTTGCCGGTGCCGCGGGGGCCCAGCTCGCAGACGTTGTAGTTGTTCTCGACGAAGGGAATCATCCGGGCCAGCAGGTGCCACTGCACCTCGGCGTCGAGCTCTGCGGGCTCCATGCCGATGGAGCGGATCAGCACCTGGCGCCACTGATCGGTACTGAAGCCGCGCCGCCCCTCGAACAGGGCCTCCATGTCCATGTGGGGCATCTGGATCGGCTTGAGCTGGCTGACCCCGAACGGCGAGCCGCGTTGGCCCTCCTCGTGGTAATAGCTCAGGGTGGCGATCACCCAGATACCGCCCACCAGCAGCTTTTCATGCTCCTTGACGATGCCTGCGGAGATATCGGCATCCTTGATGCCCAGGTTGCTGAACGCCGCCTCGTAACAGTCCTGCTTCTCGTTGAGGCGCACCATCACCCGGTCAATCACCTTGAAGCTGCCGCGCTCGCGGACCAGCGACTTGACCTTTTCGGCCTCGTCGGGACGCACGTAGTTGTCGGAAAGGATCGTCTTGACGTTCTGCAGGCCCTGGTCGATTACCTCCTGGTCGTCGGTGGCGCAGTACATGCCAAGCAGGTACTCCAGCACATAGACCGGAACATTGGCGCCTTCCTTGACCCGCTGGGTCAGGTCCTTGCGCACCACCCGCCCGGCGAAGTGGGTGTTGAGCAGGGTGTCGAGGTCAGCAGTGTCGACGGCATCGACTTCAGTGCTGCCGGTTTCCAGACGTGTGGTCACGTATCGGCTCCGTGAGGTTTGCCCATCAGGCCGGCTGCTTCAATTCAGCCAACAGCGTTTCCGGCGCGATATCCTGACCGTTGGGCCAGGTGACGGCGCCGAACAGAATATCCACCTGGTTGAAATAGGCCGTTTCGCGCAACTCGCGGAAAATGCCGTGATCCAGATAGGGTTTCATGTCGAACAGCCCTTTCTGGCCATTTTCCAGCTCCACGTAGATCAGATAGTCAGGTTCCGGCCTGACAACCTTCACATCCCAATACATAGCGGCATATCTCCTCATCCCTTACAGCGGATCGATCTTGTAGAGGCTCTCACCCGCAATCGCCAATGCCCAATCGGCCATCAGCTCATCGCGATGCAGCTCAACCCAGGCTTGCACCAGCCGCAGCTGCTTGCGCGGCAGCTCTCCCGCCAGCACCTCACCTTCGGCAAGGCTGATCGACGCCTCGAACTCAGCATAGCGTGCATGGAGGTGCGGCTCTCCATGGTGCTGATTGTCCAGAAAATACATGCGGATGATGATGCCATAGAACATCGAGATAACCGGCATGACAGCTCCCTCGCCGTGTATTAGAAGAAATCATCGGTGAACGCCAGGTCGATGACCACCCGGTAGCGCTCAAGCTCGGTACCGAGATCCTTGTCGCGCAGCACCAGGAAGTAGTCGCGCTTGCGGTCGAAGTCGGTACCCGACAGCGACAAGCGTACCGACTTCATGCGCTCACTCATGTTGTCGCTGGTACTGTCGAAGGTCACCGTCTCTTCGCTGGAGACCGGCTCGCTGCCTTCGAGGATGGCCACCGCCAGGGTGATGGGCTTGAGCTGTTCGCTGACTGCTTCGGTCTGCATCAGCTCGAAGCGCTGGATGTTGTTGACCATCTTCAGCGAGGCCTTGGGCGAGATCACATCCACCTTGCGGCGGGTGCGCTTCTCGACCTTCTCGCCGCGAAGTTGCTTGACGGTGAGTACCGGCACCGCGATCTCCTGGGGCATGATGCCGCCATGCACGAAGCGGGCGCCGCCGACGAAGTGGAAGCGATGGGCGCCCTTGGGGATCCAGAACTCGGTGACGCAGGTCGTTCCGGCCGTCTCGCGGGTATGGCCATGCCAGACGCTGGGATTATCGGGAAGGTTCGTGCCCAGCACGTAGCGTTTCTTGCTCTTGAAGGCGCCGGTGGGCTTCTCGGTCAGGCTGGTGCGGTCGGTGGCGTCCAGCTTGCTGCGCTGGAACAGGAAGCCGTGATCGGCGGTGACCAGCACGGTGCTGGTGTTGAGGTGCATGAGGATCTTGCGGGTGAGGGTATCGAGTTCCTCGATGGCGTCTTCCACCGCGGCGAAGGTCTCGCTCTCGGTGCTGGCGGCATCGCCCCGGGCGTCCACCACGTTGTGGTAGACGTACACCAGCTGCATGCCCTTGATCGCTTCGCGGCCCTGTTCGCGTGACCAGCCCTTGACCTCCTCGGCGGTGACCGCCATGGCCTGCCCGCCCAGCGCCTCGCTGAGCAGCTTGCTGCGGTTGGCGGTGCCCTGGCTGGACTGGCCGTTGATCAGAACAGTGTCATTGCTCGGCTGGTAGCTCAGCTCACGGTGAGGCAGCAGCGAGGCCATGCCCAGGGTGGTGTAACTCGGCACCACGCCGAGCTGGCTACCCAGGCTAGCCTCGCTGTAGCGCTTGGCGTTGATGCGCTCGCGCAGCTCCTCGGCCGCCTCATAGCGGAAGGCGTCGCTGATGATCACCACCAGGCGCTTGTTGCGGTTGGCATCCAGGTGCGGGCGCACCACGTCGCGGAAGAAGTGCTGCTGGTTGGGGAGGCGCGGCAGCTTCCAGTCGTGCAGCCGCCCCTCGGCGTCAACGCGCTCGCTCCAGTTGCGGGTGAGCTGGCCCAGGAACCACTCGTCATAGCAGCGCTCCACCGCCTCATCGAGCTTCTTAAGCAGTTCCACGCTCGTGCTGTCGGAGGCCACCGCATAGTGGCGATAGGCGGTATCGAAGCGGTAGAGCTCGCTGCTGTAGGCGTGGTAGAGCGCCTCGACGCTCTCGTAGTGGAAGCCGTTGAGGTGCTGCTGCCGCAGGGCGAACAGGTCGATGGCGGCGCTCAGGGCCGCATACAGCTGGCGATAGCGGGCCCGGCGCTCGTCGTTCTTGTGCCGCGAGGCCCAGTAGCCGTCCAGGCGTTCGGCGATGATGCCGCGGAACATCTCCAGATCGCGCACGTCGGCCTCGGGGACCGCCTGGCACAGGTCGACGATGATCTGCTTCTCGACGACCTCGAAGGTCGCCACGTTGGCCAGCCGCTCCAGCGGCACGTCGCGGATCTTGTCCTCGATGCGCAGCGCCTCGGCGACCCAGCCGGAGATCACATCGAAGGCCGGGTAGAAGCGCGAGCTGTCCCGCCAGCGGGAGAGCAGCGCCCGCGAAGTGGCCCGGGCATTCACCGAGGCGATGGCGTGGCTCTGTGCCCAGTCAGGGATCTCGGCGATGCTCTCGCAGTAGCCGGTGGTCAGCAGCCGCAGCATCAGCTGCCCGAGTGGCAGTGGCGCCTCGCCGCTGAGTTCCGCCTGGGTGGCGGGATACCCCACCTCCAGCTGCAGTGCCCGCACCAGGCTTGGCACCAGGGCGTACTTGGCCATCTCCGTAAGCGAGGAGGGATTACCCTCCAGCCCCGTCTCCTCGGCCACCGCCTCATCACTAAGATGAAACAGCAGGGTGGCGATATCCGATGCCGGCGCGCCCACCACGGCGGCACACATGGCCAGATCCAGGCCATCCTCGTCCATTTCCGGCGTGACCAGGCGTTTGAGCGCCTCGATGCGCTTGCGGCTGCCCAGGAACGCCTGGCGCTGTGCCAGATGCTCGCGCAGCGCATGCCGGGTGAGGCCCAGCTCGTTGAAGATCATCGACAGCTGATCGGCGTAGAAGCGCCCGGAGTAGAGCTTGATATCCAGCAGCCAATCATCCTCCGGCGCCGGCTCGGCGTAGGGGAAATAGAGCAGCGTCGACGTCTCCGGCTCCTCCAGCTCCAGGCGCAGCTTCACGCCGAAGGTAGACTGCTCGGCCATGTCGAGGATCTGCACGCCATCGAATGACAGCTCATCCAACGCATCGGCGAAGTGACCGGGGGCGTCGTACCAGAAGACCAGGCGATGGCCGTCAGTGAAGAAGGATTGGGAGATACCCTTTTGTAGTTGCTCGATATTCATATTCTCAAAATAGCTTAAATTTAGAGCTTTAAATACACTCAATCAGAAATATCCACCATCCTCTCTAAGGAGCTAACCAAGGCATCGATGGAGTTTCTTCTATTTAGAGATAGGGCTTTTTCAGGTTTTTTTTCAACTTCTTTTGTTACTTCAATTTTTACAGCCTTCAAAACGCCATTATCATAATGTTTTCCTTGGTTATTAAAAGCATTTTCAAGTCGAGACGACCATTTTGAATTCCCTTTGAAATCCTGGCCAGATAGGTCGACACCATACTCTTCTAAAATAATATCTTTATATAAATCTAAGTCGAAGCAATCCTCCAGCTCAGACTCTCTTAAGCCATTGCATTTAACAAAAGTACACTCGCTATGTCTTGATAAATTTGCTTCGCAAGCTTTCAAAAAAGCTTGCTGGCCTGACTGATCATTGTCAAGAAGAGTGTATGTGTGGCACAAGCTATTTCTCAACAAGGAAAGCTTGTAATTCAACTTCCCTGCACCAGAAATATAGTCAATGACTAAGAGATTAGACCTGATTGCTTTTCTCAACGTGCCACTTAAATTTGAAAGAATTGCCTTCATCGCAATGGCGTCAGATTCTCCCTCCACTACCAAGGCAAAATTAGCATTAGTGAGATTATCAGAAGCCAATATTCCCAATAGGCTTCTAATCGTCTTAATATCTTTAGCTGGAACTGCTTTCCCATTCTCAACAATTATATTAGTTTTAATATTAGTCCGATCAACAAATAATGGGTTGTGTGTAGATATGATAACTTGATTGGTTTCAGATAGTGAGCGAATTATTTCATTTAGCTGATGAATTGCACCGGGGTGAAGATGCGACTCAGGCTCTTCAATTGCTATAATTGATGCGCCTGGATGCCGCTCCTTGTTTTTCAATAACCCCAGAGCAGCCAAGCTTTTCACTCCATCGCCCTTGTACTCAATATTGGTTGGCGTACCATCGTCGATAATAACATTAAAGTCTTGCCTGACACCTGCGCGCCGACTTCTTTCCGGAATCTCAATTTGAACATTTGAAATATTAGGGAGAAATTCGCTTAATGGTGACTGTATTCGCTGTGCCAAGTCTTCCAGAATGGGTTGTTGCAGATTTTGAATTACTTCCAAGGCGGCTTTATAATCATCATTACGCTCCAAAACTCGGAGCTCTTGAGACAGCATTCGACTCACTACATTTAGAGCTTCTCGGTCAGTCCTAACAGCAGGAATGTAGTTGAAGTATATTCTTTCCGCGACAAATTTAGCTATTTTACCCGACTTTGATGATAGTGCCTTTGTGTTTTTTCCAGATTTTTTAAAGGAAACACTAGGCTCTCCGTCCTTTCCTATTTTGACTTCTAATGGTAGAGAACCATTCAAGTTGGATCCTATCTCACCCTTAAACTCTTCTATCTCAGACTGGTCGAGTAGAAACTCTAGCTTGAAAATAGTCTGCTTTGTAGTTTTCCTTTCTTGGTGCTGTATAGGAAAATCACGCTTCCAAGTATACCCCTCATCATTGTCTCTAGCTCCAAATCGAAGTCTTCGGCTTTCTTGAAAAGCATGAGATTGAAGCAAATTCATTGCAACTTGTAATGCTTTTAGGAGGTTGGATTTTCCTTCATTATTTTTTCCGATCAAAACGGTTGTATCAGATATGTTTATTTTATGAGCCGCAGTTATGCTTCTAAAGTTTGTGACCGAAAAATTCGTTAACCTCATTTGCATTCCTTATCAATTTCTGCCAGATATTTGCTTGCTTTCTGCTAACAAATCCCCGAACTTCCCGTAGTTCACTTTCACCCCATCATCAAGATCCAGTGAGATCCGCTGATCGGCGTAATGGCGTAGCTTCTCATCGAAGGTGTTGAGCTCGGCCTGCTGCTTGTAGAGCTTGCTGAGATCCTTTTCGATGCGCTTGGCTTCGGCGGCGGAGGCGCTGGCTTCCTTGTCCTGCTCCAGCTTCTCGACGTAGCTGGCGAGCTTGGTGGTGAGCGGGATCACGTAGTCGGTCCGCATCTCGGCGAGGGTGCTTTCGTTGTAGCGGTGCAGGTAGACCAGGCACTCGAAGGCTTTCTGCTTGCCGGAGCTGAATAGCCAGTAGATAGGACGCTTCTTGTAGGTTCGCAGGTGGTCCTTGTAGAACTGGGTGCTCAGGTAGCGGCGGATGGTGTCCAGCGCAGCCTCACCCTTCTTGGGTTTGATGGCGTGCAAACAGAAACTCTCGGCCACGAAGTTGAGATTCTCTTGTAGGTGCTCTTCGCCCCACACAGTGCGAACGAAGTCGCGGAAGCGGTTGGTGGCATCGTCGGGGAACCACTCCTGATCGGTGAGTGGGATGATGGCATTTTCATCAGGAGAAAAGCTGGGCTCGGGGATCTGGGCGAGATAATCGCGGATGGTTTCGCCCTGGCTGGCTAGAATCAAGCCGGGCTTGTCCAGTGAGTAGCGACCCATCATGCAGCCGATGGCGTAAGATAAAAGTTCACCAATTGTGTCACACCGAAGCAAGCTTTCCAGCTCTTCTTCTTTTCTTTTTCCATAGCGGTAATGAGGGTTAGAGGTGAAAGTAATTTCTTCCGGCGGAACCTTGCAAGCTACTTCATCCTGAAGGCTGTAGGCATCGATAAAAAGGCTGTTATTCTTCTCTTCTAGTTGTTGTGCCTCACGAAGCATGTTGTTCCAGAAAGAGCAGAGCTGGTGATAAGTTAACTGTAGGGATTGCTGAGAGCCTTTGATATTCAGCAATGGCGTACAAGTGAAGTTCCATGAGACCTCTTGCATATCCCAATCCTTAGTCGCCAGTTTAACTAGCTCATCTACTACCTGATTGACGTCTTTCTGTAGCCCTCCAGGAAAATAAGCTGGCAATTTCGCGATATCACCAGGTTGATAATTAAGAGTAGGTGAGATTAACGGAAAAACCTTCATCATTAGGTTTGAATTTATCAGACCCATAACGACTTCTTCGGTAACCCCGTCTTTGACAAACAACGATGATCCGGCGTTATCAAAGAGAGAGCTTTTACTCAGCCGCGCGGAAGTTTTTCCAGAGGCTAATGCATTCCATGTCACCCCTTCTTTAAAAATATAGTCAAGGTTATAATTGTGCGATCTAACCTTCCCAGTCAACTCATCCTTGAAGTTTTGTATTGCGTACCCATCAGACTCCCAGTTAACACAGTAGTCAAGGTTTCCAAACCACTTCCTAAACTCGCCACCTTTTTGGTATGGAAACCATTTTTTACCACTTTCTTTTGCTTCACTCCTGCTATCATAACCTTTTCCTATTTTTGAAAAGGAAACTTCATGCCAGAAGCGTAAAAAAAGACTGTTATCCGCTGTCGCCATGCCAAGCCTAGTATCAGCATGATCTGAAAGCGTGCCATGTGAAAACAAATCCACCATGCGCTTAGGAGCCCAGTAAGCTACAGGATTCCCAGGGATCTTCTGAAACTCATGTTGCTGAATGACTGAATAACTGTTTGAGCGACTCAGCAGTGCGCTTTTCTTATCATCTTCCCCGCCATCAATTAGCCGAAAAAATGTCGGCTGATATTTATCTACATGATAATTTCCAATCACCCAAGAGGTTGTCTGCACTACTTCTCCGGTTATCTGGCCAAAAGCTCGTGCCCCAAGATGAGCCATTGTGAGAATAACATGCTTCCGAAGTAATTCGTCGCGAAGTTTCTCATACCTAGAAAGAAACATCCAAGAGTGCATATTGATTTGGGCATTGTAGCCTAGCGGTACCAAAAGGCTAAAAGCGTGCTCCATAAAAATGGCAAATAGGTCAGATTTACTGTTTGGGTAGGCGCTTTTAGCATAATCCTTCAGCGCCTTGTTCATCGCCTTGCTGCTCATATACGGCGGGTTTGCCACTACTGCTTCATACCGCTTGGCCAATACCCACGCTTGCTGCACAACCGGCATCAGCTGCTTGGCAGCGTTTTTCTGCATGGTGTCGCCACTATTGACAAGCTCGGTGAGCACCTCCAGCAGGGACTTGAGTGGAGCTTCAAGACTGTTGGGCACTTCGATCAGCGAGCCGAAGGTCTTGGCGTCCTGGAAACGCTCGATCAAGTCGGCGATGGCCTTGTAGGTGTTGTCGTTGCTGGAAAGCTCTTTCTGCTCGCCCTCGAACAGGCTCTGGGACTGGCCCTGATGCCAGTCGCCGGTGAGATTGAGGTCGCGCCACAGGCTGCTGGCATCCAGGTGCTGGGTGCTCTGCAGGGCCATCACGTTGAGGCGAGCGCCACGTGAAAAAATCCGCCGGTCGTCTTCCCGGGCCTTCATCAGCAGCGCGAAGCCGGCGAGCTGGGCGGCGCGGTCGTCGATGTCCAGGCCGAACAGGTTGTTCTCCAGGATCAGTTTGGGGATGTCCCGGGAGCGGTAGCCGCGCTCCTCGTAGATCGCCTTCAGCACGTTGTAGGCCTCGACCAGGATATGCCCGGAGCCGCAGGCGGGGTCGAGCACCTTGATCGTTTCGGGGTCGATGCTCGCCGGGGTGATGGCGTCCAGCTGGGCCTGCACTTCGGGCTCCTGCTCGGCGGGCTCGATGTAGTAAGGCATCTGGCCCTTGAGGGGCGAGTCCGGGTAGGTCTGCAGCCACTGGCGGCCGACGGAGTTCTGCACCAGGTATTGGACGATCCAGTTGGGGGTGAACAGCTGGGTGGCGGCGGGGATGTCCTCGCTCTTCACCACCTTGCCGATCACCTGGTCCTTCTTCTCGGCGATATAGAACTGGTAGAGCCAGCCAATCACCTCGACGTCCTGCCAGTCCTCCTCGGGAATCGCTTCGACCAGCTCACGGATCAGCGAGTCGGTCTTGGTCAGGTTGTCGGGCAGCAGCAGCTCGCTGGCGTCGTCCAGCGCTTCGAACAGGAACGGCATGGCCTCGTGCAGGGCATGACACTGGGCCAGCAGCAGCTCGCGGTAGAGGGTCTCGTCCTGGGTGCCATCGAGCTTGAGCTCGCGCACCCGGGTGGTATCCAGGCTCTTATCCAGGGCAGGCAGATCGATCTCCAGGCAGTCATCGAGGATCTGGAAGCCGCCCTCGTGGTCCGGGTGGGAGAGCACCCGCCGACCATGATCCAGATAGCCCTTGATCTCCATGAAGCGGATCGCGCACAGGCGGTTGAACCAGCTGTAGGCGGCCTGCTCCATGGCCTGCTCGAAGCCCAGCTGGGTCACCCACTTGGCCAGCGCCTCGCGGGGGCCACGCAGGGTCTTGGGGAAACTGTGGGTCTGGCCATCCAGGGCGCTGATCAGCATCACGTCGCCACGCACCTCGGCGGGCGCGACATGGCCCTCGCCCTTGTGACCCGGGGTGATGCCGTAACGGGCGGCCTGGCGGGTCATGGTCTCGATGAAGCGGGTACGCGCCTTGGGGGCGTACTTCTTGATGTTCCCTGTGTGCATGCTGGATTCCTGATCTTACTGGTTGCCGTTGGCGGGCAAGGGTGTTCTCGGTTGTCCCGTGTCCCAGGACACGGGACAGGCGTAGTCCTGGCTTGCTCGGCCGAGCTTGCTCGGACTATACTGATCGCAAATGGACTGGGAGTGCCCGGTCGGCGTCTGAGCCTCGGTGAGTGTCATCGGGGCTCTTCGCTTTTCTGGGGGAAGCGTTTCAACCCCCACTGCTCGTAGCCCACCCCCACATTCTGCCTGCCGCCCTGGCAGTAGAACTTCTGCTTGAGCGTTTCGAAGGCGCGGTTGGTCTGTTCCGGCCTCAAGATGTGCAGCCCGATGGGGCGAGCCACCAGATCTGCCAGCTGCAGTCCCGCCGAGTTTGCCTTCTTGTCGGCGAAGCGGATGTCGAAGCCGAAGGTCTTGTTCAGGCGATTTTGGCCATCGCACAGGCGGCGAAACTCAAGCTCCAGCTCATCGTCTTCTCTGCGGCCACGTCGCTCAACCACGACATGCGTCAGCCTATCCTCTTGCCCTTTCTCGGCAAGGAACTGGTAGAGGCTCTCCAGGCAAAACCCCAGGGCGAGATGGTAGGGGTTCTCCGACTCGACTTGCTGCGGAGTCAGTTTGTTCTTCTCGATGGCGCAACTCGCCAGGATGAAGTGGCTGGCATCGATGATGTCAGTCAGCTCGTCAAGGAAGCGGTTCTTGTGCTCTCGGCTTCTGAAAATGGTGAAGTCACCTTTTTCCTTGCGGATTTCATGGTCGTGCAGAATGACCAGGTCATGGCCAAAGTGGCGAAACTTGAACTTCTGCAGCTCGGAGACGACGGTTTCGCTGTAGTAGCGCTTGTGAAAGATGCAGAAAGCCAATACAAAAACCGGGTAGTGAGGGTCGAGTGACTGCAGGCCATGATCACCGCTTTCGTCAACGTAGACGATGTAGTCGCTGAATCTTTTCATGGCAGCCCTCCCGTTGCTCTTCACTGCCATCACCGCAGACGAATCCGCTTGTTGGCCTGGATGGCGTCGTCGAGCTCGCGCTTGAGGGCGTCGAGGAAGGCGTCGACCTCCTGCTGGCTCTCCAGGTAGACCCCTTCATGGGTGCGGCTGAGTACCTGGCTTACGCTGACATCTACCACCGGCTTGGGGACGGCCACCGGGCTGCGCTCGCGAACTTCGGTGGCGGGCTTGTCGGTATCGGACGTGCCAGAGGCTGAAGGAGAGGTATCACCCGCGGGCTGGGCGTCGTCGCCTCGGGGGCCGGCGTTGTCCGCGGCTTTTTGGGCGGCGCGCTGGCGTTCGGCTTCGGCTTGCTGCTCGCTGTGAAGCTCGTCGAGGCTCTCCTGCTCGCGGTCATTGGCGGTATCGCCCTGCAGCAGGTAGATCTGCGCGATGCTCGGGGCGGCGTCGATATCCTGCTTGAGCAGCTGCAGCGGGCGCAGCAGCCGGTTGCTGAGCTCCGGTGTGCCGATGCCGCTCTTGTGTATCTCGGCGGTGACCCGGGCGATGCGCTTGTCGATCAGACCGATGGCACGCTCGCGCTTTTGCTCCAACAGCTTGCGGTTGACCTCATCCACCGCGTGGATCAGCCCGGCGACCTTCTGCAGCATCCCGTAGGGCTCATCGGAGGCGTAGATGCGATCCAGCTCGGCCAGCGCCTTGCTGGCCTCTGGCTCCTTCTCCAGCGCCGGACGGTTGGGCTGGAAGCGGGTCAGCGCCTGGTCGAGCTGCTTCCAGGTGGTGAGCTGCTTGGTGAAGAACTCGTGGAGGTCGCGGTACTGCTCTTCGAGGTCGAGCAGGGGCTCCTGCTGCTCGGCCACCGCCTTGAAGAAGTCGAAGCTGTCGTCGATGCGCAGCAGGCGCTCGACCTCCTTGAGGGTGCTGTCGATGGCGGCGCGGCCGGGGAAACGGCCCACCTCGGTCTTGCTGCGGTAGGCCTCCAGGTCCTTTTTCCACTTGCTGAACTGGTCGACGTAGAAGGCGTAGAGCTCGGTCTCGCTGGAGGGGCCGAGCTTGGTGAACAGATCCTTGGTTAGGTTGCGCACCTGGCGCAGCACGGCATCGTCGGTCTGGCGTTTCTTCTGGATCTTCACCTCGCTGCGCCGCCGGCTGTTGTTGAGCAGCTCGAAGGCCTCTTTGCCGGGCAGTGCCGGGCCGGCGGTATGGAAGGTGAGCCGGCCCGCGGCATACAGGCGCCCGAGGATCAGCAGGGTCTCCTCTTCCGGCCAGCCGAAGGGGCGGTTGCTGAAACGCTCCAACAAGGGGTTGAGCGGTACCGGCTCGCCGCCGTGCAGGCCAATGTACTGCTCCACCTCGCGCACTGCCTGAGGGTTGCCTTCCTCGCCGTCGAGCTCGATGGCCTGCTGGCCGACATCGTCGGCGGTCATCACGGCAACTAGCTCGCGCATGGGGTCGGGGGTCAGCACCTGCAGGTAGCCGAGCTTGCTGTAGGTGTTCTCCAGCAGGTACTGGCAGGCCTCGTCGAGGCGGGTGCTGAGGTTGCTGCGGTTGAGGTCGAGCTTCTGGCCCAGGGCGTAGACGTCGGCATCCAGCAGCATCTCCTCCAGTCGGACCAGCAGGTGCTTGCGGCGCTCCTGGTTCTCTCGGCCACGGTCGGCGAGGATGCGCGCCACGCTGCTGTCGCCGGAGGCGGCGTTCATGCGGATGAACTTCTCGGTCTTGATAAAGGTGCGCAGGTCGTCGAAGAAGGCCTTGTTGTCACCGAGGCGA
>JBNJKT010000026.1:0-18394 GCA_051751285.1 Pseudomonadota bacterium | reverse complement strand
GCGGTACAGGGAGACCGGTCAGTGGTGGAAACGCTCCGCCGCCTCGCGAGCCAGCGAACGGATGGCATCCCAGTCCTCGGCGTCGACCAGAGACTTGGGCGTGAGCCAGGAGCCGCCCACGCACATCACGTTCTTGAGCGCCAGGTAGTCCTCGGCATTGTTGATGCCGATGCCGCCGGTGGGGCAGAAGCGTGCCTCCGGGATCGGGCCGGCGAACGACTTGAGGGCCTTAACGCCGCCGCTGGCCTCGGCCGGGAAGAACTTGAAACGACGATAGCCGTACTGCCAGCCGGTCATCAGCTCGGAAACAGTTGCCACGCCGGGCAGCATCGGCACGGGACTGGTGACGCCGTAGCGATAGAGGGCCTCGGTAGTGCCGGGCGTCACCACGAAATCGGCGCCGACCTCCTCGGCCTGGCGGTACTGGGCCGGGGTGAGGACGGTTCCCACCCCGATGCTGGCGTGGGGCAGCGCCTCATTGATGCGCCTGATCGCCTCCAGGGCACACTCGGTGCGCAGGGTGATCTCCAGCACGGTCAGGCCACCCTCGTAGAGGGCGCGGGCCAGAGGCACGGCATCCTCGATGCGCTGAATGGCCAGCACCGGGATCACCTCGGCCTTGAGGCAGATGCTGTCCAGCTCGGTGGTGCGGGTCGAGGGCAGCTGCTTGTCGATGCTCGTTTGGACGGTCATGGTGGGATGGTCTCCGGAAGTCAGGGGGCCCAGTAAGTGGCCAGCGGGCAAGCCAGAAAGGCGCGGATCGGCAATTCGCGAACGTCGTCGCCGGAGAGCGCCCGGGCCAGCACGGCGCGCTTGTCGCCGCCGGTGATGTGCAGTATGTGACGGTGTGCCTGATGCAGGCGGTCGGCACTCAGGGTGATGCGCGGCTGGGGCTGGCTCGGGGTCCGCACCGCCACCGCCGGGGCATCGGTGGTCAGGGCCAGGCCGAGTTCACGGCTGTCGGGGAACAGCGAGGCGGTGTGGCCGTCGCCTCCCATGCCGAGGATCACCACGCTGGCCGGCCAGGCCAGGCCATCGAGGCGCTCGGCCACCGCGTCCGCGCCCTGCTCCGGGGTGGCATCGGCGGTGGTCAGCGGCACAAAGGTGGCGGCGGCAGCCGGCCCCTGCAGCAGGTGGGCGCGCACCAGGCGGGCATTGCTGTCATCGGCAGCCTCCGCCACCCAGCGTTCGTCGGCCAGGGTCACCTGGACACGCTCCCAGGGCAGCTCGCAGGCCGCCAGGGCCTCGAAGAAGGGCACCGGCGTGGAGCCTCCCGAGACCACCACCAGGGCATTGTCCTGACGCGCCAGGTCGACCCGCAGCGCCTCGGCCACGGCCTCGGCCAGCTGGAGGGCCAGCTGGTCGCGGGGGGAATCACTCATCTCGTCTCTCACTCTCAATAGTCTTCATACCAGCTGCGGCCATCCTGGGTGATCATGGCGATGGACGCGACCGGCCCCCAGGAGCCGGCCGGATAGCGCCGGGGTGGCTCGTCGCGGTCGGCCCAGGCGGCAATCAGATTGTCGCACCACTGCCAGGCATGCTCGACCTCGTCGCGGCGCACGAAAAGATACTGCTGCCCCTTCATCACCTCGAGCAACAGCCGCTCGTAGGCATCCGGGATTCGCGTCTTGGGGAAGGCACTGTTGAAATCCAGGTGCAGCGGACCGCGGCGCAGACGCATCCCCTTGTCCAGGCCGCTGTCCTTGGTCAGCACCTCCAGCGCGATGCCCTCCTCAGGTTGCAGGCGGATCACCAGCTTGTTGGAAGCCAACCCTCGCTGGTCGGGGTCGAAGATGTAGTGCGGCTGCTGGCGGAAGTGGATGATGATCTGCGAGAGCTTCTCCGGCATGCGCTTTCCGGTGCGCAGGTAGAAGGGCACCCCGGCCCAACGCCAGTTGGCCACGCCGGTCTTCATGGCCACGAAGGTCTCGGTCTGGCTGCCGGTATTGGCCCCCTCCTCTTCCAGGTAGCCCGGCACGCCATGACCATCCGTGGTACCGGCCATGTACTGGCCTCGAACCACGTCACGCCCCAGCATGTCGTCGGTGAAGGGCTTGAGCGCCTTGAGCACCTTGACCTTCTCGTCGCGGATCGCGTCGGCATCCAGGTTGGCGGGAGGGTCCATGGCGATCAGGCACACCAGCTGCAGCAGATGATTCTGCACCATGTCGCGCAGCTGGCCGGCCTCGTCGAAGTAGCCCCAGCGCCCCTCGATGCCGACCTTCTCGGCCACGGTGATCTCCACGTGGGAGATATGATTCTGGTTCCACTGAGTGCCGAACAGCGGGTTGGCGAAGCGCAGCGCGATCAGGTTCTGCACCGTCTCCTTGCCCAGGTAGTGGTCGATTCGATAGATCCGGGATTCAGGGAAGACCGCGCCGATGGCGTCATTGATCTCGGCGGAAGAGTCGAGGTCATGACCAATCGGCTTCTCGACCACCACCCGGCTCTGCTCGTCAAGACTGCCGCTGGCCTCGAGGTGGCGGCAGATGTCGCCATAGATCTTGGCGGCCACCGAGAGGTAGACCACCATGGGGCGTAGTACCCCCTGCTGGCGCCACTCGCGAATGGCGGTGTAGCCATCGGGCTTGGTGAAATCGAGCTGGATGAAATCGAGACGAGCCAGGAAGCGGGCCAGCGCCTCGCGCTCCAGCTCCTCGGCCTTGACATAGGTCTTGAGCGCCTTCTCGACCTGCTTGCGGAAACCCTCCAGGTCGTAGTCCTGTCGGGCCAGGCCCAGTAGCCGGGTGGCAGGATCCAGCAGCCCCTCGCGTTCGAGGTGAAAGAGCGCCGGGAACAGCTTGCGCTGGGCCAGGTCGCCAAGCGCGCCGAACAGCGCCAGGTCGATTTCCGTGCTGCCGGCGCCGCTGGGCTTGGCCTCGCCGGATCGGTTGCGTTGTGTCATGTCCGCCCCATCTGGTTAACTTACTTAAAAATAGCGTAGAAAAGCAATTCTATGCAAGTTTTATATGTAAGTTTACTACCTAATTTATCTTCTGTCGCCGCCTGCGCTCCCCTCCTCCTTTGCGCATTGCACAGCATAGTCAGCATAATGTAGTTAAATCACCACATCACACCTGTTTCACCCCCGCGCCGCCGATGGCGCCCCGTCGTCACGGAGACTTCATCGCTCATGGTCCGACACGATCTACTCGACCGTATCCGCCGGCAGCTCGACGAGCTTAACCGATCAGAACGCAAAGTCGCCGACGTTATCCTGGCCGACCCGACATCGGCCACCAGCATGAGCATCGCCACCCTGGCCCAGCTGGCCTCGGTCAGCGAGCCCACGGTCAACCGCTTCTGCCGCAGCTTCGATGCCAAGGGCTACCCGGACTTCAAGATCAAGCTTGCCCAGAGCCTGGCCGGGGGTACTCCCTACGTCAGTCAGGCGGTGGAACCCGGTGACTCCGCCACCGAATACACCAGCAAGATCTTCGGGGCCACCATCGCCGCACTGGACCAGGCCCGCCGCGAGGTGGCCCCGGAGCGCATCGAACGCGTGGTCGACTACCTGATCCAGGCCAGGCAGCTGCACTTCTTCGGCCTCGGCGCCTCCGGGGCGGTGGCCCAGGATGCCCAGCACAAGTTCTTCCGCTTCAACCTGCCCGTCACCGCCTATGTGGACGTGCTGATGCAGCGCATGGTGGCCGCCGCCTGCCATACCGGTGATGTGGTGGTGGTGCTCTCCTGGACCGGCCGCACCCGTGACCTGGTGGACATCGCCCGGCTGGCGCGGGAAAACGGCGCTGTGGTGCTCGGCATCACCGCCCCGCAGTCGCCGCTCGCCGCCGAATGCACCGAGACCCTGGAGGTCACCACCCCGGAAGATACCGACTACTACATGCCCATGACCTCGCGGATGATCCAGCTGGCACTGATCGATGTCCTGGCCACGGGCGTCACGCTGCGGCGCGGTGAGGACTTCCTGCCCCACCTCAAGAAGATCAAGGACAGCCTGCAGGCGACACGCTACCCCGCGGGTGGTCGCGACGACCAGCCCTGAGGCCCCCCCCCCCGACTTGCCAGGCTGGCGTCGGACCACAACAATAGCCACCTTCAACCATCCACTTCGGAGACCGCAATGCGCTGGCTTGCCGCTTCCACCGCTGCGCTGGCCCTGTTCGCCCAGGGTGCCGCCGCCGATACCTTCCGCTTCACCGCCATTCCCGACGAGGACCAGTCGCGGCTGGTCGAGCGCTTCTCCAAGGTTGCCAACTATCTGGAAGAGCGTCTCGACGTGGAGGTGGAGTATGTGCCGGTGAAGTCCTATGGCGCCACGGTCACCGCCTTTCGCAACAACCAGGTCCAGTTGGCCTGGTTCGGCGGTCTCTCCGGGGTCCAGGCGCGGCGTCTGGTTCCCGGCTCAATCGCTCTGGCTCAGGGCAGCGAGGATGCCGAGTTCAAGAGCTACCTCATCGCCCACCGCTCAACCGGCCTCGAGCAGTCCGAGGAACTGCCCGCTGCCATCGAGGGCATGAACCTGACCTTCGGCTCGCGCACCTCCACGTCGGGGCGCCTGATGCCCGAGCATTTCCTGCGCGAGCGCTTCGGTGAGGCACCCGACACGCTCTTCTCGCGGGTCGGCTACTCCGGCGACCACTCGCGCACCATCGCCCTGGTGGAAGCCGGCACCTGGGATCTGGGCGCGGTCAACTACAGCGTCTGGGAGGCCGCCGTGGCCGACGATCGGGTGGATACCGACAAGGTCGAGGTCATCTGGGCCACCCCGCCCTACCCGGATTACAACTGGACCCTGCGTGGCGACGTCGACCAGCCGTTCGGCGAGGGCTTCACCGAGAAGGTTCGCGCGGCCCTGCTCGAGATGGACGACCCCGAATTGCTGGCGAGCTTTCCCCGCGAGGCCTTCATCCCCGCCGACAACGCCCTCTACGCCCCCATCGAGGACGTCGCGGAAGAGCTCGGCCTGCTGCGCTGATGGCGGGTGAACCACGCCGACCGCTGGTCGCCTTCGAGGCCGAAGACCTCGGCCACGATGATCAGGTAGTGCTGCCCCGCCTGACGCTCGCCCTGTATCCGGACGAGAGGATCGCCCTGCTCGGCCCCAGCGGGGCCGGCAAGTCCACCCTGCTGGGGGCCCTGCGCCTGCGGCTGGGTGACGCCGCCGCCTGGTGTCCCCAGCAGCACGGCCTGGTGCCTCAGCTGGCGGTCTATCACAACGTCTATATGGGGCGGCTGGCCGAGCACTCGGCCCTGGCTAACCTGTGGAATCTGGTGCGTCCGCTGGCCGGACCCTGGCGCCAGGTCGCCGAGCTCTGCGAATCTCTGGGCCTCGCCGGGCAGCTGCGCCGCCCCGTCGGCCAGCTCTCTGGCGGACAGCGCCAACGGGTCGCCATCGCCCGGGCTCTCTACCAGCAGCGCGAGCTGTTTCTCGGCGACGAGCCGGTGGCCAGCGTGGACCCCCACCAGGCGCTACGCCTGTTGGGGTTGATCGAGGCGCGCCATACCACCACGGTCATCGCCCTCCACCAGCGCGAGCTGGCACTCAGCCATTTCGACCGGGTATGGGGGCTGCGTGACGGCCAGCTGGTGATCGACGCCCCGGCCCAACAGCTGACCCTGGCGGATCTGGACGGCCTCTATCCCGATGCCGATACACTCGCCGCGTCGCCACAGGAAGAAACGGCCCCCCAGATGCCCGACCCGGAGGCGCTGCCCTGCGCGCAGGGGCGGCCGTGAGCGCTGATCAGGCCGAACGGCCGGGCCACGGTCGTTACTGGTGGCGCGGCAACAGTACCGGGCTGAAGCTGGCCCGCCATACCCTGGCATTGGTGGCGCTGGCCTTGGTGATGGTGCCCTTTGCCGACCTGGCCGTCCTGACACGCGATCCCTGGGGAGAGCTGGCACGCATGGCCCAGGGGCTGGCCTGGCCCGCCTGGGGGTCACTGGAATCACCGCTGCAAGCCCTTGGCCTGACTGTGGCCGTGGCCCTGTGGGGGACGCTGGGCGGGATGCTGCTGGGCTTCCCCCTGGCGCTGCTGTTCTCTCGCTCGCGGCTGATCCGAGCCGGCTGTGCCTTCGTGCGGGCGATTCACGAGCTGTTCTGGGCGCTGCTCTTTCTGCAGGTATTCGGCCTCTCGGCAGCCACCGCGCTGCTGGCCCTGGCGATCCCCTATGCCGGCATCTTCGCCAAGGTCTATGCCGAGATCCTCGAACAGCTACCCAGCGCCCCGCGCGACGCTCTGCCAAGAGGGGTCGGCCGGCTGTCCCGTTTCATCTATGCCGAGCTGCCGCTGGCCTGGGCCAGGCTCTCCGCCTATACCCGCTATCGCTTCGAGTGCGGGCTGCGCGCCAGCGTGTTGCTGGGCTTCGTCGGCCTGCCGACCCTGGGCTTCCAGCTCGAGACCGCCTTCCGCGAGGGACGCTACCACGAGGCCGGAGCCCTGCTGTGGCTCTTCTACCTGCTGATCGCCAGCCTGCCCTGGTGGGGCCACCGACGGCTTTTGCCACTGCTCGCCCTCGGCGGTGCCTTGCTGCTGGGCCCCTGGCCAGCGGTGGAAGGCGGCCTGCTGTGGCGCTTCATCAGCCAGGATATCTGGCCACCGGCCCTGCTCGAAGGCGATTGGCGGGGACTCATCGATTGGCTGGCACGCATTCCCGACCTGGGACCTGCCATCGGCAATACCCTGCTGCTGGGCCTGCTGGGCAGCGTGGGGGCCCTGCTGGTGGCCCTGGCACTCTGGCCGCTGGCCTCTCGACACTTCGGCAATCCGGCGACCCGGCTGGCCGGGCGAGGACTGCTGATCTTCCTGCGCTCGACCCCCGAGCTGATGCTGGCCTTCTACTTCCTGCTGCTGCTGGGGCCGTCGCTGCTGCCGGCCTGGCTGGCACTCGCGCTGCACAACGGCGCACTGATCGCCTTCCTGGTGGCACGCCATGCCGATGCCATCACCCCGGGGATGCCGGGGGTGAATTCCTCGGGCCGGCTGGCCTACGAACTGTTACCGCGGCTGTATCCGGGCATCCTGGCACTGCTCTACTACCGTGCCGAGGTGATCCTGCGCGAGACGGCCATCCTGGGCATGCTGGGTGTCGCGACCCTGGGCTACTACATCGACGAGAACTTCGAGTACCTGCTGTTCGACGTGGCCTTCTTCCTGCTGCTGGTGACCGCGGCACTCAACATCGCCGTTGACGCCCTGTCGCGGCGGCTGCGTCCCAAAGAGACCGCCGTCATTGATGATCCCTGCCAGCGCTAGAGATCCTCGGCGCTCACGGCACCGGGGGTCAGTCGGCGCAATCGATGCACTTCAGCACCAGGGGATCGCCCTCCAGTCGCCTGGCACCGATCCATTCTCCACACTCGATGCACTCGCCGTATTCGCCCTTGTCGATGCGTGAGAGTGCGCCCGTGATACGGCGCAACGCCAGCTGACGCCGCTGCTCCTCGGCCTTGGCCATGGCCTGCCCTTACATGGCGTCCATGCGCGACAGGCGCCCTACCGATGTCTGGTCCAGCATCACGGTATCGCGGGATTCACGGCTGGCATCGCTCTGCTCGAGCAGTTCGGCGCGCAATGCATGCAACCGCCTTACCACGGCGTCCATATCCAGCTCTGGATGATTCATCACCGACTCCATTTGCGCAATATTGGCTCCTCCGGCCCACCAACTCGGCGTGCAGCTGATATCCTAGCCCGCTTTCGGTCACTCGGCTTCAGGGTTCCATCTTGCCACCGCGCGCCAATGGCCGCACTCCCGTCACGACAATCCGGAGGTCACCATGAGTTACCGCACCCTGCTGCGGGATCATCGAGGGCTGCTGGGCATCGCCTTCCTGGCCATGTTCTCCTCCAGCCTGGGCCAGAGCTTCTTCATTGGCCTTTTCCAGGCGCCGATCAGCGCGCACCTGGGACTGTCCGCCGGACAGTTCGGCACCGCCTATGCCGCCGTGACGCTGGTGGCGGGCTTCGCCGTCCTGCATCTGGGGCCCAGCATCGACTGGGTGGCGCCGCGGCTCTTTGCGCTGGTGGTGATCGGTGCCCTGCTCGCCGGCATCCTGCTGTTGACCACCGCTCCCTGGTGGGGGCTGGGGCTTCTCGGCCTGGGCCTGGTGCGCTTCTGCGGCCAGGGCATGATGACACACCTTGGCAATACCCTAGCCGGCCGTGAGTTCGTCGGCCTGCGGGGGCGCGCACTGGGCCTGGTCGGCATGGGCATCATGCTGGGCGAGTCGGCGCTGCCACCCTTGATGGCAGCGCTGCTGATGTGGCTGAGCTGGCAGGAACTGTGGTGGCTGTTCGTGGCTTTCCTGGCGCTGTTCTGGGTGCCACTGCTGCTGCGCGGTCCATGGCCGAAAGCACCAGGAAAGCGCCCGGCGCGGGGTCAGCGTCGCGACGGCCCGCGTCCCTTCCGCGAGGCGCGCTTCTGGAAATTGCTGCCGTTGCTGATGATCCTGCCGATCACCATGACCGGGCTCTTCATCTACCAGGCGCGCATGACTCAGGATCTGGGCAGCTCCCTGGGCGTCTATGCCCTGGCCCTCACCGGCATGGGGCTGGCTAAACTGCCCGGTGCACTGCTGGGCGGACGCTGGGTCGACAGGCTAGGTCCGGTCCGCCTGGCGCGGCTCTACCTCCTGCCCTATGCGCTGGCCTTGCTGCTGGCCATCTTCGTCGGTGGGGACCTGGGCGTCTGGGCGCTGATGGTCGGCGGCGGGCTTGCCATGGGCGCCCAGGAGCCTATCGCCACCAGCCTGCTGGTGCGCAGCTGGGGTGCCGAGCACCTGGGCACGGTACGCGCCACGCTGAGCGCGGCCATGGTCCTCTCCACCGGGCTGGCCCCGGCAGTGTTGGGCTTGACCCTGGACCTTGGCGCCTCGTTCACCGCCATCCTCGCCGGCATGCTGGCATTGCTGATCGTCGGCTGGGTGCTGGCCCAGGGCGTGCTGGCGGGAATCAAGGCGTCCTGACCACCACAGTCGGCATTCTGTGGGGCTCTCATCGCACCGCTTCAGCGAGCATGACGCGGTCTCGGCCACGGTGCTTGGCGGCATAGAGGGCATCATCGGCACGCCCGATCAGGGCATCGGCAGTTTCGCCGGGTTTGTAGAGGGCAAGCCCGACCGAACAGGTCTGGCCGTAAGGCACGCACTTGCGCAGGCGCTCAAGTACCACCTGGCATTGAGTGGTGGCGGTATCGGGAAGGAGAACGACGAATTCCTCGCCGCCGTAGCGGGCCAGCATGTCCTGTGCGCGCAGGGTTTCCTGCCAGCCGGTCACCAGTTCCTGGAGAAGCGTATCCCCAGCCGAGTGCCCGTGGGTGTCGTTGAAGCGCTTGAAATAGTCCAGGTCGAGAAAGGCCAGGCCCAGCGAGGAGCCGTTGCGTTCGGCACGAGCCATCTCCTCTGCCAGCTGCTGTTCGAGAAGACGACGATTGGCGGCACCGGTGAGCGGGTCGGTGCTGGCTAGCGTCTCGAGAGTGCGGGCCTGGAAATGCGTTCTCCTCAGCAGGCCGGCCATACGCCACATGACCAGCAAGAAAAGTAGGATCGAGCCGATAGCAGCCACACGCACGACTTCCCTTTCAGAGCCCGCGGCAAAAAGTGTCACCATGGGCACAAGCACGGATGCCGTACCGAGGATATAGAGGCGCCGCATGGACAGCTGGGCGTCATGATTGTGGGAGCGGGGCTGAACACTCGCCGAGGGATGCCATGCCGCGGCCATGAAGAGCGCATAGGCAAGCAGCCAGAGGCTGTCGACAAGGCCTCCGGGGGCATACCAGCCCGTGGCGTTTCCCCGCGCATAGAAAATATCGGCCGTTAGATAGGCCAGCATGCCCAGCAGCAGCAGGAAGTGGGCCCGGATGCGGGTTCGCTGCAGGAAGACCAGCCGCAAGATCAGCGGCAGCAGAACGAGGTCCGCCACGGGATAGCCGGCAGAGACCAGTAGCTGCCCCAGAGTGAGCTCGGGATCATAGCTGTAGGGGGCAATCAGCAGGGCCCAGGCCAGCACGGCCGCCGAGATACCCACGATGAGGGCATCACCCAGCGCCTCGACATCTGTGCCATGGCGTCCCATTCGCCATAGCGCGACGCCGAACAGCGGGTAGACGGCAAGGTAGAAGAGATCGGCCACGGACGGAAACGGTTCCAGGCCATGCAGATCAAGCCAGTACCAGATGCCATGGCCCGTGGTGGCGAGAGCCAGTGCGCCGGCAATGAGTCCCCAGGCCACTGGCGAGAAGAGGTGGGGTCGAAAGCACACGGCAAGGAAAGTGCTGGCAGCCGGAAGGGCAGTGGCAAGGATATACAGAGCACTGGCAAGCCGGCCGTAGGGAAGCAGGATATAGACAACAGCCAACGCCATTTCCACACCCAGAAGCAGCCACCAGCCTGAGCTTGCATTGTCGACACACCAGGCCTTCAGGCGGTTTTCGATACGCTGGACACGGTTCAAGGAGGTGTCTCGTCGAATTGATGGGCGGGCTGCAACCATGGACAGTCGCTGGGCTCCCTGCTGCCAGGGAGCCGGTGGGTTATTGCTGCCAGACTGGCATTAGTGGTGACAAGGCGTGAGGACTGACCCAGAGCATGCTTGCGAGCACCGGGACAACCGTCCGCCTGACCGGCGCATCAGCGCAGGAGTAGCACCGGGTTGGTGGCCTTGCGCAGCATCTCGCTGGTGGTGCTGCCCACCAGCAGATGGCGGATGCGCGAGTGGCCGTAGGCCCCCATCACCAGCAGATCGATGTCCTGCTCCTCCTGATAGCCGCGCAGGGTGGCTTCCACTTCGCCCGCGCGGATGGCGCCCTCCGCCTCGTGGCCGGCGTCACGCAAGGTCTTGAGCGCCCAGTCGAGCTGGGAGCGGTTGTCACCGGTCTCGGCGCCGACGATCACCACGTGCACCGGAACACCGTCGAACAGCGGGCTCTTGGCGAGCATCTCCACGCCCTTGCGAGTGGTCTTGCTGCCGTCGAAGGCCAGCATCACCTTCTCCGGCGTCTTGTACACCTCGGGCACCATCAGGATCGGCCGGTGCAGGGTGCGCACCACCCGCTCCAGGTTGGTGCCCAGATGGTCGCCGTCCTGATGGGCCATCTCGCCACGCTTGCCCATCACCAGCAGGCGGATCTCGTCCTGGAGCTCCTCCAGGGTCTCCACCAGAGTACCGTTGCGCTGGCGAGTGGCAGGCTCGGCCACACCATTCGCGACGGCGCGCTCCTTGGCCGCCTTGAGCATCAGCCGGCCCTGCTCCTGGGCCACCTTGGCCCGCTGCTCATCCAGATGGGAGAGCTCCTCGAGCAGGTGCTCCCGGGCCCCGAGCCCGATATTGCCGGAGAGATCGGCCTCCGCAGTCTGGGGATGATTGTCGTTCACATGCAGGAAGGTCAGCGGGGCGCTCAGCGCCAGGCAGGCCCAGGCCGCATAGCCGCTAATCCCTTCCGAGTACTTCGAGCCGTCAATGGCGGCCATCACCTGTTCGGTCATCAAGCTGTTTCCTGGCTGGCGTATGTCGTTGTCTGTCGTCTCGTTTCTACCCGATCGAAGTCGGCTTGCCTAGGACATGGGTCAACACCCGTGCTGTTTCGCCACGAAACCACCGGTCGGGCGGCTTCCAAAAAGGGCGTGAGGGGGCCGGAATGCGTCAGGGCCAGGCGGTGCATGGCGCGGGTGCTGAGATCTTCTCGATATGGTCCATCTCGTCGCGGCTCGTCCAGAGATACTCCTTCTGGGCCTGGATATCCTCGGCATAGGCCGCCAGACGCGCCTCGAGCTCCTCAAGATTGGCCTCGACGTTGACGGAACTCAGGCCATGGGGCCCTGCAACGGCTTGGGGCAGGGCGCGACCTGCCGTAAGCTGTGCCTTCGCGTCTCGGCAGGAAGCCCACCATGTCCCGCCCTCTTGGCATCGCCCTGGGTCTATTGACCGCCCTGATCACGCTGGGGCTGCTCTGGCAGTGGCTCGCCATGCAGGACCTGCTGTCCGCCGCGCGACTCAAGACATGGATCGCCTCGGCGCCGGGCTGGCGTGACAACCCCTGGACCTTCCTGGTGGTGATGGCGGGCTACGCCGGCGCCCTGCTGGTGATGTTCCCGCTGAGTGCGATGGTTGCCCTCACCGGTCTGATATTCGGCCCCACCTGGGGCTTCGTCTACGCCACTCTGGGGACCCTCACCTCCTCGGTGGCCTCCTACTGGGTGGGCAGACGCCTGGGACGCGATGCCCTGATGACCTATGGCGGGCGCCACCTGCGCGGCATGTCACGTTACCTGGCCAGGCGCGGCATCCGCACCATGACAGTGATCAACCTGCTGCCACTGGCGCCCTTCACGCTTACCAACATGATGGCCGGGGCCTTTCATCTGCGCTTTCGCGACTACATGATCGGCTCGACGCTGGGCATCGTGCCGGGCCTTGCGGCGGTGACGCTGCTGGGCAGCCAGCTGGGTGCTCTGGTTACCGCCATCAGCCGCGAAGAGCTTCTGTGGTCGCTGGCAGGCCTGGGCGCCGGCATTGCCATCCTGATCGCGCTGCGGCATTACGCCCAGTGGCGTAGCAAGCAACAGTGAAAAACCGGCACACACCAAAAGGGGCGGTGGGCCGATTTCGGGAACTTCAACGCAGCAGCAGCACCGGTATGCGCGAGTTGCGCAGCATCTCGCTGGTGGTACTGCCCACCAGCAGGTGGCGGATACGAGAATGTCCATAGGCCCCCATCACCAGCAGGTCGATGTCCTGCTCCTCCTGGTAGCCACGCAGGGTGGCTTCCACCTCGCCCGCGCGGATGGCGCCCTCGGCCTCGTGGCCGGCGTCACGCAGGGTCTTGAGAGCCCAGTCGAGCTGGGAGCGATTGTCGCCGGTCTCGGCGCCGATGATCACCACGTGCACCGGAACGCCGTCGAACAGCGGGCTCTTGGCGAGCATTTCCACGCCCTTGCGAGTCGTCTTGCTGCCGTCGAAGGCCAGCATCACCTTCTCCGGCGTCTTGTAAGTCTCGGGCACCATCAGGATCGGCCGGTGCAGGGTGCGCACCACTCGCTCCAGGTTGGTGCCCAGGTGACCGCTGTCCTTGTGGGCGGTCTCGCCGCGCTTGCCCACTACCAGCAGACGAATCTCGTGCTGCAATTCCTCCAGCGTCTCCACCAGAGTGCCATTGCGCTGCCGGCTGGCGGGCTCGACCACACCCTCCTCGACGGCACGCTCGCTGGCGGCCTTGAGCATCAGCCGGCCCTGTTCCTGAGCCACCTTGGCGCGCTGCTCGTCGAGTTGGGAGAGCTCTTCCAGCAGGCGCTCCCGAGCCCCCGCCCTGAGGTTACCGGAGAGATTCTGTTCCTCAGGCGGTAAATGGTTGTCGTTCACATGAAGGAAGGTCAGCGTGGCATCCAGCGCCTGACTGGCCCAGGCGGCGTAGCCACACACGCCTTCGGAAAACGGTGAGCCGTCGATGGCGGCCATGATCTGTTCTGCCATGTCAGTGGCCTCCCATCAGTTTCTCGACGGCCTCGGGGTCGTCGTGTACGGCGAAGCGGTCGACGATAGTAGCGCTGGCCTCGTTGAGGCCGATCATCTCTACCTCGGTGCCCTCGCGACGGAACTTGATCACGATCCGGTCCAGGGTCTGGACGGCGGTGATGTCCCAGAAATGGGCGCGGGAGAGGTCGATGGTGACCTTCTCCACGGTCTCCTTGAAGTCGAAGGCCTCGCCGAAGCGCTCGGAGGAGGCGAAGAACACCTGGCCCACCACCTTGTAGATGCGCGCGTTGCCCTCATCGGCCTCCTCGCTTCCGACGTAGAGGATATTGCCCACCTTGTTGGCGAAGTTCATGGCGGCGAGCAGCACGCCGACGAAGACGCCGATGGCCAGGTTGTGGGTGCCCACGGTCACCACCACGGTGGCCACCATGACCATATTGGTGCTCATGGGGTGCTTCTTGAGGTCCTTGATGGAGCTCCAGCTGAACGTCCCGATGGCCACCATGATCATCACCGCCACCAGCGCCGCCATGGGAATCTGCGAGACCCAGTCGGCCAGGAACACCACCATCAGCAGCAGGGCCACGCCAGCAATCAGGGTCGACATGCGACGGCGACCGCCGGACTTGATGTTGATCACCGACTGGCCAATCATCGCGCAGCCCGCCATGCCGCCGATCAGGCCGGAACCGATATTGGCGATGCCCTGGCCCTTGCACTCGCGGTTCTTGTCGCTGCGCGTGTCGGTGAGGTCATCGATGATGGTAGCGGTCATCATCGACTCCAGCAGACCTACCACGGTCAGCATCAACGAGTAGGGCAGGATGATCATCAGCGTCTCGAGGTTGAGCGGCACTTCGGGCCACAGGAAGATCGGCAGGCTGTCCGGCAGTTCGCCCATGTCGCCGACGCTACGGATCTCCATTCCCGTCAGCAGATAGACGGCGGTCAACACCACGATGCAGACCAGTGGCGAGGGAATGGCCTTGCCGATCACCGGCACATAGGGGAAGCCGTAGATGATCGCCAGGCCGGCCAGGGTCATGGCGTAGACATGCCAGGTCACCCCGGTCAGCTCCGGCAGCTGGGCCATGAAGATCAGGATCGCCAGTGCATTGACGAAGCCGGTAACTACCGAGCGCGAAACGAAGCGCATCAGGTCGGCAAGCTTCAGGTACCCCGCGATGATCTGCAGCATCCCGGTGAGCAGGGTGGCGGCCAGCAGGTACTCCAGGCCATGCTCCTTGACCAGGGTGATCATCAGCAGCGCCATGGCGCCGGTGGCGGCAGAGATCATGCCGGAACGGCCGCCGGTGAAGGCGATGATCACGCAGATGGCGAAGGAGGCATAGAGGCCCACCTTGGGATCGACCCCGGCGATGATGGAGAAGGCGATGGCCTCGGGAATCAGCGCCAGGGCCACGACGATGCCCGCCAGGGTGTCGCCCTTGAGGTTGGAGAACCAACTCAGTTTCATTTTTTCGTACATGCTGCAGTCCAGTCAGGGGGTGATGGATAGGCCGTCAGGCGTCTGAGTCCTGTCGTGCAAATGCCTTTTCCGACGCCACGGGTGGTCGTTGTCGCCGACAGCGGACTCAGGAGAAGACGGAAACCGCAAGGTGGCGCAGGAGAGCGCCTGAAACATCATGACGATGTCGGGCAACGACGCACCGAAGAGGGTGGCATCGCCGGGAGATAGGGAGGGGTGCGCTAGGGCGGCGTGGTCAGCCCTGTCAGGGGAGTCATCATGTGCTTGGGGTTCATCAGACGAAAGTCCAATAGGTGCGGGCAACGAGAACGCGGAATTCTAGCAGAACATATGCTGCAGCGCACCCTGGTCGCTGGCCGGGACAAGAGGCGCCGACGACAGGTCATGGAGAGGGAGACCTGTCGCCGGATCAGCCTCGTCGGAGCGCGTCAGGAGGGGTCGTTATCATTCGGCGCAGCCCCGTCGGTACGTGCCCTGGCGGCGGGCGAGGCCTTCATGTGCTTGAAGGCCTCCATGATGTCCATAGGCAACGGGAAGACGATGGTGGAAGCGTTCTTGTTGCTCATGTCGCTCATGGTCTGCAGGTAGCGCAGCTGCAGGGCGGCGGAATTCTCGGACATCACGTTGGCCGCCTCGACCAGCTTCTTGGAGGCCTGCAGCTCGCCCTCGGCGTGGATCACCTTGGCACGACGCTCGCGCTCGGCCTCGGCCTGGCGGGCAATGGCGCGGATCATGCTCTCGTCGAGGTCAACATGCTTGATCTCCACGTTGGCTACCTTGATACCCCAGCTCTCGGCGGAGCTGTCGATGATCTCCTGGATGTCATCGTTGAGCTTATCGCGCTCGGAAAGCATCTCGTCGAGGTCGTGCTTGCCAAGCACCGAACGCAGCGTGGTCTGCGCCAACTGGCTGGTGGCATTGACGAAGTTCTCCACCTGAATGATCGCCTTCTCCGGGTCCACCACCCGGAAGTAGAGCACCGCATTGACCTTGACGGTGACGTTGTCCTGGGAGATGACGTCCTGCTCCGGTACGTCCATGGTAATCACCCGCAGGTCGACTACCTGCATCTTCTGGATGCCGGGGATGATGATCAGCAGGCCCGGCCCTTTCACTGCCTGGAAGCGGCCGAGGAAGAACACCACCCCGCGCTTGTATTCGGGAAGGATGCGGATCGACGCCGCCAGCAGCATGACCAGCAGGACGACCGGAACGAGATAGGAAATCAACATGACTTGCTCTCCTTCGATGTGTCCGGCGACGGTAGGCGCCGGGGTTCTTGCCAGAGTCTCAGGACGCGGCGTCGAGCGGTTCCACTTCCAGCGTCAGGCCGTCGACCGCCGTCACCCGGACCGCCTGCCCACGGGCCAGCGACTGCGTGCTTCGCGCATTCCAGCGCTCACCCATCAGCCGCACATGCCCTTTTCCCTCGAAATCCTCGACGGCGGTGGCCTCACTGCCGACAAGTTCCTCCTGCCCGGTCCGCGGCGCGCGGCGACGCAGTCCGATGAACCGGGTCATCACCCACAGCATCAGGCCAGCCGCCAGCAGGGCAATACCGCCAATCATCGGCAGCGAGATATTCAGGTTGTCCGCATCCATCAGCATCACCGATCCGATCACGAAGGCGACGATGCCGCCTATTCCGAGAATGCCGAAACTGGGCATCAAGGCCTCGCCCACGATCAGCCCCAACCCCACCAGAATCAGCGCCAGGCCAGCGTAGTTGACCGGCAGTACCTGGAAGGCAAACAGCGCCAGCAGCAGGGAGATGATGCCGATGGTACCCGGTATCAGGCTACCCGGGTTGGACAGCTCGAAGATCAACCCGTAGAAGCCGATGATCATCAGGAAATAGGCGACGTTGGGATTGGTGATCACGGCCAGCAGCTTGGTTCGCCAGTCGGGATCGAAGCGTTCGACGGCAAGGTCAGCGGTCGCCAGGGTCCGCTGCCCGTCATCCATCACCACGCTGCGACCATCGAGCTGCTCGAGCAGATCGTCGAGGTCGCGGGCCACCACGTCGATGACGTTGTTCTCGAGCGCTTCGCTGGCGGTCAGGTTGACAGCCTCGCGCACGGCTCGCTCCGCCCAGTCGGCATTGCGGTCATGGCGTTCGGCGAGCGAGCGGATATAGGCCACCGCGTCCTCCAGCACCTTGCGCTCCATGGCCGTCTCGCCGCGACGCGGCTCGTCATTCGCCGTGTCATCCGCGACCTCCGGGTCGGCCGCTTCCTCCTCGGCCGCCGGGTCATCGGCCTGCCCCTCATTTTCCTCCTCGCCGCCGAGGCCCGGCAGGCCACCCCCCCCCATCTGCACCGGAGTCGCCGAGCCGAGATGGGTGGCCGGCGCCATGGCGGCGACATGACTGGCATAAAGCAGGTAGGTGCCAGCGCTGGCGGCTCGGGCACCCGCCGGCGCGACATGGATGGCGACCGGCACGCTCGAGGAGAGCATGGCGCGAATCATGTCGCGCATGGAGGCATCGAGCCCACCCGGGGTATCCATCGCCACCACGACCAGCTCGGCATCGCGCTCCTCGGCGAGCTCCAGGCCACGCTGAAAATAGTCGCTGATGGCCGGCCCGATGGCATCGTCGACCGTCATCACCAGAGCGCTACGCTCATCCTGCTGCGCCTGCACCTGCCAGGCCAGCAGGGCACCCAGTGCCAGGCACAGCAGGCTGGCCAGCAGCAGTAAATGCCCGGCCATGCGCCTGCGATCCGGATTCGTCATCTCGAGCCTACCCTGCGATTCGTCTCCCTGAGAGCCTCATCGGGAGAAAGTGGTTCAGTCATAACCGATATCAGCGTAGGCAGTGAACCCGCGGGCGGCAACAGCCTCCCTGCGGTATCAAGGTAAGAAGAGGCCCTCATCGCAGACAGCCAGACCCGCCAGTGGGCGGGTCCGGAGATGATGGCAGAGAGAATAGAGAAGAGGTGAGCGCGCTTAGCGCCGCAAGCCGGGCTCAGAGGTCATGCGGCTCTCCGGCGACACGGTTCTGCATCTCCACCATTTAGGCGGCCAGAGACGTCAGCTCCTCGCTGCCCCACTCGAGCGGCTCGGACGCCATCGGCGCGTCCATACAGATCTGCACCATCTCGTCGGCATGCACTTCGGACATGCCGAACTGGTTGGAAGCCATCGCTACCTGGTGAGGGAAGGGGTGTTCGAATGTCGAACTGTAGCCCATGTCCTGACCATCACTACCGTGGCAAGTCGCGCAGGAAAGGCCATTGCTGCTCAAGGAGGTGTCCTGACACTCCCCGCCCGCCGCGCTTCGCGCGTTGGGCGAGGGTTCTAAGGTCACCCCCAGAACCTTCCTGCTTCGACACGCCTTCACTAGGCAGCGGCTAGGCCGCTGCCCCCGCTCCAGTCGCTCCACAGGCTAACCCCGCCAGCCCGGCGGTTCGGATATTCCTGGCTGCGTTGACGTCGCGGTCGATGGCGCGACCACAGCTTT
>JBNJKT010000025.1:0-21760 GCA_051751285.1 Pseudomonadota bacterium | reverse complement strand
CGCGCGAAGCGCGGCGGACGGGGAGTGTCAGAGAGCCATCCAGCTTACGTCACGCCAGCCGAACCTCGCCATAGCGTCGCCATCTTCACATCCCCACACCAAAAAGGGCCTGGGCCAGATGGCCGGTGAGGAAGGCCAGTCCCGCCGCGGCGCCGCCGATCAGCAGGGTCCGCAGCCCCGATTTCAGCACCGGCTGATGATAGACCAGGCTCTTGCCCATGCCGATCAGGAAGAACATCAGCCCGGCCACCGCCAGGCTCGACAGGAACTGCCGGGTGATACCCAGCCCTGGTATCGCATAGGGCAGCAGCGGCATGGCCCCCACCACCAGGAAGGCAGCGAAGGTGGCCAACGCCGAACGCAGGGGACTCAGCCCCTCGACCTGCAGGCCATGTTCCTCGGCCACCATGGTCTCCACCCACAGCTCACGATCGCTGCAGATGGTCTCCACCACCCGTTCCAGGGTCTCGCCCGTGAACCCCTTGCGCCGGAAAATCTGGCGGATCTCCTCGCGCTCGCCCTCGGGTATCACTTCGATATGATGCTGTTCTCTGCGACGCACCCCGTCCACGTGGTCTCGCTGGGCCTGGATCGCCTCGTAGTTGCTGATCGCCATGCTGAAGCCATCCGCCAGCAGGTTGGCGACTCCCAACACCAGCGCGACCGTGGCCGAAAAGCCCGCCCCGAAGGCCCCGGAAACCACCGCGAAGGTGGTTACACAGCCATCGATGCCGCCGAGAATGGCATCGGGAAGGTTGCGGACACGGGAGGGTTGACGCAGCCGCCGCTCGATCACCTCCGGGCGATGCTCGTGCTCGAGTGCGTCACGCCGCCGATCGTTCATGGCTCACCTCGCTGGCTCATTCATCCTGCTTCCAGCCTGCCACAGTCGACATGCCCACGTCCCCGAAGCACGACACGCTTGACGGACGGGTGACCGGCGGCCCCAGAATAGAACATTCCTGCCGAAGAGCCTGCCCATGTCCCTGCTGAACGCTATCCTCGCCGTTGCCCTCTCTGCCGCTCCCTGGCTGCTGCTGGGGTTGGTGATGGCCGGGCTGATCAAGGCGCTGGTCTCCGAGGCGCTGCTCAAGCGCTGGGTGGGCGGTCATGGGCTGGGCAGCATTGCCCGTGCGGCGGTAATCGGTGCCCCTCTGCCGCTCTGCTCCTGCGGGGCCATACCCACGGCGCTGGCCATGTATCGCGGCGGCGCATCGCGCGGCCCCGCCACCGCGTTCCTGATCGGCACCCCGGGCATCGGCGTGGATTCCATGGCCATCACCTATGCCCTGCTCGGTCCCTTCATGGCCGTGGCCAGAGCGGCCAGTGCGGTGCTCACCGCCATTGTCACCGGACTGCTGGTGGGTCGTACCGCCCCGGCGGGTGCACTGTCTAGCGCCGAGCCTCGCACCGAGGCCAGCTGCGGAAGCTGCTGTGCCAGTGACTGTGAGGATACGCCTGAAGACGCCGACGAGGCTGCGGCGCCGGCGCTCGCCACCCGGCTGGCCAGCGGGCTGCGCTATGCCTTCACCGATATCCTCGACGACATCAGCCTCTGGCTGCTGGTGGGTCTGCTGGTCGCCGGTGGCCTGATCGCTCTGGTACCGCCACAGCAGCTGGCCGAGCTGGGCAGCGGCCTGGGGGCCATGCTGATCATGGCGGTGATCGGGATACCGCTATACATGTGTGCCACCGCCGCCACCCCCATCGCCGCCGGACTGCTGCTGGCCGGCGTATCGCCCGGCACCGTGCTGGTCTTCCTGATCGCCGCGCCGGTCACCAGCCTGGCCACCCTCGGTGTCTTCCGCCGCGAGATGGGCAACCATGGCCTGGTGGCCTACCTCGTCGGTATCATGGTGAGTACGGTGCTGCTGGGACTGGGCGTGGATGCCGTGGCAAGCTGGTGGCAGCTCGACATCGCCCGCCAGATCGAGGAAGTAGGCGAGTTGCTACCGGCCTGGATCGAATGGCTGGGGCTGATCGTGCTGACGGGTCTTGCCGTGAAGCCCCTGCGCCGCACGCTCGCCGGCCACCTGCCCCACCACGCCTGATCTTGCCGCTCCGACTGGCCACCGGCGTATGAACCCGCCGGGCGCCAAGATGTCGAGAGGGAGGCAATCATAGGAGGCTATATGACGGATCGCCTGCCCCATCCCCGCATTCTTGTCTTTGCCGGGAGCAGCCGCACCGGCTCGTACAACAAGGCGCTGGCACGCCTGGCTGCCGAGCGGATCGAGAGGCTGGGTGGCCGGCCCACCTTCATCGACCTGCGCGACCATCCCATGCCGCTCTATGATGGCGACCTGGAAGCGCGGCAGGGCCTGCCCGAGAATGCCCTGGTACTGCGGCGCGGCCTGGCCGACCATGATGGGTTACTGATCGCCTCGCCCGAGTACAACGGCTTCATCACCCCGCTGCTCAAGAATACCCTCGACTGGCTGACCCGCCCCCACGAGGGGGAGAGCGGCCTGGCCCTGTTCGAGGGCAAGCTGGCCGCGCTGCTGTCTGCCTCGCCCGGCGGGCTGGGCGGCATCCGCAGCCTGGCGCTGGCCCGCCAATTGCTGGCCAATATCGGTGTGACGGTGCTCCCCGAGCAGCTCGCCGTGGCCCGGGCCGCGGATGCCTTCGACGAGCAAGGCCAACTGCGCGACGAGAAACAGACGGAAAAGCTGGACGCCATCTGCCGGCGGCTGATCGACAGCCTTCACCGGCTGCGCGGATGACCACGGCAAAGAGCGACCCATGCCAACAGGAACACTACGACTCTGGCGCAGCCGAGTGAAGAACAGCCTGCAGACCCTGCTGATCATGGGAGGGCTGGCACTGGTGCTGGCGGTGCCCGGCTATCTGCTGGCCGGCGGCCCGGGGATCGTGGTGAGTCTGGGCGTCGTGGTAGCCGTGGCCCTCGCCGGGAGCTGGGTGCCAGCCCGTTATGTGCTCGCCGAGGCTGGAGCCGGCCTGCTCGACCGCCACCAGGCGCCGAGGCTCTACCGGCTGCTCGACACCCTCTACCAACGTGCCGGCCTAACCCAACCCCCACAGCTATTCTACGCCCCCTCACCGGAACTCAACGCCTTCGCCGTGGGCACCCGCCACGATGGCGGCATCGCTGTCACCGATGGCCTGATGCGCACCCTGACGCTGCGCCAGCTGGCCGGTGTGCTGGCCCACGAGGTCAGCCACCTGCGCCATGGCGATACCCGGGTGATGTCCATGGCCGCCGCCATGACTCGCCTGACACTGTGGCTGACCACGGTGCTGCAGATCAGTCTGCTGCTGATGCTGCCCATGATTCTGGCCGGTGACGTTCGATTACCCTGGAGTCTGCTGCTGGTGGTGGCCTTCGCGCCCACCCTGAGCACCCTGCTTCAGCTGGCGCTCTCGCGCAACCGCGAGTACACCGCCGATCTGGACGCCGTGTCCCTGACAGGCGATCCTGAAGGGCTGGCCTCCGCGTTGAACGTCCTGGAGCACTACCAGGGCCGCTGGCTGGCCACGCTGTTTGGCCGCCACCCGCCGGCAGGGCTCGACTGGCTGAGAACCCATCCGCCGACAGACGAGCGCGTCCGTCGGCTGATGAGCGTCAACGAGACGCCGGAACCAGCCCTGCATCATCCTCTGGAGGATCAGGGCCGGGAGCCTGCCGAGATCATCGAACGCCCGGGCCCAATGGGCCGGCGCTACTGGATACGTCGCCGACACTGAGGCGCTTTCCCTCAACATTCCACTGACTCTTACTGACTGCTTCCCACTGACAATTTCCTACCCACGACCAGAACGAGCGAGAAAGAACGTCATGAGTGATACGCAAAAGCCATGGAACAGCCCCATGCCCAACCCGCAGTTCGACCTGATGCGGCGCATCCTGTCGGCACCCAGCCCGGTGGGGCTCGAGGCGGCGATGACCTACGGTGTCCTCAAGCCACACTTCGAGAGCTTTGCTCCTGCGGAGTGGCAGCTGAAGCAGTTCATGGGCCACGCCGGGGTCGTACTGGACACCCACCCAGGCCGCGATGATCTTTTCAAGGTGATGATCATTGGCCATGCCGACAAGATTCGCATGCAGGTCCGCTCGGTCAGCGAAGACGGCAAGATCTGGATCAATACCGACTCCTTCCTACCCGGCGTGCTGATCGGTCACGAGGTCACGCTGTTCAGCGAAGACCCCAAGGCGCCCGGCAGCTACCGCCGCATCGAGGGTGGCACCGTGGAGGCACTGGGCGCCATCCACTTTTCCAATCCCGAACAGCGCTCTGGCGACAAGGGCATCAAGAAGGAGCAGATCTACCTCGACCTGCAGATCCACGGCGAGAACAAGAAGCAGCAGGTGGAGAACCTGGGCGTGCGGCCTGGGGATTCGATCATCCTCGACCGGCCCATCCGTCCCGGCTTCAGCCCGGACACCTTCTACGGCGCCTATCTGGACAACGGCCTGGGCTGCTTCGCCACCGCCGAGGTCGCCAGGCTGATTGCCGAGGCGGGCGGCACCAGCCAGGTGCGCGTGCTATTCACCATCGCCAGCTACGAGGAGATAGGCCGCTTCGGCAGCCGCGTGATGGCCGGTGAGCTGCAGCCCGATGCCATCATCGCCGTGGACGTGAACCACGACTATGTCGCCGCACCGGGGATCGGTGACCGGCGCATGCAGCCGCTGGAAATGGGCAAGGGATTCACCATGTCGGTGGGCGCCATCGCCAGCGAACAGCTCAACCGGATCGTCGAGACCGCTGCCCGGGAACATGACATCCCCATGCAACGCGACATCGTCGGGGTGGACACAGGCACGGACGGCATGGCCGGTGTACTCGCGGCCGTGGACTGCGCGGCAACCTCCATCGGCTTCCCGATCCGCAACATGCACACCATCTCCGAGACCGGCTACACCAAGGACGTGATCGCGGCAATCCATGCCATCACCCATACCGTGCAGGCGCTGGACGCCCTGCCGAACCCGCATCAGGAGTTCCGCGACAACCACCCGCGCCTGGACCAGGCCGGGCCGCTGACGCACCAAGGCAGCGACAAATCCGAGACAAACGAGAAGTAAGCAACGACATCGGGTAGAACGCATGCAGCAGGGCGGGCCTCGGGCCCGCCCTGCTGCTTTTGGGGGAGTTCGGGTAAACCGGTTCAAGCGAACTCGCATCCGGCGCCGCCTGCCCAGTGCGCTATCGCTTTCCGGGGCTGGGGGTAAGCAGCACTGCCAGCGCCTCTGCCAGGACCGGGGCCATGGCAATGGCATTGCTCTCGTGGGCGATGCAGTCGGTACTCCAGACCTCACCGACGCCGGCCGACTGGATCACCGCCAGGGCATCGCCGGCAAACAGCGCATGGGTAATCGCCACGTCCACCGAGGCGGCGCCGGCAGCGGTTAGCGTCTCGGCCGCACGTGCGACGGTATGACCGGAGCTTGCCACGTCGTCCATCAGCACTATCTGGCGGCCGGCCACCTCGATGTCCGGCAGTTCGATCGCCACGTTGCGGTCGCCATTGCGGGTCTTGCGGCAGGTCCCGAAATCGAAGCCAGTCATCTCGGCAGCCTGGCGAACCCACTGCAGCGCCTCCTCGTCCGGCCCCAGCAGCAGGGGATTGCGGCGTTTCTCGGCAATCAGTTCGGCCAGGCGCGGGGCGCCATGGAGCGCGATGGCATGTTCGAGGGGAATTGCCTGGTCCAGGCGCTCGATGCGGTGCAGGTGCGGATCCACGGTGATCACGGCGTCGAACAGCTCGGCGAGGAAGCCCCCGACGATGGTCTGGCTGACGATCTCACCGGAATGGAAGGCGATATCCTGGCGCATGTAGGCGAGATAGGGTGCCACCAGCACCAGGCGCGTCACGCCCTGCCGCCGAGCATGACGCGCCAACAGCAGCAGTTCGATGAGCTTCGCGTTGGGTCGGTCGAGGCTGCGATAGAGCACCAGCGTCTCGGGGAAAGCCGCCGACTCGGTGAAGGGCAGCCGGAGCTTGAGCTCCTCGTCGGGGAAGCGGTGGCACTCGACCGTGTGGGCGGGCAGGTTTGCCGCCTCGGCAAGACGACGCGCCGGACCCATTTCGTCCTGGAAATACAGCAGTGCGCACGTCATCGGGTCTCCTTGTTCAGAATTCGACGTTGAGCCGGATGATCTCGTCGGCGTGGCCGATGGCGATGCCGGGATCCCGCTCGGTGGACTGGTGCGCGAAGGTCAGCTCGTTGCGATAGGCGGCGTGCACGCGATACAGCGGCTGGCCCGTCGTTACCGGGTCGCCGATGCACCTGAACAATTCTACCCCCGCCCCTGCCGCCTTGGGCGCACCGGCCAGTCGAGCGATGCGTGCCAGCTTGATGTTATCGATGCCTGTGACCACGCCGTCCGCCGCTGCCAGTACCTCGAAGCTGTGAGGAGCCAGCGGCGGTTTTTCCGGATCGAAGGGCTTCGCGCCCTGAGCCTCGATGATCGCCCGCATCTTCTCGGCGGCACGGCCGTCATCCAGGATATCGCGGGCCATCCCGAAGCCGGCGCCGCCGCGAACGTCCGGATCGAACTCCAGCATTCGCCCGGCCAGGCGCAACGCCTTCAGGCGCAGGTCCATGGGCGCCTCGGCATGGTGGGTAAGCACTCGCATCGCATCGCGCGCTTCCAGCACGGGGCCAATGCCGCGTCCCACCGGCTGACTGCCGTCGGTAATCACCACATCCAGGGTCAAGCCCATGCACCCGGCCACGAACTCGAAGAGCCGGCGCAGCTGTCGCGCCTCGGGCATGGAGCGCACCTTGGCATGGGGGCCCACGGGGATATCGAGCAGCAGGTGCGTGGACCCTGCGGCCACCTTCTTGGAGAGAATGGAGGCGACCATCTGACCCGGAGAATCGAGGGAAAGCGGGCGCTCCACCGAGATCAGCACGTCATCGGCGGGTGAAAGCTCGCTGGTACCGCCCCAGGCCAGGCAGCCGCGATGGGTGCGCACGATATCGCCCAGTACGTCGAAGGGCAGATCGACGTTGGCCAGCACTTCCATGGTATCGGCGGTGCCCGAGGGCGAGGTGATGGCACGCGAGGAGGTCTTGGGGCACAGCAAGCCGTGGGCGGCGACGATGGGCACCACCAGCATCGAGGTGCGATTGCCCGGAATGCCGCCGATGCAGTGCTTGTCGACCACCGGATGCTCGTGCCAGTCGAGGCGGCGCCCGACCCGGCTCATCGCATCGCTTAGGTAGAAGACCTCCTCGCGATCAAGCTCGCCGCGGTCGCAGCCGATCACGAAGGCCGTCAGTTCGATCTTGGAATAGCGCAGCTCGGCGATGTCGCGGATGATGTGCCGGAAGTCTTCCCGCGAGAGCCGCTCGCCGGCGAGCTTGCGGTGCAGGGCGGGAATCGAGGCCGGTGGCTCTGCCTGAGAGACGCTCACGGGATGGCCCTCGGCCACACCGAGGGCCTCGAAGGCGTCTTCGGAGAGGCCGAGCTGCTGGCAGTCGACGATGGCGGCATCGTCCACCACGTTGAGGCTTGCCAGGATGCGCTGGCCGTTGGCGCGAATCTCCACCTTGGAGAGTGCCTGGAAGCCCTCGGCACGATAGAGGTCACACTCGCGGTGCAGGTAGGCCACGTTCTCGCGGTACGTATCGATGCCAACCCGCTTGAGCGAGAGCGGCGAGAGGGTATCGTCCAGGGCTTCCGCACGGGTGGCATCGGGGGTCGTCATGACAGTTTTCCTGGCAGGGTCGGTGCGATCTGGCGGGCAGCGCATCCCGCGTGTGGAAGGTAGCACTATCCTAGCAGCGCCCCGCAGGGCCGTCATGGGGCCGCGGCTCGGGCCGTGACGGCGGTCCCGTGATCGCGCTAGGCTTGCCACATCCCAACAGAAGGACCTCTGACCGTGCTCGATGCTGCCCTGGATGCCGGCCACCTCTGGGCCGTGGCCATCACCCTGATCGCCGTCGTGGCCTGCATCCTGCTGCACTACGAGGTTTCGCTGAGGCTCTGGCAGCGCCTGGAACAGTCACAAAGCACCCTGCGTCGACGCTTTCTCAAGCTGACCTTCGGCCTCTTCGCCGCCCACGTCACCGAGATCTGGATCTTCGCCGTGGCCATGGCCCTGCTCGGAGAACACCCGCTGGCCGGTGGGCTATCGGGCATCGGCGCCGTCAACTTCCTCGACTACGTCTACTTCTCGGCGATCACCTACACCACCCTGGGCTATGGCGACCTCTTCCCCACCGGCCCGATCCGCTTCATGACGGGCACCGAGGCACTGATCGGCTTCATGCTGATCACCTGGTCGGCCTCGCTCACCTTTCTCGAGATGCAGCGCCACTGGTCGAGGCGCGAACGCTGAGCCATCCGCGGCGATGAGAAAGCTACCGCGGACGAGCATGCGCTCCGGCTCAGGGCAGGCGCCCCTCCTGGGCCAGCCGACGCCTGACCCAGCGGTCATACAGCCAACGAAGCACCGGCTTGAGCCCCGGCATTCCGATCACCCAGGCGACGGGTTTCAGCCGTGGCACCCGGCGAATCAGCAGCACATAGGCGTCGATACCCTCCCGGATGCGCCCGCCCTCCTCTTCTACATGCAGGGAGAGCAGCGCCGCCTGCGGATCGACGCCCTTCTCGCGCAGCGTCGCCTGGTGCTCGGTCACATCGCACCACGTTACCTGACGGCCGGCCTCCCCCGCCCAGCGCTCGTAGCGGGTGCGATCGCGCCGGCATACGGGGCAGATGCCGTCGTAGTAGACCTTCAGCGGTGGCAGTCCGGACATGCGCCGTCTCTTATCCACTCTGTCTGAATGTGACGCTGGGATATCCAGCATCATGTTATCTTCTTGCGTATCACGCGGGTAAAGAAAGGCATCACATACAGTACCACCCAGGCCAGAACCGTACACAATACCGCGGTCTGCTCGCGTCCCAGGCCAACGGCTATCCCTATGGCGGCGGTGAACCAGATACCGGCCGCCGTGGTCAAGCCTGTCGCCCCCTGTTCATCCTTTCCGGTAATAATGGTGCCGGCACACAGGAAGCCGATGCCCGCGATCACGCCCTGAATGACTCGACTCATCTCGGAATCCGAGATTCCCGCTTGCTGTGGGATAAAGATGAACAGCGCAGCCCCCATGCAAACCAGCATATGGGTACGTATTCCGGCGGCCTTGCCACGCTGTTCTCGTTCGAGCCCGAGCAGGCCACCCAGCAGGGCTGCGAGCAGCAACCGAACCACGACGACGACGAACTCGCCCAGGTCGTTGAAGTCCGAAAACTCGGACTTGATGATGCTGGTGATCAGTTCCATGGAATTTTCCTTTCGACCAGCCGAGGCCGCAGACCTTCCCAGCAGACCGCAACTTGAATCACGACGAATTCCGTAGATGACGCCGGCAATCACGCCGACAACAGAGACCGGGAAGCAAGCAAGTCCCGACCCACTCTGAGCCTTGGACGGCATGGCTGCAATCTCCATCGAGCGGCAGTGAACGCCCATCGAGCTTGCGGACCATCTCGGCGAAGTGTGGGGATTCGGCAGGTATCGGCACGCGCGGCAGGATGGGGACAGGAGGCCGCTGCCGAACGCGGCAAGACATCGCCCATCCAGGGGTGGGCGTGCTCGGGTTGGCGCGTGGGCCTCAGCTGGAGGGGAAGTTCAGCTGGGCCTGTTCGCGCGAGTTCTGTGCGGGCCAGCGCTGGGAGACGGCCTTGCGGCGGGTGTAGAAGCGCACCGCATCGGGGCCGTAGGCGTGGAGGTCGCCGAAAAGCGACTCCTTCCAGCCGCCGAAGCTGTGGAAGGCTACCGGCACAGGCAGCGGTACGTTGATGCCCACCATGCCCACCTCGATGGCATCGCTGAAGCGCCGGCCGGCCTCGCCGTCGCGGGTGAACACGCAGGTGCCGTTGCCGTACTGATGGGCGTTGATCAGCGCGATGGCCGCCTCGAAGGTCTCGACGCGCACCACGCAGAGCACCGGGCCGAAGATCTCGTCGCGGTAGATGCCCATCTCCGGCGTCACCCGGTCGAACAGGGTGGCGCCCAGGAAGTAGCCCGGCGATTCCTTCACCAGCGGGTGCTCGCGGCCGTCGACCACAAGTTCGGCGCCGGCCGCCTCGCCCTGCTCGATATAGCCGGCCACCTTGTCGCGGTGGGCGGCGTTGACCAGGGCGCCCATGTCGAGGCCCTTCTCGGTGCCGGGGCCGATCTTCAGGGTGCGCGCCTGCTCGCCGACCTTCGCCACCAGGGCATCGGCGGTGGCATCGCCCACGCATACCGCCACCGAGATCGCCATGCAGCGCTCGCCGGCGCTGCCGAAGGCGGCTCCGATCAGGGTACTGGCGGCGTTGTCCAGGTCGGCATCGGGCAGCACCACGGCGTGGTTCTTGGCCCCGCCCAGCGCCTGAACGCGCTTGCCGTTGTCGGCACCGCGGCGGTAGATCGATTTAGCCACAGGGGTGGAACCGACGAAGGAGAGCGCCTTCACCTCGGGGGCGTCGATCAGCGCCTCCACGGCCTCGCGGTCGCCGTGAACCACCTGGAAGAGCCCGTCGGGCAGGCCCGCCTCCTGCAGCAGCTCGGCCATCTTGAGAGCCGCGGAGGGCACCTGCTCGGAGGGCTTGAGGATGAAGGCATTGCCGCAGGCAATGGCCATGGGAACCATCCACAGCGGCACCATGGCCGGGAAGTTGAACGGCGTGATGCCGGCGACGATGCCCAGCGGCTGGTGGTTGGACCAGGTGTCGATGCCCGGGCCGGCGTTGTGGGAGTACTCGCCCTTGAGCAGCTCCGGCACGCCGCAGGCGTACTCGACGTTCTCGATGCCGCGCTTGAGCTCGCCCATGGCGTCCTCGAGCACCTTGCCGTGCTCCTTGGCGACCAGGGCGCAGAGCTCATCGGCGTCGCGCTCCAGCAGCATCTTGAAGCGGAACATCACCTGGGCGCGCCTGGCCGGCGGGGTTTCACGCCAGGCGGGTTGTGCCGCCCCGGCGGCCTCGATGGCACGCTCCACGATGGCGGTGTCGGCCATTGGCACGCGGCCAATCACCTCGGCGCTGGCGGGGTTGGTCACGTCCCGATGGCGCTCGCCATCCAGGCGCTCGCCACCGATCCAGTGGGTCAGGGTCGGCATGTCGCGTCCTTGTGGGTCAGTATTCACGGCCGAGCAGTGCCTCGTTGAAGGGGTAGCGGGAGAGCTTGGCGATACCGGTGTCGGTGATCAGCACTTCCTCCTCGAGCTTGACGCCGTCGGAGCCGCCCACCTCACCGATGTAGCTCTCCACCGATACCACCATGCCGGGCTCGAGCACACCGTCCGAGGAGAAACGGTCGAAGTCCATGTGGTGGGCCACCAGCGGTGTCTCGCCGTGCATGCCTACCCCGTGGATGATCGAAGGGTAGCGACGATCCAGGAAGCGCTCGGGTATCTTCCAGGCCTGTTCGGATATCTCGCGATACGTCATGCCGGGCTTGAGGATGCCCATGTTGTGGTGCACCTGGTCGAAGGCCATGCGATAGAGCTCGCGCTGGTAGGCGCTGGGCCGGCCCGGGCCGACATGGAAGGTGCGCGAGAAGTCGGAGTAGTAGCCGTGGCAGCCGATGGTGTCGGTATCCAGCGCCACCAGCTCGCCGGGGCGAATCTTGCGGTCGCTGGCCTCATGGAACCAGGGATTGGTGCGCGGCCCGGAGTTGAGCAGACGGGTCTCGATGAACTCGCCGCCGCCGCGGATCACCTCGCCGTACATGATGGCGAACAGCTCGTTCTCGGTGACGCCGGGCTTGATGGCCGCTTCCACCTCGGCCACCGAGGCTTCGCTTGCCGCCATGGACTGGGCCAGGCAGGCAATCTCCTCGGGGGTCTTGATACGACGGCAGTGCAGGGTGTCCTGCATGCAGTCGAAGACATCCAGACCCTGGGCCTCCAGCGAACGGGCCAGGTTGAGTGCACAGCGGTCCAGACCGACCTTCCTGTTGCCACGACCATGCTCCCGGATCAGCTCGGCAATTTCCACGCCGAAGGGATCCGAGGAGAGGTTGTCGCGCTGGTTCACTGCCGACCACACCACCTTGGAGGTACGTGCTTCGTCGATGGTCTCCAGCCAGGTGGAAATATGGGCGCTGCCCGGATACTCGAAGAGAATGATCGGGCCTTCCAGCGGCACATAGACGTAGCGCGAGGAGTTGCGCAGGAAATAGCCGAACATGTTGCGCGAGCCGGTGGCGTAGCGCTGATTGTTCGGGTCGAACAGCACCAGGGCGGCATAGCCCTGCTCGGCCATCATGGCCCTCAGGCGCTCCAGACGCCCGGCGCGAAGTTGCCTGGGGTCGAAGGCGGTAGGGATGCTGTCGCCGTTGGCCATCGGCGCAGACGGCACGACCGGAATCCGGTCCGGTTCGCTGTCGGTCAGTTTCTCTGACTCTACGATGCTCATGGGGTCTCTCGCTGTGTCGTCAGGGGATGGCCGCCTCCACGCGCGGTCATCGGGTAGTAGGAGGCGACGTCGGGGCTCAATCGGCCAGGCTGTCCGAGCGGTCCATGCCCTCCTCGAGAAGCCGTTCATGGACCGGCGCCATGCGTCCGAAGATGCGCTGGGCACGCTCGGGGCGGCCGATAAAGCCCGGCTCCTTGGCATAGGCGAAGATCACAGTGTGGCGCTCCTTGTAGCCCTCCACCGGGGTGACCCGGTGCAGCGAATAGCGGCCGAAGAAGACCTGCAGGTCGCCGGGCTGGAGATCGAGGGACTTGAGCCGCGAGCGGTCGCCACCGATCACCTTCTCCACCTCCGCGAAGTTCTCCCCCTCGGGGCTACGAATGCCCGGGGCGTACTCGAAGCGGCCGCCGCCATGGGACTGACGGGTCATCATGGTGACGATGAACTCGTTGGTGTCGTAGTGCCACGGATGCTGGCAGCCCTCACGCAGCACGTTGACCACCAGATCGGCCAGCGGGTCGGCGTACTGGTGGATCTCCTCCATGCCGACCACGGCGCCGATGAAGCGCTGGAAGTCGGGATGCTCGTAGACCTGGCGGATGATGGTGTCGCCATCGATACGGTCGCCGGCGACGAAGCCGTTGGTGCGGTCGTCGAAGCGGTTCACCGGATGACTGGCGGGTTTCTCTGGGTCGCCGGCACTGTTGTAGGGGTTGGTCTCGGTCTGGTTGTAGTGCGCCTCCGGCGAAAGGCGTTCGGTCTCGCCCTCGAGCCTTGCCAGGGCCTTTTTCGGCACAAAGTTCTTGAGCACCACGCAGCCGTCCTCGTCGAGTTGGCGACGGCATTGCGCGATGAGGGCGCGGCCGGCCTCACCGTCCAGATCATCGACGGGGTAGCGAGTCAGGTCGATAAGGCCATCGAGGGTGTTGGTCGTCTGGACGTCAGCTGTTGCCTGCATGGGGCGCCTCTGCTCCTGAGAGTGGCGGGATGTCGCTGGACAGCTTAATGGCGCCTCATTCATAATGAAAATGAATGATTGAGATACAACCAATTTCAAGAGCTCATTGATCATGGATACCGTGCTACTCCGCACCTTTGTCACCGTGGCCGAATGCCAGGGATTCAGCGCCGCCGGCAAGGTGCTGCACCGCACCCAGTCGGCGGTGAGCCTGCAGATCAAGCGTCTCGAGGACCAGATGGGCCAGTCGCTGCTGGAGCGCACCAGCCGCAGCGTGTTGCTGACCGCCCCGGGGGAGCGGCTGCTGCCCTATGCCCGTCACATGCTCAAGCTCGAGGATGAGGCCCGGGAGGCCCTGGGCAAGACGAAGCGCGGTGAGCTGATCCGCTTCGCCACCTCCGAGGAGCAGGCCGCCGCCTACCTGCCCGCCCTGCTGCCGCGCTATGCCGAGCGTTTCCCCGATACGCGACTGGAGATCCACTGCGACATGAGCGCCAGCCTGGTAAAGGGCTTCCAGGAAGGGCTGCTGGACGTGGTGCTATCGATCCGACATCAGCCGACACAGTCAGGGCAATTGCTCGGCTGGGAGCCGATGGTGTGGGTGGTGGCCGAGAGTGTCTCGCCGTCCGACTGGGCCACGCTGCCCCTGGCACTCAACCCGGAGGGGTGCATCTTTCGTGCCCATGCCATCTCGGCCCTGGGCCGCGAGGAGCGACCCTGGGAGGTCCACTATTCCAGCCAGTCGCCCACCGGCATCAACCTGCCGGTTCAGGCCGGCCTGGCGATGACCGTGAAGACCCCCCGCAGCATCCCCGAGGGGTGTCGCATCGTCGGCGAGGCGGAGGGGCTGCCGCCTCTGGGGCAGGTAGAGATCGAGCTGCACCGCCGGCCGGGACACGCCAGCGATGCGATCGAGGCATTCTGCGAGGAGCTGGAGCATCTGGTAATCGATCACGACGGCGTCGCCGCGCCGGATCCGCGCGAGGCCACTCCCTGAGTCTGTTTCTCCGAGCCATGGGGGATAATCGCCGCGAGCCCGGGTCGTTGCCGACGCAGGCTCGCTGGCGCTCCCTGCTTTCCTGCTGTTGCCGGACGACGTAACGCCCCCAGGATCAGTCGCGCTGGTAGGTGCCCACCAGGCGATTCATGCCGAGCAGGTGAGGCTCGGCCTGCTTGAGCAGCTCGGGTAGCGAGAGGCCCTCCGGCAGGTCGGTGGCCTTGTCCAACGCCAGCACCCAGAAGTAGTAATGGTGAACGCCGTGAGCATCCGGCGGCATGGGTCCCCCGTAGCCCGTCTTGCCGAAGTCGTTCAGTCCGGGGGTGCCCTCGCCACTGTTTTCCTCCAGCGAGTTGGTCGAAGCCGGCAGATTATAGAGCACCCAGTGCACGAAACCGTAAGTGCCGTTCTGCACTAGGGGGGCGTCCGGGTCATGACAGATCACCGCGAATCCCTTGGTGCCCTCGGGCGCGTCCTGCCAGGAGAGGGCCGGCGAGACGTCGTCCCCTTCCCCCGTGAATTGCCTCGGAATGGCGGTTCCCGCCGCGAAGGCCGGGCTGTGCAACTGCATGGTCGAGAGTGCAAAGGCCATGGTGATCAACCTCCCTGGATGTCCAAGATGTCGAGATGTCAACGTCAGGAATGACGGTGAGATAGCGCCGGCTCAGCGTCGGAGAAAGCCCGTCGCCTGTCAACGTCACCTGCCCATGGCATGATGGCCGTAAACCGCGAATTCAACCCGGGAGACCACCATGCCTCGCCTGCTGATCGTCGCTCACGCCCCCTCGGCCAATACCCTCAGACTCCGCGAGGCCGCCGAGCGCGGCGCCCACCATCCTGACATCGAGGACGTCGAGGTGGTCGTGAAGGCACCGCTGGAAGCCGGTCCGGAGGACGTTCTGGCCTGCGACGCCATCCTGCTCGGCACTACCGAGAATCTGGGTTACATGAGCGGTGCACTGAAGGACTTCTTCGACCGCAGCTACTACCCGGTACTGGAGGAAAAGCAGGGCCTGCCCTGCGCGCTCTATATTCGCGCCGGCCGCGACGGCACCGGCACTCGCCGAGCGGTGGAGGGGATCGTCACCGGCCTGCGCTGGAAATGGGCGCAGGAACCGCTCACCCTGCGCGGCGAATGGCAGGATGCCTTTGTCGACCAGGTGGAAGAGCTGGGCATGGCGGTGGCGGCAGGACTTGAGGCCGGCGTGATCTAAAGTTATACGTTTATATTCTGTTAATAGCTCCTTCCGACTTGCGAGCACCTGCTATACCTCAAGAGTAACCGCGTATGCACAAGCGTGCTCAGACTGTCTCAGTGCCGCCTCGATAGATCGCGCGACGACTCGACAACGTCAACAGGAACAGAACAATACAAACTGTCGGCCAGAAATGATGTGGAGTCTCCCCACCTTCGGCTTACCTCCAGTCTCTTCTTGGTTCTGGATGCCTCTGGTCGACTCACTGATGCGAGATGATTCATGAAACCAACCGCAAGGCTACTGGCCATCGGAGTGACCAGCCTGCTCCTCTGGAACCCGTTCGCCCAGGCCGACGATCCCGTGATTATCGCCACTGCCAGCCCCTCCGGGGTCTACCATGTGGTGGGACGCGCGCTGTGTCGCACTGTCGACATGCCCTGCCGAGCTCAGCCGAGTGACGGCTCCAGCGCCAACCTGCGGGCCCTGCGAAGGGGCGAAATGAAGCTGGCCATGGTCCAGTCGGACCTTCAGCAGTATGCCACCCAGGGCACAGAAGGATTCCGCAAGGACGGGCCAGACGAAGGTCTGCGCTCCGTGTTCTCCCTGCACAGCGAACCCTTCACCCTGGTGGTGCGACGCGATGCCGGAATCCAGGGCTTCAACGACCTGCAGCAACGCTCCGTGAACATCGGCAATCCGGGCTCCGGGCAACGCGGCACCATGCTGAGGTTGATGGATGCCCGAGGCTGGAGTCGCAGTGACTTCCGCCTGATTCATGACCTGCCGGCCGACCAGCAGTCCATGGAACTCTGCCACGGCAACATCGATGCCATGGTCTACACCGTGGGCCACCCCAATGCCTCGGTGGCCCAGGCCATCCGCCTCTGCAATGCTGCCATCGTCGACGTACAGGGCGAGTTCGTCGACCTGCTGGTGAATGCCTACCCCTATTTCACGCGAGCCTCGATTCCCGGTGGCCTCTACGGCCCGGACCAGCCGGCAGTGCGCACCTTCGGGGTCAAGGCCACCCTGGTCACCACGGCAGACACCGATCCCGACCTGGTCTACCAGCTGGTCGCCAGCGTCTTCGCTGATTTCTTGCGCTTCAAGGCGACTCATCCGGCCCTCGGTCAACTGACGGCCCAGACGATGATCCGTGACGGGCTCAGCGCTCCCTTGCATGAGGGCGCGCTGCGCTACTACCGCGAACAGGGATGGATCGAGGCGGAGGACATGGTGGTCGAGCGCAACGAGCAACGCCGCCTGGCCCTGCGCGGTGCGCCAGTACCCCATTGAAAACCGAGCGTGCAACGCAGAACGGCACCCATCGGGGTGCCGTTCTGCGTATTACCACGACGGTGGCAGATCGGGCGTGTTACTTGAGGCGTTCAAACACCGTGGCCACGCCCTGCCCCATGCCAATGCACATGGTCGCCAGCCCCAGGGTGGTATCGCGCTCCTGCATCACGTTGAGCAGGGTCGTGATGATACGCGCCCCGGAGCAGCCCAGCGGGTGACCCAGTGCAATGGCACCGCCATGGAGATTGACCTTGTCGTCCATGTCGTCATGCAGGCCCAGATCCTTGAGCACCGGCAGCGACTGCGCGGCGAAGGCCTCGTTGAGCTCCACGGTCTGGATATCGTCGATGGTCAAGCCTGCCGCCTTCAGCGCCCTCTTCGAGGCCGGGACCGGGCCGTAGCCCATGATGGAGGCATCACAGCCGGCCACGCCGGTGGAGAGCACCCGGGCGATGGGCGTCAGGCCCAGCGTCTTGGCACGCTCATAGCTCATCACCGCCATGCCGGCCGCGCCGACCGAGAGCGCCGAGGAAGTGCCGGCCGTGACGGTGCCGCCGCGGGGGTCGAAGGCCGGCTTGAGCTCGGCCATCTTCTCCAGGCTGGCATCACCACGAATGACCTCGTCACGATCGACCCGGACCCGGAAACCGTTGGCGTCATGGCCCTCGATGCCGATGATCTCTCGGTCGAAGCCGCCGTTCTCCATCGCTGCCTGGGCCCGCTGATGGGACCGTACGCCGAAGGCATCCTGATCCTGTCGCGAGATGCCATGCATCTTGCCCAGCAGTTCCGCGGTCAGGCCCATCATCATGGCGGCCTTGGCCACGTGCTTGCTGGCCGCGGGGTTGACGTCGACGCCGTGGGTCATGCCCACGTGCTCCATGTGCTCCACGCCGCCGACGATATAGAACTCACCCATGCCGGCCCGGATGTTGGCGGCGGCAATGTGCAGCGCACTCATCGACGAGCCGCACAGGCGGTTGACCGTCTGGGCCGGCACGCTGTTCGGGATCCCGGTGAGGATCGCGGCGTTGCGGGCGACGTTCATTCCCTGCTCGAGGGTCTGGTTGACACAGCCCCAGATCACGTCGTCGACCTCGGTCGGGTCGAGCCCCGGGTTGCGGTCGAACAGCGCCTGCATCACGGCGGCTGAGAGGTTTTCGGCGCGCACGTGGCGAAAGTTGCCCTGCTTTGCCTTGGCCATGGCAGAACGGGCACAGTCGACCACCACCACGTCTCTCGGATTCAAGCTCATCGATAACTCCTTAAATAATGACCGGAACGTCCTGACCGTCAGGTGGCGGGCTCAGCTCTTGGCCTGGCGGGGATAGAATCGTTCGCCGGCGCTGGCCATCTGGCGCAACTTGTCGGTGGGCGCATAGAGCGGGCCGAGTTCCTCGGCCAGGCCCTCGGCCAGCTCGACGAAGGCATCGACACCCATGGCATCGATATAGCGCAACGCACCGCCGCGGAACGGCGGGAAGCCGATGCCGTAGATCAGCGCCATGTCGGCCTCGGCAACGGTGCCGACGATACCGTCCTCCAGGCAGCGCACGGCTTCCAGGCAAAGCGGCACCATCATGCGGGCGATGATGTCGTTGTCCGAGAACTCCTTCTGCTCCTTGACCACCTGCTTGACCAGCGCATAGGCGTCGTCGTCGCTGACCTTCTTCGGCTTGCCCTTCCTGTCCTCTTCATAGGCGTAGAAGCCCTTGTCGTTCTTCTGCCCCAGGCGCTCGTTGTCGAACATCAGCTGGACGGCGCTCTTGCCCTCCTGCGCCAGGCGCTCGGGGAAGCCTTCCGCCATCACCTCACCGGCATGCACGGCGATATCGATCCCCACCACATCGAGCAGGTAGGCGGGGCCCATGGGCCAGCCGAACGTCTCCATCACCTTGTCGATGCGCTGAAAGTCGGCGCCCTTTTCCAGCAGGAAGTTGAAGCCGCCGAAGTAGGGGAACAGCACACGGTTGACCAGAAAGCCGGGGCAATCATTGACCACGATGGGGGTCTTGCCCATGGCGCGGGCGTAGGCCACGGTGGCCGCCACGGCGGCATCGCCGGTCTTTTCGCCGCGGATCACCTCCACCAGCGGCATGCGATGCACCGGGTTGAAGAAGTGCATGCCGCAGAAGCTCTCCGGCCGCTTGAGATTCTCGGCCAGGCGAGTGATCGAGATGGTCGAGGTATTGGTAGTAAGGATCGCCTCCTCGCCGACCGCCTCTTCCACCTCGGCCAGCACCTTGCCCTTGACCTTGGGGTTCTCGACTACCGCTTCGACCACCAGATCGACTGAGTCAAAGTCACCATAGGATAGGGTCGAGCGGATGTTGGTGAGCCTCTCGGCCATCTGCTCGGTGGAGAACTTGCCCCGCTCCACCTGCTTGGCGAACAGCTTGCGCGCCTCCTTCAAGCCGAGCTCGATGGCTTCTGCCTTGATGTCCTTCATCAGGATCGGCGTACCCTTGGAGGCGCTCTGGTAGGCGATGCCACCCCCCATGATGCCGGCGCCAAGCACCGCCGCCTGCTTGACGGGGAGCGCCTGCTTCTCGTACTGGCTGCCCTTCTTCTTGACCAGCTGGTCGTTCATGAACAGGCCGACCAGATTGAAGGCGACATCGCTCAGCGAAAGCTTGGTGAAGGCCTTGGCTTCGATGGCCTGGGCGCGGGCGCGCGACTCGCCGGCACCCTTCTGGATGACCTTGATCGCCTCGACGGGTGCCGGATAGTGCGGCCCCGCCTTGCCGGCCACATAGCCCTTGGCGGTCTCGAAGGCCATCATCTGCTCGATGGGGCCCAGGCCCAGGGGGCCCGTCTTCTCTGCGCGGCGAGCCTGATAATCGAGTTCACCTGCCCGAGCGCGAGCCAGGATGTCGTTCGCCGCGGCTTCCAGCTGTGCGCCGGGTACCACGGCATCCACCGCCCCCATGCTGAGGGCAGCGTCGGCGCGGTTCTCGTTGCCACCGGCGATCCACTCGATGGCGTTGTCGGCACCGATGAGTCGTGGCAGTCGCACGCAGCCACCCCACCCCGGCAGGATGCCCAGCTTGGTCTCGGGCAGGCCGATCTTCGCGGACTCGTCCATGATGCGAAAGTCCGTGGCCAGGGTGATCTCGCAGCCACCGCCCAGCGCCAGGCCATTGATGGCGCTGACCGTGGGGAACGGCAGGTCCTCTATGGCATTGAAGATGCCGTGCACCCGCTCGAGCAGCTTCTCGATCTGATCCGCTCCCTGCTCGAACATATCCTGGAACTCGGTGATGTCGGCGCCGACGATGAACGCCTCCTTGGCGCTGCAGATCATCAGGCCCTCGAGACCTCTCTCGGAACGGATGGCCGAAATGGCCTCCCCAAGCTCCGCGACCACGGCGCTGGACAGCTTGTTGACGGACTCGTCCTTCAGATCGAAGGTGAGCGTGGCAATGGCATCGCTCCCGTCCTTGAGACCACGTGCCACCGTGATGGCATTGCCTTGATAGATCATCCAGGAACCTCCATGCAGGAATTCATACGGTCGTTTGATTTTTGACAGCTTGGTGCAGCCGAGACCGAACGTCAAGCCCTGGCGACAGCATGGCACGTCCAGAGCGACTCACCCCAACGGGAACCCGGCTGTTAGACTCGACGAATGAAAAACAAACCCGCGACGGATGCGCCAGAGCCCCACGTGAAAGCTGCCATTGGCAAGCAGTCGCCGCGCCTCAGCGCCTGGCAGGCCCGTATCGAACGGCTGGTGGAGCTTGTGCGGCCCTGGAGCTGGCTGTGGCCACCAATGGCCCTGGCCGCCGGCCTGGGAAGTTTCTTCCTGGTGGAGCGCCAGCAGTGGCTGGGCGCCATGCTGGCACTGGGCATGTTGCTGGCCTGGGTGCTGCTGCTTACCGAGAGCCTAATCGGCCGATTGCTGGCCCGGCGTGGCTACCCGACCCTGCCGCGTGGTGTGACCACCTTCATCGCCCAACTGATCCACCAGGAGACCCTGTTCTTCACCCTGCCCTTTCTGCTCGCCACCACGGTATGGCAGAGCGGCCAGGCGTTATTCACTCTGCTGATCATGGCCATGGCGCTGCTGTCGATCCTCGACCCGCTCTATTATCGGCTGGCCGAACGGCAGCGCTGGCTCTACTTCGCCTTCCATGCGCAGTGCGTGTTCCTGGTGGTGCTGGTCACCCTACCGACCCTGCTGCACCTGACCACCGGCCAGAGCCTGCTGCTGGCCATCGGCGCCATGGCGCTATTCAGCCTGCCGACCCTGATGCACCTGCTACGGCCGATGACTCCCTCACGCTGGCTGGCGATATTGGCACTGCTGCCACTGCTGGCCGGGATAGCCTGGGTAGGTCGCGTCTGGGTGCCACCGGCCAGCCTGTGGATCTCGGGCAGTGCCCTATCGCCCGAGTTCGACACCGAGGCCAGGAGACCGATCGGCAGCACACCCCTGACCCCGTCGGCACTGACCCGCGAGGGGCTCTATGCCTTTACTGCGATCCATGCCCCCCGAGGCCTGCGTGAGGACGTTGTACATGTGTGGCGACAGGACGGCGACGAGGTCGACCGCATTCCACTGGAGATCCAGGGAGGGCGCGAAGCCGGTTACCGATCCTGGAGCCACAAGCAGAACTTTCCCGCAGAGTCCGAGGGCAGGTGGCGCATCGACGTGATGACCGACAGCGGTCAGCGAATCGGCGTGCTGCGCTTCACGGTCAGTGAAGATGCCCAGACGGCCACCCTGGCCGACGGCACGATCCAGCGTCCCTCGGGGGTCCCCGGCCTGGACATTCGGCAGCTGCTGCCTAGGCCCGAATCGAGCTCCGACGAGACAGCCGCGAAGGGTGCCGAGACGGAAGAGACGGAAGAGACGGAAGAGACAGAAGAGACAGAAGAGACAGAAGAGACAGAAGAGACAGAAGAGACAGAAGAGACA
>JBNJKT010000024.1:0-26481 GCA_051751285.1 Pseudomonadota bacterium | reverse complement strand
CATGCATCCAGATTTCGATGAATGGCCATGTTGAAAGCCACGAAAGTTCGCATCTACCCCACATCGGAGCAGGCGGCATTTCTTGAACGCCAGTTCGGATCGGTGCGCTTCGTCTACAACATGGGCCTTCGCATCCTCTCCCATCGGTATCGCATCCACGGCCAGTCGCTGAGTGCCAAGCACGACATCAAGAAGCTGCTGCCGGTGGCCAAGCGGTCGCGCAAGTATGGCTGGCTGCGTGTCGCCGATTCGATGGCGTTGCAGCAGGCCTGTTTGAACCTGGATCGGGCGTTCCAGAACTTCTTCAATCCCAAGCTCAAGGCGCGCTATCCGCACTTCAAGAGCAAGCGCGGCAAGCAATCCAGCTACCACTGCGTCGGGGTCAAGGTCGGTGAGGACTGGATCAAGATCCCCAAGCTCGGGCCGATCAAGGCGCGTGTCCACCGGCAGGTGGCCGGAAAGCTGAAAAGCATCACCCTCACTCGCACCACCACCGGCACGTATTATGCGTCCCTGCTGGTGGAGACCGGGGAGGCATTGCCAGCCCCGCTGTCGTCGCTGGATGGCGAGGCGGTGGTGGGGCTGGATGCCGGCCTCACGCACCTGCTGATCGATTCTCGCGGCCGCAAGACCGCCAACCCGCGCCTTCTCCGCCAGGCCGCTGCCAATCTGCGCCGCAAGCAGAAGGCGCTCTCGCGCTGCCGGAAGGGCAGCCAACGCCGTGCCAAGGCGCGACTGCTGGTGGCCAAGGCCCACGAACGGCTAGCCAACGCCCGTAACGATTTCCAGCACCAACTCTCTCGACGGCTCATTGACGACAACCAAGCGGTGATCGTCGAGACACTCAACGTCCGCAACATGATGAAGAACCGCAAGCTTGCCAAGCACATTGGCGATGCGGCCTGGCATGCCCTGGTCACCAAGCTCGCCTACAAGGCCGAGCAGTCGGGCAAGCATCTGGTGAAGCTCGACCCCTGGTATCCCAGCAGCAAGGCCTGCTTTCACTGCGGCCACAAGGTCGAGTCGATGCCGCTCACCGTCCGCACCTGGGACTGTCCAGCCTGCGGCACCCAAGGCATCGATCGGGACATCAATGCGGCTCGCAATATCAAGCATCAAGGCATCATCCAGTTAAAGGCGGAAGGGCTGTCCGTTTCTGCCCACGGAGGCCTGCGTAAATCCGGCATGTCGCCGGTTGCGGCCTGAGAAGTGGGAAGCCTCACCCACTAGGGCGGGGAGCAGTCACCCCTCGAGCACCACGAAGGCCACGGTCAGGGCCTCTTCGTCGGAGACTGACAGGTGAACCGATCTGACGCCGGCCGCCTCGGCCATTTCGAGAGCCTTGCCGGAGAGCACCAGTGACGGACGTCCCAACGCATCGTTGACCACCTGGATCTCGGTCCAGCGCATGCCTCGACGCAGACCGGTACCCAGCGCCTTGACGAAAGCCTCCTTGGCGGCGAACCGCTTGGCCAGGAAGGCCGCGGGCAGGCCATGGTGACGAAAGCGTTCCTGTTCCCGCTCGCCGAGCAGACGCAAAGAGAAACGCTGGCCGTGGCGTGCCATGGCTCTCTCGAAACGGGCTATCCGGGCGATATCGGTGCCGATCCCGATGATCATCGGCAGCCGTCCGCCTCCGCATCGTGGTCGTGGTCATGGTCTTCGAGCGAGGCAACGAAGCCCGCCTCCTGGCCGGCGATGGCCAGTCGCTTCATCTCGGCCACGGCCTCCTTGAGACCCACGAAGAGTGCCCGAGCAATGATCGCATGGCCGATGTTGAGCTCGTGGATGCCCGGCAGCGCGGCGATGGCCTCGACATTATGATAATTCAGGCCATGGCCGGCGTTGACCGTGAGCCCCAGCTCGAGGGCCATCTCGACGGCGGCCGATAGCCGGGCATGCTCACGGCGAGCGGCCTCGCCCGCGACCTCGGCATAGGCACCGGTATGCAGCTCGATCACCGGCGCACCGGCTCGGGTCGCCGCCTCGATCTGTACAGGCTCGGGGTCGATGAACAGCGACACCTCGCAGCCGGCCGCGGCAAGGCGCCGGCAGGCTGCGGAAACGACCTCGAATCCCCCGGCCACGTCGAGCCCTCCCTCGGTGGTCAGCTCCTCGCGCTTCTCGGGGACCAGGCAGACATGGGCCGGACGCAGCGCCTCTGCCAGGCACAGCATCTCCTCGGTGACCGCCATCTCCAGATTCATGCGCGTGTTGAGCACATCAACCAGCAGGCGCACATCGCGCTCCTGGATATGGCGACGATCCTCGCGCAGGTGCACGGTGATGCCGTCAGCACCCGCCTCCTCGGCCAGCAAGGCTGCCTGGACCGGATCCGGATAGCGGGTGCCACGCGCCTGGCGCAGGGTGGCGATATGGTCGATGTTGACACCGAGCAGGATACGCGGGGGGTGCATGGGGACTCCAAGGGATCGAATAATCAGGAATAAGCAACCCGCCTGAGCCGTGGGCTCGGGGCTGATCCGGCGGGAGGCGTGCGAGCGGGGCCGGCCTTCCGGAGGCGCTGTGAACCCATCCCTGGGCGCTACCGATGCCATCCCTGGCATAGGACCTCCTCTTCGGTCTGTCCCCCGGCGCCCCTCACGGCCATCGCGAGAAGTGCCAGAAGGCCGTTAGTGTGAACCGGCCCGTCGGCGCTGGGCAAGCTGGCGCATCAGCTCGCGGGAGCGCAGCGGGCGACTGCCGAGCAGCGGAGCCAGCGCCGCCCGGGTGACCGCCTTGGCGGGGCCGGCCAGTCCGGGCTCGGACCAGTCGCCGCGAGCCAGCAGCCGCAGGGTGCGCCCATCGATTCCGGCCTCGCCCGCCACGAAGGCCCGTGAAGCCGGATCGAGGACATAGCGTCCCTGGGGGTCCAGCTCGCCCCCCTCGGGGTCGGTGAAGCGTGGCCAGGCGTCCAGTGCCTCTAGCGCCGCCATCTCGAGCCGGCGCAGGGCACCGGCACGCCCCTCGGGGCGTGGCAGCACCTCAAGCATCGCGGTGTAGAAGGCAAAGACTTCGGCAACCGGCAGCTCCACCGGCAGCACCCGCGTCAGCAGTTCGTTGGCATAAAGGCCACACAGCAACCCCTCGCCAGCGAGCAAGGCGGCACTGCCGTGCCCTTCCATCAAGCGCAGGCGCTTTAGCTCGCCCTCCCCCACCCAGGTGACATGCAACGGCGCGAAGGGCTGCAGCCGGGCCCGGGAACGCGACCCGGGGCGCTGGACGCCCTGGGCCACGGCCCTGACGCGCCCATGATGGAGAGTCAGCAACTCCACCAGGGCGCTGGTCTCGCGGTAAGGCCGCTTGTGCAGCAGGAAGGCGGGCTCGGGTTGCATTTAATCCAGGTCGTAGCCCAGGCTCTTCAAGGCTCTCTCGTCGTCGGACCAGCCGCGCTTGACCTTGACCCAGAGGTTGAGCATCACCTTGGCCCCCAGCACCCGCTCCATGTCGAGGCGCGCCTCGCGACCGATGTTCTTGATGCGCTCACCGTTCTCGCCGATCAGGATCTTCTTCTGGCCGGCCCGTTCGACCAGGATAAGGGCGCTGATGTGCACCACTCGTCCCTCGTCGCGGAACTCCTCGATCTCCACCGTCATCTGGTAGGGCAGCTCGTCGCCGAGCTGACGCATCACCTTTTCGCGAACCAGCTCGGCGGCCAGGAAGCGCTGGCTCTTGTCGGTGATCTGGTCCTCCGGAAAGAAGTGCACGCTCTCGGGCAGGTGCTTGGCGACCTCGGCCTCGAGCTCGGGCACGTTGGTACCGTGCTTGGCGGAGATCGGCACGATAGCGGCGAAGTCGCGGCGCGCGCCGACCTGCTCCAGCCAGGGCAGCAGGCTGGCCTTGTCCTGCAGGCGGTCGACCTTGTTGACTGCCAGGATCACCGGCGCCTGAACGTGCTCGAGACGCTGCAGCACCACCTGATCCTCGTCGCTCCAGCGCGTGCGGTCGATGATGAAGACCACGCAGTCCACATCGCGCAGGGCCTGCACGGCGGCCTGGTTCATGAAGCGGTTGATCGCCTTGTTGCGATCCTTGGCCATGATATGAATGCCCGGGGTGTCGACGTAGATGAACTGGACCTCGCCCTCGGTCTTGATGCCATTCACCTGGTGACGGGTCGTCTGGGGGCGCCGCGAGGTGATCGAGACCTTCTGGCCGAGAATCCGGTTCATCAGCGTCGACTTGCCGACATTGGGACGGCCGACGATGGCCACGAAACCGCAGGTGGTGGTCATGAGCGGCCCCCCGTGCTGTTGGACTTGGGTGGTTCGAGAAGTGACAGAGCCTGAGCGGCGGCCTGCTGCTCGGCATGGCGACGGCTCGAGCCGATGCCCAGGGTGTGATCCTCGAGCACCTCGACATGACACTCGACGGTGAAGGTCTGGGCATGGGCCTCGCCCTCTACCGTGGTCACCTCATAACGCGGCAAGGCGACCTGACGCGACTGCAGGAACTCCTGCAGGCGGGTCTTGGGGTCCTTCTGGGTATCGTCGAGACTGATGGCCTCCAGGCGCTCGGCGTACCAGGAGAGCACCCGTGCCCGGGCGACCTCCATGCCGGCATCCAGATAGATCGCCCCGAGCACCGCCTCGACGGCATCGGCGAGGATGGAGTCACGACGGTGTCCCCCGCTCTTCATCTCACCGGAGCCCAGGCGCAGGCAGTCGCCGAACGCCATCTCCCGGGCCAGTTCAGCCAGTGTCGGGCCCTTGACCAGACGCGCACGCAGCCGCGACAGTTGACCCTCCCGGGCCTGGGGAAAGCGCTGGAAGAGCGCCTCGGCGATGATGAAATTGACGATGGAATCACCGAGAAATTCGAGGCGTTCATTGTTCTGGCCGCCGTAACTGCGATGGGTCATGGCCAGCTCGAGCAGACCAGGGTCGGCGAACGTATGGCCAATGCGGCGACTGAAGGCGTTGAGGGAGTTGCTCACGAAGCTCCTGGATCATCGATGACAGACATGAGTATTGTATCGGCAAGCGCCGCGTCCTACTCGATACGGCGCATGCTGGTGAAGCTCGGCAGACCACCGTCCCAGTGCATCCAGACGGCAAAGGCGCGCCCGACGATATTCTCTTCCGGCACGAAGCCCCAGTAGCGGCTGTCGTTGGAGTGGTCTCGATTGTCACCCAGGGTGAAGTAATGCCCCTGTGGCACCGTCAGCTCGCGCACCTGAGGACCGGGGTCCCGAGGATTATTGTAGATACGGTGCTCGAGCTCGCCCAGTTGCTCGGCCAGCAACAGCTCGTTGGGCGCCTTGAGGGGGCCGGCTTCCAGCAACCGCTTGGGCACCGCCTCGCCGTTGATGTAGAGCTGCTTGTCCTCGTAGCGGATCCGATCACCCGGCAGGCCCACGACCCGCTTGATGAAGTTCACGGAGGGCTCGTCGGGAAAGCGGAACACCATGACGTCACCACGTTCGGGCTCGTCGAGATCCACGATCTCGGTATTCACTACCGGCAAACGCAGGCCATAGGCAAACTTGTTGACCAGGATGAAGTCACCGACCTCCAGGGTCGGTCGCATCGACCCGGACGGAATCTGGAAGGGCTCGACCACGAAGCTGCGCAGCACCAGCACCACCAGCAGCACCGGGAAGAAGGAGCGCGCATAGTCCACCGGCCAAGGCTCCTTGAGCGCCTTCTCGCGGGCTCGTTCATTGAGCCCCTCGGTAGTACCGGCCTCGGCCGTGGCCAGGCGCTGCCGGCGGGCAGGAAGCCACCAGAGCCGATCAAGCAGCCAGATCACTCCGGTGACGGCCACTGCCACCACCAGCATTAGAGAGAAGTCCATGCGGTTATCCGTTCCTAGTCATTGACCCTGAGCACGGCGAGGAAGGCGTCCTGAGGGATTTCCACCCGACCGACCTGCTTCATGCGTTTCTTGCCCGCCTTCTGCTTCTCGAGCAGCTTCTTCTTGCGGCTGGCGTCGCCACCATAGCACTTGGCGGTGACGTTCTTGCGCAACGCCTTCACGGTAGAGCGCGCCACCACCTGGCCACCAATGGCGGCCTGGATGGCCACATCGAACATCTGTCGCGGGATCAGTTCCTTCATCTTTTCGACCAGCAGGCGGCCGCGACTGTGGGCATGATCGCGATGGATGATCACGGCCAGGGCATCGACCCGGTCGCCATTGATGAGCACATCCAGGCGCACCAGCTTGGCCACCTGGAAGCGCTCGAAATTGTACTCGAGCGATGCATAGCCCTTGGAGATGGACTTCAGGCGATCGAAGAAGTCCATCACCACCTCGCTCATCGGCAGCTCATAGGTCAGCTGGATCTGGCTGCCGAGGAACTGCATGTCGAGCTGAGTGCCACGGCGCTGCTCACACTCGGTGATGACATTGCCGACGAAGTCCTGGGGCACCAGGATGCTGGCACGCACGATAGGCTCGCGCATCTCTTCCACATCGGCCATGTCGGGCAGCTTGGAGGGGTTGGCGACGTAGCTGATCTCGTTATTCTTGAGCAACAACTCATAGACCACGGTGGGCGCCGTGGTCAGCAGGTCCAGGTCATACTCGCGCTCGAGACGCTCCTGGACGATCTCCATGTGCAGGGTGCCGAGAAAGCCGACCCGAAAACCGAAGCCCAGGGCGTCGGAATTTTCCGGCTCGTAATCCAGCGAGGCATCGTTGAGCGCCAGCTTTTCCAGGGCGTCGCGGAAATCTTCGTAGTCGTCGGCACTGACCGGGAACATGCCGGCGTAGACCTGTGGCTTGACCTTCTGGAAGCCGGGCAGCCGGGCGACGTCCGGGGTCTTGGTGTGGGTGATGGTATCCCCCACCGGGGCGCCATGGATCTCCTTGATGCCGGCCACGATGAAGCCCACCTCGCCGGCGCGCAGGATGCCGGTCTCGTGGCGCAACGGGGTGAAGATTCCCACCTCGTTCGCCTGCCAGTCACGCCCGGTGGACTTGATGCGTATCTTCTCGCCCTTTTTCAGGGTGCCGTCGAAGATCCGCACCAGCGATACCACGCCAAGGTAGTTGTCGAACCAGGAGTCGATGATCAGCGCCTGGAGGGGAGCCTTGGGATCCCCCTTGGGAGGCGGAATATCGCGCACCAGGCGCTCGAGCAATGCATCAATGCCCAGCCCGCTCTTGGCCGAGACCTGGCAAGCATCGGTGGCGTCCAGGCCAATGATCTCCTCGATCTCGTGGGCGACCTTGTCCGGGTCGGCCTGGGGCAAATCCATCTTGTTGAGAACCGGCAGCACCTCGAGGCCCTGCTCGATGGCCGTGTAGCAGTTGGCGACCGACTGGGCCTCCACCCCCTGGCCGGCATCGACCACCAGCAGGGCACCTTCACAGGCATACAGCGAACGCGACACTTCATAGGAGAAGTCCACATGCCCGGGGGTATCGATGAAGTTCAGCTGATAGATGTTGCCGTCCTGGGCGTGATAATCCAGGGTCACCGACTGCGCCTTGATGGTTATGCCACGCTCGCGCTCGAGGTCCATGGAGTCGAGCACCTGCTCCTTGAGCTCACGCTCGGTCAGCCCACCGCAGGTCTGGATCAGGCGATCGGCCAGGGTCGACTTGCCATGGTCGATATGGGCGATGATCGAGAAATTTCTTATCTTACTGATATCTTTGCGGTTTTCGCTATTATCCATGCATTGAAATCCGGTTCATGTACGCACCCATGTACTAAGCTGGGCAGGTACCCGAGCGAGCGCGAAAATCAAGGTGATGGCATTGTACAGCGAGGAGGCGAGGTTGTCGTCAGACACAGCCAGGCTCGAAGGCAAGGTGCAGCGGATGCCCTTTATGGGCAACGACGAGCACCACGGCGGCCGCTATCAGGACGGCCCGCGCGCTCGATGATTTCAACTCGGAGGAGCAAGAGGATGCATGACGCCCTGCAGGCCCTTTCCGACGAGGCGCGCTCCAAGCTCAAACAAGCGTCGCAGCCCGGTTTCGTCGAACCCATGAAAGCGACGCTGGTGCACGAGCCGTTTTCCGACCCCAACTGGATCTACGAGCGCAAGCTCGATGGCGAGCGCTGTCTGCTGCACAAGAAAGGGCGCACGGCGACGCTCTACTCCCGGAACGAGAAGAAAAAAAACCGCAGCTACCCCGAGATCGCGGAGGCATTGGCCAGGTGTGACGGGAACTGGATCCTCGATGCCGAGATCGTCACCTTCGACGGGCAGGTGACCAGTTTCAAGCGACTGCAGAAGCGCATCCACCAGAGGAATCCCCGCGAGGCCCTTCTCAGGGAGTTCCCGGTCTACGCCTACGCCTTCGACATCCTCTATCTCGATGGCTACGACCTGACCGACCTCCCCCTGCGGGAGCGCAAGAGGGTACTGCGAAGGGCCCTCGAGGCCGAAGACCCCTTGCGCATTCTGCCGCACCGAAACGAGCAGGGGGAGGCCTACCTGGAGGAAGCGAAGAAGAAGGGTTGGGAAGGCCTGATCGCCAAGGATGCGCGATCACGCTATGTGCACAAGCGCTCCAGGAAATGGCTGAAGTTCAAGTGCGAGAACCAGCAGGAAATGGTGATCGCTGGCTACACCGAGCCAGAAGGCGAGCGTGTCGGCTTCGGCGCTCTGCTGCTCGGTTACTACGAGGATGGCGAGCTTCGCTATGCAGGCCGCGTGGGTACCGGCTTCGACCAGGCATTTCTGGCCTCCTTTCACCGGGAAATGCAGCGCCATGAGCGCAAGACGTCGCCCTATGCCAACTATGCCGAGAAGGACGAGGCCATCCACTGGATCACGCCAACCTTCGTCGGCGAGGTGGGGTTTACGGAATGGACACAGGATGGCTGCCTGCGACATCCGCGCTTCCTCGGCCTGCGCGACGACAAGGACCCTAAAGAGGTCAAGAAGGAGAGCGCCCAATGAAACCCAACGAGATCGAGATATCCCATTCAGACAAGGTGCTGTTCCCCGACGCGGGCATCACCAAAGGGGACCTTGCCGATTACTACCAACGAATCTCAACGCGGTTGTTGCCGTTTGCGGCGGAGCGCCCGCTGACGCTGCGCGCCTTCCCGGAAGGCATCGACGAGGAGGGATTTTTCAACAAGCATGCGCCCGAGCATTTTCCCGACTTCATCACGCGTATCGAGGTGCCCACCCGCGAGTCCGGCAGGAGGGCCGCCCTCATGTCCAGCGCCGACAAGGCGGCCGACCTGGTGTACTTCGCCGGGCAAAACGTGATCGAGATCCATGCGGCGCTCTCGACGAGGACGGACCTCGAGAGGCCGGACCAGCTCATTGTCGACTTCGATCCTTCCAACGACGATTTCGAGAAAGTGCGCAAGGTTGCGCTGGGTTTTTGCGAGTTGCTGGATTCGATGGGACTCAACGCCTTCTGGAAGACGACCGGCTCGAGGGGGTTGCACGCGCATCTGCCGATTCGCCCCGAGCGGGACTTCGCCACGGTCAAGGAGTGGGCGAAAGCGATCGCCCGCAAGTTGCACGACAAGATGCCCCAGGAAACCACATTGGAGCTTCGCAAGGACAAGCGGGATAACAAGGTCTTCATCGACGTGCTGCGCAATGAGTACGGTCAGACAGCGGTCCTGCCCTATTCGGTGCGCGCCAGGAAAGGCGCCCCGGTCGCGACACCGATCCGTGCAGACGAGCTGGGAGGCGGCGACCTCCTGCCGGACCGCTATACCATGAAGAATGTCTTTCAGCGCCTTGGCCAGATCGAGGATCCCTGGAGGCACTTCAAGCGCCATCGCATTGCGGCGCATCGGCTGGCAGAGGCTGTCGGCTAGGACCATCGCGAGTCCCACCTATCCAGGCACACCCGGCCCGCAACGTCATCCCGTCGAGAGCCTAGAAGGTATAGTCGATTCCCGACCAGAGGCTGCGGCTGCCATATACAGCGACCCGACGGCGGGTGCCGTCGGGTCGTGGGATCACTGCCGGTTGTCGGAGAGACGAGATCAGCCGCCAGAGAGCCGCAGGGCGACGAACAGTGAGCGACCATCGCGGTAGAGGCGCACCGGAATCGCACGATCTTCGGGCAGCTCGGCCACCAGCTCGGCAAGCTGGTCGGGCCCCTCCACCATGTTCTGGTCGATGCTGACCAGAATGTCGCCGGCACGGATGCCTGCCTGAACGGCGGCGCCACGCGGGTCCACCTCACGGACCCGAACACCCCCCTCGATGCCGAGCTCACGGCGTTCGGCATCCTGCAGGGGCTCAACCGCGACGCCCAGCCGCGCCGAGGCCGGCTCTTCACCCTGGCGACTCGCCGCACTGGCCGGACTCTCGGGCCAGTCGCCGAGCGTGACGGTCTCCTCGCGACGCTCGCCATCGCGCAACAGTGTCAGCTCCACCTCACTGCCCGGGCTGACTCGCCCGATCAGTCGCGGCAGGGTACTGGAACTCTCCACCGCCTCGCCGTTCACCGAGAGGATGACGTCGCCGGCCTGGAGCCCGCCCTGGGCAGCCGGCCCCTCGGGGTCGAGGTCGGCAATCAGCGCCCCTTCGGTATTGTCCATGCCGAAGGACTCGGCCAGGTCACGGGAGACCGGCTGGATCATCACCCCTAGCCAGCCGCGGCTGACACGACCGTCATCGCGAAGCTGGTCGGCCACGTTCAGGGCCACGTTGATGGGAATCGCGAAAGAGAGCCCCATGAAGCCGCCGCTACGGGTAAAGATCTGCGAATTGATGCCGACCACCTCGCCATCCAGGTTGAATAGCGGACCTCCGGAGTTCCCTGGATTGATCGCTACGTCGGTCTGGATAAAGGGAACGTAGGCATCACGGGGCAGCGTACGATCGATGGCACTGACGATGCCGGCTGTTACCGAGTGGTCAAACCCGAAGGGAGAACCGATCGCGGCAACCCACTCCCCGACCTGGAGATTATCGGAATCCCCCAGGTTGAGGGTCGGCAATCCATCGGCGTCCACCTTGAGCAGGGCGACATCCGTCTTGGTATCGGCCCCGACCAGCTCCGCCTGGAGTTCGCGACGATCGTTGAGCCGCACCAGGATCTCGTCGGCGCCCTCCACCACATGAGCATTGGTCATGATATAGCCGGCCTCATCGATGATGAAGCCAGACCCCAGCGACTGGCGTTCCTCACTTCGCCCCGGTTCGCCGCCGGGCGGCGCCGGCATGCGGTCGCCGAAGAAGTGCCGAAAGATCTCGGGAACCTCCTGGCCGCCGAAGTTGTGGAAGGGTGATGCCTGGCGCTCCACCATTCGAGAGGTGGAGATGTTCACTACCCCGGGCGCGGCCTGATCGACCAGTTCAGTAAAGTCCGGCAGATCGCGGGCCATGGCCGTTTGCCACGTCAGCAGGACCGTGGCCATCAGCATCCATAGGGAAAGGTGTCGAGTCGTGCGCTTCATGAAAGGCTCCTGCGTCGACAAGGGATGAGAAGAAAGGACGAGTCCTTGAATACCGTCTGCGTGTCAAAAGGTTCAGGGCATGCTGCCCTCAGCACCGTCCCGCCACTCCACCGAATCGGCCACGCGCAGCAGGACTCCCGGCGGCAGCTCCCCCATCACGACCACCTGGCGGGTCCGGCCGCCGAGCTCGCGATGTCGGACGGCCGCATGGGAGATGCCGAGACGGTGCATGCCCGGAATCAGCTGGTCCGACCCTTCGACAGGTTCCACGAACAGGCTGAGGGTGGCGAGGCCGTCGCTGTAGACTCGATGGCCGACATCATCGGCATGGCGAGAACTGCGGGTCTCCACCGGCTGCGGGATAAAGCCCTCCGGCAGCCAAGCGGTGTGCCAGGGGTCTGCCGGTGGGTCACGGCGTCGATCGAGGCCGATCTCTCCCTGGTGAAGCTGGGGCTGGCGCAGCTCGGTGATCTGGAAGGTCTCCACTACTCGCCCCTTCTCGTCGAGCAGGATGTGCTTGAGCGGAAGCGCGGTGGCAGTGTCCAGCCAGAAACGATGGCCGTAGCGCAGATCATCCAGGGGTTCGATGTCGAGGCGAATGGCGTTGCGATTGGCTAGGCGCTCCTCACCGCTCAACCGGAGGCGATAGAGACCGTCCAGGTGGTCGGTGATGCCCGCTGGCGAGGCCGGGACTGGCGCTTCGCCCTCAGCCCAGCTCAGGCGGCCGATACGCCCGCGCCGCTCGAAGACCACCGGGGGACCATCGAGGAAACGTGCCACCTCACGCTCGGCACCTTCCACCACATCATGGGAGAGGGCCAGGGAACGCACACCATCGGCACCGATGCGTACCGCCCGAGCCTGGAACACGTAACAATGATTGGCCCAGAGGCTGTGCTCCAGCCAGTCCCGTGCCGTCTCGGGAGCGTCTCGTTCCGCCAGGTCTCGACAGTCGAACCGCTCGGCCTGGCCCGGTTCAGCGTCGGGTTGAGCCGCGGCACCGAACGAGACAGTCAGCAGGGCCGTAACCAGCAGCCCGGTGAGCCCGCGGGTCGGGAGACCCTGACGCATCAGCGCTGCCCCAGGGACTCGCTACCGGAGGCGCGCAGCAGCGGCATCCAGGTGTCACCGCTACGATACGCCGAGCCCTCGGCATGGCGGTCAAGATACGATTGGAGCAGCTGCGCCTGCTGCTGATCATCCCGTGCCGACTGCCGCGGGGAAAGGAACAGCGGTGAATCGAATCCCGCCCCCACCGTCATCGCGCCCCGGGACTCGAGGGAAGGTGTCTGGAAGAGCGGCAGACTCGGCAGTGAAGAACCGCTATCGGAACCCGAAGCGGTCATGTCGGAGCCGCCCAGGGCGACGGGGCTCGCCTGTAAATCGCCCGCTGGCTGAGTCTGAGAGGCGACCTCGGCGGGTACCTGATTCGAATCGAGGCTACCGTTATAGAACTGCACGCCACTGATGACCATCAGCGATACCGCAGCGGCAATGCCGGCACCACGCGCCAGTGAGATCGGACGCCCGGTCGATTCAGCAGCATCCATCTCGGGCAGCGGCTCGTCCTGTAGACGCGCCATGACGCCGGCCGAGAGGTCGGTGGCAACATCGATGTCGGGTTCGCGTCGCATCAGGCTGCGCATCAGATGGTAGCGGCGCCAGGTCTCGGCTGAATCGGGAGAGTCGTCAAGTGATCTAAGCACTCGACGCAGCTCCAGCTCATCCCCTTCGTTGTCCATCAGGGCAGAAAGCGATTCCCGTGCGTTCTGACTCATTCTTCACACCCTCACACTCGACAAGGCGACCCGATCAGGGTCCATTGACAGCCTGTTGATTCCGACATCGGCGCGTGTCGCCCTGGCCATGTCGGCATGTTGGTGCCCGCGTGTCGCGGGCCGGTCACCGCTTATGACGTCACAGATGCCGGACAGTTCAGCAAATCGTCAAAAAGGTTGCAGATCCTGGTTGCGGGAAGTGGTGACGAGGGGACGAATGTGCTGGTCCACCGCCTCCCGGGCCCGAAAGATCCGCGATCGTACGGTACCCACCGGACACTGCATGATGGCGGCGATGTCCTCGTAAGAGAGGCCGTCGAGCTCACGCAGGGTGATCGCGGTTCGCAGGTCGTCGGGCAGGGCCTCGATCGCCTCGAAGATGGCCGCCTGGAGCTGGTCGCGGGCCATGGCGGCCTCGGGTGTCTCGGTATCGGCCAGTCGTCCGCTGTGGTCCAGGATCTCGGCATCGACGATGTCCAGATCGCTGCCCGGGGGACGTCGCCCCTTCGAGACCAGGTAATTCTTCGCGGTATTGATGGCGATGCGGTACATCCAGGTATAAAAGGCGCTCTCGGCGCGGAACTTGCCCAATGCCCGATAGGCCTTGATGAACGCCTCCTGAGCCACGTCCTGCACCTCGGCGTGGTCGTGCACATAGCGGCCGATCAGGCCGATGATCTTGTGCTGGTACTTCTTCACCAGCAAGTCGAAGGCACGCGTATCCCCTTGCTGGGCTCGCTCGACAAGCTGCTGATCGGTTTCCCGAGTGTCCATTCAGGCCCTCCTCGGACAGAGAGGCGCGGGCGGCGACCAGACGGCAGGTCGCGAAAGGTCTGGCGTTGCTAGCATAGTGTCAACCTGGGGTCTTTGAGCCGCTGAATGGTCAGGGTCGTGATCATGAAGGGTACAAGTGTTCCTGTTTATCGAGCGTCCATCAAGCCGGTTACCTTGCCTTCGTGCCGGCGGTGAGACCGGCCGCAGTCCGGCAGGTTCCCGCGGCGATTGAATTTGGTGCTCCCGCGCGCGATAGTAGACATCACTGGACATCGCCATCAGCGCAGCCACCACACAGGAAGCACAATGTCAGAACAGCAGGTCAATAACCTCAACGTTCTCTCCCAGGACGTCCTGATCACGCCCGAAGCCCTGAAACGGGAGATTCCTCTCACCGATGCCGCAGAGCGCACGGTGATCGAAGGGCGTGAGACGATCCAGGCCATCCTCGACGGCCGCGATCCCCGCCTGTTGATGGTAGTAGGACCCTGCTCCATCCACGACGTGGATGCCGCCCTGGACTACGCCCGCCGCCTGCGCCGATTAGCCGACGAGGTCAAGGACAGCCTCTACATCGTGATGCGTGTCTACTTCGAGAAGCCCCGCACCACGGTGGGCTGGAAGGGGCTGATCAACGACCCTCACCTCAACGGCTCCTTCGAGATCGAGGAAGGCCTGCATATCGCTCGCCAGCTGCTGGTCGACCTTTCCGAGCTGGGCCTGCCACTGGCCACCGAAGCCCTCGACCCCATCTCGCCGCAGTACCTGCAGGACTGCATCAGCTGGTCGGCCATCGGCGCGCGTACCACTGAATCCCAGACCCACCGCGAGATGTCCTCGGGGCTTTCCTGCCCGGTGGGCTTCAAGAACGGCACCGATGGGAGCCTGGATGTCGCGGTCAATGCCCTGCAGTCGGTCTCGCACCCCCACAACTTCCTGGGCATCGACCAGGGCGGCCAGGTGGCGATCATCCGCACGCGCGGCAATGATTACGGCCATGTGGTGCTGCGCGGCGGCAACGGCAAGCCCAACTACGACAGCGTCAGCGTGGCATTGGCCGAGCAGGAGCTGAAGAAGGCCGGAATCAAGCCCAACATCATGATCGATTGCTCCCATGCCAACTCCAACAAGGATGCGGCCCTGCAACCGCTGGTGCTTGAGAACGTCACCAACCAGATACTGGAAGGCAACCGTTCGATCATCGGCCTGATGGTCGAATCCAACATCGGCTGGGGCAACCAGAAGATGACCGATGACCCGGGCGAACTCGCCTATGGCGTATCGATCACCGACGCGTGCATCGACTGGGATACCACCGTCGAATCCTTCAAGCGCATGAACGAGAAGCTCGCACCGGTGCTGGCCGAGCGACGTCAAGCCGCCTGACCGCTTCTGCAACCGCAATGCCACGGGCCCGTCATCCGGCGGGCCTGTTTCTTGCGGGAGACTCCGCCAGCCGGCTCGGTGCCTTGCCCTTTCCGGCTTCATGCCTTGCCCATGCGCCTCAGACGTCGCGAACCCCGTCGATCTCGCGCACGAAAGGCGGCAAGGCGTCAAGCAGGGCCCGGCCGTAGCGTCGGGTCAGCACCCGGCGATCCAGCAGGGTGATGCGACCGTGGTCGGCTTCCTTGCGGATCAGCCGGCCACAGGCCTGTACCAGCTTGATCGAGGCATCGGGCACGCTGATGCGCATGAAGGGATTCCCCCCCTGGCTCTCGATCCATTCGGCCAGCGTCGCCCCCACCGGATCGTCCGGCACCGAGAAGGGCAGCCGGGTGATCACCACATGGGTGAGGTAGTCGCCGGGCAGGTCGATCCCTTCGGCGAAGCTGGCCAGGCCGAAGATGATGCTGCCCTCCCCCGCGTCCACTCGCGCCCGATGGCGGCTGATCAACTCGCGCTTGGGCAGGCGATCCTGGGCCAGCACTCGCTCGCGCCGGCCCCGGGAGAGCGCCTTCTCGACACCGCGCAACTGGGCCCGTGACGAGAAGAGCATCAGCACCGCCTCCCGGTCACCGAGCGCCTCCACGAAGTCGACGATGGCCCGCTCGTGCCCCTCGCGGTCGGCGGGATCAACCGCCTCCCGGGGCACACTGAGCACCGCCTGGGAATAATCGAAGGGACTCGGGAGACGCTGATAGCGATAGCGGTTGGCCAGCCCGGCACGCTCCTGCAGCCGCTCGAAGCGCCCCAAGGCAGTGAGCGTCGCCGAGGTCACCACGGCCCCGAAGGTGGTGCCCCACAGGCTCTTCGCCAGAGTGTGGGCCGCCGAGACAGGGCTCGCCGAGAAGGTCAACTCGGGCTCGCCATTGAAGCGTTCCAGGGTCAGCCAGCGTGCACGGGGCGGCTCGCCTTCGGGATCCGTCTCGGCGAAGGCCAGCCACAGCGCATGAGCCTCCAGTGCACGTCCGTGAAGCAGCGCCACCAGCGGCAGCCAGGCCTCGGCCTGCTCCCGCGGCAGGCCGGTATGCTTGTCCGGGTCGAGGCTCTCGCGCAGGATGTCGGCCATGCTCTCCAGGGTGCGGGAGAGTTCGGCGAAGACCACTACCAGGCCTTCGGCATGCTCGCGCAGCGCCTCGGGGGCCCGCCCCATCTCCAGGCGGTGGTGCCGGCTCTCCTCACCCTCGGATAAGCCCTGGGGACGACCCGCCAGCTGATGGCCCAGGGCAAAAGCCTCACCGAGTCGGGGCTCCAGGGCGTTGATCGCCTCCGGAAGCCCTGCCAGCAGCCGCGCCAGGGTCGGCTGGACGGCGAGCGCCTGATTGAGCTCGTTGAGGGAGCTCTTCAGGGTCTTCAGCCAGCGCAGTGCACCGCCCACGGCGAAGCGATACGTGAAGTGCTGTAGGGCCTTGTCGGGCAGGTGGTGCCCCTCGTCGAAGACGTGGATACAATCGCCTGGCGCCGGCAGCACCACACCACCCCCGAGGGCCAGGTCGGCCAGAACCAGGTCATGGTTGGCAACGATGACATCGGCGCTGTCGAGATGGCGGCGAGCACGAAAGAAGGCACACGCCCCGAAGTGGCCGCAGCGGCGGTTGGTGCACTGGCGGTGGTCCACGGTGAGGCGGCGCCAGTGGCTATCCTCGATGGCCTCGGGCCAGCTGTCGCGGTCGCCCTCCCAGCGGCCGTTGCCATAGGCCTCGCCCAGTTCCTTGACCAGGGCCTGGAAGTCATCGCCGCCGCTGGCCAGGGACTGCTCGAACAGCGACAGGGTGGCGTTCTCCTCCCCGCCGTCCAGCGCCTGGTCGAGGCGCGCCACGCAGACATAGCGCCCGCGCCCCTTGGCCAGGGCGTAGTCGAAATCGAGCCCACTATGGGCCTTGAGCGAGGGTAGATCCTGATGCAGGACCTGCTCTTGCAGGGCTACGGTGGCAGTGGCGATGACCAACCGCTTGCCGCGGGCCTTGGCCACCGGCAGCGCAGCCAGCAGATAGGCCAGGGTCTTGCCGGTGCCCGTGCCAGCCTCGAGTACACAGACGTGCTCGTCACTGGTGCGCCGACCCTCGTCATCCGTCTCGATGCCCGCCAGGGTGCGGGCGATCTCGGCGATCATCAGTCGCTGGCCATAGCGCGGCGTGAGTTCAAGGCTCTCGAGTACCCGGCGATAGGCGTCCTGGATCTCGGCCTTCAGCGCCTCGTCAAGCATGGGCCGTCAGAGCAGGCCTTCCGGCGGATGCTCGCAGGGCAGCTTGTCGTTGATGTAATTCTCGATCTCGGGCAGCGAGAAGGCGTCTTCCTCGCCCACGAAGCTGATCGACACGCCCTTGGCGCCGGCGCGACCGGTGCGCCCGATGCGGTGCACGTAATCCTCAGGGTCTTCCGGCAGGGTGTAGTTGATCACGTGGCTGACATCCTCGATGTGAATGCCGCGCCCCGCAACATCGGTGGCCACCAGGACCTGGATCTGGCCCTCGCGGAACTTCTCGAGAGTCTCGATACGCTGGTTCTGGGGCACGTCGCCAGAGAGCATGGCGGCATTGATACCGGCCTTGCCGAGCAGATCATCGAGCTTGCGCACCAGGTCGCGGCGGTTGCCGAACACCATCACCCGGTCAAAACTCTCCTGCTTGAGAAGATTGACCAGCAGGCGCTGCTTGTCCTCATCGCCGACCAGGTAGACACGCTGGTCGATGTCGGCCGCATTATCGACAGTGACCTCGATGTCGACGTGGGCCGGCTCATGGGTCCACTGGCTGGCCAGGTTGAGAATGTCCTGGCTGAAGGTGGCCGAGAACAGGAAGGTCTGCCGCTGCTCCTTGTTCGGCGTATGGCGAATGATGCGCTTGACGTCTGGAATGAAGCCCATGGAGAGCATGCGGTCCGCCTCGTCAAGCACCAGGACTTCCACCTGGGTGAGGTCGACGTCGCGCTTCTCGTGGAAGTCCAGCAGTCGTCCCGGCGTGGCCACCAGGATGTCGAGCCTGCCGCCCAGTGCATCACGCTGCTTCTGGTAGTCCATGCCACCCACCACGCTGGCGACCTTGAGATCCGTGAAGCGTGCCAGGGCCTTGGCGTCCTTCTCGATCTGAAGCGCCAGCTCACGCGTCGGAGCCACGATCAGCGCTCGCGGAGCACCCGGCTTCTGGGCGTTGGGTGCCTCCTCCTCGAGGAAGTAGGCCAGGATCGAGATCAGGAAAGCGGCGGTCTTGCCGGTGCCGGTCTGGGCCTTGCCCACCACGTCACCGCCCAGCAGGGTCTGGGCCAGGGCCTCGGCCTGGATGGGCGTGCAGTATTCGAAGCCCAGGGCATGAATGGCCCGCATCAGCGGCAGCGGCAAGTCGAAATCATGGAAGCGCCACTTGCCCGCCACGACGGGAACCTGAAACTGGCGCAGATCCCAGTTCGACTGACGACGCCGCGGCTTGCGCCGACGGCGCTTTGGCTTGCGGTTCTGGGCCGGTGCTGTGGTCTGTTCCGACTCGCTCATAGGCTGTGCTGTCTTGTCCGTATCGGTGGATGGGATGCATGGCGCAAATCGGTATTGTACCAGTCTCGGGCGGCGAGGGCGCGCCCCTGACGCCTGCCAACAGCCAGTCGCTGTCGGCAGGCCCGCCGCGACTGGTAGAATGGTCCTCATTCATGCAAGGAGTGGCATCATGACACGCCAAAAGAAGACTCGTTCGCTGGCCGACAAGGTGCAGATCCGCACCGGCAAGCGCAAGGATTTCAAGAAGTGGCGTCACGAGAATCCCGATCAGGTGACCTCGACGACCCGCTTCTCCCAGAAGAAACGCCAGCAGCGCAAACTGCAAGCGGCCCGCAAACAGGCCCGCCAGGAGTCGGGGCAGCCGATCGCCATTCATCCCGAGACAGCGGATCACGATACCCCGCAACGGCAGGACGACTGACGATGCGCCTGGTCTCCTTCAACATCAACGGTATCCGCGCGCGCCTTCATCAGCTCAGCACCCTGGTCGAGACCCATCGCCCGGCGGTGATCGGCCTGCAGGAAACCAAGGTCCAGGACAGCGAGTTTCCCGTCGCGGCGGTAGAGACCCTGGGGTATCGCGTCTTCTACCATGGCCAGAAGGGCCACTACGGCGTGGCGCTCATGATCGACATTGACCAGTGTGGCGATCCGGAGGCGACTTATCACGGCTTTCCCGATGATGGCGAGGAGACCCAGCGACGCATGATAGGCGTGCGCCTTCGCCCGAACGGTGGCGATCCCATCACGATATGGAACGGCTACTTCCCCCAGGGCGAGAACGTCGAGCACCCGGTGAAGTTTCCTCACAAGCGTGCCTTCTATGCCCAGCTCCAGCACCTGCTGGAGACGCAGCATCGCCCGGATGAGCGCCTGGCGGTGATGGGCGACTTCAACATCTCGCCCGAGGACAGCGACATCGGCATCGGCGAGGCCAACCGCAAGCGTTGGCTGCGCGAGGGAAAGACCAGCTTCCAGCCGGTGGAACGCGAATGGCTCGCCGGCATCAAGGGCTGGGGCCTCACCGACAGCTACCGGGTACGCTACCCGAGTACGGTTGACCGCTTCAGCTGGTTCGATTATCGCTCCCGTGGCTTCGAGCGCAACCCACGACGCGGCCTGCGCATCGACCACATCCTGGTCACCGCCCCACTGGCCGAGAGGGTTGCGGACGCGGGCATCGACTACGACCTGCGTGGCATGGAAAAGCCGTCCGACCACGCGCCAGTGTGGACCGAACTCGACCTCTGAACCGAAACTGCTCAAGACGACGACAGGGTGACGATTGGCCCGGCCCGGACGAGCCCCTATAGTGGGTGGCCTGCTCGCCAACCCAGGGATCATCAACATGAAGGAAACGCCCTACCTCGATCGGCTCGGCGCCTTCCGCCTGACGCCCCTTCCGGACATCCACTTCGGTCGACAGGGCATCGAACGCCTGCCAGCGCTGATCGCTCGATACGGCCGTCGCATCCTGCTGGTCACCGGCCGCCGCTCCTTCGTCGACTCCCCTCACTGGCCGGCCCTGCAGTCAGCGCTGGCCGAGCAGGGGGTGAGCTGGGCGCATGTCAGCGTAGCGGGCGAACCCTCGCCTCGCCTCGTCGATGAGATCGTGGCCTCGCAGCGCGGGGCGGGGGTCGAGGCCGTGGTGGCCATCGGCGGCGGCAGCGCCCTGGATGCCGGCAAGGCCGTGGCCGGCCTGCTGCGAAGCGGCACTTCGGTCATGGATCATCTCGAGGGGGTTGGCCAGGGCCAACCCTACCCTGGCCCCAGCGTGCCACTGCTAGCCGTTCCCACCACCGCGGGTACGGGCAGCGAAGCCACCCGTAACGCGGTTCTCAGCGAACAGGGACCGAACGGCTTCAAGAAGTCGTTCCGGGATGACCAACTGGTGGCCCGGGTCGCCCTGGTCGACCCGAACCTGCTGGCTGGCTGTCCGTCGGACCAGCTGGCGGCCAACGGCATGGATGCCTTCACCCAGCTGCTGGAATCCTATGTCTCCATCAACGCCAGCCCGCCCACCGATGCTTTGGCCTGGTCCGGCATGGAGGCCTTCTACCGGAGCTTCTGGAAGGCGCTGGAGGGCGGGCCACGCGCGCCCGTCGAGGGCTATCCGGGACTCGCCTATGCCTCGCTGATGTCCGGCATTACTCTGGCGCAGGCAGGCCTGGGATCGGTACACGGGCTGGCATCGCCGCTGGGCGCCCTCTTCCCGATCCCCCACGGCGTGGTGTGCGGCACCCTGCTGGCCGAGGCCACCGCGGTGAACATCGCGGCGCTGCGCGAAGGCGAGGAAGCCTCGGACGCCCTGGCCAAATATGCCCGCGTCGGCCGCCTTATAGGCGAGGCACCCGACCTGAGCGAGGGCGATGCCTGCGACGCCCTGGTGGTGACGCTAAGGGAATGGACCCGCCGACTGGCGATGCCGCGACTGGGCGAATTCGGCATGACCGGGGACGACCTGGCTCGCGTGGTGGCCGGCTCGCGGGGTGGCAGCATGAAGACCAACCCGCTGGTGCTCGGCGACGAGGCGCTGACCGCCCTGCTTGCCAGCCGTCTCTGACAGCGCATCACAGCATCACCTCAGCTGGAACTCCAGACGCTGTCGCGCCCGGCGCAGCCTGCCATCCGCCTCGAAGCGCCATTCGGCCACCGCCGCGGTAGCGGCCTTTTCGAAAACCCGGCGCGGCAGGGCCTCCAGCACCCGAATGCTCGAGGGGTCGACGCGACCATCCGGCTGGATCAGGAACTCCAGCTCCACATGGCCCTCCAGGCCTCGTCGCAGGGCGCGCCGCGGATAGCTCGGTGGCACCTGGCTGACCGGGACGGCCTCGCCCACTTCCACGGGCACGTCACGGGCTTCACTCTTCTGGCCGGTCGGCTCGACGGCGGCATCCTGCGCCGACGCATCGCTGGGCTTGTCCTTTGCCTCGGCAATGCCCCCCCCTTCGGAAGACGCCGAGGGTGCCGACTCGGACTGCGAGACCGGGTCTGGAACCGGCTCCGGAGTCGGTTCGGGTGCCGGGCTTGGTTCGGGCTCCGGACTTGGTTCGGGCCCCGGGATCGGTTCCGGCTCAGGTTCGGGCTCCGGCCGAGTTTCGTGCTCGGCTTCCCGATCCGGCTCGGGCCGTGGCTCTTGCTCGGGCAAGGTATCCGTTTCAGCGTCCGGGGCAAGCGGCGCGTCCTCCTCGGCAGGCGGGGCATCGGTCGCGGCCGGTTCAGCGACCTCTTCCATCGAGGCCAGCCTCAATGGCAGGGAGACGTCCGGCCTCTCGATCGTCTGTTGCGGCGGGGCGACCAGCAATGCCAGCAGCCAGAAGAGGCCCAGCGTCATGGCACCACCGCCCAGCGTCGCGAGCAGGGAACGCATCATGGAGCGCTCCGGGTAGCGGCTACCGCCATGTCTTCCACGCCGGCCTCGCGGATTCGGTCCATCACCTCGATCAAGAGTCCCGTGGTGGCGGTGCGGTCGGCCTGGATCACCACGCCGCCGTCGCCGCTGACCCGAGCGGCGACTTCATCGCCGACACGGTGGGCATCCACGGGCCGGCCATCCACCCAGACGGCCCCCTCCGGGGTAATGGCCACCATCAGCTGGGCATCGGGCTGAAGGCTGGCGGCGCTGGATTCGGGCCGCTCGATCTCCACGCCACTCTCCTTGATGAAACTGGTGGTGACGATGAAGAAGATCAGCATGATGAAGACCACGTCCAGCATCGGGGTCAGATTGACCTCGCCGGCGTCGCCTCCTTCGGTGCCCAGGCTGCGGCGTCTACGCATGGGATTGCTCCACGGCGCGGGCCAGGCGGTCGTGCAGCCGCTGGTCCTCGCGCCGAATGATCTGTTCCAGCCGGCTGGTGAACAGCAGGCCCACCACCGCTACCGCCATCCCGGCCAGGGTGGGCAGCGTGGCGCGCGCCACGCCGTCGGCCATGGCCCGCGCCTGGCCCGTATCGCTCAGCGCCAGGCTATCGAACACGGCGATCATGCCGGTGACGGTGCCCAGCAGGCCCAGCAGCGGACAGAGCCCTACCAGCAGCTTCAGCCAGGGCAGCGGGCGCCGCAATCGAGCAATGAGCTCCCGGGTCCAGGCCTCGCGCAGGGTCAAGGCGCTCCAGCTGAGGTGGTCGGCGCGCGCCGTCCAGCGCGCGATCAGGGCGCGGCGGGCGCGGCGATACGTGATGCGGAAGAACAGCACCCGTTCCAGGGCCAAGCTGAAGAGCAGTCCCGCCACCCCGGCGATGCCCACCAGGATGATCCCGCCGGCATCGACCAGGCGCGCCAGGGGTTCAAGCCAGAGCGGTAGCACGGCGCTCGCTCCCGGAGGCTGTCGGGCTGGACGGGCGATGCTCCAGCTGCCTGGCCAGTGCCGCGCTGGCCTGACCCTCCATCACTCCGGCCAGGTGGCGGCTGCGTCCGGCCAGGGCGGTATGGGCGAACAGCAACGGTACCGCGGTGATCAGGCCTAACACGGTGGTGACCAGGGCCTGGCTGATACCGCCGGCCATCAGCTGGGGGTCGCCGGTGCCGAACACGGTGATCGCCTGGAAGGTGACGATCATGCCGGTGACGGTGCCCAGCAGGCCCAGCAGCGGGGCCACGGCGGCGAGCAGCTTGACCAGCGGCTGGCCGCGTTCCAGTCGCGGCAGCTCGGCCAGCACCGCCTCGTCGAGCCGTGCCTCAAGGGCCTCGGGCACCGGGTCGTCGGCGAGCGCCCGGAAGCGCAGCAGCACGCGGCCCAGGGGGTTGTCATCGCGCAGTCGGCTGAGGTCGCGCAGCTGGCGACGGGTTGCCACGCTCACCTTGAGCAGATAGGCGTACTGCAGAAGCGCCACCAACAGACCGATGGCCCCCAGCCCCACCACCACGTAGCCCACGATGCCTCCCTGATGGAAACGCTCCATGAGGCTCGGCCGCTGGACCAGGGCTTCGATGACCTGGCCGCGGGTGGGGTCCAGTGCCAGACGATCGCCCTCCCCGGCCTGGAAGTCGGCGAGCAGTCCGCTCACGTCACTCGGGGTATGCGCCACCGTGGCAAGCATGCCCTCTTCGGCACCGCGCTCGAGCAGTTCACCCTGGCTGAATGCCACCAGGTCGCCGAGGCGTATCACCTCGCGACTGGCCACCTCGCCGTCACTGCCGGCCACGGGGGCGTCGAAGGCGACGACCCGACCAGTCTCGGCGGTCAGCGCCATCAACGCATCGCCCAGGGTCTCCAGGTGCTCGGGCCTGAGTACCTCGGCCTCGTCCAGGCGAGGCGGCAAATCGGCGCCCCCCACCGTGATCCAGCTCTCGGCCAGCTCGTCGCGGAGTTCACCGCTGTGACGCGCCAGGGTGTCCAGCACCGCCGCCAGGTCCTCGCCCTGCTCCGCCTGGCGTTCGTCGAGTTCCTCATGACGCGCCTGCTGGGCCTGCTCCTGTTCCGAAAGGGTAGCGAAGCGTTGCTCGGCTTCATCGTGGGCCTGGCGAGCCTCTTCGAGGGCCGCCTGCAGGGCATCACGATCCTCGACCAGCTCGGCCAGCCGAGCCGACTCTCGGGCCTCAGCCGCCTCGCGTTCCCCTCGCAGGGTGCTCAGGGGGTCGTCCTGAGACTGAGCGGGCAGCCCGGCAACCATCAGGCCGCCCAGAAACAGGCCGATCAGGACGCGACGCCCGACACGCATCCGCTGCGGGTTCATGAGCTCGCCTCTGTATCGTCGGTGCCTGTCCGCTCGAGGGGTCGGGAAATCGGCAGGATCAGCAGTTCCGGGGCGCGCTGGTCCCGTACGATACGCAGGCCGTGACGCACTTCCGCGCGCCCGGCTTCATCCAGTGCTTCCCAGCGATCGGCATCGGCGCGCCAGATGCCACCCTCCCGGCCATCCGGCGTCAGGTAATAGAGACCCACTCTGCCCAGGCGAAGGAAGTCCACCTGGCGGCGAGTGTCATCGTCACCCAGCGTACCGCGCCAGGCGTCCAGCTCACGGCCGTAGTCAAGCTCCCTTCGCCAGGCGGCGAGGAGGCGATCCAGGCGTTCCGCAGTCGAGACATCGGGGCCAACCGAACCGGCTTCGAACCCCGCGGCGCGGGCCAGGCGCTCCTCCTTGAGGAACGGCAGGTCACGCGTCACCCAGGCTTGCAGGCGAGAAACCAGCGCCCGCTCGATCTCCGGCAACCTCTCGCGGGTCTCGGGCAGGGTATCCAGCGCCGCCTCACGGCGGTCCAGGCGCTCACCCCGTCGTTCCAGGCGTGGCGCCAGGGCATCACTGCGCGCCTCCAGCCGCCGGGTCTCGGCCTCCACTCGGCGGAGCTCGGCAAGCATCTCGCGGCTCTCTTCATCGGCCGCATCGATGCGTAGCTGCCATTCGGTCCGAGCGCTCTGGGCCGGGCTGGCCTCCTCGACCACGGGTTCCTGTGCCTGGAGCATGCCGGAGGCCATCAGGCCGAGGGCGATGCCGACTGGCAGTTGAAAGCAGAAGATCCTCACACATGACGCTCCGTCTTGGTCCCGGGCAGGGCGCCACCATGCCATCAATACGAACGATTATCAATGCTAAAGGTTGGCCAGCGAGGCCACCACACAGAAAAGCCGCACCCCCGGGGTGCGGCTTTTCTGGCGGAGCAAGGACCGGGTCTTAAGACGTGGCGTTGCGATAGCGACGCTCGACGTCCTCCCAGTTGATCACGTTGAAGAAGGCCTTCAAGTAGTCCGGACGCTTGTTCTGGTACTTGAGATAATAGGCGTGCTCCCAGACGTCGACACCCAGGATCGGGGTGTGACCGTGACTGATCGGGCTGTCCTGGTTGAGGGTGTTCTCCACAACCAGCTTGCCATCAGGCTTGACGCTGAGCCATGCCCAGCCACTGCCGAAGCGGCCCAGGCCAGCCTTGGTCAGGGCGTCCTGGAAAGCCTCGTAACCGCCGAGTTCGCTGTCGATGGCGGAGGCCACCTTGCCCTGGGGAGAGCCGCCTCCGTTGGGAGACATCATCTGCCAGAACATGCTGTGGTTGGAATGCCCACCACCGTTGTTGATCACCGCCTGACGCTTTTCCTCGGGCACACGATCAAGATTCGCGAGCAGCTCATCGACCGGTACATCCTCCAGGCCCGTACCTTCCAGGGCACCGTTGAGGTTATTGACGTAGGTCTGATGATGCTTGGAATGGTGAATTTCCATGGTCAACGCATCGATATGCGGTTCCAGGGCATCGTAAGCATAGGGAAGATCAGGAAGAGTATGCGCCATGATCAAATCTCCTTGTTGATGTCGTATAGGCCTTTGGGCTCAGTTCACCCTAAAGGATGGCAGGTAAAGGCACTTGTCGCTAATGATTCCTGTTATCTCTTGTATAGAAAATGTTAATTGACACTCTGACGACGAAGGCCGACCCCCTATGTAGCCGACACGAACTCTCAGGTGGAGACTGCCGTTTCCCTACAGTTTCTGTTCGAGCTCGGGCAGCACGTCAAACAAGTCGCCGACGAGACCACTGACTGTCGAGAGCGCGACCTGGAAGATCCCGATCTTCATCACAGCTTCTGTTCGAGCTCCGGCAGCACGTCGAACAGGTCGCCGACGAGTCCATAATCCGCGACCTGGAAGATCGGTGCCTCCTCGTCCTTGTTGATGGCGACGATCACCTTGGAGTCCTTCATGCCCGCCAGGTGCTGGATGGCCCCC
>JBNJKT010000023.1:0-32051 GCA_051751285.1 Pseudomonadota bacterium | reverse complement strand
TCCCTGGCCAAGGCCATCAGCGACGCGGGGTGGAGCGAGTTTCTTCGTCAACTCAGCTACAAGGCTGAATGGGCCGGGCGACACCTGGTGAAGGTGAGCCAGTGGCTGCCGAGCAGCAAGATGTGCCACGGCTGTGGGCACAAGGTCGAGAAGCTGCCGCTCTCGCAGCGCCACTGGCACTGTGCAAGCTGTGGTCGCGCCATCGACCGCGACATCAACGCAGCCAGCAATATCCGAACCGCCGGGCTGGCGGGGTTAGCCTGTGGAGCGACTGGAGCGGGGGCAGCGGCCTAGCCGCTGCCTAGTAAAGGCGTGTCGAAGCAGGAAGGTTCTGGGGGTGACCTTGGAACCCTCGCCCAAAGCGCGAAGCGCGGCGGGCGGGGAGTGTCAGAGCATTGACGCATGTTTGCCGCCCCGGGAAAAGCCCCGCCCACCTGACCGCCGGGAGACGGACCGCTATACTGACGGCTCACCCCCGGGCAAAGGCGAGAGGATGGGCCTTGCACGCATGCTGGCCGGTGCGCTGAGCGCGCCGCTCGAGCGACTGATGGCGCACTGGACCCGGATCCGGCTGATCGAGCCCGACCCCGAGACGCTCCCCCTCGAGCCGACGCTCCCGACCCTCTATGTACTCCCCCACCCGGCGCTCTCCGACACCTTGCTGCTGGCTTCGCTGACCCGCGCCCATGACCTGCCGGCGGCCGTCGGACGACGTACCATCGGCGCGGTCAGCGTGCCCGCCAGCCTGCCGCTGCCCACCCCGAGCCGTCGCCTTGGGCGCCGCACGCGGCCATCGGAAGCTCCCTTCCGGTCGCTGATCGAGCAGTGCCAGCGTGAACCCGGCCATGATGTCCAGCTGGTGCCGGTGAGCATCTTCTGGGGGCGCGCCCCGGACAAGCGCTTCGGCTTCTGGCAACTGCTTGCCGCGGACAGCTGGCAGCTCACCGGGCGGCTTCGTCGCCTGCTCTCGGTGGTGGTCAACGGCAAGGACGTGGAGATCCATCTCGGCACCCCGCTCAGGCTCAGCGACCTCCTGGACGAGCGAGAGGCCCGCCTCACCAATCGCAAGGTCGCGCGGCTGCTGCGGGTGCACTTCCGCCGCCTGCGCACCCGGGTGCTGGGGCCGGACCTCTCCCACCGACGAACCCTGATCGAGGGGGTCGCGGCGAGTTCCGAGGTGCGCCGCGTGATCCAGGAAGTGGCCGCCGCGGAGCAGCGCTCACCGGCGCGCCTCGAGAATCGGGCCCGCCGCTACGGCCGCGAGATCGCCTCGAACATGACCTACCCGGTGCTGCGCTTCATGGACGGCCTGCTGCGGCGTCTCTGGAACCGCCTCTATGACGGCGTGGCGGTGCACGGCATGGACCGAGTCAAGGCCATTGCCGGCGACCACACCCTAGTCTACGTTCCCTGCCATCGCAGTCATATCGACTACCTGCTGCTCTCCTACGTGCTGTATCGCGACGGCTTGATGCCCCCGCACATCGCCGCCGGACGCAACCTCGACATGCCGCTGGTTGGCCCACTTCTGCGTCGCGGCGGGGCCTTCTTCATGCGCCGCAGCTTTCGCGACAACCGCCTCTATGCCACGGTCTTCAACGAGTACCTGCACCGCCTTATCTCCCGCGGCCACCCACTGGAGTACTTCATCGAGGGAGGGCGTTCGCGCAGCGGTCGCATGCTGCCCGCCAGGCCCGGGATGCTCTCGATGACCCTGCGCTCCTATCTGCGCGGCGCACGCGGCGGTGGCCAGCCGCTGGTCTTCGTGCCGGTCTACATCGGCTACGAGCGCATCCTCGAGAGCGGCAGCTACCAGCGCGAGCTGCATGGCGGCAGGAAGCGCAAGGAGAGCCCGTGGGGCCTGCTGAGGGTGCTCGGCCGGCTGCGCCAGCCCTTCGGCGAGGTCACCGTGAACATCGGCGAGCCCCTGTCGCTACCGGCCTTCCTCGACACGGAGGTGCCTGGCTGGCGACAACAGCTCGACGACCCGCGCCCGCCCTGGCTCGCCCGTGTCGTTCCCCGCCTGGGCGAGACCGTCTCGCAGCGCATCAACGCCGCCGCTGCTCTCAACCCGGTCAACCTGGTGGCCCTGGCCCTGCTGGCCACTCCGCATCATGCCATCGAGGCCAGTCTGCTCAAGCGCCAGCTGGGGTTGCTGGTGACCCTGCAACAACGCTTCCCGGGTGGACGCCATACCAGCCTCCCGGACGGCACACCTGACGCCTGGCTCGAGCGCGTGCTCGCCCTGGGGATGGTCGAGCGCCGAACGCACCCGCTGGGCGACATCATCGTCGCCGACGATCGCCGGGCCGGAGAGCTGGGCTGGTATCGCAACAACGTGCTGCACCTCTTCGCGCTGGCCGGACTCTCCGCCTTCGCCTTCCGCCACCAGGCCTACCATGACCTGGATGCCCTGGAGGCCCTGCTCTCCCCCGGCTGGCCGATCCTGACCCGAGAGCTGATGGTCCCGCCTTCGGCTTCGCTGCGCGAGGATCTGGCCTCCATGCTCGAGGTCCTGGTCGACGCGGGGCTGCTGGAACGACGCGCCGAAGGCTGGCGACGGCCTGGCGAGTCGCTGGAGGCCGGGGAGCAGCTGCGCATGCTCGGGGGCCTGATGCAGCCCTCCCTGGAACGCGGCTATCTGCTGCTGTCGGTGCTGCTGAGCGAACCCGCCGGGCACTTCACGGCCGACGAGCTGACCGCGCGCAGCCGCGAGCTCGCCGAACGGCTGGCCCTGCTCTCGGGGCTGGATGCGCCGGAGTTCTTCGATACCCGGCTGTTCTCCGGCCTGGTGGAGAGCCTGGAGGCGCAGGGGTGGCTGTACATCGAGAACGGCCGCCTGGTGTTCGACGACCGCCTGCGCGAGGCGGCCCAGCGAAGCCGGGCGCTGTTCGACCCGGCGTTGCGCCACCGGCTGCAGCTGGTCAGTCGCCCGGGCGAGGGTTGAGGTCAGGCGTCCAGGCGGCGGTGGACGTAGAGGTCATAGCGGCTGGTCCTGTCCTCGATGACGTGACGGGGCGGCGGTCCCGCGATGGGCGGGGCCTTGCGGGGCCGCTTGACCACCACCCGATGAGTGGCTACGTCCAGTGCCGCCTCCAGCAGCCGCGAGGCATCCGGGTCATCCCCGGCCAGGGTACGGAAGAGCCGCATCTCCTTCTTGACCAGCGCAGACTTGTCACGGTGGGGGAACATGGGGTCCAGGTGGATGACCTGGGGTACCACTGCCCCCCTCGCCACCAGTGACTCCAGCGCGAGAGCGGCATCGCCATGGAGAAGCGCCATACGCGCGGCGATATCGCGAGTCTCCGGATCGAGCCGCGCTCGCGCCAGGCCGTCCTCGAGCAGCGCGAAGATCGCTGCGACCCGCTCGATCAACAGCACCTCCGCCCCCAGGCTCGCCAGCACGAAGGCATCGCGCCCGAGCCCCGCGGTGGCATCCACCACCGAGGGCGTGACGCCCTTGGCCAGGCCGCAGGCACGGGCCACCAGCTGGCCACGCCCGCCGCCGAAACGACGCCGGTGGGCGGCGCGCCCAGCGACGAAATCCACCGCCAGCGGATGGCCATGGCGCTTCGGGTCGCCGGCCAGCACCAGACGATCGCCCTGGTGGCGCAATATCAGCTCGGCCTCACCTTCCCCACTTCGAGGCAGGCCGAGGCGCATCGCCAGGTCCGGGTCCTCCACCCCCACCGGCACGGCAGGCTTCATCGGCTCTTCTGCCAGGCGACGCGGTCGCGCAGGTAGATCGGCTGGACGAGATGGGCAGGCTGGCCTCCTCCGGCTTCCAGCTCGTTCATCGCCAGCAGGGCCATATCGGCGGCCTCGGCCTCGGGCTCGGTCAGGCAAAGCCCCAACTCGGCCTGCACCTCGGCGGACATCTGGTCCCACAGGGTCCAGCCGGAGCCGATGCCGACCCAGTCGTGGTCCTCATGGCCGTCGGGCAAGCACAACCGTTCCGGTGGCATCACCGCCTCCTCGGTCATCGCCACGGGCACGCCATCGCGGCACTGCCAGGCTGCCACGTAGATCTCGCCCATGCGGGCATCCAGGGCAGTGATCAGCCAGCGGTAGTGGTGGCGGCGATGGGCGCCCAGCGCCAATGCCTCGAGGGTCGAGACACCGACCAGCGGCCGGTCGAGGCCGAAGGCAAGCCCCTGGGCGACTCCGGCGGCGATGCGCAGGCCGGTGAAGGAGCCCGGCCCTCGGCCATAGGCCACGGCGTCCAGTGCCGAGGCCGGCAGGCCGGCCTCGGCTAGCACCTCATCGACCATCGGCAGCAGGCGCCGGGTGTGCTCCCGCGGGGTCAGGGCGAAGCGTGAGATCAGTTCGTCATCGAGCCCTTCGCGGCGGTGCAGCAGGGCGGCGGAACAAGCGCTCGAGGAGGCATCCAGGGCCAGCAGGGTCGGCATGGGCAAGCGGTCACGGCGAGAAGTGTGAGGGCATTATACGTACACCACCGCCAACGACGAAGGCCCGCGCATGGCGGGCCTTCGGTAACGGGAGGTGACAGTCGCTCAGCCCTCCAGCGCCTCGATCACCTGAGCGGTGATGTCGTCGATACTGCCTACCCCTTCGACGCGATGATATTCCGGCGCCGCCTCGGGATCCTCCTTGGCCCACTGCCGGTAGTAGTCGACGAGCGGCGCGGTCTGCTCATGGTAGACCGCCAGGCGGTTGCGCACGGTGGATTCGCGATCGTCGTCACGCTGGATCAGCGCCTCGCCGGTAACGTCATCCTTGCCCTCTTCCTTGGGCGGCTGGTACCGGACATGATAGACCCGGCCAGAGCCCGGGTGCACACGCCGACCGGCCAGACGCTGGACGATCTCCTCGTCGTCCACGGCGATCTCCAGCACATGGTCGATCTTGACCTCGGCGTCCTTCATGGCCTGAGCCTGGGGGATGGTGCGCGGGAAACCGTCGAACAGGAAGCCGTTGGCGCAGTCGGGCTGGCTGATGCGCTCCTTGACCAGGGCGATGATGATGTCGTCGGACACCAGGCCCCCGCTGTTCATGATTTCCTTGACCTTGAGCCCCAGGTCGCTGCCTTCATTCACCGCGGCACGCAACATGTCACCGGTAGAGATCTGCGGGATATCGAACCGCTCGCAGATGAACTGGGCCTGAGTGCCCTTGCCGGCACCGGGGGCGCCCAACAGGATCAAACGCATCTGACTGCTCCTTGAAGTGTGACTCTCATACACGAAGAAAGGGGAGAACCGAACGATAACCGTGCCATCAGGCCCAGACAAGCGACGGGGCCATCAGCAGGCCTTCGAAATCAGAGAAAAGTACCGCGTATCAGGCGACTGGAGCCGAATAGCACTTTGGTCTGCCCTGCGCGATAGCGCCCGTCAGGAGGGATAACGGCGCCGGGTGGCGCCGTTATATCACCCTGGAAGCCGTGCTATAGCAGCAGCCGACGAATATCCGTCAGCACCTGGTCCAGGAAGGCGGTGAAGCGCGCCGCATCGGCACCGTTGACCGCCCGGTGGTCATAGGAGAGACACAGCGGCATCATCAGCCGCGGCTGGAAGGCCTGGCCATCCCACACCGGCTTCATCTGTGCCTTGGAGATGCCGAGGATGGCCACCTCCGGGGCATTGACGATCGGAGTAAAGGCGGTGCCCCCGATGGAGCCCAGGCTGGAGATGGTGAAGCAGCCACCCGTCATCTCCTCGCGCTTGAGCTTCTTCGACTGCGCCTTGCCGGCCAGTTCCACGGACTCCTTGGCCAGATCGATCAGCGACTTCTGATCGGCATCGCGGATCACCGGCACCATCAGACCGTCCGGAGTGTCCACGGCAACGCCGATATGCACGTACTTCTTGTGCACGACCGTCTCGCCGTCGCTCTTCAGACTGACGTTGAACTGCGGAAACTTGCGCAGCGCATAGGCACAGGCCTTGATCAGGAAGGGCAGCGGCGTGAGCTTGGCGCCCTGGGCCTCGGCCTCGGCCTTCATCGACTTGCGGAAGGCCTCAAGCTCGGTGATGTCCGCCTCGTCGAACTGGGTGACGTGGGGCAGGTTGACCCAGCTGCGATGCAGGTTGGTGGCGCCCATCTTCATCAGGCGGCCCATGGGCTTCTCTTCCACCTCGCCGAACTGGCTGAAGTCCTGATCCGGGATCGGCGGGATGCCGCTACCGCCAGCCGACGGCGCCGCCGCGGCAGGTGCCTGCGTCTTGCCGGCCATCACCTGCTTGACGTAGGCATGGACGTCTTCCTTCAGGACGCGATCCTTCGGCCCGCTGGGCTTGACCAGCCCCAGATCGACGCCCAGCTCTCGCGCCAGCATGCGCACTGCCGGGCCAGCGTGAACCAGCTTGCCGTCGCGCGGTTTTTGCGCAGCCATCTGAGCCTCGGGGCTCGGCGAGCCGGCTGGCGTTGCCGACTTGGGCTTCTCGGCCCTGGGCGCCTCGCTCGCCTTCTCCGTGGGCTGCTTGGCCGACGGCTTGTCGGACCCGGACGCCTGGGTGCCGGCCACCGGCGTGCCGGCCACCTCGATATAACCGATCAGGTCGCCCTCGGAGACGGTATCACCCTCCTTGACGGTCAGCTCGACCAGCTTGCCCTTGTAGGGACTGGGGACGTCCATGGAGGCCTTGTCGGACTCCAGAGTGATCAGCGGGTCCTCCTCGTCCACCTCGTCCCCGGCGCTGGCGGCGATCTCGATGATCGGCACATCGGCAGAGCCGGAGAGGTCCGGCACACGCACCTCCTTGCGCTCGGGCTGACCACTGCCGCCACCCTCCGCCTCGGCCGGTGCTTCGTCCTGCGCGGTGCTGGCCTGAGGCGCAGGAGAACTCTCGGCGGCGGACTCGGCGTCGCCGTCCTCCTCACTGGCGCCCGCGTCTGCGACTTCCATGGTACCGATCACGTCGCCCTCGGAGACGGTGTCACCCTCCTTGACGGTGAGCGAGACCAGCTTTCCGGCATGGGGGCTCGGCACGTCCATGGAGGCCTTGTCGGACTCCAGGGTGATCAGCGTATCCTCGGCGGCCACCTCGTCGCCCTCGGCCACCGCCACCTCGATGATCTCGACATCCGCGGAACCGCCGAGGTCAGGGATCTTGACCTCCACGGTGCGCTTGCCACCGCCCCCGCTCTTGGCGGCGGGCTTCTCCGGGGCCGGTTCGGGTGCCGGCTCGGGCGCCTTCTCGGTTTCGGAGGCCTCGCTCTCCTCCTCGGCCTCGCCGCCGCCCTCGGCCTCGATCTCGACGATCCCGTCGCCTTCGGAGACGGTGTCGCCCTCCTTGACCAGCACCTTGACCACCTTGCCACCCTTCGGCGCCGGCACGTCCATGCTGGCCTTGTCGGACTCCAGCGTGATCAGGGTGTCCTCCGGAGCGATGACATCGCCCTCGGCCACCGCGATCTCGATGATTTCCACATCGGTATCGCCGCCGATGTCCGGAACTTTGATGATTTCGCTACTCAAGGTCGCGCTCCTTCAAACTCTTGACGGGAGCGGGCCGCGTGGGCCCGCCATGCCAACGTTTCACTCGATCGTCGCCTCACACCTCAAGCGGGTTGGGCTTGGCAGGATCGATGCCGTATTTCTTGAGCGCCTCGCCGACGACCTTGCGATCCAACTCGCCACGGTCGGCCAGCGCCTTGAGTGCGGCCACGGTCACGAAGCGGCGGTCGACCTCGAAGAAGGCGCGCAGCTTCTCGCGGGTATCGGAGCGACCGAAGCCGTCGGTCCCCAATACATGGTAGTTGGTCGGCACCCAGGCGCGGACCTGGTCGGCGAACAACTTCATGTAGTCGGTAGCGGCGATCGCCGGCCCCTTCCGGTCTTCCAGGCAAGCGGTAACGTGAGGCTTGCCCGGCTCGGCGTCGGGGTTGATGAAGGCCTGACGGTCGATCTCCAGGGCCTCGCGACGCAGCTCGTTGAAGCTGGTGACACTCCAGATGTCGGCGCCCACGCCCCACTCATCGGCCAGCATCTCGGCGGCAGCCTCGACCTCGCGAAGGATGGTGCCCGAGCCCATCAACTGCACGTGGCCCTTGTCGCCCGAGGTCTCGCGCAGCAGATACATGCCCTTGATGATGTCCTCCGCGGGCACCGTTTCGAGCTCGGGATGCTCGTAGTTCTCGTTCATCACCGTCAGATAGTAGAAGCAGTTCTCCTTGTCGGTGAACATGCGCTTCAGGCCATCCTGGACGATGACCGCTACCTCATGGGCATAGGTGGGGTCGTAGCAGCGGCAGTTGGGGATGGTCGAGGCCAGGATGTGCGAATGACCATCCTGGTGCTGGAGCCCTTCCCCATTGAGGGTGGTGCGTCCAGCGGTACCGCCGATCAAGAAGCCTCGGGCCTGCATGTCACCAGCCGACCAGGCGAGATCGCCGATGCGCTGAAAGCCGAACATCGAGTAATACACGTAGAAGGGCAGCAACGTGAGGTTGTTGTTGGAATACGAGGTCGCGGCCGCGATCCATGCCGACATGGCGCCGGCCTCGGTGATGCCCTCCTCGAGGATCTGACCCTTCTGATCCTCGCGGTAGAACATGATCTGGCCCTTGTCGACCGGCTCGTATTTCTGCCCCTCGGAGGTGTAGATGCCGAGCTGGCGGAACATGCCCTCCATGCCGAAGGTGCGTGCCTCGTCGGGAACGATCGGCACGACTCTTGAACCCAGCTGCTTGTGCTTGACCAGGCCATTCAGCACGCGCACGAAGGCCATGGTGGTGGAGACTTCTCGGCCCTTGGAGCCGCCGGTCTGGGAGGCGAAGATCTTGTCGTCCAGCGGCGGAATGTCCAGCGCCTCGAAGTCGCTGCGCCGACTCGGCACATAGCCGCCCAGCCGCTCGCGCTGGAGGTGCATGTACTTGAGCTCGGGAGAATCATCCTCGGGCTTGTAGTACGGCACCTCCTTGAGCTGCTCGTCGTTCAATGGAATGCCGAAGCGGTCGCGGAATGTCTTGAGCGCCTCGTACTCCATGGTCTTGACCTGGTGGGCCTCGTTGGCCGCCTCACCGTCACCGCTACCCATGCCGTAGCCCTTGACGGTGTGCGCCAGAATCACGGTGGGACGGCCGTTGGCGTTCTGGGTCGCCTCGTGATAGGCCGCATACACCTTGAAGGGGTCATGGCCGCCCCGGTTGAGCTTCCAGATATCCTCGTCCGACAGATCCTTGACCATCTCCTCGGTTTCGGGATATTTACCGAAGAAATGCTCCCGGGTGTAGGCGCCGCCGTTAGCCTTGTAGTTCTGGTACTCGCCGTCGACCGCCTCGTCCATGCGCTTCTGCAGGATGCCCTTCTTGTCCTTCTCGAACAGCGGATCCCAGAGGCGGCCCCAGACGACCTTCAGCACGTTCCAGCCGGCACCGCGGAAGACCCCTTCCAGCTCGTCCATGATGCGGCCATTGCCGCGAACCGGGCCATCCAGGCGCTGCAGGTTGCAGTTGATGACGAAAATCAGGTTATCGAGTTTCTCGCGGCTGGCCAGGTGGATGGCGCCCAGCGATTCCGGCTCGTCGCATTCGCCATCGCCCATGAAGCACCAGATCTTGCGATCATGCATGTCCTTGAGCTCACGGGCATCCAGGTACTTCATCACGTGGGCCTGGTAGATGGCCTGAATCGGCCCGAGGCCCATGGATACCGTGGGGAACTGCCAGAAGTCCGGCATCAGCCAGGGGTGGGGATAGGAGGACAGGCCGTCACCATCGACCTCCTGGCGGAACTTGTCCATCTGGTCTTCGGTAAGGCGGCCCAGCAGATAGGAACGCGCGTAAACGCCCGGCGCCACATGGCCCTGGATGTAGACCAGGTCGCCCTCGAAGTCGCCGTTCGGGGCGCGGAAGAAGTGGTTGAAGCCCACATCATAGAGCGTCGCCGCTGACATGAAGCTGGCGATGTGACCACCCAGTCCCGGGTTCGCGCGATTGTTGCGAATCACCTGGGCGATCGCGTTGTAACGGACCAGCGAACGAATCCGCCGCTCCATGAAGATGTCGCCGGGCAGCGGCGCTTCGCGATGTACCGGGATGGAGTTGCGATGTGGGGTAGTCACCGAGAAGGGTACCTGCATGCCATCGCGACGGACGCGGTCAACCAGGCGTGTCATCAGGTACCGGGCACGATCTTCGCCCTCGCGATCCAGGACCGACTCCAGGGAATCCAGCCATTCCGTGGTTTCGACCGGATCGAGATCTTCTCTTGTTTCCAGACTCATAGACGTCTCTCCGAATGACGGTAAGGACTACAACCCCCGCAGAGGGGCGAGTGGAGCTCATATACGTTAATGGGGGCCGAATGCGTCAGGCCTGTAGTTATTTTACAAGAAGTATGCGATGCCGCTGCCATTGGCGCGAAGATACCGTAAACGCCGGCTCCTGCCAATTCAAGATAGAATGGAAAAACATTCCATAAACTCATATTGCACCGCAACACAGGGGATTAGATCCTCCTGCTCATCGAAAACCGCCCGTCTCAGGCAGTTGTAGTTAAACTACCGTATGAAGCAAGCGTGCCTTTCGGGTCGATCATTCCCTTCTCCTTGGCATCCTTCAGGAACGTATTCTTTCTATTTCCTGGCGAAAGTAGGCCCAGTCAAAGGCGGGGCCCGGGTCGTTCTTGCGCAATGGCGCCACTCGGGCATGACTGGTGATGCGCGTCTCGTCGAGGGATGGGTAGGCATCGAGCAGTGCCCGAGTAACGGCTGCAAGCACCCGGTACTGGGCCCCGGTATAGGGGCTGACCTCGTCGCCCTCCAATTCGATGCCCAGGGCGAAATCGTTCAGTGCCCGGCGCTCGACCCCTCCGTCGCGCCACCGCGAGCGGCCGGCATGCCAGGCCCGCGCCTCGAAGGGCACGAACTGCACGCACTCGCCGTCCCGCCGAATCAGCAAGTGGGCCGAGACGCGCAGATCGGCGATGGTCGCGAAAAAGGGGTGTGCCTGAGGGTCCAGCCGGTTGGTGAACAGCCGCTCGATATGATCGCCGCCGAAGACCCCGGGCGGCAGGCTGATGGCGTGCAGCAGCAACAGCGAGACCTCCCCGGCCGGTCGTGCGTCCTGGTTGGGCGAGGGCACCCTGCGAGCTCGCTGTAGCCAGCCGTTGTCGATGCGCATGGTTTTCCCTGACGTCGATGCATGGGTTTCCCTATAATGACCATCTCACGCTTCACCGAACAGAGATGAGCCCGCCATGCATTACCAGGACGCCCTTGCCGAAGAGATCCGTGACAGTGCCGCCCGGCTGCTGGCCGAGGATGTCGGCCCCGGCGACATCACCGCTCAGCTGATCCCCGACAAGAAGATAACCTGGGCGCGGGTGATCACCCGCCAGGCCGCGGTGCTGTGCGGCGTGGCCTGGGTCGACGAACTGTACCGACGTCTCGATGCCCGGGTTGCGCTGCACTGGCAGGCCGCCGACGGCGATCGCCTCGCTCCCGGCCAGGTACTCCTCGAACTGGAGGGCCCTGCGCGCAGTCTGCTTACCGGGGAGCGGGCTGCGCTCAATCTGCTGCAGACCCTCTCCGCCACCGCGACCCGCAGCCGCCACTACGTGGATCTGCTCGAGGGGACCGGGGTGCGCATGCTGGACACCCGCAAGACCCTGCCCGGCCTGAGGCTCGCCCAGAAGTACGCGGTGACCTGTGGCGGCGGTCACAATCACCGCATCGGTCTCTATGACGCCTTCCTGATCAAGGAGAACCACATCGCCGCCTGCGGCGGCATTGCGGCGGCGGTGCGTGAGGCGCGCAACATCGCCAGCGACCTGCCTGTTGAGGTGGAGGTGGAGACCTTCGAGGAACTGGACCTGGCACTCGAGGCCGGCGCCGACATCATCATGCTCGACAATTTCAGCCTCGACGACATGCGCGAGGCGGTGCGTCGCAGCGCCGGGCGTGCCACCCTGGAGGCCTCGGGCAACGTCGACGAGAGCACCCTGCGGGCCATCGCCGAGACCGGCGTGGACTGCATCTCCAGCGGCGCCCTGACCAAGGATATCGAGGCCATCGACCTGTCGATGCGTATCGTCGAACAGCAGGCCTGAGAGACGCGTCAGGTCTCGACGGCGAGGAGCCGCTTCTCGAGCCGCTGGCGGTAGAGCCGCTCGCCACCGCGCTCGACCCAGTCGTCTCCCCGCCGCTGCCAGCCACGGCGCACCAGGCCATCGACCAGCATGGCGCTGGCCTCGATGGTCGCCCGCGTCATGCCCTGCTCCAGCAGGAGACGCTCGGCATGCACCAGCAGCGTCGAGCCGATCCCGCGCCGGCCCAGGGACGGCCAGACATAGAGGGTCTCGATCCGCCCACGAGGGATATCCAGTTCCAGGAACCCCACACAGCGGCCTTCGCAATCGGCAACCAGGGTCGTATAGAGCGCCTGGCGCGCTGCCCAGGCACAGCCTTCACGCGGCAGCACCATCGCCCAGGCCTCGCGCTCGTCCAGCGAATAGTGTCCCGCCGCGCCCTGCATCACGGCATGGTGGAAAACCTCTGCCTGGTCGGCGGCGTCGCGTGCTCGGGCCGTGCGATAGACGATTCGCGGTCCACGACGATGCCCGGATGGCGGCGGCTCGGCCGGCGCGGACCCTTTATCGAGTTCGGCAAGATGCATGCGAGACCTTCCTGAAATGATGACCCGCCCCGCAGACTACCCAAGCCACGCCACCGGGCCAAGCCCCGGGGCTAGACACCGACAGGATAGGCCATGAACGATTCGTCCGACGTCTTCCATCTGAGGACCATCGGCGTCATCGAAAGCGACTTCCCGGACAAGTTCGGTATCCCGCGCCAGCCCGGGCTGGCCACGGCAGCCCGGGCCTCCCTGGTGATGGTCCCGCCCTTTGCTGACCCCCTGGCAGTGCGCGGCCTGGAAGCCTTCAGCCATCTCTGGCTGACCTTCGTCTTCCACCTCAGTCCGGCGCCTCATGACCCGTCGGACTGGACCCCGCTGGTGCGCCCGCCTCGCCTGGGCGGCAACACTCGGATGGGGGTCTTCGCCAGCCGCAGTACCCACCGACCCAACCGCCTGGGGCTGTCACTGGTGGAACTGGTCGAGATCGACACCTCCCGCGGCGTGAGCCTGCGGCTTCGCGGCGCCGACCTGGTCGACGGCACCCCGGTACTCGACATCAAGCCCTATCTGCCCTGGGTGGAGTCCCGTCCCGAGGCCCGCGCCGGCTTCGCCCCCGATCCGCCGCCGACCCTGGCAGTCGGCCTCTCGCCCGAGGCCGAGGCCGTTCTCGACCAGCGCTCGGACGGTGACTCGCTGCGCGACCTGATCCACCAGGTGCTGGCCCAGGACCCACGACCTGCCTATCGTAACGGCGCCGAGGCACGGATCTACGGCGTCCGACTGCGCGACCTGGACGTGCGCTTCCAGGTACTGCAGGAGCGGGCCGGCGCCGTGACCCTGAGGGTGGTCGAGATCCTGCCGGCCGACGGCCGGACATGACGAAGGGCCCCGCGGGGCCCTTCTCGCGACGCGCCTGTGGCCTCAGTCGAAGTCAATACCGATGCGCCGCCCGACCTCCTCGTAGGCCTCGATCACGCCGCCCAACCCCTGGCGGAAGCGATCCTTATCGAGCTTCTCGCGGGTTTCGGCGTCCCACAGGCGACAGCCGTCCGGGGAAAACTCGTCGCCCAGCACGATCTCGCCCTTGAACAGACCGAACTCCAGCTTGTAGTCCACCAGCAGCAGGCCACCCTCGGCAAACAGCTGCTTGAGCACACCGTTGACCCGAAAGGTGAGCGCCTTCATCTCGGCCAGCTGTTCGGGGGTCGCCCAGCCGAAGGTCTCGGCCAGCGACTCATTGATCATGGGGTCGTGCAGGGCATCGTTCTTGAGGAACAGCTCGAAGGTGGGCGGGTCGAGCGCCTGGCCCTCCTCCACGCCGAGGCGCTTGACCAGGCCGCCGGCGGCGATGTTGCGCACCACGCACTCCACCGGGATCATCTCGAGGTTCTTCACCAGGCTCTCGGTGTCCGAGAGGCGCCGGTCGAAATGGGTGGGGATGCCCGCCGCCTGAAGCGTCTCCATGATGAAGGCATTGAAGCGGTTGTTGACCATGCCCTTGCGGGCCAGCGACTCCATGCGCTCGCCATCGAAGGCGCTGGTGTCATCGCGGAAGGTCAGGATCAGGCGATCAGCGTCGTCGGTGGCATGGACCGACTTGGCCTTGCCGGCATAGAGTTCTTGGCGCTTTTCCATGGGGAGCCTCCAGAGGCGCGGATACGAATCGGGGTGGTCGGTCAGCCGAGGGTCTGCCATGCCAGGCCAGCGTCCTGGGCGGCGACTCTCAACCGGGATTCATCGCCGTCGAGCAGCGGCAGCAAGGCCTCCAGGGCCAGCTCGGGGCGATTGTTTTGATCGGAAAGATGGGAACAGACGATGCGCTGCAGGCGGTCGAGCCCCAGCCGCTGAAGCAGCCAGGCTGCCTGGCTATTGGCCAGGTGTCCCCAGTCGCCGCCGACCCGACGCTTCAGGCTCGCGGGATAGGGTCCCTCGGCAAGCAAGCGCGGGTCGTGGTTACACTCCAGCACCAGGCCATCGCAGCCGGCAAAGGCCTCGACCACATGCGCACTGGGATGTCCCAGGTCGGTCAGAAGTCCGAGACACCGCTCGCTGGCCAGGATGCGAAACTGCACCGGCTCTCGGGCGTCGTGGGGCACGGTAACAGGGTCGATGGTCAGTCCCTTGACCGCAAAGCGGGCCTGGGGGGTAATCCAGTGGCGATGGGGCAGTTCGCCAAACCGACCCGACAGCCAGGTACCCGGTGTCAGGTGGACCGGCACGCCGTATCGGCGGGCCAGAGGCCCGACGCCCCGCACATGGTCGCCGTGTTCGTGGGTGACCAGAAGGGCATCGAGCTGACGAGGATGCAGCCCCAGACGGGCCAAGCGTCGTTCGGTATCGCGCAGGGTGAAGCCACAGTCGACCAGCAGGTGCGTCTCGCCGTCGCTGACCAGGGTGGCGTTGCCCTTGCTGCCGCTGCCCAGTGAAGCGAAGGAGAGGCGCCCATGGGCGCCCCGCACCGTGCCACTCATTAGCGCAACAGACCTGCCACCCGCTCGAGCAGTTCGCGCTCGTCATCAGCGGAAAGGGCTTCCTCACCGGCAGGCTCTGCCTTGAGCACGGTCTGCTCGGGTCCACGCGCTTCCAGGACAAGACGGACCTGCTGTGTCGACTCGCCCAGGTTCAGAGTCGCCAGCGACTGCAACAGGCCTCGCTGCCGTTCACTGAGCGTCAGGTAACGCACCAGGAAACTGCGCGACGCGGGATCGCGCTCGAGCAGTTCGCGTCGATCCTCGACGGCGAAGGCGAGTTCCAGCTGGTGGCTGAGTTCCGCCCAGACACGGTCTGCCTCGAAGGGCAAGATGACCTGCCAGTTGTCGCCACGCTGCTCGAACCTCGCACGATCCTGGGCATCGGGACGCTGCACGGCCAGCGATGAAGCGCTCGACGACATGCTGAGTGCCTCGAAGTGACGCTCCAGCGCTGTCAAGCAGGCCGCCTGGGTGGTACCCCCCTGCTCACAGCGTATCTCGCTATCGCCGCTGCGCAGCGCCGGACGGATGCTGAGCCTGGCCTGTTCGGTTTCCAGGATGCCGCGGCGGGAGTCGCTGGCGGTGACGGTCAGGCCGCGACTACGCACGAAGCGCTCGAGCTCTGGCCAGACCGTTGCCGGTTCCGCGCCCACCACCAGCCAACGCTCGTCGCCGATCGCGCGACGCTCGACATAGCCTCGCTCCCTACTGCGCCCGGGCGACAGGGCCTGGGGAAGCGGAGCCTCCACGACGCCATTCTCGGCGGGGCGCGCATCACCGACCTCGGGAACCGGCATGGCATCCCGATAGCGCTGTATGTTGCGGCCGTCCGGCAGCTCCAGGGGCGCTGTCTCCTCGGCCTCGTCATAGTCGAGGTTGCGATCATGGTAGAAACCATCACGGGCACAGCCGGACATGACCAGGACAATGACCGCCGCCAGCGGCATTCCTTTCAGCGCAGAATTCATGCATCCACCTTGCCTAATGTTTGCGGGGTGCGGTGTCGAGCACCGCTCAGTCGTCGATCAGGCCTGCCAGCTGCAGGGCCTCGCTGACGGTGGAGTGGTACTTCTCGGAGAGCCAGGTCAGGGGCAGTCGAATGCCGGGCTCGATGTGACCCATGCGATACAACGCCCACTTGACCGGAATCGGGTTGGACTCGATCCCCAGGTTGGTATGCAGCGGCATCAATCGGGTGTTGATCTGGTGGGCCTTGTCGGCATTCCCGGCGACGGCGGCGCTGGACAGATCGTGCATGGCCCGCGGGGCCACGTTGGCGGTCACCGAGATGTCGCCATGCCCCCCCATCAGCATGAAGTCACAGGCGGTGGCATCATCGCCGGAATATAGCATGAAGCCGCTGCCCTCGAGGCGCGCGATCAAGTCCTCGGCACGCTCCAGGTTGCCGGTGGCGTCCTTGAGCCCGATGATCTTGTCGACGTCGGCCAGGCGCAGCACGGTCTCGTTGTAGATATCCGAACAGGTGCGCCCCGGCACGTTGTAGAGAATAACCGGCAGGTCACTGCTCTCGGCGATGGCCTTGAAGTGCCGGTAGAGCCCTTCCTGGGTGGGCTTGTTGTAATAGGGCGCCACGGTCAGGCAGCAGTCCGCCCCGACCTCACTGGCATAGCGAGCCAGCTCCACCGCCTCGGTGGTATTGTTGGAGCCGGTACCGGCAATCACCGGGATGCGTCCGTTCACCTCTTCAACGACGGTACGAATGACATCGAAATGCTCGGCGAACGACATGGTGGTCGGCTCGCCGGTGGTGCCGGCCGCCACGATTGCATCGGTGCCGTTGTCGAGATGAAAGTGCACCAGGCGGCGCAGGGCCTCCCAGTCGATATCGCCGTTGACCTTCATCGGCGTCGCCAGCGCGACGATACTGCCAGTAATCATCCTCTCGATTCCTCTCGATTCGCCTGCATTCGCGCCTATCGGGCCTCGGGCAACGCCCCGAAAGCTGCCCCGGTGTCAGGGGCCAGATGGTACTCAGGCCTCGGGAGTCTGTACAGCCACGGCTTTACAGTTCGCCGCGGGTTGCGTGTAATCGGAGTTCATTTTCTCAAACACGACAGGAGCACGACCATGAGCGTCAGTCTAGGCGAGCCCGTTCCGGACTTCACCGCCACCGCCACGGGTGATACCACCGTCACCCTCTCCGAGCTTAGAGGACAGCAAGTCGTCATCTACTTCTACCCCAAGGCCAGCACACCCGGATGCACCACCGAGGGCGGCGACTTCCGCGACCGCAAGGAGGCCTTCGATGCCGCCAATACCGTGATTCTCGGGGTCTCCCGGGACGGCATTCGAGCTCAGGAGAACTTCAAGGCCAAGCAGGACTTCAACTTTGCGCTGATTTCCGACAAGGACGAAACGCTCTGCAGGCTGTTCGACGTCATCAAGCTGAAGAAGCTCTACGGCAAGGAGCACCTGGGCATCGAGCGCAGCACCTTCCTGATCGATGCCGATGGCAAGCTTGCCCGCGAGTGGCGCGGCGTCAAGGTCAAGGGCCATGCTCAGGAGGTGCTGGAAGCCGCCCAGGCACTGCACGATGGCTGAACGCTCTCCTCTCACGTTGCTCCGCGCGGATGAGACTCCTCGCCATACTCATCTTTCAGCGGGCGTCTCGGCCGATTCCTGCAGGTGACGCTGTTTGATGCCCCGTGGCCAGGCGTAGACCAGCGCCTTTATCAGGGTCGCCAGCGGAATCGCGAAGAAGACTCCCCAGAAGCCCCAGATTCCGCCGAAGAAGAGGATCGCCAGAATGATCGACACCGGATGGATGTTGACCGCTTCGGAGAACAGGATCGGCGACAGGACATTGCCATCCAGCGCCTGCAGCACACCATAGGCGACCAGCACATAGACAAACTCATCCGTCAGGCCGAAGTGAAAGCCGGCGACCGCCGCCACCGGCAGGGTGGTTACCGCCGCCCCGATATAAGGCACCAGCACCGACAGGCCCACTACCGCCGCCAGCAGCGCCGTGTAGGGAAGCCCGAAATAGGTGAAGGTAAAGAAGGCCACGCTGCCGACAATGATGATCTCGATGACCTTTCCGCGCACGTAGTTGGCGATCTGGTCGTCCATCTCCTCCCAGACACGCGTCATCAGCTCACGCCGGTGGGGCAGCAACGAGGTGGTAAAGCCCACCAGGAGATCGCGATCCTTGAGCATGAAGAACACCAGGATCGGCACCAGGATCAGGTAGACGATCAGTGTCAGGACGTTGCCCAGCGAGGCCAGTGACAGGGTCAGGGCGCGCTGGCCAAGTTGCGTCACCTCGCGTCCGGCCACGTCGATCCAGTTCTGCATCTGATCGGGGGTAATCAGATTGGGATAGCGTTCCTGAAGGTCGTCCAGCAACCGCTGACCGCTGGCGAACATGCGCGGCGCCTCCTGGACCAGCCCCACCAGCTGATTCCAGATCAGCGGCATCAGGATGAAGGCCAGCGCCAGCAGTACCCCGATAAACGCGAGGAACACCACGAAGACCGCCAGCAGGCGAGGCATCCTGCGCCGTTCCATCCAGCTCACCGGCCCCTGCAGCAGGAAGGCAATTACCAGGGCAGTAAGAAAGGGCGCCAGCATGCGTCCGAACAGGATCACAGCCGCAAACCCCATCACCAGTACCACCAGCAGGATCACCGCCTCCTCGTCCGAGAAATAGTGGTCGATCCAACTCTTGAAGACCGACCTCAGAGTCATGAATCCGGCTCCCTACCCTTGCGGATCCAGTAATGGTAGACGTCACCTCGCTCTTCTCTGGCCGGCATTTCGTGCACACTCTGCGCCACGAAGGTCTCGAAGTCGCGCCAGGAGCCCGCATCGGTAGCCACCACCTCCAGCAGTTGGCCAGGCGAGAGGCGTACCAGGGACTGCTTCGCCTTGAGCAGTGGAAGGGGACAGGGAAGACCGCGGGCATCGAGCAGGTCATCGGGTTGCAGCGCCATGGTGTCTCCCGGGAAAATACGAGTCAGAACATGCCGGCTCATTGGCCCGCACGCCAGTCCCTGCGATTTAAAGGCACTTTGCAGGCCGAATCAATGTCAGTAGAGGGTACCTGCCACTGCTTTCACCCCCTTGACGAGGATGGCCATGCTGCGTCGAACCGGATATTGTCTACCCGCCTGCGTCCTGAGCCTGGTACTGGCCCTCCCGTCCCAGGCCCAGTCGCCTGACCGCTACGAGGCGCCTGGCCTATCCCGCAGCCCGGCGATCACGTCCGGGGGCGATTACGGCCTGCCCAGTCTTTCCGGCAGTGGTAGCCAGTCCATGAGTGGCGAGGAGTACCGACTAGGTCGTGCCTGGCTGCGCCAGTTTCGCGCCCGGGCCCCCGAATGGCAGGATGCCATCGCTCAGGACTACGTTGAGTCACTGGTCGCCCGCCTGCTGCCCCACAGTGGCCTGGGAGACGCCCGCACCGCCATCACCCTGGTGGAGAGCCGTCGGCTCAATGCCTTCGCCGTACCCGGCGGAGTGATCGGCATCAATGCCGGACTGTTTGCCTTCGCCGAACGTGAAGCCGAGCTGGCCTCGGTGGTCGCCCACGAGCTCGGCCATCTTTCTCAGAGCCATTATGCCCGCGGCCAGGCCCGCGCCGAACAGACCCAGATCCCGGCCATGGCGGCCATGCTGGCCGGGATGCTGATCGCCGCCGGAGGTGGCGGCGATGCCGGCATCGCCGCCGCCATGGGCACACAGGCCGCCGTCATCCAGGATCAGCTGAGCTACTCCCGGCGCTTCGAGCAGGAGGCCGACCGTGCAGGCCTGCAGGCCATGGCAAATGCCGGCTACGAACCCGACGCCATGGTGGAAATGTTCCGCGCCATGCAACGCATGGTGAGCCTGCAAGGGGGTAGTCCCCCTGAGTTTCTGCTCACTCACCCGGTGACGGAGTCACGCATCAGCGATACCCAGGCCCGAGCCGACCAGATCACCGTGGCGGTCCCGCGTGACAAGGATCCTCACTACCAGCTGGTGAGGGCCAGGGCGCTGCTGACGGTCCACGACCGTGACCCGCAGCAGGCCACCACCCGCCTGGCACAGGACCAGGCGCCGGAGGCGGCCCGACGCTACCTGGCCGCGCTGATCGATGCCCGGGCCGGTCACACCGACCGGGCGCTGAACGAGCTCGACGCCCTGGCACGATCAGAGCCCGACCTGGCGATGCTGCCGGCCTCGGCGGCCGAGGTCGCCTTCGAGGCCGGCCGCATCGACGATGCCATCGACCGCAGCCGTCGCCAGCTGCGACTGATGCCGGACTATGCGCCGGCGAGACGGCAACTGGGAGAAGCACTGCTGCAGCGCGATCCCGACGAGGCCTATCGCGTACTGCGCGACCTGGCCGACGCGCGGCCCGAGGACCCGCAGGTGTTCACCCTGCTTGGCGAAGCCGCCGGACGCAGCGGCCGCGAGGCCTGGGGTCACCTGGCCCGCGCCGAACAGCTGCAGCTCACCGGTCGTATCGACCGTGCCATCCGCCAACTCGAGGTGGCGAAGGACGTCGCCGAAAGCGAGGGCGATAACGCCGCAGTCAGCCAAATCGAGCAGCGGCGGGAAGCTTTTCTCGGTTACCGGGAGACGCTGGAGGAGTTTCAGTAGCTGGAAGCGGCCAAGCGGCCAGCAGAATGAGCCCCGTTTCAGCACAAGCAACTCCCGAAATCATGGCCTCGGGGGTTGCTTGTAGCTCGGCGCTGGTAGCGGGGAGCTATTACTTCTGGAAATTGAGCATCCGCTCGAGGGGCTTGAGGGCCGCCAGGCGCAGGGCGTCATCGACGAAGATCTCTCCCGAGCCGTCACGCAAGCTGCCTGCCAGGTTGTCGAGGGCATTCATCGCCATCCAGGGGCAGTGGGCGCAACTCTTGCAGGTTGCACCATTGCCGGCGGTGGGCGCCTCGAACAGCGTCTTCTCGGGCACTGCCTGCTGCATCTTGAAGAAGATGCCGCGGTCGGTGGCCACGATCAACTTGTCATGAGGCAGTTCCTGGGCTGCCTTGATCAGCTGAGAGGTGGAACCCGCCACGTCGGCCAGTTCGACCACCGAGGCCGGTGACTCCGGGTGCACCAGCACCGCGGCCTCGGGATAAAGTCCCTTGAGGTCCTCGATCCCCTTGGCCTTGAACTCCTCGTGGACGATGCAGGCGCCATCCCAGAGCAGCATGTCGGCACCGGTCTGCTTCTGGATATAGCCACCCAGATGCTTGTCGGGCGCCCAGAGGATCTTCTCGCCCCTGGCCTGAAGGTGCTCGATCACATCCACGGCGATCGAAGAAGTCACCACCCAGTCGGCGCGCGCCTTCACCGCCGCGGACGTATTGGCATAGACCACCACGGTACGATCGGGATGAGCATCACAGAAAGCGCTGAAGGCGTCGGCCGGACAGCCCACGTCCAGCGAGCAGGTTGCCTCCAGAGTGGGCATCAGCACGCGCTTCTCCGGGGAGAGTATCTTGGCAGTCTCACCCATGAAGCGCACACCGGCCACCACCAGGGTATCGGCCTCGTGGCGGGCGCCGAAACGAGCCATCTCGAGTGAATCGGCAACGCAACCGCCCGTCTCCTCGGCCAACTGCTGGATGGCATCGTCGGTATAGTAATGTGCCACCAGCACGGCGTTGTTGGCCTCGAGCAGATACTTGATCTCCTCGATGCGCGCCTCGTCCTCGGAGGGAATACGGGTGGGGCAATAGGTGCGTGCGAGCTGCTCGCGCAGATCGGCACGGGACGTCATGATTGTCATCGTGTCTACCACCGTGACAGGCAGGGGCTCCCCCTGCGTTACACCAGGTGCCGCCGCTCGTGCACTCCGCACGGGGCAACACACCAGAGGGTCAACCGCTGCGTCTCTCGCGATGGCCGACCCCGACCTCCATTCTAGACCAGAACGGTGCAATATTGACCAGTCTCGTCCAGAAAAGCGTCTAGCAGTTAAGGTGAGGGCACCAACCCCCAGGATCAAGGGCAAGCCATGCGCTTGGCGGTTATCGGGGGCGATAGTGTCTTGGCGCACCGACGGCGGCCAGCAGTTCCGCCAGAATCGTGCTACCGCTGCTTCACGATGTCGTGAAGGCCGGTCAATGACGCGAGGTCACCATGCCAATCCCCATCCAGCACAACGCCCCCACCACCACCATGTTCACGACGTTCACACGGCTTCCCGACCGCGCCCTCGGCGAACAGCAGCACGACTACCCCTTCACGCCACAACGCTTGCCCGGAACACCGCGCGGTACCCCCGTCAGGACAACGACTAAAGAACCCGAAAGACGCGCTGCAGAAGGCGACGATGACCTGATGAGCCACGATATCAACGCGACGGTCTCCGACGTTCCCTCATGAGGTGTACCGGGGTATTCGCTCCAATTTAACCACTCACATTGTGAAACCCACACCTCAGGTAAAGGTTGTTTTTCAATATCTGATATCTGTGTGCGCCACCAAACAGATAACCGTATCGTTTTGGCTCTAGGCTCTGGGTAGCGGCCGTCTTAGCCGCGCCGCCGCCAGGGTAACTCCTGCAGCGAGAAAGTCACCTCAACCCGAGTGATACCATCATGAAATACATCAAAAATCCATTACTTGGCACTTTCTTTCTCTTGACACTTATGTCCCTGGCGGCTTGCTCAGGCATGTCGAGTCAGGACAAGAGTACCGCAGTGGGGGCCGGCGTAGGAGCCGTTGGTGGCTCCGTACTCACCGGCGGCTCCGCCATTGGCACCGTCGGAGGAGCGGCGGTGGGCGGCGTGGTAGGCCACGAGATCAATAAGCCGTGATTTTCAGTCACCCATCACATCAGCGTTTCGGGGAGCACCGACACCGAGTGACGAAGGGATCGGCTCCAACCGCAGACATATCATGATCTTTAATGGAGTGACAGGGGACATGCTCTGTACGCTATCGCACGGTGGGAAAAGGCAGGCATGGCTATCCTGTTAGCCAGCAGACTGTACTTGACTATCAGTTAGTTCGCAGCAGGCAGTGTTAGGTCGAGGTAGTGAATCAAGGTCCACGGCATGGAGGAGACCAAGGAAATGAAGGAGTTCCACCAGGCTCATGATGATCGAGATAACGCCGAAGACCTGCAGCCACCGCTTGATGTGCTACTGATCGGCCCCGGCACCACTGAAATGCTCGAATTAGAGGCTAACCTGCGCGAGGTAGGCGCAGGTTACCGTGCCAGCCGGGTCCAGGATCTCCAACAGGCCCTGGAGGTACTCCTGCGCCGTCAGTTTGAAATATTGATGTTCGATCTTTCCCTGCCACACTCACCCTGGCGCGGCGCCCTTGAGCAACTCGCAAACGCCGCGCCGCAGGCCTTGCGTATTGGCCTTTCCGGAAGTGACGATGACCAGGCCCGCCGTGAAGCCAAGCATCATGGCGCGCACGACACCGCCACCCTGTCGCGGCTGGACCGCTACTGGCTGCCTCGCATGTTGGACTCGGCCCTGCAACTTCAGCATTCAGAGCGTGCTCAACCAGATGATGATACTCACCTTGGCGCCATGAGTGACGCCTTGCCAATTGGCACCTTGATCGTCGACCTCCAGGGAAACTACCGAGGCAGCAATGCTGTTTACCGTAAGATTTGCTGCCAGTCAGCTCGCCAGATGAGCGGTGGGCACTGGGTGGATGTGCTACACCCCCAGGACCGCTCACGGGTCCATCAGGAGTGGAAAGAAGCGTTCGAAAATCATGCCTCATGCCATATCGAGTCGCGTGTATTGCGTCCTGATAACAGCATCTCATGGGTCAGCATCAATGCCGCGCGCCTGCCTGTGGATCGCGGTTACATCCACACCGTGGAGGATATTACCGAACGGAAGCATGATGATCACATGCTGCGCGCCGCGGAGGAAGCCCTTTACATCGAGAAAGAGCGCGCCCAGGTCACGCTGAACTCGATCGGCGATGCGGTCATCTCGACCGATATCGACTACCGAGTGACCTTCCTCAACCGGGTAGCCGAGGAGATGACTGGCTGGAATCAGGAAAGCGCCCTGGGCAGACTTATTACTGAGGTCTTCTGTATCGTGGACGAGACTTCGCGTCAATCCGTCAACGATCCCGCCCGGCGAGCCATCGAAGAGGACCGGATTGTTGGCCTGGCGATGGGCACGATATTGATTGGAAGAGATGACAGAGAAATTGCGATCGAGGATTCGGCGGCCCCGATTCATGACCGCGACGGTGAGGTCACCGGCGCCGTGATTGTTTTTCATCACGCCAGCCAATCCTTGGTCGTTTCCAATCGGATGTCGCACCTGGCTCAGCATGATGCCCTCACCGGCCTGCCCAACCGCGTGCTACTCAAAGAGCGTCTGGAACGCGCAATAGGCCTTGCCCAACGGCATCGGCAGCAGGTGGGGGTGATGTTCATCGATATCGATGCCTTCAAGCCCATCAATGATCGCCTGGGTCACGCTACTGGCGATTCGCTGCTGCAGGCCGTTGCCGGGCGGCTGAAAGGTTGCGTGCGCGATACCGACACAGTTTGCCGCCTGGGCGGTGACGAGTTCGTGATCCTGTTGACCGAGATACATGGCATCAATGACGCCCGTCAGGTGGCTAAGGCTATCTTCAAAACCTTGCAGCCGACACACTGCATTGGTGAAGAGTCGATCGACATCACGGTCAGCATGGGCATCAGCCTCTATCCGGAAGATGGTATCACTCCGGACGAGTTGATCCATCGCGCGGACATCGCCATGTATAAAATCAAGCGCCAAGCGCGTGGAGACTGTACTGATGACATGCTGAACGATGATCAGCCCAGGCTGTCCTGTTCGAATGATACGACTCAACAGGACCATACACCTAGCCCTGGTGCTGGGCGCCGATGCCCTGGAACATCTGGCGAAGATCGACACTAGAACGCTCACCAATGACCGCAAAGTTCTCGTCCAGCCATCGTGTGACAGTGTCACGACCGAGATCGCGCAACTTGGTGAGGAATTCCCATTCAACATTCATTTTTGATGAAGCGCCCAGCGGTTTTAGCTGCGCCTGGTTTTCGACGACATGTACCCGCACCTGACGGTATTCCTCGGCCGAGAGCTTACCCTGGCGGATCAAACGATCGACAAAATCGATCCCGCGCAGCTCCTTGAGCAGACTGCTGTTGAAACTGATCTCGCTCATTCGGTTCTGTATGTCCAGGGGGGTCTTGGGCACGCCCTTGCGCTCGATGGGGTTGATCTGGATGACGACGATATCGTTGGTACCGGTTTCACCGTGAAACGGAAACAGCGACGGATTCCCCATGTAGCCACCATCCCAATAGGGCACACCATCGATTTCGACGGCCTGATAGAGATGCGGCAGACAAGCCGAGGCCATCAACATGTCTAGCGTAATTTCCTCGCAAGGGAAGACCTTGACATTGCCGCTCTCCACGTTGGTGGCCGAAATGAACAGTTTGAATGCAGTGCAACTTCGCACCCTGTCGAAATCGATGCTCCTCTCCACCAGATCGCGGAGCGGATTATGGTTCATCGGGTTGAGCTGATACGGCGAGGCCACACGTGAAAGCGCATCCATGGCGTGATACATGGGGTTGTTTTCCAGCCCCCAGTTGCCCGTCAGTACGTCATAGGGTGTACGTTTCAGAGGACTATTCCTGGCGCCGTCGCTCATGGCTCTCCAGAAATTATCGAGCGCCGCTCGAGCGCCCTCGGGGCCATCTCTAGTGAAACCATCGGCCAACGCCACGGCATTCATCGCCCCTGCCGAGGTGCCCGAGATCCCAGCGATCTGCAACCGCCCATCCTCCAGAATTCGATCCAGAACCCCCCAGGTGAAGGCGCCATGCGCCCCTCCACCCTGAAGGGCGAGGTTAACGGCTTTGGGTTTCTGTGGCATGTACGCTCCTATCGGGTGGTTGATGGACTGGGCATCGAAGTTGTCAATAAAGCCCTGGAATGGCCGAGTGCAAATGGCCCGGGCGTGTGACCTGCTGGCAGCATAAAGGCAGCGCGAGAGGGTTATCTGTGCGTTGACGCACATAGCTACACGAAGCACTCAATCTCGACGTCGACGTCGCCCGTCTGTTCAACTGTAACGTTTGGCTCGGCCTGTTCGACTGTGACATTGGGATCAGGCTGTTCGATGGTAACTTCCGGTGGCTGTTGCTCGACGGTCACATCCGGAGACTGTTGATCAACTCGAATCTCCGCCGGCTCCTGCTCGACATTGATGTCAGCAGGTTGTCCCTCGACGCGAACCTCCACTCCCTGTCCCTGCGAGTCCTGGACATCTTCCTGAGTGGCCTACTGCTGCTCATTGAGCTCTGACTCCTCGTCCTGAGCAAGAAGCCCCTGGGTAAGGCCAATGCTCAAGGCACCAACTACGATGGCAATTGCTGTCCTTTTCATTACTGCTCTCTTTCTTGTTGCGCAAACTTTAACTTATCATATCCAAGATTCTCTACATTAGTCGTAATAGCGGTAAAGTGGCTATGCTGAGTCTCACGAAACCATCTGTTTTTAGCTGTCACGCACCCCCGTGAAAGAGGCTACATTCGGCTTTCGACATCCAGCGGGATAAACTCACAAAGCTCAAGACCGCAAGTGACTTAAACGCAGAATTTCAGATAAAAAGGACATTCCCCGAAAAAATAATTCCATATCATTTTTCGTCTCAATAAGTTACAATCTCCATCTATATATGGGAAAAATCCTGGAGTGTGTTATGTCCACAAGCATTAACCAACCCAATGTCTATGCACAGCTGCGAAACAAGGCTATAGAGCATTTGCAGACCGGCACGACACCGACAGCGGGTCACTGGTCGTTAGGCGTTGATGCCCTGCAATTGCTCCATCGGCTGTCCAGTGATCCCGACAGCGCGGAAGATGCCATCAAGCTGCTTCATGAGCTGCAGGTCCACCAAGTGGAACTTGATTTGCAGAGCGAGGAGATTGCCGCCAATGAGCAAACACTCATGGAGGATCTTCACTCTTACCGGTCCATCTACGATTGCGCGCCCCTTGCCTATTTTATCGTTGATTTCGAAGGCAAAATCATTCAAGGCAATCATGCCGCCGCCAAGTTCTTTGGCATCGGCCAGGACGACCTGGAAGGGCAGCGCATCGATACCTTGCTAAAACCGCAAAACCGGCCGCAACTACTTGGCCTGCTAAAGCGTGTGGCAGAGAGTGGCACCAGGGATTCCTGCGTGGCCGAGACGAGCGGAGGGGCAATGGGTTCACAGCAGATGCAGTTCCTGGCAGCCCTCTCGCCGCGTCGCGAGCAAATTCTGTTGACTTGCTGCCAGGACACCGGTGCGCCCTAACATGATTAATCGCTCCATGCCATGACAGACTTGACGCCATCCAGTGCATCGATAACCTCCTCGGCGGCCATCCGTATCCTGGGCATTGGTGCCTCGGCAGGTGGCCTGGCGCCGCTGGAAGAGTTCCTTGCCAACATCCCGGCGCACCACCACATGGCCTATGTGGTGGTGCAGCATCTCGATCCCACCCAAAAGGCATTGCTCCCGGAATTACTCCAGCGCGTCACCTCGATGCCGGTACGTGAAGCGACCCACGGCATGCCCATCGAGCCTGACTGCGTGTATGTGATACCGCCGAATAAGGAACTCAGCGTGGTCGACGGCATGCTGAGCCTCGCACCACCCATGGAACCCAGGGGGATGCGGCTGCCCATCAACGTGCTGTTTTCTTCCCTGGCCAGCGCCCGAGGGGATCAAGCCATCGGTGTGGTACTGTCCGGCATGGGCTCCGACGGCACCCTGGGCCTGCAGGCGATCAAGGGCGTGGGCGGTCTCACTGCGGCACAACAACCCGATACGGCACAGTTCGATGCCATGCCCAAAAGCGCCATCTCTGCAGAGTGTGCCGATATCATTGCACCGCCGGGCGATTTGCCCGCTCGCATCCTGGCCTGCCTCGACCAAATGCCCGACTCGAGCGCGCCTGCCGAGTCTTCAGTGGAACCTGAGCTGACATCGACCCCCTTCCAACGCATCCTGCGTATCCTGCAAGGCAAAACCCGTCACGACTTTTCGCTCTACAAATCCAGTACCCTCAACCGCCGTATGGAGCGGCGCATGGCGATCCACGAAATCGCCACCCTGGGGTTTTATGCGGATTTTCTCGAGCGTAACCCTCATGAAATTGACCTGCTGTTCAAGGAAGTACTCATCGGGGTGACCCGTTTTTTCCGCGATCCTGCGGTCTGGCAGTACCTGGCGGAGTTCGCCCTGCCGGAACTGCTGGCGCGTCAGGACACTGAGCCTCACCTGCGTGCCTGGGTGGTCGGCTGTTCAACCGGCGAAGAGGCCTACACCTTGGCCATGATCTTTACCGAGGCGCTGGACCAGCTGACAAGACCTCATGACATTACGCTTCAGATCTTCGCCTCCGATCTCAGCCCGGATGCCATTGCCACCGCACGTCGCGGCTACTATCCGCCTGATATCAGCAACAGTGTCTCGGAGGAACGCCTCGAACGTTTTTTCACGCCTCAGAGCGATGGCTACCGGATCAAATCCTATATTCGCGACCTTGTGCTATTCGCTCAGCAGGATGTGGTGCTCGATCCGCCTTTCACTCGGCTGGACCTGATATCTTGCCGCAACCTGCTGATCTACTTCGACCAGAGCCTGCAACGCAAGCTCATCCCCCTGTTTCATTACAGCCTGCGGGACGGGGGTGTCCTGGTGCTCGGTAGCTCGGAAACGGTAGGACGCTACACCCAGCTGTTTACCCCCCTTCAATCCAAACTGCGCATCTATCAGCGCCAGAGTAATGCCCAGAGCCGCGATACCCGGTTGCCGGTCAAGTCGATCCCCCCCCTGTCCAGGATGACCAAGGAGTCTCCCGTGACCCCCAACAACGCTACCTCCCCAGCACCTGATAACCTGCAAGCGGCGGCCGACCAGGTGTTATTGCAGGTCTATGCCCCCGCCGCGGTGGTGGTCAACCATGAGGGAGATGTCGTCTATATCAGCGGGCGCACGGGAAAATACCTAGAACCTGCTGCCGGCAAGGCCAACTGGAATTTTCACGCCATGGCGCGCGAAGGCCTGCGCCCCCACCTCTCCAATGCACTGCGCCAGGCCGAGAACCAGAGCGAACCGCTGCAATTGCCGGGCCTGCAGGTGCAGCTGCCCGGTGGGGGAACTCAGAGTGTCGATGTCACCGTACAGGCGTTGCGAGAACCCAACGCCCTGCGTGGGATGACGATGATCATCTTCCGGGATATCGCCAAAGCTCATGCCGACGATGCCAGAAAGAACAGGTCGATAAAGGCCACGCACCCCTCCTATGCCAATGAGCTTCGACAGTATCAGGATGAAATTCAGGCCCTACGGGAGGAAAACCGCGCGTCCAAGGAGGAGTTGCAGTCAGCCAACGAGGAATTGCAATCGACCAATGAGGAATTGCAGTCAACCAACGAAGAACTGACCACTTCCAAGGAAGAAATGCAGTCCATGAACGAGGAACTGCAAACTATCAACGCGGAAATGCAGACCAAGCTCGATGATCTTGCCCTTGCACAGAGCGACATGAACAACCTGCTCAACAGCATCGAGATCGCCATTCTGTTTCTCGACCTGAAGCTGAATCTTCGTCGCTATACCGACCGGGCATCGAAGATCATCAGCATCCGCGAAGGCGATATAGGGCGCCCTCTAAGCGACCTCACCACGACCTTGCAGTATCCGGAACTTAACGATGATGCCCTTGATACGCTGAGTACGCTGGCATTTTCCGAGAAGGAGATTCCCGCTACCGACGGCCGCTGGTTCACGGTACGGATCATGCCCTATCGACGACTGGACAACGTGATAGACGGGGTGGTAATCACCCTTCTCGATATCACGGCCACCAAGGTACTGGAACAGACCCTGCGCAAGGATCTACATTCGTGACAAAGGATCGACGACAATCATGGCCGTTCATCTCGGTTGCTCAGTGTGCGCTTCAGGCTGACCTTGATCTCTCGCCAGATGGCAACGAAGAATGCCGTCAGGGGTACTGCCAGGATCAGTCCGATAATGCCGCCCAAGGCCGTGCCCCAGAAAAACAGGGAAATCACCACAATGGCGGGGTGAAGCCCGGAACGGTTGGCCATGATTTTGGGTGTCAAGAGCCAGCTTTCGATCAGTTGTACTGCGGCGAACACCAGCCCGGCAAGGACCAGTAACTCAACACCGCCCTCAGGCTGCAGATAAGCCATGGGCAGGACTACCAGCAGACCTATCAAGGTGCCCAGGAAAGGCACGATATTCAACAGGCCTAGCACTAGCCCCACAAGCACGCCAAACTTCAAGCCGATCAACGTAAAGCTCATGGCATACAAGGTTCCCATGCACATGGCTATAATCAGCTGCCCCTGAAAAAAGGCAGTAATGTACCCCACGAACACATCGATCAAGTATAGTGCTTTCTTCTGTGTGGTCTTGTGAAAAATGGATAAAAGTTCAGATACCTGGCTGCGCAACGAGTCCCCGGAGAGCAGAGTAAAGAACAGGAACAGAGGCACGAAGCTGATGCTCGCCAACAGCCCGAGATAAGACATGATAGCCTTGCCCGGGTTTTCCATGCCTGGCACCACTGACTTTGTCTCTTCCCCACCGCTGGTCTCCATGCGAGTGGAAATCATGGAACTGAGTCCGGGAAAATGCGTGGAGAAGTGTTCCTGAAATCTTGCTAGCGCATCGGGCAAGATGGTCATCAACTGGACAACCTGACTGGCCAGAATGGGGGCGAGAAGGTAAATCAGCCCACCGATACCCACGAAAAAAAGCACGAGCACAAGAACAATAGCCAACAAGTTGGGCAAGCGAAGCCGCCTCTCGAGAAACTCGACTACAGGATGAAGCACCAGCGCCATAACACCGGCAAGTGCGAGCGAAAGCAGCAAGTTGTAAAACGCATTAAGTAACCAGCTAAATGTCCAGACGGCGATACCGATCAGCGCAGTCAGCACAACCAGGGACAAGAGAACCAGGGTGTAGCGAAACAATCGCAGCTCAACCGCATTGAACAGTCGCTTATCAGGACTTTCCTCCTCGTTCTTGTCCATTCGATGTCCTCCAAAGGGTCATTTCTTACCCATTTCCTCACCTTCTTACATGCAAGGATGTGACCTGGACAGTAGTTGAATCTCGACTCCGGTTCAGTGCGGTATCGTACATAGGTCTCCGGCGGCATTTCTATCGTCTTTTTTTCTATGGTTTTTCTACTTAGCTCTAAAAAATTCTTGTGTTCGCCATCGCACCGACAAACCACCCTTCTACATCCATGCTAACTTGGCATGACCGATTTTCGGGAATTGCTCTCTAGGCCCATCCGGGTCCGGCAAAGTGCCGTCATACAGGGGAGAAACAAGGATGAAGACGCTATCCAAAGTAATCCTTTCAGCCGCTATTGTTCCGGTATTTGCACTGAGTACAGCTGCAATCGCGGGGAGCCATGATGAAATAAAGCCTGACGATAAGCCGTCTAACAATACGGTTCAGCAGACCGAAAACAGTCCAACTACCATCGATTACATGGACGATGAAAAGCGCGCAGGCGAGCCGCGGTTGAGTGGCAAGCCCTCAAGTGCCTTTTACGCCACCGACGTCATCGGCAACAATGTCAAACACCGAGGTACGGATGAAGACATCGGCGAGGTCAATGACCTGATCATTGGCCAAGATGGCCGTATCGTCGGCGTCGTGGTGACGACCAGTGGATTCCTGGGTCTCGGTGGACAGGACGCTGGACTTAGCTGGAATCATATAGAACACAGCATGGTATCCGAGGAGTCTGTGTTCTATACGGAGATTGAGGCAGAAGTACTGCGTGATTCACCGAAATATGAGCGTCATTGATTTCTACTGGTTCGGCAGGACGATGACGTCACGTGGGTCGACGGTAGCTCAGCAGGCGGTCGTACTCCTTCTTGACGGTCATATAGCACTCACAGACCCGGGCTTCCAGGCCCAGCCTGTCCAGAATAGTGATTCGACCGCGATGGTAGGAAATCAGCCCGGCCTTCTGTAGCTTGCCTGCCGACTCGG
>JBNJKT010000022.1:0-38089 GCA_051751285.1 Pseudomonadota bacterium | reverse complement strand
GGATAGAAAAATCTCACGACGGTGACAACGCCCGCCTGATGCGGGCGCTCCAGGGCACGACGAGGTCAGGTTCAGCTGGAGGATGACGAGCGCTTGAGCTTGCGCGTCACCGCCATTACCGGCCCGGAGCCCACGTAGGCGCCGAACAGCAGCAGCAGCATCACAGAGGGCTCGATGGAGATCACCACGAAGCCCAGCACGATGGCCAACAGGAAGACGAAAGGCACCGGCCCCTTGAGGTCCACGTCCTTGAAGCTGTAGTAGCGGATATTGCTGACCATGAGCACCCCTGCGGCACCCACCACGAACAGCATCAGCAGCTTGTAGCCAAAGGCGTCGGCATCGAAGCTGTGGAAGGTCCAGACACTGGCCGCGACAAGGGCCGCCGCCGAGGGGCTCGGCAGACCAATGAACCACTTCTTGTCGACGCTGCCGATCTGCACGTTGAAGCGCGCCAGGCGCAGGGCGGCGCAGGCCACGTAGAGGAAGGCGACGACCCAGCCGGTCTTGCCGATGTCCTGCAGGATCCAGATGAAGGCCACCAGCCCCGGCGCCACACCGAAGGAGAGCATATCGGAGAGACTGTCATACTCCGCGCCGAAGTCGCTCTGAGTGTTGGTCAGGCGCGCCACGCGACCATCCAGGCCATCCAGCATCATGGCAATGAAGATGGCAACGGAGGCCGTGGTGAAATCCCCGTTCACGGCGGCCACCATGGAGAAGAAGCCGGAGAAAAGGGCGGAAGTGGTAAACAGGTTGGGCAGCAGATAGACGCCCTTGCGCCGCACTTTTCGCCCGCCCTCCTCGGCCTCCTCGATGACCTCCGATTCGCGCATGAAGGTGCTGGCCAGATCCTCATCGTCATGCTGGTCCGGCTCTTGCTCGCTGTGGTGCGAATCCCGACTCATGTGTCTCTTCCATCAGTTTGGGTATCGCCCCATTCTACACACAGAGCGACCGAGGACTCACGGCGGTACCATCACGCGGGGATCCTGAACGCAGCGAGGGCGCGGAAATCCGCGCCCTCGCACTAGCCGGAACGGATCGCGAGGATCAGTTCTTCGACTTGTCGACCAGCTGGTTGGCCGCGATCCACGGCATCATGCCCCGCAGCTTCTCACCAACCTGCTCGATCGGATGCTCAGCGTTCAGGCGGCGACGCGCGGTCATCGAGGGATAGTTGCTGTTGCCCTCGTTGATGAACATCTTGGCGTACTCGCCGGTCTGGATGCGCTTGAGCGCATTACGCATGGCCGCGCGGGACTGCTCGTTGATGACCTCGGTGCCGGTCACGTACTCACCATACTCCGCGTTATTGGAGATGGAGTAGTTCATGTTGGCAATACCGCCTTCATACATCAGGTCGACGATCAGCTTGAGCTCGTGCAGGCACTCGAAGTAGGCCATCTCAGGCTCGTAACCCGCTTCGGTCAACGTCTCGAAGCCAGCCTTGACCAGCTCCACAGCACCGCCGCAAAGCACGGCCTGCTCGCCGAACAGGTCGGTCTCGGTCTCGTCCTTGAAGGTGGTCTCGATGATGCCACTGCGACCGCCGCCGATGGCCGCCGCATAGGAGAGCGACAGCTCCTTGGCATTGCCGGTGGCATCGTGGTGGATGGCGATCAGGTCCGGGATGCCACCGCCACGCACGAACTCCGAACGCACGGTATGGCCAGGGGCCTTGGGCGCGATCATCACCACGTCCAGGTCCTGACGCGGCTCGATCTGGTTGTAGTGGATGTTGAAACCGTGGGCGAAGGCCAGGGTAGCGCCCTGTGCCAGGTTGGGTGCGATCTGGTTCTCGTAGATCGCCTTCTGGTTCTCGTCCGGCGCCAGGATCATCACCACGTCGGCGTTCTTGCTGGCTTCCTCGACGGAGGCAACCTTGAGGCCGGCGGCCTCGGCCTTGGCCGCGGAGGAGGAGCCTTCACGCAGGGCGACGGTGACGTCGACCCCGGACTCCTTGAGGTTGTTGGCGTGGGCATGGCCCTGTGAGCCGTAGCCCACGATGGCCACCTTCTTGCCCTGGATGAGGGAAAGGTCGCAATCCTTGTCGTAGTAAACGCGCATGGTCGTGCTCCTGATGGGAAATGTTGAAATCGAGGGCGGCCTTGATGGCCACCTGCGCCGTCTATGGCGGCGCTGGATTCCGATACAGAGAATTCGTTGCTGCCGGTGGGGACACCTTACGCCAGCTCCCGCGTTGCGTAAAACGCGATGTTTGCAATGTCATGGCCCGGAATATGCAATAATGGCGGCATGGACATGCGCCCGCTCAGGCACTTCCTCGCCCTGGCCGAGAGCCTCCACTTCGGCCGCGCCAGCGAGGCCTGCCACGTCAGCCCTTCGACGCTCTCGCGCACGATTCGCCAGCTCGAGGAGAGCCTGGGCGTGCGTCTCTTCGAGCGTGACAATCGCCATGTGGTGCTGACCCGCCAGGGTCGCAGCTTCCAGACCTATGCCCGGGACGCGCTGGAGGAGTGGGAACGGCTGCGCCAGTCGCTGATGAGCGAAGCGCGCACGCTCACCGGCGAGATCAGCATCTACTGCTCGGTGACCGCCAGCTACAGCTTCCTCTACGAGCTACTCAGCGAATTTCGCACCCGCCATCCCGGCATCGAACTCAAGCTGCACACCGGAGACCCGGCCCAGTCCCTGCCCCGGGTGCTGGCCGGCAACGAGGACATGGCGATCACCCCGCGGCCGCGCCAGGCCCCGGATGCCCTGGCCTTCAAGTCGCTGACCCGCTCGCCGCTGGTGTTCATCGCGCCCCACGCGACCCACGACTGGATTCCCACCACGCCCGAATCCCCTTCCGCCGAGCAGTGGCGCGAGGTGCCGATGATCCTCTCCGAGGCCGGCCTGTCGCGCCAGTACAGCAACACCTGGTTCCGGGCACTGGGCGTGGCACCCCGGATCTATGCCCAGGTGGCGGGCCACGAGGCGATCGTCAGCATGGTGGGTCTAGGGTTTGGCGTCGGCGTGGTACCGCGCATCGTGCTCGACACCAGTCCCCTGGCAGAGCGGGTGAGGGTTCTCCCGGTCAAGCCGGAACTGCCCCACTACGATGTCGGGCTCTGCGTGCTCGAGCGCCGCCTGAAGAGCCCGCTGATCGCCGCCCTCTGGGACGAGGTGGTGGAGCGCTGAGCACCGAATCACGAAGGCCGCCCATTGGGGCGGCCTTTGCGGTACGGCAGATGGCTCTCGTGCAGGAAGGGCTACAGAGACAGTACCTTGTCGCCGCGGGCAATCCCCGACACCCCGGTGCGCGCCACTTCGAGAATGCCCACTGGCGCCATGGCCTGCAGGAAGGCATCCAGCTTGCCGGCGTCGCCGGTGATCTGCACCGTGTAGAGGCTCGGCGTCACGTCGACGATCTGCGCGCGGAAGATGTCCACGGTGCGCTTGACCTCGTCGCGGGCGGCCCCCAGCGCCTTGACCTTGACCATCATCAGCTCGCGCTCGATGTGGTTGCCCTCGGTCAGATCCACCAGCTTGACCACGTCGATCAGCTTGTTGAGGTGCTTGGTGATCTGCTCGATCACCCGGTCGTCGCCCACGGTGGTCACGGTCAACCGCGACAGGCTCGGGTCCTCGGTGGGCGCCACGTTCAGCGTTTCGATGTTGAAGTTGCGCTGTGAGAACAGCCCCACCACGCGTGACAGGGCGCCCGGTTCGTTTTCCATCAGAATCGAGATGATATGGCGCATCAGGTCCGCTCCGTCTTGGAAAGCAGCATGTCACGCATGGAGCCCAGGGGCACCTGCATCGGATAGACGTGCTCGTGCGGGTCGACGAGAACGTCGAGGAACACCAGCTCGTGCGTGTCGGCAAAGGTGCGTTCCAGTGCCGGCTCGAGATCCGCCAGTGTCTCCACCCGCAGCGCGGTGAAGCCATATGCTCCGATCAACTGCTGGAAGTCGGGCAACGATTCCATGTAGGAGTGCGCATGGCGAGACTTGTAGTTGAGGTCCTGCCATTGGCGCACCATACCCAGCGAGCCGTTGTTGAGATTGATGATCTTCACGCCGCCACCGAACTGCTTACAGGTCGACAGCTCCTGCATCATCATCTGGAAACTGCCCTCGCCGGTGATGCAGATCACCTGCTCCTCCGGGAAGTTGTGCTTGATGCCCATGGCCGCCGGAAAACCGAAGCCCATGGTGCCCAGTCCACCGGAGGTGATGAAGCGATTGGGCTTGTCGAACTTGTAGTACTGGGCCGCGAACATCTGGTGCTGACCCACGTCGGTGGTCACGTAGGCTTCGCCGCGGGTCACCCGGCACAGCGCCTCGATCACTTCCTGGGGCTTGATCGCCTCGCCGGGCCGTGAAGGCTCGTAAAGCTTGTCGCGGCGCTCCTCGCGCCAACCATCGATCTGCTTCCACCAATCGGCCAGGGCCTCGGGATTGGCGATCTCATTGCCCTGCACCATGCTGATCATTTCGTTGATCACGCTGCCCGCCGGACCGACGATGGGCACATCCGCCCGCACTGTCTTGGAGACGGAGCTCGGGTCGATATCCACATGAATGATCTTGGCGGTAGGGCAGAACTTCGAGGTGTTATTGGTGACACGGTCGTCGAAGCGCGCACCGATCGCGATGATCAGATCGGCATGGTGCATGGCCATGTTCGACTCATAGGAGCCGTGCATGCCCAGCCAACCCAGGCACTGTCGGTCGCTCTGCGGATAGGAACCGATGCCCATGAGAGTGGTGGTAATGGGATAGCCCAGCCGCCGGACCAGGTCGGTCAGTCCCTCGCTAGCGTTGCCGGTGACCACGCCGCCGCCAGTGTAGAAGACCGGGCGCCGGGCCTTGAGCATCAGCTCGACGGCCTTCTTGATCTGGCCAGTGTGGCCGCGGGTGACCGGATTGTACGAGCGCATCTTCACCTTCTTCGGGTAGACGTACTCGTAGCGCTCGGTGGGGGCGGTCATGTCCTTGGGGATGTCCACCACCACCGGCCCGGGCCGCCCGGTCGCGGCCAGGTAGTAGGCCTTCTTGAGGACTTCGGGAATCTCGGTCGGGTGCCGGATCGCGAAGCTGTGCTTCACGATAGGGCGCGTCACACCGACGATGTCGGTTTCCTGGAAGGCATCATCGCCGATCAGGTGGCTCATTACCTGGCCACACAGCACCACCATCGGGATCGAATCCATGTAGGCGGTGGCGATGCCGGTGACGGCGTTGGTGGCCCCGGGGCCGGAGGTCACCAGCACCGTGCCCGGCTTGCCGGAAGCCCGGGCGTAGCCATCGGCGGCGTGGGTAGCCGCCTGTTCATGGCGCACCAGAATGTGCTTGACCTTGTCCTGGCGAAACAGCGCATCGTAGATGTGCAGCGCCGCGCCACCGGGATACCCATAGATATATTCGACGCCCTCATCCTGAAGGAAGCGGGCAATCATGTCTGCGCCGGAAAGCAGTTCCACTGATGTATCTCCCCTGGAGGTCTCGAGTGCGATCCGCGTCCACCCTGTGGACACGAAGTCGAGTGCGGCGGTATGCCGCTGCCGGCCGTGCCGGCACCTGATGCCAAACCCTGGCAAGAAGCCCTGTTGGGGCCTGCACTCTCATTCGGGAACGCTGAGTTATTGCTGCGCTCGATATCTTGACCGCCGGCGGTACTCACAGTCCTCATTTACTAACGCGTAAACTCCGGCTGTTCCGTTCCGGCGACGCTCAACCTCTCTTCGCTCGCGACATAAATCAGCAATTCCCTTCGCGGTGGTTCACCGCTTCGGGGGCGTTGGCCGGAAGCGGCGGTTAGCCGTATTCCGGTAGTCCTTCGGCGGGTAAAGGCACTCGGCCCACCCTTCGCGCGGTAATGGGGGATTGCCCGCTAGCGTCCGCGCCCGTATCAGGAAGGCTCAAGATTCCATTAGCACCGCGAAAGTGTCAACCGCGAAAACGGCATGGGTAGCCCATGACCCGTCATTCGGCAAGGTGGACGTGTCACTGTGCGCATCATGGGTGGCCACCACAAAAAAACCCGCCCACTCACGAGGAGGGGCGGGCAAGGGGGTTACAGGACGCGCGACACGCTTCCGACCTCAGCTCTGGAACACCAGACGGTCGCCTTCCGCTTCCACATGGATGACGTCGTCCGGCGAGAACTTGCCGGCCAGCAGGTCTTGAGCCAGCGGGTTCTCGATACGGCTCTGGATCGCGCGCTTGAGCGGCCGGGCGCCGTACACCGGATCGAAGCCCGCCTCTGCCAGCAGGGCCAGCGCCGCCTCGCTGATCTCGAGGCGCAGATCGTGCTCGGCGAGCCGCCCGCGCAGGCGGTCGAGCTGGATCTCGGCGATGGCCTGGATCTGAGCCTGACCGAGGGCGTGGAAGACCACCACTTCGTCGATGCGGTTGATCAGCTCCGGGCGGAAGTGATCGCCGACCACCGCCATCACCATCTCCTTCATCTGCTCATAGTCCGAGTCGTCGCCCCCCATGCGCTGGATGATGTCCGAGCCCATGTTGGAGGTCATCACGATCACCGTGTTGCGGAAGTCCACGGTGCGCCCCTGGCCATCGGTAAGGCGGCCATCTTCTAGCACCTGCAGCAGGATGTTGAAGACATCGGCGTGGGCTTTTTCCACCTCGTCGAGCAGCAGCACCGAGTAGGGCTTGCGGCGCACCGCCTCGGTCAGATAGCCGCCCTCCTCGTAGCCGACGTAGCCAGGGGGAGCACCGATCAGGCGTGCCACGGAGTGCTTCTCCATGAACTCCGACATGTCGATGCGCACCATCGCCTCCTCTGTGTCGAAGAGGAAGTTGGCCAGCGACTTGCAGAGCTCGGTCTTGCCCACCCCGGTCGGGCCGAGGAACAGGAAGGAGCCGTTGGGCCGGTTGGGATCGGCCAGCCCGGCGCGGGAACGGCGCACGGCGTTGGCTACGGCGGTCACCGCCTCGTCCTGGCCGATCACCCGCTCGTGCAGCGCTTCCTCCATGCGCAGCAGCTTGTCGCGCTCGCCCTCGAGCATCTTGGCCACCGGGATGCCGGTCCAGCGCGAGACCACCTCGGCAATCTCCTCCTCGGTGACGTTGGAGCGCAGCAGGGTGTGCTTGGAGGTATCAGCCTCCGCCTCGCTGGACTCGGCGATCTTCTTCTCCAGCGCCGGGATCACCCCGTACTGGATCTCCGACATCCGCGCCAGGTCACCCTGGCGCTTGGCCTGCTCCAGCTCGATGCGGGCCTTGTCGAGCTCCTCCTTGAACTGCCCCGCCCCCTGAATGCTGGCCTTCTCGGCCTTCCAGATCTCGTCGAGGTCGGCATACTCGCGCTCGAGTTCGCCGATCTGCTCCTCCAGGCTCTCGAGGCGCTTCTTCGAGGCCTCGTCGGTCTCCTTCTTGAGGTGCTCGCGCTCCATCTTCAGCTGGATCAGCCGGCGGTCGAGGCGGTCCATCTCCTCGGGCTTGGAGTCAAGCTCCATGCGGATGCGCGAGGAGGCCTCGTCGATCAGGTCGATCGCCTTGTCGGGCAGCTGGCGGTCGGTGATGTAGCGGGTCGAGAGCTTGGCCGCGGCGATGATCGCGCCGTCGGTGATGTCGACCTTGTGGTGCACCTCGTAGCGCTCCTTGAGGCCGCGCAGGATCGCCACGGTGTCCTCCTCGGAGGGCTCGTCCACCAGCACCTTCTGGAAGCGACGCTCCAGGGCGGCGTCCTTCTCGATGTACTTGCGGTACTCGTCGAGGGTGGTGGCCCCCACGCAGTGCAGCTCGCCGCGGGCCAGCGCCGGCTTGAGCATGTTGCCGGCATCCATGGAGCCCTCGGCCTTGCCGGCGCCGACCATGGTGTGCAATTCGTCGATGAACAGGATCACACGGCCTTCTTCCTGGGCCAGCTCCTTGAGCACCGACTTGAGACGCTCCTCGAACTCGCCGCGGAACTTGGCCCCGGCCAGCAGCGCGCCCATGTCCAGCGACAGCACGCGCTTGTCCTTGAGCCCCTCCGGCACCTCGCCATCGACGATGCGCTGAGCCAGGCCCTCGACGATGGCGGTCTTGCCCACACCCGGCTCGCCGATCAACACCGGGTTGTTCTTGGTGCGGCGCTGCAGCACCTGGATAGTGCGGCGGATCTCGTCGTCGCGACCGATCACCGGATCGATCTTGCCGCTGGCGGCCCGCTCGTTTAGATCCAGAGTGTACTTGTCCAGCGCCTCGCGCTGATCCTCGGCGTTGGGGTCGTCGACCTTCTCGCCGCCCCGGACGCTCTCGACCGCGGTTTCCAGCGTCTGGCGAGTCACCCCGGCCTGCTTGAGCAGCTTGCTCACCGCATGGCCCATCTCCAGCGCAGCCAGCAGTACCAGTTCGCTGGCAATGTACTGGTCGCCGCGCTTCTGGGCCTCGCGGTCGGTGAGGTTGAACAGCTTGATCAGATCGCGGGAGGGCTGCACCTCGCCATCGAAATTGGCGACCTTGGGCAGGTCGTCGAGGTGGCTCGCCAGGCCATCGCGCAGCCGCGCGGCGTCGCCACCAGCCTTCTGCACCAGCGCCTTAACGCCGGTATCGGTGGCATCCAGCAGCGCCAGCAGCAGATGGCCGGGCTCCAGCTGATTGTGGCCGCGGCCTACGGCCAGCGACTGGGCATCCGCCACGGCACTCTGTAGGCGGGCGGTGAACTTGTCGAATCGCATGCGTTTTCCTCCATCGGGGTGACGGCGCGGTTGGACGCACCGTTTGGCCCTGTCAATGTGTCTTGACGTTATCAATGGAGTCAGCATGGCCGGCTTTCAAGTCAGCGGGCAGGGAAAGGCGGGGCGGGTTGATGTAGATCAAGCGGCCAAGCGGCCAAGCGGCCAAGCGGCCAAGCGGCCAAGCGGCCAAGCCAGGATAGCTCGATAGCGCAGGGAGCAAGCCTAGGGGTTCCTTGGCGCTTGTAGCTCGGCGCTCGGCGCTATCTCAACCAGATCACGCTGGCCATGCGGCCGGTCTTGCCGTCGTCGCGGCGGTAGGAGTAGAAGCGAGGTTCGCAGGCGGTGCAGAAATGGCCCCCGCTGATGTGCGAGACGCCAAGGCGCTCGAGGCGCAGGCGGGCCAGCTTGTAGAGATCGCCCATGTAGTGACCAAGCCGATAGGGGCTAGGATCGAAGGCCGCCTCGGTTTCCGGGTGCACACCAACGAAGGCCTGCTGCACCTCGGGGCCCACCTCGAACTGGGCGTTGGAGATCGCAGGGCCCAGCCAGGCCATCAGCGCTTCCGGCGGCCGACCCATCGCCCCCACGGTCGCCTCGATCACCCCGCCGGCCAGCCCTCGCCAGCCGGCATGGGCCACCGCCACCCGCTCGCCGCGACGATCACAGAGGAACACCGGCAGGCAGTCGGCGGTGAGCACCACGCAGGCATAGTCGCGATTCATGGCCACGGCGGCGTCCGCCTCGGGCCGGGAAGAGGAGTAGCTCTGCTGCACCCGGGCACCGTGCACCTGGTCGAGCCACAGCAACGAGCGGCCGTCGCCGACCTCCTTTTCCAGTTGCCGACGGCACAGCGCCACATGGGTCGGGTTGTCGCCCAGGTTCTCGCCGGGATTGAAGGCGGCGAAAGGACCCTGGCTGGGGCCGGTCTCGCGGGTGGTGACGAAGGCACCCACGCTCTCCGGCGCCGGCCAGTCGGGCAGGATCGGAGTGGGGCGCAGGTCGAAGGTATCGCTCATCACGGGGTCCTTAGCGCATGGTCTCGCGGTCTTCGCGCAGGTAGTCGAGCAGCATCAGCAGGTCATCCGGCAAGGGTGCACGGAACGCCATGCGCTCGCCGCTGGCCGGATGCACGAAGACCAGCTTGCGAGCATGGAGTGCCTGCCGTGGGAACTCGCGCAGGATCTCCTTGAGCGTCTCGCCGGCGCCGGCCGGCAGCTTCAGGCGCCCACCGTAGACCGGATCGCCGATCAACGGATAGCGCGCATGGGCCAGGTGCACGCGGATCTGGTGGGTACGGCCGGTCTCGAGCCGGCAGCGCACATGGGTATGGGCGCGGAAGCGCTCCACCACCCGATAGTGGGTCACCGCCGGCTTGCCCGAGGCGTTCACCGCCTGGCGCTTGCGGTCGCGCGGGTGGCGGCCGATGGGCGCATCCACCGTGCCGCCGGCGGTCATCACGCCCACCACCACGGCATCGTACTCCCGGGACACGCTGCGCGCCTGCAATTGCTCGACCAGAGCCGTCTGGGCGGTCAGGGTCCTGGCCACCACCATCAGGCCGCTGGTGTCCTTGTCCAGGCGGTGCACGATGCCCGCCCGAGGAATGGCCGCCAGCTGCGGGTCATGATGAAGCAGGGCATTGAGCAGGGTGCCGTCGGGGTTGCCGGCAGCAGGGTGCACCACCAGGCCCGGGGGCTTGTCGATCACCAGCACCTCGGCATCCTCGTACACCACCCTCAGGGGAATGTTCTCGGGCTCGAAGCGGGTGTCGTCCTCGAGCTCGGCCGCCAGGGCCAGGGCCTCACCGCCATAGACCTTGTCCTTGGGCCTGGCCGGCAGGCCATCCAGGGTCAGGGCCCCGCTCTTGATCCAGGCCTTGAGCCGCTCCCGGGAAAAATCGGCGAAGAGCTCGGCGGCGGCCTGGTCAAGGCGCAGGCCTGCCATGCGTTCGGGAACGCGGTGCTGTGCATCGAGGGTCTGGGACATGGGTCGGAACAGGACTCTTTGCGCACCGGGAGCGATGACTGCGTTTCGCTGCAAGGTGCTTTATAGTGGGCAGATATCGGCCGATTCTATCACGGCCATCCGGGTTGTTAGACACGAGGATCACGATGCGCGTTATCACCTCCCCCGCCCGCCTGGCGTCACTGCTGCTGGCCGGTATTGTGCTGGCCGGTTGCGCCAGCAACGATTCCCAGGAAGACGAGCTCTCCGGCGTCGCCGAGCGCCAGCTCTACGAGGAGGGTCGCGAGGCCCTGGAGAGCAGCCGTTACACCACCGCCATCAACCGGCTCGAGGCAATCGACACCCGCTTCCCCTTCGGCGAGCATGCCGAGCAGGCGCAGCTGGAACTGATCTACGCCTACTACGAGACCGAAGACTGGGAAGGCGCTCGTGCCGCAGCCAGCCGCTTCATCCGCCTGCATCCGGACCACCCCCAGGTGGACTACGCCTACTACATGCGCGGCCTGGCCGCCTGGCAGGCGGGGCGCTTCAGCCTGGAGCGGCTGCGGCTGATCGACATCTCTAAGCGCGACCTGGGTGCCACTCGCGATGCCTATGCCGACTTCCGGGAGATGATCCAGCGCTTCCCGAACAGCCAGTATGCCCCGGACGCCCAGCAGCGCATCGTCTATCTGCGCAACGTGCTGGCCCGCCACGAGCTGCATGTGGCCGACTTCTACCTGCGCAAGGGTGCCTACCTGGCCGCCGTGGAGCGCGGACGCTGGGTCATCGAGAAATATCCGCAATCCCAGGCCACCCATGATGCCCTGGCGGTGATGGTGGAGGGCTACCTGGGCCTCGACATGCGCGACCGCGCCCGCGAGTCGCTCCAGGTACTGATCGACAACGCCCCGAACCATGAGCGCCTCCGCGGCCGCACCTTCCGCCCGGAGCACGTGAAGGCTGACGGCCTCTCGGCCTGAGGCGGATGCCAAGCCGCCAACCGGCCCCGCCCTCACGGCGGGGCTGCAAGAACCGCCTATGACGTCAGACACCTCCTCACACTCTTCGCGCTATATCCATCGGATGCACAAGCGCATTCGAACCCTGGCCGCGCTTGGCATCCTGACCACCGCACTGCTGGCCGGGTTGGTCACCACGCTGCCCTTCTACCATGCCGCGCGCAGCGGCATCGAGCATATCAGTCAGCTCAGCGCCGAGACCCAGGCGGAAGCCGTCCACCATCACTTCAAGCGCTATCAGGATATTACCCGCCAACTTACTGGCCGCACGGAGATTCGCGACCGCCTCGCTGACTACGCCCACGGAGACATCTCGCTTGAGGCGCTATCAGCGTTCACCACGCCCCGCCTGGCCGATGCCATGGCCCAGGCACCGGACCTGGTCGGCCTGATCCGGCTGGGGCCTGACGGCGAGACGATTTCGCGAATCGGCAAGGTTCCGGTCGAGGTGATGCCGTCTCCTGATCCACAGGAAGGCTACCCCTGCCGGCTCTATCTGCTGAAGCAAGGGGACGTGCTGTTGCAAAGCTGCTCGCCGATCGTCACGCCTGAAGGGGAGCGCCTCGGCCGCGATATCGCCTTCTTCCAGGCCGATTCGCTGCTGGCCTTGCTGGCCGATACGAAGCGCTTCGGAGAAGGCGCCAAGGTTCGGCTGCGCACCACCCGCGGCCAGCAGGAGCTCGTGTTGGGACCGGAGGGGCCGATCGTCAGTCGCTTCGGCTCCCTGGAGAGCGGCGAGGAGACAGTTCAAGTCACCCTCCAAGCCACGCTGGGGGATCGGGGCTGGGAACTGCTGGTGGCAGTGCCATCACGAAGCTTTCACGACGAGGCGCTGCAGCTGCTGCTGTGGCCAGCGCTGGCCATCCTCTTGCTGGCACTGGGAGGCACCTGGGTGGTCAGCAGCGCCCTGCACCCCCTGCTGACTCGAGTGGACAGGCAGGCCCGTGAACTGGAAGCCTCGGACCAGAAGCTTCGCCTGGCCGCCAGCGTCTTTCGTAACGCTCAAGAAGCGATCGCCATCACCGATCCAGACCACAGAGTCATTGATGCCAACCCTGCCTTCATCGAGCATCTTGGCTATTCCCATCAGGCCCTGGTCGGACGACCGCTGACCAAGCTGCTGTTTTGGCAGGCCGACAGCGCAGAACGACTCAAAGAGGGCCAACGAATGCTCGAAAGGGACGGCACCTGGCAAGGGGAGGTCCGCTACCGCTGCGCCAATGGCGATATGCTGGTGGCGCTGCAGACCATCAGTGCCGTACGCGATACGGGTGGGAACCTGCTGCGCCATATCCACATCTTCAACGACGTCACCGCGCAGAAGGCCGCGGAAGAGGTGGTGCGCCATCAAGCGCTGCATGATGAACTGACCGGTCTGCCCAACCGCGCCCAGATGGAGCAACAGTTGGAGAGGGCGATTCAAATGGCACGTCTCGCTGACAGGCAGCTGGCGGTACTCTTCCTGGATTTGGATCACTTCAAGGAGGTCAACGATACGCTCGGCCACCAGGCAGGAGACACACTGCTGCAGGCCGTCAGCGAGCGCCTGCAAGCTAACCTGCGCGCCGAGGACATGCTGGCTCGGCTGGGCGGAGACGAGTTCGTGATCATGCTGAGCCCCATTAACAGCGCCGATAGCGCTGCCAAGGTTGCCTCCAACGTGGTCGCGGCGCTGACAACCCCCTTCACCATCGATGGTACGCCGGTGACCATCGGCGTCTCGGCGGGTATCGCTCTCTATCCCTCCGACGTCAGCGAAGGAGAGAGTCTGCTTCGTGCCGCCGACTCCGCGATGTATCGCGCCAAGGCCGCCGGACGCAATACCTGGTGCCTGTACTCACCACCATCGGCTCTGCAGAACACTTGAGAAGAGGCGCCCTGATCACTTCTCTTGAAAGCCCCCTTTCTCTAGGGATAAAAAAGGTATATTTTTTATCCATGGACGCCTTCGAGTTCGACTCGTGCAAGAGCGAAGCTAACCGGCACAAGCACGGCATCGACTTTGTCGAAGCTCAGCGTCTCTGGGAAGACCCGGACTTGCTGGAGATTCCGGCAAAGACCATGGATGAGCCACGCTTCGTCGTGATTGGCAAGATCGATGGCAAGCACTGGTCCGGCATCATCACGTACCGCGGTAGACGCATTCGCCTGATCTCGGTGAGACGTTCGCGCAGCAGTGAGGTAGCCCTCTATGAAAGCCCATGATCTCGATAACCGTTTCGATGAAGGTGACGACATCATCGACGAGCTCGACCTGTCGCAAGCCAGTCGTCCGCTTAGAAAGCAGAAGCGCGTCAACGTCGACTTCCCGACATGGATGATCGACTCGCTGGACCGGGAAGCCGCTCGTCTCGGCGTTACTCGCCAGTCGATCATCAAGATCTGGCTGGCCGAGCGCCTGGAACAGCATGGCTCACATTCGCACTGACCCTGCCCCTTTACGGCAGAACGCCACCGCCCGAAAGGGGGTGGCGTTTCTCGTTTCTATTGGCTCGGCGCTTGCAACTGGGCGCTATCACTCTCCCGGCTGCCAGGCATTGACGATGGGATAACGCCGGTCGCGGCCGAAGCCGCGGCGGGTGACGCGCACCCCCACCGGCGCCTGGCGCCGCTTGTACTCGCAGCGGTCCACCAGCTTGACCACCTGGTAGACATCCTCGCGCTCAAAGCCCGCATCGATGATCGCCTCGGCGCTCATGTCGCCCTCGATGTAGCGCACCAGGATGGCATCGAGCACGTCATAGCCGGGCAGGGAGTCGCTGTCCTGCTGGTCCGGGGCGAGCTCGGCGGTCGGCGGCCGCTCGATGACCCGCTCAGGGATCGCCGGCGACTGGGTGTTGCGCCAGCGCGCCAGCCGGTAGACCCAGGTCTTGTAGACGTCCTTGATGGCGTTGTAGCCGCCCACCATGTCACCGTAGAGCGTGGCGTAGCCCACCGCCATCTCGCTCTTGTTGCCGGTGGTCAGCACCATCAACCCCTTCTTGTTGGAGATCGCCATCAGCAGCACGCCGCGGCAGCGTGACTGCAGGTTCTCCTCAGTAGTATCGCGCTCGGTGCCGGCGAAGCTCTCGGCCAGGGTCGTCATGAAGGCCTCGACCATCGGCTCGATGGGCAGCACCTCGTATCTCACGCCCAGCATCTCGGCCTGCTCGGCGGCGTCCTGCCGGGAGATATCCGCCGTGTAGTGGTAGGGCATCATCACCGCATGGACGCGCTGCGGGCCCAGGGCATCCACGGCGATGGCCAGCGACAGCGCCGAATCGATGCCGCCGGAGAGCCCCAGCACCACGCCCTGGAAGCCGCTCTTGTTGACGTAGTCGCGCAGGCCGGTGACCAGCGCGCAGTAGAGGTTATCCTCCGGCTCCACCTCAGGCTCGGTCTCGCCAGGCTGCGGAACCCAGTCGTGCTTGTCGCGCACGAACTGCACCGGCATCAGGCCCACCGCCCAATGGGGCGCCTGCACCATCAGCTCACCCTTGGCATTGACGCAGGCCGACCCGCCATCGAACACCAGCTCATCCTGGCCGCCGATCTGGTTGACGTAGACGATGGGCAGTTCCACCTCGCGGGCGCGCTCCTCGAGCAGCGACAGGCGCTCGGCGGGCTTGTCCTGGTGGAAGGGCGAGGCATTCAGGGTAACCAGGATCTGGGCGCCGGCATCGCGGGCCTGGCGGACCGGCTTCTCGCTCCAGATGTCCTCGCAGATCAGGATGCCGATCTTCGCCCCCTTGTGCTCCACCACCAGCGGCTGGCTCCCGCTGGTGAAATAGCGCTGCTCGTCGAACACCTGGTAGTTGGGCAGTGCCTGCTTGGCGTACTCATCGAGCCACTCACCGTTGTAGAGCACCCCGGCCAGGTTCCAGTTGTGCCCTTCGCGACGCCCGGGGTAGCCGACGATGACCATGACATCGCGGGACATCTTCTCGGCCATGTGGGCCCGGGCGTGGCGCAGGCGAGTCTCCATGGAGTGGCGGAGTAGCAGGTCCTCCGGCGGGTAGCCGGTCAGGAAGAGTTCGGGCAGCACCACGATATCGGCACCATGCTCGATGCGTGCCTCGCGCACGGTCTCGATGGCGAGGTCGGCGTTGCCGGGAATGTCGCCGACCAGCGGGTCGAGCTGAGCCATCACCAGAGTCAGGTCTTGCATGGGCTTGAAAATCTCTCGAGAATCGACGGATGCCCGCCATTGTCCCGCAAGGGCGGCCGAGTGGCAAAGCCGGCCACCCCCACCTGGGAGCTCCACAAGGAATGAACCTGTTGCTGATTCGCCTGATCCTCTTCGCCGTGATATTCATCGCCGGCCTGAAGCTCTATCGCGTGTACCGCGAGTGGAAACTCGACCGCGAGGGCCCGTCAGAGGGTGACAACGACCAGGGCAACCGCATGGTGCGCTGCAGCTGGTGCCAGGTGCACCTGCCGGAGGACGATGCCTTGCGCGAACGCGGCGACTGGTTCTGCTCCGGCGACCACCGCGACAAGTACCTGGCAGAACTGAAAGAAGAGCAGAAATCAGATAAGTGGGAAGAAAAACAGCAAGAAAGCAAGGACGAGCAGAACGACAAGCGCGGAGACTAGCCCCCGTCCCTCTCGCGAGAAAGTCCCCCTCGCGCCGATGACTGACAACCGCTGTAGGCGATCGCTTACAGCGCCGGCGCCGTGCCCGGCTAGCCTGAAGAAAGGATCCATCGAACAGGCTCCCGCCGGGAGGGCACCATGCGCCCTGCTGTCAACTCCCCTCTTTCTGACCTTTCTTCGCGCCAACACGGGCTGACGCTGATCGAGCTGATCGTCGCCATCGCCGTGCTGGCCATCATCACGACGGTAGGCATTCCGGGCTTTCAGCAATTGGGCGCAAGGAATGAGGTGGCCGCGGAGGTCATGCGGCTCAAATCAGCGCTGGCCAAGACACGCAGCGCGGCGATCACCCGCCGAACCACCGTTACTCTGTGCCCCACCGTCGATATGACCCAGTGCCAGATCAGCAACAATGCCGCTGGGCAAGCCTGGCTGGCCACTCTGGCCATCTTCGAAGGCCGCGGCGAAGCCGGAGACCCCCTACTGGGCACCTTCGGAGAGAGCCGCCTGCCATTCCTCAGCTATCGCAACGATGATCGCCCGGTACGTTACAAGGCACTGGGCCGCTCGGGCGGCCATAACGGCACCTTTCGGCTCTGCGGAAGAAGGGAAGAAGGCGCCAGCGTCATCGTCAATAATGTCGGCCGCGTACGAGTCGATCCCGACCGGCCCGAGTGCTGAACGGCCTGACAGACCCACCTTGGCCACGGCGCAGACCTCGACTCTGTCGAGTGGGCAACGCCTGCCCGTCAGTGACCTTGACAGCAACCTGGTCTAATATTTCCTGTGTAACGTTTGCTACGAACGATGCAGTTGCGTATTGTTACAAAGTGAAACAGGAGGTTCTTAACATTTTCACTAGGTTCGACATACTCACGTGCCTTTTACCCTCACCACGTTAACCGGCCCCAACTTCCATGATTCGTCATCTCTTCAAGAAAACACCGATCAAGGCGTGGGTGATCAAGCAGATCGACGGGGAAATCCTGCACCTGTGCGGCCAGGGAGCACTGGAGTCGAACGATAGATCCAGGCGTGTGAAGGAGGCGCTTGAGGCAGGGCAATATCACGGCGGTGTGCGCATGGGCGACACGGGTATCGTAATCAACTCCCAGCGCCTCGCCGCACTGGTACCACTCGACCGTCTCGAACTGGTGGAGAACGGCCGCATAGCCGAATGGCAAGGACGAAGCTGGGTGGTCTCCCAGGTACCACAACGCTGTTGGGACTACGAAGGCCACTTGGTTGCGCAAAAGAACCCGATGTCAACCACGCCGGCGCTGATCAGCACAGAAGATGTGTCGGGTATCAGAGATCATGTCAACCGCGACAAGGCACCGCCGGGGGATGTCGTATTCCGCCCCATGGATGCTTTGGAAGACCCGCTAAGTGACATTGAGGCGACCATCAAGGAAGTACAAGACCGGCGCAGCAAGACCACCGGCAGGGGCTGGCGTGAAGACGGGACATGGGGGCCGATAGATAAGACCACAGACAAGTGACTGGCTTGCGAAACCAGAGCCCGTTACATATTTGTTACCATAACAGAAAGGATGGCCAGCCACCTTTGGGTATATCGGCACACAGCATATTCTCATTTTCCGGCATCACGACGGCCAATTCCCACATGATTCGTAATCTTTTCAAGAAGACACCGATCCAGGTCTGGGCCATCAAGCAGATCGACGACGACACCCTGCACCTGATCGGCAAGGGGGTGATCGATTCCGAGAAGAACACGCACGAGATGCGAGTCGCCCTGCTTACCGGCCGATATCAAGGTGGAGTGCGCATCGGTGATACCGGCATCGTACTGCACAGCAGCCTGCTGGCAGCAGTGGTCCTCCTGGATGAATTGCAGCTGGACGAGAGCCGAAATGCCGCCCGATGGCAAGGCCGAAGCTGGGAGGTGTCCTGGGTGCCACAGCGCAGCTGGCTCTATGAAGGCCGGCTGGTGGCGGAGCAAAATGTGGTGGGGCGTACACCGGCGCTATTAAGCAGCGAGGACGTGAGTACGATTCGACAGCACGTGACGCCGGGCAGTGTCCCGCCGGGTAGGGCGGTATTCCGGCCGGGCAACGAACGAAAGGTCTCGGATCAGGACCTCCGTCGTGCCATCATGGAGTCCCAGCTGGAGAGGACTACGTTCACGAAAGGGTGGCGGAAAGATGGGAGCTGGGGTGATCTGGAGGATGAAGAGGGTTCGTGATAGCCGTCCCCTCAGGCACTAAGTAACATTATATTAAATAAATACTATTCGCATTACATAGTATTTTTTTATATCTCTTTCCAAAGTATATCGCCTCCAGCAGTAGGTGCAGCATCCTCAAAATCAAGCTGCTCAATATTCAGCCCACCATTAAAAACAGACGAACCTGCAGAAACAAAACTACCTTCATACGAAGTGCCACCTTGGCCATTAAACACTAGAGACCCTCCGGACCAGACAACACCTCTGAACGTATTCCCTCCCATACCACTAAAATCGACCGAGCCATCAGCAACGACAAAAACGTTTTGACCTTCAGACGTCCCTGTCACAGAAACACTTCCATTAGCCACCACGCTCTTCCCTTCAATTTCACTAAAGTCTAAAGAGGCATCTCCTTGGCAATAAATAACTGAATTACCTGCATTTCTCGAACAACCACCAACTGGTTCATCATAACCCTCTAACCCCTCAACTTTGCTAAAAAACTCTTGGCTAGGGCGCAACCCGCCAGGGCCGTAATCAGATATAATATCAACGTAATCGTTAACAACAAGATCTCCTACCTCATGATTTGGTCTTTTATTATATGCGCCACCAACCCTCACACTGCCACCAATGTCAGCACCGCCATTAATCGCAAGCGCCCCGCCAACTAAAAGAGCATAATCAAAAAGCTCTTCACCATCCGGAATAAAATCATCAATAATATCTTTTATTGGATTTCCACCACCTTCCCCCTCCCCCTCCGGTGAAAAGGCTAAAAACCTGACAGCATCGCCGGCCTCACCCATCACGATGAAAGCCGGGCCATGGCCAGCATATTCACAAGATCGATAGCTAGCCCTCTGATAATCTTCAAGACTCAAATCTTCAGTTAACGACACCCATTCATCATCATATTTATCAAAATTATCAGCAACATAAACGCAAGATTCTTTCCCAGAAACTGGCTCCTTCCCGCTTTCTAACAACTCTGATGCTGAAATCTCAGCAACCATATAAGCTTCAGAAGCTGCCCTATAATTCCCCGCCAGCCGCTCATCGATCTGCGAGGATTGCATACTGGACAGGCCGACCATCAATGAGACAGTTAGCAGCGAAAGGACCACTATCAATGCTGCACCTTTTTGAGTTTCCATAAAAAAACCTTATTAGACTATTTGCAATGACCTTTGATATTCCCCGCGGGATTGTAGCAATCTTCTGGTAGTTAGCCGTTACCATCGTTACCGCCGCCGTTATTACCTCCACCGGCATCATCACCACCGCCAGTGCCACCACCGCCAACCGCACCAGTACGATTCACAGCGACGAAGCTGATAGCCTCTCGGCCTCCATCCACAGCCTCTAAATCAAAAGTAAAGGTTGCAACAGCGCCATTAATTGAAGCCAGGTCCGATAAAGAGACGGTATTTCCTGCTTCGCCTGAGGGCATCATCATCCCTCCCACCAATGCTTGAAATCCACCAGGCCCGTCTTTTTCAAGCATGGCGGCATCACTACCCTCCTCAATGCGGGTCAACTGATAGTCACTTGGATCAAATTCGCCTCTTCGAACTTCCCTTATCAAGTCTTCAGTGACGTAAGTGATTGCTGCCTGCTTATCGCTCAACAGTTCGACTTGGCGATTAGTCTGCATCACGGTGAGGAAAAGCTGGCCAGCACCCACTATAATAAGCAAACCGATGACAAGCGCCACCATAAGCTCGACTAGAGAGAAGCCGCTGGCAGGCTTTCCCTTACCAAACGAAATATTATGAGTACAGGGCATAATCAAAGCTCCGGAAGCCGAAAGCTGTAGACAAACTTACTGGCATCAACACCTTCGTCGATGCGCTCCTCGGTCCAATTTACGACAGCTTGGTATTCGCAATTCCCGAGAGAATTTCCATCAGCATCCTCGGCTCTTATCAAGCTTCCCTGGTCTTTAATAGGTGAATCAACATCAAACCAATGTTCTTTCCAATCATCCGAAACACTGCCGAGTCCGGTAGCATCATCTACAGGGCATTGGTCATTTATTGACAAATACTCCCAGACACGCTCTTGAGCATCCACTGCGACCAAGGTCGCATAGGCGCGCTGGTAACCAATATGCGCCCCTTGTAGCGCCTTGAGTTGCATGGCCGCCACACCCAGCAGGCCGATGGAAAGCACCAGCAAGGCCACTAACGCCTCGATAAGGGTAAAGCCATCCTGAAGTGTCTTGCGTGATGACAGTGTCATAATCATCCATCCCCATCACAATCGGCACGACTTACGCGCCCAAGACTGTTAATATCTATCACGCTGCAATTACTACCGCTAGCGACTTCAATCTCACATCCGCCACTGCAGCTACCGCCTTCCATCCTACCCAAAGAGTTGAAGATTATTTCAAAATTATCACTCTTGTCCAAGCTTACTCGCTCATTGCTGGACTCTCTGATTCGCAGGGTATTACCATCCGAATCTTGCACCTCATAAGACCAAGATGTACCGCCAGAGGTGAATTCCAGGCTCACATCTTCTCGACGCTTGACTGCTTCACTTCTAGAAAGATTCAATCCTGCAAGTATCTCATTGTACTCACTCGCCCACTGACTGCGTACCATCATGTTTTGAAAATTGGGAACAGCAATGGTCGCCAAGATGATCATCACCGCGATGGTGACCAGAAGTTCGATCAAAGTAAAACCGCGTATGAGCTTCATAGTGGGTTACCAGCAACCATCAGGACCACGAGTGCCATCACTTTTTAACCATAGTGTCGAGCAGCCAGATGGAACACGAGTTCCTCCTTTAGCCTTTAACTGGAATGTTGCACCACTATCAGTGAGCTCTATACTATAGACACCCTCAGGTGAGGGGGCAGTAGTCCAACAAGCACTTTTATACGCATAATTCTCGGTATAACACCTTTCCATGACAGAGGCAGCCTGCATCAAACCTGCCTGACCGTCAGACAGCCGGCTACGCTCTACATAAGCCGTATAACTCGGATAAGCAATCGACGCCAGAATCCCGATAATGGCCACCGCAATGAGCAGTTCGATCAGCGTAAAACCGGCGCTACGCCGGGAGTTGCCTGTAGGGGCCTGGGGCCTGGTTCGGGGGCTTGTGGGGGCCACGCGATGCGTCTCCCTACGGTCAAGGTATTCATTTCAGTATGTATCAATACGGGACGTTGCGATAGGGTTAACATCCCATAGTACCATGCCATGAGGTAAGTAGCCGCTTACACGCCATCCTCGGTGGGGCCTGAGGGGGCCCTTCCGCCGCCTGGCAGCACCACCATCGCTTCGCGATGGGTCGCGCTGCAAGCAGTGCTCCTACAAAAAGCTCCCCAGCCCACGGAGCGAATCGCGCTGCAAGCAGAGCTCCTACGATAAAAGCCTACTCGCTGGCGATCACGCGCTCGCGGAGCTCGCGGGGCATGGAGAAGGTGATGGTTTCCTCGCGGCCGGCGAGCTCTTCGGGGGCGGTGGCACCCAGGGTCTGCAGCCGCTCAATCACACCCTTGACCAGCACCTCAGGAGCGCTGGCCCCGGCGGTGACGCCGATGACGTTGACCCCGTCCAGCCACGCCGAGTCGACCTGCTCGGCGCTGTCGACCAGGTAGGCCGGCGTGCCGACCCGCTCCGAGAGCTCGCGCAGGCGGTTGGAGTTGGAGCTGTTGCGGCTACCCACCACCAGCACCAGATCACAGCCGTCCGCCAGCTCGCGCACGGCGTCCTGGCGATTCTGGGTGGCGTAGCAGATGTCGTCCTTGCGCGGGCCCTGGATCTCGGGGAACTTGGCGCGCAGGGCGTCGATCACCCGGGCGGTGTCATCCATGGAGAGGGTCGTCTGGGTGACGAAGGCCAGCTGGCTCGGGTCCTTCACCTCGAGCCGGGCCACATCCTGTTCATCCTCGACCAGATAGATCTGGCCGCCATGGGAGGTGTCGTAGCGCCCCATGGTGCCCTCCACCTCGGGGTGGCCCTGGTGGCCGATGAGGATGCACTCCTGGCCACGGCGAGCGTAGCGCAGCACCTCCAGGTGCACCTTGGTGACCAGCGGGCAGGTGGCGTCGAACACCTTGAGGCCGCGGCGTTCGGCTTCGGCCTGCACGGCGCGGGAGACGCCGTGGGCCGAGAAGATCACGATGACATCGTCGGGCACTTCCTCGAGCTCCTCGACGAACACCGCCCCGCGCTCACGCAGGCTGTCGACCACGTAGCGGTTGTGAACCACCTCGTGGCGCACATAGATCGGCGGACCGAACGTGTCCAGCGCACCGTTGACGATATCGATGGCGCGGTCGACGCCGGCGCAGAAGCCGCGCGGGTTGGCGAGCCTGATGTGTATGGGGTTGGGTTGCATAGGGCCTTGCCTTGGTGTGTCAATCAAAAATATCGTCGAGGGAGTCGGCTGACAGGACACGCTCGGCCCAGCGATCCAGCTCCTCTACCTCAGCCTGGGCCAACTTTGACTCGACTGCGTCAGGAAGCTCACCGAATTTCAGCACGAGCAGTTTCATTAGCAGCTCGACACGACCACTCTGAACGCCCTGCTGCATGCCCTGCTGCATGCCCTGCTGCATGCCCTGCTGCACACCACGCTTTTCCGCGATGCGTTCGAACGATGTGACATATGACATCTGTACCTCCTCCTCGAAGCGAGCCATCTGGGCTTCAAGCTTCTCCTCCAATGCCGGTGGCAACGCCAGCATCCAGTCTATCAGCCTCAACAGCTCCAGCACCTCGGCCCGTGTGAAGCCACGCTGATACAAGCGTTTCATGAGGCTGAATTTGGTTACCAGGCGAGCATCATCATCGCCTATGGTCCGATGCGCCTCCAACTGGGCCAGAACTACGACAGCGAAAGGGTTAGCGCTGTTCTCGAGTGATTGGCGATCCCTGCCCACACGCTGAAGGTCCACCACCGGAAAGCTGAAGCTGAGCTGTGTCTGCCAAAGATGCTGCTCATGCAGACCTATCGTCTGATGGCCCCCGCGATCCGTCAGGATAGCAATACTGGCAATGCGCCGCTGGGGATACTTGTCCTGCAGCCGGTAATAGTAGCGATACATTCGGGCATTGAAATGACGATCGGCCCGCCCCTGCACCTCGACATGAACCAGCACCCAGGTCTCGCTGCCATCCAGCGTGAACACCTTGACCAGCTTGTCGGCGTGCCGCCGTCCTGCTTCGCTATCGCGGACGACCTGTTGCAGCTCCTTGTCGAGAAACTCGTGGGGACGTTGCCAGTCGATGTCACGATACATCTCCGGCATCAGCAACTCGAGAAACTGCGGGAAATAGTGCTCCAGGGCCTCTTTCCAGGGCGAATCGAAGTCGCTGCTACCGCTAGCTGCGTCTACCATCCAGCTGCCTCAGTGAGTCGTAGCGGGCTTCACGTCCAGCACTTCCACCTCGAAGGTCAGGGTACGCCCTGCCAGCGGGTGGTTGAAGTCCACTTCCACCTGTTCGCCCTCGATATGCTTGATCACCCCGGGCAGTTCGCCGCCGGCGGCATCGGCGAAGGACATCACCATGCCCACTTCCGGTGCCTCGTCCTCGAAGTCATCGCGCTTGAGCATCTGGATGTTCTGAGGATTGTGCTGGCCGAAGGCGTGCTCGGGGGTGATCTCGAAGCTGCCGGTCTCGCCGGTCGTCAGCCCCTTGAGGGGGTGCTCGAAGCCGGGCGGCAGGTTGCCGTCGCCTACCTGGAAGGTAGCGGCCTGCTTGTCACGGGTGGAATCCACCACGGTGCCGTCTTCCAGGCTGAGGGTGAAGTGCAGGGTCACTTCCATGCCCTCGTCGATGCGGTATTGCGGAGTATTCTCGTCGCTCATAGGACTTTCGGACTCGATAAGGGAATGTTGGTTCGATCGGGGTAGGTGGCACCGCCCGCCGGGCGCCTATCGGCGCCATTCGTCGAGGCGTCGAACCGGCAATAAATTGCGCTCCCACAGGAGCAGCGTGCGGGTTCCTCAGCCACGGCGGCGCGCTCGGCGCTTCTCGCCGAACAGCGATTCCCAGATCAGGCCGATGGCCCCCAGGGTGATGCCGATGTCCGCCACGTTGAAGGCCGGGTAGTACCAGCCGGCGACGTGGAAGGAGAGGAAGTCCACCACGTAGCCGTGCACCAGCCGGTCGTAGAGGTTGCCGAGCGCCCCGCCGATGATCAGCGCCAGCGACACGGCCAGCAGTGTCTCGTCGGCCTTGAGGCGGCGCATCCACACCGTCAGGCCGATGCTCGCGCCTACGGCAATGATGGCGAAGAACCAGCGCTGCCAGCCGGGGTGGCCGGCCAGGAAGCTGAAGGCCGCGCCCGTGTTGTGCAGCAGCGTCAGATTGAAGAACGGCAGCACCTCCACGGGCCGGGCGTAGTCGAGCAGTCCGCTGGCCAGGTATTTGGTGGCCAGGTCCAGCACGACCACCGCCAGCGCCAGCCACAGCCAGCGCAGGGGGCGATGCATCGGCGGCACCGTAACGGCGCCGCCTGTATCCGCCCGCTTGCCGGATGACGCCTGGCGATCAGGCATAGAGACGCGTCTCGCCAGGGCCGTCCGGCAGGTTGCCGATGCAGCGCCCGCAGAGGTCCGGATGCGCGGGGTGGGTGCCCACGTCGTCGCGGTGGTGCCAGCAGCGCTCGCACTTGTTGTTGGGACTCTCGACCACGGCCACCTTGAGTCCCTCGAGCTCGGTGGCCTCCGCGTCCTCACCCTGGCCGAGGGGCGCCAGTCGCACCTCGCTGGTCAGCATCACGAAGCGCAGCTCGTCGCCCAGCTTGGCGAGCGTGGCCTGCAGGGCGTCGTCCACATAGAGGGTGACCTCGGCGGCCAGGCTGCCCTTGATGGCCTTCGCGTTGCGAGCATCCTCCAGGCACTTGTTCACGGCCTGCTTGACCTCGAGCACCTGCTCCCAGAAGTCGCGGCCCATGTCGGCGTCGTCCCCCAGCGTCTCGAGCCCCGTGTAGTACTCGGCCAGCAGCACGCTCTCGCCGCGCTTGCCCGGGATGTTCTCGAAGATCTCCTCGGCGGTGAAGGAGAGGATCGGCGCCACCCAGCGGGAGAGAGCCTCGACGACCTGATAGAGCGCGGTCTGGGCGCTGCGGCGGGCCAGGGAGTCGGCCTGGGTGGTGTACTGGCGATCCTTGATCACGTCCAGGTAGAAGCCGCCCAGCTCCCGGGCGCAGAAGCCGTGCACCTGCTGGTACACATCGAGGAAGCGGTACTCTTCATAGGCCGTCTCGATGCGTGCCTGCAGCTGGGCGGCGCGGTCCACCACCCACTGGTCCAGGGCCAGCATGTCCTCGAACGGCACGGCATCGCGATCCGGCGCGAAGCCGTTGAGGTTGGCCAGCAAAAAGCGCGAGGTGTTGCGGATACGCCGGTAGACATCGGCGGTGCGCTTGAGAATCTCGTCGGAGACCGCCATCTCGCCGCCGTAGTCGGTGGAGGCCACCCAGAGGCGCAGGATGTCGGCACCGAGCTTGTCCATCACCTCCTGGGGCGCCACCACGTTGCCCACCGACTTGGACATCTTGCGGCCATGGGCATCCACGGTGAAGCCGTGGGTGAGCAGGCCGCGATAAGGCGGGTGGCCGTCGATGGCGCAGCCGGTCAGCAGCGAGGAGTGGAACCAGCCGCGGTGCTGGTCGGAGCCCTCCAGGTAGAGATCAGCGACCGGGCCGTTTTCGTGGCCGTGGGGATGCGAGCCGCGCAGCACGTGGCGATGGGTGGTGCCGGAGTCGAACCAGACGTCCAGGGTATCGGTGACCTTGTCGTAGTCGGCGGCCTCCTCGCCCAGCAGCTCAGCGGGGTCGAGGCGGAACCAGGCGTCGATGCCCTCCCGCTCCACACGCTGGGCGGCCTGCTCCATCAGCGCCACGGTGCGCGGGTGCAGCTCACCGGTCGCCTTGTGCAGGAAGAAGGGGATCGGCACGCCCCAGTTGCGCTGGCGGGAGATGCACCAGTCCGGGCGGTTGGCGATCATGCTGTGCAGCCGCGCCTGGCCCCAGGCTGGGGTGAAGGTGGTCGCCTCGATGCCGGCCAGCGCCCGCTCACGCAGGGTCTTGCCATCGCGGCCTTCGAGGTCCATGCCCACGAACCACTGGGCGGTGGCGCGGTAGATCACCGGGGTCTTGTGGCGCCAGCAGTGCATGTAGCTGTGCGTGATGGTCTGGTGGGCCATCAGCGCGCTCACCTCGTCGAGCTTGGCGACGATCTGCAGGTTGGCCTTCCAGATCATCTGGCCGCCGAAGAACGGCAGGTCGTCGACATAGACGCCATTACCCTGCACCGGGCTCTCGATCTCGTCGAAGGTCATGCCGTGCTCGCGGCAGGTGATGAAGTCATCGACGCCGTAGGCCGGGGCCGAGTGAACGATACCGGTGCTGCCCACCTCGACCTCGACATAGTCGGCCAGATAGACCGGTGACAAGCGATCGTAGAAGGGGTGGCGAAAGTGGACGCCATCCAGTCGCTCGCCGGTGGCCGTGGCAACGATCTCGCCTTGCAGCCCGAAGCGTTCGAGGCACGACTCCACCAGCTCCTCGGCCAGCACCAGCAGCCGCTCGCCGGTATCCACCAGGGCATAGGTGAACTCGGGATGCACATTGAGCGCCTGGTTGGCGGGGATGGTCCAGGGCGTGGTGGTCCAGATCACGATGGCGGTGGGCTTGGCAAGCCGGTCGAGGCCGAAGGCGGCGGAGAGCTTCTCTGCATCCTCCACCGGGAAGGCCACGTCGATGGCGTCGGACTTCTTGTCCTGGTACTCCACCTCGGCCTCGGCCAGCGCCGAGCCGCAGTCGAAGCACCAGTTGACGGGTTTCAGCCCCTTGAAGACATAGCCGGCCTCGACCATGTCAGCGAGGGCGCGGATCTCGCCGGCCTCGTTGGCATAGTCCATGGAGCGGTAGGGCGTGTCCCAGTCGCCGATCACGCCCAGGCGCACGAAGTCGGCGAGCTGGCCATGGATCTGTTCGGCGGCATACTCACGGCACAGCTCGCGGGCCTTGCCGGGCTCGAGGTGCTTGCCGTGGGTGGTCTCCACCTTGTGCTCGATGGGCAGGCCGTGGCAATCCCAGCCGGGCACGTAGGGGGCATCGAAGCCGGCCAGGTTCTTCGACTTGACGATGATGTCCTTGAGGATCTTGTTGACGGCGTGACCGATGTGGATGCTGCCATTGGCGTAGGGAGGGCCGTCGTGAAGGACGAACAGCTCCCTGCCCTGGCGTTCTTTGCGCAGGCGATGGTAGAGGTCCATCTGCTTCCACTGCGCCACCCGGGCGGGCTCACGCTTGGGCAGCATGCCGCGCATGGGAAAATCGGTTTCTGGCAGGTTCAGAGTGTGCTTGTAGTCGCTCATATCCTGGGGGTCAGCCGTCGTCGGGGTCGGCGGGGGCACCCGCCGAGGAATCGGAAGTCACGGCCTCGCGCGCCAGCGGCGCCGATGCCAGAGGAAGAGAATCGTCGCGGCCGTCGCCTGCCGGACCTGCCGCGACAGGGTGTGCCGCATCCTTTGCACCGGCAGCGGGGTGCTGTAGATAGTCGGCACCGGCGGTGGGGTGCTGTGGATAGTCGGCACCGGCGGCGGGGTGCTGCAGAAAGTAGGCCCGGGCGCGCGCCTGGTCGGCGCGGATCTGGGTCTTGAGCTCGTCGAAGTGGGCGAACTTCACCTCGCCGCGCAGCTTGGCGCAGGGGAACACCGTCAGGCGCTCGCCGTAGAGGTCACCGTCGAAGTCGAAGAGGTGCACCTCGAGTACCGGCCGAGAGCTTCCCACCGTGGGGCGCCAGCCGATGTTGGCCACACCGGGCAGGCGGCGCCCGTCGGGGAGCTCGGTGACCACCGCATAGACGCCCTGCAAAGCCAGCGACAAGGCCGGCTGCGGCAGGTTGGCGGTGGGTACGCCGATGGTACGGCCCAGCTGGCGGTCGCGCACTACACGGCCGCCCAGCCGGTAGACGCGACCCAGCAGGCGCGCCGCGGCGGCAAAATTGCCGCTGGCCAGCAGGGTGCGCACCCGGGTACTGGAGACCCGCTCGCCGTCGATGGTGAAGGTGCGAGTGTGTTCAACGCCGAAGCCCCAGGACTCCCCCACCTCGGTCAGCAGGTGAAAGTCGCCGCGGCGATCGCAGCCGAAGCGGAAGTCGTCGCCCACCACCAGATGACGCACACCCAGGCCGTCCACCAGCACGCGCTCGATGAACTCCAGGGCGGTCAGGCTGCGCAGGGCGTCGTTGAAGGGCAGGCAGAGGATGCGGTCGACCCCGCACTCGCCGAGAAGCGCCACCTTGTCGCGCAGCCGATTCAGCCGCGGCGGTGCCTGGTCGCCGGCGAAGAACTCCCGAGGCTGCGGCTCGAAGACCACCACGGTCACCGGCAGGCCGAGCCGAGCCGCATGCTCGCGGCACTGGTCGAGGATCGCCCGGTGCCCGCGATGCACGCCATCGAAGTTGCCGATGGTGGCCACGCAGCCGCGATCCTCGTCACGCAGGTTGTGCAGTCCTCGAATCACTCGCATGGGGTCATCACGCTGGGAAATAAAGTTAACGATTATAACGGACCGGGGGCCCCTTGACAGCCGGCGCGGCTTGGTCTTTCCCCGCTGTCTCTTGTGGGAGCAACGCTTGCGTCGCGATCCGTCGCGAAGCGGCGGTTGGTTGGCACCGGTCAGCCCTTCATCCGGAAATGCCGAATCCGCACCCCGAAGGCCGCCAGCCAGGCGAAGTAAACCGCCGCCCCGGCCGCCACCAGCACCGCCAGCCAGCCGGCGCGCGTCCAGACGCTCCATTCGAGCCACGCTTGCCAATCGGGGGCCAGCCAGGCCAGCCCCACGCCCATCACCGTGCAACCGCCAAGCAGTTGCACCGCGTAGCGCCCCCAGCCGGGCTGGAAGACCAGCACGCCCTCCCTTCGCAGCAGCCAGCCCAGCAGGCCGGCATTGAGGAAGGCCGAAAGCGCCGTGGCCAGTGCCAGGCCGGCATGGGCCAGGGGCCAGACCAGGATCAGGTTGAAGACCATGTTGGCGACCATGGCGATGATGCCCACCTTCACCGGCGTGACGGTGTTCTGGCGAGCGAAGAAGCCCGGCGCCAGCACCTTGATCAGCATGAAAGCCACCAGGCCGAACGCATAGGCCCGCAGGCTCATCGCCGCCATGGCGATGTCGCGCTCGGTCATGGCACCGTAGTGAAACAGCGCGATCAGCAACGGCTCGGCCAGCACGGCAAGGGCCAGGGCCGCGGGAAGCCCCAGCAGCAGCACGGTACGGATCGCCCAGTCGAGCATGGCCGCGAAGTGCTCGCCGGACTGTTCGGCATGGCGCCGGGAGAGCGCCGGCAGGATCACCGTGCCGATGGCGATGCCGAACACCCCCAGCGGCAGCTCCACCAGGCGATCAGAGTAGTAGAGCCAGGAGACACTGCCCGCCGCCAGCAGCGAGGCCAGCACGGTGTCGAGCAGCAGGTTGATCTGGGAGACCGAGACGCCGAACAGCGCCGGCGCCATCAGCCGCAGGATGCGCCGCACGCCGCTGTGAGCGAAGTCGGGCCACGGCCGTGGCAGCAGCCCCAGCCTCGCCAGGAAGGGAACCTGGAAGGCCAGCTGGGCACCGCCGGCGATGAGCACGCCCCAGGCCAGCGCCATGGCCGGCTCCTCGAACAGCGGCGTGAGCAGGACCGCTGCACCGATCAGCGACAGGTTGAGCAGCACCGGGGTGAAGGCCGGCACGGCAAAGCGGTTCCAGGTGTTGAGCGTACTGCCGGCAAAGGCCGTGAGCGAGATCAGCAGCAGATAGGGAAAGGTGAGCCGCAGCATGTCGGCGGTCAGCGCCAGCTTCTCCGGGTCGCGGCCAAAGCCGGGCGCGAAGGCCCACACCAGCCAGGGCGAGGCCAGCATGGCCAGCGCCGTGATCAGCGCCAGCACCGCCGTGAGGCTGCCGGCCACCGCATCGAGCAGCTCCTTCACCTCGCGCTTGCTGCCTCGGGTGGCGTATTCCGAGAGCACCGGCACGAAGGCCTGGTTGAAGGCCCCCTCGGCGAACAGGCGGCGCAGGAAGTTGGGGATCTTGAAGGCAACGAAGAAGGCGTCCGCCCCGTCGCCGGCACCGAACAGGGTGGCGATCACCACGTCGCGCGCCAGCCCCATCACCCGCGAGAGCATGGTCATCATGCTGACCACCAGGCCGGAGCGCATCAGGCCGCCCGCCTTGGGCGCCACCACGCGGTCGTGGCTATCGACGGCCGGCGGACGAGGCGGGCCGTCAGGTGTCTGGCGTTCGTCGTCCCGGGGCTCGGGGGGCTGTTTGTGATCCGTCACCGTCTCTTCCTCGTTCGGCACCCTCGATGGGCACTCGGCAAGAATCGCGGGCACAAAAAAACCGGCCGCAGCCGGTTTTTCTGCTGGCGCTCCCGACTTACGCCGCGAGTGCCTTGATGCGCTTGTTCAGGCGGCTCTTCAGGCGCGCGGCCTTCTTCTTGGAGAGCACGTCCTTGTCGGCGATACGGTCGATGACCGGCTGCGCCTGCTTGAAGGCGTCCATGGCCTGGGCGTGGTCACCGCCGTTGATGGCCTTGACGACGTTCTTGATGTAGGTGCGGACCATGCTGCGCTGGCTCGCCTTCAGAACACGACGACCTTCTGCCTGACGGGCACGCTTGCGGGCTTGCTTGCTGTTCGCCACTGACTGTCTCCTTGGAGAAAGTTGTGGTCGCCATCTATGGGCGACGCTTGATAACGGTATGATCCAACAGGGAAATAAAAAATCCCCGTCGGCCTGGCCATGTTGCCGGCTGCGCGCTTGAACGCAGTCGCTTGGGGGCCGTGTCTGAGAGGATGGCGCATCCTATCACGCCAATCCTGTTCTTGCCATAGTGCTAGAGTACCACCAGGTTGTCACGGTGGATCAGCTCCGGCGATTCCATGTAGCCGAGGATGGCCTCGATCTGGTGGCTGGGCTTGCCCACCAGCAGACGGGCCTCGTCGGCGCCGTAGTTGACCAGCCCCTTGGCCACGCGACGCCCCTGATCGTCGACGCAGAGCACCATGTCGCCCCGGCGGAACTGGCCGCTGACCGCCGTCACGCCCACCGCCAACAGACTGGAGCCGCTGCTCTTGAGGACATTCACCGCGCCGGCATCCAGGGTCAGGGTGCCACGCACCTGAAGCTGCCCCGCCAGCCAGCGCTTGCGCGCCGCCATGGGTGCCTGCTCGGGGAGCAGCAGAGTGCCCAGCCGCTCGCCCTCGGCCAGGCGGCCGAGCACCGCCGGCTGACGGCCACTGGCGATCACCGTGACCGCGCCGGAACGGGCCGCCAGCTGGGCTGCCCGCACCTTGGTGGCCATACCACCGCGACCGAGCACGCCACCGCCGCCGGCTACTGCCGCCAGGCTCGGGTCATCGGCGCGCCCCTCGGCGATCAGCCGCGCCTCGGGATTGCCGCGCGGGTCGGCATCGAACAACCCCTCCTGGTCGGTGAGGATCACCAGGGCATCGGCCTCCAGTAGGTTGGCGACCAGGGCGCCGAGGGTGTCGTTGTCGCCGAAGCGGATCTCGTCGGTGACCACGGTGTCGTTCTCGTTGACCACCGGCACCACCCCCAGGGCGACCAGGGTGCGCAATGCCGAGCGGGCGTTGAGGTAGCGCTTGCGGTTGGAGAGGTCGTCGTGGGTGAGCAGCACCTGGGCGGTGAGCAGGCCGTGACGAGCGAAGTGGCCCTCGTAGCACTCGGTGAGACCGTTCTGGCCCACCGCCGCTGCGGCCTGGAGCTCATGCACCGCCGAGGGCCGGACCTGCCAGCCCAGGCGCGCCATCCCGGCTGCCACCGCGCCGGAGGAGACCAGCACGACCTCGATGCCCCGGTGATGCAGTTCGGCAATCTGATCCACCCAGCCGCCGATGGCCACCTCGTCCAGCGCGCGGCCGTCGTTGGTCAATAGCGCGCTGCCGATCTTCACCACCACCCGGCGAGCACCCACCAGCGCCTCGCGGCCCGCCACCTGCTCGTTGTGCTCCATTCGCTCTTGATCCTCAGGGCGCGTATTCGATCTCGACGTCGTAATCGTCATCATCGAAATCGTCGTCATCTTCGTCGTCACGCTTGCGCTTGCGACCCAGGCGAGCTTCGGTGCGCGCCACCGTCTCGTCTTCCATGCGTGCGCGCATCTCGCGGGCCCGCTCGGCGGCCTCCTCATCCTCGTTCTCGAGGCGGCGCTGCTCGGTGAGCCAGCGGTGGGCGGCCTGCACCAGGGCGTCGGTGCCATCGCTGGAAATCGCCGAAATGCGGAACACCGGCCCCTCCCAGCCAAGCCGACGGACGATCTCGTCGGCTACTGCCTCGCGCTCCTCGGCCGGCAGCAGGTCGAGCTTGTTGAGCACCAGCCAGCGCGGCAGCTCGGCCAGCGCCGGCGAGAACTCACCGAGCTCATGAATGATCGCCTCGGCGGCCTCCACGGGATCGGACTCGTCGAAAGGCGCCACGTCCACCACATGAAACAGCAGCCGGGTGCGGGTCAGGTGCTTGAGAAAGCGCAACCCAAGGCCCGCGCCATCGGAAGCACCCTCGATCAGGCCGGGCACGTCGGCCATCACGAAATGCTCGTGCAGGCCAAGCTTCACCACGCCCAGGTTGGGCACCAGAGTGGTGAACGGATAGTTGGCCACCTTGGGCTTGGCCGCGGAGACGGCGCGGATCAACGTCGACTTGCCGGCATTGGGCTGACCCAGCAGGCCGACGTCGGCCATCACCTTCATCTCGAAGCGCAGGTTGCGACGCTCACCCTCGGTGCCCGGCGTGGTTCGCCGCGGCGCGCGGTTGGTGGAGGACTTGAAGTGAATGTTGCCAAGCCCCCGGCGGCCGCCCTGGGCAACCGGCACGACCTGGCCGATCTCGGTGACGTCGGCAATCACCTCGAGGGTGTCCTCATCGATCACCGTGGTGCCAACCGGCACCTTGACGTGCAGGTCGTCGCCGGCGCGCCCGCTCATCTGCCGCCCCATGCCGGGCTGGCCGTTCTGCGCCTTGTAAAAGCGCTGGTACTTGAAGTCGATGAGGGTATTGAGGGCATCGTCACCGATCAGGTAGACGGTGCCGCCATGACCACCATCGCCGCCATCGGGACCGCCCTTGGGCACGTATTTCTCGCGGCGGAAGCTCAGGCAGCCATTACCGCCCTTCCCGGCTTCCACGATGATCGAGGCTTCGTCGACGAACTGCATCTCTTACTCTCCTGACGGCCTGTGCCGCCATGATACAAGAAGGCCCCGCCTGGGCGGGGCCTTCTCGCTGCAAGCATCAGGGTCTCAGGCAGAGACGATACTGACGAACTTGCGGTTCTTCGGACCCTTGGTCTCGAACTTGACCACGCCCTCGTCCAGCGCGAACAGCGTGTGGTCCTTGCCGATCCCGACGCCGGTACCAGCGTGGAACTTGGTGCCACGCTGACGGACGATAATGTTGCCGGGGTTGACGACCTGACCGCCAAACAGCTTGACGCCGAGGCGTTTGGATTCGCTGTCGCGACCGTTACGGGTAGAGCCCGCTGCCTTCTTATGAGCCATTGCAAAGTCCTCGCTCGTTCAGGGGAATATCTCGAAAAGCGTTCCGCTGGCGCGGCGCTTACGCGGAGATCCCGGTGATCTTGACTTCAGTGAACCACTGACGGTGGCCCTGACGCTTCATGGAGTGCTTACGACGACGGAACTTGATGATGGTGATCTTGTCGCCACGGCCGTGGGAGACGACCTCGGCGGCCACCTTGGCACCGTCGACCAGCGGGGCGCCAACGGTGACGTCCTCGTCGTTACCCACCAGCAGGACCTCGTCAAACTCGATGGTGTCGCCGGTCGGTACTTCCAGCTTCTCGAGCTTGAGCGTCTGGCCTTCCTGAACGCGGTACTGCTTGCCACCGCTCTTGATAACTGCGTACATGCTTTTCTCTCCAGGACTCATCGGGTGTTGGCTCTTCATCGACCTGCTGCGAGTGGCGCCCCTTCCGGCAGCCATCTGACAGGGAGCATGATGAGTGGGTCGCGGATTATAACCGCGAGGGAACGACCGTACAACCCGCGAATCAGGCTCCGAGAGCGACACAACCAGCCCGGCCGAAGGCCCGGCAGCACCAGCTTGACGCCCCCATGGGGGGCCCATAGCATGACCGGCAACCCGAAGCCAGAAGGGGCGCCCCTTGCCCCGGCACCCATTACTCGTCGATACCGCCTCCATGCCAGCCAACGCCGCACCGCCTCAGTCATCCAGTCCCGATACCGCGTCGCTGCTCCATGCCGCGGTCGCCGATGACTTCCTCGCCGTGAATCGCACGATCATGGCCCAGCTCGCCTCGCGCATCCCGCTGGTGGAAACCATCGGCCAGTACATCATCGAGAGCGGCGGCAAGCGGCTGCGTCCGCTGCTGGTGCTGCTGGCGGCGCGCTCGCTGGACTACGCGGGCGACCGGCATATCACCCTGGCAACCCTGGTCGAGTTCATGCACACCTCGACGCTGCTGCACGACGACGTGGTCGACGAGTCCCACATGCGTCGCGGCAAGGCCACGGCCAACGATGCCTGGGGCAACGCCCCCTCGGTACTGGTGGGGGACTTCCTCTACTCCCGCTCCTTCCAGATGATGGTGGAAGTGGGCTCCATGCGCATCATGGACGTGCTCTCGCGGGCCACCTGCACCATCGCCGAGGGGGAAGTGCAGCAGTTGACCAACGTAGGCAATCCCGACACCGACGAGACAGCCTACTTCGAGACCATCCAGGGCAAGACCGCCATGCTCTTCGAGGCGGCCTCCCACAGCGGTGCCATCCTCGCCGATGCCAGCCCGGAGCAGGAAACGGCCCTGCAGCACTATGGCCGCTACCTGGGCCTGGCCTTCCAGCTGATCGACGACCTGCTCGACTACGAAGGCAACGCCGAAGCGATGGGCAAGAACGTCGGCGATGACCTGGCCGAGGGCAAGCCGACCCTGCCGCTGATCCAGGCCATGGCCGCCGGCACTGCCGAGCAGCGAGGCCTGATCCGTCAGGCCATCCGCAAGGGAGGCCTGGAGCACCTGGACGAGGTACTGGCCATCGTGCACGACACCGGTGCTCTGGACTACACCCGGGCTCGCGCAGAAGAGATGGCCGACAAGGCTCTGGCACAGCTCGACGCCCTGCCCGAAAGTCCCTTCCGCGACAGCATGGCCCAGCTCGCCCGCACGGCCGTCGACCGGAAGACCTGAGCGGCACAAAGCCGCCAAGAGACTTGCATGGCGGCAAGGCATGCGTATAATACGCCACGTCGGTTGTCACGCGCCCGACACAAGAGAGATTCGGAGTATAGCTCAGCTTGGTAGAGCGCTGCCTTCGGGAGGCAGAGGTCGTAGGTTCGAATCCTGCTACTCCGACCAAAAAACATAGCAAAAACGGCCACTTAGCCCAACGAGGCAGTGGCCGCTTTTCGTTGTTCTTCATTTTAGGTAGCAAATAGGTAGCAAACGACTGAAACGGTCGATCCAGGTTGTAGGCCCTGCTCCGCTTTGTCGCTGGCTACCTCCTACAGATTATCGACAACCCGGCACTCGCCAAAGCCATGCTGCCCAAACCTTACCAGGGTCAGCGTGGCTGCCTCCCCTGTCCATTTTCAGGGTCACCTGAGGCACCGGATGACAGACCTCTCGGCAGGCAGCAGGAGGAGTGCCTTCAACGACGGGCGACAAGTACCTGTGTTGTCTGCTCTTGAGCCCTCGCTTGCCTAGCCAGAGGCAGGGCGGAGGGATACATTGAGACGGACTCGCCCAGCCTGTCATCTGGCTATAATGAGTCCTTCGCCAGAGACCATCACCCAGCGGGAAAGCACTCGATCAAAGAGGACGTGATGCAGCAGCAAGGATTAGCGTCGGCAGTAATGAGTCAGCACCAGATCACCCCTGCTGAGGATGGCAATCTATACATTCCACAAGGTTTTCTGACACCTGGCTTCATCACGGTAGCCACTAGCCTGGGCCATACCTACCGCGTCACCGACATCAAATTTGCCGACCCAGGCTCTCACCAGGGGTACTTCTCCGCATTGCAGGTGCCATTCATGCTGTTCGGCACAGATGACTTCGCCATGGCCCGCCCGAACAGAGGGTTACGCTACAGCCCCATGCAGATGCTGGAAAACGCCGCGGACGTAGATCGCGCTACAACGGAGACTGCTGACTGCATCCGTCATCACACGGGGGATCTGCCCGGTATTGGCCGCCTGTGTAGCGTCATAGGAGAGCTGCATGATAACGTCCGCGCCCATGCCGATGGGGCCGGCTTTTCGATGGCGCAGCTCTGGAGCTACAAGGGTCAGCAAGATGTAATTGAGTTTGCCGTCGTGGATGCCGGCAAGGGCTTTTTCCGGGAGTGCCAGCGCCGGGCCGTGGCAGGCGTGACGGACCATGCCAGCGCCATCGACTGGTGCCTGTGCAAAGAGCATTCGACCAAGGACGCTGATCAAGAGGATTTCGCCCAGCAGCAGCCAGAAGATGCTACGGGCAACCCCTTTGGCCAAGGCATAGACGTCATGTACCGCCATGACGGCAACCACCATCAGGGGCTTGGCCTAGATCAGTTGATGAACCTCGTGCGTCACTACGATGCTGAGCTATGGATCGCTAGCGGTGACACCTTGCTATGCTCCACATCGACGACACGAGCTGAGCACAAATTCGGCAGCTATGTTGCGGTGCCACACTGGCAAGGAGTGGCAATCGCGTGTAGATTAAAAATCAGCGAGCTTGGTAAGAACATCGAAGAAGAGCCTCTGTCAGATGATGTGCAGAGCATCCTAGACGATCTGACCTTCTGATCTGCGCTCTCACCATGCCGCATCACAAGGGAGCAAGAACATGACTAACACATTGAAATACAAAGGCTCCTTAGCTAATCGCACCACCGCAGCTCAGGAGCGAGCCAAAATTGAGGCGCTTGCCAGCCAAGGCGATCAGGTTGTTCTCGATCTCAGTGACGTCGTTTCGCTCTCCGGCTCCTACGCCGATGAGCTGTTTGGCGTGTTCACACAGCGCCACGGGGTCCAGGCACTGAAGAGTACCATCAAGATCAAAGGTGCTAGCCCAGCCATCACTCGAGCCATTGGCCTGGCTATCCAGCAACGGATGACTGCCAGAGCCGCCTGAGCCTCGCTACAGATTCACCGAACCCGCCCCCACGGCGGGTTTTTTATGGCATTGCTTACCACCGCACCATCCCCCTTTCCGTTCATGATAGCGAGCCAACAAATACACGCCCTGCCCACCACTTTCGAAGTTGGTCATCAGGTAAGGTAAAGCAGCCTGGCACCTGCGCTGCGCCAATCGTTCGCCGAGGTGGACGACTCGCTGGGAGGACCTGCCGCGAATTACGGTTCGTTGACCGACTCAATCAGGTCGGCGTCATCCTCGATGGGCTGGTTGACCCGCTGGCTGACCGGCCAGTGGGTGATCAGCGCGGCATCCAGGTGATGCACCACGTTGCGGATCGTCTCGCGATCCGTCAGGTCGGGATCGATCCAAGGCTCGAGGCTCTCGTCGTCCAGCACCAGCGGCATGCGTGGGTGGATCTCCTTGGCCACGCCACGCGCCGGCTCAGTGAGAATCGCGCAGCCCGGTGCGCCGTCATCGCGCTCAGCCCAGATGGCCGCCATCCAGAGCGGCCGGCGGTCCTCGCGGCACAGGAAGTGCGGTTGCTTGTGGCCATCTATCTGCGC
>JBNJKT010000021.1:0-39748 GCA_051751285.1 Pseudomonadota bacterium | reverse complement strand
ATCATGCCCTCCTCGTCCGCCAGCGGGGTCGCGCGGCCGCCGGCATGCTCGATGGCCTCGCGGTTGATGAAATCGGTGATCTGGCTGGGTTTGAAGGCGCCGCGCAGCATGGTGGGGTTTTCACTCGGCTTGTCGTCGAGCGGGTTGTGGATGGCAACGATCAGCCAGGGATCGCCAATGCCTTTCATGTCCACACCATGCGGATTGCCGTGTGCCTTCAGAAAGAATTCGTAGCGGTCGGGCAGCTCGGTCGAGTCCACCCAGGCGACCAGGGCGCCATCGATCTGATGGCCATGGAAGGTCTGCTTCGCCGGAAACGACAGCGTGCTGTACTCCCAGGGCCACGACCAGGCGTCGCCCTGAACCTTGCTGAGCTGCACCGTCTGCAGCCACTCCGACAGCGACGGTTCCGGCACCACCACCCTGCCCTCGCGGCCGTGATGCCACTCCAGCATCAGAATCTCGCCATTGATGGAATGCACCATCTGCTCGTCATGCAACATCTCGCCGAAAATCTCGGCCTCGACAGAGGGCTTCTTCGGCAGGCCCATCATCTTCATCACCGAACGGGCATAGCGGCGTGTGAAGCTCGGGTAGTGGCGGTAGGTGGCCTGTGTCATGCGCGGCTCTTGGAGGCGGAAGTGTTCTCGTCAGGGTACACCAGCGACGGGGGCGGTGGGCACGGAGGCAGCAGAGTATGCCTTTTGCTGTTGCATACAGCTAGACCATGAGGCAGTGACGTATTTTTCTAGATTGGAGCGATTTTCCACTTGACAAACCTTGGAAAAGGCACAATCATTGACTTTACAAAATGTTGAAATGGAATAGTGTCATGCAGCTAGCAGTCCATCCTTCTGAAATTGATCCGGAACTCACTGATGATCGCCTCAATGCTGTTGCGAGATTCATCTTAGACGTCTACTCAGAAGCAATTTCCAATACTCAGCATAAATACGATAATACCTATACCCAAGGCTCGAGAGGATGGGCATGGGTGAGAGAGGCTATTCTAGAATATGAGAATTATTTCCCGTGGCTAAAAGTGGTCCACCGGGGTAATGATATTCAATTCAAAATAGGAAGCACGTCAGTTTTTCGTTTCTTTTGCGATGATCCTGAAAGCCCACAAAAGAGATTTGTAATTCTACCAACCGCGGCAGAAGCCTCAAATTTTACTTTACCACTATTCGAAGGCGCTGATTCTTACGAAGATCCGGATGGGCTCTGGCGGTTCATGATTAGAAAGTCACTTAATGAAGATGACGAACATGAGCTTTATTGCGTCAAATATAAGTCTGGATTGAAAGAAGCGATTGCTAAATGGCAGTTTAATACGGCCGTGAAAACATTTGTTTCTTCAGACGCAGAAATTCCCGCTGCAGCGAAGATCCCAGCGCCTATCCTTGAGCCCCGTCGAGAGCTTGTGGATGAAGACGATGTCAATGAAACTAAAAAGTCCAACGATGACACAATTTGAAGGAAGCCAGCTTCGTCTTGCTCGTCATTACTGGGGAAAGACCTTAAATGACATTGCGGAAGAAGTTGGTAAAACTAGGCAGTATATATCTCAAATTGAGAATGGCAAGGCTGGAAAAAATATTAGCGATGATACGGTAGAGTTACTTTCTAAGTGCTTGAAGGTGACTCCCGAGTTTTTTTACAGGCAGACCCCGCCAGGCCCTTCAGAGGATCAAGCTCACTTCCGCCGACTTGCTTCCACCAAGGTAAGTACACGTTTAAAAGTGTTGGCAAGAGGTGCTATTTTTAGTCACCTTGCCAACTACATAGATAGGCATGTTTCTTTGCCTGACGTGGACTTTCCGGATCACTCTGGCGCAGTAACATTTGAAGAAATTGAGCGTGCTGCTGAAAGAACCAGAAGTTATTGGGGCCTAGGCCTAGGCCCCATAGAAAATATGGTTCGTGTCGTTGAGCATGCTGGAGCATTAGTGACGTTCTTCAGAGATGCTTCGACGGAAGTCGATGCATTGTCTATCCCCGCATCAAGACCAATTATTGTTAGAAATGATGCTAAAGAGAGCCCCTTTAGGCAGCGCTTCGATATTGCACATGAGATGGCACACTTGATCTTGCATGAAGGGATAATTACAGGTGACAGAACAACAGAAACTGAAGCAAATCGATTTGCTTCCGCATTTTTACTGCCAAGATCCACTTTCTCTAAAGTTTTTCGCTCGAGGGGGCGGCGCTTGGATTGGCAATGCATTGTTGATATTAAGATGCAATTTGGAACCTCTAAGGCAGCTGTTCTTTACAGGGCGAAAGCTCTGGGTCTAATTAGCGAGAGAACCTACAAAGGCGGCGTGATATATTTAAAAAATAGCGGCCAAAGCAAGCAGGAAGATGAGGACTGTCTTGTTAAAAGAGAGCAGGCTGAGCTTATAATAAAGTCTTTGAAAGTCATTCATGACCATTTTGGGGTAAGCTTTTATGCACTGGCTGACGAAATTGGGGTGCACCCCGAGCTTCTAAAAAATGTGATGCCTGACATTCCAGATGACGAGCTTTCACAGGCTTGGCATACAAAACTTAAGAAAGCCCGCCTCAGTGTTGTCCAGTAGCAGAAACATAAGTTATTTTAATGTAATACAGGCTTCAAGGATAGAAGCCTGTATTATATTTTTTATCTTACTAGATCCATCAACTTGTCATATGAATCCACAACGTCACACTTCACCTTAGCCGTTGCGATCGTATCGAAGAACTCCGTTGCGCACTTGATCTTGGCCTATTCGGTTTTACGCAGTTCCAGCGATGACATGCTGCCCTTGGTCTCGGCCACAAAGTAGACATGTTTGACGTCGTTCTCGTTGAAGGCCATCGAGGCCGGCTACCGGGTGACGTTCCTCAACGCCCTCGACCTGGTCGAGGAACTGGAGCTGGCCGAGATGAAGGGTGAGTTGAAGAAGAAGCTCCACCAGCTGACCAAGGCGGACGCCCTGGTGATCGATGAGCTGGGATATTTGCCGATGAGCCGGCAGGCACGCTACGCGCTGTTCCAGCTGATCAACCAGTACTACGAGTACCGATCGCTGCTGATCACCGCCAACCAGCCGTTCGGCGAGTGGGGCAAGATCTTCCCGGATCCCGCCATGACGTTGGCCGCCGTCGACCGCCTGGTCCACCACGCCACCCTCTTCGAGCTCAACGTCGACAGCTATCGACGCCGAACCGCGATGGAGACCAAGCGTTCTCAAGGACGGCCGGCAACGCGCGCGACACTCAAGACAAGTCACTCCGTGTCGCCCAGCGACACGGGCGACACGGCCACGAATGACACCGCTTGCCTACCAGGGGAGGGAGCATAAAAAGGAGCAGGGCCGCGACACCGATTTCTCATCCAGATTGTCGCTGGCTTCTCATACAGATTGACGCGCTACATCACATAGCCATAGGTTGAACGTGCTGGGCTTCGTAAGCCGAAAAGGGAAGCTGGTCTATCAAACGACCACCGAGTCGGTCACGACGGAGACAGTCATCGAGGCGTTTGACCAGTTTGTGGCTCAGAAAGACCCCGATACCTTCGCCGTGGTGGTGGTGGACAATGCCAGCATGCATCGTTCCAAGGCGTTCAAGCGCAAGATTCTGGAATGGATGTCGCATCGCGTGCATCTGATCTACCTATCCGCTTACTCGCCAGAGCTGAACTTGATCGAGATCCTGTGGCGACAGATCAAATACTACTGGCTACCCTTGGGAGCCTATCTCTCGTTTGATCGGCTCTGCGCTGAGGTCCATCGCCTGCTCGGGGACTATGGTACGGGACGCACGATTAATTATGCATAATCACTTAGCTCTTGCCGCCTTCGGTAGACGAGCAGCTGCCCGATGATAACCTGACGCGTTTCGTCATAAAATAATCTAGAAGCCATCACCCGCCTCCCTGATTCTACGACGGCAGTGTCAACTGCTGGGCATCGGCCGTACGTCACAGTACTACCAGCGCCGCTGCATGGGGATCATAAGTATAGTTATCAATTGTACGATCTTTTATCTTTTCCACAGCCTCATCCACCACGAATAGTGGAACGAGGAACCACTCTCGCGGGACAACGGGATTGCCGAAGCGGTCCATTATCTCAATGTCGAGCCGTGCGGGCTCAAAAATTCGGTGGATTAAGTTTTCAAGTTTAGTGCGATTGATATTGAACAACTCATAGGTGGCTACGATCTCAACATCTGCCATCAAGAATGTAGGCTGGAGCCGCGCGCCAGCGATACGCTTCGCAACGCTCATGTTAGTGACACCGACCTTATGTATAAGATCGCGGTTTTCTGCGACAACCGGATGATCGGATTTGCTGCGCAGGACATAGATCGTGCCACTTGCCTCGTCGCCATCGATCGTGTGCTCTGCGAACAAGGGACCAGCCACGGGTTCGGTAATGCGTCTGCCTGCTTCGTCCTTATTCAGGGCGCGTTGAAGCGAGCGCATAAGCATGTTGCTCTCAGTGCCATTATCGAAGATTACGCGCAGCCGTGCATCCGTCCGGCCCTGTGCTGTAATGGTTGTTTCACCCATCTCCGCGACATAGGCTTTCTGCCCGCCGACGATGAAGAACCGCCCTTGCTGTATATCGGCTTTCATTTCAAATGGACGAGTTTTCCGCAAGCCACAATCCAAATCGTACTGTACTTGCTCGAAGAGCTGCTTGAACTTCTCGAAATCTTCGCATTTCTCGCGGTTGGCGATTTCCTCGGCTGCCTTTTTTTCGGCACTCGTCCGAACGTGTTTTAGCTCTGTGATCGGCGGAGCCTCAGCCTCGATGCCAAGCTCTGCAAGGAGCGCATCGTCATCCAACTCGTCAGTCGCCGAAGACGACGATGGGATTGATCCGGCCAGAAGCCCCTGATGATCGATCGGTTCGATCAGGTCCAAACAATCCGGCTGCTCGCGGATACAATCAAGGCGAACGGCATACAGACGCTCGAAGATGTCACGGTCTTCGCCATGCTGCGGCGCTCGGTCATGTTCTTCGACAAAGCGCTGTATTTCTTCAAATCCCGCAATAATGCGCTCTTCGCGGGGTGTGCGGCTCTGCGCTTTCTTCTCCTCGACTTCGACGCCGAGCTCGGCAAGAAGCGCATCGTCGTCCTCAGTGAATTCCTTAACCATTGGTGGCCTCCGCTTTCATGCGGGCAAGGAAGGCCACGCCTTCGGCCATTTTCTTTTCCCATGCGTCAGGCGATGTGATCGAGGGCAGCCGTCCGCGCTCCTGCTTGAATTTCACAGCACGCCGTGCCAGGTCACGCGCTTCTTCGGGTGTGAGCTTTACTTTCTTTGCCGAGATGATGGCCTGAACCTGCTTCAGGCTTTCCTCGCTCATCGTCTTGGCGAGGATGGCATAGGCTTCGCTGAACGGGTTGATCCGGTCTATCAGGTCGATATTCAGATCGCGTACGTCCATCGCAAATTTCCGGACCCCATCGATCAAGGCAGTGTTGCCGCTTTTCTCGGCATCATCGCCTTCGACCTCCGCTTCCTTAGCCTTCTGGGTGAGATTCAACGCCGCTATCGCGTGCTGGCGCACGGCTTCTTGATCCCCTTCGTCAAGTTCGGGGTACTTGTCCTTAATGATCTTGCCCATGCGCACCTGGGTCAGCTCTTCGGGAACGAGCTCCTCATCGAACAGCCCGCGCTCGACGGTGGTTTTGTCCTGTGCGAAAGCCGCGATCACCTCGTTCAGGTCTTCCTGACAGATGCGCTCGGCTTCCTTGCTCTTCGGCTCGACAATCCCTTTGATCTCGATCTGGAATTGGCCGGACTCTTCATTAAACCCGACATTGCACTCGCCTTCCTTGTATCCGCCATCGCCATAGTCAAAGCCGGGGGCTGGCCCGCTATCCGGTTTCTTCTGGGTAAAGTTGAAGCGCGGCGCAAGGACCTGCTCCATGAGCAGGCTGGCGGCGATGGCTTTCAGCGTGTCGTTCACGGCTTCGGTGACAGCCTCCTCTGCGGCATCCGGCTCGGCGATCAAATTTGTAAAACGGGCGCGCGTCTTACCCTCGGCATCACGGGTGGCACGACCGATAATCTGAACGATCTCGGTCAGGCTCGATCGGTAGCCGACCGTCAGCGCGTGCTCGCACCAAATCCAGTCAAAGCCCTCCTTAGCCATGCCCAGGGCAATAATGATGTCCACATGGTCACGATTGTTCTTCTGTGTGGTGTCTTTGAGCGCCGCCGAAACCTTCTCACGCTTGGCTGGATCGTCATCAACCAGATCAGCGATCCGTAGGACGCGCCCATCTGACCGCTTCACAAGCTGGAAGCCGGTGGCGGGGTCCGTTCCCTGCCAAGCGCCCAGCTCCTCGATGATATGCTCGACCTCCCTGATCTTGTCCTTGGTGCTCTCACGCGAATTGACGGATGGGATATGGATGATCGTCTTCTCGGCAGGGTCCAGCACTTTCAGGATATCGTCAGCATAGGCGCCGGAATAGAAATAGTAGCCGATATCCAGCGTCTTCAGGTACTTATAGCCGTTCAGCTGCTCATAGTAGGTGTAGGTGACAGTATCGAACTTCGCTTCGTCGTGGGGCATGAGTACGGGTTCGGTGTCGCCACGGAAGTATGATCCAGTCATGGCGACCACATGCACCTTGTCCCGCGCGATCAACTCAGTGAGCTGAGCACCCAGCTTATTCTCGGGGTTGGCTGAAATATGATGGAACTCATCCACGGCGATAAGGCGGTCATCGAACGCTTCGACGCCAAATTTTTCGACGGCGTTCCGAAAGGTCGCATGCGGACAGACGAGCACGCTGTCATTGCTTTTTAGGAACGCGCCCACAGAGTCGGCCTTGCTGCCGTCGGCCCCCGGTGCGTTGCAGAGATTCCACTTAGGGACAACATGCCAGTCCGTCCAAAAACCAAAATCGCTCAGCGGCTCGTCAGCAAAACTCGACCCGATAGATTTTTCCGGCACGGTGATGATCGCCTGCCGAAGCTCTTGATTGTGCAGCTTGTCGAGCGCGATAAACATGAGCGCCCGGCTCTTGCCTGACGCAGGCGGCGACTTGATAAGGAGATACTGCTCGCCCCGCCGCTCGAAGGCGCGTTCCTGCATAGGGCGCATGCCAAGCTCGTTCGACTTGGTCGAACTGCCGTTGCTGGCGTAGGTTACAGAAACTGAAGGCATTATGAGCTCTGTCATTAATACACACCCCATTTTCTGCCGCCTTTCATTGTAAATGCACCATCTATTTTTTTACTTTTCTTTAACCATTCTTTTTTATCAGCCTCAGAGCCAATCACAAAATCAAATCGACCAGGAGAAATGTTTCTAAATAAAAGATTTTTTTTATCATACTCCCCTGGGCCACTTTGGCCTGGTATCGGCAGGACAAGCTTATCCATTTTATTGTCGCTGTAGGTAATTGAATAGGTATCATAAGGAGATCCATTAAACGACAATTCCACAGTTCCGATGGATGAGTTCTCTGGTACAGCGGCAGGAGGAAATCCAAAATATACACGCGTCAATCGCTTCATCATTATTTGATTGCCTGGCAAATTTGGCCCACGATTCTTAGTTACATTCCCTGCTTCAATCCAAAAGTTACGACAAACACGCAATTTTTGTAAGTCAGCGCTGTTAAGAGCTCCTTTTATTGGATGATCTGAAGCGGTATCATCTTCAGTGGAAGCCGGAGTTTTCCTATTTTCGATGCTTTCGAAAATGTTAGTGTAGCGCGCAAGCAGGCCATCAGTAAGAGGATCGGAGTCGTCCCAAATAGATAAAAACCAACTGCGCGACTGGTTAATTGAATTAACGACCGACGGTTCTATGTTGTCCGCGTGTCGATCAAAACCCATGGAAATACCAGCTTCATAGCCGTGAGAAAGACCCGATCTAGAGATATTTCCTGAACCTGACAAAACGTAGTCGTACTGCGGGGACCTCAGTAAAAATGTCTTTGGATGGAAGGGTATCCTCGGAGTACAATTCCTAGATATACAGAACTCAGCATCGAACACGCGAACACTTGAATTTTGAAACGAAAGTATGGCTTCCAGTGCAATTGGTTCGGTGCGACAGTAATCAAATGAGGTAAGCCATCTCTGTTCCATCGATGGCCTCTCATTACCCAAGCTATTCTTAAACACCGTCATCAACTCGCGCAACCCGCTCCCTGTTATGTAAGCGGCTGCAACGTCCATCATTTCAGGGGTCTCATGTCGCAAAATATCGTCAAGTGCTTGCGCAGTTGTCCGTGCTTTAGGTTGTCGAATTGTGTCAACAATAAGCATTACTGCGCTCCCCTCAAACTCTGCTGATCATACCTTTTTATTTCACCGATACCAAGTGCATTTGAGTATAGCTCAAAAAGCTTTTCTAGCCGCTCCGTATCATTTTTAAACCTACGACCAATGTACACTCGCTCCAAAATTTCGTCGTTGGTTTCGTGAGCAGCCCTGAGATCGGAAGGCATTTCTTCAGGATTGTAGAGATTTCCGATTGTTGCGGGAAAATGAGCCTCACGTGCAAGAAGGATGTTCTCCGCACCTCTCGTAAGGTCGAGCCTGTTTTTCTGTGTAATAGGGGGGATAGGGAAAGTATTCCATCCGATAGTGTTCGAGTATCGGAAGTCCGTTTTTATTTTTCCGCAAACCGCAGCTACCCAAACCCAGTGTAGTCTGGATGCGATTATTGACAGGCACCAAAGGGGTGCATCATAGATAGCAAGCGCACTGTCAGCGATGATCGATCTGTGGTCTAGTAGGCCAACAGGGAGAAATTCTCTACGCTCTGAAGTATGCCGAGGAACAATAATAGATTGACTTTCAGCGACTCCTTGAATTTGCACGAACCTATGTGGACGTGCTGCAAATTTTTGCGTTGATGCCGCTTTCATTCCGCTCCGCGCTTTAGCAACCTTTTCAAGCCTTTCGGCTATCCCTGCAATATTATTTGCTTCATCGTATTCTCCATCTGAAATCCAAAGGCAATATCTCCGCTTGTCATGAATAAAATCTTCTGACCCACGAAATTGAAATATATACCGTTTGGAACGTGCATCTTTCTCGATCAACTCTGCACGCTCTTCAGCTGATAGCAGAAGATGACCAGAATCTCGGGGCATATTTCCGAATACCATGGGAGGAAGCTTGTTAAGTGGTCTACTGCTCGGCTCTACTATTACGTTTGGGGCGGCAGCAAGATATGGATTAATATTGGGCACTTCGCGTGAGAACGTACTGCCGTCGGACGCAACAGAATAAAGATATTTGTGTTTTTCGACACCCGCAGGGCTCATTCCGACAATTATAACAGTAACTACTGCATTGTTCGTCGCAAGGTTAGCCCAGCGGAATGATGTATGGGCGAAGTGAATGGATACATTCTTTTCGTAAAGAGCGGGCCACAATACAGGCACCTGCTGTCCTTGGCATATCGAGTTAGTGCTAACCAGCGCTGACTGCGCTCCTGATTGTGAAATGAATTGTGCCGCTTTGTAGAACCAACCTGCAACATAATCCAAAGACTTCCAGTTCACGCTAGTATTTGTAAAAACCGCCTCTAAGTCCTGTTTCTGGCTTTCTGATTGAAGTTTTCCTCCATAATAAGGCGGGTTACCACAAATGTAAATTTCCCCGCTTTCATTATCAAACTCGATTCGAGCTTGTTCTAGCGTGGAGTGAAACAGATCGTCAGCCTGGAATTTTACACCAGTGCCCTTTACATCCATCAAACTCATCCAATCAAGCCGTAGAGCATTGTCGCAGGTGATCCAATTCATGGCGTCGAGTGGAAGGAATTCCGCTAAAGCTTCCTTTTGGCCACGATAGAGCACATCACACTGATACTCCGCGATGATCAGTGCCAAACGGGCCACTTCGGCGGAGAAATCGCGCAATTCGATACCCCTAAAATTTGTAAGTGGGACATCAGTTCTACGCTCGACTTCCCCTCGCCGTTTGTTGATCTCGGCCTCGATCGCTCGCATTTCTTTGTAGGCGATCACCAGGAAATTACCTGAACCGCAAGCTGGGTCGAAAACCCTGATCCTTGCCATCCTGTTGCGCAGATTTAGCAGCTTTCGTGCGTTATTGCCCGCCTCTTCCAACTTTTCACGCAGATCGTCGAGAAACAGAGGATTCAGCACCTTCAGGATGTTCGGCACGCTGGTGTAGTGCATCCCGAGAGCGCCGCGCTCCTCATCGTCGGCGACGGCCTGGATCATCGAGCCAAAGATGTCGGGGTTGATCTTCTTCCAGTCGAGATTGCCGATGTGCAGAAGGTAGGATCGTGCAATCTTGCTGAACCGCGGCACGTCCGTATCGCCGGAAAACAACCCGCCATTGACGTATGGGAAGGTGTCCGCCCAACGTGGCAGGCTCGCCGTCTTCCTTTCTTCGAGCGTCGTGTTCATGGCGCGGAACGATTCACCGATGACCTCATGGGTGTTGGACGAGTCCCGCGCACTCATCTGCTCGATCGTTGTGGTGAAAAGTCCCGTGCCTTTGAAGATGTCAGTATCTTCGGCAAAGAAGCAAAAGATCAGCCGCGCCATGAAATGATTCATGTCGCGGCGGCGTTCTGCGGTCGCCCAGTCCGGATTGTCTTTTAAAAGTTCGACATAAAGACGGTTCAGTCGACCAGTCGCCTTTATATCGAAAGCGCTCTCGCGAATTTGCTTTACGGTGCTGATGCCCGCAAGCGGCAAGAAGAAACCGAAATGCTCGGGAAAGTCTTCGAATGGGCAGACGATCGGCGCAATGTCTGACACAAGGTCTTCGGCTTCCAGCGTATTGCCATCCGTCGCCAGGATGAATTTGACGCGATGGCGTGCGTTCTTCGTGGCCGGGCTCTCACGCAGCTCGCGGATCGTGTCGGAGACCTGCCCCTCAGCGCAGACCTTGATGTGGATGTTGTTGATCTGGAGAACGCCGCCGATGTCGGACTTGTTCGACGCGCCGCTGCGCAACCGCTTGATCGTAGTCGTCTTATTTCCGAATGCTTCCAGGAACGCGAACGGGAATTCCTCAGCGTCGAACGGCTGTTCGGCCAAGGCGGAAATAGCTTCTTCGATCTCAACAGCGTTCACGACTCTGCAACTCCCTTTTTGAAGACCACACTAGCAACACTGGTGATGTTTAGCACTACTCACCCAGGGCCCTCAACCCACACGAACTTGTCGATATCCAGCTCCTTTTCGCCATCCCAACGGTAGGCGCACAGCTTGGGGGCTTGTCCGGGTTCGAAATCCCTTCCAGCGATGCTGTAGTCGAGGCAGGCGATATGAGGCGTCAGCGGCTCGGGCGCGCCAGTGAGCCAATAGTGCCCAACGAAGAGGGGCTTGTCAGCCTCATAGCCAGGCATCAGATCCTCGGGAATGGGCTCGTGAGGGATCTGTTGGATGGCTTCAGCCGGCACCATGGCCAGGTCGCGATAGGTGATGCCTTCCAGCTCCCACCAGCGGGTGCGGATGTTGTGCTGAGGGGTACCATCCTTGTCGAGGAACTCGTTGCCAGCGGGTAGAGGAATTTCCAGCCCCTTGATCAGGGTTTCCAGGGCATCGTAGGCATCTGTGCCCTTGCGGGTCAGTTCCGGCCAGACTTCAGGCAGGATGCGCTGCTGGTCATCGAGGAAATCATCCATCACCGCGAGAGATTTGGGATCCCAGCAGGCGTGCACGACGCGCAGGTCATCATGATCCAGATAAAGCGGTAGTGTCTTGAACCAGGCGATGTGCTCGCGGTGCAGCTCGCTCCCCTCACCCACCTCGTCCAGATAGGCCTGGTGCTGTTTGCGGTTCTTGTCGCTGTGGGGGCGCAGAGGCACACCGGGACGCTTGGGGTCCTCACTGGCCCAGGCCACGGCATTGAACTCGTGGTTACCCATCACCGCCAGTGCCGTGCGGGCCTCGACCATGGCGCGGGCGATGCGCACGGTCTCGACCTGGTGTGGGCCGCGGTCGACGAAGTCACCGAGAAAGATCACCTGGCGCTCCTCAGGATGTGACCAGAGGCCGTGGGATTCCCGGTAGCCAAGCTTCTCGAGCAATCGCGTCAGCGGCGTGGCGTAGCCGTGGATATCGCCGATCAGGTCATACATGCAGGTCTCCTGTGCCCGGTGTTGGAACGTACTTTTTCAGTGAAAAATCAGTGGATTCGCTGGCTTATGTTCCATCAATCTTCCCTTGAAAACCATGATGGATGATAGGCATTCTTGCGATTATCGAGGCCGATGATATCCGCTATCAGCTATGGCATCACTGGCGCTCCACCGTGACATGCTTTCCGGATTCACCGTTGTCCCAGAGCAGTTCCTGACGAGGGATGTAGCCTTTCTTGGGTGGTGTGCGGAAACGAATCCTGCCATGTGTCTTGCTCTTCACTTCCAGATAGATCTGGAACACCATGTCGAGGTCGTAATAGCCGTCAAACGCTTCTATCTTCACGGCTTCATGGGGCAGAACGTCGTGGTAGGTAACCCCTTTGGCCTCCAGCGTGAGCACGTCATCATCCGCGGTCATGTATCCCGCCGGTTCGACCATGACATAGTCGAGGACATCCTGCGATTCGTTGATGAAATACAGATCGCCTTCTTTTCTCGTGACCTCTTCCAGTTCCAGCCAGAAGACTGGTCGTTTGTACTCGATGGGGCCGCGAGCGAGAGGAAACCCGAAACGCCCGAGCCGTTGCTGCGGGGGCAGCCAGGTGAAGGCGTTCTGTAACCGCTTGGGATGTTCCATTGAAGACCCTCCCGCTGGGTGGTGAATCATGACCGAGTGCAAGACCTGGCATGTTGCTTGCCGATAGACGGCTTGGGTCACACCCCCGGGTACTTCTCCGCCACCCAGTCGTTGTCCTTGCCACCGAACTCGTCGACATCCCACTCGTTGACGGCCAGCAGATCCTGGGCGATCTCGGTGATCACTTCGCGGAGTTCCAGCGGCTCCAGCCAGGAGGCGGGGATGGCATTGACGCCATGCATCACACCGAGGAGGTTGCCGGCGATCGCCCCGGTCGAGTCCGAGTCGCCATCGTGGTTGACGGCCAGTATGACACCGTGACGGAAGTCCTTGGCAACGAGCGCGCAGTAGACGCCGATGGCCAGCGCCTCCTCGGCCACCCAGCCCTCACCGAGAAAGGCGATCGCCTGCTCTGGGGAGAGGTCCGAATCGGCCAGCTCGATGGCGGTAACAAGAAACTGCAAGGTTTCCAGATGGTCGTCGTGGTTCTGCAGTTCCTCCTTGGCAAGCTCGAGGGCCCTGGGCAAGGATTCACCATGGAGCAGCTGGAGGATCACTTCCGCCAGCACACCGGCAGGCAGGATCCCCGACGGATGGGCATGGGTGATGGCGGCCGCGTCGCAGGCCAGTTCAAAGGCGCGTCCGACGTCGCTCATGGGCCAGCTGTACAGGCCCACCGGCGCCACCCGCATCACCCCGCCGCAGCCCTTGCTGTTGTTGACGGCCTTGTTCCCCACGCTCGTCATGGCCTGCAGCGCCGAGAGGCAGGTATTGCCCGGGGCCCGGCGATGGTGCAGGTCGCCATGCTGGATCAGCCAGCCCGGTGCCTCCTTCAGGCAATAATCCAGGGTCTGTTCGCGGATCTCCGGGGTCGGTGATCCTCCTTGCGTTACCAGCCAGCGCATATAGGCATGGCCGATGCTGGCGGGCGGATAACACATGCCGCGCAAGCTGCCGCGAACACTGGCGCGCAGCAGGCCCTCCGCGGTGAACAGCGTCATCTGGGTGTCGTCGGTGATGCGGCCGAGCCCCCCGAAGGCCGGCGCATACTCGCTGATGCCCTCCGGGCCGAAGCGCTCGAGAATCTGCTGACGACGCATGAACTCGACCGGGGCGCCCAGGGCGTCGCCCACGGCACCCCCAAGCAGACAGCCGGTGAAACGTTCCTGCAGGGTCGGGATGTCAGTCATGGCCTGGCTCCTTGTCGTTTTTCGGGCATCGCAAAAGCGTATACCCTCAGCATGCCAGCTCCCTGCGACAGATCATGTCGCACCATCATCCTCATGGGTCGGAAGGGGCAATGGTTTACCCTTCAGCGTGACGCTGGCCTGGGAGATACCCGTCCACGAGGCGTCCCCCACCACGTCACCGTTCGGCGAGAGTTCCAGCATCTGGTCCTCGGCGTAACAGAACAGGTAGCGCTGGATGCGTCCCCAGATCTTCAACTCGCCCCCGGTATCGGCCATGTGCTGACGTACCCGCTGTTGGGCACGCTGCAGTTGCTGCTCCCAGGGCAACCGGAAGGTATCGGGGGACAGGCGGAGTCGGCGTGTTGACTCAATCATGGCCAGGATGAAGATTGGCATACCCGGGCGATCCGCGCGCTTGAAGCCGGTATCGACGAACAGCCAGGGCTTGTAGGCCTGCCGCTCTTCCTCCAGATGCGCCTCGATGGCATCAAGTGCCGGGAGATAGTCGTCCGGCTCCATTGCCAGGGCGTGGCAGAGCGCCTCGCTGAAGGCCCGGCTGGCAAGGTGGAAATCATATTCCGGTGTGGCCAGCCCCAGCTGCGGGTCGGCGAGCACGCGAGACAGTCGATCGCGCGCCTTGGTGCCCACGCTGTGATAGCCCATCCGCGTGAGCAGTTCGTCAGCGGGTACCTCGGCAGCGCGCTGCTGGAGATCCTGTGAGAGACCGGTCATGGGGATCCTCCTGTTCGAGTGCCAATGCTCTTCAGGGCTTCGATCACCCCCGCCAGGTCGGCACGCTCGACGAGTTCGTCATCGAACCACTCACGCAACACCGCGTTCAGCGCGATATCGGGCGTGACTCCCGCCTCCAGGCGCTCGGCCAGGTCAAAGGCGATGCGGTCGTACTCGTCGAAGAGGTCATTCTCGCGACAGCAGGTGCCCATGGGGTCGGCATGGAAAAGCAGCTCGGAGAGTTCGCGGGGCGTCGGCATGGCAGTCCCTCCCGGACCAATGGCCTCGGACCGAGGTCATTTCATACCCCAAGGATAAATAGGCAGTGCGACATTTGGCGTCGCATCATGATGTTTCGAACACCAGGAGCCGCGTGGTGGCACGGGACGCTCCCACATACTCCACCTTGGCGTTGCCCGCCCATTCACTGGCGCCGATATCGACCAGCAGCACCACGCTGGCTTGCAGGCCCTTCACGGCCGCGACATTGAACATGCGTTCGCTGTAGCGAGGATGACTCTGACTGATGGCCTGCAGTGTCTGGCTGTTTTCCACCTTGAAGGGTGTCAGGAGCAATAGCCGATCGGGCGTGAAGCCCTCGGCGTCCAGCGCATCGAGGCTTTCCTGCAGCAGCTGGCCCTGCTGCTCGACCGTCTTCCAGCGATGGATCGCCACCCCGCCCTGGCTGCTGGGCAGATGCTCGCTGGGTTCGGCGGCCTCGGCATGGCGCGCCTTGAGCCAGGTGGCGATCTCGTAGGCGTTGCGGTAATTGCGGTACAGGGTGAAGGGGTACGGCACCATGCCCTCGAATACCTCCACCGGGAGGTGGTAATCACGCCCGAAGAGGTTCTGGGCCGGGTCGGCGAAGAGGGTGACCTGGGCGTCATCGACCAGCAAGTCGCTGATCACCAGCCACCAATAGGGCTCGTAATCCTGAGCTTCATCCACCACCAGGGCGTCGAAGGTCTCCGGGCGCTGCTGCAGGGCCTCAGCTAACAGGTTGGGAGCGGTTTCATTGTAGAACTCGCCAAAGGCCCGGGGGTCGGTCGGCAGTGCCCAGGCAAGCCCGGCGGCCTCGGCACGCTGCTGGCAGAGCTCATGAAAGGTGGCCACCTCGATAGCGGTGGAATTCCCTGCCGCCAGGGCCTGACGGTGATCGGCGGCCAGCGCAATGTTGAAGCAGAGCAGCAGGACGCGCTTGCCTTCCCGCGCAAGCGCCTCAGCCCTCAACCTCGCCAGGATGCTCTTGCCGGTCCCGGCGCCGCCATGTATCGCCATCCGGGGGATATGTTCCAGCAGCCGTAGCACCCATTGCTGCTCGTGGCTAAGCCGAAACAGCGCCTCTTCCACATCGCTCGCCTGCTCTGCCCCGCTGCTGACCAGGGCACAGGCAGGGCGTAACAGGTGGTGCTGGATCAGGGTGACCTGCTGCTTGTTCAACGGCAGCGCATTGGCGGCCCGGGGCCCGGCCAGTGCCGTGTTGGCGAAGCGCTGGATCAGATCACCTTCGGTCAAATCTTCCAGGTCTCCCTTGAGCAGCAGATGCTCACGGTTGAGGGCCAGCGCCGGCAGCTCGCCTTGCCACTCCCGGGTATCGGGGAACACCAGCACGGGGGCGATGGGCAGCTTGATACCGGGGATCACCTTGTCCATGGCCTGTAGCAGGCTGCCGGTCTGTTTCTTGAGCTGGTCAAGCGGCGTGGTGGAGAGCTTATGGGTGCCGTGGTTGCCTTGCGACCACCACTGCCCTTCCCCGTCGAGCCAGACACCTCCGCCCTTCACTTCCCAGATCTGGATGCCGTATTGGGGATGAAACAGCAGGAAATCGACCTCGCCCACCCAGGTGCCGTTGTCGTTGCGCGTCTGGGTGGCGAGCCCATGCATCACCTCGAGGCCCGGAAAATCCATGTCGCGAAGCTGGCGGTATACCTTGGCCTCGGCACGCGACGGCAACGCACCGAGTTCGGCCTCACTGAGCCGCGGGTAGATTTCTGCCATGCTCCCTCCCTGTCAGTCGGCATGGCCGACAATCTGTGCATCACGTCGACGCATGAACCGATGCCTGGCGTCACACCAAAAAATCGAGCCGCGGCTCTGTCCAAGACATGGCCGACGAATCAGCATCCTGCCGTCCTTCACGGTGCCAAAAATCCCCCGCCACGGCTAGCGAGAACGCGACAGCTGCATGCGACACCCAATGTCGTTGGCTGATGCCGAGTTAGCAGGGCATTCATAGCAACGAAGGGTTAAGAGAATGAAACCGGAGTTGGGACGATTTCTCCACTGTTTGAGATCACAGGAAGAAGCATCACGACAACCCAAGCCAATACATGATGCTTCAGGGCAGGGTCCCGGATGAATAGTCGGGACCCTGCCCTGCCAAGGCCTTTTCAGTCCTCTTTCTTCATCTTGCTATACTCGTCTTTAATCCACTTCCTGGGATCGACTCCCCATATATACTTAAACCCCTTGAGAAAAAGTGCCAGAAAGATAAGCGGCATGATCAGCGTCTTGAATAAAAATGCAGCCAACAGGTTAAGGATTGCGGAAACAACACCCTCAATTGTAGTTTTTATACGCTCCCATCTTGCCATGTCGCGAAATTCTGCAATCTTGCTACTGGCGCTTGCCATCCAGCTTTGTTCTATTGGTCTCCCCTCTAGGAGAGCAACTGTATTTTCGAGGTTGCTTTCTATATCGCTCAATTGTTCATTTATCTTGGAAATTTCTTCTCTTTTTCTATCGAGAAGGTCTTGGCTTTCCTCCTCAGCCTGCAATGCCGCTTCGTAATCTTCCTCGCGAGAGAAAACATTAAGTTTCTCCATGGTACCCATAGCCTCTTCAAACTCACTAACAGCAGCCTGGGCGACTTCAACTTCTTCTTCAACAACTTGAAGCTGGATCTCAGATTCCTTAAGAGAATCAAGAAGCCTAGCTTTCTCCAGTTCCAATTCGTCTTGCATCGCGAGCAATCCTTCCCGTTCATCTTCACTGAGCCCTGCACCGGACTCCGCCCTCTGATTTTCCACCTGATTGGCCACCTCGCTGACCTCCTGCATATCCTGAGATATATTATCATCTATAAATGCCTGACTCACTATCCCATTCATAAGCAGAGATAGAACAAAAAGAAACCGGATCATTGCAAAGAAAGCAAAGAATCTGAGCAGGAAAAAAGAATAAGCCCCGTCCCTGACGTACAAAGAGGCAACAAGAATTATCGCCAAAAAAGTAAGAAAAAGCTTAAAGATGAGAGTTGACGCTGCCTCGACAAGAATCTTCTGAATCACGAGCGAGGATATAGAAAACTTCATAGCTAAACTATATTGCTCTATTAAGTCATTTAAAGGATCTAAGATCTGTAATGGCTGAATACCAGCACCAACGCCAGCCCCAAAACTTAATTCTGCATCAATGTTAAACGATGCAGCTATAGAGATGGCAGCGTTAAGAACTCTGGCAGCAGCATAAGCCGAGAAAGCCTGCACGGTGGAAGCGTTAACATACTCTTTACTTAATATATCAATTATTCCTGACCAAGAGATCAGTACTACCAAAAATACGGCGACCGCAATCACCAATTTCCTCTTCTGATCAACTCCCTGAACATCTATCATCCCACTCCCTCCCCCACTACCTAAAATTATGAGAGTCACCAGGAAACAGCACATAGTGACGAATGTAAATTGGCCTTATACTCACCTACAAAAATTTAGCCGGCAATCATCCAATGGCCGAATAACCCTTTACAGCCTGGCAGTAAACCCCACAGGCCTGGACTGAGCTCCCTGCTGTTGGCTCTCCTCCTGATCCAGGGCCTGCAGCAGCGTATTCAACCGAACGGGAAGGCCCTGCAGATCGAGCTGGTCGAGGGCCGTGCGGAGGTTGCCAGGGGTCAGCCGGCGCTGGGCCAGTTCGCTTTGCGGCAGCGCGGCCAGGCGCTGATGGTCCTTTGCCGGCAGCACGGCCTGCAGGAGCGATCGCAGCGCTTCGGGGGGCAGGTAGTCGAACGCCACCTTGAGGTCGAAGCGCCGCATCACCGCCCGATCGAGGCTCTCGAGGCGGTTGGTGGTGGCCAGCAGGATGCCGCGGTAGCGCTCGATCTGGACCAGCAGCTCGTTGGTATGCGAGATCTCCCAGCCGTGCTGGGCGATGCCGCGGTCCTGCAGCAGGCTGTCGATCTCGTCGATCAGCAGCACGGCCTGGCGCTGCGTTGCCTGCTGAAACAGTTGATCGATCTTCTGCTCGGTGCCACCCACATAGCGATTCAGCAGCGAAGGACCACTGGCGACGATCAGCGGCTTGTCCAGGGAATCCGCCAGGTGCTGTGCCAGCGCGGTCTTGCCGCTACCTGGCGGGCCGTACAGGCAGAGGCGCCCTCGTCGACGCCGCTGCAGACGGCCGATGAGTTGATCGAGCCGTGGCCGGGTGTTGAGCCATTCGAGACGATAGGCGGGCATGGTGATGCCCTCCTGTGCTTCCTCCTCGAACAGCTCGTCCACGACCCGGCTGGGCTCACCCATCGCGGCAAGCCGCTCCCTGAGCAGCGACCTCAGCTGCGTCTGGCTGCGCAGCGGTTGATGGGCAGGCAAGAGCTCGCCCAGATCGGCCAGTTGCGCGGCCATGGCGGGGGTCATCCACGCCTGCTCGGCCAGGCGCTGCCGCGTCACGGCCGGCACCGGTAGCGCATTCAGGCGCTCGGCCAGCATCGACTGGTGTCGCGGGGTCGCCGTTGTCTTGATCTCGATGATCAGGTCGAAACGCCGCAGAAAGGCCGGGTCGAGCCAACTGATGTCGTTGCTGATCCAGAGCGTCGGCACCGTGTTGGTTTCCAGCAGTTGGTTGGTCCACGCCTTGGGTATGCCCCCGATACCGGACAGCACATCTTCCACTTCGTCGAACAGCACCAGGGCACGACACTGGCCGGCGACGAGGCGCTGGGTGATGCGGTAGCGCCCCAGCCGTTCCTGTGGCGGCAAGGGCAGCTGCTGGGAGTCCTGAGACGGCACGCCAAACAGCGAGGACCCGGTGATACTGGCCAGGGTGCGCACCAGTTCGGTCTTGCCGACCCCGGGCGCGCCATGCAGCAGGATATTGGCGCCCTGGCGTGTCTCACGCAGCGCACGGGACAGGTACTCGACCATCACCTGACGATGCGCCACATGCGGAAAATCGCCGAGGGTCCAGCGTGCGGTGGGCTCCCGGGGGCAGAGCTCCAGCAGGGCATCGTCGAGCCGCTTCTCGAGGCTGGCGGGATGGCCGTCCAGCAGCAGCGGTGACAGGCGGAACAGCATCTTGCCGGGCGGAAAGGGAAAGCACATCTGGAAGGCACGGCCAGGGCGCTCGATGAGCTCATAGCCCATCAGCCGACCATCCGGCTGCAGCGCCGTCGAGATCACCTCGGCAGGATGACCCAGCAGGCCGGCCAGCAGATCCACCTGCTGCGCCTGGTCGTTGAGAAACATGGATTCCTGGATCTCCCGGAGGAGATCATGGCGCAGCTTGAGCCAGACAAAGGCCAGGAGGTCGCACTCCGCCGAATTGAGCCCGAGCCGCTTCCCCAGCGAGGCACAGACGGCGAGCAAGGGTGTCTCGATCGGGCCCTCCCGCTGAGGACGCTGCGTCTGCCAGGCGCAGAGGATTTGCCAGGCATGCTCGGCATCCGATCCGCGAAAAGAGACCACGTCCACGTCGACTCCCAGCCAGTGGGCCACCTGGTCCCAGTCGACCCGGCCCAGCAAGCGCCGGCTGTGGGCATAGTCCAGCACCTGGACGGCCAGGGAATGCGCCAACAGTCGCTCTTCCGGGCAGACATTGGCAGATTCCGCACGTCCATCGGTATTCAGAACGGTGTCCCAGCGCATGGTGATCTCCTGCAGCATTGAGCGACATCATCAGACTGCCACGCGCTTGCGACACGGCGCGTCGCAGTGGGATGCGATCATGACCCGGTCATCTTCTGAAGAGGAGCGCCACCATGCCGAATTCACCATCCTTGTCCCTGGATGCCGTCGGCGGCACCCGCGTGGCAGGCCTGCAGGATACGCGTTGGCACTGCGCGCATGCCGGACTGCGCAGCGTGGACCTGGCGGATTGCCCGGCACTCATCACGCTCGACCTGCGCGATGCCCCCCACCTGCATCACCTGACCGTTCAGGACTGCCCGGCGCTGGAGGCGATCACTTTGCCGGAATTCGCGCGGGTCACCCTGCATCTGGATGCCGGGTGGGCGCCGCCCTCTCTGCAGGTGATGGGCGGACTCGAGCACGTTGATGCCTGCTGGCAGGAGGGGCGCTTTGCGGCCGACTGCGAGGACCTCGCGCCGTGGCAGCACGCCGTGATCGGTGATGCCGCCTTCGTGAACCGCCACGGCGAAGAGGCCGACCTGCAGATCGTGATGGGGGAATACGTTACCCGGCCGCCATCGGCCGGGAGCGCGAAGGTCTGCTCTCCGTACCTGCGACACCTGCTGGTGATCGGCTGCCATCAGCTGCAGCGCCTCGAGGTGTCAGTCGAGGCGGAACGGCTGGAGACCCTGTGCATCGATCATGCGCTGGGACTCGAGGAGGTCTCACTGCAACGCAAGCTGCTGCACGCCGGCTTCCACCATGCCAGGCGGTTGACTCGCCTGGAGGGCTCCACCGATACCCTGGTGATCAAGCACGCCACATCGCGCGATAGCGATCTGGTGATTCGGGGTCGTCATCGCGTTGTTCGGCTGGTGTCGTGCGGTTTGAAACGTCTGGCGATGTCAGACCCCTGTGACTTGCTGTTGATGCGCTGCCCCCGGCTGAAACAGCTGGATGTGCCGCCAACCACCAGCATCCACTATCACGATGTCTTGCCGCCACGCATGAGCGACATGGATCGGGTGCATATCGATGAAGGCCTGGTTCGCCAGATGCGCCACTATTTCTTTCATGGCGAGGAAAGGGCCCTTGATGAACTCAAGTCCTTGATGCCACGCATGGCCGGCCGCCGTCAGGCCGTTCATGCGCTGATCCTGCTGGACCAATTAGTCGACGAGGGGGTCAACCCTTCTGAACTCTGGGCGCTACGCCAGCAGCTGATGGCGAGGCATGTGTTGGGTCACCTGTCGCCTCTCACCTTTCCGGGGCCTTCGTTGCTGGCCGCCAGCCGTCGACTGTGGCTGTGGAACCTTCCCCAGGACCTGGCGCTCGAGGGATGGGCGGCGGATTACCGGCTCTGGCTTGTTGCCAGCGAGACAGATCCCGCTGCCCAGGACTACGCAACCACCATCCACAACGCCTGCCGGGATGATCCCGACGGCCCTGCGGTGACGACCGTGATCGAGCATGTGGTTCGCCATCGCGGGTGGCCTTGTGACCAGGCCATCGATACGCTCTACATGGTGCTGAAACGCCTGCCCTTTGCGGCAAGGCGACAAATCGGCAACGCGGAGTCCCTACCTCGTGCCCTGTCATGGTCGACGGCTCTGGCCCTGCATCTGGGGCGGTATGGCGAGCGTTTCGACAAGGTCGTCGTCGACTTTGCTCGGCGGACATTGCGTCATCACCAGTTCCTGACCTTCGCCGAGCGAGCCGGCCCTCACCATCCGCGGGTACATCACCACCTGATGCGCATGGCAGAGGGGCGTATCCGCTATCCGCTGCCACCCCACGAAGCCCGCGAGATCCCGTCGCTGCAGGAACATGCAAGGCGCCTGCTCGAGTCGGCCGAGAGGAATCGGCCGCTGTTCGATCAAGGCTAGCGAGTGCGCGACGGCTGAATGCGACACCAACTGTCGTTGACTGATGACAGACTCTCCGGGCATTCATGACAACCGCGGAGGTCAGCATGTGCAGTGGGCCAGAGAGCATCCAGGGACGCGACAGGCAAATCGGTTCCCAGGCTGCCGAGACGCATATGCCAGCCAGGGAGGAGAAAGCGGCTCTCTGGGAAGCCGACCGCGCCTCATGGGCCTGCGACCAGCCCGTCACCGCCTGTCTGGCCACCCAGCTGCCGCTGGTGCCGGTCAGTGGTGCTCACCTGCCCACCGCGACCACCGATGGACGCCACCTGCTGTTCAATGCCGCCTGGAGTGCCGGGCTTGATGCCCAGACTCGCCAGTTCGTGCAGGCGCATCTGGTCTGGCACTGCGTCGCGGGGCACCTGCACGCGCCGCGAGACTGGGAGAGGCGTCGCTGGCACCTGGCCTGCGATCACGAGGTCAATGCGGTGCTGTTATTGTTGGGCATCTCCCTGCCTGACGATGCGGTGCTCTTCCCTGCCTGCATCGGTCAATCGCTGCCCGCGGTGTATGACTGGCTCGGCCATTTTCCCGGGCTGGAGAGTGAGAGGAGCCTGGACATGGCGCCGATTACCTGGACCTCCCACCTCAGTGACGACACGCTCCTGCGCTGGTGGCACGAGAAGGCCGAGGAGGTCGCCAAGCGGTATCTGGGCACACCGTACCTACCTGGTCACGTGGCGGCCTTCCTGGCGACACGGCAGTGAACAAGGTGGCCAAATTATCGGGTATGGTGAACGGGCCCTCGAAGCGCCGACAAGGACGTCCCATGGCCGAGATCCGCGAGACCCTCTTCCGCTACCTGACGATGCTGCAGCTGATTCCGCGCCACCCCGGGCGCATTGCCACCCCGGTGTTGCAGGAGAAGCTCCGTGAGCGCGGCTTCCATATCGACAACCGCTCCCTGCAGCGCGATCTACGCGACAAGATCGCCCTGCACTTCCCGCTGGGTTGTGACGACAGCCAGAAGCCCTACCGCTGGTATTTCGATCGTGACTTCCACTGCAACCTGCCGGCGCTGGATGTTCCCAGTGCGCTGACATTGGTACTGGCCGAGGAGTATCTGAAGGGATTGCTGCCGCCGGTGGTGGTCGGTCAGTTGACCCCCCAGTTCACTGACGCCCGTCATCTGCTCGACGATCTGGAGAGCAATGGCCTGAGCCAATGGGCCAAGCGCGTGCGGGCCATTCCCAACGGCAAGGCGCTGATCCCCGCACCGCTGGAGGAGAGCACCTGGCAGGCGGTAACCCAGGCACTTCTGGAACAGAAGGCGCTGGACGTGAAGTATCTCTCGCGCAGCAGCGAGGAGGAAAAGGCCTTCACACTGCACCCCCAGGGGCTGGTCAGCCGGCACAGCGTCACCTATCTGCTGGCCACGGTGAACGACTACACCGACATCCGCCAGTTTGCCCTGCACCGTATTCGTGAACCACGAATCAGTGGCAGCCCCTGGCGGGAAGTCGAAGATTTCGACCTGGACGGCTACATCCGCAGCGGTGCCTTCGGCTACCTGCAGGGCAACGAGGATGTGACATTGATCGCCGATGTGCACCCTCAGGTGGCCTGGTTGCTCGACGAGACGCCGCTCTCCTCGCAGCAGACCCTCTCGCCGCTCCCAGAGAGCGACTGGCAACGTCTCGAGGCAGTGGTACCCGACGACCAGCAGACGCTGTGGTGGCTGATGGGGATGGGGGCGAATGTGGAAGTGCTGGAACCCATCGCCTGGCGCTCGCAAATTTATGCGGCCGCCAAGGCGATTGTCGAGCGTGGGGAGAACGCCGATGAGTGACGTTACCCAAGCCCCCGCTCAGGGGCTGATCGTGCTGCAGGGCAACCGGATGGAGGACCTGCGCGACCTGACCCTGCAGTGGCTTAACAAGCGTCCCTTACATCCCCTGGAACGCAGCGTTTTCCTGGTTCAGAGCAACGGTATCGCCCAGTGGCTCAAGACCTCCATCGCCGAGCATCAGGGGGAGCCGGGGCATGGTATCTGCCTGGGGGTCGACGTCGAGCTACCCGCCCGGTTCCAATGGCAGGCCTACCGGAGCGTGATCGAGGCAGTAGAAGGCCCCGGGCAAGTCCCGGTTACCTCCCCCTACGACAAGAGCCGACTGCGCTGGCAGTTGATGGCACTGCTACCCAGGGTGCTCAGCGACCCATTGTTCGAGCCACTGGCACGTTATCTGCAATCCGACGACGAGCAGCGCAAGCACTACCAGCTGGCGGAGCGGCTGGCCGACCTGTTCGATCAATACCAGGTCTATCGTGCCGACTGGCTGAATGCCTGGGCAGCTGGGGACAACACCCTGACCCTGGCGGGCAACCGAAGCGCCGACGTACCTGATGACCAGCGCTGGCAGCCGGCTCTTTGGCGCATGATCGGCGAATCATTGGGTGAGGAACAGTCGCCGAGCCACCGCGGGGCGGTACACCGTCGTTTTATGACTGCCGCCAAGCGCCTGACGAAACGCCCGGACACGCTGCCTGAGCGTCTTGTGGTATTGGGTATTTCTTCACTCCCCCAACAGACCCTGGAGGTGCTGACATCATTGTCCCGAGTCAGCGAGGTAGTGCTGTGCCTGCTCAACCCCTGCCAGCATTACTGGGGCGAGATCATCGAGACCCAGGACGTACTGCGTCAGTATTACCGTCAGCGACGCCGCCAGGGCATGCCCGTCGACCTGCACCTCACGCCCGAGGCGCTGCATCTGCATGCTCACCCGCTACTGGCCGCTTGGGGAAAGCAGGGCCGCGACTACCTACAGCTGCTAAGCGAGCATGATGCCACCGATGTGGAGGCCATGAGTGCCCTCCTGGGGCAGTCGGTGGACCTGTTCCAGCACCCGCCAACCGACACCCTGCTGGGCCAGCTGCAAGACGACATCCTGGAATTACGACCACTGGCGGAAACCCAGGCCAAATGGCCCAACCTTGAGCCAGCCAGCGACGAATCAGTTCGCTTTCATCTCTGTCACAGCCCGCAGCGAGAGCTGGAGGTGCTCCACGATCAGTTGCTCGCCGCTTTCGCCGAGGACGCCACATTACAGCCCCGCGATGTCATGGTGATGGTGCCTGACATCAACGACTACGCCCCCTACATTGACGCGGTGTTTGGCCAGTTCGCTCCAGGAGAGCCCAGGCACCTGCCCTATCACGTGGCTGACCAGCAACAGCGTCATCGCGAGCCGATGCTGGTCGCCCTGGAGGCCCTGCTCTCCCTGCCCCGGCTACGCTTTCGCGCCAGTGAGATACTCGACCTGCTGGATATCCCGCCGGTTCGCGAACGCTTCGGGCTTTCGGAAAGTGACCTTTCCACTCTGCAGCGCTGGATTCGTGAAGCCAACGTCCGCTGGGGGCTTGATGCCGCACAGCGCAGCGAACTGGGCCTGCCTGTACATGACGAGCTGCACACCTGGCGCTTCGGCCTGGAACGCATGCTGATGGGCTATACGGTGGGTGAAGCCGCCGACGACGGCGACGACTGGGCGGATATCGTGCCCTATGACGAAGTCGCCGGCCTGGACGCCGCCCTGGTGGGACCGCTCTATCGTCTGGTCATGACCCTGGACAGCCTGCGCAAGCGCTTACTAGAACCGCAACGTGTCGACGACTGGGGCAATACCCTGTCAGATCTGCTGGACCAGACGCTTCAGCCCACGACTACCGCCGAACAGGCGCTTCTGGGACGGATCCAGACCGCTCTGGAAGGCTGGCAGCAGGAGATTGAAGAGGCCGGGCTGAACGAGGCATTGCCGCTCGCCGTGGTACGCGAAAGCTGGCTGGGCCGCATTGACGAGCCTCAGCTCTCGCAGAGCTTCTTTATGGGACGCATCACGTTTGCCACCCTGATGCCGATGCGCGCCATCCCGTTTCGCCATGTCGTCCTGCTGGGCATGAGCGACGGCGCCTACCCACGGCGCGCCGAGATCATGGATTTCGACTTGATGGCCATGCGCGGTCACTACCGCGCCGGGGATCGCTCCCGCCGTGATGATGACCGCTACCTATTCCTTGAAGCGCTGCTCTCCGCTCGGGAGCGTCTCACCATCAGCTGGTGCGGCCGAAGCCCCCAGGACAACAGCGAACAACCACCCAGCGTATTGGTCGGCCAACTACGTGACCACTTGAGCAAGGGTTGGCAGCTCACTGGCCAGCCTGCGCGCAGCGAGCTGTCGCCCGGCGAAGCGGAGAAGGCGGCTGACGCGCTCCTGAAAGCCATTACCACCGAGCACCCGCTGCAGCCATTCAGCGACAAATACTTCCAGGCTGACTCGCTACTATTCACCTATGCCGACGAGTGGCAAGGCGTTCGCAACGTCGATAGCACCCAGCCCGACGAGACCGAGTCTCTGCCGCCCTGGCTGCCTGAGGTCGGCCTGACACTGGCGAACCTGATCCAATTCCTGCGCGACCCGATCACCGCCTTCTTCCAGCAGCGACTCTCCACGTATATGCGCAATGATAACGACAACGTCGAGGATGACGAGCCGTTCGCCTATGACGGGCTCGGGAAATGGCAACAGCGCGAGGCCTTGGTGCAACCGCTGGGTCAGCGGCTGTCCCAGACCCCCGAGCTCGATCTGGAAACACAATTCGCGCACCGCGTTGAACAGCGCCAGCGGGCGGGGCACTACCCTCCTGCCCCGGTCGGCCCGACCATCCGTGAGGAGCTTCTGGAGCGGCTGCCTGAGGCCTTGGCAGCGTATCGGGGTCTACTGGCGAACTATCCCCAAGATCTACCCACGACGCCACTGGTGCGACACAGCATCCCCATTAACCTGGAAGGGATCGAGGCCGAGTGTCTCACTCTGGAAGACACGCTGGAGGGGCTGCACGCCACCACTGATCAAGCGGGAGAGACACAGGTGGCCCGCATCGCCTTGCTGACCAGCCAGATCCATCAGGGCGACAACTGGCACTGGACCCAGATTCTGCGCCACTGGCCAGCTCACCTGGCGCTCCAGCTGCTCTACCCCGGCTCATCAAGCTTTCTCGTATCCCCCAGCGGCACGCTGGAGATACGCGGCATGCAAGGCGAGCAGGCGGGTGAATGGATCACCCAGCTGATGACCCGCTGGCTCGCGGGCATGCAGGTGATTACCCCCACCCACCCCGATCTAGCCTTTGCGGCGCTGTCGGAATATCCCGCCGGTGGCGATATCAACTGGCCGCCGGCCGACATGGCCAATAACCGCAACGTGCGCAAGGCATGGGAAGAGGCCTACGAGCGTTTCCCCGAGCGCCATCCGCTGATCGTCCGAGAGTTTCCCACCTTGGATGACCTGCTGGATGCGGCCGACTTTACCGGCGCTAGCCGTGACCTTTACGCGGATCTGCATACCTGGATCGCTGCCGCCCCCGGCGAGGACGCCCAATGAGCCAACTACCCCTTGAGCTGCCCCTGCGCGGCAGCCAACTGATCGAAGCCAGCGCCGGCACCGGCAAGACCTTCACCATCGCGCTACTCTACGTGCGCCTGGTGCTGGGTCACGGCCAGCCCGACAGCGACGCCTCTCAGCGGGACAACGGTTTCGACCACCCCCTGGTGCCACCGGACATCCTCGTCGTGACTTTCACCGAAGCCGCCAGCCAGGAGCTACGCGATCGCATTCGCGCACGGCTGGTGCAGGCCGCGGAAGCATTCCGAGCTGAAGAGGATTCCGATGGGCTCGATCAACGCGATCCGCTGATGGCGGCCTTGCGCCTGGACTTTGAACGCGACACCTGGCCGATCTGCGCACGGCGCCTGACGCTTGCCGCCGAATGGATGGACGATGCCGCCATCTCGACCATCCATAGCTGGTCTCAACGCATGCTCAAGGAGCATGCCTTCGACAGCGGCAAGCTGTTCCGCCAGGAGGTCGTCAAGGATCTCACCGAGCTGACCCTGGAAGCGGTCACCGACTACTGGCGCACGCGTGTCTATCCTCTGAGCGAACCACTGGCGGCTGCCATGGTGTCGCTCTTTACCTCTCCCCAAGGGCTACACAAGGCGCTGCGCAATCTGCTACAGCGCGAGGATGCCAGCCTGGTGTTCTGCGGCGAGCCGCTAACTCCCGGGGATTTCAGCGGCCTACTGAGCAGCTTCAGCGCCAGCCGGGATGCCGCCAATCAGGCAGAAGCCGACGCGCTGCAGGCCTATCGGGCAGATGACGACGACATCCACGAGATCCTGTGTCAGCTGCGCGGTGCCATGAACGGCGTGGTATTCCGTGGTGTAAAAGACGACGACACGTTCGAGGGCTGGCGGCAGGAGCTGACCGCCTGGGGCCAGGGCGAACTGAGCCTGGAAGAAGCCGGTTTCGTTCAGAAACTGGCCACAGGGCGTTTCAAACTCAAGAAGGGTACTGACCTGCCTGAGCTGAGCCTGTTCGATGCCCTGGAAACCTGGCGCACCTGCCGCGAGGAAAGCGATGCCCTGCAAAGGGAGCTCTACCCTCAGGTACTGGCCGATGCCCGCGAATGGGTCAGTCGGCGATTGGCCGAGCAGTTGGAAGCCAATGCCCAGCTCGGCTTCAACGACATGATCCGCGGCCTGGCCGATGCACTGGAAGGTGACGGCGGCGACGCCCTGGCGAGGCGCATTCGTCAGCAGTTCCCCGTGGCCATGATCGACGAGTTCCAGGATACCGATCCGGCCCAATACCGTATCTTCGAGCGCATCTACCAGGTTGGCGATGTCGCGGCCGACGAGAGCAATGCAGAAACAAACGATGCCACCGCGCTGATCCTGATCGGCGACCCCAAACAGGCCATTTACGGATTCCGCGGCGGCGACATTTACACCTACCTGGCGGCCAGACAGGCCACCGCAGGGCGCCATCACACCCTGGAAACGAATTTTCGCTCCAGCCAAGCCGCCGTCCAGGCAGTCAACCATCTGTTCGAGCAGGCCGAAGAAACGCATGAGCGCAGCGCGTTCCGCTTTGCCGAGTCCGGCACGCCGGGTGACAACCCGCTGCCGTTCCTCGCCGTCGGTGCCAATGGCCTCAAGGAACAGCTGATCCTCGACGGTAAGCCCGCATCGGCCTTGATGGGGTGGCTAGTGGCCGATGAAGAGGACGATGGCGGCTGCCTCAACAAGGAGGACTACCTCCGCCAGGCTGCACGCCACTGCGCCAACCGCATTGCCGGGTGGCTCAACCAGGCCAACGCGGGTCAGAGCGGCTTTTCAACGCCAGACGACAATTCAATGCCGCCGCTCAAGGCCCGCGATATTGCCATCCTGGTACGTGATCGCACCGAGGCCAGTGCCATCCGCGACGCCCTGAGCGGACGTGGTCTGGCCAGCGTTTACCTGTCCGACCGCGACAGCGTATTCACCACTCCGGAAGCCCGCGACCTGCTTCACTGGCTGACGGCGATGGCGAATCCTGAAAATGTCGCAACGCTGCGCACGGCGCTGGCCACCTCGACCTTGGGTCTCCCCCTGGCCCAACTCGACGGGCTGCAGCGTGATGAGACTGCCTGGGAACGCGCCCAGGAACAGTTCGTCGGCTATCGACAGCGCTGGCAGAGGCGGGGAGTGCTTCCCGCTCTGCGCCAGCTACTTCATGACTACCAGATTCCGGCTCGGCTCCTGGCCAGCGCGCAAGGGGAGCGCAGGCTCACCAACCTGCTGCACCTGGCCGAGTGGACACAGCACGCCAGCGACAGCCTGGATGGGGACCATGCCCTGATTCGCGTACTGGCCGACCACATCCAGGAGCCCGGCCATGATGAGCAGATCCTGCGCCTGGAGAGCGACGCCGACCTGATCCAGGTCGTCACCATCTTCAAGTCCAAGGGGCTGGAGTACCCCGTGGTCTGCCTGCCCTTCCTGTGCACCTACAAGGAGATCAACGGACGATTCGGCACCCCGCTCTATCACCAGAACAGCCAGCCGCTACTGGAACTGGCGCCCAAGAAGGAGATGGCCAAGGAAGGCTTTGAACAGGCCGATGACGAGCGGCTCTCGGAAGAAGTGCGCCTGCTCTATGTCGCGCTGACCCGTGCGCGGCATGCCTCTTTCGTGGGCCTAGCGCCCCTCAAGATCGGGAAAAGCAAGCGTGCCACACTGCACAAGTCGGCATTGGGTTACCTGCTGGCGGGCGGTGAGCCCATACCCGATCTGAGCGACCTACAATCACGCTGGGAATCCCTGGTCGAGGGCTGTGACGGTATCAGCCTGGAGGATGGTGACAGCGTGTGGACGCGCTACCAACCCATCGCGTCGGCAACCGTCAGCAAGCCGGCCCGACAGCCGAGTCATCGACCGTTCACCCCCTGGTGGATCGCCAGCTACTCCTCCCTGCAGCAAAAAGGGGCTGCCGCTCCGGACACCCCCGCGGCGGAGATTCGCGGGGAAGAGCACGCCGAGGCCAGCCCCCCTGCCGCCGTTCGTGACACTCGCCCCCCAGCGACTGGCACCCTGCACGCCTTTCCGCGCGGACCTGAGCCCGGCACCTTCCTGCATGGTGTGCTGGAAACCCTGGCCAATGCGGGGTTCGCCAACGCCCTGGAGGATGACAGCCTGCTGAAACGCATGGAGCAGCGCTGTCTGCGACGTGGCTGGACAGACCATATACCGGCACTTCGCCAAGGCCTCCAGCGTTGGCTGACCACCCCACTGGTCGCCCAGGGCGAAGACGGTCCAGTACTGGCCGAGCTTGAGCGCTACCGTGCCGAGCCCGATTTCTGGTTTGCCACGACCAATGCCATCACCCCTGCCATGGACCGCCTGACCCGGGACCATCTCTTTCCCGGGGAGCCACGGCCCAAACTGGGCTACCAGCAACTCAACGGCCTGATGAAGGGCTTCATTGACCTGCTGGCAGAGCACCAGGGTCGCTACTACGTCATCGACTGGAAATCCAACTGGCTAGGTCCTGATGACAGCGCCTACCAAAAGGACGCCATGCAGCGCGCCATGCTCGACAAGCGCTACGACATGCAGCTGGCCCTTTATCTGGTCGCGCTTCATCGCCACCTGCGCCTGTCACTGCCCGACTATGACTACGATCACCATGTCGGGGGGGCCATGCTGGTGTTCCTGCGGGGTATCGAGGCACCCTCACGCGGTGTGTCCGCCATCAAGCCGCCCAAGCAATTTATCGAATCTCTCGATCGCTGCCTGGCGGGAAAGCACGACAGCCCCACCTACTCGACTGAGGAGAGCCTGGCATGAGCGAGCTGACGGCACCTTTTCCCTCGCCGGAGATTGCCTTGGAGGACCGAGATGCGCTCCTCGACCTGCTGTTTGGTTGGGCTGAACGGGGTTGGATACGTGACCTGGATGCCGCCCTTGCGCATCGCCTGGCGCAGCTAGCACCGGATGGCAGCCCCGGCTGTCTGCTGGCGGCCATGCTGGTCAGCCACCAGGCCGGCCAGGGACACCTGCTCCTCAACCTCGACCAGGCCAGGCAGCGTCCGGAGGAATTGATCACCGTCGAGCGCGACGCCGCTGACGATGCCCCACCGACACCGGAGTCACTGCTGAAGCAGCTACCGGACGCGTGGGAGCAGCAGTTGCAGGCGTGGTCTGCCGTGGGGGATAGCCAGGGCAACCAGCCACTGGTGTTGGAGAGCGGACGCCTCTACCTGCGCCGCTACTGGCGACATGAAGAACAGGTGGCCAATGCCGTGGATCAGCGGCTGGGTGACACACATGGCCATGTGGATGAGATGACCGGCGATGTCCTGCGCCCCGTGCTCGATCGGCTGTTTCCGCCCGATGACGCCAATGCCGACCAGGCCAGCTCGCAGAAACTGGCCTGTGCACTGGGCGCACGCTCACCGTTTGCCGTCATCACGGGCGGCCCCGGTACCGGCAAGACCACCACGGTCATTCGTCTGCTCGCCCTGCTGCAGGTGCGCGCGCTCAAGACCCGCGGAACGCCGCTACGCATCCGGCTGGCGGCCCCCACCGGCAAGGCCGCGGCACGCCTTAGCGAATCGATTCATGACCAGATCGATAGGCTCGATGAGCTGGACCTGCCCGATGCCGCTCAGATACGTGAGGCGATCCCCAGCGAGGTATCTACCTTGCACCGCCTGCTCGGTGCCCGGCCGGACACCCGTCACTTCCGCTACCATCGCCTGAACCCGCTGCCGCTGGACATGGTCGCGGTCGACGAGGCCTCGATGGTCGATATCGACATGATGGCCGCATTGCTCAACGCCCTACCCCCGCATGCCCGCCTGGTACTGCTGGGCGACAAGGATCAGCTCGCCTCGGTGGAGGCCGGGGCTGTGCTGGGCAGCCTTTGCACCCACGCCGAGCGCGGCCACTACCGTGATGATGTGGTGGACTGGCTGGAGGCCGCCACCGGGATTCGTCTCGACCCTGCCCTGCAGGACAAGGAGGGTCGCCCGCTGGATCAGGCCATCGCTATGCTGCGCCACTCCTTTCGTTTCGATGACACGAGCGGCATCGGCCAACTGGCCCGTGCCATTAACGCCGGCGACAGCCGTCAGGCAATGGCGGTGCTGGGTAGCGACGACTACCCCGACGTGCAGCGAATAGCACTGAAACGCGGTGACGAGCGCCAACTGATGCCCCTGATTCTGGAAGGGCGACAACACGACCATGCCTGGGGCTATCGGTACTACCTCACTGCCATACGGCCACAGCCGGAAAGCCCGGAAAACGAGCATCTGGAGCGCTCAAGTGCCAGTATCCCTCGCCCCGCATTGGAGACAAACAGAGCCCACTGGGACCGCTGGGCTGGAGCTATTCTCAAGGCCCATGCGCAGTTTCAGCTGCTGACACCGCTGCGCAACGGCCCTTACGGCGTGGAGGCGCTAAACCATCGCATCGAGCAGGCGTTGGTGAGGGCCAGCCTGATCGACAAGCCCGATCGCGCAACACACTGGTACGAAGGGAGACCGGTGCTGGTCACCGGCAACGACTATGGCCTGAAGCTGATGAACGGTGATATCGGCATCGCCCTGCAGGTACCCGTCGAATTCGGCCAGCCGGAAAAGGGCGATACCCTGCGCGTGGCCTTTCCCGCCGGTGACGGCGACGGGGGCATTCGCTGGGTGCTGCCCAGCCGGCTGCAGCACATCGAAACGGTCTATGCCATGACGGTGCACAAGTCCCAGGGGTCGGAGTTCGTGCATACCGCCCTGGTAATGCCGGACACCCTTTCGCCCATCCTCACCCGGGAACTGGTCTACACGGCTGTGACCCGTGCCAAGAAGAGCTTCACCCTGCTGAGCGCCAATGACTCCGTGGTGGAGCAGGCCATCCAGCGGCGTATCGCGCGCCAGAGCCGGCTGTTCCAATAGCAGAGACACGCAGAGGCCGGGCTAAGAGCCACTTCGTACGAGAGAGCCGGCCTCATGCATGTTTATCCTTCACAGCCTCAACCTACCTGTCTTAGATGGCAGATGGACGACGAACCGATGGAAAACCGCGTGGCGTTCAATCTTGAGCCGGCGATCGGCTACCCGTTGACGCTACATTTGGCTCCGTGGCAATCGGCGACACCCTTCTCCTGGGTGAGCCGTCTAGCCAGCGAATCGGTGGCGAGTGGAGACTTTTTAGCGCGGCCAGGTGTCGACTGGAAAATACTGCTGGCCACACACGGCGATCAGTTGATGAGCGGCATGCCTGAAAGCGTGCGGTCAGTGATCAGATTGGCACCCTTTCTGGGAGTGGAACTGGCGCAGGTATGCGGCCGATTGAAAACCGCCCGAGAATTGGCCGCCTCATCACCACTGCTACTGATATTGCTCACTGATCGCGGTGTCGAGGAAGAATGGACGCTGGAGAGCTTCAGCCATTTGCTGGACCAAAAGCAAACTACGCTTTGCACCGAGGTAGGCCTTCCCGGGATGAATTCCCATGCGAAATTGCTCAGACGCTGTTTACTGCGCCCGATGATCCGTCGTGAACTAATGGAGCTCAAGCGAACGATGTGTCGACCTGATGATGTGGTGCTCCTCCGCCATCACACTTCAACACGCCTGGATCACATCAGTTTTATGGCCTGGTACGAGGGAACTCGCTGGCCCGGCCTACTCGGGCTGGTCGATGATACCTTGGAAAATCAACGGCCACGCCCGGGTGCGATCGTTTGGCTGAAGGGTCTAATCACTGACGTAGAACGCCTGCTGGCCGGAAATACACAATCACTACGCCGGGTCACCCGAATAGATGAATTGCAAGCGCTTCACGACCGGCAGGTGCAGAGATTCAATGCCCAGATAACCTCTGATGGGGGAGCAAAGAGCGCGGAGGATCTGCAACAGCAGCATGGTGACTACCCTCCTCCGCCACTGCCTGGCAATGATGCCATTACTCCTGTGGGCTCCTGGAATGCGCTGCTGCAGGAGGGAAAGCGCATGCAACATTGCGTCGGCTCCTATCACCGTGCCGTTGCTGGTGGCCAAGTCGCCATCTACCACATGCATAAGCCAGAAGAGGTTACAGTGGCAATCACACGGAAGGGCGGAAAATGGAGCCTCAGCGAAGCCAAAGGCCATGGGAATACCACACCCTCAGCGGAAGCCTATATTCAGATTCAAGGATGGATGAAAGGATCGACAAAGCTGTGAAAGGCTTCTGCAATTATGCTCACTGATCCTGAAATATGTCTAAAACAGGCTGCCCATAGCCAATTTCCAAGTGACCAGTATGCGCAGGGCAATCGCACGTAGAGAAAGATTCTCGATCAAGGCAAATTGCAGCGCGTCGACGATAGGGTAAAGCGGGAGTTTTTCACCATTGATGGCGAAAGTAGCGCCCATAGATATGTTTACAGCACACGGCGGCACCCTAACCCCGCACTCGATCGGATGCTGAAACCAGATAAGATGAAAATCATTCAGCTCATGCGATTGCCCTGCCAGTTTGCGACGTCAACTATTTTGACCGGTCGGTGACAATTAAAATGACCGGTTGGGTAGGGTGTTGTCGTCAGCCTGACGACCCGGTCTTTCCTCCCTGTAGTTTAAGAGGCACTCGGCTGTCTGCAAGACCTCGAACGAATTCGCCCCGGCCTGGGCCGGGGCGAAAGAAGAACGTCGTATGACACGAATCGACGGAAGCCCGTCCCTGGGCCCACCATCCGTGGCGTAAAATGAAAAACACAAGTCGCCTTAGTGAGCCGATCTTGCACCTTGACCATGGGCCAGCGGCTGGTCGAACACCAGACGAGATCTCTGCAATGCGGTGTAAGCGATCACGTACACCGTGTGGGTGCCGAAGCGTGAGCCTCGTTGCTCCCCCATGATTCGCGGCATGACAGATCCCGACCAGCCATCGCCCTCCCTGCATGCGCAAGGCCACCGATCATGGATCGGTGGCCTCGGGTATCGCGTCCTGCCGGCGGTGGGCCGGCGGGTGCCTGATCAGGCGGTCTTGGCAGCCTTGGGCGCCGCTTCCTGGACAGCCTTGGTGGCAGTCTCGGTGGTTTCCTTGATGCCTTCCTGGGCCTTCTGGACGTTCTCTTCGGTCAGCTTCTGGCTGTCCTTGGCGAAGTCCTGCTGCAGGGCGACGACCTTCTCGGTGTCGGCCTTCAGGCGCTCGGTCAGTTCCGTGGCAACCTCCTGCTGGCCTTCCATGTAGCTTTTCAGGCCTTCGGCATCCTTGACTTCCATCAGGCTGCGCAGCTGCGCCAGGCCGGTATCGGTGTAGGTCTTGGCGGCGTCGAGCTGGGCGTTGACCAGCTTCTCGGTGAAGTCGACGGACAGGGCAGCGTAGGCACGCATCGGGCCGAACATCATGGTCTCGAACTGCTTGGTATCAACGTTAAAGTTGCTCATCTGAAGAACCTCCGGGTTCTGAACGAACGGGAGATCCCCGCTCTGATGTTGACCACACTAACAGGAATTTTTGTGCAGCGCAACATAGCGTCCGGTCGTCGCCTCAGACCGATGGGGTAGATCGCCGGCCTTCAAGAACCCCGGCATGCTCTCCCTCGATAAAGCCACGGGCAACTTGGCCCTTGTGCAGCGTCATCCGCCTACGGGGCTGATCGGTACCCCTGTCACGCGCGACCGAAGGGCTGCTTTCACCGCTCAGCCGCACAGCAGTCCGCTTGCCCGGATCTCCTCCAGGCGACCGCCCCCGATGCCGTTCACCTCGGTGAGCTCTCCCGGAGCCGTCCAGGGGCGCCCCTCCACGATGGCCTCGGCCCGGGCAGGCCCGACATGCGGCAGGTCCTCGAGCCGCGTGGCTGCGGCGGCATTCAGGTCGATGCAGTCCGGGGACGCGATGCTGGCCATCCCCCCGTCACCGTCAACGTGCTGACGCTCAAGGCGGGCGCCATGGAGACCCAGGTAGACGGGGGCGTGGTCGGAGACACGGTCACGCGATGCCTGGTGACCCAACGCCAGCAGCTCGGGAAAACGCAGGGTGCCCCGGTCGCTCGGCTCCAGGCGGTCGGCGTCGTACCAGAGGTTGTCGTACAGATTGGCGTACTCGCCGGCCGTGGTGGCCAGCGTCGAACGGCCGTCGGTGATGGCGGGCACGACACTCCGCTCACGTAGTGCCGACCAGCCGTCATGATTCGGCGGCAGGTTGAAGTCCCCCATCAGCAGCCGTGGCGTCCCCTTGGCGATCTCGTCCAGCCACTGCCAGTAATCAGCCAGGGCCTCGATCTCCGGCAACCGGTCACCGACGCTGTCACCGTAGACGACGTGCACCGTGGCGGCGGTGAACAGATCATCGGTTTCCACATCTCGAAAGCGCGCCGCATAGGGTTCGCGGCTGAAGACGTCGCCGGAGTCCAGAAACACCACCGCGCCATCCTCGTAGGCGACCTCGCTCTCCCGCCACAGGAACGCGTAGTGCTCTGTGTAGGTGGAGCGACCCAGGTCGCGGCTGGCCATGGACGACCAAGCCTCGCCGGAGAGGGCTTCCACCTCGCGCTCCAGTCGCGCCAGGGCCGCGGTGTCCATCAGCTCCTGAATCGCCAGCAGATCGAAGTGGTTGGCCACGTGCCCCACCTGGCCGAACGCCTTGTCGTTGTTCCAGCCGAGATGCGTGATGTTCCAGCTGCCGATCAGCACATCGGCCTGGACCAGCCCGGGGATCGCGACCATCAACGAGAGAAAACCGCGTGCGAGCATTCATACCTCCTCATAAAAGAGCAGGCATGGTCGCCGCTGTGGGGCTCAGGATCAATTGAATCGCACAGTCACTGTCGGCGCTGGCTTACGGCGGCAAGGTGACCGCCGGACTACGGTGGAGTGACAGGACGGGAGAACGAGCATGGGCGAGATCGAGATGATGCCGGACCCCGATGGCACCTGGATCATGGTTTGCCCCTGTGGACAGAGCGAAGTCCGCGGTCGCGGCGTGAAGCCATCATGGCAGGCGTTCGAGGCAAAGATGCTGCCGGGGCGTCGCTACCGGGTCTGCTGCAAGGCCTGCGGACGCTGCCTGGAGGACCGGCTGATCTACGGGTCCAAGGGCTCCACCAGGCTGGGATCTTCCTGATCCGACCGGTTGACCCGCGTCGACACCGGCCAGGCGGTCAACGAATCGGCTGCCAGGTGATTTACTGAGGCACGGATGGCATCACGCTCGGCCAGATCCGGATCCAACCACGCCTCCAGGCTCCGGTCATACAGCACCAGCGGCATACGGTCGTGGATATCGCAGGCGATGCTACGGGCGGGCTCGGTGATGATGGCGCAACAGGCGGTGTCGTCGGTGAATCTCTCCCAGATTGCGCCCAGGAACAGCGGATCACGGTCCTAATGGGCGAAGAATTACGGCTGCTTGCCCCCTTCTCCTGGCAACCACTCCTACATAAGCATCGCCCTGAGATAATCGACCCGGCGACGAACTCATGGGAGGGGAGTCGTGATGGGAATTTTTCTAACCGAGCTCTATACCAGCTTGAACGGCTCGATATCGCGGAAGATGCCGGTCTTGGTCATGTCGCGACGCAGGGTGAAGGCCTCCATGGCCGCGACCGGGTCGACCTGATCCAGCCTGTCGAAGTGGATCTTTCCCCACTGCGTTCGGGTGACTTTCACGCTGAACAGGTACTGATCGCGCTCCCCGCCAGTGGCAGGGTCGGTGACCTGGCGATAGCCGGAAATGCGCGCCTCCTGCACAGCGGGTAGGCGGGCGAACACTGCACCGAGTACACGGAAGGCGGTGCCATGCACGAGATCCCGGTAGAGCTTGCGTTGCCGGGTGTCACTGAGCTTCCGCGGGGTGAGCTTCACCTGCTTGGCCGGCATGGTCCAGTAGCGGTCGGGCATCTCATCCTCGCCGGGAAGGTCGATGTCCACGGCAATGGTGCTGACGTCGCTGCCCAGGTCGAAGTCGATGGCCGTTTCACGAGGCCATTCGATCTCTTCCAGGAGCTCCCGCAGAGTCTGCTCCATAGCGTCTGGATCATGCCACACCTCCTCGGTCTCCCGGTGCTGGCGAGCAAACTCCGCGGCATCATGCTCGGCCTTGCGCCACTCCCAATCGCGGTAGGCCTCGTCGAACGCAGACTGGCGGCGGCGATTCTCGTCCTCCAGGCGACGTTTGGCCGGTGGCCATAGAAAGTGCCACCAGGCTGACGGTTGTTGTTGCGGAGACGGAGGCGGAGCTTCTGTAAATTCCTGCGTGGCATAGCCGTTCTTGCCCGGATGAGGCGTTTCTTCATGCAGCTGACCCAGCCGGTCAAGATCCTCGTTGAGACGCTCACAGTGACGCTCCAGCTGCTCCCGCAGCGGCTCCCTGGCATGTCGCCGAAGCACGCGGGCCTCATCGTCGTTCATGTGGGTCCCATCACCGTGGAAGTAGTGGATGCCGCCCTCGTCATCGATGTCGAGCTGCACCGGGAACGATTCACCTTGTGCCAGTAGCGCCTCAAGCGCGGCCTCGGGACTGGCGCCAGTGGTGCCACCGCTAGATCCGGACGCGCGCCGGTGTCGGGTATTGAGCTTCTGCCGATAGGCCAGGCCGGTGCCGGGAATACCAGCATGGCCATGCACGCCGCTCGGCCCCACGCTGAGGCTGGCTCCCCTCGGGCCCACCGAGAGACCGAGACCCCGCTTGCTGAGGTTGAGCCGAATGCCCGGAGCGAGGGTGATACGACGTTGGAAGCGAAAGCCCACGGCGACCTCTCTTGTCGGTAGATGCAGACAGCCCCTTATTCTGCACTGCCAGGCGAGCCTTGCTGAAGGCGGGACACCTAAAGTGGGGTAAGAAACTGCAGATTCAGCAGGTTAGCAGCAGCTCTTTCTGCAGCGGTAGAATTTTCTTTCTGCACGGCAGTCGTGTGTTCAAAGCGGCAGTGACCCAGTCGAGCAGCACCTGGGCCCCGGTAGCAACCCTTTGCCCTTTCCCCTTTGGGGGTTCGCAATATGCTGACTTTTCGGGGCAAGCCCCTTT
>JBNJKT010000020.1:0-43530 GCA_051751285.1 Pseudomonadota bacterium | reverse complement strand
CTTCTCGTTATGGTCATACTACGTGCCGCGGCCTGTGGGGGCGATATAGGGCGTTCAGGCACGCTACCGCCACCCCGCGCCCCATTCGGCTTATCGCGGGCGCAGGCCGTTAAGGCACTTCTTCAGCCGGATCAGGTGGTGGCGGTCCAGCAGCTCATCCACCTCCGGCCGAAGCATAAGAGGCCGTAACCTTCGTGTACGGCTATCCGCCATTAAGCCTACTTCGCATAGCATGCGAAAGACCACCTGGCCCATCTTTCGTCTCGAGGAGGCCGTCCAGCCGATGATGGACGGATCGCGCTGAGCGCGCTCGTCAAGGAAGTCATCCCACTGGTAGGGCTCCAGCGTTTCCGCGTGGGTCACGAAGGCATCCGCCACCACCGTCTCCAGAAACTCCACCAGCAAGAGGTTGCGCGACAGCGCGGCACAGAACGCCACCTGGGTGGCCAGCTGGTCGTCGCCATCGCGCAGCGCCGGCCAGAAAGGCGGCGGGAGCTTCTCGAGGCGCTTGCGGATCGCCTGGGCAATACGCTTGGCCGTGGCCGGCCGTGCCTTCTGTAGGCGGTTCTCGTCGAGGATAGCCGCCTTCCATGCCGCGTCGTCCACGCCAGCCAGCAGCAGCTCCGCCACGATGCGGCTCTCGCGCACCATCAACGAGCCGCCGATGAGGTCGGAGTGGTAGTGGAAGGTGGGGGAGGGGGGAGGCATTGGCAGACTGCTCATGGTGATAGCTTGAAAGAGCGCTATGGTCGGACTTTCACTGATGGATTACAAGTTCGCTAGGGACTCTAACTATCTTCTCAGGGGAAAAATAATATCCCGAAAATTTCACTCACTGCCTGAATTAAAAACCAGAGGATTTCACTTTGGCCTTAACTGCAAAAGCCCGAGCCTATCCAGGCTCGGGCGAAAGGGGTTATGACAGAAGTACAGATGCCAATAAAGGCATATCATCCAGATAGTTTGGATAGAGATCGATGATGGTCTTCTTGTCAATGACCCCCATCCTGATTTCCCCATTATTCTGCATGATGTTCAGAATAATGTTGAGCTTGCCCGAATCACGCAGCGAATTGGGGCAGTACTTTCGCACATGGTTCTTTTTCAAATATCGGAACCCCTCCTGACGTTTTTGGTTTAACCAATTAAAGAGCGAATAGTAATCTCGCAACTCTTCAGACGGCGACTGAAACAGGCGCAGAAACTCATTGGAGAACCAGAAGCAGAGCTGGATGGCATCTTCTAGCGTTTCCAGCGATACTTCGCCCTGGATACCGTTTCCGGCACAGTGAAGCAGTACTGCCACTCGCGCAATGTTATCCGCTAGTTTCGAGGCGTGATCGCCAAAGCCTGCGAAGCGGCCATTCTGACAGATCTCCCACTCGATGGCGTTGGCGATGACAAACCAGCGTTCTTGAGCCAGCAAGGAGAAGCTGATTTTAGTCCGCTGGAAATCAGGATCTCTGCTGGCTTGGATGTTTCGGTCGAACAACTCCTTGATCAACCCGTCGTAGCCTGGGTGAGACATTTCCGTGATCGGCTTCACGGTGCGTGTCCCTTGGGTAGTCGCTGGATAGGTCGTATTCGTTCTTCCAAAGAAGCCTATCCCACGAGCGTTTTCACCTCCTTTCGCGACGAAGTGCTGCATGACGCTTGGCTGTGCCTGCACGTAGATTGTCATCCGCGGATTCACAACGAAGCTATTGGATGTTTTCCGGTCAACTCTGACCGACTTACCATCCCAGAGTGAATTCCACACTGACAACTTGCGGGCGGCAGGCCCAGATAACACCTCCTCTCCTTCACTTGAACGTAAGATAGCAGACTTGACCGACTCGCGATGAAATAAATCGAGCGCTGCCTCTGTAGTGGTGTCAGCCAGCGTTATGATGCCTGCTCGTGCAGGATGAACAGGTTTATTTTTCTCATGCTCGAAGAGTGCGTAAACATCCCCCTTTTCTAAATAGGTGATGTCTTTTAGAAGCTTCTTCTTCTGCATGATCCATAGTGACATATCTAACTCGTATTTGGCCACCTCCTTAGCATATTGCTTGTCGTACTCAGCCTCCAGCTCTTCCAGGTATTCGAAGAAAAACTTGTCGATCGTCGTCTTTCTTTCTCCTGACTCGGCTACGGCAACAAAGAACTGGCTAGGTGGTACCACCTGCCCGTTGGGTTTCTGTACGTCCACTAGGTTCTGGAGCAAAAACGACATCGCCGCTAGTCCTCCTTGCACGATCATGGGAATCGGTGCTTCGGTGGCCTCTATTACCTGGGAGATCTTTTCTTGCAGGACTCCAGTGTTGCCGAGGTACGGAATGCTGAACCCAATAGGTGGGAGCACGTTTAGCGTGTTGTACATGATGTTACCCTCTTCGGAACGTATAAGGTAACAATGAGACACAAGCATGCACCGCACTAGGCGAGTGACGCCCGTGCGGTAGGGGCGCCGCTGGGGCACGTCACCTGAAACGGTGACGCCCCAGCGAAACGCCTACTTGCAAGGATCCATTGTTAAAGAGCGTGATGCTATGTTGACTTCTTGTTTATTTATCGTGATCAGGTTCTTTCCTACGAAGCTCGAGCCACTCAAGCAACTCGTGCCGATACCATCCCACGGCTCCAGCACTTAGCCGGATCTGCTTTGGAAAGTCCGGGTCATGCCAGTCAGACTTCGGGTTGAGCATCTCGTAGATCTTGGATCGCGAGAGCCCGATGAGTTTCTTCAGTTCCGGCATGCGAAGAACCATCTTCTCGTCTGTGTTCAGCATCGTTATATCCTCTTTGATTTCTTTGTGGGTTTACGAAACCTCCACGACTCGCTCAGGGCTAAGGCTCAGCTCAACGCTCAGTGCGTGGAGATTCCAGCCTCCACGACCTGGCTTACTGCTGAGTGCTTAGTGCGTGGAGTGCCCAGACTTTAGAACGGCCTGGCGACCTGGCGCCAAGGGTCCAGTTTTGGGTTGCTGGCAGCCCCCCAACAACCCGAGATAATAGTTCTTGACGAACGCTGGTAGATGAGCTAGCGATTGAGCGTAGGAATTTTTTCCCGAGCACTATGAAATCCTTGCTATTTTGCTGCTGGAAGCGAGATGAAGCCGGGGTATTGAGTAGATTCGTCGGTTAAATTGAGGCACGAAGCCGATATCCGCTACACCTGGCGCTCGAGGAGAAGCGCTGGCCCGCCAAAATCTCGGATTGATGTCTTGCGAGCGAGGTGATGCGTATCGATGCATGAGTATAGAGATATTCCTTTAAAATCAGTGTTTTAAAAAAATTCCTGGCGAAGCGTCGAAAAATCCAGCAAATCCGAGATAGGGGCCCATTCGGACCTGGCTAGCGAAGAAGCTTGCGACTGCCGACCAACCAGCCCCTCAGGGCCGCTTCCGCGGGTCCGCTGGGGCAACGCCTTTCCTGCTCCCATTCCTGCAGGGTGCGCAGGCTGATCCCCAGTCGTGCCGCCAGGGCGGCTTGGGTAAGGCCAAGCTGGTGGCGCAGCGAGACGACCTTGGCCACCAGTGCTGCTCCGCTGAGAACTTCCGGCGGCACAGAGGTGTGGGTCGGGGCACTGCCGGGTGAGGCGACCCGGGGAGTGCCTTGGATCCTTTGTTCCACGCTTTCGCCCTGCAGAGTGGGGTGAGCAGCTTGACTCCAGGCCTGATAAGGACGCGAGGTTGGCGGAGTGATACCGGGCCCTGGACGCGACGTTGGCGGACCGTCGGTGGTGAGCGACAGCCCGTGGAGGTTGGCAAACTGCTGGATAGTCTCGGCTTGCTCGGGGTAATCGGCCAGCAGCTGTGCCAAGAAGGCGGCGTTGTCAGGGGAGTGCATCATCAAGGGCTCCTTGTCGATTCGCCTCGATAAGATCAGGCAGGTAGGGGAGGTCAGGCCTTCTTTGTAGGATGGCGGGCACTGCAGGGCTTATCGCCCTGAGGAGTGCTCAGCCTGGGGCTGGAGTCGCAGGAACCCATGTCCAGCGGTTTCCGGTGGGTGACGCAGGGCAGTCAGTTGGTCCATCCCGAACAGGCCCCGCAGCTGTCTGGCCAGCGCCTGGAGTCGGTCCGTGTCCCCGGCGGTGATCCAGCTCAGATCCGGGGTCAGCAGGTGCTCGGTGTTGTAGGTGGTCGGCAGGACGCGATACGCCGCGCCTTGACCGCGGGTGATGCGATGCAGCCAGTGCGCCGCAATGCCATCGCGGCGCTGGTCGACGCTGAGATCCTGGTTGCCATACAGGGCGATCAGGTGGATGCCGTGCTGGCGGACCAAGGTATGGTCCCGCTTCCAGACCAGACCCTTGAGATCGGTGAATAATGGGGAGTCCTCACGATCCTCCAGAAGCGCCGAGAACGCTTGCTGGCTATCGGCCAGCGTCAAATCTCCCAGGCGAGGAAACTGTCGGGGGTCATGGCCGAGCTGCAGCATCACCACCTGTAAGCCTTCTACGTCAGTCAACAGCCGATCAATCTCGGCTGCGTAGTGGACGGCCAAGGCCTCGAAGGCACGCCGTTCCTGCCCCGCCTGTTCGCGGATATCGGTACGCGCCAGTTCCCCTCGCAGCCGGTAGAAGCGGTCGACCACGTCCTCGTAGAGCGCGGGGAGGTCGGTTCTGTGCTTCAGGGCACCGAGGGACAGCTCATAGCGTTCCTGCAGCTCGCGGGCCAGGGCCTCGAAGGCTTGCCGGTAGTGGGTCACGCTGCGATCATAGACCCGCCGGGTACCGTCTAGCGGATGAAGGGCGGTCTCGCGCGAGCTGACCTCCAGAAAGCATCGCGCCGGCTCGAGGAGCTTCAGAATCAAGGCCGCCTGGCCGGTCGGTGTCCCTCGCTGAACGTACCTGACCAGGAGGCGCTCCAGCGCGGCGGCACTCTCGCAACGCACGATGCGCTTGACCTGGCGCTCGGCCTCCCAGGTGTGATGAAGGTCGAAGAGCTCCTCCGTAGGGAAGCGCTGCCATTGCGCCATGTCACTCGTCAGGTACTGCAACGCGGGCTGCAGCAGCCAGTAACGCACCACATCCACGTCTTCCAGCGCAAACCGGGTCGTACCGCCGGCATTCTCCGCCCGATAGCACTCGGCCGCGCGTACCGGCTCCTGTCGATGACGCTCCTGTCGCCAGATTGCCTCCCGGATCTCTGCAGGGATACGCCCCGTCTGGAAGGTCCGCAGGCGCTTGCCGGTATCCTTGGAGTAGGCCTTGCACAGGTAGCTCGCTGCCTTAAGGACGTCGATGAGCCCTTCAGGGCCGTCGAGACGGCGGATAGTGAACGTTCGGATCGTATCGCTCTTGGGATGCTCGGCGAAGTGGGCTATTCCTCTCATGCGGTGGCTCGGCCGCTGCAGTACCCTCTGCCACGAACGAATCACCATGTGAGCCAACGTTAGATCGCTGTAATGGCCATCCTCCGAGCGCTCCAGTGCCCCTAGCTTGCGAAAGTCATCGCGGTTCACGGCGACCAGCAGGTGGTAGTGGGGCTTGGTCAGGTCCGCCTCTCCATCGCGCAGGTCGGCGTCGGTGGCGTTACGGCGTAGAGACTGGTCATTGAGCTCGCGTGCCCAGAGCACGTAGACCTCGGGCTCCGCCTTGCCGGTCAGCGCCTTGATTTCTGAGCGCAGGTATGTCTGGAGGTCTATGACTGTCTGGTTATCCGCATAGCGCTCAGGGGTCTCGAAGTCGAGCGGGAAGCGCAGGTCGACGCGAAAGGCGAAGACCTGACTGTGACGAACCTGCAGGGAGCGAAGAAACTCGAAGGTACGATCCAGGTTGTCGAGTACCTGGGCCGCTTTGTCGATGTTCTGGTAAATCTCATACCCTCGATACACCGGGTCCCAGTAGTTCCTTTGAGAGGGCTGTCGAGCATTACGTTTACGCAGCCGCCTTTGCTCGGCAGGCGGCTGGTTACTTTCAGGGATCACCATGAGAAAGACTCCAGTCAATGGGTGGGCATCCTCTCAAAGCACATGACCCATTGCGCCTTTAAAGAGGCGCAGGGTCACGAAAGAGACTATCGAGTAAACGCGTTGGGAAGAAAGGGAAGGCGCGATTGCACGGGAAATGACGTGCATCACCAAGGCCTCGAAAAAACAGCATGAAGACTCTGTTGATGGGTGGATTGGATGGGAAGTCGAGTGGATGGTCAGTGTGGTTATTTATGGAAGAAGGGAATCGAGACGACAGACATATTACTAAAAACAGGAAAGTCGCATGCTCTGAATCCCACCCTTGCAATGGAATTCCCTGTCCTGCTTTCCCCTTGGCAATGGGATTTTCGAAAGAGTAAGCGTGATGTGTTAACACACATTCCCAACTGTCCAATGGATTCACGAATCGTCATGCCTGTACCGAGGAATGCCAAGGCCAAGATCGTCATGGCATCACTCTGCCCATTATAAAATTATACTTCAGCAACGGAGTCGCTCTCCAAGGACTCGGCAAAGCCGCAGTTTCCGGTCAGTTCTCCACGCTAAAGAGAGACCATAGCGCCGAGAGTCGGAATATCTTACGTGTCATGCGGACGAAATATGGGTGGAGTCACCAAGACTACAGCAGAAGGCGCCGGCATTGCTGCCGGCGCCTTGCTGGCAATCACCTAACGTAGGTTGCCGAGGCTAGTCCGGCTGCTTCGTCGTGTCCTCGAGTTCTGCCGCATCGTATCGCTCCATCACTTCTTGTACCATTGAAGTCAATGGGTCGGACGGAGGATCTACAAGTCCGGCTTCAACGTCTGCTTCGTGACGCTCTTGGCGCATGGATTCATCAGGGGGAGAGCCAAATATACGAACCCAATCTTCATCATACTCCAAGTCCTTCCACGATGACTCTTCTCGATCTTGAAAATCCTGTTCTTCGGCATATACTGCTTCGGCGAGTTCTTCGTCGTTGTCCATCGTTCTTCCTCCTGAAACTTCAGTGAGTGTAAGTACCTGCTCAGTTCAGCGCTTGGACTTGTAGGTAGGCGCTGTGTGATGAAGCGTACTACATCAGGCTCTGTCCGCAAGCGCGGTCTCTGAGCACAACTCTTATTCTCTGGACGGCTTAGGATTTGTTAATCTGTATATAGACGAATCTGGACATCAGGATTTTTTTGTAACAAATTGTGTCCTCGCTTTTTGAACGAATCGTAGGCGGTAGGGTTTCGACAGAGAGTGAGCTGAGTCTGGCGACCTTAGCGACTCAATTCAAGTCGATTTCAGCCCCGTATTACCTGAGTGAAGCCCTGGAGAAGGGTTTCGTGTGAGCTTCCCTCATCTCCCTCAGGAGCGTCTTATGTCGACATTTCCCTGCTGTCCACGCTGCACCTCGACCCAGCTGATTCCTCGCCAGGTGGGCCGCCAGGTCGGCTGCGCCACCGGCGTCCTGGCTGGCGGGGCCAGCGGTGCCGCCGGTGCGCTCAGCGGCGCCAAGGCGGGTGCCACGGTGGGGCTGGTGGCCGGTCCGGTGGGTGCCACGGTCGGGAGTCTGGCCGGGGCGATGTTCGGTGCCCTGGTCGGCGGTACGGCCGGCGGTGTGGCTGGCGGTCGCCTGGGCAACGAACTCGATAGCAAGGTACTCGACAACCTCGAGTGCCGCGCCTGCGGCCACACCTTTCGGTTGCCCATGCCCGACTACCCGAGCTACTCGCAGCAAGACTGACCGAGCCTGGCAGCGTTCCCCCGTTTCACCTCGCTGATTCTGCTTCCCCCGATACTTCGTAACCGTTCAATCACGCAAACCCACTATCTGACTATCCCTCACGGTGCGGCCCGCTGCCTTTTGGCGCGGGCCGTTATGCCGTGTGGCGTTTCACCAGGAGAGATTCTCATGGCACATCAACTCGAACAGATGGCATACGTCGGCGACATCCCCTGGCATGGCCTGGGGCAGCAACTCTCGCCGCATCAACCGCTGGAGGTCTGGCGACAACAGGCCGGCATGGACTGGCACATCGAGGAAGCCCCGGTACGCTTTATCGCCGATGGCGCCGGGCACCTGGGCAGCATCTATTCCTTCCCCGAGCAGAAGGTGCTCTACCGCTCCGATACCCGGGCCCCGCTGTCGGTGGTGTCCCAGCGCTACAAGGTGGTGCAACCGGAAGAAGTTCTGGAGTTCTACCGCGACCTCACCGAGTACGCCGGTTACGAGCTCGAGACCGCCGGGGTGCTCAAGGGCGGACGCAAGTTCTGGGCGCTGGCCCGCAGTGGCCTGGGCACGGCCCTCAAGGGCCAGGACCAGGTCAACGCCTACCTGCTGCTGGCCACCTCCTGTGACGGGTCGCTGGCCACGGTGGCCACGCCCACCTCGGTACGGGTGGTCTGCAACAACACCCTGACCATCGCCGTGGACGGCATGAGCCAGGGCGTGAAGGTCCCGCACAGCACCGCGTTCGACGCCCAGCGGGTCAAACAGCAGCTGGGCATCTCGGTCGCCCAGTGGGACGACTTCATGCACCGCATGAAGGCCCTGGCCGAGCGCAAGGTCAGCCAGGCGGAAGCCAAGCGCTACTTCCAGGCGGTGATCTGCAACGCCGAGGAGCCGCTGGAGGATCCCGCCGGGCTGCCCAACGTCCGCGCGCTCAACCGCGTCCAGGCGCTCTACCACGGGGAAGGCCGCGGCGCCCGGCTGTGTACCGCCAAGGAGACGGCCTGGGGCCTGCTCAATGCCGTCACCGAGTACGTCGACCACGAGAAAAGGGCCCGCAGCAACGACACGCGCATGGACTCCGCCTGGTTCGGCCAGGGGGCCGGTCTCAAGGACAGGGCCCTGACCTCGGCCATGGCGCTGGTGTCCTGAATCATCCATCAACCTCGACCTGCCTCTTCACCCAACCCCTCAACCTCACTCATCCTGTCCACGGCATAGCGCCCGGCCCCTCACGGCCGGGCGTTTGTCGTTTCAGGAGGTGCTCATGTCATCCCCCATGAACTTCGAGATCTGCCTCGCCTTGACCCAGCTGGCCCGCCAACTGCTCGAGATCGGCAGTCCCCAGACCCAGACCCACGTGCTGGCCAAGGGCCAGCTGTATCGCGTGGTCGTGTCGCTGGAGCCGGTCCCGAACGACCAGTTCCAGGACGTCATCAACCGCTATCGCTAAGGAGAGACTCCCATGGCAACCCGTATTCAACCGCCACACCCCCAGGCCCAGGCCAATGGCCAGCGTTCCCCTCAACCGGCGACCCAGCCCCATAACGAAAGCACGGCGATCATCCAGGTGATCGAGCGGGCCGCCCTCAACCCCGAGGTCGATATCGACAAGATGGAGCGCCTGCTGCAGATGCAGGAGCGCGTTCTCGACCGCCAGGCACTGATGGCCTACAGCGCCGCCATGGCGGCCATGCAGACGGAACTACCAAGCATTACCGAACGTGGCCAGGGCAACAACGGCGCTTACGCCACCCTGGAGGACATCGTCGACACCGTGCGGCCGATCATGCAGAAGCACGGCTTCGCAGTGAGCTTCCGGATCCAGACCCAGGAACGCGGCATCCAGGTCACCGGGGTGCTGATGCACCAGGACGGCCACCGCGAGGAGACCAGCATGCTGCTGCCGGCGGATACCAGCGGCAACAAGAACGCTGTGCAGGCGTTTGGCTCCTCCACCAGCTACGGCAAGCGCTATGTGCTGTGCGCCTTGCTCAACATCACCACCCGCGGCCAGGACGACAACGGCCATGCCGCCGTCCCGGTCAAGCTCGTCACACCCTTCCAGGCCGGGCAGCTCAAGCAGCTGATCGCGGCCTGTCCTTCCACCACCCAGGAATGGTTCGTCGGCAAGTACGGCGAGGCCGAGCGGGTCCCGCGCAGCGATTTCGACCGGCTGCGCGCCTCGCTGCACAAGCGGGCCCAGCCCAACCATCAATCCCACTGACCCCGCGGATCGCCACGGATCTATCGCCCCACTGAACCACTGACTGAAACCACAGCGACCGGCAGGCGAGGGGAGAGCCCTCGCCGTCTATGCCGCATTCCCCCTACCGCACTACCTCTACCGCACTAGTCCGCAACCACAAGAGCACGATTCCCCATCACCAAGGAGAGCGTCATGCAGATCCTGACCCTGGAACAGGGCACGCCCGAGTGGCATGCCGCGCGTCTGGGCATCGTCACCATGTCCGAGCTCAAGGCCCTGCTGGTCAAGGGCAAGGGGCCCGCCGGCTTCGGTACCGGTGCCCTGAGTTACATGCACCAACTGATCGGTGAGCGCATCACCGGCGAACCCTCGGATGCCTTCGCGGGCAATGGCCACACCCAGCGCGGTCACGAACTGGAACCCGTGGCCCGCGAGCTCTACCAGGAGGCCACCGGTCTGCCCCGTCTGGAGCAGGTCGGCATCCTCCTCAACCACGGCGTGGGGTATTCCCCGGACTGCCTGGTGGACAGCCGCGGCCTGGTGGAGATCAAGACCAAGCTGCCCAAGTACCAGATCGAGGTGCTGCTGGACGGCGAGATCCCCCAGGAGCATCTGGCCCAGTGCCAGGGTGGCCTGTGGGTCAGCGAACGGGAGTGGATCGACTTCGTGAGCTACTGGCCGGGCATGCCGCTGTTCGTCAAGCGGGCCTACCGCGACGAGGCGATGATCCGCACCATCGCCGAGCGGGTCGAGGCCTTCTACGCAGAGCTGGAGCGCCGTATGGCGCACGTCATGGCCGCCTGAGGAGACAGACCATGAACCATCGCAAGCTGACCGCCGGCGAAGTCGCCGGCACTTACCACATCACCGCCCCGGTGACCGAAGCCGAACTGCTGGGCATCGCCCAGGCCTTTGCCCGACGCAAGCTGGCCCGGGGGCGCAAGCTCACCCAGCCAGCGCTGGTCTTCGAGTACCTGCGGGTGCTCTTCCAGGGCTACGAGCACGAGGTCTTCAGCGCCCTGTTCCTGGACACCCAGCATCGGCTGATCCACTTCGAGACGCTGTTCCGGGGCACCATCGACTCGGCCAGCGTCTACCCGCGGGAAGTGGTCAAGCGCGCCCTGGCCCACAACGCCGCGGCGGTGATCTTCGTTCACAACCACCCCAGCGGTGACCCCGAGCCCAGCGACGCCGATCGGCGTATCACCCAGCGCTTGAAGGAAGCGCTGGGCCTGGTGGAGATTCGCGTCATCGACCATATCGTGGTCGGGGGAGAGCACTGCGTATCATTCGCGGAGCGGGGATACGTGTAGGCGTTATCCAGCGTCACGGCATAACACCGGTGCTGCCCTCAGGGGCGGCACCAGTACTCTTGAAGTTTTTTATTGGATTTTCAGAGATGAAGATGGGACTAGGGAAACGCTGCATAAATCCTGCCGCAGCTGCCAGGCAGCCGGCGGTGGGGTAAAATCTGACCTACCTGCCACCGTCTGATAGAGCCACCCGATGAAGCACATCTCGTTCGCTCAGGCTGAGCACCAGAACAAGAAGAAGGTAACCCGCCGCGAGCGGTCCCTGGCCCAGATGGATGCCCTAGTGCCATGGCAACGGCTGATTGACGCGCTGTCGCCGTCCTACTTTCCCAATGCGGCAGGCAAGCGTGGCCGGCCACCCATCGGTTTGGAACGCATTCTGCGAATCTACTTCCTTCAGCAGTGGTATGCCCTCGCCGATGAAGCACTCGAAGACGCCATCTAAGATAGCCAGGCCATGCGCGACTTCATCGGTATCGAGCTGGCCATCGAGGGCGTACCGGACGCCACGACACTGCTGCGTTTCCGCCATCTTCTGGAGAAGTATGCCCTGACCCAATGGATCTTCGAGGAGATCAACGCCAGCCTGTCCGAGCAGGGCCTATTCATGCGCGAGGGCACCATCGTCGGCGCCACCATCGTGGCGGCCGCGCCCTCTACCAAGAACAAGGCCAAGCAACGCGACCCGGAGATGAAGCAGACCAAGAAGGGCAACCAGTGGTATTTCGGCCTGAAGGCGCATATCGGCGACGATGCCGTGACGGGGCTAACCCACCGTGTCGTCGCCACCTCGGCCAAAGTTGCCGATGTCACCATGGCAGGTCATCTGGTCCGGCAGGATGACAAGCGGGTATACGGCGATACGGGTTACCTCGGTGTGTGGAAGTACCTGGACGAAGAGAAGGACGACCCGGATTCCCGGTGCTGTATTGCAGCGAAGCGCGGCGCCATCAAGAAGCTGGAAGACAGCCCCATGAAAACGCTGCTGCTGGCACTAGAGAAGACCAAGGCCAGCATCCGCGCCAAGGTCGAGCACCCGTTTCATGTCATCAAGAACCTCTTCGGCTACCGAAAGGTTCGCTACAAGGGACTGGCCAAGAATCAGGCGCAGCTGTTGACCTTGTTCTCTCTCAGCAATCTGGTGCTGGCGGGACGATGCCAGGGCCATACTGATGGGGTCAGTGCGTCTTGAATCTGGCCTGGCAGCCGTATAACCCGGCTGCCAGAGGCAAAGGCCAAATGATGTGAGCTTCTAGCAACCGCTAAGACAGTGGTCTGGCCAAGCTGAACGAGTCAGTTAGCCGGGATCGCATTGTTCAGCGGTTCCCTAGTTAGGTTAAAAAATCTATTGTGGCTTACAAGTATGTAAGATATATCGCACAATTCCTGTTGGCTAAGATATTTTAAGACCTTTTTGCATTGCTGATGGCAATAATATCAATATTTTTGGGCTTGTTTTTTTTCTCATTCTGAGTAAAAATATTTTCGGTTTGGTTCTGAAAAATCAAACCAAATAGAGCTAAACATAACACGGTTTAAAAGTCATATTAGCATTGAAAAGAGAGGAGGTTCTTTACAATGGGGCGTAATAGCCATGAGGCTGACATAATGAGTTTATACGTGGCTCCTGGAATACCAAAAAAGAAACTTGTTTCTTCTGTGTCATCGATTTCACCTGATGATATTGATTACAGCGAGGTCGTTGCTGTTTTGGACGACACTATCTTTGGAAGTGCGAAAGAAGGAGTTTTGATAACAGATAGAAAAATCTACGCTAAGCAAAAATTCAAAAAAGGTATACATGAAGTTGAAATTGGGGAAATAAAAAAAGTATCTTCAATGGGAGATAAAATTTATATAAACGATAATGAGTTTTTTAAGGCTACTACTTTAACTTCACGAGATATTAAAAAGTTTTCAGACTACCTTAATAAAAATATTCTTGGTGCTGATTCCAAATTTAAAAGCCATCCGCGAGATGAGGGTGCAAAGTTTAAAGATGAGAACATTAAAAAAGATCCAAGGAAAGAGGTGAAAGAGATTATTGAAAAAGCATTGCTGAATATGAAAAATAACGACCCTGGTTTAAAAGACTTTATTCAAGCTTTTTCACTTGATAAAGTTGTCGGTGAAATATTTAATTTGACGAGCCGCCATATCCCAGAAATTAGAAAATTATGCTTAGTTTCAACTCGCAGAGCGCCCGGAGCTACAGTAGAAACTTGCATTTTATTCTCATGTTTTTTCTTGGCGGGCTCTCTTTACACAGCATTTGTAAGTTCAAATAGGGTTCGGTTTGCTATCGATAACTTGCTGGAAGACAATGAGATCTATAAAAGCTTATTTAATGGGTTCTTCTATAGCCTTATCGAAGAGGTGGTAAGTGATTTAGCGAAGAGCCATAACGGTTACTATCTCAGCCATGAAGAACTCGATGCTCTTAGCATGATACTTCTTCCACTTAATGATGAAGTTGAAATAAGCGGGCGTGATTATGCTATACAGATAGCAGGAGAATTTATTGATTCTACCAAAGATGACCCAGAAAAAATTGTTATGGAAGTCGAGAAAATTGCTAATAATTGGTATAAAAATTTAATCATTGGTTTGGATTCTCGGGCGTAGCGTCTCGCGGTCGGTCAGATCCGGATCTGAGCCAAGGCCCGGTGGTGTGGGAGGGTGCCGGGGGCAACCCCCGGCCCCTATCCGATTTATTGCCGCGGAAAATGCCCAGAGGATACCAGAAGCCTGCCGCTCGACACTACCCGTGTATCACCTCCCGGACCCGGGTGGGTTGTTGCCTCGACCACCGCCTGAGGGATTCCCAGTCGTCCTGGGCCAGTTAGGGTTTATCGGGTCATCGTCATCAAAGTCATCATCATAATTGTGAGACATCGGCAGCATATGCGAGTACATGGAGCCTCCACCACTGAGCGAAACGGAAACTTGCTCGACACGTGCAACTTGGTTCATATCGCCCTGGGTCTCCCGAGCTCGACAGTTATAAGCGTAAACTACTGATTAGCCTTGAAACGCCTTTTCAAAATTGGCACTACAAGCGTGATGCGGTAGGTGCTGCCTGGATCTCGGCACGGATCTTCGGTGTCGTCGTCGCTTGTTTATGCAGCTTGATGTTCATGAACCTGGTCCCGGATGAATTGCTGAAGAAGCTCCCTGGCGGCTAGCAGAGGATAACTCCTATAGGCGATTTGATCATCCGGGACCCCACATCTACAAGAGAAACCATCCGCTATCTTCGTTTTTAGGCCTGCCTCATGAATAAGGCGGGTTTAGGACCGTCATCAATGCTTGAGACGAGTTTTATTCACCATACCACCATCCTTCTTCGTTGCTTTTATAACTGGCTTCTATGTCTTCATCCATTTCTTCTGTGTGTTGTTGCATGAAGTCAGCATGGTCATCGCCATTGAAACCTTGTGCCGAAAAGTCTTGATGGTCTTCTAGTTCTTCGTTATTTCTTGCTTTTATTTCGTCATTCTCGATGTCTTCGCGAAGAATTATCCGCCATATAGAGGTAATGGAGGGTACAAATATTGAAGCCAGCTTTTCTTTTCTTAATTTTCCAAGAAAATTCGGGTCAAAATATTCACTCAATTCATCACGTTCAATTTCGTATGCATCTGCATATAAAAAAAGCTCATTTTCTACCTGGTCAGCATCACCGTAGAGGCAGTAGTGTTCGCTTAGTTTTGTAATTTTTAAGAGTTCGGATTTGTATTTTTTTACTAGATTTTTGCCTAAGTTTTTATTCTTACAAATTGTTGATATTTTCCAGTTTTCCTTAAGATCGGAAATAGAATATTTTGCTATGACACCATACTCTGATGTGTAAAGGTATACGTCGTCATCTGACTCTTTATAGGTCAGGCTAAGCTTGTCATGGACTGCGAAAAACTCAAGCTTTCTAACCCAACCTTTTCGATAAACATGGCCCAAGGGAGATGTGTGCTTATATGTGAAGTGTCCTATCCAGTATCGAAGTCCCATAAACTATAACCTTTGATTAAAATAGCAGCAAAAGTTTTATTTATTTTCTTGGTGGGGAGGTAATATTATGTTGTTTTGAGAGGTTAATAGCCAGCCCTGCCTGTCATCAAAGTGACAGGCAGGGGGTAAGACTTAGTCCTCAGTCCTAACCAGCCACCCCTCAACGGTCTCGGCACCATACTCCTCCTTCCATGCCTTCAGAGTCTTCTGGTTCCCGCCGCGGGTCTCGATGACTTCGCCAGTGTTCGGGTTCTTGTAGATCTTCAGCTTGCGTTTGGCGCGGCCGGTGCTCGTGGTGCCGGAAGCATTTGCGGTAGCCTGCTTTGGGTTAAGAAGCTTGATGACGTCCGATGCGGACTTGTCGAATTCGCGCATCAGGTCTTCGAGGTGGTTCTTGAAGTCCAGTTCGGTCTTGAGGCGCTCGTCGTTCTTCAGATTTTCCAACTCTTCCTGAAGCTGCTTGAGCTGCTGTTCTTTCTGCAAGTAGGTGTTCAGAATCGACATCGGCTTTCTCGGGTCGTTGGGTATTTTACGCTAGTATGGCGACAACTGGCACGACATTCAATCACCTACACACTACTGGAAGCGTTTTAAAAGGTAAATAAGTTTGCTTTACCTTGATGAACAGAGAGCCACTACAGAATTCTGCACCACACGGTAGTAGTGGACGACGTAGACTAGCCCGCTGTGCACCGACTCTTCGAGGGTCGCTATACAGAGCCTTACGTACAGCACGGTGGCGATCAGGTTCATGGTCTTCGCCGACAAGACGACTAGGCCCTGGACCTATTTCGGGCAGACATCGATCACCACAGCAGTCCTGGCCGGCGCACTCGGCGGAGCGATCACTGTGTGCCGGACCGGTGTGGGAAGTCATCACGTGAGGCGACGGAAGAGAGGGGCAAGGTTTATAAGCCATCCTGCTCTTCTGTAGGCCTTTGCACGTCGTTACTCATCTCCGTAGCCGTTTGTGTTGGCATGGAACCGACCTCGCCTGGTCTCGAAACGAGCTATATCGAATGCTCCGCTATCCTTGGATCGCATGCACCCTTACATCTGCCGCCCGCATGAGCCCGGGCGCCATTATGCCGTCAAGCAGGTAGTCGCTACTTTAACTAAGTTTTGTCCGAAAAGTCGGATGTGCTAATTTTACCTATGTCGCAGTTGCATAGGTGACATGGTGACTTATGGCAGGACGCTACGAGATATCCGACCAAGGTTGGGACTTGATCGACGATATCGTCTCCCCGCCTCAAACCATGGGGCGTCCGCGCCGTGATGACCGTCAGGTGTTGAACGGAATCTTCTGGATTCTATGCTCAGGGGCCAAGTGGCGCGACCTGCCCGAGCGCTATGGTCCGTGGAAGACGGTCTATGATCGATTCCGGCAATGGCGCGACGATGGAACCTTCGATGCCATCCTGGCTCGGCTCCAGCTGAGACTCCGCGAGGATGGTCTGATGGATCTCGATACATGGATGATCGACTCGACCTCAATCCGGGCAACCCGAGCCGCCTCAGGAGGCGGTAAAAAGCGGACAGTTCTAATCGGCGTTGACAGGCCGCAGCAGAGGCGGCCTGACGACCAAGATCCACATGGTATCTGATCGAAATGGATGGCCGCTGACCTTCACCTTGTCGCCGGGACAGGACTCGGATACCCGGCACTTCATCCCGACTATGGAGCACATCCACCTGCCTGGTCCCGTAGGCAGGCCGCTCAAGCGCTGCCGCTTCATCGTGGCGGACAAGGGCTATGATAGCGATCCGCTTCGCCGTTACTGCGACCGGTATGGGATGAAGCCCATCATTGCCCAGCGTAAGATGAAGCGAAAGCCGCGCCCTGGGGCGCCGAGAGGCTTTGACAAACCCCGGTATCGCGACAGGAATATCATCGAGCGCTGTTTCGGGTGGGTCAAAGAACTACGCCGGATCTGCACGCGCTACGATAAGTTAGCCAGCAGCTTCAGAGCGATGGTATGCCTGGCATGCATAGATCGTTGTCTACGAGCAGACTTTTCGGACAAAACCTAGCCAGAGGTCAGCAGAAAAATTCTGTATTATTCTGTATGTAGTATTATACCTATTACAAGATACTACATGGTGAATGACACCATGGCTCTCACCATCGAGCAGGTCCATGCCGCCGCTGGTCGAATCACCGCCCAAGGCGAGAAGCCCACCCTCGCCAAGGTCCGTAACGTCCTCGGCGGTGGGTCGTTTACCACCATTAGCGAAGCGATGCAGTCCTGGCGGGCTCAGCAGGCAGAGGGCCATGCACTGTCTGAGATCCAGGTCCCGGAAGGGTTAGCCGAGCGTATGCAACAATTCCAGGCTGCTGCCTGGAAAGCCGCCATGGAAGAAGCAGAGCGCCGCCTGGAAGCCGACCGTGAGGTACTACATGAGGTGAACGAGAAGGCCACCGCTGAGGCTGCCGAGGCTCGGGAGGCGGTCGAAACCCTGGAAGCAGAGGCTGAAGACCGTAAGGGGGAACTGGCCAGGCTGCGACATCAGCTTGGCGATGTCGAGGAGGTATCGAAGAAGGCCGTGGCTGCTCAGCGTCAGGCGGAGCAGCGGAGTGAAGCCGAGACTGCCCGGTTGGGAGAGCGGATCAAGGGGTTGGAGTCGCGCCTGGCTGATTGTGTCGAGGCCAGGAAAGCTGCCGAGGCCCGTGAGGCTGCCGCTGCCCAGGATGCGAAGGCGACCGGCAAGCGACTGGAGGAATTACGGCACGAACTCGGCAACGTCCAGCGCGACGCGGCTACTGCTAAGGCTCGGGCTGATGAGCGCGCTCGGGAATTACTCAGCGAGCAGGAAGCCCGTCAGAGAGACGCCGAAGCGCATCGCTAGGCGATGACCGAACTGCGTGCAGGATATCGTGAGCGATTGGCTGCCCTCGAGAAGCAACTGCAAGAGGCCCAGCAGCGAGCCCACAAGACAGAATAGCCGAGGTGGGGCGAGTCCCTGACGGACCGGCTGGAGGCTCAGAAACGCCCTTCGCAACACGTGAAGGACGATGAGGGAGGGGCGACCAGAAACTACTGCCACTGCCGGGTTAGAAATGGTTCCGTGGATACCGCGACAACTCGCTCAACTGGCCTGAGGTGGCGGGAGAACCATCATGGGCGAGATCTCGATGATGCCGGCCCCGTGGCACCTAGACCATGACCTGTCCCTGCGGACAAAACGATGTCCGTGGGCGGAGCGTGGGGCATGGCAAGAGTTCGAAGCGGTGCTGCTGCCAGGCGATTGATACTGGGTCACCTGCCGAGCTTGCGGGCGGTACATGGAGCATCGGCTGCGCACGGGGACAAGGTCGCCACCAAATTGGCGTCCACCTTGATCCGAAAGGGGAGGTGTCAGGGATGCATCGATACCTCTACGAGGTACTGGCGATGAAGAGAAAAGTCCGGAGACTGTCCAAGTATTTCCAGCCTGAACCGTTCACAGCCAGAAGCAAAGTATGGTCTGAAGTATGGGCTGATACAGTATAGAAATAAAAAAAGCCGCTGAAATCAGCGGCTTATCTGTAATTATTGGCGGAGGGACAGGGATTCGAACCCTGGGAAGGCTCTCACCTTCGCCGGTTTTCAAGACCGGTGCATTCAACCGCTCTGCCATCCCTCCGGCTCACGGACAGGCATACTACCAGTTTTCCACACCGGGTCAAGAGCGCCAAGGGATCAAGATGTTAGGCCTCTCTTGTCAGGTGAGGCACAATGGGATCGTTGGTAACGCCAGGAGAGCATCATGCTTGATCCCAGTGTACATACAGGGGTGCTTCCGGTCCCCGCTGTGTCGGCCGCGGTGATCAGGGGAGATCAGATCCTCATGGTGCGGCGACGCAATCCGCCGAACGCAGGCTTGCTGGCCTTGCCCGGTGGCAAGGTGGAAGCGGGTGAGAGCCTGCAGCAGGCGGCGACACGGGAGCTTTTGGAAGAGACGGGTGTGATCGCCGCGCCCCGGCGTATCCTGACAGCCATCGACCTTTTCGATCACGATGAAGAAGGCCTGTTGAGGATGCACTTTGTCATCGTGGTGGTTCAAATGGAATGGCAGGGTGGGTTGGAGGCGGCAGCCGACGATGCCACTGAGTTGCGCTGGATGGACCTCGAGGCTCTAGAGCAGGATGATGGGGAGGTCTGTGACTCGGCCCTTGATGTGGCGCGCAGGGTGCTGGCCGAGGCCATGACCGCAGAAAACGCGTTGAAGCCAGGATAGCCAGTCTCTTGCGTCGGGAACCTTCTGACGGCATTCTAGGTCTAGTGCCTAGATCAACCACACAGGGAGCTACAGATCCATGGCTTACCAAGAAACGCAGAACACGCAGATGACAGGGCAGCAGACCCAGGCCGTCGAGACCAGCAAGGTCCTGCGCAATACCTATGGCTTGCTGGCGATGACCTTGTTGTTCTCCGCCATGACTGCTGGCGCCGCCATGGCGATGGGCATCGAGCGGATGAACATCTTTGTGTTCTTCATCGGTGCCTATGGCCTGATGTTCCTGGTCCACAAGACCGCCAATTCGGCACTTGGCCTGCTCTCGACCTTTGCCTTTACAGGCTTCATGGGCTTTACCCTAGGACCGATCCTCAGCGCCTATCTCACGTTGCCCAATGGCGCCCAGCTGATCATGACCGCACTCGGCATGACCGGCGCGACCTTCGTCGGCCTCTCGGCCGTGGCCCTGATCACTCGCAAGGACTTCAGCTTCCTGGCGAACTTTCTGATGGCCGGTGCCATCGTCCTGATCCTGGCCATGGTGGCGGCCATCTTCCTGCAGATTCCGGCGCTGTCACTGATGGTATCGGCCGGCTTCGTGCTGTTTGCCTCGGCCGCCATCCTCTACCAGACCAGCGAGATCGTGCATCGGGCCGGTGAAACCAATTATATCCTCGCCACGATTACCCTCTATGTCTCGATCTACAACCTGTTTGTCAGCCTCCTCTCCATCCTGGGGATCATGAGTTCGGACTGACGGCGAGCATTACATCTCGCAAGCCTGGCCTCGCCTTGCGGCGGGGCCAGGCTGTTTCAGGAGGATCTCATGCGCTATGCCATTCTGTTGATGGGTGCCCCCTACAGTGATCAGGCGAGCCACTCCGCCTTGCGTTTCGCTCATGCCGTGGTAGAGCGTGGACACTGTCTCGAGGCAGTATTCTTCTACCATGATGGCGTGCACAATGCGGCACGGTTGGCCGCGCCTCCCCAGGATGAGCCGCATCTCGTTGATGCCTGGGTTTCGCTCGCCAATGAGCACCGAGTAGCACTGCAGGTCTGTATTGCCGCAGCGCTGCGCCGTGGCCTGCTGGACCAGCGGGAGGCGGCTCGGCATGGCAAGGATGGCGTCAGCGTGCAGGCCCCTTTCGAACTGACGGGGCTCGGTCAATTGATTGACCTGGGCACGCGCTGCGATCGACTGGTCACCTTCGGCCCTTGAACTGGTTCGATGGAGTCGCAATGCAAGAACAGCACGACGACAACGATCTGCTGGTTATTCTGCGCCATGGCCCCCACGGCACCAGCTGGTTGAAGGAAGGCCTGGATGCCGCTCTGGTTGCCGCAGCCTTTGGACGCCGTGTCTCCCTGTTGTTCATGGGGGAGGGCGTGATGGCGCTGATCAAGAATCAGCAGGTGGGTGCCTTGGGACAGAAGGGCACTGCCGCGACGCTGGAGATGCTGGAGATGTATGATATTGACACCCTGCTGGTGGACGCGCAGGGGCTGTCGTGTCTCGGCCTGTCGAGAGAAGAGTTGATGCTCGAGGTGGAGTGTTTGTCGCCCTCAGCGCTGGCGCGTGTCCTGTCCGGACATCGTCTGGTGTTGACCTTCTAGCCCTGTCGCAAGGAGTGCGCCAATGCTGTTGCACGTCGTGAACCGTTCACCGGCGACGAGCCGGGTCTATCAACAGGCCCTGTCCGGCATGTCGTGTGAAGATCGCCTGCTGTTGATCGAAGATGGTGTCCAGGGTGCGCTCCCTCAACTGGTGCGTTACTACGCCGGCCTGGAGGGACGACTCTTTGCGCTGAAGGAAGATCTGGCGTCCCGCGGTCTGCTCGGCCACTGCGACGCCAGTGTGCAGGTGGTCGACGTGGATGGCTTCGTGGACCTGACAGAGGAAGCCGAACGTACTGTGAGCTGGTATTGATGGCAACTGCAGAAATATACCGTTATCTAACTATCAACTCAAAAAAACATGCACTAGATCCCGAGGGATACCTTGTCAACATGAATGACTGGTCACCCGAGGTAGCTGAAGCTCTGGCTAACGAGGAAGGCATTGCGTTGACATCGGAACACTGGGAAATCCTCGAGGTAGTTCGCGACTTCTATGACCGCTACGAGATGGCACCTGCCATGCGCCCTCTCGTCAAGTCAGTGGGAAAAATCCTGGGCCCCGAAAAGGGACGTTCCATCCATCTGATGCGCCTGTTTCCGGGTAGTCCCGCCAAGATCGTTGCTCGGCTGGCCGGGCTACCCAAACCCACCCATTGCCTGTGATTCGTTACTCGTGAATTTCCTTGCCCACGGCTGGCTCGCCCGGGGCGGCAGTGATGATTTCCTTTACGGCAACCTGATCGCCGACGGAGTGAAGGGCGCTGACCTCTCGGCCTGGAATGCCGAGCAGGCTGCCGGCATTCGCCATCATCGGCGGGTGGACGCCTTTGTCGACCGTCATCCCGTGGTCACGGACGTGCTTGCCCGGGCGCCTCGAAGGCAGCGCCGCTATGCCGGCATTGCCCTCGATCTGGTCTGGGACCATTTCACGGCTCGGACACTGACGAGTGATGAGCGGTGCAGCTTGACCGATCGTTGCTACCGGGTACTGATGGAACGACCCGCACCGGCACGATTGGCGACCATGATGCCGATTCTGGTGGAGCAGGACTGGCTCAACCGCTATGCCGACTTTGCGTTCACTTGCCGTGCCGTAGCGGGTATCGGGCGTCGGCTATCGGGTCCCAACCGTCTCGCCGAACTGGTGCCCTGGCTGGAGGATGACTATGAGGGACTCGCCCGTGACTTTGACAGGCTCTGGCCCGCGGTCAATGATGCACTGGAAATCGCCCCACCCAATGGGCCAGTCACTCGACCTTGAGCCACAGACAGTCAACCGTATCACCCGCCTCGATCCGGCTTTCGGCAGGAATCACCGCCAGCGCATCGGCGCTGACGCAGGAGGACAGGACGCCGGAGTTCTGGTCCCGAAAGGCCCGTGCGATGACTCCTTCCTTGCCGAAATCGAGTACCACCCGCATGTAATGGCGCCTCGGGCCGGTTTGCGTGGAGAAATCCGCCCGGGCTCGCAGGCTGGGGAGCTGCGCGAGTGACGGGCACCCCTGCAAGGCGCCGAGCAGCGGACGCAGGAAGAGCCAGGCCCCGACGAAACACGACACCGGATTGCCGGGCAGGCCGACGAAGCGAACCTCCTGCCCCTCTCGCCCCGGCAGGCGCCCCAGGGCGAGGGGCTTGCCAGGGCGGATGGCCAGTCGCCACAGGTCCAGCTGGCCCAGCGATTCCAGGGCGGCCTTGACGTGATCCTCCTCGCCGACGCTGACGCCACCGGTACTGATCACCAGCTCGGCCTCCCGGGCAGCGGCGCTCAACGTCTTGCGGGTGCCCGCCGGGTCATCGGGAATCGAGGTGACCAGCGTCAGCTCCGCGCCGAAGCGTTCGAGCAGCCGCCTGAGCATCGGCCGGTTGGAGTTGTAGATCTGGCCCGCGGCAAGGGGTCGGCCCGGGTCGACGATCTCGTCACCGGTGGAGAGAAGAGCCACTCGAGGCCGCCGGCGCACCACCACCTCGGTGATGCCCTGGCCGGCCAGGTGGCCCAGCGCCGCGGCCTCCAGCCGCTCGCCGGCCGGCAGCAGGGGATTGCCCGCCGCGACGTCGCGTCCGCGAATGCGAATATTGTCGCCGGCCGGGATATCGGCCGGTATCGCGGCCAGGTCGGATGTCACCTCGACACGTTCCTGCATCACCACGCAGTCGGCGCCCGGCGGGATCTCGCCTCCGGTGAAGATGCGTGCACAGGTGCCGGGCGCCAGGGGTAAGGCCGGCGAGCCCGCGGCGATGCGCTGGGCGATCGGCAGCCGCTTGCCGGCATCCCGGTGGTGGAGGGCATAGCCGTCCATGGCACTGTTGTCGAAGGCGGGCACGTCGAGCCGGGCCTCGATGGCCTCGGCGAGCACTCGGCCCGCCGCCGCGTCACAGGACAGGAGTTCCGGTGGTGTCGGGGCCACGTCACGCAGCAGAGCGGCCAGTGCTGCCTCGACCGATTGCAGCTCAGCCATGCTGGCCTCGCTCGGGTATCACAAGATTCGCCTGAACTTGTAAAGAGTTACATGGCTTGTGCCCGTCGTGGTGACTCTCAGACATGTTGGCCTCGCTCGGGGATGACAAGATTCGCGAAGTTACATGGCTTGTGCCGGCTGTCGAGCTGCTCGGCCAGGATGCCGTCCCAGGCGGTGCGGCAGGCGCCGGTAGAGCCGGGCAGGCAGAAGACCACGGTGGCGTTGGCCAGCCCGCCCAGGCAACGGCTCTGCACGGTGGAACTGCCGATCTCCTGCCAGGAAAGATGCCGGAAGAGCTCACCGAATCCTTCGATCTGCTTGTCGAGCAACACGGAGACCGCTTCGGGCGTGGAGTCCCGCCCGGTGAAGCCGGTGCCTCCGGTGGTCAGTATTATCTGAACGTCGGGATCGGCAATCCAGCCCGCCACCACGGCACGAATGCGGTAGACGTCATCGGGCACGATGCGCTTGTCATGGAGCGCATGGCCGGTCGACGTGAGGCGCTCGACCAGGGCCTGGCCACTGCGATCGGTCTCCTCGTTGCGGGTATCGGAGATGGTCAGTACCGCAATGGAGAGGGGGATCATCGGCTCGTTCATCCTTCTTTCCGCTCCTTCTTGGCGGCCTGGCGAGCCTCGAAGGCGGCCATCTGCTCGGGGGTGGCGTCCTGCTGGTACTTGGCCTTCCACTCTGAATACGGCATGCCGTAGACGTACTCCCTTGCCCCGTCGTGATCAAGGTCGGCTCCGCGTTCGTCGGCCGCGGCCACCAGCCACTTGGAGAGGCAATTACGGCAGAAGTCGGCGAGAATCATGAGGTCAATATTCTGCACCTCCTTGTGCTCGTCCAGGTGGCGGAGCAGGCGGCGAAAGGCGGCCGCCTCGAGTTCTGTGCGAGTAGCGTCGTCGAGATGCTGCATGCTGGCTCCTCGGGGTAGCGATGGCGTCTGTCGCATCAGCTTAACAAAAGACACCGCCCGTAGGCGGTGTCGATGGCGGTGTCTCTACCAACGTTCATCCTGATCGAGGTTCCGGCTCGTCCCCCGTCGAGGAGCTTCTGGCGGCCTCCAACTGTTCCCCCGGGATGGCCTGATCCTTGACCTCCTCGTACCAGAGGTTGTGATGCTCCTTGGCCCAGGTCTCGTCAACGTAGCCGGTGGCCATGGCCTCGAAGGAGCCTTCGGTGCCCAGGGTGCCGATGTAGATGTGACCCAGGGCGATCGCCGTCAGGCCTAATGCACCGACGGCATGGATGATGTTGGCCCACATCATGGTGTCGCGACCCTGGCCATAGTTCGGAAAATCCATCACCAGGCCGCTGATGATCACCGCGATGCCGGCAGTGGCGAGCAGCCAGTACCACACCTTCTCGCCAGCGTTGGCGAAGCCAGCATCAGGGTGTCCCTTGCCAATCAGGCCTCCGCCCTTGGCAAACCAGTTCAGGTCGTGTTTGCGGGGAATGTTGTCCGCCAGCAGTCGCACCAGCAGGATCACCAGCAGGATGCCGAACAAGGGGCCCAGGTAGTTGTGGATCAGCTTGGTGCCGGACATCATGGCCGCCCATGCGCCATCCCCGAATATCGGACGGAAGATGGCCTTTCCATAGGACAGGTTGAGCCCCGTCAGTGCGAGCAGAATGAACAGCGTGGCTACCGTCCAGTGCAGGGACCTGACCATCAGCGACCAGCGCGGGAGCTTGCGACCCGTGCGTGGCTCATCGAGCTTCTTGCGCCCGAACACCAGGTAGAAGAGGGCGATCACGACAATCATCCCGACCACGGCGATCACCCCGAAGGGCGACACCCAACGGTCACGGATCTGTCGCCATGTCTCGCCACTGGCGTTGATCAGGTTGTAGTTGGAGTCGAAGCGGCTATCCCGGTAGTTGGGACCCGTTTCACCGCTCTTGATCTGCCGCCAGGCATCGGCATCCACGGCAGGTACTGCAATAGCCGCTTCTCGATCCGGGTCGGCCTGAGCCAGGGCAAACTGGGCAGCTCCCAGGCTGGCCACCAGGGCCAGCACCAGCAGGGGCAATCGCCACAGCGCCCACCAGGGTATGGACTTGCTCATGACATGACCTCCTTACCCCTGCTGGGTAGCATCATAGGCGAGGGTATCCGCCGCCGAGAGATCCGGCTGACCCGTGCGAGCGCGATTCTGTTCGCGGCGCTGATTGCCGGACCAGCCGCCATCCTTGTGCCCTCGTTGCACGACCCGCTGGCGGAAGATATCGGCGACCTCCTGGGCATCACCGGCCAGCAGGGCCTTGGTCGAGCACATCTCGGCACAAAGCGGCAGCTTGCCCTCGGCGATCCGGTTGGCCCCGTACTTCTGGTACTCCTCTTCTTTGGTCTCGGCAGGGCCGCCGGCGCAGAAGGTGCACTTGTCCATCTTGCCCCGCTCGCCGAAGGCGTTCTCCTTGGGGAACTGCGGCGCGCCGAACGGGCACGCGTAGAGGCAGTAGCCGCAGCCGATGCAAAGGTCCTTGTCGTGCAGCACGATGCCGTCATCGCGCTGGAACAGGGTCTCGGTGGGGCAGACGGCGATGCAGGGCGCATCGTCGCAGTGCATGCAGGCCACCGAGATCGAGACCTCGCTGGGCTCGCCGTCATTGAGCGTGACCACGCGACGACGCTGAACCCCCCATTCCACCTCGTTGGCATTCTTGCAGGCAGTGACGCAGCCGTTGCACTCGATGCAGCGCTCCGCGTCGCACATAAATTTCATAGTGGCCATGGTGTTCTCCTCAGCTTGCCTTCTCGATGCGACACAGGGTGCACTTGGTTTCCTGCATCTGGGTCACCGAGTCATAGCCGTAGGTGGTGGCGGTGTTGGCCGCCTCGCCCAGCACATAGGGTGCCGAACCTTCCGGATAGCGGTCGTGCAGGCTCTCGCCCTGGAACATGCCACCGAAGTGGAAGGGCATGAACACCACTTCGCGGGCGACCCGCGGGGTGACCAGCGCCTTGACCTTGACACGGCCACCCTCGGCGCCCTCGACCCACACCATGTCGCCCTCGGCGATGGCCAGGTCGTTGGCCAGGGCCGGATTGATCTCGACGAACATCTCCTGCTGCAGTTCGGCGAGCCAGGACATGGAGCGGGTCTCCTCGCCGCCGCCCTCGTACTCCACCAGGCGTCCGGAAGTGAGGATGATGGGGTAGTCCCCGGTGACATCCTTGTCCTGGATGGTCTTGTAGAGGGTGGGCAAGCGGTAGTGAGAGGCCACGTCGTCCCAGGTCGGGTAGTCGGCCACCAGGTCGCGGCGGCTGGTGTAGAGCGGCTCGCGGTGCTTGGGGATGGGGTCGGGGAAGGTCCAGACGTTGCAGCGCGCCTTGGCATTGCCGAAAGGAGAGCACTCGTGGGCGATCGCCACGCGCTGAATGCCGCCGGAGAGATCGGTCTTCCAGTTCTTGCCTTCCGCCTCGGCCTTCTCGGCATCGGTCAGGTCATCCCACCAGCCCAGATCCTTGAGCATGGTGTCGGTGAACTCGGGATAGCCGTCCTCCAGCTCGGAGCCTTCGCTGTACGAACCATCGGCTAGGAGGTTCTCGCCGTCCCGCTCGATGCCGAAGCGGGCACGGAAGGTCAGGCCGCCCTCGGACACCTTCTTGCTGGTATCGTAGAGGATCGGCGTGCCGGGGTGGCCCATCTCGGCGTTGCCCCAGCAGGGCCAGGGCAGGCCATAGTAGTCGCCGTCGACAGGCCCGCCCTCGGCCTGAAGGTCACGGAAGCTGAAGGTGTGCCAGTTCTGCTGGTGGGCCTTGAGACGCTCCGGGCTCTGACCGGTATAGCCCACCGTCCACATGCCGGCGTTGAATTCCCGGGTGATATCCTCGATCAGCGGTTCATCGCCGTTCATCTGGAAGTTCTTGACCAGCTCATCACCGAAGCCCAGCTTTCTGGCCAGCAGGTACATGATCTCGTGATCCGGCTTGGACTCGAACAGCGGCTCGATCACCTTGTCGCGCCACTGTATGGAGCGGTTGGTGGCGGTGACGCTGCCGGTGGTCTCGAACTGGGTGCAGGCGGGCAGCAGGAAGACGCCGTCCTGACGGTCGTGCATGACCCCTGCCACGGTGGGGTAGGGATCGACGATGACCATCATCTCGAGCTGCTTCATGGCCTGCTGCATCTCGGGACCGCGGGTCTGGGAATTGACCGCGTGCCCCCAGTAGAACATCGCCTTGAGGCGGGTACGCTGGGAGATGTCCTCTTCCTGCTCGAGCACGCCGTCGATCCAGCGCGAGACGGTGATACCGCTCGAGTGCATCGGCTTGCCATCGGTGTACTCGGCCTGGTCGAAACGTCCCTTGACCCACTCGTAGTCCAGATCCCAAACGCGGGACCAGTGCTTCCAGGCACCTTCGGACAGCCCATAGTAGCCGGGCAGCGAGTGGGACATCAGGCCCAGGTCGGTAGCACCCTGGACGTTGTCGTGGCCGCGGAAGATGTTCGCTCCGCCGCCGGACTTGCCGATGTTGCCCAGGGCCAACTCGAGAATGCAGTAGGCGCGGGTGTTGTTGTTGCCGGTGGTGTGCTGGGTGCCGCCCATGCACCAGACGATGCAGCCGGGGCGGTTCTCGGCCAGACGCCGAGCGGTGTCGCGCATGGCCTCCTCGCCGACGCCGGTGATGTTCTCGACGACATCGGGCGGGAACTGGGCCACCTCGGCGCGCACCTCATCCATGGCGTAGACGCGCTGGTTGATGTACTCCCGATCTTCCCAGCCGTTTTCGAAGATGTGCCACAGCAGTCCCCAGATGAAGGCCACGTCGGACCCGGGACGAATCCGCACGAAGCTGTCGGCCTTGGCCGCCGTGCGGGTGAAACGAGGATCGACGACGATGATTTCTGCCTGGCTCTTCTCCTTGGCCAGCAGGATGTGCTGCATGGCCACCGGGTGCGCCTCGGAGGGGTTGGAGCCGATGAACATGATCGACTTGCTGTGCTGGATATCATTGAGCGAGTTGGTCATCGCTCCGTAGCCCCAGGTATTGGCTACCCCGGCCACGGTGGTGGAGTGGCAGATACGCGCCTGGTGGTCAGTGTTGTTGGTGCCGGCCAGGGCCGCGAACTTGCGCAGCAGATAGGCTTGTTCGTTGTTGAACTTGGCCGAGCCCAGCCAGTAGATACTGTCCGGGCCGTTCGCTTCGGTGAGCTCCAGCACCTTGTTGCCGATCTCCTCGATGGCCTCCTCCCAACTCAGTCGCTGCCACTCGCCGCCCACCAGTTTCATGGGGTACTTGAGGCGGCGGCTCGAATGGCCGTGCTGACGTAACGACGCGCCCTTGGCGCAATGGGCGCCACGATTGATGGGATGATCGAAGGCGGGTTCCTGCTTGGTCCACACGCCCTCCTGGACTTCGGCATAGACGCCGCAGCCCACCGAACAGTGGGAGCAGACGGTCCGCTTGGTCTCCACCGGGGCATCGGAGACGGCAGTCTTCCCGTCGGCCTCGGCGCGCTGCATCATGGGGGCGCCCATGAAACCTGCGGCGGCGAGCCCGCCGGTGGTGGCCCCGCTACGTTTGAGGAACTGGCGACGGGAAATGCCCAGTCCACCGGCCCTCGGGGTATCGGATCTTGGTGTCAGACGCATGGCATCGCTCTCCTGGCTCGGGGCCGTCAGTCACGCAGGGTCGCGTAGAAGGCACGGATGTGGGGGGTTTCCCGGTACTCTCGGGAGGACTTGGCCTCCTTGGTTGTCGGCTTGGCATCGGCCTGGGCCAGGGTCACGTGGCCGACCGCTGCGGCGGCGCCGGCGGCGGCGGTACCGATGCCAATCGTCTTGAGAAAGCGCCGGCGCTCCGGGTTGCGTGTGTTGGGCATGGGGATGTCTCCTCTACTCATGCTGTCTGTGGCCCTTGCCGGGCCCTGTTGTGGTTGTGTCATCACGGTCCGGTGTGGGGCGTCAGGGTTCGACGATCCTTACGGGGTCCTCGAGCGACTCGGCCTCGAGTCGCCGGGATTCCTCTTCGATAAAGGCTTCGCCAAGACGACCGAGTCGGGCATGGAAAGCCGTTTCCACGGCGCCCAGATCGGCCAGGCAATGCGAAGCCCAGGGCGCAAGGTGGGTCATGAAGAAGCGCGCCTCGTCCGGGGAGCGGGCTTCGATCAGCATGGCCATCACTTCGCAAAGGGCGGCCAGGTGGTCCTCGGGGTCGCGACTGTGCTCGGCGCGCTGGATGCCCAGCGTCTTGAGGTCACGGCGCAGGGCAACCAGCGCGGCATCCATCAGTTCGCCGTTGCGGTACCAGGAGGCGTAGGGTGTGATGTCGCCCTGCACCACCCCGACCAGGTGGCGGAAGTGAGATCGCTCGAGAATGTCGACCGTGGTCTCGCCAGCGGCGGTGACCAGCGCCGCCCAGCGTTCGGCGAGCACGGTGCCGTCCTGCTGGATCTCCAGTCCGGCCAGCCAGTCGAGCAACGAGGCGTCGGGCGCTTCGCGCAGGAGCCTGGCCAGCAGCCGATAGACATCGGCTCGTAGGGCATCATGTTCATTCAACTCGCTCATGGGACTCATACCTTCAGCTGCGATTCAGGGTCGCGGGCCATGGCCTGCCAGACATCCTTGACCCGGCAGTCTTCGCACATTTCCAGCCGAGTCAGAGCATCGCCGACAAAATAGGGATGATCGGCAAGCTTGGCCTTGAGGGTTGCCACGGTGCTGGCGGTGGCGAAGGGCTTGCCGCAGTGAATGCAGGGGAAGGCTTCCTCCTGGTGCTGGATCTTCCGCTCGCGTCGGGTCGCGTCGGCCAGAAAGCCGGGCACCAGGGTGATGGCATCCTCCGGACAGGCTTCGGCACATAACCCGCACTGGACGCAATCCGCCTCGCGAAAGCTCAACAACGGCTGATCGTTGCCGGTGGCCAGGGCCGGGGTAGGGCAGTTGGACACGCAGGAGAAGCATAGCGTGCAGGCCTCGCCATCGACCGACAGGCCACCATAAGCGGCACCGGCCGGCATCGCATGGCGCTCTCCATTGGTGTCACCAAGCCGCTCAAGGTGGGCCAGCACGCTATCGAGTCGCGCGCGCTTGTCACTGTCGGTGAACACCAGGGAGTCACCGTTCAGGGGTGTTTCCCGCGGCAGGGCGTCACGAGCGGCTTGGTCACCGGCCATCACGCGGGTGATACGCGATGGCGAATGGCCTAGGGCACTGAGCAGGGCGTGAGCCTGGGCAAGCTGGTCGTCGATGAAGGCCCTCAGCCGTTCCGGCATGCCCGGACGGCACTGGATGCGTACTTCGGCGGCACCGCCCGCCAATGCGGTCAGCCACTGATCATGACCCGCAGCTCCCAGTTCCTCGAGGGGGATATCAAGAATATGCCCCTCCGCAGCCGCTTCGCCGGCGAGATCCTCGGCTTCGGCGAAACGTACCACGGGCGCCGTGCCACCGGCCTGGCGATAGGCCTCCAGCCAGGCCAGCAAGGTCTCCTGCTGACGTGCGGTCTCGGGCAGGCGGAACTGGATCGCGCCGGTGGGGCAGGCACTGCTGCAGCTGCCGACGCCATGGCAGCGAAAGGGATCGATCTCGATCCAGGCCTCGATACGACCCTGGTGGCTGCGGACGGCATCGGCCGGGCACACGTCCAGGCAGCGCGTGCAGCCCGTGTAGCCGCTGGCGGAGTGCGCGCACAGCGCGTTGTCGATCTGGAAATAGCGCGGCTTGTCGAATTCGCCGACCAGGCCGGCGAGCGCATCCAGTTGAGCCTCCCGCTCCGCGGAAGCCCAGGAAAGGGCGACATAGCCGGGCGGCGGCAGCTCCAAGGCAAGCGCTGGCGTCTCGCTCAGATCAAGCACCAGATCAAAGTGCTCACGGTCGGTCAGTGCCCGAGCCAGGTCGATTGCACCGTCCTCGCCCGCCAGGCTGGCAGAGAAGTGGCCCAGGTAGCCTTCGATGGAGAGTGAACGGGCCTGTGAGCGTGACAGCTGACGAGAGGTCAGGCTGCCGGTGTCGGTCAGCAGCGTCTCATCGTCCGCGCCGTCGACGGGGTCGGCAGTCATCGGGTCGGTGAAGAGAAGGGTTGGCGGCGGAAGCCCCCGGTCGAGCAGGACACGGGCGGCACGTCGTACGTCGCGCTCGTTGCCGAGCACCAGGGCATGACCCTGGCTGTGGTAGCCGACAGTTGCCGGGGTGAGATTGACCGGCCAGGAGACACGTCGGTGTGCCGCTTCTCGGGCCTGCCGGTTATGGTCATCATCCATCGGCGTGATATTGATTGGCTGATTCATGACGTCTCACGGTCGAGAGGAGTAGGTTTGATCTTGTAGTTGTTACGGACTGATTTATTAGTGTTGGCCGAGACGGCGACGCGTACCAAGGCTTCCTTGGTTTAAGGTGCGTCGCGCGAACGATCTTCCTCGTCCATGAACTCTTCGTATTCCTCATCGTCGCCTTGCGAGGCCACGGCTGCTTCGCCATCGGATGCTCCCTGCCTGGCAGACGTCGGCTCAGTATCGGAGGCTGAGGCCTCGCTAGCTTCGGCGGTCTTTTCGGCCGGGGCTTCGTCGTCTTCCGGCTGACGCCGAGTCCAGTTGCGCAGGCGCTCGGCCACCTCGCCGGCCAGGGGCTGAAGCGTCTGCCGATAGTCATCGTCGTAGTCATCGAGACCGTCGCGGATACCGTAATGGTCCGCGGCAAAGAGGCGTCGCAGGGCACGCTTGCGCAGGCCGCTGCTGACCCCGGAGGACAGGTAGGCCTTGATGTCGCTACCGACGGGCAGGGTCTCCGGTTCGGGCAGGGTATGATCGAGGCTGCCGGGCGCAGGCGAACCGGAGGGCTCGGTACCATGGTCAAGGTCGAATGCCTGCGTCTTCCGGTCAGGCTCATCGCTCTCTCCCGACGGCGCGCTGGTCTCCTGCCAGGAAGGGCTCTCGCCCCGCTTGAGACGGGACCATCTCTCGAACCGGCTCATGCCTCGGCCTCCCGGGCACGCCCGGCACCCTTGCGCTTCTTCTTGCCTCCTTCCTGCGGGGCCTCGCCATGATGGGTGAGGTAGGCCTCCATCCAGGCCTGTATCGCCAGTGGCATATCGACCTCGAGGACGCGATGCTCTCCATCGAGCCAACTCGCGGCCACGTCCTGGCTGGCGGTAATGGCGACAGGTACTGGCGTGGCACCTGCCTCACCGGCCTGCACGAAAAGACGGGGAGTGCCACTGGTCAGGTTGAAGCGGTAAGCAGCGCGCTCGGTCATGTAGAGTTGCAGGTCCAGCGTCCAGGGACCGGCCTTTCCGGGTACGAGTTCGACGATCCCCCAGCGGGTCGTGGTGAAGCCCTTGATGGAGAGCGGTTCGCCGACGACATCGAAACTGAGAGAACGCATGCTGGTGATCGATGCCATGAGGAGGGGTCTCCAACCTTGTATTCCTCACAGTAAAGACACTGGAGGTAGACAATGCCATCATCGTCAATCAACGTTCTGTCGAGGAGCCGTGGATGCATGACATCAGCCTGAGTCGGGCGCGCCTGCCTGCCACCCTGGAGATCGAGGTACTCGACGAATTCGGGGCGCTCAAACGACAGGCCATCGCCGCGGAACGGGCCCTTACCCTCTACCTCAACAAGCGGGAAATCGTCACCCTGATGACCCTGGGGGCCGATCCCGAGGCTTTGGTAGTGGGCTACCTGCGCAACCAGGGACTGCTCGCCGACCAGCAGGATCTCCAGGCGGTGCATGTGGACTGGGCGGTGGAGGCCGCCGCCGTGGTCACCCGTCACCTGCCGGAGGACCTGGAGGAACGCCTTGGTCAGCGCACGGTGACCACCGGCTGCGGACAGGGCACGGTCTTCGGCCGATTGCTCGACGCGACTTCGCTTCAGCCGTTACCCGCCACCATCATGCGTCAGTCGGTACTCTACCGGCTGCTCGACAACCTGGGCGCCTACAACGAGACCTATCGCAGTGCCGGTGCCGTGCATGGCTGCGCGTTGTGTCGCCAGGAGGCGGTGCTGGACTTCGTCGAGGACGTGGGGCGACACAATGCCGTGGACACCCTGGCCGGCCGCCAGTGGCTGGCGGCGGCGAAAAGCACCGATGCCGACATCTTCTACACCACCGGGCGGTTGACGTCGGAGATGGTGCTCAAGGTGGCGCAGATGGGGATCAGCGTGCTGGTATCGCGTTCGGGAGTGACCCAGAAGGGCGTGGAACTGGCCGAGCGCTTCGGCGTGCTGTTGATTGCCCGGTCCAAGGGACGACACTTCCAGGCGATTCATGGCGATGGCCGGCTGGAACTCGATGCCATGCCGCCGCGTCGGCCGGGTGATAGAGCACGAGGTTGAGCCTCAGGCGCTGCTATCGCCCCGCGTACAGACCGACAGCACCACGGCATCGGCTTCACTGACGGAGACCAGGGCATGGCCCATGGCGCTGTCGAAATAGATGCTGTCACCGCTGACCAGGGCCAGGGGTTCATAATACTGGGTGTAGAGCCGTATCTCGCCGTCGAGCACCATCAGGAATTCTTCGCCGTCGTGACGCACCCATTCGCTGAACTCGTCAAAGGCACGTGCCCTGACGATGGTCTTGAAGGGAATCATGCGCTTCTGGGCGAGCTCGCAGCTGAGCAGCTCATGCTCATAGGTCGGGGTGGGATGGCGCTGACCCTCGCCTCGGCGAGTGAGATCGCGACGCCCCATGCTGGGTGGCTGGACCCTGGGTGGCGAGAGCAACTGCGGCAGATCGATACCCAGGCCATTGATCAGCTTCTGCACCACCGTGAAGGTCGGGGAAATTTGATTGTTCTCGATCTTGGAGAGAGTGGAGCGTGCCAGGCCGGTGCGCTGGCTGACGTCCTCCAGCGTCCAGTGCTGGGCCAGACGAATCTCCTTGAGGCGCTCGCCTAGGCGCAGGGGTTCGACGAAAGGCTTGCGGCCGGCGGCAATGCGCAGGGCGGCGTCCTGATCGGTGGTGGCGGTCATGCGCTGTTCACTATCGGAAACGAGGTTTCCCCAAGCCTACCACAATCGCCGATCGTGGCCCCTCGTCAGCGACGTCGTCATGCCATGGAGCGACGGCGCTATCACACCAAGGGGAAGCAAAAGGCGTGTTTCCCGGTGCCGGGAAACACGGGGTCACTCGCCGAAGGGCAGCCCGAGCAGGGCTTTGAGATGTGCTTCGGCACTGCGTCCCAGGGAATCGAGGTCATAGCCCCCTTCCAGCACCGACACGAGCCGACCGTCGGCATAGAGTGCGGCGATCTCCAGTGCCATGTGGGTGACCCAGTGGAAGTCCTCGTCCTCCAGACTGAGCTCCGCCATGGGGTCTTCGCGGTGGGCATCGAAGCCCGCCGAGACCAGCACGATCTCCGGCTTGAAGGCATGCAGGGCAGGCAGCCAGTCGTCCTCGATCGCCTTGCGGAAGGCGGCACTGTCGGTGCCGGCGTGCAAGGGCGTGTTGACCACGTTGTTCCACTCGCTGCGCAGGTAGCGCCAGGGATAGAAGGGATACTGGAAACTCGTGCAGACCAGCACCTCGGGATCATCCTTGAAGATATCAATGGTCCCGTTGCACTGGTGCACGTCGAAGTCGAGGATGGCGACCTTGCGAGCCCCGTACTTGGCCTTGGCATGGGCCGCACCCACCGCCACGTTGTTGTAGAAGCAGAATCCCATGGCGTCGGTGGCTTCGGCATGATGCCCCGGAGGGCGCACCGCACAGAAGACGTTGTCGGCCTGGTGCCGGAACACCTGGTCGACGCCTCGCACTACGGCGCCCGCTGCCACTCTTGCCGCCTTCAGGCTGTCCGGGTTCATCATGGTGTCACTGTCGAGCGTGACAATGCCGTGTTCCGGTACACACTTGTCCAGAGCCCGCAGGTGGCGAAGCGGATGGACTCTTGCCAGCTGCTCTTCGGTCGCTTCCACGGCATCCGATTGCATGGTCTGCTGCAGCACGCCAGAAAGCATCAGCCTTGCCCGGATGGCATCCAGCCGCAATGGACTTTCAGGATGTTCGGGGCCCATGTGATGCAAGTGGCAGTTGGGGTGAGTAATGTAGGCGGTAATCATGCACTGGCTCCGAATTGACTGAGCTCACCTTAATCGTGACGCCCGCTTGCAGGACAGTGTCAATAAGTCTTAGACAATGAAGGGCAACGTCTCTTCAGGGAGGATCTCGCGTGAGCACCCGCTTCCTGCGCCATTTTTTTGAGCCCAGCACCATCGCGGTGGTCGGAGCATCCGAAAAGCCCTATTCCATGGGCGGACTGGTGATACGCAACCTCCAGGAAGGCGGCTTCGCCGGCAATGTCTGGGCGGTCAATCCCAAGGACTATGATGCGGTCTTCGGGGTGTCCTGTGTCTCCCGGGTGTCGCAGCTGCCCGAGGTGCCGGACCTGGCGGTGATCTGCTCACCGGTGGAGACGGTTCCTGACCTGATCGAAAGACTGGGGCGTTTCGGCGTCAAGGCGGCACTGGTGTTGTCGGGTGGTGCCCATCTCGACGATGAGCATGACAACAAGGAGTCGCTGCGCAGCCGCATGCTCGGCGCCGCCCGGTCGTCGGGCATTCGCGTTCTAGGGCCCGAATGCATGGGGCTGATCGTCCCGGGACGCAAGCTCAATGCGTCTTATGCCAGCAAACCGGTGAAGTCCGGTCGCGTGGCCTATCTCGGCCAGTCGGGAATGCTCGGCAATGCCATGATCGACTGGGCCGCCGGCCGTGGCATCGGCTTCTCCCACCTGCTCACGGTGGGGGACAGCGTCGACGTCCTGCTCCCTGACCTGATGGACTACATCAATCAGTTTTCTCCGGCCCAGGCGATCCTGCTCCATCTGGAGCGCATCATGGATGCCCAGCACTTCATGACCGCGCTGCGTGATGCCTCGCGCAACCGCCTGGTGCTGGCCATCAAGAGTGGACGCACCGCGGAGTCCGACATTTCCGGCTTGCCGCCGACACCCGGTATCGCCAATCGTGACCAGATCTTCGATGCCGCCTTCGCGCGAGCCGGGGTGGTGAGGGTCGACGACTCCGACGAGCTTTTCGATGCTCTGGAGACGCTGTCGCGGATGAAGCCCCTGAAAGGCGACCGCCTGGCCGTGGTGTCCAATGGCCTGGGGCCGGCGATGCTGGCTATCGACAAGCTGATCAACGCTGGGGGCAGACTGGCACACTTCAGCGAAGAGACGCGAGACGCCTTGCGCCGCGACGACTTCGACATGAGCAAGCCCGGCGAGAACCCCGTTGACCTCGGCGGCAATGCCACCCCGGAGAGACTCGTGGAGGCGCTGGAAATCGTGGCGGCCGACAAGAGCGTGGACGCGGTGCTGGTCGTCCATGCTCCTACCCGCCTGGCCCCATCGAAGACCACGGCTCAGGCAATCATCGCGGCACGCAAGCGTTTTCGGCGCAACCTGCTGACCAGCTGGATGGGACTGGAGGAGGCCGTGTCGGCTCGCCACGAGTGCAATCTGGCCGGCATCCCCACCTACATATCACCGGAGAAGGCGGTGAAGGCCTTCATGCACATGGTCGACTATCAGCGGGTACAGGCGCTGCTCCAGGAAATTCCGCCGAGCCTGCCCTTTGCGACCACCCCGGAGATCCGCCGACGCTGCCGGTCGCTGATCGAGGAGGCCCAGGAGGCGGGGCGCGAGTGCCTGTCGCACTCCGAGACGGCGCAGGTCCTGGAGGCCTACGGGCTCCCGGTAGCACTCAGCCGCTACCCGCAGACCGCCGAGGAAGCCGCCGAGGCGGCCGCCGCCTTCGACGGCTCCATGGCGCTAAAGGTTATCCACGAGGGAAACTGTCACCCCTTCCGATATCGCCAGCATCCGCACAAGATTTCCGCCGGACTGATTCAGGACCTGGCGAATCCGGCACAGGTCGCCGAGGCCGTGGATCGTCTGGGTAACAAGATGAAGGAGAAGTTTCCGGACTTCGCGGTCCGCGAGTACTGTCTGCAGAGCATGCAGCGCGGCAAGCACTCCATGCAGCTGTGCGCCGGCATCACCCGTGATCCGATCTTCGGTCCGGTGATCGTGTTCGGTATCGGCGGCTACAAGGTCAATATCCTGGCCGACCGTCAGGTGGCACTGCCGCCGCTCAACATGAGCCTGGCCGCGGATGTGGTGGGGCGCACTCACGCCGCCCGACTGATTCGCGAACACTCCAGCCATCCCGAACGCGACCTGGAGCGACTCTGCGAGCTGCTGGTGAAGTTGTCACAGATGGCCAGCGACCTCACGCAGCTGCGTGGTCTGGAGCTCAATCCGCTCTTGCTGAACCGTGATGGCGTGGTGGCGGTGGATTTCGCCATGGACCTGGGCCCCTCCGCACGTTTTGCGATCATGCCCTATCCCGAGGAACTTCGAGAGTGGGTGACGCTCAAGAACGGCTGGAAGGTGGAGGTTCGCCCGATCCGCGCCGAGGATGCACCGCTGATCACTCGTTTCCACGAGCAGCTTTCCGAGGAGAGCATCCGCTTTCGCTACTTCCACAACAAGGCTGACCTCACCAAGCGGGATCTGTCGGCTCTGTCGCACATCAACTACGATCGTCAGATGGCCTTCATCGCCGAGCACCTTCAGGATGACGGCGGCAAGGAGATGCTCGGGGTGGTCCGGGTGTGGAACGATCCGGACAATATCCGTACCGAATTCTCGGTCATCATTCGTGATGATCTCCAGGGGCTGGGTATCGGTAGCCTGCTGATGAAGAAGATGATCAGCTACTGCAAGAGCGTGGGCACCCTGGAGATGATCGGCAAGATCATGATCGACAACCACCCGATGCGTGCGCTCATGAATCATCTGGGCTTCAAACAGCGCTACAACATGGAAGAGCAGGTGGTGGATGCGGTATTGCGGCTCAACGAGCCGGAGAGCGACTGGCAGAGACACCGTCTGGAGAGTCTGCCCGACTGAGACGGCCCGCCGGCAGGGAAAACGGCCCGTACCGGCCGGTGGGGCCGTTCATGGTAGTCAAGAGATCCTTGCGATCAGGGCGCCAGGCGGAATCGGTGCCAGTTGCCGTCGCGTCGCTCATAGCGGATGCGATCGTGGAGGCGGCTAGGTTGGCCCTGCCAGAACTCGATCATGTCGGGAATCACCCGATACCCACCCCAATGGATGGGACGGGGAATGGTCTGCCCCTCATAGGCCCGCTCGAAGCGCTGTTCGCGCTCTTCGAGCCAGGTGCGACCCGGAATCACCACACTCTGGGTGGCCACCCAGGCGCCCAGCTGGCTTCCGCGCGGGCGGGTGGCAAAATACTCATCCGACTCTTTTGGGGGAACCTGCTCCACACGTCCTTCGACGCGCACCTGACGGGAGAGTGACGGCCACCAGAAGACCAGGGCCGCATGGGGCACATTGGTCAGCTCACTGCCCTTGTGACTGTGGTAATTGGTGTAGAAGATCAACCCCTGGTCATCGACTCCCTTGAGAAGCACGATACGGGCGTGGGGCCGTCCCTGGCTGTCGGCAGTCGCCAGGGTCATGGCATTTCCGTCGTCACCTTCGGTGTCCAGCGCCAGGGTCAGCCACTCGTCGAACATCGTCATGGGTGAGTCGGGGGTTGAAGACTCTTCGAGCTGGCCGCCTTCGTAGTCGCGCCGGATGTCGGCAATCTTGCGTGTCATGACCATCTCCTCAAACTTTATGCCATGTTCGCCGCTTGCCGGAGCGAGCTCAATACCCCTGCACGGCCGGACGGTGGATATTTTCCGCTAAGCTTATGATCTCGCACCGTTGAACCATCATTCAGTGGGCGCCAGTCTCTCTTGACAGCAAGGATTATATTTCAGAGGCGCAAGGAGCTTGCATGATGCACCAAGTGAAAGTCTGGGACTTGCCGGTTCGCCTGTTTCACTGGGCCCTGGTCAGTACCGTGGGCATTTCCTTCTATACCATGAAGACCGGCGGCGCGCCCTTCGCGTTTCCCGTGGAGATTCATGGCCGGGCCGGGCTGATCGTGCTGGGCCTGCTGCTCTTTCGCTGGGGCTGGGCTCTGGCGGGTAGTCATCATGCGCGACTATGGCACTTCCTCCATGGTCCAGGCGCCATGCTGAACTACCTGCGAGCCCTGCGTCGTGGTCCACTGCCGCCCTATGCTGGCCACAATCCTCTCGGTGGCCTCGCGGTGCTGGCCATGCTGCTGTCACTGAGCTTTCAGGCGCTCAGCGGGCTCTTCCTCAGTGACGATATCTTCTTCCAGGCGCCGCTGCACGACCGGGTCCCGACCGATGTCAGCGATACCCTGCGCACTCTACACCACTGGAATGCCCAGCTGCTTATCGTGCTGGTCGTCCTTCACCTGGTGGCCCTGGTGGTGCATCGGCTCAAGGGAGAGCGCCTGGTGGGGGCTATGGTGACGGGGCGCAAGTGGCTACCCGCGCGTCCCGAAGACCAAGAGGACAGAGTCGCCGCTCCCGCCCATGGTAGTGCCTGGCTGGCAGCGGCGCTGATTCTGATCGCTATAGGGATCGTGGGCTGGCTATGGCAGCTTTGATACCGACAGATGGACGAATCACCGAGGTGACTCGGCGGATCGCCCCACCGTAACGCCCTTGCGGGGTATCACTCGGCACGATAGTTGTCGTGACAGCCCTTGCAGGTCTCGCCAACCGTTGCCACCTGACGTCGCATGGCGGCGAAGTCATCTTCCTGGGCGAGCTCGGCCAGAGCAGCGGTTTCCTCGACCAGGGTCTGCTGCCGCGATTCGAAGTCCTCCCAGTCATCGGCGATCTCGGCCAGGGCATCGGTGTCGACGCCATGGCCGTCACCTTGCAGGGAACCCTCGATGAAACCCTCCCAGGGCAGATGGGCCACGGCGGCGAGGTTCTCGGCACGGCGTCTGAATTCCTCGGCGTCGTAATCGATCTTGCCCTGAGCCATGTCACCCAGCGGGCCGATCTGCCAGGCCATGACGCCCAGGGCGTCCTGACGATATTCGATGGCCTTGTCGACATCGGCCTGGCTGGTCGTGGCGAGAAGGCCGGAGGTCAAGAGGGTGGCAGCGATGAGGTAAGGGCGTTTCAGATTCATCACGATCTCCGTTTCGTGTCCAGTAGGGTGATGGCCGGCACTCCGTTGACACCGGTTACGCTCAGCCTAGCAGTTCCTTTTCCCTCCGCTAGCCCGCCTGCAGCTGTCGGCTGCGGAAGCGGGCATACGCGGTGCAGCCGACGAACAGCGCCAGGGCAATCAGGGCCTCGGCACTGCCGCGCAGTTCCTGGCCAGGTAGGGTAGCGACCATGACGCCCTGAGTGAAGTAGAGCAGGCTGACGAAGGCCAGCCAGGCATGGCCCCTGGGACGCCTCGTGAGGATCGAGGGGAGGAAGAGCACCAATGGCAGCACGAATATCAGTAGCGGTACCAGAGCATTGCCATCGGTGGTGACGATCATCCCACGATAGACCATCAGCACCAGCAGCAGACCGTAGCTGCCCAGTACCAGCCGTCGCGACCCTTCGGTCAGTCGGTCGAGCCCCTTGCGGGCTTCCAGTCGCTCAAGCCACTGTCTCATGAGGCCTCCCGACGTGAGGCCTCGAGAGCCAGGGCCAGCCTGGCCAGCCGTTTGCCCTGCGCGAAGGCCAGGTGGCGTTCATGCTCGTCCAGCGGCCGGTCGCTTCGCTTGCCGGCGAGGTGGCTCGCTCCGTAAGGCGTGCCTCCGGCATTCGTCTCCATCAATTCAATCTCGCTGTAGGGCAGTCCGGCGTAGACCATGCCATGGTGCAACAGTGGCAGCAGCATCGAGACCAGCGTGGTCTCCTGGCCACCATGCAGGCTGGAGGTCGAGGTGAAGGCGGTAGCAGGCTTGTCGACCAGAGCGCCCCCCAGCCATAGCTCGCTGGTGCCATCGATGAAGTACTTGAGGGGAGCGGCCATGTTGCCGAAGCGGGTCGGGCTACCGATGGCCAGGCCCGCGCAGTGGCGCAGGTCATCCAGGCTGGCATAGACAGCCCCTTCATCGGGAATCTCGGGGTCGATAGCTTCGCAGGTGGCCGAGACCGGCGGCACGGTGCGCAGACGCGCGGCGACGCCCGGACACGACTCGACGCCGGCAACCAGGCGTTCAGCCATGGCGCGGGTGGCGCCATGGCGAGAGTAGAAGAGGATCAGGACGTAGGGAAGGTTATCGGTCATGAGGGTTCCTGATGGACTAAGAAAGAGGGGCGCACGGGAAATCATCCGAGAAGGCTCATGCCCGTCGTGATCGGGATAAGCCTGGCGTGGCGTGAAGAAGAAAGAGGGAGCCCTTACGCGTCCTTCTCACTTGATCAAAGAGAGGCATTGTAGGCCGCGGCCGAATCCCGTCACAACCGAGGGGGTCAGTCTCCGCTCCGGTGATTGGGGAAAGTGCGCTCGATGGCTCCCAGTACCGACATGATCACCAGCGCCATGATGGTCACCATGGAAGCCAGAGCGAAATTGTCGACCCCGGCCGCGACGCCGATGGCACCAGCCAGCCAGATCGAGGCCCCAGTGGTGATGCCGTGGACGCTGGCACCGCTGCGGATGATGCTCCCGGCGCCCAGGAAGCCGATGCCCCCGATCACCCCTTCGACAATGCGAGTGGGGTCGATGCGTGCGGAGGGGTCACCCTCGGCCGTGGCGAACAGGATCTCCAGGCCCACGATCAGGAAGGCCGCGGCCCCCAAGGCCACGAGCATGTGCGAGCGTAACCCCGCGGACTTGCCGCGTAACTCGCGCTCCAGGCCCAGCACCAGCGCCAGGCCCGCGGCCACGCCCAGGCGAGAAAACATACCGAACAGCGAGATCTCGGATTCCATGGCATCCCCTTGATTAGAATGTTTGCCTTGCTTAATCGAGTCGTTGGTATACCCACACACGCCGTCCATCCGACAGGGTCATGCGAACGCGTTCATAGCGAATGCCTAGCCTCTCGTAGCGATCCAGGCGCTCGAGCTCTTCGGCCTTCACGCGCAGCAACAGCCCTTCGACCCGTGCCCCGGGTTCCGGCGACAAATCGAGCCCCGTGCGCTCGACGTCCTCCAGCACGGCGGGCTCAGGGTTGCCGGTGCGGCCATAGACTAGCCAGCGTACTGGCGCGTGGGTGAGAGTGCCGTACACGAAGACCCGGTGGGGTCCTTCCTGGACCGGATCCAGGTGGGCGGGGCGATCATAAGTCCAGGGACTCAGCATCGACAGCCACAGCCAGCCGGCCAGAATGAGCAGGGCGCCGAAGGTCAGGGCGCCCAGCCACTTTAAGGTTCGCATAAGGCATCCTTTTCGTGGGAAGAGAGGGCATCTTGCCACGATCGTCTCGGCGGCTTAAGCCGTCGGGACGGCTCTGCTAGGATGGCTTTTCCTAATCACGTCTAGGAGGTGCCCCATGAGCCAGGTGAATCGAAACGACATGGATTTCCGGGCACTGATGGAGGATGTGCGTCCCTTGAACCGCGCCACCAACCGGGCCGACCCCGGGCGGACTCGCGCTGATCCCAGCGAAGCCCAGCTGGCTAGGCGCGCGAGTGCCGCGGCCGAGACGTCGCATCGCGACTTTCTCTCCGACGACTTCGTCGACCTGGTACCGCCCTTCGACCCCTTGACCTTCCACCGGGACGGCATCCAGCAAGCGGTGGTGGACCGATTGCGCCACGGCGGTTATCCGGTGCAGGCCAGCCTGCACCTGCTGCGTCGACCACTGGAGGAGTGCCGTCGCCTGCTGCCTCCGTTCATCCGCGAGGCCTACGCTCACGACTTGCGCTCGGTGCTGATCGTCCATGGGCGAGGGCGCGAGATCGATAGTCCACCCAATGTGTTGCGCTCCTACCTGGCGAAGTGGCTCGGGGCGTTCGACGAGGTCCAAGCCTTCGTATCGGCGGGCCAGGCAGATGGTGGACTGGGGGCCACCTGGGTGATGCTGCGCAAGAGTGAGCGGGCGAGATCGGCCAATCGCGAGCGTCAGCAGAAGCGGCGCGGCTGAGGCAATCCCGCACTCAACATGAACGCCCCGGCACAGGATGCCGGGCCGTTCGTCGCTACCATGGCGTGCCGTATGTCAGCAAAATCCGCGTGAGCCCTCGCCCACTCGGGCGGGGGAGGTAAGCGGGCAGCGCGGTAGCGCTGCTGGGGTTGCCCGACAGGATAAGACGACATACGCTGTACATACA
>JBNJKT010000019.1:0-59820 GCA_051751285.1 Pseudomonadota bacterium | reverse complement strand
TTCCTGGTCGGCCTCGCTCGCCTGCTGCATCAGGCGGCAGGCTGCCGAGAGCCCCGCAGGCCCGGCGCCAACGATGACTACATCGACGTCCATGGAATCGCGTTCGACCATTTCCACGCTGTTCTCCTTTTGTTGGAACCTGTATTGAAACCCGGGCTCAGGCCACGTCGACGAGGTGGTCGCTGACATGCTCGAGGTGGTGATCGATGTCACCCAGGTAATGATCGAACATCACCAGGCGTTTGGCGTAGTGGGACACATAGCACTCTTCTGTCATGCCCATGCCGCCATGCAACTGGATAGCCTGCTCGGCCACGAAACGGGCCGCTTCGCCGCAGTAGGCCTTGGCCGCGGCGAGGCGGTAGTCGCGCTCGGCGGCGGGGCGATCCAGGCTGGTAGCGGCGAGAATCGCCATGGAGCGCGCCTGCTCGAGGTGCAGGTGCATGTCGACCATGCGGTGCTGCAGGCTCTGGAACGCCGACAGGGGAGTGCCGAACTGTTGGCGCTCCTTGAGGTAATCGAGGGTCTGTTCGCAGGCTACCTCCATGACCCCAACCGCCTCGGCACACAGCGCCGCGCGACCGACCGCCAGGGTGGCATCAAGAGCCTGGGAGGCGTCCAGGCCGAGACAGGCGTCGTCACTCAACGAGACGGCCTCCAGGGCCAGGTCGCTGGCCGACTGGTCGTCGATGGTGCGGTAGTCGCGACGCGTCAGGCCGGTGGCGTCGGCGGGGACCATGAACAGTCCCAGGCGGCCGTCATCGAGGCGAGCGGTAACCAGCAAGGCGGCGGCCGAGACGGCATTGAGCACCAGTTGTTTGCCGCCTTCCAGCACCCAGCGCTCACCGTCGCGACGCGCAGCGGTGGCGATGCCGTGGGCATCGTAGCGAGCATCGCTCTCCTGCCAGGCGAGTGCTAGCTGATGTTCGCCCTCCAGCAGCGGCGCCAGCCAACGCACCTGCTGGTCGGCATCCCCGAGTCGGGCCAACAGGTCACCGGGCAGCAACAGCCCGGCCAGGTAGGCTTCAGGCACCAGGCCGCGGCCCAGGGCCTGCATGATGAGCATCAGGTCGGTGCCATCACCGCCGAGGCCGCCGACCTCCTCGGCGAAGGGCATATGCAACAGCCCCAGTTCGGCGAAGGTCTGCCACAGCGCCGAACGCTCGTCGGCAGGTGTCTCGAGCAGGGCGCGGCGCTGTTCGGGGCTGACCCGATCGGCAATCAGGCGGTCGAGAGTCTCGGCGAGCATGCGCTGCTCGTCGGTCAGGGAAAAGTCCATGGGCGGCTCCTTAGATGCCGAGGCTCGGCTACTTACATGCCAAGTATTGTTTTGGCGACGATGCTCTTCTGGATCTCGTTGGTACCGCCATAGATCGAGAGCTTGCGACGGTTGAAGTACTGGGCGGCCCCTGCGGCGCTTTCGGCCAGGGTCGGGTCGTCGAGTTCGCTGTCGCCATGGAGGACGTCGGGGAAGAAGGGCAGCGCGGCTGGCCCCAGGGCGCGACGGGTCAGGTCACTGAGCTCCTGGCGCAGCTCCGAGCCGCGCACCTTGAGCAGTGAACTCTCCGCTCCCGGTACTCCGCCATCCCGGGCCGCTGCAATGACGCGCAGGTTGGTGACCTCCAGGGCCATCAGCTCGAGTTCCGCCTTCACCACCCGCTGGCGGAAACTCGCCAGTTCGATGAGCGGGCGGCCGCGATGCTGCACCCGTGTGGCTAGCGACTTGAGTTGGCGCAGCGCCTGCTTGGCGTGGCCGAGCCCGGCAATACCGGTGCGTTCATGGGTCAGCAAGAACTTGGCGCAGGTCCAACCCTCACCCTCCTCACCAACACGGTTGGCCACCGGCACGCGGACCTCGTCGAGGAAGACCTCGTTGACCTCGTGGGAGCCATCCAGGGTGATGATCGGGCGTACCGCGACACCCGGGCTGGCCATGTCGACCAGCAGGAAGCTGATGCCGGCCTGTTTCCTGGCGTCGGGGTCGGTGCGCACCAGACAGAACATCATGTTGGCGTGCTGTGCCAGGGTGGTCCAGGTCTTCTGCCCGGTGACGATATAGTCGTCACCGTCGCGCACGGCACGGGTCTTGACGCTGGCCAGGTCGGAGCCGGCGCCGGGTTCGGAGTAACCCTGACACCACCAGTCCTGGTTGGCGAGGATGCGCGGCAGGTAGTGGCGTTGCTGCTCTTCGCTACCGAATTTCATGATTACCGGCGCGACCATGTTGACGCCGAAGGGCACGATGGTCGGGGCATGGGCGGCGGCACACTCCTCGTCGAAAATGTGCCGCTGCACAGGACCCCAACCGGGGCCACCGTGCTTTTCGGGCCAATTGACGGCCAGCCAGCCGCGCTCACTGAGAATATTCTGCCAGCGCACGTGATCGTCGGCGGACAGCCGCCGGCCAAGCCGGACTCGCTCGCGGATATCGTCGGGGAGGGCGGTGGTGAGGAAGTCGCGCACTTCCTGGCGGAAGGCCTGTTCCTCGGTATTATAGGAAAGGTTCATGGGGATGTCTCCGACGTGGCGGATGCAGTGAGACTGGCTTGGCGGTGGGGGCCGCCAAGATGCCGCGGGTAGCCCAGAATCTCGACGGCCAGAAGGTCGATATCGCTGGTGCGGTAGCAGAGTCCCTGTTCGGCCAGGGACAGGCTGATCGCCTCCATTTCGGCGCAGGGGTCACCAGGCGAGGCGTTCGCCGCCTTGAACAGTGTGGCGAGCAGGCTGTCGTGACGGCTTACCACCACGGCCTGGCGCATCGCCTTTAGGGCATCGGCCACCGACTGCTGCTGCTCCGCGCTGGCGCGAGTGGCAACCAGCTCCATCAGCATGCCCTGCGGTGGGGTGACAAGGACCAGGTCCGCGTCGAGGTCCGTTAGCCGTCCTTGGTCATCGGCCGGCCGGAGAACGATACGCAGGCAGGCCGCCGGGCAATCGAGGGCATTGCCGCCGGGGGCGATCAAACAGGCCTGTGTCGAGTCATCCGGCCGGTCGGTCAACTCGATGCCGGGGTGTCTGGCATTGTTGCTGAGATGTTCGAAGAGCGGATGCTCGCCGAGCAGGGCGATGTGGGTCAGTGCCGGGGGCTCGTCGGCCTCGGGCACCCTGTGAGGGGCACGGGCGGCAAAAAAGGCATGGATCAGGCCGGCCCGCTGAGGGGAGTCCATGCAGGCAAGGAATAGCTCGCGCTCGCGTCGCAGCCCCTCGGATAGGCTGAGTTCGCTGCTTGCCGCGATGGCCTCGATGCAACGGAAGGGCGAGAACAGTGCGGGCACTTCGGCCTCGAGCCGAGCCTGATGGCGAGCGATGGCCTCTGGGTCGGCGATGGGCGCGGGCAACTCGCCCGTCCGGCGAGCGGTATGCCGGCCTTCCAGGATGGCGCGAGCGGCGCCGAGCCCGGCCTCGAGTGGGACATCGGTCGCGTCAACGGCATCGATGATGCCCAGCGACTCTGCTTCGTCGGTGGGCACGAAGCGCCCGCTGGTGATCAACTCCAGGGCGCAGTCCACACCGACCAGGCGGGGCAACCGCTGGGTGCCGCCGGCACCGGGCAGCAGGCCGAGTTTGACCTCGGGCAGGCCGACCCGGGTGCCCGGCAGAGCCACACGGTAGTGGCAGCTCAGTGCCACCTCGAGGCCACCGCCCAGGGCGGTGCCGTGAAGTACCGCCACCAGAGGCTTGGTGCTGGCCTCAAGGCGTTCGATGACCTCAGGCAGTAACGGTGCCTGTGGAGGCTGACCGAACTCGCGGATATCGGCGCCGGCGATGAAGGTACGTCCGTCGGCCATCAGCACCAGAGCCCGTGCGCCGCTATCGGCCAGGCCCTGGTCGAGCGCTTCGAGAAGCCCGCTGCGCACGGCTTGGCCGAGGGCATTGACGGGGGGATTGTCGATGCGGATCACGCCGATCTCTTCATGGCGCTGGTAGTGGACACAGGCTGACATGCAATGGGCTCCAGTTAATGGTCGTCGTGTGGGGGAGGGCCGCTTCACTGCTCCGGCTGGGGCGAGTGGTCTCGAGCGCGGCGTTGACCCCAGCGGGCCAGCAGCACGGCAGGCAGCAAGGCTGCCAGCGAGATGCCGAGCAGTTCGATTTGGCTGAGTGGCACCATGCCGCCCCCGGGCAGGGCCAGGGTCAGCCCCGAGATCAGTACCAGCCCGCGGATCGCTGTTTCCTGGACCGCGCCATGGCCCAGTCGGCCCACCCAGACCAGATAGCCCTGCATGGCCGAGGCGAACAGCACGATGCCTACCAGTGCCTGGACGAACACCATCAGGATCTGCAGCGGGTCGCCCTGCATGATCAGCGCCGGATTGAGCACGAACAGGAAGGGAATGAAGTAGATCACGCTGCCCAGCCGCATGGCCTGCAGGCCGGTTGCCATCGGCCGTGCCCCGGCAACGGTGGCGGCGGCGAAGGCGCCCAACGCCACCGGTGGCGTGATGAAGCTGAGCATCCCCCAGTAGAGGATGAACATGTGCACCGCCATGGGGTCGAGACCACCGCCCTGGATCAGGGCCGGCGCCAGGGCCACCGCCAGGAAGATGTAAGCGGCCGTCACCGTCATGCCGATGCCCAGCACGAAGCTGGTCAGGGCGCCCATGATCAGCAGCAAAGGCACGCTGCCTCCCGCCAGGTGGATGAAGTCATTGGCGATGGTGCCGGACAGGCCGGTCATCGACAGGGAGCCCACCAGCATGCCCACCCCGGCGAGGATCGCGATCAACTCTGCGAACAGCCTGGCCGCCCCCGACAGCGTCTCGCCGACATGCTTCCATCCCCAGCGGTTGTGCTTGGAAAGCTGGTTGAGAACCAGTAGCAGGGCGGTGGCATAGAAGGGCGCAACGGCTTCGCGCTGCATCACGAGCAGCATCCATACCAGCAGGGCGAAGACGAAGATGAAGTACCAGCCCTCCTTGAGGGTGGCCCACAGAGAAGGTAGCTCCTCGCTGGGAAGTCCCTTGATGTCATTGCGCGCGGCATAGGCGTCGATCTGGATGAACAGGCCCAGGAAATAGAGAATGGACGGGATCACCGCGGCCAGCGCCACGGTGGCGTAGGGCACATCCAGGAACATCGCCATGACGAAGGCGGTGGCGCCCATCACCGGTGGCATCAGTACGCCGCCAGTGGAGGCACAGGCCTCAACCCCGCCGGCGAAGGAGCGGTTCATGCCGATACGGCGCATGGCGGGAATCGACAGCACTCCGGTGGTCAACACGTTGCTGATCACGCTGCCGCTCATCGACCCCATCAGGCCGCTGGAGAAGATCGATACCTTGGCCGGGCCACCGCGTACATGGCCGAGCAGGGCAAACGCCAGGTTGATGAAGAACTTGCCACCGCCGCTTTTCTGCAGCACCACACCGAACACCAGAAAGCCGATCACCAGGCCGGCAAAGGCCTGAAGCGGCACCCCCATGATGCTTTCGGTACTCATGGTGTGGTACATGGCCGTCTCCTCCAGGGTGGAGGGGAAGGCCTGGATCGGCCCCGGCATGATGTCGGCGACCAGGGGGTAGAGCGAGAAAGCGGTGACGATCACGGCGATGGGCCAGCCGCCGGCACGGCGCGCGGCCTCGATGATCAGCAGCCAGTAGGCATAGCTTGCCCAAATGGCGGTTTCCGGGGCCGCAAAGGCCCACCCGCGCACGAGGATGGATTCGGCATGGAAGACGAAATAGCCGCCAATGACGAGTGTCACGGCGCTGAGCAGGTAGTCGTACCAGGGAATGGGGCCGTATTGTGCCGCGGCACGAATCGGCCAGAGCAGAAAAACCAGGGGCAGTAGCAGTGCCACCACCGCATAGTAGAATCGGGTCTCGAGGCCCGTGACGAAGTTCAGCATGCCGAGATTGAACAGGTAGTCCAGGGTCATCAGCATCAGGGCGATCGTAACCGCACCCGGAATCCAGTTCAGCCAGGATGGCAGCCCGCGTGTCTGGCTGATCTTTTCCCTGTACTTCTTCGGTGAGCCGCCTTGTGTATTCGCTGTGGTCATGTCGGAATCCAGGGCATTGGAGGGGTGCTCTCGGGAAGGCGAACCGGGGCGGCTGGGCCGCCCCGGGAGGTGTTACTCGAAGACGGGTTCGAAACCGGCATCTCTCAGGGCATCGGCGCGTGCGCTCATCCAGGCCTTGCGGAAGGCGTCCTCGTCCTCGGGGGCACCGTCGACGAAGGCGTTCCAGGCTTCGATTAGGACGTTCTGACGTTCTACCAGACTCTCCTGATGGACCTGCATCTCCTCGGTCCAGACGTCAATGTCTTCGTAGTACTCCACCACAGCATCATGGAACGGGATCACCCACTGCAGATCCTGGTTCTCCAGCGCATAGCCAGCCGCGCCCGGTGCTGCGTCCTTGTAGTCGTCGTGGTTGTCCTGAAGAGCCTTGAGCAGCCCGTAAGCCGTTTTTTCGTCGAGGTCGGCATTGGCCACGATGATCGGGTACGGATAGCTGGCGCTGGGCAGCGGATTGTCGGCACTGATGCCGCCGGCACCCGAGGTGACTTCATGGGGGCGAAAATAGGGCGCGACTTCCCGCATACGCTCCCAGCCTTCGGTGTTGTTCGGGTCGAGTACTGGCCAGGTGATGCCGCGTGGGCTGCTGGCGAGCTGCTGGGCAGGGGGCGTAACGGTAGTGGTGAAGGAGGCATCGACGCTGCCGGCGATGATGCCGTCGAAGGAGCGTCCGTAGCCGGGGTATTCAACTCGCTCGACGTCATCCCAGGTCAGCCCGCCGAAGGCCAGATAGGCCTCGGTGCCTTTGTTTAGGGCATCGTCACCACGGATATAGGCCACGCGCTTGCCCTTCAGGTCGGCCGGTGTCTCGACGTCCAGGTCGCCGGCCACTGCCAGGGAAAGGCCGAATGAGGCCGTCGAGGTAGTGATCACCCGCAGCGGCTGGGGACCCCAGTCGGGATGGGCGAACATCATTACGCCTTCGGCACCGTAGTAGCTCGAGATGCCGCAGGCACAGAGGTCGACACGCCCCTGCTTGAGGGGGGTCATGCGCGAGACGTCGTTGTCGCCGGGCAGAATGCGCACCGCGGTGTCGTAGTTTTTCTGAAGCATGCCGCCAATCGCCACGGCCTGGGCATAACCGCTGGAATTGGTGCCGTAGGCTGTCCACGCCATGGTGCGCGGAAGTTGCACTTCTTCGTTGGCCTGAGCGGCCGCCGTGAGAAGCGAGAGCGGAAGTGAGGCAATGACGAGTTTTCGAGCGAGCTGGCGCATGTATGGCTCCTGAGTCATGGTGCTAGTTGTTTTGCTGTGCGGTACTCTATTTCGCTTGCACGTCGATACTAGGGAAGCCGGTATGAGAGTGTCAACTCTTGTTCCTCGGCGACTCAGAGACCATTTGTCCGCCTGGCGGAATGGTTGTCGCAATATCATGAATTCAAGCTAAATTTCACCCGCCGGAGGCCCGTAGACAGTGCTCCTTGGATACTTCATGTACGACCAATGTCTAGTTTCGGGGTCGACGTTAAAATATTGTCTCGATCAGTGGCCAAGTGCCTATGTACGGCAGGTGGGCCAAACCACAGACGACAGGGGCGAAGGGCTTTGGAAGGGCGGCAATGAGCGGAAGGCGTTTGCGAGACTCGAGATCAGGTGGGCTTGTCTTTGGGTAGCCGCTTGAGTTCCTGCCAGGCCGCATAGGTGCTGAGGAAGACTCGGCCGGTGAGGTCGTCGAGGAAGTCGCTGTGCTTGAGGCGGTCCATCACTGGCCCCTTGACCTCGGCCAGGTGCAGGGTAACCCCGGAGTCCTCTAGCCGCGCATTGATGGCATCCAGGCTCTCCAGTGCCGAGGCGTCGATCAGGTTGACCGCCGAGCAAATCAGCACCACGTGCTCGAGTTCGGGGCGGCTTGCCACCAGCGCGTAAACGGTGTCCTCGAGATAGCGGGCATTGGCGAAATAGAGGCTCTCGTCGATGCGCAGCATGGCCAGGTGACTGACGGTCTCGGTCTCGTGGCGCTTGGTGCTGCGGAAATGCTCGGTACCTTCGATGCGTCCCACCAGCACGCTGTGCGGGCGACTGGTGCGGTAGAGGAAGAGGGCAATGGAGAGCAGTACGCCCGAGATGATGCCGGTCTCGACGCCTTCTACGAGGGTCAGCACGATGGTCACCGCCATGGCCGAGAAGTCGCTGCGCGAATACCGCCAGGTCTGACGGACCAGGGGGATATCCACGAGGGTCAGGATGGAGACGGTGATGATCGCCGCCAGCGTGGCGATAGGCAGATGATGCAATAAGGGGGTCAGCGCCAGGGTTACCGCACCGATGCCAAGCGCCGCGAAGAGGCCGGCCATGGGCGTGCGAGCCCCGGACTCGAAGTTGATCACGGTACGCGACAGCCCCCCGGTGACCGGCATGCCTCCGCTGAAGGCTGCGGCCAGGTTGGCCCCTCCCAGGCCCACCAACTCCTGATTGGGCGAGATTCGCTCGCGGCGCTTCGCTGCCAGCATCTGGGCCATGGAGATCGATTCGACGAAGCCCACCACGCTGATCAGCAGCGCAGGAATCAACAAGCTGCGCCAGAGTGACAGATCCAGCGGCGGCAGACTGAGGGGCGGAAGCCCCGCCGGGATGGTGCCGACCACTGCCACCCCTCGCTCCGCGAGTCCCAGCCACCAGCTCAGCAGCGTCGTCACGATGACCGCGATCACCGCGCCGGCCCGAGTCAGCAGAGAGGCGAGCTCCTTGGGTAGCTTCACCGCCCGCAGTGTCCGTTCCCCGTAGTGCCGCATGGCGACCAGAAAGGTGAGACAGCCCAGGCCGAGCAGCAGGGTCGGCCAATGGGTCTGCCCCAAATCGCCGGCGATACTGACCACCAGGTCGAGCGCGGTGAAGCCGCTCGCCTCGATCCCCATCAGGTGTGCGGCCTGACTGGCGGCGATCAGTAACGCCGAACTGGAGAGAAACCCTGCGATGACCGGATGACTCAGGAAATTGGCGAAGAAGCCCAGGCGTAGCAGGCCCATGGCCGTGAGCATCAGTCCGGAAAGTAGCGAGAGCACCAGCGCGGCTTGCAGATAGGCCGCAGTGCCCGGGGCCGCCACCCCGGAAAGGGCCGCGCCGCTCATCAGGGCGATGATGGCCACTGGGCCCACGGCCAGGGTGCGGCTGGTGCCGAGCAGGGCATAGGCGATGGCCGGCAATATGCTGGCATAAAGCCCGACCACGGCCGGCAGGCCGGCGAGCAGGGCATAGGCCAGCGACTGTGGAATCACCAGCACGGTGACGATCACGCCGGCCAGCAGGTCGGCACCCGCCAGTCGATGGGTGTAGTGGGGCAACCAGGTGATGATCGGCAGGTAGCGCTTGAGCATCCGTGTTCGCCAAGTCGGTGGCAGGGTCGACGGGAACGACCCCGAGGCATGGTGACCAGACTAAACGATATTGGTCCCCGCGTTCAGGGTTGGTTAGCATCGGGTGAAACAGTGGATACTCCCATGACACCTCAGAAGGACACGCCATGAAGCCCGAGACCCTTGCCCTGCACCACGGCTATGCCCCCGATGACCAGCACGCGGTGGCGGTACCCATCCATCAGACCACCTCGTTCTCGTTCGACAGCGCCCAGCATGCGGCTGACCTCTTCGACTTGAAGGTCGAGGGCAATATCTATTCGCGGATCATGAACCCCACCTGTGCGGTGCTCGAGCAGCGCGTGGCGGCTCTCGAGGGGGGGATCGCCGGGCTGGCCGTGGCGTCGGGCATGGCGGCCATCACCTATGCCATCCAGACCATCGCCGAGGCCGGTGACAATATCGTCTCCATCAGCGAGCTCTACGGCGGCACCTACAATCTCTTCGCGCATACGCTGCCCCGCCAGGGAATCGAGGTGCGTTTCGCGGACAAGGATGACATCGCCGGCATGGAATCGCTGATCGACGCCCGTACCAAGGCGGTGTTCTGCGAGAGCGTCGGCAACCCCTCGGGCAGCGTGGTGGATCTGGCCGCCCTGGCCGAGGCCGCCCATCGCCATGGCGTACCGCTGATCGTCGACAACACCGTGCCGACCCCTTTCCTGTGGCGGCCCATTGACCATGGTGCCGATATCGTCATCCAGTCAGCCACCAAGTATATCGGCGGCCATGGAACGACCGTGGGCGGCGTGATCGTCGACTCCGGCCGTTTCCCCTGGGCCGAGCACGCCGACCGCTTCCCGCTGCTCAATGAGCCGGACGTGTCCTACCATGGCGTCTGCTACACCCGCGACCTGGGCGAGGCCGCCTTCATCGGCCGCGCGCGGGTGGTACCGCTGCGCAACATGGGTGCGGCGCTCTCCGCCCAGGCGGCCTGGAACCTGCTGCAGGGCCTCGAGACCCTGTCGCTGCGTATCGAGCGCGTCTGCGACAACACCCTGAAGGTGGCTCAGTACCTCGAGGGGCATCCGTCGGTGACCTGGGTACAGTACGCGGGCCTGGAGAGCCACAAGGATTACGCCCTGGCGAAGAAGTACATGAACGGGCGTGCCTCGGGCATTCTCAGTTTCGGCATCCAGGGCGGGCGCGAGGCCGGAGCGCGCTTCTACGACGCCCTGGGCATGATCCTGCGCCTGGTCAACATCGGGGATGCCAAGACCTGTTCGTCGATCCCGGCGTCCACCACCCACCGTCAGCTCAATGATGAAGAGCTGAAGGCGGCCGGCGTGAAACCCGACATGGTGCGCCTCTCCATCGGTATCGAGCATGTCGACGACATCCTCGCGGATCTGGAGCAGGCCCTCGCGGCGAGCCAGGCCTGATCCCGCATCGGGCCACCGGCGGGCATCTCGGGCGAGTCAACGCGACGACGTGGCCGAGTTTCTCGCCTCTCTCGGGCGTGACTGCCAGGCCGACCAGGAGTAAAGGGCCAGCCCGATCCAGATCAGCACGAAGGTGGCGAGTTGCACCGGCGCCAGGGGTTCATGGAACACCAGCAGGGCGATAAAGAACTGAATGGTCGGATTGAGGTACATGAGAAAGCCCAGCGTCGCCAGTCGCAGGCGGCGCGCGGCTCCGGCGAACGCCAGCAGGGGCAGGGCGGTGATCACTCCGCTGGCCACCAGCAGGGCGGTAGTGCGGCCATTGTCGAGAAAGTGGGAGAGGTCGGCCTGGCTGAGCCAGCCCAGGGCCATCAGGGCCAGGGGCAGCAGCAGCAGGGTCTCCACAAAGAGGCCCGAGAGGCCGTCCAGCGGCACCTGCTTGCGCAGCAGTCCGTAGGTGCCGAAGGAGAAGGCCAGGACCAGGCTGATCCAGGGCAACTCGCCCAGCAGTATGAGCTGGATCGTAATGGCCAGCCCGGCGAGCCCCACGGCCACACCCTGCAGGCGTGCCATGCGCTCGCGCAGCACCAGCATGCCCAGCCCCACGTTGACCAGCGGTGTCATGAAGTAACCCAGGCTCGCCTGAAGCACATGGTGGGTCTCCACGGAATAGATGTAGAGTCCCCAGTTCAGGGCGATGAGCAGGGCGCAACCCAGCACACGGCCGAGGCGCTTCGGTTCGGCAAGGGCTCGGCGGATGGGTGACCAGCGGCCGAGCAGGGTGACCAGCCCGACCAGGAAGAGGCAGGACCAGATCACTCGGTGAAGCAGTATCTCGAAGGCGGGAACGCCCTGGAAGAGGGCGAAGAACAGCGGGAAGCAACCCCATGTGATATAGGCGGTCAGGCCGAAGGCGACGCCCTTGGCGGCTTCGCGGTCGGGCAGGGAGACGGGGGTGGCAGACATGCGAGCCTCGCAGTGAGAAAGGGCTAACTTAGCAGGCTACAGGTTCGCTTGCCACGGCCCGCCTGCACCGGCTGACGTCGACGGGGCTACTGGGGTAGGCTGTGTCCGGGCATATTACCTGAACGGGAGTCCCAGCATGAGCGAATTGAGAACCACCCTGGTGCAGTGTGACCTGCGCTGGGAAGACCCCGACGCCAACTGTCGGATGCTCGAGGAGACACTGGGCGATCTGGGCGCCGAGGAGACCGACCTGATCGTGCTGCCGGAGATGTTCGCCACCGGTTTCACCATGAACTCCCGGGAGATGGCCGAGCCCATGGCCGAGAGCCGCACCGTGGCCTGGCTTCAGGACCAGGCGGCTCGGCGGGGCTGCGTGGTCACCGGCAGTGTCGCCGTGATGGACAACGGCGACTACTTCAACCGCCTGGTCTGGGCGCGCCCGGATGGCAGCCTTGTTACCTACGACAAGCGCCACCTGTTCCGCATGGCCGGGGAACACGAACGCTACGCCATGGGGCACGAGCGAGTGATCGTCGAGCTCAAGGGTTTCCGGATCCTGCTCAGCGTCTGCTACGACCTGCGCTTTCCTGTCTGGCTTCGCCAGCAGCCGGGGCCCGACGAGCACTTCGAGTACGACGCCCTGCTCTGTGTGGCCAACTGGCCGGCGCCCCGGCGTCACCCCTGGCGAGTGCTGCTGCAGGCCCGGGCCATCGAGAACCTCTGCCCGGTGATCGGCGTCAATCGGGTCGGCGAGGATGCCAAGGGCATGTCCTATGCCGGGGACTCGATGTTGGTCGATGCCAAGGGAGAAGCGCTGCTCGACGAGCCCCGGGACACCCCCTTCCTGAAGACCGGCAGTCTCTCGCTCGAGGAACTGCGTGGTTTCCGCGAGAAGTTTCCGGCCTGGCGCGATGCCGACCACTTCAGCCTCGCCGACGGGGTCGGCTACTGATGCGCCTGGATCGTTTTCTGTGCGAGACCACCGATCTGACGCGCAGCCTCGCCAAGAAGGCCCTGCACCGCGAGGAAGTCCTGGTGAACGGCGAGGTGGTCAAGAATCCCGCCACCCAGGTCGACGAGCAGAGCCGTGTCGTCTGGAACGGCGAGCGCCTGGCCCTGGTCGGCCTGCGCTACGTGATGCTTAACAAGCCCGCCGGGGTGGAATGCAGTGCCCGTCGTGGCCTCTATCCGCTGGTCCGCGAGCTGGTCGAGCTGCCCCACGTGGAGCGTCTGCAGACGGTGGGCCGGCTCGACGTCGACACCACCGGCCTGGTGCTGATGACCGACGACGGCCAGTGGTCGCATCGTGTCACGTCGCCTAAGCGGCACTGGGGCAAGGTTTACCGGGTCACTCTGGACGAGTCGCTGGACGGGGCAGCGCGGGACGATGCCGTGACTCGTTTCGCCGAGGGCCTGATGCTCGACGGCGAAGAGAAACCGACGCGTCCCGCGGACCTGGTCATGCGTTCTTCACACGTTGCCGAGCTGACCCTGTTTGAAGGCAAGTACCATCAGGTCAAGCGTATGTTCGCAGCTATCGGTCACCATGTGGTGGCCCTGCACCGTGAGTCGATCGGGCCGCTGGCCCTCGGCGAGCTGGCGCCCGGCGCGTGGCGGGAGCTCACCGAGGATGAGGTGGCGCTGTTCTGAGGCCGGCAAGGCACTTCATGTCACTGCCTGCCTTCGTCCTGGTGATCGGGTGGCGTCACGCGTAGGTCTCGACCCTCGCCCGTCCGCGATGTTTGGCCGAGTACAGTGCCTTGTCGGCGAGCCCGATCAGCGTCAGGGGATCGCCGGCATGCTCCGGGTAGGTGGCGATGCCGCAAGAAACCGACAGGGGCCCGAGCACCCGGTCACGGTGACGGAAACGCGTTCGGCTCAGGACCTCCAGCAGCTCGGCGAGGCGTGCCTCGGCGCTGGCTGACGTCGCCCCCGGCATGATGACGACGAACTCCTCTCCGCCCATCCGACAGACCACGTCGGCGTCACGGAAGTGATGGGGCAGTACCCGTCCCACGCCGACCAGGACCGTATCGCCTGCCTCGTGCCCCTCGCGATCGTTGAACTGCTTGAAGTGGTCGATATCGATCATCGCCAGGGTCAACGGTGACCCCTGGCGACGCGCGACCGCTGCCTGGTGCTCGAGCAGCTCGTCGAAGTAGCGGCGGTTGTGCAGCCCGGTGAGGGCGTCCTGGTAGGAGTAGGCCTGCAATGTCTCGACCATCTGTTCCAGTTCCCTTGTTCGCTCGGTGACCTGCTTCTCCAGGGAGAGATTGAGCCGCTGCAGTTCGCGATGGGTGTACCGGTAGTGCCATAGCGAGATCATCACCATGGCAAAAACGAAAGCCAGTGCACCGCCACTCAAGGGAACTCGGCGCCAGGACAGCAGCCCGTGGGCCACGGCCATGTCAATCACCAACAGGAAGGCAAAGAGTCCATAGCTGGTGAGGATCAGCTTCTGCTCGATGTTGAGGGTGTCCAGGTGCACGATGATGGTGGAGAACATCACCAGCAACGTGACCAGCAACAGAGCATCGAAGGGGGGGAAGGTGCTGGAGAGGTCGATGACGCCGGCCAGCGCCAGTCCCGGTGCCGTCACCAGATAGCCGAGATGGAGTTGCCAGATCCGCCGCAGCAGTATTGGCCGTTGCGCGGCGAACCAGTGTTCCAGCATCAACCCGATGGCCACTGGTAGGGTGTAGTAGCCGACGGCCGCCAGGTAGTCCCACAGGAGGGGGTTGTCCAGGAGCAGCTGGCTGGCCTGCGTCTCGGCCAGCAGCATGATGCCCGCGGCCATGGCGAACAGCCCGATACCGATGAAGCTGAGCCGATTGCCCTGCACCAGGGCAAAGATGAAGGCCAGCAAGGCCATCAGCAGCAGGAGGGCTCCGATGATCAGATCCACGGCCGAACGCTCGAGGATGTACTCCATGAGATCGAGACGGTCCATCAGCTTGACCTCGCCCCACAGGCCGATGTCGGTGTAGTCGGAGAAGACGCGGAAGTAGAGGGTCTTTCCCGCGAAGGTCTCGGGCAGGCTGATCATGTGCCAGGGCCAGCCCGAGAAACGTCCTTCTCCGCGGTCATCGAACTCCCCGTATTGGTAGATCAGCTCGTCCTCCAGCCAGGCCTGGGTGATCAGGTCGACGCTGTAGATGTAGAGCACGGGGTCTCGCCATTCCCCCTCGGGCAGGGTGATGCGGAACCAGGCATGCTTGTTGCCCTCTCGGCCGGGCGGGTTGGAAGGGAAGGCGATCGGCTGCCATTCGCCCTGCGATGCAGGTTCATCGACCCAGACCGGGGTGCCGTCGGCCCGGAAGGGGGAATCCCCCCAGCGGTATTCCCAGCCTTCATCGAGTGAGAGCGGGGCAGTATCGGCGCGGGCCGGGGAGTTGGCGAAGGTGGCCATCAGCAACGCCAGGAACAGGATTCCGGGCAGGGAGCAGAGGAGTGTGCGCATGGCGTTCTGTAGCCTTGGACAAGAGTGATAATGTAACCCAGCGTAACGATTACGGGTATCACCCTTGTCAACGCTTCGCGGTAGTCACGTAACAGCCTTAGTGCCGCAAACGCATACTTATACCGTTATCTTTTCTTCATGAAATCCGAAAGACTCAGAATCGGCCAGAGGCTCAACTGAGCCGAGGGGAAAGCCCGGCAGCGGCTACCAGCGCACGCGTATAGTCACTGACGGGGTTCTCGAGGACCTGCAGGCAATCGCCCTGTTCCATCACCTCACCATCCTTGAGGACCAGCACCCGATGGGCCATGGCGCGAACGACTGCCAGGTCATGGCTGATGAACAGATAGCTGAGATGCCGCCGGGCCTGGAGGTCGCGCAGCAATTCGACGAGTTGCTTCTGGACGCTGCGGTCCAGCGCCGAAGTGGGCTCGTCAAGGACCACCAGTCGTGGCTCGAGAATGATGGCGCGTGCCACCGCGATGCGCTGGCGCTGGCCACCGGAGAACTCATGAGGGTAACGGGAGGCACAGTCTTCGGGGAGTCCCACTTCACGCAGGGTGTCACGCACGCGGCGGTCGACTTCCGCGGTGGTGAGCTCCGGATGATGGAAGCGCAGCCCTTCGCTGACGATGTCGAAGACCGGTAGACGCGGCGAAAGCGACCCGTAGGGATCCTGGAACACTACCTGCAGACTGCGGCGCTGGCGTCGCAGCGCGTTGCCGGTCAGCTGATCGAGGCGGGTGCCGTCGAAGTCGATTTCGCCGCTGCCCTGGCCCAGCCGCAGCAGGGCGAGGGCGAGGGTGGTCTTGCCCGAACCCGATTCGCCGACGATGCCCAGGGTCTCGCCGGGCGCCACGTGAAGGTCCAGCGGCTTGACGGCCTCGAACGGCGGCGGACGACGGGCGAACAGCCGCGTCGGTCGTGTAAAGCGGACCCCGACACCTCGGGCACGAAGCAGGGGAGCGATCCGGCCGATGGGTGCTGGGCGGCCCGTGGGCTCGGCTTCCAGCAACTGACGGGTGTAGTCGCTGCGCGGGCGGGTGAAGACTGCTTCCACCGGGCCTGTCTCCTGTTCGCGGCCACCATTCAGCACGCAGATCCTGTCGGCATGACGGCGCACCAGGTTAAGATCGTGGGTGATGAAGAGCATGCCCATGCCATGGGCATCCCGCAGTTCGGCGAGTAGGGCGAGGATCTCCTGCTGCACGGTGACGTCGAGCGCGGTGGTGGGCTCGTCGGCGATCAGCAGCTCGGGCCCGTTGGCGATGGCCATGGCGATCATGACCCGCTGGCGCTGGCCGCCGGAGATCTGGTGCGGCCAGGCATCCAGCAGTTCTCCGGCACGCGGCAGCTTAACCTGTTCCAGCAGTTCACGAGTGCGCGCCCGAGCCGCCTTGCCGCTGAGCCCCTGATGCAGCCGCAGGGTCTCGCCGATCTGCTTGCCAATGGGGTGGAGCGGGTTGAGTGAGGTCATGGGTTCCTGGAAGATGAAGCCGACCCGACCACCACGCAATCCGCGCCAGCCCCGTTGGGGCAGGGTGGTAAGGTCGGTATCGCCCAGCCGCCTCCCGCCTTCCACCCGGGCATTGGGGGGGAGCAGATTCATGGCGCCGAGTGCCGAGACCGACTTGCCGGAGCCGGATTCGCCGACCAGCGCGAGGGTTTCGCCACGGTTGACGGTGAGCGACAGCCGATCGACCACGGTGACCGCGTCGAAGGTGATGGTCAGGTCGTGCAACTGCAGTAGGGGGAGAGTGCCAGGCTCACGCATCGTGCCCGCTCCTCGGGGGTTCGCTGGCTGCCGGGGATGGGCCGGCAGCATGCTGGATATGGCGGGGGTCGAAGGCATCGCGCAGCCCTTCGCCGATGAACACCAGCAGCGAGAGCATCACCGACAGGGTGACGAAGGCGGTGATCCCCAGCCATGGGGCCTGCAGGTTGTTCTTGCCCTGGGCGACCAGTTCGCCCAGGGACGGCGAGCCCGGTGGCAGACCGAAACCGAGGAAGTCCAGGGCGGTGAGGGTAGTGATGGCCCCGGTGAAGAGGAAGGGAATGAAGGTCAGGGTGGCGACCATGGCATTGGGCAGCACGTGGCGCCACATGATCAGTCGTGAAGGCAGGCCCATGGCCTTGGCGGCACGTACGTATTCCAGGTTCCGGGCGCGCAGGAACTCGGCGCGCACCACGTCGACCAGTCCCAGCCAGGAGAACAGCAGCATGATGCCCAGCAGCCACCAGAGATTGGGTTCCACCAGGCTCGCCAGGATGATCAGCAGGAACAGCATGGGCAGGCCCGACCAGATCTCGGTGATGCGCTGGCCGATAAGGTCCACCTTGCCCCCGAAGTAGCCCTGGATACCGCCAGCCAGCACCCCCAGTACCAGCGACCCCGCGGTGAGTACCAGGGCGAAGATGACCGAGAGTCGAAAACCGTAGATCACCCTGGCCAGGACGTCGCGGCCCTGGTCGTCGGTTCCCAGCCAGTGGCGAGCGGTGGGCGGCGACGGAGCCGGGTGGTCGAGTGCCATATCCAGGGTCTCGTAGGAGAAGGGGATCGGTGGCCAGAGCATCCAGCCGTTGTTCGTGATCTCGTCGTGCACGAAGGGGTCGCGGTAGTCGGCGGGGCTCGGAAGAAAGCCGCCGAATTCAGTGTCCGGGTAGTCCACCAGGACCGGCACGTACCACTGCCCCTGGTACTGCATGACGATGGGTCGGTCATTGGCGATCAGCTCGGCTACCAGGCTTACCACGAAGAGGATCGCGAAGATCCACAGCGAGAGCCTGGCGCGGCGGTTGTCGCGAAAAACCGCCAGGCGGCGGCGCGTGATGGGAGAGAAATCCCGCGAGAGCAGTGACATCGGTTCAGGACTCCCGTGTCTCGAAGTCGATACGAGGGTCCACCCACACATAGGTCAGGTCCGAAATCAGTTTCAGGACCAGTCCAATCAGAGTGTAGAGGTAGAGGGTACCGAAGATCACCGGGTAGTCGCGCTGCATGACCGCTTCGAAACCCAGCAGGCCCAGGCCATTGAGCGAGAAGATGACCTCGATCAGCAGCGAACCGGTGAAGAAGATGCCGATCAGGGCGGCCGGCAGCCCGGCAATGATGATCAGCATGGCATTACGGAAGACGTGGCCGTAGAGCACCCGTCGGTCGCTGGCCCCCTTGGCGCGTGCGGTGAGCACATACTGCTTGTGAACCTCGTCGAGGAAGCTGTTCTTGGTCAGCATGGTCAGGGTCGCGAAACTGCCGATGGCCGAGGCGATCACCGGCAGCGTGATATGCCAGAGGTAGTCCTTGACCTTGCCCCAGGCGGAGAGCTCGTCAAAATCCGGCGAGGTCAGGCCGCGCAGCGGGAACAGGTCCCAGTAGCTGCCGCCGGCGAACAGCACGATCAGCAGGATGGCGAACAGGAAGCCGGGGATGGCGTAGCCGACGATCACCAGCCCCGAACTCCAGACGTCAAACCGTGACCCGTGCTGCAGGGCCTTGCGGATACCCAGCGGGATCGACACCAGATAGACCACCAGCGTGGTCCAGAGCCCCAGCGAGATCGAGACGGGAAGACGCTCGAGCATCAGGGTGGTGACCTGCTCGTCGCGGAAGAAGCTCTCGCCGAAATCGAAGGTGGCGTAGTCGACGATCATGCCGAGAAATCGCTCATGCGCAGGCTGGTCGAACCCGAACTGCGCTTCGAGCTTCTCGATGAAGGCGGGAGGAATTCCCCGGGCGCCTCGCGATTCGCCGCTTGCCGCGACGTCCCCGCCGCCCCCTTCCATGCGGGTGCTGGCCTGGCTGGAGAGGCCTTCAAAACGGGCCAGCATCTGGTCGATGGGACCGCCCGGGGCGGCCTGGACGATGATGAAGTTGAGCAGCATGATCCCCAGCAGGGTGGGGATCATCAGCAGCAGGCGGCGCAGTACATAGCGGGCCACGGCGTATCCTTACTCCACGGATGATGGCAGCCGGCGGGCCGGTCGCCGGTCATGCACCTTCAGCGGTTGCGCTGGCGGGCCTCGATCTCGGCGCCGCGCTCGGGGTCCACCCACCAGGCGGCCAGGTCCAGGTTGTACTCGGGAAAGGGCTCCTGCCAGCCGAACTTGTCCCACAGGGCAATACGCGTCTGCCCGAGATGCCACTGAGGAATGACGTAGAAGCCCCAGCGCAGCACTCGATCCAGCGCCCTGGCGGCCGTGTCCAGCGCTTCCCGGGAGTCGGCGGCGATCAGGGTATCGACCAGGTCGTCGATCACCGGATTACTGAGCCCAATCAGGTTGCGACTCTGGGGAACATCGGCATATTCGCTGGTCCAGAAGTCGCGCTGTTCATTGCCGGGGTTCGCTGACTGGGGGAAGCTGCCGACGATGATATCGAAATCAAACTGGCGCAGCCGATTGAGGTACTGGTTGACGTCGACGATGCGAATATCGCCTTCAATGCCGATTTTCGCCAGGTTTTGAAGCAGCGGCTGCACGACCCGCTCAAACTGGGTGTCGAAGAGCAGGACCTCCAGGTTCAATGGTTCGCCTGAATCAGGGTGGGTCATGACCCCATCGCGTATCTCATAGCCGGCCTCGTTGAGCAGTTTCAGCGCCTTCGCCAGCCGAGGTCGCATCTCCTCGGGGTGTTCGATGGGCAGGGGCTCTTCGAAGATCCGCTCGGGCAGGGCCTCACGGTGTGGCTCGAGCAGGGCCAATTCAGCCTCGCTCGGCAGGCCTTCGGCAGCCATCTCGGAGTTCGCGAAATAGCTCTCGGTACGCTGGTAGGCGCCGTAGAAGAGGTTGCGGTTGAGCCACTCGAAGTCGAAGGCCAGGTTGAGGGCCTCTCGGACCCGGACGTCCTGGAACTTGTCGCGCCGCAGGTTCATTACATAGGCCTGCATGCCGGCGGGCTGGCCGTCCGGAACCTCGAGGCGATTGACGAACCCTTCATCCCGAGCCGGAAAGTCATAGGCGGTGGCCCAGTTGCGCGCACTGGTCTCGATGCGCATGTCGAGGTTGCCGGCCTTGAAGGCTTCGAGGGCCACCGTCTGGTCACGGTAGTAGTCGTAGATCAGCCGATCGATGTTGTGACGGCCCCGGTTTGCCGGAAGGTCCCTTCCCCAGTAGTCATCAACGCGTTCATAGACGATGCGCCGCCCCGGCTCCACCACACCGATGCGGTAGGGACCGGAGCCGAGCAGGGCGTCGCGGGTAGTGGCCCCGAAGTCACGACCATCCCAGAAGTGGGCCGGCAGGATCGGCAGCTGGCCGATGATCAGCGGCAGCTCTCGGGACTCGCTGTCGGCGAGGTCGAAGTGAACGGTATCCTCGTCTACCGCTCGGATGCCCACGACGTCGGCGTAGTAGGCGCCGTAGAAGGGCTGGCCCTGCTCCGTCAGGGTCTCGAAGCTGAATACCACGTCCTCGGCGGTGACCGGCTCGCCATCATGGAAACGCGCCTGGGGGTGCAGGTCGAATTCGATCCACTGCCGCGCCGGGTCTAGCCGTACGCCCTCGGCGAGCAGGCCATACATCGAGAAGGGCTCGTCGGGGTTCTGGGTCAGCAGGGTGTCGTAGATCTCGGTGAGCCCGGTGGCCGGAGTGCCGCGGATGATGAAGGGGTTGGTGGAGTCGAAGCTGCCGATGGCCGAGCGTACCAGGCTTCCCCCCTGGGGAGCGTCGGGGTCGGCATGGGGGAAGTGGCCAAAGTCCGCCGGCAGCGCCGGGTCGCCATAGAGGGCCAGGCCGTGGACGGTGGGCACCTCGGCGGGGTCGGCCGCCATGGCCGGTCCGCCGAGCAGCATGCCCAGCAGCAGGGCCAGGCCAGAGGCAGCATGTCGCATCGATCAGATTCCTTGTAGCAGGCTGGGCCTTGGCCCGCGTCATCAACTACCGGAAAGTGTCAGCTGTTGCCCGGGTTGTAAAGCGTCAAGCCGTTCGATGCCGTTCCAGCGTGCCAGGTCGGTCAGCGCCACGGCGTGGCGTGAGGCGATGCCCGAGAGGCTATCGCCGCGACGAACCACGTAGACGTCTTGACCGTCGGCGGCGACCGTTCGCGGGCTTGTGCCGTTGCTGAGCTGGGCGACAAGCCGTTCGGCACTGTCGGCGGGAACCAGCAGTCGCTCGACGTGACGGGGATCGGCCTGATGACCCAGCAGCCCCGGGTTCAGCTCGTCCAGTTCGGTGCGCGAGATACCTGCCAGACGTGCGGCCTCGTCGAGCTTCAGCGGACGAGTCACCGGCACCTCGGCGACAGCCGGCGTGGCTTCGATACGAGGGAGTTCGACGTCGTAGTGTTCCGGCTCGGCGATGATCGCCGAGATGGCGATCAGCTTGGGAACGTAGGCCATCGTCTCACGCGGTAGCTTGAGATCCCAGTAGCTGCCAGTTTGACCTCGGGAAAGCGCGGCGCTTCGGGCATTGTTCACGGTGCCGGCACCGGCATTGTAGGCGGCCAGGGAGAGCTCGATGTCACCCTCGTACCACTGCTCGGCCTGCATTTCGATGTAGTCAAGAGCGGCATGGGTGGAGCGCGCCACATCCAGGCGGCCATCGTAGCCGCCGCCGCGGCGCAGCCCGAGTGCGTTGCCGGTGCCGGGCATGAACTGCCAGAGGCCGGCCGCTCCGCGGTGGCTGCGGGCGGTGGGGTCGAAGGAGCTCTCGATGAAGGGGATCAGGGCGATCTCGCCGGGTAGCCCGCGTTCCTCCACTCGCTCGGTAATCCAGGCGAGCCAGGGTCGAGCTCGCTCGGTGATCTCGGTGATATTGTGGGGGCTCTGGCGGTAGTGGTCGATCCAGTGCTGGACGCGCGCCTGATCGACATCTTCCTGCCACTCGAAGGCCTCGGCGAGGCGCGACCAGGCATCCCTGGGCTCGAGGGCCAGGGCATCCCAGAAGGTCTGGTTCGAGGGAAGCGGGGTGGGTTGGGCCGACTGGCTGGCCGAATCGTCCATGAAAGCGCGCTGGGGCGTCGGTGAGGCCTGGCTGTTGCCGGTCGTGGCCATCAACGAGCCCATCAGTGCGAGACAGCTGGTGAAGCCCAGGATCCGTCGACGTGTCGTGTGGTAGGTCATCGAGAGGTAATCTCCTGGTCATGCGGGGGCCTGCCGCCAAGGGCAGGCCGGGTATCGTTCGGCAATGGTGCGTTCAGAAGGCGTCCTTCCAGGCACGTAGCGTGGTAAAGGTCGCCAGGCTGCCGTCGGTGTCGCCATGCGCCGCTGCGGCCTGGCGTACGCCGGCCGATTCGCAGCGCAGAAAGGGATTGATGCTGCGTTCGCGACCCAGGGTGGTAGGCAAGGTAGGACGGTCGAGCTCCCGGGCACGCTGGCACTCCGCCTGTGCAGTCTCGACATCGGGGTTGTCGGGATCGGCAGTACGGGCGAACGCCAGGTTGGCCAGGGTGTACTCGTGGGCGGCGAACACCAGAGTGTCCTCCGGCAGGGAGTCGAGGCGCGACAGCGATTCGTGCATCTGGGCCGGGGTGCCCTCGAAGAGCCTTCCGCAGCCGCCACTGAACAGCACGTCGCCGCTGAACAGCAGGGGCGGGATGCCAGGCGTGAAGTAGGCGATATGATCCAGGGTGTGGCCTGGCAGGGCGAGTACTTCGAACAGCCTGCCCATTACCCGTACCTCGTCGCCGTCACCGACCCGCTCGTCGATGCCCTCGATCTCGGGATTGTCCGGGCCGATCACCCGCGGTGAGTAGCGCTTGATCAGTTCCGCCAGGCCGCCGGTGTGATCGTGATGATGGTGGGTGATCAGCACGGTGCCAAGTTCCAGCCCTTCGCGCTCCAACCACTCGATCACCGGCGTTGCATCGCCGGGGTCCACCACGCAGACTGCCTGGTTGGTGTCCTGGCGAAGCAGCCAGATATAGTTGTCGCTAAAGGCGGGTATCGGTGTCACGCTCAACATGGGCTCGAAGTCCTTGACGGAGGCGTTGCCAGACGCTGCCGCGATTCGTTGCGATATGGTTTACAAAACCCGGCACTGTGGAGGGAAAACGGCACTATGTCAAATTCGCGGGATCCCCATGCCCTGGCGCGGCTGGTCCGGGAGGGGCGGCGTTACTGGGCGTCGCCTGCGGGTCAGGCACTGTGGCGGGCCGAGCGCGCCTGCCTGGGGCCGGTCTGCGAAGAGCTCGTCGGGCAGCACAGCCTTGAGCTGGGCATGGCCCCCGTGCTGAGTGATATCTGCCCGATCCGCCATGCCCTGGGCTGGGCACCTAACCACGAGATGGCCGATCATGTGTCGACCCTGGTGTGCCCGGCGGATGCCTTGCCCCTTCCCGATGACAGTCTGAGCCTGGTGCTGATTCATCACCTGCTGGAGGTGATTGCCGAGCCGCATCGCTTGCTGCAGGAGGCCGCGCGGGTTACCGCCGATAATGGGCGACTGATCATTTTCGGCTGGTGTCCGCTGAGTGCAGGGGGGGTGTCGAGGGTCTGGCCTGGCAGGCGGCGTCGCATGCCCTGGCGAGGTCACTGGCGGACCCCCGGTCGACTCGGCGACTGGTTGGCGTTTGTCGACTTCGAGATCGAGCGGGTAGACTACTGCGGATTTCACCTGCCCGGCAGTCTGCCGCGCAACACCATGCTGGAAACCCTCGGCCGGCGCCACAACCTGCCGCTGGGTGACAGCTACATGATCCATGCCCGCCCCCGGGCGCAGCTCGCCCAGTCGCAGCGCTCGCGCTTCGAACTGTCGCGCCCCCTGGCCGGACCGGCCTTGGGGAGCGCTACACGGGCCGGGCCACAGACGCAAAGGAACCGCAAGGTTGACTGACAGACGCCACGCCGAGCCCCCGAGGACCGAGCTTTCACAGACAGTGACGATCTATACCGACGGAGCATGCCGTGGCAACCCCGGCCCCGGGGGATGGGGGGCACTGCTGGTCAGCGGCGATCACGAGAAGGCGCTCAAGGGCTTCGAGGCGGTGACCACCAACAACCGCATGGAACTGATGGCAGCGATCATGGCCTTGCGGGAGCTCAAGCGTCCCTGTCGAGTGGCGCTGTGGACCGACTCCGAGTACCTGCGCAAGGGTATCACCGAGTGGATTCACAACTGGATCAAGCGTGGCTGGAAGACCGCCTCTCGCCAGCCGGTCAAGAACGCCGAGCTGTGGCGCGAACTCCACGAAGAGACCCATCGCCACTCCATCGAGTGGCACTGGGTCAAGGGGCACAGTGGCCATCCCGGTAACGAGCGCGCCGATGAGCTGGCCAACCAGGCCATCAATGAGCAACGAGCCCGCGCCTGAGCCCCCGCCTTACCCTGCGAGCCGACGAGAGATCCCCATGCGTCAGATCATCCTGGACACCGAGACCACCGGCATCGATCCCCGTGACGGCCATCGCCTGATCGAGATCGGGGCCGTCGAGATGGTCAATCGCCGCCTCACCGGCAACCGCTATCACCAGTACATCAACCCCGAGCGCGACATCGAGGCCGAGGCCGTGAGCGTCCACGGCATCACCAACGAACGGGTGGCCGAGGAGCCGGTCTTTGCCGAGATCGCCGATGCCTTCTGGGCCTTCATCGAAGGGGCCGAGCTGGTGATCCACAACGCGCCCTTCGACGTGGGTTTCATCGACCACGAACTCGGTATGCTGAATGCGAGGCGCAGTGAGCCACGGCTCGGCCCGGTGGCCGATCACTGCCGCGTTCTCGATACCCTGACACTGGCTCGCGACAAGCACCCCGGCCAGCGCAATAGCCTCGACGCGCTCTGCAAGCGTTACGAGATCGACAACGGGCGACGTGTGCTGCACGGCGCGTTGCTCGACGCCGAGATCCTTGCCGACGTCTATCTGGCCATGACCGGGGGGCAGACCAGGCTCTCTCTGGATGCTTCAGCATCCTCGGCAGGTCGCGACGGTCAGCAGACCGGGCTGGCCATCCGCCGGTTGTCTGTCTCACCGGGTCGGCTTCGTGTCGTGCCGCCCGACGAGGCAGAGCTGGCGGCGCATCGAGCCAAGCTGGACCGAATCCGAGACGCGTCCGGCGAGTGCCGTTGGGATGCCCACCCCGTCCTGTCGGGCGAGGAGGCATTACGCTGATGCTGCGTCGGGAACTGCCCAGCGAAGAGACGGCCGGTCGCGTCATTCGCCTGGCCGCAGGACGCATCGCGCCCGGCGTCGATGAAGGCCCGCTTCAGGCCTCACAGCCCTGGCACGAGCGGATGCAGCCGCTGTGCTGGTGGCAGGAGGAGCCGGTAGCGCTCTCGCTGGAGACTCAGCCGGGAAAGGACTGGCCCGAGGGCCGGGCGTGGCTGGGCCGCCTGCCGGAATCCTGGTATCCGCTGGTTTCCACGGCGCTCCAGGTGGCGGCCTGGCTCGATAACCACCGTTTCTGCGGCCGCTGCGGTGCGCCGACGACGCGTCTCGATGCCGAGTTCGCCATGCATTGCGACCAGTGCGGTCATCGCAATTACCCGCGCATCTCGCCCTGTATCATCACCCTGGTGACCCACGGAGAGTCGCTGCTGCTGGCCCGTAGCCCCCGCTTTCCGCCGGGGCGTTATTCGACCCTGGCCGGGTTTATCGAGCCCGGTGAAGCGGCCGAGGAGGCCGTGCGTCGTGAAATCTTCGAAGAGGTGGGGCTCAGCGTAGGACGCGTCAGCTATTACAAGAGCCAGGCCTGGCCCTTCCCCCATTCACTGATGCTGGGTTTCTTCGCCGAGGCGGCCAGTCGGCGCATCCGCATCGACGGTATCGAGATCGCCGATGCCGCCTGGTTCAGCCCGCGGCACCTGCCTCAGTTGCCGCCGCTCTACTCCATCTCCCGGGCGCTGATCGAGACCCATCTCAGGGAGGTGGGAACCCGCGGTTAGGCGACGGTCACGGCCCGGCGTTATAGGCTCAGCGACCGGGAAAGAGGCTGTTCAGCTGTGTCGCCAGCATGACATTGCCGGTAGCCTTCAGCTTGCCGGTCATGAAGGCGGTCATGCCGTTGATCTCGCCGTTCATTACCCCCTTGAGGGTCTCGCTGCTCATGCTGAGGCTGACCGAGGGATCGTCATGCTCGCCCCGGTGGACCTCCAGTGTGCCGTCATCCACGACCAGATAATGGTCGCCGGCATCCGTGAAGTGGAACTGGAAGATTTCGTGCATGCCGCTGGCAGCCTCGGCGTCGAAACGACGCTGTAGCTTGTCGATGGTGGCGTCTGACATGGGTATCGTTGGTCGCTTTGTGAAGTATCGACAACAGAGCGTATTTGTAACGTTCGTTTGAATCAAGCGCCCTTGTGCCGGCGGGAAGGGCCCGGGCAGGATGTCAGGACAGCGAGACGAGAGGAGGTTGCAGTGAGCGAGTGGCTGACGGAATTCGGGATGTTCGTGGCGCAGTTGGTGACCCTGGTGGTGATCGTCGGCCTTGTGGTGGCGGTGATTCTGCGCACCAGAGGGGAAACGGGAGAACGCAGCCGACTAAGGCTCGACGAGCTCAATGGCACACGTCGCAACCGCCGGCGGCGGATGCAGTTGGCGGCCAGCCAGCCGGGAGCACGCAAGCGCCTGGCAAAGGCCTTCCGGCGCGATGACAAGGAGCATGACCGTCGTAGCCGCAAGGGAGAAGGCGAGTCCTCCGCGACGGTCTGGGTACTCGATTTCCATGGTGACATCAAGGCCAGTGGCACCGGGCAGCTCGCGGAAGAAGTCTCGGCAGTACTGGCGGTGGCCGGCGAGGGTGACGAAGTGGTGATCCGTCTGGAGTCGGCCGGCGGTCTCGTGCATGGCTACGGGCTGGCGGCTGCCGAGCTGGATCGCCTGCGCCAGGGAGGGCTATCCACTACGGTGTGCGTCGACAAGGTGGCCGCCAGCGGCGGCTACCTGATGGCCTGCGCGGCTGACCAGCTGCGAGCGGCCCCCTTCGCGGTGATCGGCTCCATCGGGGTGATTGCTCAGTTGCCCAACCTGCATCGCCTCCTCAAGCGTCACGACATCGACATGGAGGTGCTCACCGCTGGTCGTTACAAGCGCACCCTCACGGTCTTCGGCGAGAACACCGAGGAGGGGCGAGAGAAGTTCCGCGAAGACCTCGAAACCACTCACACGCTCTTCAAGCGTCACGTGGCCGAGCGGCGCCCGGAACTCGACATCGATTCGGTGGCCACCGGCGAGATCTGGTACGGCAGTGATGCCCTGGGGCTAGGCCTGGTGGATGCCCTGGGAACCAGCGAAGCCTACCTGGTCGAGCGCATGCAGCAGGCCCGGGTCATCAGCCTCAAGCTGGAGCACAAGCAAAAGCTCAGTGACCGCCTTGGCATGGCGGTCTCGCGGGGCGTGGAGCATGGCGTCGAGCGGGGGCTGGAGATGCTCGATGCCGGACGCTGGCAGAAGCGGTGATCGTATTAGGCTCTTCCCTGCAGTTTCAGGCTGCCTAGAGCCTCGATGAGCGTTCGCGCCCGCTTGCCATGCAGAGAGTAGTAGATGGTCTGGGACTCGCGACGGGTGCTGACCAGATTCTCGCGACGCAGGATTGCCAGGTGTTGCGAGAGCGCCGACTGGCTCAGGGAGAGCCGTTGGTTGAGTTCGGTCACCGAGAGCTCGTTGCCGTCGAGCAGGCAGAGAATCCGCAATCGGTTGTCGTTGGCCATCGCCTTGAGCAGGGCGCTGGCCTCGTCGATGACCGCTGTGCCGTCTTCCAGGAGACGTGCTGCAGCATCGTTGTTATTGCCCATGATGTGTCCCCTTTCCGGCAGGTCCGGCATTCGCTTGCCGATGGCCTGCAGTGGTGATTGCCTTCCGATCCCGCGGCTCGCGGCTGGCGTCTGTTGACCATCCACTTCCTGTTTCAGCTTATCCTCAATAATAGTTCAGCCTGGCGGCTATCGCCGAGCCAACGCTGGATCAAAGTTGAATACCAGGGTGATGCCTTGGGCGTTGTCGACAATAGTGCCCGGGAAGTCTTGCACTTTTGTCGATGATTAGCCGATGGTATGAGGTTATCGCCGTGAACTTGCTCTAGAGTGTCAACAATCAACGCCCACTTCGATTGCCGACAGGATGCAGATGAGCATGTACCAAGACGAGTTCCGCCGTTCGATTGATCAACCGGAGGCTTTCTGGGCCGAGCAGGCCAGACGCATTCCCTGGTTCACGCCGCCCACGACCATTCTCGAGTACGACGAGGCGAACCATGCCCGCTGGTTCGTGGATGGCGAGCTCAACATCTGCCATGCCGCCCTCGATCATCACGTCGAGCAGGGGCGTGGCGATCAGCCGGCCATCTTCTGGGACTCGCCGGTCACCGACAGCAAGCGCACCCTGACCTTTGCCGAGATGCGCGATCAGGTCGCGCTCTTCGCCGGCGGCCTGAGGGCGCAGGGGGTGGGCAAGGGCGACCGGGTCGTGATCTACATGCCCATGGTGCCGGAGGCGCTGATCGCCATGTACGCCTGTGCTCGCCTTGGCGCGGTGCACTCGGTGGTGTTTGGCGGCTTTGCCCCCCACGAGCTTGCCGTGCGCATCGAGGATGCCGCGCCGAAGGTAGTTATCGCCGCGTCCTGCGGGATCGAGGGCAGCAAGGTGTTGCCCTACAAGCCGATCATCGACGAGGCCATCGAGCAGAGTGCCCACAAGCCCGATGCCTGCGTGGTGTTCCAGCGTGATCAGCTTCAAGCGGAACTGGGCCCGAGGGACCACGATTGGGCGGCTCTGGTCGATAAGGCCGAGCCAGCCGAATGCGTTGCGGTCAAGGGTAGCGACCCTCTCTATGTCCTCTACACTTCCGGGACCACCGGCAAGCCGAAGGGGGTCGTGCGGGATACCGGTGGCTACGCCGTGGCGCTGGCCTACTCCATGGACACCATCTACGACGTGGATCCCGGCGATGTCTTCTTTTCGGCGTCCGATGTGGGCTGGGTGGTCGGCCATTCCTACATCGTCTACGCTCCGCTGCTTCGCGGCTGCACCACGGTGGTCTATGAAGGCAAGCCGGTGAAGACCCCGGATGGCGGCGCTTTCTGGCGGTTGATCAGCGAGTATCGGGTCAAGAGCTTTTTCACCGCACCCACGGCCTTCCGCGCCATGAAGAAGGAAGACCCGGACGCCAAGCTGATGGCCGAGTACGACATTTCCTGTCTCAAGGCGCTGTTCCTGGCCGGTGAACGCCTGGATCCCCCGACGTTCCACTGGCTGGATGACCTGATGGACGTGCCGGTGATCGACCACTGGTGGCAGACCGAGACCGGCTGGCCGATTGCCGCCAATCTGCAAGGTCTGGAGCCGATGCCTACCAAGGCGGGCAGCGCGACCGTGCCGGTCCCCGGCTTCAACGTCCAGATCCTGGATCGAGAGGGTGAGCAGGTCGGCCCCATGGAGCAGGGCAGCGTGGTCATCAAGCAGCCGATGCCCCCAGGGTGCCTGTCCGGTATATGGGGAGATCCGAAGCGCTTCCACAGTGCCTACATGGCGGCCTTCCCCGGCTACTATCTGACCGGTGACGGTGGCTACTTCGATGAAGATGGCTACCTGTTCATCATGGGGCGCACCGATGATGTCATCAACATTGCCGGCCATCGCCTCTCCACCGGCGAGATGGAGGAGGTCGTCGGTGCTCATCCCGCCGTGGCCGAATGCGCGGTCATCGGCATTCACGATGCCATGAAGGGTCAGCTGCCGGTGGGGCTGGTGATCCCCAAGGATGGCTTCGAGGGGCGCGAGGCGGACCTCGAGCAGGAACTGATCGCCCTGGTGCGCGACAAGATCGGGCCCATCGCCTGCTTCAAGCAGGTATTGGTGGTCGACCGCCTGCCCAAGACGCGATCCGGCAAGATCCTGCGCAAGCTGCTGCGCAACATCGCCGATGGCAAGGAGTTCGGTTTGCCCTCGACCATTGACGATCCGGCGAGCCTGCAGGACGTGCACGAGGCCATGAAGGATCGCTCGGTGGGTACTGCCCACGAGGCCCGCCAGGTCTGATCTCGGCGGACATCTCGCCTGACCACGCCGCCGCCCTGGAAGGGCGGCGGCGGCTTTCGTGGGGCAGGGCAGCCATGGCCAGGCGCCGGGACAGGCCGTATAATGCGCGGCCTGTCCGCTACGGGCGTTTGTCGTGCCACGAGGGTTCCCTCACCCCTCCCCAAAAAAGGATGCCGTGATGTTCTTGCTTTCCGATGTCCAGACCCGGCGCTGCCTGGCGCTGCTGGTCGCCTTTCATATCCTGGTCATCGCCGCCAGTAACTACCTGGTCCAGCTGCCTTTCACCCTGTTCGGGTTTCATACTACCTGGGGCGCCTTCAGTTTCCCCTTCATCTTCCTTGCCACGGACCTCACCGTGCGCCTGTTCGGCAAGGAGCCGGCGCGGGCCATCGTGCTCAGGGTCATGTTGCCGGCGCTGGTGATCTCCTATGTCGTCTCGGTTGTCTTCCCGCGGGGCGGCTTTGCCGGTCTCGAGGGTCTGGGCGAGTGGAATCTCTTTGTGGCGCGAATCGCGCTGGCCAGCTTCATGGCCTACGTGCTGGGCCAGCTGCTGGACGTTCAGGTCTTTGACCGCCTGCGTACCTTGAAGGCCTGGTGGGTGGCACCGGCCGTCTCTACCGTGCTCGGCAACCTCGCCGATACCTTTGCCTTCTTTTCCATCGCCTTTCACGAAAGCCCCGATCCCTTCATGGCCGCCAACTGGCCGGAGATTGCCTGGGTCGACTACGTGATCAAGCTTGGCATCAGCCTGGCGTTCTTCCTGCCCCTCTATGGCATATTGCTGGCCTGGCTCAGCCGCCGCCTGGTGGCGGTGACGGGCAGCGCGGACCTGATGCCCGGCGAGGCACAGGCAAGAACCTGACTCCATTCCAGCCGAGGAGAATGACATGCCCATCGAACTCCACCATATCGACACCGGAGGCGATGAGACGCCGCTGGTGGTCGTGCATGGCCTTTTCGGCAGTGCCGACAACTGGCGCTCCCATCTCAAGCAGTGGCAGCGCCGGCATCGGGTGATTGCCGTTGACTTGCGCAACCATGGCCGTTCACCGCATGTCGCGGGGATGAACTACGAGGCCATGGCCGATGATCTTCTCGCCTTGCTGGATCGCCTCGAGGTAGAGACGGCTCACCTGCTGGGGCACTCCATGGGCGGCAAGGTGGCGATCAGCCTGGCCCGGCGGGCGCCGCACCGCGTGGCTTCGTTGATCGTCGCCGATATCGCACCGCTCGCCTACGGTCATGATCACGATAGTGTCTTCGCCGCGTTGCGCCGCGTGGAGGCCGGAGAGCCTACCAATCGCCGCGAGGCCGACGCACTGCTCGCCGAGCATGTCGAGGAGTCCGCGGTGCGTCTCTTCCTGGCCACCAACCTGGAGCGTGACGACGAGGGTATCCTGCGCCTGCGCATCGGCCTCGACGAGATCCAGGATGACTACGACACGCTCATGAGGGAGCCGGCGGGAGAGGGCGCCTTTGACGGGCCTACGCTGGTGCTGCGCGGCGCGCATTCAGACTATGTGACCGACGAGATGTTGCCGGCCCTGCGCGACGTACTGCCGCGTGCCGAGATCGAGACGCTCCAGGCAGGACACTGGCTTCATGCGGAACAGCCCAAGGCCTTTCAGGAGGCGGTCAACGCCTTCCTTGAGCAACTCAGCCGCGCATCCTACGCATCGACGCGTAGCGTGATGCGCTAGTCAAGCGGCGAGCCTTGGCGAACGCCAAGGCGAATACTGGATAAATATCAGGTAGTGGCTTAGGCTTTCTTCATGACTCGCACTATGATACGCACGGACAAGTGGCCACTACAAGCCACGACGCAGCAGCGACACCTGATGCGCTTGACGCTGGCGGAGTACCGCCAGTTCTGTCGTGGGTTGTCGGTGGTGGTCCTGGCCAACTGGCCGTCGCTGCAGCAGGCCCCCAGCTTTGCCGCTGCCGTAGAGCGACTGATGCACCCGACCAAGAAGAACCCCTCGCCTCGCCACCACTACTTCGCCAAGCGTTTCTACAAGTTTCCGTCCTACCTGCGCCGAGCCGCCATCGAGTTCGTCAAGGGCCAGGTATCGAGCTACCTGACCCGCTATCGGGCCTGGCAGGCGGGAGATCGCCAGCGGAAAAATGCCCAGCCGCCGCGCTTCAACCCCGTGGCCGGCTGCTATCCGGTGATGTATCGCGGGCAGCTGGTCAAATTCGACACCGAGTTCACTACCGCCAGTTTGAAGCTGTGGGACGGCAAGGATTGGCTCTGGCACGACGTGGCGATCAAGGCGGTGCGCCAGCGCCATCTTCTCGGCACGGTGAAGTCGCCTACCCTGGTGCTCAACCGACACTGCCACTTGGCGGTGCCAGTGGAAATCACGCCAGGAAGCCTCCCCGATCAACAGCGCGTCTGCGCCGTGGACGTGGGGATCAATACGCTGGCCACGGCCAGCATCGTGACACCGGACGGCACTGTCGCGGCGCGTGGATTCTTCCACCCCGCCGCGGACATAGACCGTCGCGACAAGCGCGCCACGCTGATTCGCCGCAAGGCGCGCAAGACCGCCAAGCTCTCCAAGGGGTTTGGGCGAACGTGGTACCGCAAGGCCCAGCATATTAACGAGGACATCGCCCAGCAGACCTCGCGCCGACTGGTCGACTTCGCGCTGGCACAGGGCGCCGATGTGATCGTGCTGGAGGACTTGAAGGGCTGGCGACCCAGGGCGGGGAGGAAGCGGTCTGGGCTGCGCCAGCGCTTCCATCAGTGGCTGCATCGCCGACTGGCCACGCTGATCGAGCAGAAGATGGCCGAGGCCGGTGGTCGGGTCGTCACCGTCTATGCCCGGGGCACCTCTTCCTGGGCTTTCGACGGCTCGGGCCGCGTCAAGCGGGACAAGGGGCAATACGAACTGGCCACCTTCCCGAGCGGCAAGCAGTACAACGCGGATCTCAACGCCAGCTACAACATCGGAGCCCGCTATTGGGCCTGGAAACACAAACTGACCCGCCGCAAGGACGGGCAGTTGTCAGCGGGCAGAAGCTCCCCTGGCAAACCGAGAACACCGGTCACGCTCTCAACGCTCTGGCGGCGAGAGCCTGAAGCCCCGCATCGATGCGTCGCATGATGCGTGGGAGTGTTCACCGCGTGGAGGGCTAGCGGGGCAGCGCTCCGGGGTCGATGGCCAGTCGTGATACCGGATGGCGTTCCTGTATCAGGTCAGCCCCGAACAGGAAGTCCTCGAAGCGACGGTAGCGGCCCTGATCCAGAGCTGCGGGGCTGAGGTTCAGGCGCGTGCGGATCATTTCCCAGGCCTCGCGGTTGACCGCCGTGTCCAGGGCCGGTTCCGCGCTCGCTATCAGGCTCCAGGCATCCTCGGGGTGGTTGGCGATCCAGGCTGTGGCCTCCTCGATGGCGTCCACGAGATGGCGAATGGCATCACGTTTCGCTGCCAGATGATCGCGGTTGGCGAGCAGTATCAGACCATCATGTAATGGGATGCCCAGATCCTCGATGCGCAATACCCGGGTGGCCAGCCCTTCGTCGGCGAGTTGTCGGGGCAGCAGGTGGCGCATGGCGCCGATCACGCCATCCACGTGCCCCTCTCGGAGTGCATCGTCGAGGCGGAAGTGCAACGCTTCGGTTTCGACCTCATCGTCGCGAATCGATGCGCTCCTCAACAGGGTGGTTAACAGCACGTCACGGCTGTCAATATCGGCATGACCGATACGCGAGCCGGCCAGTTGGGCAGGTGTCTCGATCGGGCCGTCCTCACGCACCACCAGGGCACTCAAGGGCGTCGCGATCAGGCTGGCGACACGGACCAGCGGCAGGCCGCGATCGACCTGGAGGTGCAGCAAGGGCTGGCGGGATACCACCAGATCGATTCTTGAAGCTGCCAGGAGCTTACTGGGTACATCCGGATCGGCTGGTGTCGCGAGGGCCACCTCCAGTCCGCGGCTGGCGAACAGTCCCCTCTCCCTGGCGACGAAAAGAGCGGCGTGTCGGGGGCTTGGATAACCGTCCAGCATGATCCTCAGCGAGGTGACCGGCGGGGGTTCTATCGGTTCCGCCGGTCGCAGGGCGATGGCTGGAACGCTGGGCCGCGAGGGCGTGTCGACACTGGGCCCGCTCGGCGCCTCCCGATAGCGACGGCGAGTCTCTGCCCAGGCCGTGGCCTGGGCAGCTGCCCTTGCCGCCTGATCGGCAAGGGCCTCGAGGTCCGGGACCATCACCTCGGTCCCCAGCGGTGGGTAGCCCTCACGAGGTGATTCCGAAGCGTCCACCGGAGCTTGTGCGGAGAGATTCGTCGACGGCAGCACGATGGCTGACAGTAGCAGGCCATGGCGGAGAAGCCGCCGAAAAATGGTTAAGATCATCGATTCCAGGCTCCTGCCATGCGTGCTGTCTGGCCTTGTGTTGGGGCCAGGCAAGCTTAACCGCTGGCTAGGGTCAGCGACCAGCCGTGGTCACAAACGGAAATCGCCGCGCCTGGTCCGGCATGCGATAATCCCCCCTCTCCCACCCGGGAAAGACCGTTCATGGACTCGATCAATACCCTCTTTCTGCTCAGCGGTTTCCTGCTGGCCCTGAGCATTCTCGCCAGCCGGCTCTCCTCGATGGCCGGGGTGCCCCTGCTGCTGATCTTCCTGGGGCTGGGCATGCTGGCCGGGGAAGAGGGGCTGCTCGGCATTCAGTTCGACGACTATTCCCTGGCTTTCCTGATCGGCCATCTGGCACTCGCCATGATCCTGCTCGACGGCGGCCTGAGGACCCGCCTCAAGACCTTTCGTGTGGGCTTCCGGCCGGCACTCTCCCTGGCCACCCTGGGGGTCTTCATCACCAGTTCACTGGTGGGCGTGTTTGCCATGTGGCTGTTCGACCTGAGCCTGGTTCAGGGGCTGCTGGTCGGCGCCATCGTGGGGTCCACCGATGCCGCCGCGGTGTTCTCCATGCTCAGCGGCCGAGGGGTCAACCTCAACGAACGGGTCGGGGCGACGCTGGAGATCGAGTCCGGCACCAACGATCCCATGGCCATCTTCCTTACGCTGGTGCTGGTGGAGATGCTGGTCGGCGAGATCGGTGGCGTGGGGGAAACCCTGTTTTTTCTGGTTCAGCAGTTCGGCCTGGGCATCGTCCTCGGGGTGGGTATCGGCTGGCTGAGTGCGCGCCTGCTGAGCTGGCTGGACCTAGCACCGGGGCTGTATTCGCTGCTGGCCCTGGGCCTTGGCTTTTGCATCTTCGGCCTGACCAGTGCTCTGGGTGGCAGTGGTTTCCTGGCCATCTACCTGACGGGCCTGATGATCGGCAACCGGCCCGGTCGCCACCTCACCTTCATCCTGCCGGTACATGACGGCCTGGCCTGGCTCTCGCAGATCGGCCTCTTCCTGGTGCTGGGCTTGCTGGTCACGCCCAGCGAGATGCTGGATTTTGCGCTGCCGGCGCTGCTGGTGGCCCTGGCGTTAATCTTCATCGCCAGGCCGCTGGCGGTGCTCGTCGCCGTGAAGCCCTTCTTCAAGTTCCGCTGGCGGGAGATCGGTTTCATCGCCTGGGTAGGCCTGCGTGGGGCGGTGCCCATCGTGCTGGCGATCTTCCCGGTCATCGGCGGCGTGGAAAATGCCTCGCTCTATTTCAATGTCGCCTTTGCGGTAGTGTTGCTGTCACTGCTGATCCAGGGTGGCACCCTGCCGTGGATGGCGCGGCGCATGAAGGTGGAACTGCCCCCCACCGTCTCCCCGAACCGGCGCGGGCCACTGGGCATTCTGCCCGAGAACGACTACGAGATGTTCGTCTATGAGGTCGAGAACACCGACCTCGAGGATGTGCCGATCCGACTGCTGCGCTTTCCCTCCGGGGCACTGATCTCGGCGCTGTTTCGTGAGCACGCCATGCTGCACCCCAAGGGAAGCACCCGACTGCTACTGGGCGATGTGATCTGCGTGATCGGTCGTACGGAAGACTTGCCGGCGCTCAACCGTCTCTTCAACGGGGATGCCAAGCTCAAGCGCGAGCGGGCCTTCTTCGGAACCTTCACGTTCGACGGGGAGGCGCGCATGGGTGACATCGCCGATGCCTATGGCCTGACCCTCAGCGCGGGCGAGAAGGACATGACGCTCGCCGAATTCATCTCGCTGCGTGTCGGTGGGCATCCGGTAGTGGGCGATGACGTGGATTGGCACGGCATACACTGGGTGGTCAGCGAGATGGACGGCAACAAGGTCACACGGGTGGGGCTCAGGCTCTACTGAAATTGCACCGGGGCCTTTCGATAGGGTCAAGTGGTGCGTGCTTCCTGAAGCACCTCGAGTGCCACCTCGACGGCGCCCCGGTCGGGATCGGTCATCCAGACGCCGCCATCCTCGATCATGCAGTTCAGTGTCATGTTCTTGGCTGCCAACTCCGTCAGGGCCTCTACCGATGCCGGCGAGATGTCGATCACCGTCAGGTTATCGAGGGTGGCAAGCTTGCCGGCCATCTGCTCCCACCAGATCTCGGCCCCCTGGCCGCTATAAGTGTAGAGGGTCACCCGGTCGGCTCGCGCACAGGCGCGGCGAATGGTCTTCTCGTCGGGCTGGCCCAGCTGAATCCAGAGCTCGATATTGCCGGTCAGGTCCTTGCGCCATAGGTCGGGTTCGTTCTCGGTGCTCACGCCACGCCCGAAAGCGAGCGATTCATCCGCATTGAGGGCAAAGGCCAGCAACCTGACCATCATGCGAGCATCGGTTTCTGATGGATGGCGCGCCACGGTCAGCGAGTGGTCTGCATAGTAATGCCGGTCCATGTCGGCGATCTGGAACTGGACCTTGTGGATCATCGACTTCAGTGCCATCTGGTTAGGTCACTCGCCTGTCTTGGAAAAAGTGTCCGCCATCATGACATAGTCGTCGGGGGCGAGTATGTATACGAGGAGGTCGCACAATGCTGATCCAGCACCGAGCGAATACCAGGGGCCGCGATTTCTTCGTGGGTGACATTCACGGCCAGTACCGCTTGTTGCAGGAAGCTTTGCAGGGCGTTGCCTTCAGCACATCAGAGGATCGCCTGTTCTGCGTCGGTGATCTCATCGACCGAGGTGCCGATTCACTCGCCTGTCTCAAGCTCGCTCTGATGCCATGGTTTCACGCCGTGTGCGGCAATCACGAGGATCTGGCCTGGAACGCGCTGCGCGACGGGGAGGATAGCCACGCCTGGGAGCTGTGGATGATCAATGGTGGTGATTGGGTCATCGACAGCGGCGTGAACGAGACACGAAGGGAACTGCAAGCAGCGTTTCGCGATCTCCCCCTGGCGCGCGAGGTGGCGATTGGCGGCAAGCGCATCGGCATCGTACATGCCGACCCGCCGTCCGACTGGTCATGTATCGAGGAGGCCGACCGCGATGCCCTGATCTGGGGGCGCTCTCGCATCCAGCAGGGCGACAGGACGCCGGTGGTCGGGATCGACGCCGTTGTCGTTGGCCACACCATTGTGGAATGGCCGCTGATTCTGGGCAACGTGCATTATATCGACACCGGAGCTTTCACCACGGGCCGCCTGACGCTTGTCGACGCTCGTGAGTTGCTGGAGTGAAAGGGGCAACGATAATGGCCAATGCCGGTTGCGAAGTCGGGCTAGAAAGGTAGGCGCAAGAAAAAAGCGCCTGTAGGCGCTTGATTCTTAAAAGGAAGTGGCGGAGGGACAGTCCGCATTTTTAAAGTCCAGACAAAACCGCCAAAGCTTCTTATTGTATTGTTTTACTTGATTTTTTCTGCCTTTCTTGTCCAACAAAAACCAGGGACGTACAGCAAATGCCACGTGCAAAGTATGGGCTGGAGTATGGGCCAGGGTATGGTACGGTGCTCATAATGACACCGAGGAGACGGCCATGGGCAAGCTCACAACACGCGGGGTACAGAAACTGGTCAGGGAGGCCGAGCCAGGGCTGATCAATGATGGCGAGGGCCTATATCTCAAGATCGGCAAGACGGGAGGAGCGAGTTGGATATATCGGTTCAGGCGACATGGAAAGCTCCGCGACATGGGCCTTGGCAGCTGCGTTGACGTCAGCTTGGCTGAGGCTCGCTCACAGGCCACGGATAACCGCAAACTTGTCAAGGAAGGCCTCGATCCTTTAGAGGCCAAGAAGGTGGTGGACCAGGCTGAAGTGGCAACCCCTACCTTCGCAAGCTGCGCAGCCCGCTACATCATGTCTCACCGCCGCAGTTGGCGAAACGCCAAGCATGCTCGGCAGTGGGTCAGCACATTGAAGACCTATGCTCGACCGGTGATCGGGTCTAAGCCAGTTGATGAGGTCACCACCCAGGACGTTTTGAAGATCCTTGAACCAATCTGGACGAACAAGACCGAAACGGCCAAGCGTGTGCAGGGCCGGATTGAGAACGTGCTCGACTACGCTGCAGCGCATGATTACCGTGACTCTGGGAACCCTGCCCGCTGGCGGGGCCATTTGGACAAGCTGCTGGCCAAACCATCCCGCGTCAAGAAGGTGACCCATCACCCTGCCATGCCATACGACGAGGTCGCAGCCTTCATGGCCGACCTCCAGAGCTATACCAGCATTTCCTCCAAGGCGCTGCAGTTCCTGATCCTGACAGCGACACGCACCTCGGAGGTCCTTCGCTCGGAGTGGCCAGAAATCGACCTGGACAATGAGACCTGGACTATCCCCGCCGAGCGAATGAAGGCTCGCCGTGAGCATCGAGTGCCGCTGTCCCGGCAGACGGTGGAGTTGCTTACTCAGTTACCGCGGGTAAAAGGCACCAACTATGTCTTTCCCGGCGCTCGCAATGGACGACCCCTCTCTAATATGTCTATGCTGCAGCTGATGCGCGGAATGGGTTACGGGCTAGACGGTGAACGTGGTGATTTCGTGCCTCACGGCTTCCGTTCAAGTTTTCGCGACTGGACCGGCGAGGTCACCAGTTACCCCCGTGACGTAGCCGAGATGGCCCTGGCCCACACCATCGAGAACAAGGTAGAAGCAGCCTATAGGCGCGGTGATCTATTTGAGAAGCGGCGGGCTATGATGCAGGACTGGGCCGACTATATTCTTCCTGCTGAAAAGCCCAAGATGTATGGGTTAGATTTAGATGAGCTTCGTGGCTTACATTAACGATAGAGTGTTTCGATCTTGATTTTTCTGTGAGCGATGATGGAGGTCTGGAAGCGTGGATTACAATAAGAACCTAAGGAAGCCAATTATTCCTATTGAAAAAGCCATTGATTTGCTAGGATTAAAACTAGATAAATTCATAGAAGCTGTGAATAAAAGAAATATCTTTTTAATAGTGTTACCTAAACAGCCTATTAGTATCGGGATTAGATATAAAAATAAATTCACCGATCCTTCAAAAAAATCTCATCAAAGCAATCCCATGAATATAATAGTAAATAGAGTGGACGGCTTCGTACTGCATCCTAAAGATAACGAAAAGGTGCTTAGTTTATTTAATTGGAAAACGTGCGAGCCATATCAGGTTGTTATTACTGATGCAAAAAATGCATACGCAAATTTTTACAGCCCACAAAGTCTAGGAGGCTTTTACAGGCTTTCCCAATTTGCACAAGGGGCGGGAGAAATAGAATTTGAGCATTTAATTAGGCAGGCTGTTATAGGTAATATCAGATATACAGGACAAGTTTTTTTCTTCAAGGAAGAAGGTAACGCATTTACAGAATTAAGTCCCACAGATATTTTTATTACCCATGAAGGTCTTGAAAAATTAAAAGGTCATATAATAGATTTGTATGGGATTGACTTCAATGATGCAGGTGGCTATGAGATAAACAGTTGGTCAAATGAGTTGATAAAAGATATTAATGCTGCTCATAATTATTTAATAAAAAATAAATTGTTAATCAAAAATATTAAAGAAATGAAGGATGAAAAACAAAAAAATGAAGCTAAAAAAAATATTTTGCTATGGGAAGCCCGGATAAGGAGTTGCCTTGAATATCGCTGGAGAAACAAGAAAAATATATCACGTACCGTATGTTTTAATCACATTCCTAAAATTATTACTGAAAGCTTAAATCTTCCATTAAAGCTAAATCTCCTGGTGGCTGATGATCTACACAAAGAAAGAAATAGAAATAGGAAAAATGCGACAGACTTAATTTTGCTTCTTGATATAGCTGCAGAAAAATGCTTCAAAGATGAAAAAGGGTTTCAAAATAGAAATCAAGCTGAAGAGTTATTTGCTAAGATTGGCATAGAAGTGGAACAGCATCGGACTGCTATCTATAGTATTATAAAGGAAAGCAAAAAGGAAAAGGGGAGGGAAGAGAAAAATATTCCTAAATAAAATTCTAGCTGCAGCTCATTCGCTAGTGATGCCTTTCAAACTGCTGAAGATTGCAGAGCCACGACGTAAATAGATACTAATTTGTATATCTGCAGGATGCTGCAGTCACTCCACCCCCAGCGCCTTCACCACCGCATCCACCGGCTCGGCGTAGAAACTGGTCTGGAACTTGGTGAACAGCTCGGCGGGTATGGTGGCGATATCCGCCGCGCTCGCCATGGGCAGGGTGACGCGCTTGCCGCCGGCGTCGAAAGCCACCTGCAGGCATTCGGCGAGGCTCTCCACGCGCTTGAGGCTGCCACCCAGGCTCATGTCGCCAAGAACCACCATCTGGCCCTGGGTGGGCCTGCCCAGCAACCCTGACGAGAACGCCACCAGGCTGGCCAGGGCAAGGTCGCGCAGTACGCCGGTGTTCTGCAGTTCCACCACATGCAGGTGGTAGTCGTGGTCGAGCACCTTGCCGGAGGCGCTGATGCGGCTGGCGTTGGCCTTGAAGTAGTCGAATGCGATCTTGACCTGCTCCTTGGCGGCGGTGGAGTTCCATAGCCCCGAGGTGGCGAGCTTGCCGGTCCCGGCGGTGACCTGGAGTTCAATGCGGTAGACCCCCGGCATGCCCTTGTCGCTGAGGCCGATGGTGTGCACCACGCCTGGCTTGCCCGGGCCTTCGGGGATCAGGCCGCCACCGCCCTGCTCCTTAACGGACACGAAGTGCTCCTCCAGCGTCTCCTTGTCGATATAGCTGAAGTGGACGTCGTAGAACTCCATGCCGCCTATCTTCTTGAGCTGCTCCTTGACCCGGCGGCGCACCTCCAGGGCGTATTCCAGGCATTGGCGCACTGCTTCTTTATCGTACTCCCCGTGCGGGTAAAGCAGCTTGAGCAGGCCGGAGACGGTCTTGCGCACCGCGATGACGTCGCGCTGGTTGAGGTTGTCGCCCAGGCGGAAGTGCTGGTCGATGGCATCGGCGAAGCTGCGCTTGCGCATCTCGCGGAAGAACTCGGCCAGGTAGTCGACGATGAAGCCATAGCGCTGGGTAAAGAACGACGGGCGCATCTTAGGGATCTCCCAGCCCGGGATGTAGGCGTGGAAGCGGTCGAAGAAGGCGGCGTCGATCATGGCGTCGGGGAACGGCGTCAGCAGGTGGCTGGTCTTGACCAGCGACTCGACGCTCTGGTTGATGTTGCCGATGAACACCATGGAGGCGGAGGCTTCCATCTGCTCCCGCCCGCGGGCGAAGGAGCCGGAGGCCATATAGTCCTTCATGATCTGCACGCCGTCCTTGTCCTTGAAGGAGATGCCGGCCACCTCGTCGAAGGCCACCAGGTCCCACATGCCGACCAGGCCGATGCGTCGCGAGCTCATGTTGTAGAAGAGGTTAGCCACGGTGGTCTGGCCGCCGGAGACCAGGATGCTGTTGGGCGAGCACTCCTTGTAGATATGGCTCTTGCCGGTGCCGCGCGGGCCCAGCTCGCAGACGTTGTAGTTGTTCTCGACAAACGGAATCATCCGGGCCAGTAAATGCCACTGCACGGTTTCGTCGAGCTCTGCGGGCTCCATGCCGATGGAGCGGATCAGTACCTCGCGCCACTGGTCGGTGGTGAAGCCGCGACGTCCCTCGAACAGCGCTTCCATGTCCATGTGCGGCATCTGGATCGGCTTGAGCTGGCTGACCCCAAACGGCGAGCCACGTTGACCCTCCTCGTGGTAGTAGCTCAGGGTGGCGATCACCCAGATGCCGCCCACCAGCAGCTTTTCGTGCTCCTTGACGATACCCGCGGAGATCTCGGCGTCCTTGATGCCCAGGTTGCTGAACGCCGCCTCATAACAGTCCTGCTTCTCGTTGAGGCGCACCATCACCCGGTCGATCACTTTGAAGCTGCCTCGCTCGCGGACCAGCGACTTGACCTTCTCGGCCTCGTCGGGGCGGACGTAGTTGTCGGAAAGGATCGTCTTGACGTTCTGCAGGCCCTGGTCGATCACCTCCTGGTCGTCGGTGGCGCAGTACATGCCGAGCAGATACTCGAGCACGTAGACCGGCACGTTGGCGCCTTCCTTGACCCGCTGGGTCAGGTCCTTGCGCACCACCCGGCCAGCGAAGTGGGTGTTGAGCAGTGTGTCGAGGTCACTCTCCTGTTCCGCGGCAGGCTGAGGTGGATTATGAGGCTGTGGCTCGTTGTCCATCGAGAATGTCACGCATGGGCTCCAGAAAACTATGATGGTTCAGCGTAGTAAAGCAGATCACTAAGGTGACAATAAACCACCTTGTGGGCAAACATTCTAGACGAATGATAAACTGGTAGCGTCACTCAATAAAATTACTAGGCTTTTTCCTATTGACTCGAAAGATGTTTCTGCCTTAAAAAATTGGAGCTTCATATTTCTCATAATTTCCCGCCATACCCCAACCACCAACTGCTTAACCGTAGAGGCGATCATACAGGTTTGGAAGCCCAATCTGATTATTGAAGGAATTACTTGATTTTTGATCACCATACAACTTTAGCAAATTGCCATACATAGTTGCCATGACCTCGGTCACAAACTTACACCTCTGGTCTTCTTTTTTAATGGACAGTAATATTAACTCCAGATCATCCGCAACATCTTTCTCTCTAATAAAAAACATTTCCTCTTCAGATGAAGGCGAGGGGAAATCTCCTTGGCCTACGAGGTTTTTTAGCAGATGGGAAATCTCTCGGGAAGCTAAAAATATGCCTACAAATCCTTCTAGCTCTAGAGGCAATTGCCTGAACTTTCGATAATATGAAAGCACAAGCTCATGCAATCTAGCCTCTACTTCATTTCTTTCGAAAAGATACAAGATGTACGATGTTAGCAGCTTTTCCTTAATAAAAACTTCCGGGCTATTTATGGTACTTTTGCGACTGGAATCATCATTTTTATACTGTAGAAAATGAATATGCTCGTGAGATAGTACAGCTGAGATATCAACTTTTCTTTTTCTAGCGAGATCGGGCCTTACAATAACAACCTCCTGGCCTTCAATTAAAGGCAAAAAAACACCTAGATTTCCAAGAGTATTTTTGTTTATTCTTAATAGTACAACACCAAACCTTATGGTGAAATAAAAAATCGACATTAATAATGCGATGACCATAATAGGGCTTAAAATAATCACAGATACAAACACAAGTATGCGCTTAAGGAAGATTTGCTTTTCGAATTCTTTCTTCATGTTAGAAAAAGCTTCTTTTACTTGAGATAAATTCTCTCGAGTATTCCTCTGCATATCCATTAACACAGAAGAATCGCTAAAGTTTTTATTTATCGCATACCCTCTTTTAAACAAAAAATTGTAGAACATTTTTAAATAGTAAAACAATCTTCCTATGCCGTATACTTTGACGACGGTAAACTCGCTTGTCAGCAAGCTATTTTGCAGTGGGAAAGGCGGAAACTCAAGAAAGTCATTCTCAAGCTGTGTTGTTGATTTAACTTTGTTATCTTGGTAGAGCTTTGATTTTAAAAAGTGAATAATTTTCATTTGTTAGATTCTTAAGCCTAATTTCAGATGGCGCGACTGAGGCCGTTTAATATACTTGTTCATAACAATAGCTGTTGCTCAATGGAGTCTTGATTATCAATTTTTGACTTTCTGACGAAGCCAAAAATCTTTTCTAGAGTATTTATACCAATGCCCTGAACCCTTCCAATTTGATTTAATTGGCAGATATCCTTCGACTGCATTGCATCCAATACCTTAATTACATAATCTTTCCTCAGACCTGTCGATTTCGATATATAATCAATTTCTTGTGATAAAAGCCAAGCTTTAATTTCACTGTACAGGTCGTCTTCAGCATCAGGCGAGTATTTATATACTTCAACATCTATGTCCAAGTCAGCCAAATAACTTTCCATTATTTCAAGACTTTCTTCCTGAGGAATCCCCCCTTTATCAGCGCCAAGCAAAGGAAATGCTATAGATGTAATACCCTTATCCTTGTAGGTTGCTACAAATTTCTTGAGACCTGCGTGCAGGTATGTGTGTTTCGATGGATACTTCCAGTGTTTTTTTGTTGGAAAATTCAAGATCCAGCGGTCTGGCGACTTATATATCCATAACATACCAATGTTAATTCTATTCTCTTCGCAAAGCTTAGTGTATTTTTTATACATCTCTGGATAGCGCAGACGATATTCAAGTGCAATACCTGCACCCATAGCACCAACACAATTAATTGTGTTTACTATTGTCTGGCAATCACTTGTGAATATATTGCCCTTAATGATATTCAAACTCATAAACTCTGCCTAAAAAGGTCTGTCATCGTAGAAGTCTTCTACTGAGAAAGTAGAAGATGGATGAGTCATTTTGCTTTTCCCAAAGAATAATTCATCAGATATTTGTGCAGGAAAGTTCAGTTTCTGAACATATTTTAATGTTTCACGAGATCTGCAATGTATTTTTAAAATATAGCGCGACTCAATCAAAGGGAAGATTAGCACTTCGGCACATCTCTTTCTTTTGCCATCGGGGAAGTCATTCCAATACGATGCATTTAACACATCCCAGGGCAATTTCGTTAAGTCATTTACGTTACTAAAAAAATGTGTATCACGCGCTGCAGCATTGCCATCAGAGAAAATAAACTCATGCCCTGACAAAACAGCCAGTGATATTTCGATTAGACATAATTCGTCATGCATATCTTTTCTGACATATAACATCGGATTTTTGATATTAAGATAGGCAGGTGCATATTCATGTATTTTACGATTATATATCGGCTCCCTTTTGTCTCGCCATCTTTGCACACCTTGATTAGAAATATCTATTGGTTTTTCACTTTGATACGCAAGGCTGTTACTTAGAAGTCCTTTGCTAATTATTTCTTTAATATTATTTCTGTGAGTTATGTGCCAGATAGAGGATATCCCATACTCTTTAAGTTTGTCAGCAAAGCCACTGTTTTCTTCAGCCCAAAGAAAACCATCGCTAAGCATTTCATTTACTAGCCATGGTGGAATTTCTGTTGCCCAAGATTGGCTTTCATCGAGCCAAGGTGGGATTTCATCCAGCCAAGGTGGGATTTCATCCAGCCATGATGGGGGCTCTTCAAGGAAGTATTCATTGGTATTTTTATTATCTATATAGTCATTTCGGGGAGTGAGATCATCAGCATGATGTGTGTTTTTTAATACCTCTTCATCTGATGCTTCCAACTCATCTAATATTTTCAATGATTTTTTTAATCTTTTATTTCTCTCACTTCTCGCTCTAAGGTCTTTCTCTTCTTGTTTTTTTTCTAAGTCCCGCTGGATTTCATCATTAAAATCTTCCAGAGATTTGTTGATTTCAGATGCTGATGTACTTACAACCTTGCCTGCTTCTTTAATAGATTTTCCTGCAACTTCATTACTACCCCACCCATTTTTTTTGTTTAACCACGTGCCTATTATTACAGTGATAAACAATACATGTGGCATTGCAGCAATCAAACAGACAGGATTTAAGCAGAAACCAAAAAAAAGCAACTGATTTAATATCATTACAACCACGAATGTACCTGTATACATTGTGGCTACTTCCTTGGTTCTCTTCCAAAGGTTTCTAAACAATGATCGCTCACTTATTATGCATTAAAATGATAGTGTTATCTTTCGATAAGCTTGGCGGCATATTTTCCGTGTGTGTTGCATACCAGCCATCCAAAAAAATGTGCTGAAAATATGAAACCTTTTCTCAGAAGAAATCATCGGTGAACGCCAGGTCAATGACCACCCGGTAGCGCTCAAGCTCGGTGCCGAGATCCTTGTCGCGCAGCACCAGGAAATAGTCGCGCTTGCGGTCGAAGTCGGTGCCGGAGAGCGACAGGCGTACCGACCTCATGCGGTCGCTCATGTTGTCGCTGGTGCTGTCGAAGGTCACTGTCTCTTCGCTGGAGACCGCTTCAGTGCCTTCGAAGATCGCTACCGCCAGAGTGATGGGCTTGAGCTGTTCGCTGACCGCCTCGGTCTGCATCAGCTCGAAGCGCTGGATGTTGTTGACCATCTTCAGCGAGGCCTTGGGCGAGATCACATCCACCTTGCGGCGGGTGCGCTTCTCGACCTTCTCGCCGCGAAGTTGCTTGACTGTGAGCACCGGCACGACGATCTCCTGGGGCATGATGCCGCCATGCACGAAGCGGGCGCCGCCGACGAAGTGGAAGCGATGGGCGCCCTTGGGGATCCAGAACTCGGTGTCGCAGCTGGTGCCGGCCGTCTCGCGGGTATGGCCATGCCAGACGCTGGGGTTGTCGGGCAGGCTCGTCCCGAGCACGTAGCGTTTCTTGCTCTTGAAGGCGCCGGTGGGCTTCTCGGTCAGGCTGGTGCGGTCGGTGGCGTCCAGCTTGCTGCGCTGGAACAGGAAGCCGTGATCGGCGGTAACCAATACGGTGCTGGTGTTGAGGTGCATGAGGATCTTGCGGGTCAGCGTGTCGAGCTCCTCGATGGCGTCCTCCACCGCGGCGAAGGTCTCGATCTCGGTGCTGGCGGCATCGCCCCGGGCATCCACCACGTTGTGGTAGACGTAGACCAGCTGCATGCCCTTGATCGCCTCGCGGCCCTGTTCGCGGGACCAGCCCTTGACCTCTTCGGCGGTGACCGCCATGGCCTGCCCGCCCAGCGCCTCGCTGAGCAGCTTGCTGCGGTTGGCGGTGCCCTGGCTGGACTGGCCGTTGATCAGAACAGTGTCATTGCCGGGCTGGTAGCTCAGCTCACGGTGAGGCAGCAGCGAGGCCATCCCCAGGGTGGTGTAGCTGGGCACCACGCCGAGCTGGCTGCCCAAGGTGGCCTCGCTGTAACGCTTGGCGTTGATGCGCTCGCGCAGCTCCTCGGCGGCCTCATAGCGGAAGGCGTCGCTGATGATCACCACCAGGCGCTTGTTACGGTTGGCATCCAGGTGCGGGCGAACCACGTCGCGGAAGAAATGCTGCTGGTTGGGGAGGCGCGGCAGCTTCCAGTCGTGCAGGCGCCCCTCGGCGTCGACCCGCTCGCTCCAGTTACGGGTGAGCTGACCCAGGAACCACTCGTCATAGCAGCGCTCCACCACCTCATCGAGTTTCTTGAGCAGTTCCACGCTCGTGCTGTCGGAAGTCACTGCATAGTGGCGGTAGGCCGTATCGAAGCGGTAGAGCTCGGTGCTGTAGGCATGGTAGAGCGCCTCGACGCTCTCGTAGTGGAAGCCGTTGAGGTGTTGCTGCCGCAGGGCGAACAGGTCGATGGCGGCGCTCAAGGCGGCGTAGAGCTGGCGATAGCGGGCCCGGCGCTCGTCGTTCTTGTGCCGCGAGGCCCAGTAGCCGTCCAATCGCTCGGCGATGATGCCGCGGAACATCTCCAGGTCGCGGACATCGGCCTGGGGGATCGCCTGGCACAGCTCGACGATGATCTGCTTCTCGACGACTTCGAAGGTCGCCACGTTGGCTAGCCGCTCCAGCGGCACCTCGCGGATCTTGTCCTCGATGCGCAGCGCCTTTGCCACCCAGCCGGAGATCACATCGAAGGCCGGGTAGAAGCGTGAGCTGTCCCGCCAGCGGGAGAGCAGCGCCCGCGAAGTGGCCCGGGCATTCACCGAGGCGATGGCGTGGCTCTGTGCCCAGGCGGGGATCTCGGAGATGCTCTCGCAGTAGCCGCTAGTCAGCAGTCGCAGCATCAGCTGCCCAAACGGCAAGGGAGATTCACCACTCAATTCGGCCTGGCTGGCGGGATAGCCCACCTCCAGCTGCAGCGCCCGCACCAAACTCGGCACCAGGGCATACTTGGCCATCTCCTCAAGCGAAGAGGGATTGCCCTCCAGCCCCGTTTCCTCGGCCACCGCCTCATCGGCAAGGTGGAACAGCAGGGTGGCGATGTCCGACGCCGGCGCCCCCACCACGGCGGCGCACATGGCCAGGTCCAGGCTGTCCTCGTCCAGCTCCGGCGTGACCAGGCGCTTGAGCGCCTCAATCCGCTTGCGGCTGCCCAGGAATGCCTGCCGCTGGGCCAGATGCTCACGCAGCGCATGCCGCGTCAGGCTCAGCTCGTTGAAGATCATCGACAGCTGATCGGCGTAGAAACGCCCGGAGTAGAGCTTGATATCCAGCAGCCAATCATCCTCCGGCGCCGGTTCGGCATAGGGGAAGTAGAGCAGCGTCGGCGTCTCCGGCTCATCCAGCTCCAGGCGCAGCTTCACGCCGAAGGTAGACTGCCCCGCCATGTTGAGGACCTGCACGTCATCAAGGGAGAGCTCATCCAGTGCATCGGCGAAATGGCCAGGGGCGTCATACCAGAAGACCAGGCGGTGGCCGTCAGTGGCGAAGGCGTTGTGGAGCCCCTGCTGGAGTTGGTCGAGCTGCATCTAGGCTCCTTGCCGGTGAAATTTAGGTAACTCAGTAGGCGAACATGATCGCCAGATTTGCGTGTAGTAGGGAAGGGGGACTGGGGGCCTGTTAAGGGTAATTCGTTAACGCCGCCATAAACGGAGCGAACTTGCGAGCGTCCGGCGCCGGAAGCGCGAACTGCTGCAACTGGTTATTTTTCTTCATCCCTGAGCCGCTTTTTATAAACTGACTCAATCTCACGGACCGCCTCTTTAAGTTGACGCGTGAAATCGTCTTCATCATTAACGTAATAAACAACTGCATCGTTCTTCGCAACACGTTCGGGGCTTCGATCTACCTGTGCACCGGGCCCAGCGTAGGCACCCTTTAACCAGAAATGAAGCCAAATCTCCGAGTGAAGCTTGCCAATTAAATTTTGTATTGGCTCGAAACGTTCTTGATCCCCCCAAATAGCTCTTGCTTCAAGAATCAAAGTTCTCAGTTCAGCCCTTTTTTCGTTCACGTTTTGTAGCCGTTCAGAATAAATTCGTTGCTCTTCCTCAAGAGCCCTCCCAGCTTCAACCTCCTCTTTTCGAAGGTGAAGCATTGGGCTCCTAACAGCCTGAATCGCGTCCTCAATCTTGTACGTTGTGGTTAGGATGCTTTTGGCTACTTCGAACCTAGAGGTCCCGTGAAGTTGTCGCCTCCAAGTGTTTAAACCGAGAATACCAATTGTCAGAGCTCCCGCAGTACCAATAATTGCCACGACATCTTTGGTTAGACTGATGTCTGCGGTTGTAAGACTCAGACAGATACTCAAAATAAGCTCCTAGAAACATAACGCCCGCTGCACGCGCGGGTTTGCAGTGAAGGCGAAGCCGCAACGGAAAAGCTGTCGCTGTGCCTGCGATTGTTAAGTGTCATAGGGCGACAAGCCGGAACGCTGCATATAGTCATCAACCTCGTCATTTCTCTCAAATATCTTAGCTATACGGTATCGCCTTATGGGAACATCCGCTGTCCCTGCGTCCGGCAACGGCAAAGTCGCCCGGTGGCCATCGACATCGACTAATATAAACCTTTCAATTAGATTCCCATCATAAAAATAATCATACCAATAGCTGCGCGCTCTTGAGTCGGGGTGTCCAGTCGCCCATGGCTCTTGAAAATCATCGCAATGGATACCCGCTTCATCCTCCCTCGTTCTAAAGCGCAGCCTTGGATCGGCGCACAAAAATGCTTCTGCCGCCCAATTTGTATGAAGAACTTTCCAAGCACTTGGTTCTTCTTCATCAATCAACTTTAAAATCTCATCGAAAGACATATGACGGATTGGCTTTCGATTAGGAAGAATGTACTCAGCTACCGAAGGCAAGGACAGGAATACAGAAGCCAGCAAACTGAAGACAAAAGCAACTGGCTCCAGCTCTACTCCCATGACACAAACTATACCGAGAATCAAAGCTATCAGTAGAAACAGGCCGCCTATTATGCGTACTGCATGAGCCTGTTCTTTTACCCACAAAGCCAAAGCTTTAATTGGAGGTTTGTCAATGATGGTCACATGCTCTCCCGTGTACACTTAACAGATATTACACTGCCGATCCCATAATTGGATGAAAGTGCCGGCAAGTCCATCCGGAAAATGCAGCCTGTTTTTTATAGATCTACTAACTGATTCCGATATTTTGTTAGGCTATGCATGCAGAATTCGTGTGCCGAAAAATTGTTCTTTCAGTGCCGACGGGCTGGTGTTGCGATTCATTCCGCCCTCTCCCCCGTCACCGCCTTCACTTCCGCTAGCAGATCCCCAAACTTCCCGTAGTTCACCTTCACCCCATCATCCAGATCCAGTAAGATCCGCTGGTCGGCATAGTGACGGAGCTTCTCGTCGAAGGCATTGAGCTCGGCCTGCTGCTTGTAGAGCTTGCTGAGCTCCTTTTCCATGCGCTTGGCTTCGGCGGCGGAGGCGCTGGCTTCCTTGTCCTGTTCCAGCTTCTCGACGTAGCTGGCGAGCTTGGTGGTGAGCGGGATCACATAGTCGGTGCGCATCTCGGCGAGGGTGCTTTCGTTGTAGCGGTGCAGGTAGACCAGGCACTCAAAGGCTTTCTGCTTCCCTGACGAAAACAGCCAGTAGATCGGGCGCTTCTTGTAGGTGCGCAGGTGGTCCTTAAAGAACTGGGTGCTCAGGTAGCGGCGGATGGTCTCCAGCGCGGCTTCGCCTTTCTTGTGGTTGATGGCGTGCAGGCAAAGGCTTTCGGCGACGAAGTCGAGGTTCTCTTGCAGGTGCTCTTCGCCCCAGACGGTGCGGACGAAATCTCGGAAGCGGTTGGTGGCATCATCGGTGAACCATTCCTGATCAGTGAGCGGGATGATGGCGTTTTCATCCGGAGCGAAACTGGGCTCGGGGATCTGGGCGAGATAGTCGCGGAGGGTTTCGCCCTGGCTGGCGAGAATCAAGCCAGGCTTGTCCAACGAATAGCGGCCCATCATACAACCAATGGCGTAACTAACAAGCTCCTTGATGGTGTCGCATTGGAGCAATGTTTCCAGCTCTTCTTCGGGGCGATTATCGCCGTAGCGGTAATGGGGGTTGCAGGTGAGGGTGATTTCTTCAAACGGAACTTCGGGAGTTAGCTCACCTTGCAGTTCGCAGGCATCGATAAATTCACGATTTATTTTTTCCTCAAGAGATCTCATTTCTATAACAGTTTCCACCCACTCCTTCCGTTTTTTCTTGTATTCTTTACAAATTTTAGTGCCGGTTATAAGTGGAGGTGAAGAAAAGTCCCAAGCATTTTCAAACGAATCCCAATCAAGCTTGCAAAGCTCGATAGCTCTTTCTACCCAGCTTGAGTCCAGGCTTGAAACTTTATCTGGAAAAGGCAATGATGATATATTTCCAGCTTGGAAATGAAGCGTGGGATTGAGTATTGAAAGCAGGTGTCCTGCCAATTTCGAGTTCAGGTATGCGACTACTTTTAAAAAATCACTTTCTTTTGGGAAGCACGATAGCCCTGTTGCATCAAAAATCTCTCCCCCCGAGGAAACGCGGGCTGAAAAAGTGCCGCCAGTCACATCCGACCAATTTACGTTAGGAGTAAAAATATAATCCAGATTAAAATTTGTAGCCCATACTCGGGGCTCCTTTGGGTGCATTGTGGTTTGCAACCGAAACCCATCATCTTCCCAGTCAACAACCTCCCTCTTATTTCCATACCATTTGCGAAAACTCCCACCCTTGATATAAGGATACCATTTCTTATTTTTTTTTTTGGCATCCGCCCTGGACCTAGCGTCGAAGCACAGTAGATTATTGTTTATTTCATACCAATGTCTTACATATACTTCATTCCTGGCTGTTACCATGCCTTTCCGTGTTGTGGCAATAGCCCCTAAGCGAGAAGAATTGGAGAATAGTTCAAGACTACTATCTGATAGCCAATACGCCACCGGATTCCCCGGAACTTTCTTGAAATCATCCGGCTTGGCTACATAGATCCAGCCGCAGTCGCGGTTCTGAATTGCTTCCAGCAGAGTGTCCTTTTTTTCGGCTTCGGATTTCCCGTCTACCAGTCTTACATATGTGCCATGATACTCAGGCTTGGCGATTTTCTCCATTACAAATGCCGTAGCAGAGACAACTTCACCGCTGATGCTATCGAACGCTCTGCCGCCAAGGTGGGTCATGGTGATGATAGTGGTGTTGTCCAGTAGCCACTTGCGGAGTTTTTCATAGCTGGAGAGAAACATCCACGACTGCATGTTGATCTGGGCGTTGTAACCAAGTGGTGCGAGCAGGCTGAAGGCATGCTCCATAAAAATCGCGAAGAGATCCGACTTGCTGTTGGGGTAGGCGTTTTTGGCGTAATCCTTCAGCGCCTTGTTCATTCCCTTACTGCCCATATAAGGCGGATTGGCAATCAACGCATCATATCGTTGGGCCAGCACCCACGCTTGCTGCACAACCGGCAACAGCTGCTTGGCCGCGGTCTTCTGCATAGTGTCGCCGCTGTTGGCAAGCTCGGTGAGAACTTCCAGCAGGGACTTGAGCGGGGCTTCGAAGCTGCTGGGCACTTCGATCAGCGAGCCGAAGGTCTTGGCGCTCTGGAATCGCTCGATCAGGTCGACGATGGCCTTGTAGGTGTTGTCGTTGCTGGAAAGCGGCTTCTGCTCGCTCTCGAACAGGCTCTGGGACTTGCCCTGGTGCCAGTCGCCGGTGAGGTTGAGATCGCGCCACAGGGTGCTGGCATCGAGATGCTGGGTGCTCTGCAGGGCCATCACGTTGAGGCGGACGCCTCTTGTAAATATCCGACGGTCGTCCTCGCAGGCCTTCATCAGCAGCGCAAAACCGGCGAGCTGGGCGGCACGGTCGTCGATATCCAGCCCGAACAGGTTGTTCTCCAGGACTAGCTTGGGGATGTCCCGGGAGCGGTAGCCACGCTCTTCGTATATAGCTTTCAGCACGTTGTAGGCCTCGACCAGGATATGGCCGGATCCACAGGCGGGGTCGAGCACCTTGATGGTCTCGGGGTCGATGCTTGCCGGGGTGATGGCGTCCAGCTGGGCCTGCACCTCGGGCTCCTGCTCGGCGGGCTCGATGTAGTACGGCATCTCGCCCTTGAGGGGGGAGTCCGGGTAGGTCTGCAGCCACTGGCGGCCGACGGAGTTCTGTACCAGGTACTGGACGATCCAGTTGGGGGTGAACAGCTGGGTGGCGGCGGGGATGTCCTCGCTCTTCACCACTTTGCCGATCACCTGGTCCTTCTTCTCGGCGATGTAGAACTGGTAGAGCCAGCCGATCACCTCGACGTCCTGCCAGTCCTCCTCGGGAATCGCCTCGACCAGCTCGCGGATCAGCGAGTCGGTCTTGGTCAGGTTGTCGGGCAGCAGCAGCTCGCTGGCGTCGTCCAGCGCTTCGAACAGGAACGGCATGGCCTCGTGCAGGGCATGACACTGGGCCAGCAGCAGCTCGCGGTAGAGGATCTCGTCCTGGGTGCCATCGAGCTTGAGCTCGCGCACCCGGGCGGTATCCAGGCTCTTGTCCAGGGCAGGCAGGTCGACCTCCAGACAGTCATCGAGGATCTGGAAGCCGCCTTTGTGATCCGGGTGGGAGAGCACCCGTCGGCCATGATCCAGATAGCCCTTGAGCTCCATGAAGCGGATCGCGCAAAGGCGGTTGAACCAGCTGTAGGCGGCCTGCTCCATGGCCTGCTCGAAGCCCAGCTGGGTCACCCACTTGGCCAGCGCCTCGCGGGGGCCACGCAGGGCCTTGGGGAAGCTGTGGGTCTGGCCGTCCAGGGCGCTGATCAGCATCACGTCGCCGCGCACCTCGGCGGGCGCCACGTGGCCCTCGCCCTTGTGACCAGGCGTGATGCCGTAACGGGCGGCCTGACGGGTCATGGTCTCGATGAAGCGGGTACGCGCCTTGGGGGCGTACTTCTTGATGTTCCCTGTGTTCATGCTGGATTCCTGATCTTGCGGGTTGCCATTGTCGGGCAAGGTGTTCTCGGCTGTCCCGTGCCCTGAGACAAGGGGCAGGCCTGAAAGCTATATGAGGGTAGTTAAGCGGGGAGGTCGGCGGCTGGTCGCCGTAGGGGGCCATAGAGACCATCATCGGTGGCCCGCTTACGATGTCTCGAAGGCGCGAGGAGAGCGGAGGGAGCGCACCAGTCGCTCAACATCGTCATCTACGACAGAGGACTCCTCGGAATCTGCTGAAATCGCCTGGTAACGAACCGGCCTGTTCAGCTTCTTTAGCCGCCCTTCCTCAACGGCCTGCTTCAACCAGGCATTGACCTGAGTTTTGTGCAGGCCTGTTGCAGAAGTGATGTCATCTGAGGTTATGGGGTTCTGAGCCACGTGTTGCAATTCGGCAAGGAACAACCGGTAAAAGTCGAATCCTTCAGGTTGTCTCGTGACCTCACTTCCCAGTTCGGCAGAGTCCGACTGCGAGGATTCAGGCTTGCTGGGGGCGTCGGGCTTTGCCGTACAAGGTTCCGATTTAACAGTCGCTGCATCATCTGCTTCTGTTGTTTTATCACCATTGGTACTGGCAGTGTCGTCACCGAACAGATCTGCCTGAGGGATACCGTCACGCTTCAAAGTTCCCCCCCGGTACCCTCCAGCATCCGCCTCTTCCGAGGAAAGCAGGGGTTCGGCCTCTTCGGCAGCCATTTCTGGCTGAGATTTGGCAGTCTCCTCATCGGCAATCACGGGCTGGTCTGCAGCCTCTTGGGGTTTCTCTGCTTCACCTTCCTCAAGTTCGGTGGGGCCGTCTTGAATCGGCAGAGTAGCTGTCTGATCGGCGGCCTTCCCGATAGGCAACGTTTCGGAAGGTGCAGAGAGGGAAGCGATATCCAACTGATCGATATTTTCTTCGCACCAGGTACCGCCTGCATCTACCAGTGCCTGGTTTCCGGCCTCCGGATCTTGAGTTGGCTTCACCCAGAGCGGCACCCAGCCTTTCTTGAGGTTCTCTTCGGCACCCTCCTTGGTGCCACCCTTCATACCGGAGTGCACGACCACTGCGGCGTCTGCCAGGCAGTAGATGTACTTGTTGCGCCCCATGGCGTTGCCAGTGTTGAAACTCGCTTCCGGATAATAGGGCGAAACCAGCACCAGGCCGCCACTCATCAGGCCCTGGCGCCACTGGCTGGAAGTCGCCGCCTTAAGGAGACCTTCGCTAAGAACTCCAATGACGGAGCCTCCTTCCTGGATGGCTCCCTTCATGGCGGCCTCATCGATGCCCTTGGCACCGCCAGATACGATGCCGATGGCTGCCTGAGTGGCCTTGGCGCCGAGCTTGCACGCATAGGTCAGGTCCAGATCACCTGCCTTGCGCGAACCCACTACGGCAAGACCACCGGCGTTGAGCAACTCAGCGTTACCACAGCCGTAGAGTACGGGGGGAGCAGCGTGCTTCAGTCGTTTTTTCAGTCGCCTGGGGTATTCCGAATCGGATCGAGTGATGACCCAAAGGCCCGAGCGCTGCCACTTCTCCATTGCCAGCGCCATGCTGCTGCCACGCTGCAACAGCGCCTCAAGCCGCTCACGAGGGATCTTCTCGTCCCTCCATTTGCCCAACACCCAAGGTGTAATGTGGCCAAGTAGATCCCCGGGGTTATGATTCTCTTCATACAGCCACTGGGCAAAACGTCCCCATTCAGTAGGCGTCAGCGGTTTGGCCGCCCCCTTGGTAGGCTTGCTGAAGTAGCTAGTAAGCAGGAGGGTTGCCTGTGCGGCAGTCGATAGGGTCATCAATCATTCACCGAGCTGGATGCCAGGGCTGTAGGGTAGACAGGCCCCGTGCCAGCACGTTGCAGAAGCGCGGCGATCACGGTCATTGTCCAGCCTGAGTCCACGATATCATCGACCAGCAGCACGGGTTCTCGCGGTAAACCGTTGGCGACTTCGAAGACGCCGTCCAGGTTACTGCACTGGTGGAACCGATTCTGCTGGCCTTTCTGCGGCTCATTGTGCCTGATCTTTCGTACAGCATCGACATAAGGCAGCCCCAGCCGGTTGGCCAGCCGCCAGGCGAACTCCGGCACCAGGTGCGGGTGGTTGAGAGATGGCACGGCACATACCCAGCCGGGGTGCGGTTGAGGCTGCCAGCGCTGTTCGATCATCTCGGCCATGGCCTCGACCAGTTCGTCGCTAAAACAGCCCTGATGTTTGCACTGCTTGACCAGCCTTCCCCAACCGCCGTCATTCCAGCGAGACAGTACGCGCCCCTCCTGTGCCTGCAGGCCTGGGGGAAGGTTGCCTCGAAAGCCATAGTGCTGGAATGCATTGGCGGCAACCTGCTTTCGTGGCTTGATGGCCATCTCGGCATGTCGTTGGTAAGTCGCTGCTTGATGAGTCAGCTGCGGATCGATCTGAGTTGGCACCGGTGGATGTCCCAGGCAATTCGCGCATCGGCCACAGGGCTCGCTCTGCGGATCGTCCAGGGCAAGGCGCAGAAAATTCATCAGGCAGCCTGTGGTGTTGATGTAGTCGTTGACCTGTTGCCATTCACGCTGACGTATCGCCGTCAGGTACTGAATACGTTCAAGGTCCGTCCGGTAGGCGACCGGAGTGCGCCTCCATGTACTCCCATCCTTCACCACCGGAGCGGGCGATTCCACGCTGAGGATCTTCAGGGTCTTGTCGATCTGGCTGCGTCGTAAGTTGGCATGCTGTTCAATCGCAGTAACCGGCAATCCATCAAAACCTGCCAGTGTATCGAGAACCGTATTGATCTCATCATCCGATGGAAACGCCGAGCGTCGAAAATATTCGTGAATATCGTCGTCTTCGTGACCGGCAATCAACACGCCAAGCGCTGAGTCGATGGCCCGCCCGGCGCGCCCTACCTGCTGGTAGTAGGCAACAATGGAGCCAGGTGCTTGGTAATGGATGACAAAGCTAAGGTCCGGTTTATCGTAGCCCATACCGAGCGCTCCGGTAGCCACCAGCACCTTGAGCTCGTTGCGCAACAGTTTATCTTCGAGATACTCGCGATAGTCGTTTTGATCGGTCAAACCCTGTTCCTGCAGCCAAACAGGAGGGCTGACGGCAGCATGGTAGGCACTGGCCTCGATACCATTGCGCTGCAGCCAGTCGGCTACTTGCTCGGCATCTCGGGTGGTGAGGGTATAGATGATCCCGGTGCCCGGAAGCGTCGGGACCACCTGAGCCAACCAGGCGAGGCGAGAGGCCTGATCCGGTAGCGCCATTGCCTGAAGTGTCAGGCTCTCCCGACCCAGCGGGCCCCGCTGGATCAGAATATCTCCCATCTGGTTACGAATGTCGTCGATGACACGGTCGTTGGCGGTCGCCGTGGTGCCCAGAACCGGCACCCCAGGTGGGAGCTGCCGTAGGATGCCAACGATACGTCGATAGTCGGGACGAAAGTCATGGCCCCAGTCGGAGATGCAGTGTGCCTCATCAACCACCAACAGGCCGATACGGTCGGCAATGGGCATCAGCACGGTTCGCACGAAATCATCGTTGGCTAACCGCTCAGGGGATATCAGCAGGCAGTCAACCTGGCCGGAAAGCAGGGCCTTCTTGACGGCCCCAACTTCTTCACGGTTATTGGTAGAGTTTATCGTCTCCGCCCGTATGCCCAGGCGTTTAGCCGACTCGATCTGGTTGCGCATCAGGGCCAGCAGCGGTGAGATGATAATGGTGACGCCAAAGCCGCGGTCACGCAGGATGCGTGTGCTGATGAAGTACACCGAGCTCTTGCCCCACCCGGTGCGCTGTACTACAAGCAGCTTGCGGCGCTGATTGACCAGCGCGTCGATGGCTTCCCACTGGCCCAAACGAAATACGGCGGAATTATCACCCAGCGCGGTCTTGAGAAGCTGTTCGGCTTGTTGCCTATCCATGACATATATTCCTTGAGATGCATTCTTCAGCGCAGGCGAATTCGCTTGTTGGCTTTGATAGCGTCGTCGAGCTCGCGCTTGAGGGCATCGAGGAAGGCATCGACCTCCTGCTGGCTCTCTAGGTAGACCCCTTCATGGGTACGGCTGAGCACCTGGCTGACGCTGACCTCCGCCACCGCCTTGGGGACGGCCACCGGGCCGCGCTCGCGAACTTCAGTGGCGGGCTTGTCGGTACCTGACGTGCCGGAAGCTGATGCAGAGGTATCGCCGGCGGGCTTGGCGTCGCCACCACGGGTGCCGGCGTTGTCCGCCGCTTTACGGGCGGCGCGCTGGCGTTCGGCCTCAGCCTGCTGTTCGCGGTGGAGCTCGTCGAGGCTCTCCTGCTCGCGGTCATTGGCGGTATCGCCCTGCAGCAGGTAGATCTGCGCGATGCTGGGCGCGGCGTCGATATCCTGCTTGAGCAGCTGCAGTGGGCGCAGTAGCCGGTTGCTGAGCTCCGGCGTGCCGATGCCGCTCTTGTGTATCTCGGCGCTGACCCGGGCGATGCGCTTGTCGATCAGGCCGATGGCACGCTCGCGCTTTTGCTCCAATAGCTTGCGGTTGACCTCGTCCACCGCGTGGATTAGCCCGGCGACCTTCTGCAGCATGCCGTAGGGCGCCTCGGAGGCGTAGATGCGATCCAGCTCGGCCAGCGCCTTGCTGGCTTCGGGTTCCTTCTCCAGCGCCGGGCGGTTGGGCTGAAAGCGGGTCAGCGCCTGGTCGAGCTGTTTCCAGGTGGTGAGCTGCTTGGTGAAGAACTCGTGGAGGTCGCGGTACTGCTCTTCGAGATCCAGCAGGTGCTCCTGCTGCTCGGCCACCGCCTTGAAGAAATCGAAGCTGTCGTCGATACGAAGCAGGCGCTCGACCTCCTTGAGGGTGCTGTCGATGGCGGCACGGCCGGGGAAACGGCCCACCTCGGTCTTGCTGCGGTAGGCCTCCAGGTCCTTCTTCCACTTGCTGAACTGGTCGACGTAGAAGGCGTAGAGCTCCGTCTCGCTGGACGGGCCGAGCTTGGTGAACAGATCCTTGGTGAGGTTGCGGACCTGGCGTAGCACGGCGTCATCGGTCTGGCGCTTCTTCTGGATCCGCACCTCGCTGCGCCGCCGGCTGTTGTTGAGCAGCTCGAAGGCCTCCTTGCCGGGCAATGCCGGGCCGGCGGTGTGGAAGGTGAGCCTTCCTGCGGCATACAGCCGCCCGAGGATCAGCAGGGTCTCCTCTTCCGGCCAGCCGAAGGGGCGGTTGCTGAAACGCTCCAACAAGGGGTTGAGCGCTACCGGCTCGCCGCCGTGCAGGCCAATGTACTGCTCCACCTCGCGCACTGCCTGGGGGTTGCCTTCCTCGCCGTCGAGCTCGATGGCCTGCTGGCCGACATCGTCGGCGGTCATTACCGCGAGCAGCTCGCGCATGGGGTCGGGGGTGAGCACCTGCAGGTAGCCGAGCTTGCCGTAGGTGTTCTCCAGCAGGTACTGGCAGGCCTCGTCGAGACGGGTGCTGAGGTTGCTGCGGTTGAGGTCGAGCTTCTGGCCCAGGGCATAGACGTCGGCATCCAGCAGCATCTCCTCCAGTCGGACCAGCAGGTGCTTGCGCCGCTCCTGGTTCTCGCGGCCACGGTCGGCGGGGATGCGCTCCACGCTGCTGTCGCCGGAGGCGGCGTTCATGCGGATGAACTTCTCGGTCTTGATAAAGGTGCGCAGGTCGTCGAAGAAGGCCTTGTTGTCACCCAGGCGG
>JBNJKT010000018.1:0-60975 GCA_051751285.1 Pseudomonadota bacterium | reverse complement strand
TTCCAGCACTGGAAGCGCCGACTGGAATCAGGAACGTCTGTGACGTCTTCATCTTCCGCTACCGCGTCGCCGCTCTTCGCGCCGGTGTCGGTACCGGAGGAAGATGCCATCGATGACGAGCCGCGCGGCTGGGAGATCGAGCTCGACCTGGGTGATGGGGTCTGCCTGCGCTTTCGTCGAGGTGGCTGATGCGCGCCCATAAAGCTCTGGCTGTGCACGTAGCCCACCGACATGCGCCGCTCTTATGGCGGCCTCGCCGCCATGGTACGGCGTCAGCTGGGCCAGGATTCCCTGAGCCGGCACGGCTTCATCTTCATCAACCGGCGGCGCACCCAGCTCAAGTGCCTGTACTTCCAGGCCGGTGGCTACTGTGTGTGGAGTAAGCGCCTTGAGCGAGGCCGATTTGCGCCGTTTTCACCGACGACCGGCCAGGCCATTTCCCTCAGTCATGCCGAGTTCGAGGCCTTGATCGAAGGGCTCGATCTGGTGGTCAAAAAACGCCGAAAACGGTGGCATCCCAAGGTGTCAGCCGCCTGATGAGATGGTAAAATAACAGCCTGATTCAGCGAGGAATTTCACCTCGTGGCCTCGGTATCCCTGGAGCAGAAATATCAGCAGACGCTGGCGGAAAATACCGCTCTGCAGACACGTTTCCAGGAGATCGAGCGTCAGCTCGACTGGTTCAAGCGGTAGCTATTCGGCCGCACGTCGGAACGGTTGCTGGAGGTCGACCCGGCGATTCAGCAGAGCCTGCTCAGCAGCATGGAGGATCTGCCGGCTCCTCCGCCGCCCGATCTTGATGAAGACGATCCGCCCGCCATGAAGCCGCGGCGCAAGGCGCGTCAGAATGCCGTCAACGACACCGGGCTACGCTTCGACGACTCGGTGCCGGTCAAGGTCATCGAGGTGGCACCGGACCTGCCTGACGGCGTGTCGTTGGACGACGTCGACGTGATCGCCACCCGCAGCACCTTTCGGCTGGCCCAGCGTCGGGCCAGCTACGAGATCCTGGAGTACCGCTGCCCGGTGATCAAGGTCAGCGCGGAGGCCGTTCCCCAGGCCACCCCGGCGCCGGCCACACTGTTCGATGGCTCGCTGGCCGATGTCAGCTTCATCGCCGGCATGCTGGTCGACAAGTTCTGCGACCACCTGCCGCTCTACCGCCAGCATCAGCTGGAGCATGTGCTGAAGAGCCAGGTGCGGCCATGGACGAGACGCCGATCAAGGCGGGTCGCAAAACCAAGGGCAAGATGCAGGCGGCGTGGTTCTGGCCGCTGTACGGCGACCACGACGAGATAACAGCTTTACCTTCTCCCCGTCGCGGGCCAAGGCCCACATCGACAAGGTACTGGGCCAGCACTTCGAGGGCGTGCTACTGACCGACGGCAACGCCTCCTACGCCCGCTATGCCGACAAGCGGCCGGGGGTGACCCACGCCGAATGCTGGGCCCATTATCTGGGGTGCGGTTTTATGTGGAGTGCTTGGCCCATGACCCAAGAACTGCGGATCGCAGCTACCGTTGCAACTCCACATACAATTCCTGTGTTTAGAGTGCCTGGAGGAACGCGACGAGGAGGTCAGGGGCAGGTTTGCAGGTCGTGCCTTCTGAGGGCTCGATCCCCGACTGCCTCCAGAATACCTGCATCGCTTCGGTTTTTAACTGCAAGTTGATTGTGATGTACCGTCCGGTTGTGGCGATACTGGCATGGCCAAAGTAGTCACGAATCATCGTGACGTCGGCACCCGATTGCAGCAACGAAACGGCACAGCTGTGCCGAAGCACATGTGGCGTGATCCGCTTGTGGGTAAGCGCTGGGCGAGGCGCGGCAACCGCATGAAGGTCCTGATCCACGATGGCCTGGGGATCTGGTTGTTTGCCCGGCGACTGAACCAGGGTAAGTTCCACTGGGCGGAGACCTGGCGTGGGAACCGGGTCGGGTTATCGCCCAAGCAGGTCAGCGCGCTGGTGCAGGGATTGCCCTGGCAGCGCCTTGGCGCCGGCGGGCGTGATCTCGTTGGTCTAGGGCATCCGCCATGGCCGGCACAGACGCGACCGCCAGGCTATTCGCTGATGCGCTAATCCCGATTTCCTCTGGCAGCTGGCATAATCGCCAGATGAACGCCCCATCCGACCTGTCCCAGCTCTCTCCCGATCAGCACCGCCACCTGGCGGCGGCGCTGATGTCGCAAGTTGCGCAGCAGGATCAGGCGCTGCAGGAGTGAGAGCAGGCACTGGCGCAGAGCCAGAAGACGCTGCGAAGGCAAGCGGTTCACCGCCGGCATTCACCACAGGCCTATCTGGGTAGCCACCCAGCGCCCCGGCGCCAGCGTGCCGGCAAAGGCGCCCAGCAACCCCAGGTAGGCACCGCGCATCCATTCGCGGTGCGCCCTTGCCCTGCCCTGACAGATGGCAAACACCGCCATGGCTAACGCCACCAGCATCCATAGCGATAGCAGATGGATAGGCCCCAGATGACCGATCAGCGGCAGTACGCCGCCTCCCAGCCAGAACGAACTGAGTGCCGAGAGCAGCATCATGCCGACCCAGAGACTGCCCATCAGCCGGTGAGGCATGGTGCCCTTGGGCGCCATCAGCACAAGGGCACCCAGCCCCAGGGCCGAAAAGGAAGCGTAAAGGTGCAGGGTGAACGCCATGAAAACCTCCGCGATCAGAGTGACGAACGGCACGTATTGATATGCAACTAGTTGTATAACGCTAGCGCCAATCACAGCATTATGCAACTATAGGCATATCAATCCGCCCGTCACCCAGGCTCTACCATGTCACTGCGTGCCATACTGCTGATTACCCTGCAGCGCGAACCCGGAAGCGGCTACGACATTCTGCAGCGTTTCAAGGCCGGCCTGGCCCATGTGTGGCAGGCCAGCCACCAGCAGATCTACCGGGAACTCGATCGTATGCACCGCGATGAATTGCTGATCTGCGAACGAGTGCCCCAGACCGAGCGCCCCGATCGCAAGGTGTATCGGCTGACCCGGACAGGCCAGCAGGCACTGGATACCTGGCTCGCCGAGCCCCTGGCCGCCAGCCCGGTGCGCCAGCCGTTATTTGCCAAGTTCTTCGCCTGGGAGCAGTGGCCCGCAGAGGCCCGTCAGAGGGAGCTTGCCGCCCTGCACGAACAGCTTCAGCAGCGGTTGCACACCTACGCCGCCGTTGAACAGGAGTGGTTTCGCGACCCCTATGCGCTCACGTCGGCCCAGCGAGCCCCCTGGCACACCCTGCGCCTGGGGCAGTCGCTGACGCGAACCTGGCTGGAGTGGATCGAAGAGGTCATGCGCGATGCCGACCTGACGCCTATGGCCTCATCCTAATTCACCGGCCAGCTGACGGGCATGCCACTCCCCAGCCCCGCTGAGTGGCCAGTTCCTTGGCAACAGCGAAGCCGAGATGCTCGAGGCCATCGCTTGCCTCGACCGCGAGGTCAAAATCGTGATCGGTCTATCACTCCGCCGCTCTTCCCCCGGCCATGTTGCGCTTGAGATGGATTGAGGCAGAAAGCAGCAAGGTGCCAATTCGGTTGCTGGTCGCCCGATGGCTGGTAGCGCCGCGCAAGACTCGAATGACCAGTCTAGACGAGGCGCCGGAAGCGGTGATCAAGCGCTACCAGGCGCATGCCACTCACGAGCAACTCCACAGCGAGATCAAGACCAATCTCGATCTGGAGTGGCTGCCGTCGGGCAAGTTCGCCACCAACGATCTGATCCTGCGCCTCGCCCAACTGACCTACAACATCCTGCGGCTGATGGGGCAGCTGGGCATGACCGGCGAGCTGAGCCCAGTGCGTCATCCCGCCAAGCGGCGCAGGATCCGGACCGTGCTACAAGAACTGATGCATCGTGCGGCGCTCGTGATTCACAAGGCGCGGCAGATCGTCCTCGACTTGGCGCAGGACATCGGACGCATGACGGTATTGAACACCCTGCGAAGCCGCCTGCGCTATCCCCGAGGAACGCCATGTTGATCGCCTGTCAGATAATGTCACCGGATAAAGGGCTGACGGTCACCCGCGGCCAGTCTCACCATGCCCGGCGGGTAGAAATGCATGTCAAAACGGGCTGTTGTCGCCGGTCGACGCCGTCATGGTCGACCATCACCGGTATGCGTTCAGCGGTTGAGACGGATTCGGAGGTCAAAAAATGCTCGCTCGCGGTGACAGGGGGAAGTGTCGGCACTGTCTTCACGGAATCAGGTGATATTTATTCGGAGCCAAAGAGATGTTAAAAGTTAGGGTTTCAATATTACGTCATTTAATAAATCTATTCCTTTGAAAATCAACTAGCATCTTTATCAAAATTCAGGCAAAATTTGATGTGCATATATCACCGATATCCATAAACACGGGGCAACCATGGAAGAGCATGTAAAGACTATTGCAGCGAACTGGAATGACCTAAAATATTTTATTTATTTAGCAAAACACAAAAGACTAAGCAAAGTAGCAGACATACTCAACACGTCCCATGTAACAGTTGCAAATAGAATTACAGCACTTGAAAACTGCTTAAAAACTAAGCTTTTTACCCAGCAGCCTAATGGATACTACCTAACAAAAGAAGGTGAGATTTTATTAGATCACGCTCAAAAAATGGAAAGAGCGCTCTCGAATGGAATAAGAGAAAGTGTCCAAGATTTAAATTCTAGGCCGCATGTCAGAATCGGGGTAACTGAAGGATTTGGCAACTACTACCTAGCAAAAAGAATTAGCAGGTTAGCAAGGAAAGAAAACATTGACATAGACTATGTATCACTACCCAAGATAACGAATATAACAGGAAAGACGGTCGACATAAGCATTAGCCTTGAATGCCCGACTAGCGAATACATCATAAGAAAAGAACTGACTAGATATGCATTGGGTGTCTATGCAAACAAAAAATACATAGAAAGCAACAAACCAATTGAATCTAATAACCTATCAGATCACAAATGGGTGGGCTACATAGACAACCTACTCTTCACAGACGAGCTAAGATACCACGATGAAATATCAAAAAACTTGGACTACTCATTTAGAAGTACTAGTATAATCGCACAAATTGAAGCAGCTAAGCAAGGCGTTGGGTTAGCAATACTTCCATTTTACATGGCATCACAAAGCAATGAATTAACCAGGGTAGCTACCGACACCAGCTTTAAGAGAACATATTGGATCACTACCAACAGTGACCTGCATAGGTTTAAGCCGGTAAAGAAAGTGTGGGATTTTATTTTGGAATCATGCAGTTCAGACCAAGATATGTTTAACTAAACAAGGTTGATCCAAAACATAAATTTAATGTTAAACACTCAAAAACCAATTTGATTACTCATGTTGATCAGCCGCCAGCTTGTCCTATACTGAGGTTATATGGCTATGTTGGTATCTGTTGTTGGCGTGCTTTAAAAATACTGTATAAACTACTGTATATCCAGTTTGCCTCTGGAGCACGTCATGAATCAGACAGACCTCAAAGCCCTCGAGCAGACACTGGCTCGCCTCCCAGTCGATCTCAAAAAGTACTTTTCCAATCAGCTGCTTGGGCAAATCAACGCCCAAGCGGACACCTTGATCGAGACGGCAAAATCTCACCCTCCATGTCCCCACTGCGGCAATGAGCATCCTGTCAGATGGGGGCGTGCCGGTGGTTTGCCGCGGTTTCGGTGTCGGAATCCCGATTGTCACAAGACGTTCAATGCCCTCACAGGCACGCCTCTGGCCAAACTGCAGCACCGCGACAAATGGTTCGACTACCTACGTTGTATGCGAGACAGCCTGACGTTACGCGTCTCGGCGGCCCGAGTGGGCATCGATTTGAAGACGGCCTTCCGCTGGCGACATCGCTTCCTGAAAACGAGCGCTCAAGACAACGCCAACCCGCTATCCGGCATCATCGAGGTAGACGAAACCGTCTTCCTGGAGTCCTGCAAAGGGAAGCGTAATCTCACTCACCGCAAACCTCGAAAGCGCGGCGGGCAAGGCGACATGAAGAAAAAAGAACAAAAAATTCAGGTGCTTATTGCTCGCGACCGGAACGGAAAGATCAGCGACTTGGTCGATCCGGCACTCAAGAAATCCATTGTTCATGAATTCCTGGCACCGATCATCGATCGTGACTCGATTTTATGTTCGGACGGGCACAGCTGGTATAAAACCTTCTCTGCCGACCATGGCATTGCTCATCATCGACTGATCACACTCGACAATCAGCGAGTGCTTGGCAAGGAATACCACATTCAGAACGTGAACAGCTACATGAGCCGATTGAAGGGTTGGATGGCGCGCTTTCATGGGGTGGGGACCGAGTACTTACCCAATTACCTGGCATGGCGACGGTTGTTTGAAACCGCGAAGCCAGCAGAGGAAGCGTGGTTTCGCAAGGCGATAGGCGCAGACCAACAACAGATACCAACATAGCCGGTTATATCCAGTGGAGGAGCCGACGTCATGGCACGTAATCCTATCCAGTTCCAGCCCGGCCTGTCGCTGCCAGCCTTCCTCGAGCAGTACGGCACAGAAGCGCAATGTCGGGCGGCGCTCTATCGGTATCGTTGGCCCAAGGGGTTCGTCTGCCCCGACTGCGGCAACACGACCTGCTGCCAGCTTTCGCGGGGGCTCTACCAGTGCCATCGCTGCCATCATCAGACCTCGCTGACCGCCGGTACCATCTTCCATGCCACGCACCTGCCGTTGACCACCTGGTTTCTGGCCATCTATCTGCTGACCCAGCGCAAGAGCGGCATCTCGGCGCTGCAGCTGTCCCGGGAGCTCGGCGTCAGCTACAACACCGCCTGGAAGCTCAAGCACAAGCTGCTGCAGGTCATGCATGAGCGCAACCAGGGAGAGAAGCTCTCCGGACGCATCGAATTGGATGACGCCTACCTGGGCGGTGAACGGCCGGGAAAGCGCGGGCGCGGCGCTGAGCACAAGTTCCCGTTCGTAGCGGCCGTACAAACCGATGAGGAAGGCCACCCACTACGTGTTCAGCTTCGCCGTGTGAGCGGTTTTACTCTTGCCGAGATGCGTCGCTACGCCCAACATGCCATTGCCCCCGGGAGTCAGGTCATCAGCGACGGTCTCGGATGTTTCCGAGCCTTTGATACCCCCACCTACGTCCATGATCGCCAGGTCACCAGGGGTGGGCGTGCCAGTGTGGAGAACCCCGAGTTCAACTAGGTCAACACCCTGCTGGGTAACGTCAAGAACGCCATCACTGGCACTTACCATGCCATCCGCGGGCAGCATGCCCCACGCTACCTGGTCGAGTTCGAGTATCGATTCAATCGGCGCTATGACCTCAAGGCCATGATCCCGCGATTTCTCACGGTAGCGGCGAGAACGCCGCCTATGCCGTACCGGTTCCTGACGATGGCTGAGCCATATGCGTAATCAGTAATAGTTAAAAATTGCCATCAGAAAAAAGATTTTCGATTTTTTTAGCAAATTCTAATAATGCAAGGTCTTTTTTGAAGGGAGCTAATATTGTAAGACCTACAGGCATAGCATTTGAATCAAACCCAACAGGGATAGTTATTGCGGGACAACCAACCATGTTTGCTATCGAATTGGTAAAAGTCATAGCATCTTGGATAGTGACGTCCTTATCACCCAAAGTTACAGTTTGATCGTCAAATTTAGGTGCTACGACTGGCAATGTAGGCATAACTACGAAGTCATACTTATCAAAAAAAGAATTAAAGTAACCACTGAACATCGCTCTAAAGCGCTGGGCTTTTAAGTAATCCACAGCTGCAATGTGTTTACCCGCTTCAAGCTGGACTCTCGTAGAAGATGAGAAAGATGTATAGTCGCAATTTTCTTTCTCAACATAGAAAGAAGATGCTTCAGGGTACATAATATTAAGCCAAGCAACATGGCTTTCTACAGAAAATTTAAGAGACTCTTTTTCGACTACCGCTTTTTGAGTAGATGTTATCTTAACAGAATTATTTATAACCTTACTAACATCCGAAGACAATGGCATACCGTCAATTTCGATTAAAGCAATTCTACACTGATCCAGACCTTCTCTGGGTAGCGCACTAAATTCTTTGAAAGAACTAAGTATTTGATGACGAATACTGCTCGTGCTACCCATCAAAAAAGCTGCCCCCAATCCAGCATCAGATACACTATTTGCTATAGTTCCAACATGATCCAATGTCCATGACAAAGGTAATACACCGCCTGTATCAATTAAATTTATACTTGGCTTGTAGCCGACAACACCACAGGCCGCAGCTGGAATTCTTACAGAACCACCAGTATCTGAGCCCAAAGAAAGTGGCACCATTTTACTAGCAACTGCTACTGCTGAACCACTGCTTGAACCACCTGGAATTCTCGTTGTATCAAGAGGATTTTTTGCTGGGCCATAAGATGAAATATCTCCAGTACCACCATACGCTAGCTCATGCATATTTGTGGTACCGATAATGAGTGCTCCAGATTTTTTTAGCATCTTGATACAGGCAGCATCTGTAGTTGCAAATCTACTGTGCAACGCTTTAGAGCATGCGTTAATATTGTATCCTTCTATGTCAAAATTGTTTTTTATAGCTACAGGCACTCCGTGTAGCAAGCTAACGTTTTGACCAGAATCTAATTGATCTTGTAAAGAAATTGCATGCTCTAGGACTCGTTCTTCATTAATTTCTACGAATGCATTTAGTTCTTTATTCAATTCTGAAATGTGTGAAAGTGCTTCTTTAGCAAATTCGATGCAGTTGTAATCACCTCTAGAAAGGCTTTTGGATATTTCTAGGATGCTGGAAATATTGGACATCATTTCACACCCCTTCATCATACTTCAAACGTGGCACAAATTTAATTCCCGGGGCATCCGCTAAAAGATCCCCTGGAATATATTTAATTTCTGCCATGTACGATAATAAATTATTAATCGTAGAAATGTCATCTGACGTGTAAATGTCGCTTAGAAAATCTTCATTTAATACAGTCGCTTCTTTATCATCAAAAAACATATTTATATCCCAAGCATTTCATGAACGAGATCACTGCCAGCATCAAGATCAGACATAGGCACTTGCATTTGAATAGTACCTTTGTCCATCAGATAGCACGTTTTTGATAAACCCTTAGCAAAATCGAGATTTTGCTCAGTGAAGAGTACGGTAATTCCATCTTCTTCGTTAAGATTTAAGAGTATTTCTTGGATTTCCGAAATTATTGTAGGCTGTATCCCTTCAGTAGGTTCATCCAATAGAATAAGCTTTGGCTTCATTGCCAATGCTCTAGCCAAAGCAAGGATCTGTTGTTGACCTCCGCTTAGCTTGCCACCCATTACATGGGCCCGTTCTTTAAGTGCGGGAAACTTATGAAAAGCAAGTTCAATACTTTCATAACCATCGTGACCGCATGCGAAAGCTGCTACTTTGATGTTTTCTACAACAGTTAATCTAGGGAAAATTTCTCTTCCTTGAGGGACATAAGCTATACCCAATTTAGCTCGCTGACTTGCCAGCTCAGGTAGATTAACCCCATTAAATAAGACCTCACCGCTCCTTTTTGGTAGGACGCCAGCTAAATAACGCATGAAAGTTGATTTTCCAACACCATTTCTTCCGAGAATGGCCTTAATCTCTCCTTCCTTTAGATCAATATTTATATTGTTTATAACATTTGCTGAAGTATATGACCCTTCAGCGTTTTTTACTTCAAGCATCTTTCTGCCTCCCAAGGTAGATATCCAGTACTTCTGGATTCTGGCGTAATTCTTCGATAGAGCCAGAGGTAAATACTGCACCTTGGTGCAACACAGTTACGGGTGATTCAAGAGCTCTGATAAAGTCCATATCGTGCTCAACAACCACAACGCCAACAAATTTAGACAAGATATGTAATATTTGAACCGTTCGATCTCTTTCTATCTTTGTCATACCAGCCGCAGGCTCGTCTAAGAAAATAACCTTCGGTTTTAAACTTAAAACCATCCCAATATCGAGCCACTGCTGTTCACCATGTGAAAGCTCTTCAGCATTCACAAAAAGCTTATGTCTCAGACCAATAATATCTGAAACAGAATAAACTATTTCATTAGCCTCAACTTTGTTTTTATTTTTGCTGTATGAGGACAGCCATAAGTTTTCCCATACTGTCTGCTCCTCTAAAACTTTAGCAACTTGCAATTTAATCCCCATTCCAAGCTGCACTCGCTGACACGGTTCAAGCCTTTCAATTTTTTCACCTTGAAAAAATATATTCCCGCTATCAGGCTTGATTAAACCAATACATGTATTTAGATACGTACTTTTTCCGGCACCATTTGGCCCAATCAAACAGTGAATACCTTTATTATAAAACGACATACTTACATTGTCCGTAGCAACAACACCTCCAAACTTTTTGTTTAACCCTTTCGTTTCTAAAATAACCATTTTTTCTTCAGGCTCTTCAAGGAAAGATTTTAGTTTTCCGAGATCAGGGGCGTGACTTACTTCATCAAGATAAGCGTTTTTCTTTCCTACAGCTTTACCGATAATAACATTAATTAAGCCTGAAGCACCTTTAGGAACAAACAAAACCAAAAGTATTAATATGGCGCCGAGTATTAATGTTGTTTGACCTCCTGCAACACCTCCCCCCAACCAAAATGTAAGCCATCCTATAAATAAAGCTCCTAAAAAACCTCCATACAAAGACCCTCTTCCACCTACAAGTACATATATAGGAATCAGGAGAGCTTGAGTCACTGCAAAAATACTCGGGCTCACATAACCCGCCCAAGATGAATACAAGCCACCAGCGACTCCAGCGACGCAGCCGGCAATCGTGAACAGAGCTAGCCTGTACTTGCGTACATCGTAGCCTAGCAATTCTGTCTTAAGCACGTCTTGTCTGGTCCCATCAATAACTAAGCCAAAAGGCTTTTTTAAAACTGCAACCACCAGCAGTGTGACGATAAAGATAATTGTTAAAGTTGCTACTAAAGCCCCATGCCTAGTTAAAGAATTAAAACCAAAGATATCAGCTGATAGAGGTGGTATGCTAGTCATTCCATTTGCACCACCCACACGAGCACTACCAAGCTCAAAACTAGTAGAGATGGCCACTGTAGCCATAATCAAAACCATCGTATAGGTGATAATAGTCGTCTGGAGAGGGCCTAATCTGCCATAATAAATAAAGTATCCTACCACCCCAGATACCAGGACACCTGATAGACCACCAAACAGCACAGCTAGCAGCAAAGAGTTACCAAGAATAGGGGCTAAGTTAATGGCAACAATTCCATAAGTATATGCTCCTACCCCGAAGAAAACAGTCTGTCCCAGGCTTAAATCACCCCCTTTTCCCCATATAATATCTAGAGAAAATGCTAAAAGCCCAAAAATAGCCCAGGATGTAGCAAGATATGCCATATATTGGCTTGTAGTGAGAGCAAAGATCAGTGCCAGTAAAAAAAATACTGAAGGATACAGCCACCAAAATGAAACTTTGACCTTGTTTTTTCTTAAGCCCTTTAGGCTTGAGTTAAAGCTTACCATGCCAACCTCCTGACACACCCATGGGGAAAAAACGAAGTATAAGAATTGTTATTGTAAAAAACACGACGTCACCGATAACAGAGGTGAAGATAATTCCACTAATACTGGATAGACCCCCAAGCCCTATCAAGGTAGCGACTGCACCTGAAATAATCATTGGTCCTGCTGTCACAACTGCCAAAAATGCTTTTGATACGAAAGCAACCCCCATATCAGGAGTTGCGGGAAATGCAGGAACCAACAAACCACCCGCTAATCCAGCTAGACCCGATCCGAATGAAAAGGTTATGGTATTTATTTTCTGAGTCGGAATTCCTATTGATCCGGCCATTTTAGGATTCTGGATAGCTGCTCTGCTCATTACACCATATTTTGTTTTAATGAAAATTAAATAAACAATTGCGGTCAAGATGACAGAAACTGCAATTAATATACCGAAATAGCTAGACATCGTGTACTTTCCAATTCCTATCGTCCCTACCGGCAGACCGATACCCGAGGTATATGAACCAAAGAGGAGTATTGCGCCTTGATACATAACCAAGCCAATGCCCCATGTCGCAAGGAGTGTATCGAACAACCTACCATACAAGTGCCGAATAATTAGATATTCTATAATGGCTCCATAAATTGCTAAAGCAATAAAAGATAAGCCTAATGAGAGTACAAATGGCACGCCCGCTTGTGTCGAAAAGAGTGCCACAAATGCCCCAAGCATGATGAACTCGCCATGTGCCAAGTTAATCACGCCCATCATTCCGAATATGACAGCTAATCCAAGAGTGGCAATTAGCAATATGCTGACTGAAGACAGGGCCGTTAGGCCCGTAAAAGTTATTTGTGCAAAATCCATGCTCTACTCCATTCTTATTCGCAAGCTCCACGCACCATGGCGGCACATAGCCGCCATGATGAGTCCAAGACTTAAGATTCAGGTGTAAATTGCATGGATACGTTAGGATCTTCTAGCAAGTTGCAAACGCTTTGCTCGTACTTAGGCATGACATCCTCATATTGCGCAATCACGTCAAAGCTATGATTACGATCACCTTCCACCAAGTAAACTTGATGCATCAGATGGTTAGAGGTAAGTGACTTTATCTTTCCTTCTGGGCTTTCCAGCTCAACACCATTCAGGAGCTGATCTACAACTGCATCTGAATCAGTGGAACCTGCCCTGTTAGCAGCTTCAGCCCAAAGCATTACAGCGTTCCAAGTGTCATTGGCCTCAGAAATGATGGGATCGGTGATCTCACCATATTCGGCCTCCCACATTTCAAGGAACTCAGAGTTACTTTCAGTATCCACTACCTGGAAATAGTTTTGTGAGGCTATAACACCCTCACCAGCGTTCGCAGATACTACAACTTGCTGATTGCCGGAACCATAGTTAGTTGAAATTATTCCGATTCTGTCTTTCAATCCAGCAGCAGCAAACTGCTCGTAAAAAGACGTTTGACGAGAACCGACTGGGAGCGCAACAACGAAGTCAGGCTCAGAGGTTTGAATCTGTTGTAATGTTGAAGAAAAATCGCTCTGGGAAACAGGGAGGAAATCTTCCCCAACCACCTCAAGACCATGTTCTTCAGCATACTCGTTCACCCAATGTGCTGAAATCGTGCCAAAATTGTAATCGGGTGCAACTACATATGCTTTATTGCCATATTCTTCTTTTGCCCATTCAAGCATTACCCCTAACTGCTGTGAAGGAGTCACCCCAGTAAGAAATGTGTATTTATCGCAAACTCCACCTTCGTATAATGCGCTATAGAAATAGAGTGTTTGATTTTGGTGTGCTACTGGTCTCACAGCCTCTCTTGATGAGCTTGCAAGACCACCAAACATAGCTGCTACTTGGTCACGCAATATCAAAGTGTTTGCGTATTGCGTATAACGAGCATCGTCTGATTGTGTGTCGTACTCTACAACTTCAACTTTTCCACCATTTACACCGCCTTCTTCATTAACCTTCTTTACGGCCAATTTGAGGGCTTCGCTTTGCTGAATGCCGTAAATATTAAAACTTCCGGTCAAGTCATGCAAAGCCCCAATCTTGACAGTATCTTGAGCCAATAGCATTCCAGGAAATGCGCTCGAAATAGCGATTGCTGCGGTGAGTGTTTTAATTGACGTTTTCATCAATGCACCTTTGGTCGATTGGACTTGTTAATGATCACCAGCTATCTTCCCCGTAAAGGAGCCTATCATTAACGAAACGATAGCTAGTTCTTGCTTTTACCATACTACTTACTTTCAAATCTGCTTTTAAATCAACATCATCTTCAACATTTGCTTCTGCAAGCACCTCCCCTGTTGGTGAAACAATCTTGCTTAGACCAAGTCGCTCCCAAGTTCCAACGTCGGCTCCCATATTTAATCTGCCACATGCGTTAGCACTTACAACAAATGTTTGACTTTGGATAGCTGAAACTACGGGCAAGACAGACCAGTATTTTTGTTTATTTTTTTTATCGCCCACCCCACCCTTGTCACCACCAGCCCAAATAGAAGATGTTATAACTATGATTTCAGCACCCTTCATTGACAAGCTAATAAAGTTTTCAGGGAACATAGAATCGTAGCATATTACTATTCCAATTTTTCCAACTTCAGTATCGAAAACTTCACTTATGCCACCTCTTGAATAATAAAATTTTTCAAGTCCAGGCATGTAATTTTTCCGAGCAATTCCTTCAATTCCTTTAGGACCAATAAGCGCTGCTGTGTTGTATATAGTTCCGATTGAATCAGCCTTTTCTGCGAATCCAACGACTGTATAAACGCCACAAGTTTTTGCAACTTCTCTAATTTTTTTTATTTCTTCCGATTGCAGGCTGATTGCACCTTCAATCCAATACTTTTCTAAACCACCTGGCTCATGACGAAAAAAATTCGTAATTCCAACTTCAGGAAAGACTATCAGGTCTGCTCCAAGCTCAGCGTGATATCTGATTTTGGAAATTATGAAATCAAGGTTTTCCTCCCTATATTCCATTTCAAAAGGGGAATGTTGTACTGCAATTGCAGATACATCTTTCATCATTTTCCTCTTTTTTAATTATGCTTTTAAAACCATAGTTCCACACACTGACAAAATCTATGTAAATATATTTACATAAGCTGTAAGTTTATTATCATGCGCAAAATTCATTACACATCGAGCGGTTTTAAAGAACTTTTTCCTGGGTTTTTCAAGTACCTATCGAGGAACAGAGTGAAATAGCCGGTCTGACCGGACGAGGCCTAGCTAGCTTCTGTCAGACCACTCCACGGCCATTCCGGCACATCGTTCATCGAAATGGCCTGCCCCCCCCCCCCTAAGCTGATCCTGTCATTCACCGACAGAGAATCAGTACTCATGCCGACGCAGCGCCACACATGCTGTCCCGCCGAGCAATGACAGGCCTGGATTGACGAGCAGTCCCGTAGCGGTCAGTACACGGTTTCGGTCGGGTAGACTGGGCGATTACTCGTCCCGGCCCCCCACATACGCACGTGAACCTCTCAGCTCATACGGCTCTTCTTATCCAACCCTACCCATATAGCAGCGGCCAGTGCGCAAACAGCCGAAAATTCTGTCGCGCAACACGGTCCAGCCAGTGACTGACCCGCCGCCGGTGTCCTCTCAGCCGCTTGTATTTACGGGTCGCCCATTTCACGAGTCGCCGGTCTATCTACCGCAGCATCGGATACAGGGCCGACTTGTAGAAGGCACCATAGTACTGGATCCAGCCCCTGATCCACGCGTTGAACATGTTCGCCAGATCGCGCAACGACTTGTCACTGCGTAATTGCAGGTTCCACCGTCGTACCGTCTGCCGAATGGCCTTCCCGGCCTTGTTGCTGATCGCCGGTGTGAAGTTGATAAAGAACTTCCCGTACCGATTTCTCGACTTCCGAAGCCGAAAGGTATAGCCAAGGAAATCGAAGCTGTTGACTGGGTAGTCCTGACGTCGATTGTCGTCCTTGCAGTAGACAATCTTGGTCTTCTCCGGGTGGAGCTCCAACCCACACGCCGCGAAGCGTTCCTCCAGTGCGGCCTTCAGTTGCTCGGCCTGCTGCAACGACCGACAGTGGCCGACCCCATCATCGTCAGTCTGCCGAGTACCATGCCTACCGGGTCTCTCGCTAGGCGACGGCGACCCGGTCACGCCCGGCCGCCTTGGCGCGGTAGAGGGCCTTGTCGACCCGCCCCTCCAGCCGTTCCACAGTCTCGCCCGCCTCATGCGTCGCCACGCCCAGGCTGATGGTCACCCGTCCCACGACCTCAAAGGGGCGTCGCGCAATGCGTTGCCGAAGGCGTTCCGCCAGCTCGGCGGCTCCCTGGGCCTGGGTATGGGTCGCAATCACCAGAAACTCTTCCCCGCCCCAGCGCCCCAAGACATCCGCATCGCGGAGGGCCTTGTTTACCCTGCGAGCCAGCCTGCGCAGGACCTCGTCGCCGGTTTGATGGCCATGTTGGTCATTGACGGCCTTGAAGTGGTCGATATCGAACATGATGACAGAAAAAGGAGTCCCGTAGCGCTCGTATTCCACCTGGGCCTGCTCCAGCAACTGATAGAGCCCAGTCCGGTTGTACGTGTCGGTGAGCGAGTCGTGGGTCGCCAGTCGCTTCAGCTCCTGCTGCGCTTGCCGGCGTAACAGGGCGTTATGGAATTGTTGGGCGGCGGCATCTAGGAGTTCCTGTTCCTCTACCAGGAAAGGGCTCGTCGTGCCGGGGTCGTCACGAAACACCTCCATCTCGATCGGGGCCTCGGGATCGTCAACGCCGGCATGCTGCTGCCATCTCCCTTCGAAGAAGTTTTCGGAGATCGCCTCAACGCCGCCTGCACGCAGGCGTATCGCAGTCTTTTCCGGGTCTTGCCATCCCGCCTGCATCTTGTCGACGCATTCATCGAGCAACTCCGGCAGCGTTCGCTGGTCATCCGTGGAGAGAAGAATAATGTCGCGCAGGGTGCGCAGCTCCTTCACCCGCTCGCGCAACTTTGCTTCTACGCGCTCGCGCCGGCAACGCTCCTCCTCGGTCGCACGAAGCCGCTCTCGGGTATCGGCCAGGGCCGCTTCCAACTCCTGCACCAGGCCTGGCTCGCTGGTGGCCAGCAGATCGGCGAGGTTTACCAGTCCCGTAACCCGTCCCGCGGTGTCGGTGACCGCCAGGTGTTGAGGAATGCCGGCATCCCTCAGGCGGCCCCAGGCCTCGGCGATGGTGGCCTCGGCGGGCAGGATGACGGCGGGATGACTCATCACGGCGTCCAGGCGCTGGTCACTGACATCCGGATTGGCCATTTCTCTACCGAGAGTGTTGGCTTCCGTCCAGACACCAACGGGCTCTCCGTCGGCGATAACGACGACCGAGCTGCAAGAGGCGGAGCGCATGCGTTGGGCGACAGCGCTTACCGTCTCCGTGGATAGGGCCTCAATCAAGTCGCGACGGGCGAGGGCGGACAAGGGCGTGTCTCTTTCAATTGTCCCACCGGCCAGGGCAGCGGATTCGACGTGCGGTTCGCTCATGGGCCAACTCGGCTTGTATGACGATGTGTTTTCGGCGTGATGAAGCACCCCCTGGGAATCCTCGATCTGCAGAGGGAAGGGCGAGATTTCCTGCTGGCTGATCACACAAGGTCACCATCAGTAAAGGATGGATACGCACTGCCTGATTCTAACCTTCACGCTTTAATGCAGCCAGAAGTCAGCGGCATCGTCACGTATGGCAAAATGGCTTAGATAGCAAGGCCGAAAGGATTTCCAAGGAAGGTCACAGCCACCGATACGGATGAGGTACTAACACATACCTTTGGATGTGAGCGGAAGGTTGCTGCGCTGTTCCAGCAACCAGCGGAAGTCCTCCGCTTCCAGCGGAATGCTGTAGAAGTACCCCTGGCCGAAACGGCATCCCATCGTCATGAGCGCGTCGGCCACCTCTGCCGACTCGATGCCCTCCGCCACCACCTCGGCGTCCAGTGCCCGTGCAAGCACCAGTATCGTTTCGACGATGTGCCGGCTGAAGGGATTATCGAGCAACCCGAAAACGAAGCCCTGGTCGATCTTGATCTCGTCGAAGGGATAGCGCTGCAGGTACATCAGCGACGAGTAGCCGGTGCCGAAATCGTCCAGCGAGAGCCGCACGCCCATGGCGTGCAACCGACGCATCTGGCTCAGCAGGGGGTCGGATGTCTGCTCGAACACACTTTCTGTGATCTCCAGCGACAGCTCCTCCGCTGCCACGCCGGTCTGGTCGAGAATGGCGCGGACCCGGCTGGCGAAATCGCCCGTCTGGAACTGGACCAGCGAGACATTAACGGCCACGCGTACCCGCGTGAGTCCGGCTTCACGCCAGTCGCGCAGATGTCGACAGGCCCGGCGTAGCACCCAGTCGCCGATCAGGACGATCAACTGACTCTGCTCGGCGACGGGGATAAAGACGCTGGGCGAGATCAACCCCCACTCGGGATGGTTCCAGCGCAGTAACGCCTCGCAGGATACGAGCGTGCCGGTAGCGAGGTCGATCTTGGGCTGGAAGTGCAACTCGAAATGGTCCTCCGCTAGTGCCTGACGCAGCCCACGGGTCAACGCGATGCGTTGCTGGCTCTCCTCCTGGAGGCTCGAGTTGTAAGCGACCCAGGGGTTGGAAAACTCCCTGCGGTGTTGGATCAGGGCCAGCTCCGCCTCGCGCAGTAGCTCCTCGGTCGGGCGCCGAGACTCGCCCAGGCGCGTATAGCCCAGCCGGATCGAGATCTCGATCTCGACCCCTTCCAGTTCGAACGGCGCGGAAAGGAGTTCGCTCAGTCGGTCGAGGCTGCTTTCCAGGGCCTCGTCGGGGCCCGGCAGCAGCAGCAGCGTGAACTCGTCGCCGCCTAGGCGGCCGGCAAAACCCTCTTGGCCGGCCTGCATGAAGAGCCGCCGGCCGAGTTCGATCAGCAGCCGAACGCCGAGCAATTGGCCAAGGCTGTTCGACAGCACTGGCGCATCGAGAATCAGATGCACTGGTGCCTGGATGTCACCTTTACCGATGACCAGATGCGGGCACGAACGGAAAACGCTGGGCATAACCTGGCCACTCTCGAGCGGTTGACGCTCAATCTGATTCGCCTGGATCCCGTGCCTCGCAAGGGAAGCTTCAAGACCAAGCGAATCATTGTCGCCGAGCGAGATATCCACCCCCCGCACCATACGGCGAGCCCTGCAGCGAGGCGGGACTCCGTCCCGAGGTAGGCCGAGTGCCCGGCGCAGCTACCTGAATAGGTAAAACAGGCAAATATTAATCAAATAACACCTGAATTCCCAAAGGTGTATCATCGTTCATTGATTTTCCTTTCAATCCATTCTTTCACTTCACTTTCTACCCATGCAACGCTACGCTTACCCACCTTAACAGGTGCAGGAAACCTCCCTTCATTTATCATTCGATGAAGTGATGAATTGCTGATGCAGCAAAGCTCCAAAACAGCATCTCGCCGTATCAATTTTTTCACAGTCAACTCCTGAAATTTATCTCAAACCTCAACCCTCAAAAATCGTACCCTTTGTCATATATATTACAGCATCAAAAGGGTTGAGGAGGCTTATGATGCTTTGATTTTACTTTGTCCTGTACAACAACCGAATCCATGATGACTAACATGATCTCTTTCATAAATTATCCACTCCTATATCGACCACCGAACTTGCGACAAGAAATATTCCCCTGCCTCACCGCCCTCTCACACTCCTATAGCGGCCAACGACTCGACGATGAGAAATGCTCCCCTGCCTCACCGCCCTCTCACGCTCCTATAGCGGCCAACGCCTCGACGATGAGAAATGCTCCCCTGCCTCACCGCCCTCTCACGCTCCTATAGCGGCCAACGCCTCGACGATGAGAAATGCTCCCCTGCCTCACCGCTCTCTCACACTCCTATAGCGGCCAACGCCTCGACGATGAGAAATGCTCCCCTGCCTCACCGCTCTCTCACACTCCTATAGCGGCCACCGACTCGAGGATGAGAAATGCTCCCCTGCCTCACCGCCCTCTCCCGCTCCTATAGCGGCTAACGCCTCGACGATGAGAAATATTCCCCAGCCCCGCCAGTGCTCACACTTCATCAGTGTCAGGAAGACTTCCCGCCCCTGAGTTGGCAAAGACTTTGGTGCACTGACGAAAAGCGCACAGATTAAAATCACGGGTGGTAACTTACTGATTTCCTTTGACTCGTCGATTTATTCGCAAATGAATCAGTGCGAACTCCAGACAAGTTAAGCGCTCATTCCAGCGCATCATTTCTCAAGTTGCAGATACGTTTACGGTCATCTATCCGACGCTGTGTCGCTTCGAGCAGCAAGCTAGTCGCCAGTGGGCGGGGCTATTAAGGAGGCAATCGTCAAGCAGTTCATCTGCTCCTGACGACCTTCCTTCCAGACCAAGCACTTGATCCTCGACCTTTGAGTTCTCCGACTATCCGAGAGCCAGGCCAGCATTTCTTCAGCCTCCCACAAATCACGCTGTAAAATACGTGGGACTTCACCGGAGAGCGCGGGTTGTGATGGCGGTGCAACATGTGCAGCGAGTTGACGTAGCTCTCCAACGCGGTCGGCTTTGTGCCCAACTTGTTCTGTGCCGAGAGGAAGTTGGCAATATCGACCTCGGTGACCGGAAGCAACCCGCCGACCTTCTGGTAGACCTTAAGGTCCGAGCGCATGCCACGAACGGTGTTGGGGGTGAGACGCTTTCCGACAGCAAGCGCCGCGCCTCACGTGACAGTCCCTCCACGGGGGCGGTCATGGCGGTCGTAGGTGCTTTGCCGCTGATGCGTCAGCCCTTGGCGCGACGGATTCCGTTTCATCATCGATCCCTCCCTCAAGGTGCCAGCCGCAGGGCGATAAGGCGCTCGAAGAACGCCTCGGAAAACGCCACATCGGGCGCCACATTGAGCGTGCCCTCCGAACTGGCCGCCCCCATGGTGACCGAGACATCACTCCCGGTCGTTCCTGTACCAGACGGGGTCTCTCCCGGCGCGGCAGCCGTGTTCGGCGTGGGAGGCGCATCCTCCGGCGGTGGAGCACCGCGGCTGCCCCTGGGAGCCGCGGTCTCGGTGCTCAACGACACTGTGGCCAGATCCTGGGGCAGGTCGTCACTCAGTCGACGCGCCATCTGAGCGAGTCGAGTATCGTTCAGCGCGAAGAAGTAGCAGTCGCTATCCTGTTCCCCCTGACGGCGGATGATCCGCCCCAGTACCTGGCGAAAATTCTGCTCGGTGCGGATATGGCTCAGATAGCAGCCGACGCGCAGTCGAGGAATATCCACCCCCTCGGCTACCATGCCCACCGCGACAATCCAGGGCGTTGACGCTTGACGAAAGGCGTCCAGGCGGGCATGGGCGAGAGGGTCGCGACTGGTGACCAGACACACCTCATGACCCTCAGTCTCCAGCTGCTGCGCCACTGCTTCGGCATGCTCGATATCGGCGGCAATGACTAACCCCGCGGCGTTGGGGTCCTGCTTTCTGAGTGTGTTCAATTGCTGAGTGCCGAGCGACAGGAGGCGTTGCATGGGGGCGTCCAGCCGGACCAGGCTGCCGTAGTCGATGGCCGGATGGCGCAGTAGCTGCGGAATGCTGGCGTAGCGATGCGTTTCCTGGCGACCGGTGCGCGGGTGAAAGCCGGTCAGCTTGATCGCGCGGTTATCCACCAGTTGCACGCGCGGATAGCGGCACACCCCATCGCGGATGGCGTCCTGCAGAGTGTAAACAAAGTCCGGTTGCAGGATCTGCAACCCCGGCCCTTCCGGGGCCGCACTGCCGGGCAGTGGACCCTCCGGTGTGTCCAGCCCCGCTGCGATTTCCCTGGCATCCTCCGCGACCTCCAGATAGCGCAGCAGCGGCATGCAGCTCCCGTCCGTCCGCCACGGTGTACCTGACAGTGCCAGGGTGTAAGTCATATGACGCTCGAGGGCCATCAGCGTGCCGCCCCACTGGTTCGGGCCCTCTCCACCCAGAGATCCGGCAGCATGGTGGCTCTCATCCCAGATCAGCAGCACGCGATGAAGGCGCCCGAGTTGCTTCAGGGCGTCCAGACGTCCCGGCAACGCGTGGTAGGTCATCCCGGCACCGGCAGCGCCCAGCTGGCCATGCATGGGATGCCCGGTCACGGTCTGTAGTGAGTCGACGGCCGCCTGCACTACGGCCCGGGTGGGGCCGCAATAGAGGACATAGTCGATATCACCGCGCGCCATCAGTGCATCGGCTAACTCGGCGGCGAGACGCATCTTGCCGGCCCCGGGAGTGGCCTGACACAGAAAATGCGGATGTTGTGGTGACAGCGTCGCGAGCGCCTGCTGCAGGCAGGCCGACTGCCAGGGGCGCAGGGTCGGCAGTGCAGAACGCTTCGCTTCGCGTGATGAGGGGGGCAAGATCATGAGCGCTCCTCCTGATTAGCTGACACCTCAGACTCGCCATGGCGGGTCAGGCGCTGTCGGACCTTCAGGTTGGCATCCCACTGGCCCTGCAGGCGGCCACTGTGTTCGATGGCCGCCTGCAGCAGCGAGGTGATTTGCGATCGTTCATCGGGAAATGTCGCCATTAGGTGTTGGTAGTGTTCCGCCTCGCTGATGGCAGCCTGCATGGCTGGCCGGAGGTAGAGGCGTTCCTTTTCGAGGTGCTCAAGTAGTGGTGTGGGAGGTGCTGCCGCTGAGACAGCCTGCGAGGGCGCTGATGGGGAGGAGGATGCAGCGGTGGGCTTCGACGTTTCTGCAAGGGTGTCCAGGTTCATGCGGAACAGCCGGCGATTTTTGCCGCGCACCCCAGCCTCAACGACAAGGCCGTGCTTCTCCAGCGTGTTCAGCCGATCCCGGACCCGATAGCGCAGCTTGGTAGGATCGAACTCTTCCAGCTCCGGCAGCTTTAGCAGCTGGTCACGGATACCGTAAATGGTGAAGGGCTCGTCTGCCTCTGCACAACAGAGCAACCGATGATCCAGTGCCTCGGCGATCATCCGTGACTGTGGGTCGTTAACGCGGGGTTTCGGGGTGGGCAGGGTTTTGACCGGATCGACGCGCGGGCTCATTCGCTCACCTCCAGCACAGCCTCCTGGGCGATGGCGCCGGGGCCACGCGAGAGTGCCTCAGCCATACACATATGAAAGTGGTACCGGCGGTAGCGAACGCGAAGGCAGCTGTTGGACGCCAGAACGGCCATGGCACGATGAGCGGCAGCACGCGCGCGGCGACTGCTGCAATGGGGGAAGGCGGTTGAATGGATCATAGTGGACGTTCCCTTGTGTAGTTTAGGAACCGTCCCCCCTGTCGCCAAACAGGATGGGGGCGGCCGTACGCGGGTTGGCGAACCGGACACAAAGGAAACCGGCAGACCCGAAGGTCTCCCACGCACGACCGCCATAGACATGGCAGGCAAAATAAAAGCGCCTACCATGGCAGTGGCGCTTATGCGCCTTCGTGTTATCAGGTCGCCATACCCGATCAAGCGATTTTGCTCGACAAACCTACATTAGCAGCGGGTTTAAGGCGTGTAAAGCCTTGACCACACGGTGACATAGACATATCCATCGAAAATGACAGCATTGTTCGGGCTGATCCGTTGGCAGGCCTACAAGGAAGCGCTGTAAATCCTTCCCTGGGTGCTAACGACACCATCCCTGGCGTAGGCCATCGTATTCGGGCTGCCTCCCTCGGGGATCGGTAAAGCCAACTGCAATGGCCTTATGCACGGCGGGATCGAACTTGGCGCTCTGCCCCAGGGGCTTTAGAAGCACGAGGATCTCTGCATCGGGATCGGCCTCCTGACCTGAGGCGTGGCCATCTAGAGCTTGCAGCCCTGTACCGTCGCCTCACAGGATGGACCCTGAGGCGGCGTGGCCGGTGCTTGCGTGGATTGGTTTAGCGGCGGCGGATTCAATCGGGCGTCACAACATCTTGATATAAGGAGCATTTGGCGAATGTTGGCGGTTCAATGCGATTTCTGCGCTTCATGGTCAACAATAATCCGCGAAAACCCTCGCCCTCTCGGGCGGGGAGCAATCACGGCTTCCTGAAAATACTCAATCCATTTACCCTAGCCCGGCCAGCAACTGCTAGTTGCAGGGTCGCAGCACCCCCACAAAACAACATGCCTCGTGCAATACCTCCGTGGCTGGCACTGCCGGCCACCACCTGGGAGAGCTCGCTACGCCCGTGAGTCGTCATGGCCAGCATGGTGTTCTGGCAATCTGCCAGATAACTGACGATGAAGTCGGCAGGGTCACCGTGCAGCTCCCAGTCCACCTTCATACCATGGTCGGCTCGCAGGCGACGCGCCACACCATGCACATAGCCGGACTCCATCAAGTCGACATGGCCACCATCGAGCGATACCGCCGCAGCGGCAATGGTGTCGATCACCTGCGATAGCTGCAGGCGGGCATCTAGCCGCTTGGAAAGTGCCACCGCGTGGTGCAGGATCGCCTCGGAGAGCTTCAAGCCGTCGTCGCAGACCATCAATACCTCCAACCTTGCGATGGGCCTGAGCATCGAAGCGAGGTCCGCAGAAGAAGACCAGCCGGTTGGCACGCCGCACCGCGCCGGCGGTGACGCTGCCGACCAGCATTTCCGGTACCGGGCGCGCCCGTAAGCCATCATGCACAGCCCCACGTCCTCCCGACCGGCCCACTGGCCCAGGTACTCCTTGGCGCTATCGTGGACCGCTACCTCGACAGTGACATCCCCCGCTTGCTGGTCCGCCAGGCGCGTCTGCAGTGCTTTACGTCGGGGCTCAACGCGGTCCTCGCTGCCTACCACGGAAGTCATGCTCAGGGGCACCTCCAACTGCTAGGCCAGGTGTTAACCGAGCGCCAGGGCCCGCAGCGAGGCGTCGCTCTCGTCCATCGCCACATGCATCTTTTCCATCTCAGGCTTCTCTGGATAGTGCTGTTCTTGACATATTCTTCGTGGAGATCAGGAGGACTTACGGACCTTCGCCCGATCCGACCGACGCCCTGAGCCGGGCAATTGCCGGTGCAGCAGGGCATAGGCCAGCGCACCGACCACCACCCCCCAGAAAGCCGACCCCAGCCCCAGGAAGCTTATTCCCGATGCTGTAGCGATGAAGGTGATCACCGAGGCCTCCAGGTGGTCCTTGTGAGCGGCGAAGGCGCTGAAGTTGCTGGTGATGGCACCGATCAGCGCCAAGCCCGCCAGCACCGCGACGAACTCACCGGGCAGCGAGGTGAAGAGCAGCACGATGGTACCGGCGAAGGTGCAACCGATCAGGTAGAAGATTCCGTTGGCCACCCCCGCCACATAGCGCTTACCAGGATCCTCATGGGCCTCCTTGCTGGTGCAGATGGCCGCCGTGATCGCCGCGATCACGGTGGTGATCCCCCCGAAACAAGCGGTGACGATGGAAACCAGGCTGGCACCCTCTAGGATCAAGGCCAGGCCCACGCCGACCACCAGCAACGCTACCAGGCTGTAGCGGGGCGTCAGCCGCTTGAAGACCAGGTAGGTCAGGAGCATGCCGAGGGTCATGGCCGGCACCGACTCCAGGGAAATGAATACCCCTACCCCGAACTGGAAGAGGATGCCCGCCATCATGGCGCTGGCGATGCCCGGAGGAATCGCCTGGATGATGCGATCGAAGGAGCCGGTCACGCCGATCACGAAGATCACCGCCGCCGCCGTGAGGTAGGCCCCCACGGCCTCGTTCAGCGACAGGTCAGGGAAGAGCGTAACCAGCAGCGCTGTGCCCGGGGCCGACCAGGCAGTGACCACGGGCACCTTCAACCAAAGGCTGAGCGCGATCCCAGAGATGGCGGCGCCGATGGAGATCGCCCAGACCCAGGACGTCATCATGGCAGTGGAGATCTCGGCGCTCTGTGGCGCCTGGAAGAAGATCGCCAGCGGGCCGGAGTAGGAAACCAGCACCGCCACGAAGCCAGCGATGACGGCGGCTATCGACCAGTCTTTATGAAGTCGCATGCAATGCCTCTCCCTCACACCTCGGGACACCAAGGTGGGTATCGAGAATGGTGGGATGTCCCTGCCGCGGGGTCTATTGGGCACCAAGTCTGGTCAGCGTGACCCGGTCAGATATGATAGATGTCGATGACCTGGTGGATGTAGTCGTTTTTGAGTTGCACGACTTTTCTGGTGATCAGCGGCGTCTCTCCCGACACGTCCAGGGTGTAGAAGGCGCTGCCGAAGTAGCCAACACCTTGCGCATCGACCATATCAAGGCGGGGTACTATTCCATCAAGGCGTTGAACCCCAGTGGCATCGTGCCGGCCGGGCCCGGCGAGCTCTGATGAGAACGGATCACGTCACGACTTTGAACGAGCAGGAGGAGCCAACGCCATGAGCACCACGACCGATGTTCTGTTCATCTCCCATGGCGGCGGGCCGATGCCGTTGCTGGGCGACCCGGACCACCGGGAGATGGTCGAGAGGCTAACGGAGATCGCGGGCCAGTTGCGCAAGCCCTCCGCCATCCTGGTCATCAGCGCCCACTGGGAAGAAGATGTGCCGACGATCACCTCGGGTGCCAACCCGGCGCTGATCTACGATTACTCTGGCTTTCCGCCCGAGTCCTACCACATCGAGTATCCGTGCCCGGGTGATCCTGCGCTTGCGCGGCAGATCCATCAGGTACTGCAGCAGGCCGGGATGTCTGCGCGACTCGATGATCAGCGGGGTTTCGATCACGGTACCTTTGTACCGCTCAAGCTGATGTACCCAAAGGCGGATATTCCATGCGTGCAGCTGTCCTTGGTGAACAGCCTCGATGCCTCGACGCACCTGGCGATGGGCCGAGCGTTGCAGGCCCTGGACGTTGACGAACTGCTGGTCATCGGGTCCGGTTTCTCCTTCCATAACATGCAGGCCTTCTTTGCACCCGATACCCCGGAAATTCAGGCTCGCAACCATGCCTTCGAGGCGTGGCTCGAGAAGACCTGTACCGCGGCGGAGATCGAGGAAGCGGAGCGAGCCGAGCGTCTGGCACACTGGGATCGCGCGCCCCATGCCCGTTTCTGCCATCCCAGGGAGGAGCACTTGCTGCCGCTGCATGTGTGCTATGGACTAGCGGAAAGGCCCAGCGAGGCACATATTTCGGCAAGGATTCTCGGGAAACAATCGGGGATGTTCTACTGGCGGGTAACCCCATAAGGACGGTGGGAGCCGGCAGCCTCCTGCACACCGGTAAACCGGCAAGGCTATCGCAGTTGGCAGTAGTGACTGGTCTAATTGGAGAGGACACTTTTGATTGAGATACCGAGTGCGATGTTGTTGTAGCAGGGCTGCCAGTCCTTCGGCTGCAGAGGCAGCCAGAGGGTTCGGCAGATGGAGGCGGGGTCGAAGAAGAGAGCAATGCGCCCACACATGACCGTATCTCCAGATAAAGCAACCAAGGATTCCATGGGCTTTTTCCTCCAACGCTACCGACATTCCTTGGTACCATCATCGCGATCGTACATCACTGCAATGTAGGTGAAGCAATGCCCCAAGCCCCCGAGATCTTCAAACGCAGCCTCGACAACATCCCTCTCTATGGGCTGCCGCCACAGGATGACCTGGGATTAGAGGGAGCTGTGCTGCTCACCCTAACCACCCAGTACGCATCAAAGGGCGACTCGACCGCGATCGTCATCCAGGATGAGCATTTCCTCGGGGTTGCGGTGCCGCAAGAGCGATGCCTATCAAGCTTGTTGGAACCTGGAATCAGGCAGCTTCTAGCCCGCATATTGCACCAGTGTCGCGAGTTCGGCCTGGCGCGTCAGTAGGCCAGCCTCTTACCTCGGTTTGACCGGGAATTGGTCGCTTTTTGATCGATTTCCCGGATTCGAGACGCACTTCCCCCTACCCCCGTTGTTTATTCCGTGCCGGGGACAGCACCATGCCGATCATCCCGACACCAGCTTCTTGACCAGCTTGAGGAAGAGGCCCTGGTCAGGATAGTGGCTACTCAGCATCAGTCGGACGCGCCGAGTATTGCGGATCACCACGCCACCGATCTTCAGCAGCTTCAGGCGCAGTGTCGTGACCTGAGCCGAGGCGAATGCCGTCCGCTTGAGGTAAACCCGACGCAGCCGCTCCAACAGCAGGTAGGCCAGGCCGGCCAGCAGCAGCCGGTACTGGTTGGGCCACCACTCATGGCAGCTGGTGCGGTCCGAGAAGAGCCACTGCTGCTCCTTGATGCGGTTTTCCATGTCGCCACGCGGACAGTAGCGGCTGTCATAGAGCCACTGCGGGCTGCCGCGCAGATTGGTCACCACGTAGCGGGTGTTGAAGCCTCGGTGACTGGTCTCGGCCTTGACCACCACCTTGCGTCGAGGGCGCTTCCAGCTGTGGGCAGCATAGTCGATACGCCCGAAGTGGCGCTGCTTGGTGCGCGCAGCCTCCCAGCGAATGGCCGACTCGTAGCGAATGTCCAACGACATCGTCTCGAGGCGGCTGTTGGTGGCCAGGCCGACGATGTACTCGACGCCATGGCGCTCGCACCAATCGAGAATCAGCGGTCGGCAGAAGCCACTGTCGCCCCGGAAGACGATCTTCACCTCGGGCCAGGCCTGGCGCAGCCGCCGCACCAGCAACGCCAGGATGGCGCCGGCATGGTGGGCGGCGTCGCGATAGGCCGGGCGCAGGTAGCTGACCAGCAACTGCTGGCCACAGAAGACGTAGAGCGGCAGGAAGCAGTACCCGTCGTAGAAGCCGGAGAAATGTCGGCCGAGCTGCTCGCCATGCACCGGATCGTCGGTGGCGTCGAAGTCGAGGATCAAGCGCTTCGTCGGCGGCCGCCGGAAGGAACGGATGAACTGCTCGACGATCTCCTCCTGGATGGCCACCGCCCACTGGCGACTGGCCTGTTGTTCGAAGCGACACAGCGTCGACTGGCTGGCCAGCACGCCGTCGGTATCGACCGCCGTCTGGAGGGCGATGTCGCGGCGTAAGGCATGATGATCGTTGAGGTCTTCGTAGCCCAGCGCCAGGCCAAAGACGCGCTGCCGGAGCATGGTTTCAGCTCTGTGCTGACAACGGCGAGAGGCCCGGGCGTCATCCAGTCGGCGCGCGATGGCGCGAGTCAGGCCCATCTCGCGATCCAGTTGGCGGAGCAGCAGGGCGCCGCCATCGGAGGTGATCTCGCCACCGTCGAAACCGGCGGTGACCTGGCGGCCTTTACAGCGTGGAAAGGAAGCGGTCGGCGTGGTACATTTTGTCATGGCGGCTGAGTCGGTTGGTTCTTGTGTAGGAGCTTGAATTATAAACGATTTTCAGCCGCTTTTTGTATGTCTGGTGCAATTTTCGGGCTAGGAAGCCGCTGAACAATTCGATACCGAGCGCCTTTGGCACTCGGCGCTGCAACCCTGCGTCTCAGCGATTAATAGGAGCCTTAACCATTAGCTTGGGCCTCACCAACTTACGAAATGGGGACATGCCCAATAAATTGCTCAAGCGTGTGGACACCGCCATACTAGGGACGTGCTTCTCACAAGCCTACGACAATCGGCGTAGCGCAATTTACAATTATCGACGAAGACATCATGTCAACATTTCCCGACAAAGCATTTCGACAAGCCATCAGCCAGGCGTACAACGCCGTTCTAATCACGACGGCCGACTTGGACCCACCCGGCCCTGAAATTGTTTATGTCAATCCGGCACTCTGCAAGCAAACCGGATACACGGAAGACGAACTGATTGGCCAGACACCACGGATCCTCCAAGGCGCGGCGACTGACCGGGCGGTACTGGAACGGCTACGCGCCACCCTTTCACAGGGCAAGTTCTTCGAGGGAGAAGCGGTCAACTACCGCAAGGACGGCACACCGTACCTGGTGCATTGGAACATCAGCCCGGTCCTCGACCGAGATGGCCGGACCACGCACTACGTGTCGGTTCAGAGTGACATCACCGAACGCGTGCAATCGGAACGATTCAACCGGCAGCTTATGTCCAGCCTCGGCGAGGGCGTTTTCGGCATTGACCCCGTCGGGCGGTTGACACTGATCAATCAGGCGGCATTGGACCTGCTTGGATATTCGAACGAGGAAGACCTCCTAGGGCTGAACGCACATGAACTGATGCATGCGTGGTACCCGGATGGCCGGCCATACCCGAAGGACGAGTGCCCCATCAACCATGTACTGCAAACGGAAAAGCCGTTGAATGCCTGGCGAGACACGTTCTTCCGTGCCGATAGCAAGCCGCTCTCCGTAGAAACCTACGCCACGATCATCCAGGGACTCTTCAACGAGACGAATGGCGTGGTGGTGGTTTTCCGGGAAATCACCCAGCAGTTGGCGATTGAAAAGGAACTGGAAGACGCGGCCCATCACGATCGCCTGACCGGTGCATTCAATCGACACTTCTTCGACCGGCTGGTCGAGAAGGAATGCGCGCGCAGCGCCCGGCTCGGCGAGCCACTGTCGCTTCTGCTCCTCGACATCGACCACTTCAAGCGGATCAACGACGAGCACGGCCATCTGGCGGGTGACGAGGTACTCAAGCAACTAGTGAACCATATCTCGCAGCGCGTGCGTGAAACGGACATCTTGACGCGCTGGGGTGGCGAGGAATTCGCCCTACTCCTGCCGGACACCTCGCTAGAGGGGGCCAGGGAACTGGCCGAGTCGCTGCGGATGAGCGTCGAAGCCACCGAGTTGGTCGAGGGTTTGCCGAAACTGACCATCAGCCTGGGGGGCACGCGAATACGCACCGACGAGAGTGCGAAGGCAAGCTTCAGGCGAGCCGACGAAGCCCTGTACAAGGCCAAGGACTCGGGAAGAAACCAGGTTTGCATGGCCAATGGCCAACCCGCCCGCCGACTTGCCAAACAAGAGTAGCCTCGCTTGCAAGAAAAACCTCGGTCACTGACATCAAGCTGCGACCCACAAAGCACGCCGATGACAAGGCACTGAATTCAAACGCAATTTACTCGGCTGATCATAGCCGATTTCCAAGTGATCAGGCTTCTCCTGGCGCACAAATAAGGCGGGGTAAAGGTACTCAGAGAGGGCAGCTTTCTTGACAACTACCGACACTGTTTCATGACCAATTCTTTAAATTGTTCAATGGGTACCGCCTTGCTGAATAAATAACCCTGATAGTAATCACAACCCAGCGATGCCAATAACTGGAGCTGTTCCGGAGTTTCCACACCCTCAGCAATCAACTTCATGCCCAAGGCCTGGCCCATGGCGATAATAGACTGTACCAGCTGAGCGCTTGATTTTTTATCAACGCAATCATCGATAAATCGCTTGTCGATCTTTAGCGTCTGGGCTTTAATTTCCTGTAAATATGCCAACGACGAAAAGCCGGTACCGAAATCGTCGATGGAAATCGAAGCGCCCCGTTCGCGAAATTCTTCCAGCACAGCCCGTGCTCTATCCACTTGCTGCATCAGAGTGCTTTCGGTGAGTTCGATTTCAAAATGTTCGGGGGACAAACCGGCAGCAAGTAGACTGCTCAGTGTCCTTTCCGCAAAGTCGTCATGTGTGAGCTGCGTTGCCGATATATTGAATGCCAGCCTGAGCGGCGAATAACTCCGCTCAGAAAGATCGGCCATTAGTCCGGCGGCCCGGTTCAAAAGATTGTCGGTAAGTGGCCCGATAATGCCCGCCTCCTCGGCGATCGGGATGAAGACGCCTGGGGAGACGGGCCCATGCTCGGGGTGATTCCAACGAGCAAGGCCCTCGGCGCCAATAATACGATTATCGGCAACGGTGACAACGGGCTGGAAATACACATCAAGTGCGTCATTTTCGATAGCGTGCCGGAGATCAATTTCCAGCAGATAGCGCTTTCTTGTCGCGTCGTTTTTCGTGTCGTCGGAAAAAACATGCCGCCCGGGATTTTCCCGCTTGGCCTTGAACATGGCGGTTTCAGCAGTGCGTAACAGATCAGGAGCAGACTGAGCATCGGCCGGGAACCGGGCGATACCGGTGCTGAAGCTGAGATAGATTGTCTTCATCTGATCAATGAGCACGGGGCGCGCCAGAATATCCCGCAACCTTGATAAAAGGTCGCTTATTACGGCATCCGAGTCAGAATGAGCCACCAGTAGCGCGAAATTGTCACCCCCGATGCGGGAAACGCTGGCCTCACTTCCGACGACACGCTGTAGCAGAGCACCAATTTCTTGCAGGATCTCATCGCCCGCTTGATGACCGAAGGTTTCATTTATCAAGTGAAAGCGATCGAGCCCACAGGTCAGGAGCGTCACACCATGCCGCTTTTTCCTAGCAGCTTTTAACGCATCACGCATGGAGTCGAGGAGGCTCTGCTTATTAGGCAGTCCGGTAAGAGGGTCAAAATGCTGCAGTGTTTGAAGCGTTGACTGGTACTCCTTAAGTTCCGCCAGATCGGTGAAAACCGCCGCATAATTAGTCAGTTCGCCGTTCTCATCATGAATCGCCGATATGGAGAGCCATTCAGGATAAATCTCACCGTTCTTGCGTCGATTCCATATTTCACCCTGCCAATGCCCCGTCTGATCGATCTGCCGCCACATACGCTCATAGAAGCGTGAATCCTGTCTACCGGAAGAGAGTATTCGAGGATTTTGTCCAACCACCTCCGCCATGGTATAGCCGGTAATGCGCGTAAAAGACGCATTAACCCGCTGTATATTCCGATCCGGTCCGGTGATCGTAATTCCCTCAGCCGCACTCTGAAGAATGGCCTCGGCCTGTCGTGCCTGCTGCTGCCGCTCACGTTCCTCTGTGACATCGATAGCAGTGGATATCAGAAGGCTATCGGGTCGAATCAATGACTCCAATGAACTTGAAAAAAACGACCAGATCCGCGTTGATCCATCCTTGCATCTTATTTGAAAGTCACCTTCATTCACGCCACCAGGCTGAGATTGGAGACGCGTTATATGCTCATTTACATCACCGGTCCGACTTCCGTAGACCAGGTGCGTCCAATCATCTACAGTCTGAATTTCGTCTCTTCGGTAGCCAGTCAACTGACACCATACAGCATTAAGCTCTTCTATAGTTCCGTCGGCACGATGGAGCATGATGGGGATCGGAGCGGCGTGCAAGGCGTTGCGCAGACGTTCGTAGGCGACCAGCCGCTCTCGTTCTGCCCATTTTCTATCGGTGATATTCTCGAATGCCCCTTCGAAAAAGATCTCTCCGTTTTCCGCTTTCTCACGGCGCAACGACATCGACACCCAGATTCGATTGCCTTTTGCGGTGACCAGTTCGCGTTCCAGCCGGCGCACGTGCCCTTGTTCCAGCACGCTATCACTGACCACCGCACGGTCTGACGGGCGGGGATAAAATTCGCTGGCCTTTTTACCGATCAAATCCTCTTTTGAATCTGCTTCAAGGATCTGACACATCGCCTCGTTCACGCTCAGGATAACTCCCGACTCGCCGGGAGTTGTCCTGAACACCCCGATGGGCAGATTCTCCAACTGATCGCGGTGTGCTTCCAGTTCACGCTGAAAGGCATAAAGTGGCGTCATGTCCTCGATGTTGGAGTGCAGCAACATCCGGCCATTGCTTTCTATCGGACCAGAATAGACGTGGACGTCCCGAACCGCTCCCGACGCCAGACGATGGCGGAAGCGAAAAAAATACCGCTCCCGGTGCGCCGCTGCCTGCATTTCCTGCTGGATTTCTTCAGGCGTCAGCGTGTTGATCGACACAATGCTACGACCCCGGATCTGCTCGTAGCCGTAAAAGGTTTCCGCAGCGGTATTGGCATCAATGATCTCCGACGTACTGGGATCAATAATCAATTGGGGCATCGGACTGTCGCGGAACAGTGCGGTCATGAACTGCGCGTGCTTTCGCTTCAGCGATTCTACATGCTTCTGTTCTGTCAAATCACGCACGTAGGCAAAATGCAAGGGCTCACCGTTATTGGTCACACGTCGGACGACGACCTCAACAGGCAATAGCGAGCCGTTCCTGTGGCGATGAAATCTCTCCAGGTGTCCGCCTTCCTGAATCGTTACCTCGGCCCAATACTGCGCCCAGAATTCCGGGGTCATATGCGCGTCGATTGAAAAGAGATCAAGGGCCAGCAGCTCCTCACGCCGATAGCCCAGCATCTCACAAGCAAACTGGTTGACCCAGGCAAAGCTGCCGTCTTCACGAGTCCAGTAGGCACCAACAGGCGCACTGTCCAGCATCAGAAAGGAGGTTTCCTGAGGCGTGCTGGATGTCAAGCTGACTCTCCCATAACTTGCCAACGCTGCATTTATGTTTTCGTATTAAAGTAGTACGTTAATTTTATCGTAAGAGTCGGAAATGAGTGTGTTTTTGTCAATATGTGAGGACATAAATCCCCTAAATGACGCCGATTTTTTACCAAAAGATTAGGTTTAGTTCGAAAAATTGAATTTGCTAATATCACTATGCCTCAGCAGCGCAGCTGACTCATGGCAGAACGCTAGAGATATCCGACCATGGTTGGGACCTCATCGACGATATTGTCTCCCCACCTCAAACCATGGGGCGTACGCGCCGTGATGACCGTCAGGTGTTGAACGGAATCTTCTGGATTTTATGCTCAGGGGCCAAGTGGCGCGACCTGCCCGAGCGCTATGGTCCGTGGAAGACGGTCTATGATCGATTCCGGCAATGGCGCGACGATGGCACCTTCGATGCCATCCTGGCTCGGCTCCAGCTGCGACTCCGCGAGGATGGTCTGATGGATCTCGATACATGGATGATCGACTCGACCTCAATCCGGGCAACCCGAGCCGCCTCAGGAGGCGGTAAAAAGGGGGACACCAAGAACCCATAGACCATGCCCTAGGACGCAGCCGAGGTGGCCTGACGATCAAGATTCACGTGGTATGTGATCGGCATGGTTGACCACTGACCTTCACCTTGTCGCCGGGACAGCACTCGGATACCCGGCACATCATACCGACGATGGAGCACGTCCACCTGCCGGGTCCCGTAGGCAGGCCGCTCAAACGCTGCAGATTCATAGTGACGGACAAGGGCTATGATAGCAATCCGCTTCGGCGTTATCTCCGACCAGTATGGGATGAAGCCCATCATTGCCAAGCGAAGGATGAAGCGTGAGACACAGCCTGGGGCACCGAGAGGCTTTGACAAATCCTAGTATCGCGACAAGCATATCATCGAGCGCTGTTTCGGGTGGGTCAAAGAACTACGCCGGATCTGCATGCGCTCCGAAAAGTTAGCCAGCGGCTTCAGAGCGATGTTATGTCTGGCGTGCATAAATCATTGACTACGTGCAGATTTTCGGACTAAACACCTAATGTCGCTGGCCATGACCTTACGCCGAAGGCGTGTTCACTGGACACTTACGCTTACTCTACGAAGAGGAAAGGCGAATATTATGATCAGGATGGTGTCAGCTCATCGAGGACCATAGCAAGCATGCGTCGGTCCTCGCCCTCCAGTCCTTTGAGAGGCAATGGGAGACAGGGGGCCTCGACGAATCCCAGTAGCTCCGCAGCACTGGCGACCACGCGCAGGTTGCCCCCATGCTGGCTGAACAGTTTCCACAATGGCTGCAGCTGTTCAGAAAGACGCTGAGCTTCGATTCCCTCTCCGGCCTGAGCGGCACGCGTGATAGCCAAGGCGGTCTCTGGAAACAATCCTCCAATCACCGAATACCAGGCGTCGCATCCGGCATCCAGTCCCGTCGCTGCCATAGCGTCACCGCTAACGCCGACGGTCACATGTGGCGGAATAATGGCCTTCAGGCGCTCGACACGCTCCCTTGCAGCGGCCGGCGCATCTGGAACACCTGGAATCTTGATAGAGGCAACCTTCGGTAGTGCAGCAATGCGCCCATGGAGATCATCGGTAAAAGTGAAATGAGTGGTCCCAGGGTTGTCATAGACACACAACGGTACAGAAAGATGGGCAGAAATTGTTTCGTAGAGCCCATAGACCTCATCTTCGGAGAGCGCCTGGTATGACATGGGTGCCAGCAAGACGCCGTGTGCCCCTGCTACCTGAGCATCCTCTGTCAGAGCCAATACGTCCCTCGTGCGCAGCGCGCTGATGCCGATAATTACCGGCACAGTCCCGGCATGATCCACAGCAAGCTGTGCAGTACGTGCACGCTCGGCACGCGAAAAATAGGCGTAATTCCCGGTCGATCCGAGGACACCGATAGAGTCGACCCCTGCGATAACTAGCCGTTCAACCAGGCGAATGAATGCGACCTCATCGATGCCATCTTGCTTGGTTGGGGTTAGTGGGAAAGCACTGAGTCCTGTGAACATTATGAGGTCCCTGTTTCTTCTAGAAAGCTATCAGCATGAGCCGAATCAGGATGGGAGGGCAAGAAGAGCAGGATATGTTGCGCCCCTTATGCTGTCTACTCTCATGCTTTCCAGCGGCCCGTAGCCCCACCGTGACCTCTGTTGGAGTAACTTTCCACCCTACCTTGGCATGACTATCAGCTTGAAGCACCCTGTAAAGAAAACGAAAGAATGCTTACCATCATTGGCCCAGCGCCAGTAACGGGCCACTTAGTCGGCAGCCTCGAAGCCACCGCTGGCAAGCAGACTGTGCGCCAGGCGCAGCGCCTTGGCGGTATCATCGGCCCACTTCCAACGGCGACCCCAGGATGAAGTAGGCCCGGCTCGGTGGTTACCCGACGCTTTGAGAAGGAAAAGGTACGCGCCACATGACTACCGATCCACGTTGGATCGGCACGCGTTTCAGGTCTCGATAAGCCACAAGGGGAAGTGCTAGGACTGTCAGTCATGAAGCGCCTCTTCGACTCACTGCTGACTGAAAAGCAAGAAAAGCAAATGGCTGGCTGACCAGCGATCTTAGACCCACCAGGCAGCACTGCGTGATGACGTCGGATATATCGGGATGGAGAACAATAGTTGAAGGTACCACTCGACCCTCGGCTACCATTCGCCAACGGAGATTTAACTGGCAGATACGGCTTGAAATGTGTCCTCTCCCGTCTCTCACTTGACCAGAAAATTTGATCACTGAGACCGCTTTTCCTCTTCTTATTATTTCTTGGCTATGCGTGCATAGAGAAGCTGCTCGTGATAATTTTTGAGCGCCGATAAAAAGATGGTGAGTTCGCTTGTAACGACTCACCATCAACTAAATATAGAATATTTCAGTATACCAAGCGAGTTTAGAGACGGCATGCGTTCTCACAAATCGTTTTGGTGGAAGATCATTTTTCTAATCCTACATGGTATAAGGGAGCCAAGTAGACAAGAACGGAATGGAAAAAAGAATAATGATCGTAACAGCTTCCATCAATATAAACCATGATGCACCCGAAAAAACATCCGTGAGCGATGTGTCTTCATCTAAGCCTGCGATGACATAGACATTCAAACCTATAGGTGGTGTAATCAAACCGATTTCACACATCTTAATAGCAAGGATGCCGAACCATATAGGATCAAACCCAAGGCCAGTTACTACTGGAAAAAGGATGGGTAGAGTAATAACTAGCATGGAAAAAGCATCGAGAAACATTCCCATCGGGATGTAAATGATGAGTATTAATGCGATGATCACGATGGCTGGGAGAGGGAGATCAATAACCAGAGAAGAAACCATTTGCGGGACTTGTATTAAGCTAAGGAAGAAGCTGTAGATACCGGCCCCGAGCATGGTCATCATTATCATCACAGTCGTATTGATTGCATCTCGTGATGAGCCGGCAATGGCCTTCAACTTACTGGAAAAATCTTGCTTTGAGGTGAGCAGGAAAAGAACTGATGCCACAGCTCCTAACGAGGCAGCCTCAGTCGGGGTCGCCCAGCCTGTATAGATGCTCCCGAGCACCACGACGATAAGTGCTAACAGCTTCCAAGCATGTACAAGCGATCTCAGACGCTGTCCCCAGTCAGATTTTTCGCCTTTAGGGCACATTGCTGGCTTGCGGGCGGAGATGAGAAGAACACCAAGCACAAAAACTAAAACAGAAAGGACACCAGGTATCACCCCTGCAACCAGCATTCGGCCAGCAGATACCTCGGTGAGCGCAGCATAGAAGACAAGCAGCACGCTTGGCGGTATTAGTACGCCTAGAACACCACCAGCGGCTACACAGCCAGCAGAAAGTCGCTTGTCATATCCTGCTTTCTTCATCTCAGGCAGGGAGATGGACCCTACCGTTGCAGCCGTGGCTACACTGGATCCAGAGGTAGCTGAGAAGCCGGCACAAGTAAGAATAGTTGATACCGCAAGGCCTCCGGGTAAATGTCCGCACCAGCGTTTAGCTACGTGAAAAAGAGATTTCCCTACACCGGCATGTAGAGCAAAATTTCCCATGATGATGAATAAAGGGATGACAGTGAGTAGATACGCAGCGGTCTCGTCAAATGCAAAATTCTGAAGGACATTGTAGACGTACGTCAAGTCTTGAACAAACAGGATGCCTATCATTCCTGCCAGTCCAAGCGCTGCAAATACTGGGATGCCAAGACCCATAAATATAAATATCAGAAGAACGGATAGCAGTCCAAGCACCATGGGGTTAGTCATTAGCCTTTCCTAGAGCGGAATTGAAAGAGATGATGGCGTGTAAAAGCATCTGTAAACAAGCTAGTGACAGACCTATAGCCACTACTATTTTCACCCACCAAATTGGCATTTGAATGATGCCCCATCGAAATTCACGGTCAAGAAAAGAGCTGTAAGCTCCTTCGATGGTAGGGATGCTTAGAAAAAATAGGAAAATTGCGGCACAGGACCATGCTAATCCCTCCCATGCCAGTCGTATCCCTTTCTGCTTTCTGTCACTCACCAAAGAGACCCGTATGTGCTTGTTGTCTCTTTGTGTCCAGAGGAGGCCAAAGTAAACAATAATGGCCATGGAAATCTCTGAGAACTCATAAACACCCGGTAGAGGAAAATTGAAAAGGCTTCGGGATGTAGCGTCCAGCGCGGTAGACAGCATCATGAAAATCATCGCTGAAACCGCTATGAAGCCTGCAGCATTGGATAGCCAGACCTCGGTTTTTCTAAGATGATCTAACATATCTCACTCTCGGAAAATTGTTAAGAGCAGGAAGGCGTATTGCCTTCCTGCCACAGAGGCCAGTTGAATTGGCGATATGCTAGGACATGTCTTGATAGATTTCGAAGGGCGTTTTCAGAGAGCCACTACTATCGTGACGCTTAATTGCCTCGTCGACGATAGATTGCATTTCACTACCATCGATTCCAGCTTGCCTTGCTACGTTCTCCATCCAGCTGTTGACTTGCTCGGGCTGAACTAAGTTACCGGCTCGCTCAATTTCAGAGTCATCCCATTTCGAGAACTGTGCGCCCTCATCGAGCGCTTTGCGCACACGGTCCTCGGCGATCCCTGCATAGATTTCACGATACTTGCCTTGATATATCTCGTCGGCTAATTCATTTGCAACGCTCTTAACATCATCTGGCAGTGCATTCCAGGCATCGATGCCGATGACCGTCGCTGATGGAGCATGCGGGCCGGAACCTATCTCAGTAATATAAGGTGCAGGCTCATGCAGAGCATAACTGATAGCCGTGATGAAATCGAAGCCGAAAGCACCATCGAGAACGCCACGTTCGAGGGAAGAATAGACCTCTGGAGCAGCCATGGGAATCGCACGACCACCAAGGCTCTCAACGACATCAGTGCCTACACCGTAGCCACGAATACGTTTCCCCTTGAGGTCTTCCATGCTCTTGATCGGTTCACGGGTAATCAGCGGGCAGTAGTACCAGTTTGTCCAATACAGGACCTTAGCCTTGTGGCGTGACTCCCATTCCTGGCGCAGAGGTTCATAGTTTTCGTAGACGTCACGACAAACCCTGAGCAGCGCATCGGCGCGGTCCATCTTGTAGTACCACTCAAGGCCTCGCGTAACGGGAAGGTCGCTCTGGTAATAGCCAGGAGAGATCAGAGAGATTTCAGAAATGTTGTTCTTGATTGCATTAAGGTGGGCGCCTGCCTTGTTCAGGGATTGCGCCCAGTAGTATTCGATTTCAACGGCACCTTCTGTGCGCTTAACCAACTCGTCTAAAAACCAGCGATCGAGAACTGAAGGAGATGCATGCTCAGTTACGTATGAGTCATACTTGAGTCGCTGGACAGACTGAGCAAATGCAAGGTTGGGCATCGTGGTTAGTGTCATGACACCGCCCACGGAAACCGCACTTAACTTGAGGAATTCTCTTCTCTTCATTGTCATCTTGTAATCTCCTGGCGCTATCGATAATTCTTATTTTGCCCGCCTTCAGGCTTGGGCACTTGTTGCATCAGGCTAGATATCCGAAGCTTGACTCTGTGCCTCATAGCGGATGTCCAGCTCATGATTCATACTAGTCACTTCTTCTACCTGCCGGTATGCGTAGTACTACGTACAAGGCTAAGGGTACTAAGCTACGCATCAAGCTGAATAATTTTTGAAACAAGCTCTGCCGTGTTACGACATCCTAACTTCTTCATTATCTTGGCCCTATGCGCTTCAATAGTGCGATGTGATATTCCCAACTGTTTTGCTATCTCCTTGCAAGTATAGCCGTTGGCAATATAACCTGATACTTCCCGCTCACGTATCGATAAATTTCTCGCTTTTTCTTGCCTGATGCTGATTTTTGTAAATGTCCAAACAGCAAGATCAAAAGGGGAATCAGGTGTTAAGGTGATTCCCTGTGTTTGGCACCAGAAGACTTCCCCTTGCTTGTTTTTCATGAAACGCTCATCCATGCAGCGGTTTTCTTGTAGGAGCTCCTTGTAGCGAAGTTCGCCAATCGTTACATAGTCTTCATAGGAGGGATACATCTTCAGCATCAGCTGTCCAAGGAGCTCAGCCCTTTCGTAGCCGAAGAGCTCGCAGAACGCCTTGTTACACTCGATGACGTGCCTGTTTTTTGTGGCGACAATAGCACAGGGGGCATTCGCAAATGCCATGCCAACAAATTCATTAGGTACTGCCATCGAGCTCATTCGCCTCACTCCAAGTGAGAAAATAGTCCTACTGACAAGTCCACCCGCCATCGATAGGCATTGCTGTACCAGTGATGTTCTCTGCCATGTCACTAGCGAGGTAATCAACCAGCCCTGCGACTTGCTGTGGGGATACCAGTTTACCGGTCGGTTGCTTCTCTACGACGAGATCGAAAACGGCCTCTTCGCGCGACGAATTTAGCTTTTCCATCCTGCCTGTAATCTGGGGCTCAAGGATTGGGGTGTCAGTCCATCCTGGGCAGATTGAATTAACGGTAATGCCCTGTCCTGCCGTCTCCAGGGATATCACTTTGGTCAGCCCAACCACACCATGCTTTGCTGCAACATATGCTGCTTTGTCCTTCGACCCCACCAAGCCATGAACGGATGAGATGTTCACAATGCGCCCCCAGCCGCCCTTACGCATGCCGGGTACCGCACGCTGGATACTTCGGTAGACGGCTGTGAGGTTTGTTGCCAGGATGTCTGACCACGAGTTGTAGTCAAAAGACTCAATCGGAGCCGTCTTTTGAATGCCAGCATTATTGACCAGTATGTCAACACAGTTATTGTCTTCTATGATGTCGTCGAACATTGCATCTATTTCTTCGACGCAGCGTAAATCCGCCCTATAGTAACTCGTTTTAGGTGCACCGCGGCTTTCTAGCTCTTTCATGAAGCCCTGAGCTGGCCCAGATTCTGGCTGGTGTATATCATGTACGACGATGGAGTGCCCTTGGTCAGCAAAGGACTCGCAGACCGCACGACCGATGCCGCCAAGGGCACCTGTAACTAGCACAGTACGATGTACAGGCTGTGTTAGCATGGTTCCATCACTCCTCATCGTCATGCATCACTCGTAAGGATGCTGGCATAGTTGGCAACTGCCAAGCCACCCATGTTGAATACAGCTCCCAGGTTTGTACCGGGAATCTGGCATCCACCTGCCTCCTCGAGAAGCTGCCTGGCCGCCATGACATGCATGGAAACACCAGTGGCGCCGACCGGATGCCCCTTCGACTTGAGCCCGCCGGAGGGGTTGATGGGCAGACGCCCATCTTTCATCACCCAGCCTTCATTGATCGCACGGAAACCTTCTCCGTAGGGAGTTAATCCCATGCTCTCGTAGATCATCAACTCTGCAATGGTGAAGCAGTCGTGCACTTCAGCAAAGGAGAGGTCGTCAAGAGTAATAGCTGCGTCCGAGAGCACCTGATGCCAAGCCCGTGAAGCCCCCTCAAATACCAGAGGATCACGCTTACTCATGGGCATGAAGTCGGTCACCTGCGTCCGAGCCAGGAAGCGCACTTTCTTCGTTGCCGACGGGGTCGCCCGATCAGAGGTCAATACAAGTGCTGCTGCACCATCTGAGACTGGCGAGCAGTCGGTACGCTTCAACGGACCGGCCACCACAGGGTTCTTCTCTGAGGCTGCATGGCAGAATTCGACGCCAAGGTCCTTCTGCAGTTGAGCCAAGGGATTATGAACGCCATTCGCATGATTTTTGGCAGCAATGCGAGCCAACTCTAATGACTTGTCTCCATAGGCGTCGAAGTACTTTTCTGCTACATCGGCAAATACACCCGCAAAACCAGCCTTGAGGCCTAGGCTCTCGGGTTGGTAACTGGCTCCCAGTAGACCCTTCGCGATTCGAGGTGCATCGGCTTCTGTCATCTTTTCCACACCGATGACCAGTACCCTATCTGCTAACCCTCCCTCGATAAGGTTGATGCCCTGGTGTATAGCTGCTGAACCACTAGCGCAGGCATTTTCTACTCTGGTGGCGGGTTTGAATCGTAGTTCAGGGTGAGCGTTGAGAATTAGCGAAGCTGGAAACTCTTGGTCGCACATGCCACTGTTGAAGTTGCCAACATATATGGCATCGATTTCCTCGGCAGAAATGCCAGACGATTTCAATGCTTCGGTCGCGGCTTCGGCAATCAGCTCCTCTACAGTCTGAGGAAGCTTGCCGAATTTGGTATGTCCGGTTCCAATAATATTGGTTTTCATCATGCTACCTCTTGATTCGTGTTCTGTTAGAGCAATGTTCTCAGTTCTGTCTTGAGAATCTTGCCATAGGCATTTTTGGGAAGCTCTTCCATGAATCGGTAAGACTTTGGTCGCTTGAAACGGGCCATGTTTTCCACGCAGAAGCTGTCGAGATCATCCTCAGTTGTCTCGGCAGAGGTAACAACAAAGGCAACCACTACCTCGCCCCAGTCAGCATCTCGCTTTCCAACTACGGAAACTTCTCTTACGCCTGGGTACTTCAAAAGTATTTCTTCTACTTCCCTTGGGTAGATGTTAGTGCCCCCGCTGATGATCACGTCTTTCAAGCGGTCGGTTAGGTATAGGAATCCTTTTGCATCCAGATGTCCCACATCTCCCGTTCTCAGCCAGCCGTCGACCAAGGTTTCGCGGGTCGCCTCTTGGTTTGCCCAGTAACCCTCCATGACGATGTCTCCGCGCACACACACCTCGCCATCCTGCCCGTCAGGCAAGAAGGTGCCATCTTCAGCCCGGATTGCCAGTTCAAGCTGGGGGTGTGGCTGGCCTACGGGGAGTATCTGAGTACCGTCTGCCCCAAAGCCAGAAATACTCTCTTTCAAGGAGCGGTGCTGGCTTCGATCAAGGTAGGTAATTGTCATTGGGCTCTCGCCTTGGCCGTAAACCTGTGCCAAGCAGTACCCAAATACGTCGAGTGCGTCATTCAGATCCTTGGCATACATGGGACCACCACCATAGGTTATGGTCGCAAGGTTTTCGACGGCCAATGGCTGGTTGCCGGTCACCAGATAATCCACTACTCGCCTAACCATGGTCGGCGCCAAGAACATTGAAAGTTTTTCGTGTGAATTAACCGTGGCTACAAAATTCTCGGGCGTGAATTTGACAGGTTCAGGTATGAGGTTTGCTCCGCCCGCCATCATAAATGGCAGAAGATAGAGCCCAGACCCATGAGACATTGGGGCAAAGTGAACTAATGTGTCCCCCTCTCCAATCGAGTCAATGCCGATAAGGTAGCTGCTGGACATAGCAGCTAAATTCAGGTGGCTAAGTGTGGCGCCCTTAGGTTTTCCGGTCGTTCCGCTGGTATAAAAGATCCATGCGGGGTCCCTTGATTCTCTAAAGCAATGTCGCTCCAAGGTAGATCCTAGCTCTTCAACAGGTATTGCTGGCGATAGAACTTTGGTATCTTCTAGATCACTTGCAATATTTTCTCGGTCGCTGAAGACGACCCGAGCCTCGCTGTTGGCTAAGATGTACTGCACCTCGGGTGTCGACAGCTTGTAGTTAATGGGAACCGCAACCAAGCCTGCGTACCAGATTCCACACAGCAGCTCGATGTACTCAGGTGAGTTTGGCAGGAATATTGCTACGCGGTCGCCAGGCTGTAACGCCATGCGTTCCTGTAAGAACGCCCCAATCTTCCTCGCCTTGTCATCCAGGCTGGCATAGGTGTGAGCCACCGCGGTGCCCACCAGGACTGCATTTCTTTCGGGGAATTTCCTGGAGTTGACCTCCAGGTAGTTTGCCACATTCAAGGGGAGCTTCTCCTGTGTGCTTGTTATTACGCCTCAGGTTAGGTGCGTTTACTACTTATCGATATACGTAGTACTACCAATATTTCTAGGTAAAAGGTCTAATTGCACGCTTGAGAGCCTGTGTTGTCCCACTGAGGTCGGGACTTTCCCCCTACAGATGTGCGCCATGCCCGGCGCACTGACGAAATTGCCCCGACCAAGGCCGGGGCGAAAGGAGAACACCGAGAAACAGGATAAGGCGTAATCCCGTCCTTGAGCCGGACATCCGTTCCGTTCACCCCTCGAGCGTCGCCGGCACGGCGATCGTCATGCCGAGCAACAGAAAGGAGAGCGTCTTGCCGTGACCGTCCAGGTTCAACGCGCCGTTGACCCCGCCCTGCAGCACATCGTCGAGCACCAAGTTCATGCCCGCGAGGCCCGGCAATGGATAGCGTCGCACCTGGCTGACGCCGCGATGGGCAAACAGCGCCTGCACTCGGTCCTCGGTGACCTGGTCGAGCAGGATGTCATAGTGACGGGGATCATAGGCGAACAGCGCCAGGTTGAGGCGCTCACCCTTGTCGCCGGCACGGGCATGCGCCAGGCGGTGCAGCGAGATCATGTTCACATCATCACTGGGCGCCATGGCCGTGACTCCTGTCGTCATTCAGCGGGGTGCCATACAGGGTGGCGAAGGCCTCAACGTCGCTGCGCTGGACCAGGTAGGAGGCCGTGCAGATCCGTCGCTGGAACTGACGGCGCACCCCGCCCCCGCCGGCCGGGCCGGCGCAGTAGAGCGCCAGCAGCTCTTGAGTCGCGCGTTCCACCCAGCGCCGCTCGGCGTGCCCCACGGCGAGCCGCAGTCGGTAATCGCCGCTCTCCTGCCCTGCCGTCTGCCGCTGCAGGTCGCCGGTATCGCTGTCGAAGACGCTGGTGTGCCCGATGATGTCGAACCGCGAGCGTAACTCGGGGGGCGCGCGAAAGGTGAGCCGTTCGCGAAGCACCTCGGCCGCCAGCTGCGCTCTGGCGAACGCATTGGGGCCGGCGTAGGAGATCTCGGCTTCTCCCTGCCAACCACCGGCGTAGCACACGGTGGTCTTGAGCCGCTCCGGCGCCGGCCTGCCGCGGATGCCGCTGACCGCGACCCGGTCGGGACCGATCTCGTAAACCCTGACGCCGGAGAGATCCACGATCACGTCCGGCGTCAGGTAGCCGCTCGGGTCGTGGACCTCGTAGAGCAACTGCTCCTTCACCGTGCGCTCGGTCACGCAGCCGCCGGTGCCGGGCGGCTTGGTCACCACCAGGCTGCCGTCCTCTTCCACCTCGATGATGGGATAGCCCACCGTGGCCAGGTCAGGCACGTCCTTGAGCCCCGGGTCGGCGAAGTAGCCGCCGCTCACCTGGGACCCGCACTCGCCCAGGTGCCCTGCCATAGTGCCCGCCGCCAGGCGGTCCCAATCGTCCCAGGCCCAGCCGAAGTGGTGCATCAGCGGGGCCAGGAACAGCGACGGGTCGGCCACGCGACCGGTCACGACCACCTCGGCACCCAGGGCCAGCGCCTCGACCAAGGGCGCGGCGCCGAGGTAGACGTTGGCCGAGATCAGCGCCTCTTCACCGGGCATCTCGCCGCTCTCCCCCTCCCAGCGCTGCAGATCGATACGGGAGAGGCGCGAGCGGATATCGTCGCCCTGCACGTGACCGATGCGGATATCGGCCCGCCCTGCCCCCTCGGCAAGCGCGCGGACCCGTTCGCAGGCGCCTGCCGGGTTGGCGGCACCGAAGTTGCCGAGGATAGCGATGCCATTGGCCAGGCAGTCGTCGAGCACAGGCTCCAGTAGTTCGTCGAGCAGCGGCTCGAAGCCGGCGTCGGGATCGTCATGCCGTGCCCGGTGGGCGGCGGCCAGGGTACGTTCCCCCAAGGTCTCGAAGAGCAGCGCGGCGGGCTGGTCGCGGCGGATGAGCTCGGCCACCACGGGAATCGCCGCATCGGTGCGGTCACCGGAGAAGCCGGCACCGCTGCCCAGCAGAAAGGTCATGGGGTTGTCTCCTTGGCGGACATATCGCGCGGGGAGCCAGCGGCTATCGGCCGACGCCGTCGCAGCGCATACATCCCCGCCAGTGCCAGCAGTGCCGCTACCGTCGTCAGCCAGCCCGGCGTCAGTGCCAGGCCGATCACCACGATCAGACCGATGATATCCAGGGCGAGCTTGCCGGTTATCGCCACGCGTGACATCAGCGAGGCGAAGGCGATCACGAAGACCACGCCCTGGCAAATCGCCAGAGCGATATCGACCGCCCCACTGAAGCCGGCCAGCGCCGGATAGATCAGCAGCAGGAAGGGAATGACGTAGATCGCCGCCGCCAGGCGCACGGCCTCACCGGCCGCCGGTAGCCAGTTGGTGCCAGCGATACCCGAGGCGACAAACACCGCCACGCACACCGGCGGTGTGATGACGGATAGAGTCGCGAAGTAGAACACGAAGAGATGCGCGATCAGCGGCTCAACGCCGATGGTGGTCAGCGCCGGTGCCAGCACCGAGGCCACCAGGACGTAAGCCGCGGTGGTGGGAATCCCCATGCCCAGGATCAGGCACACGCCGCCCACGATCCCCGCCACCAGGAACAGCGACTCGCCGCCGACGTTTACGATCAGGCTGGCGAGCGTCACGCCGATACCGGTCATGCCGATCATCGCCACCAGGATCTGCGCCCCGGCCAGCAGCACACCGATGATCACCATGCCTCTGCCGGCATCCATCAAGCCCGACAGCAGCTTGCCGAAGATCTCCTGTAACGGCGTTCTTGCCAGCAGGGCAAAGGGCACGAAGGTGAACACCGTCATCATGATGCCGTAGAAGGCCGAAAGCTGGATGGAACGGCCGTTGAGGACGCCGAAAAAGAGACCGCCCAGTGCCGCGAGGATCGGCACGATGCGCTCGGGGCGCAGCACGTCGCGCCAGCCGGGCAGCTCATCGGCCGGCACCACACGCAGGTTGCGCCGCTGTGCGACCAGATGGATGGTCAGGAAGACCCCCAGGTAGAACAGGATCGCCGGCAGCAGCGCCGCTAGGGCGATGCGCAGATAACTCTCGCCGAGGATCTCGGCCATGATGAAGGCTGCTGCCCCGAGGATCGGCGGCGCGATCTGCCCACCCGTCGAGGCCACGGCCTCCACGGCGGCGGCGAAGGGTCGTGGGTAGTCGAGCCGCTTCATCATGGGAATGGTGAAGTTGCCGGTGGTGGCCACGTTGGCCACCGCGCTGCCACTGACCATGCCGAAGAGCCCCGAGGCGACCGTGGCCACCTTGGCGGCCCCGCCTGGCGAACGGCCGCTGATGCGCAGCGCCAGGTCCATGAAGGTCTGGCCGCCACCCGTGTGCAGCAGCAGGCTGCCGAACAGCACGAAGGCGGCAATGGTGGTCGCGGCCACCCCCACCAGCATGCCCCAGACCCCGAGATCACCGAGGTAGATAGTCTCGGTGATGTAGACCAGGTCGAAGCCGCGGTGCCCCAGCGGGCCGGGAATGGCGGCGCCGAACCAGGCATAGCCCAGGCCGGCCACCACCAGCAGCGGAAAGATCAGGCCGATGGCGCGCCGCGACAGCTCGAGGATCGCCACCAGCAGCACCCCGGTGAAGAGCATGTCGCGAGTCGACGCCCAGGGCAGCTCCACCAGGATGCGCTCGGCGTTCATTGCCACGTAGCCACAGGCGAGCACGGCACCCACCGCCAGGACGAGATCGAGAGCGATGCCCAGGGGACGCCAGCGCGTGCCGGCCCCCAGCGGATAGACTGTCAGCCCCAGCAGGATCACCAGCGCCAGGAAGATGCTGCGCTGGATCAAGCTCTCGAAGGGGCCAGTGGCGGCGGTGTACAGAATCAGCCCACCCAGCGTGAGGGCCAGCCCCCGGGTCAGATGCTCGCGCACGGAAAGCTCCTACGAGGGCCGTTATTCGACGGGCTGCAGAGCATCGGGGATTTCCATACCCTGCTCTTCGAAGTAGCGTGCGGCGCCGGCATGCAGCGGGACGGTCCCGACATCGAGGGTCATCTGCGCGAGGTCGGCATCCTTGATCGCCGAGAAGGCGTTGGCCTGGGGCTCGAGATTCTCCATCACCGCCTTGGTGATCTGGTAGGCAGTCTCGTCGTCCATGTCCGGATGCGCGTGGACGGCCACGCCGAAGGCCCAGGTGGTGAAGGCCGGGATGCCGTCGGCGGCGCCCTCGGGAATGTCCACGACCGCGATATCGGGCATCTCGCTGCGCAGGGTATCGGCCTGCTCGTCAGTGAGCGACAGCACATTGATCGGCGTGAAGGTGGCGATATCCATGGTCGACCCGTCCAGGCGATTGCCCACCCCGGACTTCACGTAGCCGGCGATGCGACCATCCTTGATGGAATCGACCACGTCGGTGGTCGAGCCGCGCACGTAGTCGGGGGAGATTCCCAGGGTCTTCATGACCGCCTCGGTGGTGCTCTCGGTGGCCGAGCCGGTGATACCCGGGTTGAGCCGCACCCCGTCCAGTTCCTGCATGCTCTCGACACCGGCGTCCTCCCGCATCACCACGTTCTGCGGCGCCACGGTGTAGACCCACAGCAGTCGCGTATCCACCGGACGCTCCTCGAAATCGCCCTGGCCGGCGTAGGCGTGATAGCCGGTGTTGGTGGTTACCAGCCCCATGTCCATCTGGTCGCGGCTGAGCCGGCGCAGGTTATCGACGGTGGCACCGGTCTCGGCAACGGAAGAGCTGACGCCTTCGAGCTCGCTGTTGATGATCTGGTTGACCGCCACGAAGTAGCCGTAGTGGCTCGACGAACTGGAGGTCGAGCCGATCAACAGGCGCTCCTGGGCAGGGGCGGAAGCGGCGGCGAGAAGTGCGGCACTGGCGGCCACGGCGGTGAGCAGGGTTTTCATGGTGGTTGGCTCCTGGCCCGGTCGCGGGCTTGTTGTTGTGACAAATCATGAGGTGAAACAGCGTCTCATGACGGTGCTCGATCCACTTGGCGGCGCTTCAAAAAGGTGCGTCGGAAGAGCGCCACTCGAGGTAGCGTGGTTGCCGCTCTCAATTTTGTACATTGAATTGTTTTTAAATTCTGTTTTACTTTCTAAATGAACCCCAGCATCCGACAGCTCGACGCCTTCGTCGCGGTGGCCCAGTCGCGCAGCCTGGCCGAGGCCAGCGAGCGTATCCACCTCTCCCAGCCGGCCATCTCGATAGCCCTGCGCAAACTGGAGGAGACGGTGGGCGGTGCCCTGTTCTCGCGCAGCACCCGCCAGCTCACTCTCACGCCGGAGGGTGAAGCCTTCCTGCCGGTGGCGATACGCCTGCTGCATGACTGGACCGACGCCTTCGAGGATCTCGACGAGCTGTTCTCGAAGAAGCGCGGCAAGGTCACGGTCGCGGCACTGCCTACCCTGGCCGCCGGCCTGCTGCCGGGCGTCATCGCCGCCTTCCACGCCCGCTATCCACGTATCAACTTTGCCCTGCACGACGTACTCGCTGAGCAGGTGAACACGATGGTGCGTGAAGGGCGCGCAGACCTGGGGCTCTCGGTGCCGCCCTTCGATTCCGAGGATCTCGCTTTCGAGCCGGTGCTGGAGGACCGCTACGTGGCCGTCTGCGTACTGGGTCACCCGCTGCTTGAGCAACCCCAGGTCACCTGGCACCAACTGGCCGGCCACCCTTTCATCGGCATCAACCGACTCTCCAGCTCACGGCAGGATATCGACCGCATCATGGCCGAGGTGGGCGAGCCACTCGATATCATCTGCGATGCCAGCCAGATCGCCACCGTGGGGCGCATGGTGGCAGCCGGGGTGGGCATCAGCGTCCTGCCGAAGCTCAGCTTCCGGCAGATCGCCGCCCACGGCATCGACTACCGACCGCTGGTATCCCCCGACGTGACACGCCCGCTCGGCATCGTCCAGCGTCGTCGGCATGCTCTCTCCACGGCTGCAGCGGCCCTACGCGAGATGATCATCGATGCTGCCCGAACTTCGGACGCCTGAACGTGCGGGTCTTGTGAGCAGGCTTGTTGAAGAGTTACCAAGGAAAACCTTGTTTCCTTTCTGCCGGGTCCCGAATGATCGCTCAGATCGATATCCATCATGCTGAGTAAGATCACTCTTGTTTCCCGGCAGGCTGGACATCATCGGCTATCACGCTTCGCCGACAAGAATCACGAACCCACGGCCATGACCTGGGCAAATTAAAGGCTCTCAGGGCCGCGGCAATATCTCGGCCAAGGCAGCCAGGCAGGTATCGATTTCTTCAGCGCTATTGTAATGGGCCATTGAAATGCGAGTGACCGCCTTCAGCCCCAGTGGTCGCAGAATATTGCCGGAGAAGACATCATCGGTTCGTGCATGGACGCGTATTCCCCGGTCTCCGAGTTCGGCGACAATATGCTTGGCATCGACCCCCTCAACGGCAAACGACACGACCCCCTCGCGCTGCGGCGCATCCGCTGGCCCAATCAGATGTAAACCGGGATAGTCGCAAAGCCCCGGCAGGCCCGAGCCACCATGCAGTAGCCGGTTCACCAGGGCGCGCTCATGGGCTTGCATCGCCTGGCCGGCGGCGAGCAGGCGAGCGCGGCGTAGCGCTTCATCGGTGAAATGCGCGCCGAGCCAGTCGAGATAGTCGACCATCATGCTGACACCGACCAGGGCCGACGGGTCGCGGCTGCCCAGTTCCCAGGCATCGGCTGGCTTTCCCGAGAGACGGTCATGGTCAACCATGCTCAGCCGACCTGAGAGCCAGGCATAGCCGTTGTTGAAGCGGCAGTATGCCTTGTAGGGCGAGATGACGTAGGCATCGACACCATAGTCATCGACGGCCAGGAACCCATGTGGCGCATGCTGGATGCCGTCGACGATGATCACGCACTCCGGGGCCACGGCACGAATCGCCTGTACGATCTCGGCGATGTCCATGCTCATGCCGGTGACCGGACTGGTATGCAGGATCGTGGCAATGCGGGTGTCGGGACGCACACATTCGGCGTAGTGCGCCGCCGTCACCCGGCCGGTGACAACATCGAAGGGAACCTCGATCCAGTCGCGACCCGTGCGTCGCGCCCACTGCTCTGTAGCATCGAAGGTCGCCGGGTGCTCCACTGCGCTGGCAACGATGCTGCCGCCTGCCTCGCCGGAAAGCGCCGCCGCACGAATCACACGGAATAGACACTCGGTGCCTGTCTCGCCGCCGAAAATGACCCCACCGTTGGCGCCAAAAAAGGTAGCCAGGTCGTCACGCCCCTCGGCCACGATCGCCGACATGGCGCGGGAGGCCGGGTTATCGCGGTGCTCGTTGTCGGGAATGCCAGCGACCTCTGCGCCACGCGTCACCACAGACTCAAGGGTCAACGAGCCACCGGCATTTTCAAAGAAGATCCGCTTGCCGCTGAAGGGGCAGACATCGACGTGAAGGAAACGCTCCCGCACCTGACTCAGCAGTTCTCCAGGAAGGAAGGTCCCTTCCGGCGGAAGGGGGTTCAGGGGAGTTGGCTTCAGTGTCATGTGGGTATCTCAAGTGTCAGTGACAGGTATGCCCTGGTTCGCGAAAAGGCCGTCAGAATCAGCGCTGGAGCTTTCGGCGGCGCCACTGGGTCCAGAGCGGATAGGCCAGCGCCAGCACCACCAAAAGGCACAGCGTCAGTGACAGAGGGCGTGTGAAGAAGGTGGTGAGGTCCCAGTGGGAGATCTGCATCGAACGGCGGAAGTTGACCTCGAGGATCGGCCCCAGGATGAGAGCAATCACTAGAGGAGCGGCTGGATAGCGCCAGCGTTCCATGAAGTAGCCCACCACCCCGAAGGCAATAGCCAGCCAGACGTCGAAAACCGCGTTGCGGAGCGCATAGGTACCTATCACGCTGAACACCAGGATCATCGGCCCCAGAACAGCACCTGGCACCTTGGTCACCACCACCAGGTAACGACATAGCCAAAGTCCCAGAATCGCGAACAGAACGTTGGCGAACAGCAGCGATAGGATCAAGGTATAGGTGGTCTCGGCATGGTCGGTGAACAAGCTCGGCCCCGGAATCAGGCCATGAATGGTCAGCCCACCGACGAAGACAGCCGTGACCGCGTTGCCGGGAATGCCCAGCGTCAAGGTGGGAATCAGGGTGCCACCGGTCACGGCGTTGTTGGCGGATTCCGAGGCGGCCACCCCTTCCAGCTCTCCCTTGCCGAAGCGCTCAGGGGTCGGCGAATGACGTCGAGCTTCGTTGTAGGAAATGAAGGAAGCAATGCTGGTCCCTGCACCGGGCAGGATACCCACCACCGAACCGATCACCGAGGAGCGCAGCATGGTACGCAAGCAGCGTCGAATATCGTGCCACAGCGGCAAACTGCGCCCCTTGAGCTTTTGCTCCTTGCCTGTCAGCACGCCACCGCCTGCGGGCACGCAGAGGTTGAAGGCCTGGGAGACCGAAAAGAGCCCGATCAGCACCGGCAATAGCGGCACTCCATCGAACAACTCGCTCTGCCCGAAGGTGAACCGCTGGACACCGGTAAAGGCGTCCAGTCCTACAGCCGCCAACACCAGCCCCACCCCTGCCGTAAGAACCCCCTTGAGCGGACGGTCCGACGCCACACCGACGATGGTCACCAGCCCGAAGATCGCCAGCACGGTGTACTCCTGGGGACCGAAGGCCAAAGCGACCGTGGAGAGAGGCGGAGCAATCGCGATCAGCACGATCACACTGAATAGCCCACCGAATAGTGAGCCGAGTGTCGCCATGCCCAGCGCTTCTCCTCCACGGCCCGCTTCGGCCAAGGGATAACCATCGAGCGCGGTGGCGATGGAAGCGTCAGTGCCTGGGGTGCGTAGCAGGATCGCCGTCACGGAACCGCCATAGACGGAGCTGACGTACACTGCGCCAAGCAGGATCAGCGCTAACTCTGGTGGCATGTTGAAGGTGATGGGAATGCACAGCGCGACGCCCATCGTGGAGGAGAGCCCCGGCAGCGCGCCGATGGTCATGCCAGCCAAGGTGCCAAGAATCAGTGTTAAAAGAGCCATCGGCGCCAGCACGTTGCCGAGGGCGGGAAGCAATACATCCATGGAGAATCTCTCGGGGTGATATCGACTGGCGTTAGTCAGTCAGCCAACCGGCGGGCAGCGGCACGGCCAGAAGGTACACGAAGACCACGTAGATCAGGACGGAGAAGGCGATGGCGATCACCAAGGCCGCTGACCATCGCAAGTGACCCAGCCACCGCAGGCTGGCAAGCAGGAAGAGCGGCAGAGCCACGAAAGTGCCGACGGTCACCATCAGCCCGAGCAGTCCCAGAATACATAGGCACCAGATGGTGAAGCGGTACCAAGGCAGGGAGGGAGGTAATTCGTCGGGGGGCCGGCTGCGCAAGGTGTCAAGACCAATACCCATACAAGCCAGAAGCCCTAGCGTGGCAGCGATCGCGGGGAAGAGCCCCGCGTCGCCGCGCATCCCCAGGCCCACGACCACGACAGCGCCACACAACACGCCCACCAGCATGGCCACACTACGATCGATAGTGTCGAGGGTCATGGAGCAATCCTCCTTCTAGCGCCCGTTTACTGTTCGATCCAGGGGTCTTTCTCCCAGAGCGACTTCAGTCGATCGTGGCTATTGTTGATGAAGTCGACGTAATCCTGCCCGTAGATGGCATTGATCGGCATGTTGAGCTGATCCATCTCGGCACGGAATTCCGGGTTCTCGACAACCTCACGGGTAACGTCCAGAAGCGTGTCGTAGACCTCCTGGGGCACGCCGGCTGGTACGGCGAAGCCGCGGGACGCCGCCGCCTGGACGTCATAACCTTGTTCCTTGCCGGTAGGCACGTCAGCAATAGGCTCGACCCGCTCGTCGGCCCATACCGCCAGGCCACGCACCTTGCCTTCCTGGATCTGAGCGGCCGCCTCTGACATGTTGCCTTCGAAGGCCGTGATATGGCCGCCTAGCAGCGCGGCAGTCGCCTCGGCGTTACCGTTGTAGGCCACGAAGCTGAGGTCAATGCCGGCTTCCTCGGCAAAGTTGAGCGCCGCAAGGTGATCATCACCGCCAAGACCCTCGTGGGAGATGACGACCGATTCCGGATCATCCTTCACCGCAGCCACCAGATCATCCAGGGTCTGGTAGGGACTATCGGCAGAGACCGCCAGTACCCCAGGATCGGTGATCACATTGGCCAACGGACGGATCTCATCGAGGGAGTAACCGACCGTCTCTTCGCGAGTGAACGGATAGACCTCCACCACCGGCGAGTTGATAAGACCCAGGGTGTAGCCGTCCGGCTCGGCGTTGGCCAGGTGCACCCAGCCGATTTCGCCGCCTGCTCCGGGCCTGTTGACCACCACTATCCGCTCGCCAAGCTCTTCCTCGGCGTATTTGGCGAAGATCCGCGCCATGGTATCGGTGCTGCCGCCAGCACCGAACGCAACGATCATCTCGATCGGCTTGGATGGGTAGTCGGCCGCCAAGGCCGAGGTACTCAGGCCGCCCGCCAGGACCGTCCCGACCGCTCCCAGCACCATCGTCCGCATCAGATTGTATTGCACCTTCATCGCCTTACTCCTTGTTACTGTTATAGATTCCGAGTCGTTCAGGTGGGCCATTGAGGCCACCTCCACTGCCTGAAGCCTCAGAGCATGCACCTACCAACTTAATAACAGCCGAAAGTTTCAAAAAAGCGAATAATTTTCATAGACTATCAGTCGTTTTCTTCATCAAAAGGTGGCGCCATGCTGACTCTCACGCAGCTCGAGTCCTTCATCCAGGTAGTCGAGCTCGGTACCTTCGAGCGTGCCTCTCAGCGCCTCAACGCAACACAGTCCACCGTTTCCAAGCGTATTTCTGAACTCGAACAGGCCACCGGCCTATGTCTTTTCGACCGCTCGCGCCGCAACGCGCGGCTGACTGAAGAAGGCGAGCAGCTACTGGAGCTCGCCTACAAGACGATTGAAAACGCGAAACAGATCCTCGAACTCAACGCGCAACCTGAGCGCCGCCTCCACCGGATACGTATCGGCTTCACTGAGCTGACCGCCCTCACCTGGCTGCCAGGCTTTCTGCGGGACTACACCCTCGAGCGCCCTGACATCCGGCTGGACATCACCATCGACATGAGCCGCAGCCTGTATCAACAGTTTCAGGACGGCGAGTTGGATCTCGTGGTGATCCCGCTGGTCCCGGAGGCTTTCTCTCAACCGGGTGTCGAGACACGACTGTTGGAAGAAGTGGAAATGGCCTTCATGGCAAGCGAGGGCCTGGTGGATGATGGTGCCGGGCCGTTGCCCATCAGCACGCTGGAACGCTATCCCCTCATCGGTCAGGGCAAGCACTCCTTGTTCGCGCAGAACATCAATCGCTGGCTCTCCCACCAAGGCATGCCCGCTGCCACCCTGACCACCGACAACCTGCTGGCGCTGGTCGGCCTTGTGACGGCAGGGAGGGGCATCAGCGTGCTACCGCAACGCTGCGTTCAACACCTCACCCAGGCACAGGGACTGCAAACCTTAGAGACCACACCACGAGTGCCCTCAGTCGGCTACTACGCGCTCTACCATGGTGGGGTGCGCATCCAGCTGTTCGAGACACTCGCCAGACGGCTCGCCGAGGCAGCCGACTTCACTCGTCCCTTCTTCATAGCCAAAGAGGATTTGGTAGGCATCTGAAAAAGGCCTCACTCATGGAGCATCCTGGTCATCAGAGATCGCCAGTCTGACGGACACTATTCAACTCCGGATGATTGGGATGGTGTATCGCTTAGACTACTCCGGGTACGATCCAGACGATTGTCAATGGCCGGCACGGAACGAGTAACTCTCCTCATCATGACGGCGGTTCGGTCTTAAGCAGTGAGATGGCGGAAGCAATGGCCGGTGGCAATACCGTTCGTGCGAGTCAGGGATTGCGCTTGGCCGTTGGATACGTCGAACATTCGTTGCCTGTAGCAATGATAGAAAAGCTGAATGAACCAGCCCGGCTTGAGAAGGCCCCAGAGATATTGGACGAAATATACCAGTCTACTGATTGAATCATTGGCGCGTTGTCACCATAATCTATGGGAGCACTGGCCAATGAGAGATAATCCGTGTCGATTCTCAACACCTATTTGCAGAAAGAACAGCAGCTCAAGCAGCTTCAGGAAGAACTGGACAAGCTGAAGAACGACGAGCGTCTCAAGACCGAGATGGACTTCAAGAACCACCTCGAAGACCTGATGCGCGAATTTGACCAGTCGGCTGCCGACGTCATCAAACTGCTGGACCCCACCCAGGAGTCAGGCCAGGGTTCCAGTACTCCCAAGGGCTCGGGGCGTGCCAAGCGCAAGCTGAAGATCTACAAAAACCCGAACACCGGCGAAACCGTCGAGACCCGCGGCGGCAACCAGAAGACACTGAAAGCCTGGAAAGATAAGTATGGTGCCGAGACAGTTGAGGGCTGGTTAGTGAGGACTGAAGACTAGGCTTTGTCCGAAAACTCGAATTTGCTAATATCACCTATGCCTCAGCAGCATAGGTGACCCATGGCAGGACGCTACGAGATCTCCGACAACGGCTGGGCCCTCATCGAGGACATCGTGTCGCCGCCGCAGAGAATGGGGCGCCCCCGTCGCGATGACCGCCAGGTGCTGAACGGTATTTTCTGGATCCTCTGTTCGGGCGCCAAGTGGCGTGATCTTCCAGAGCGCTACGGTCCCTGGAAGACTGTCTACGATCGCTTCCGTCAGTGGCGCGACGATGGCACCTTCGAGGCCATCTTGGCTCGTCTCCAGCTCCGCTTGCGAGAGGATGGCCTGATGGACCTGGACGCCTGGATGATCGATTCGACATCGATCCGCGCTACCCGTGCCGCCTCTGGAGGCGGTAAAAAGGGGGATACCAAGAGCCCGTAGACCATGCCCTGGGCCGCAGCAGAGGCGGCCTGACGACCAAGATCCACATGGTGTCTGATCGAAATGGATGGCCGCTGACCTTCACCTTGTCGCCGGGACAGGACTCGGATACCCGGCACTTCATCCCGACCATGGAGCACGTCCACCTGCCTGGTCCCGTAGGCAGACCGCTCAAGCGCTGCCGCTTCATCGTCGCGGATAAGGGCTATGATAGCGATCCGCTTCGCCGCTACTGCGACCGGCACCGGATGAAGCCCATCATTGCCAGGCGAAAAATGAAGCGCAAGGCACGTCCTGGCGCGCCGAGGGGCTTTGATAAACCACGGTATCGCGACAGAAATATTATCGAGCGCTGTTTCGGGTGGATCAAAGAATTACGCCGGGTCTGCACGCGATACGACAAGTTGGCCAGCAGCTTCAGAGCCATGGTATGCCTGGCGTGCATAGACCGTTGCTTACGAGCAGACTTTTCGGACAAAACCTAACCCCGCCACCCTTCCTGCCACCTGTGGCAGGGAGGGCGGCTTTCGGCCAGAAGCGGACGTTCAGCCATAGCTGATTAACGCCGAGCACACCGCCGCCACGCCAGTGGCGTCCAGTGCTGTGACTTGTTAAATCAGAGTCTCGCCAAGATCATGAGTTTATGTGCTACTCCGAGCACTCTGTAATTCAATGTTCCACCCCACCTTGACACACATTTGTCACTCTCACGCGCCAAGCTCAACGCGAAGTGCTACGAGAGTAAGACTGGATGCCCCAGCGTAAACCGCTAAGCGCAGCGGAGCTAAAGTTTCTCATGAGGCTGGCCCGCGGCAATGCCTTGATCTTGCGACGTCAGGCAGAACGTGGAGCACTGCAGGCATGGGCCTCAAGCGCCCAGGAGGCTACCAGGCCCTCTTCAACAGACTCCCACACCTTAAAGATCCTGATGATCTCGGATGTCTACTTCCCGCGTGTCAACGGGGTTTCGACTTCCATTACCAGCTTCTGCGCCGCCCTGAAGCGCCTGGGCCATTCGGTGACGCTGGTCTGCCCCTCCTATCCGGTAGGTCAGACGGACACACCGGGGATATGGCGTATATCCTCCCGCGGTGTGCTGGGTGATCCGGAGGATCGCATGATGCACTACCGCGATGTGTTGGCGCTCTCATCATCCCAGTATGCCATTCACTCTTTCGACCTGATCCATGTACATACGCCCTTTGTCGCGCACTATGCGGGCATCGCCTTGGGCAGGCGCCTGGGTATTCCCGTGGTGGCGACCTACCACACCCTCTTCGAAGAGTATCTGCACCACTATGTGCGATGGTTGCCGCGGCCTTGGCTGCGTTTCATTGCAAGGCGACTAGCGGTGCGCCAGTGCCACCAGCTAAGCGCTGTCATCGCTCCCTCCCGCGCCATGCGCGAGGCCCTGGAACACTATGGGGTGACAACGCCGATCGCGGTGATTCCCACCGGCCTGAATCTAGAAGCCTTTACGCACCCTCATGAAGAGCGCGACTTCCGCACCACCTATGGCCTGCCACCAACAGCGAGGCTACTTCTCTATGTAGGACGCGCCGCCCATGAGAAGAACATAGGGTTTCTGATTGATATGTTGCCGCAAGTGCTGGCCCACCACCCTGACGCTCGGTTGATCATTACTGGCGAAGGCCCGGCCCAGGCGGCGCTGGCCCGGCGAGCGAGAGAGGCGGGGCTCGAACAGGTCGTTCACTTTCTCAGCTACCTGGATCGCGACGGCCCTCTGCAGGCCGCCTACCGTGCCGCTGACGCATTCGTCTTCGCCTCGCGCACCGAAACTCAGGGCCTGGTACTGCTCGAAGCCCTGGCATTGGGCACTCCGGTGATTTCCACCGCGGTGATGGGCACCTGTGATGTGCTGGTGGATGGCCAAGGCTGCCTGATCGCTGAGGAGACCCACGACGACTTCGCCGCCAAGGTCAACCGCATACTAAGCGACTCGACACTACGCGAAGAGCTCGTTCGCCGAGGTCCGGCTCATGCCGCGCGGTGGCATGAAGATACCCATACGGCAATGCTCGCGAAGGTTTATCAGCGATGTGTGACATTGGGGGTAAGATAAGCGATTGCCTTCTTGTTGGATTTCAAGCATTTCGGCCTTGGCATACAAGCTGCCGAAAACCTTCCATCAACATATACTAAAAAAGAGACCAGCATAAGGCTACCCACTGAATATCAATGGGTTGGAATGCGGCACTGGTGGCTACTGACGCTCCCAGCCGGCTGTAGGTAAGGAACGCTGCGTCATCGTCAAGAAAAATTCACCACATCATCACCTGTCCACTGGAGCCATTGGCTATTGTTTTCTCAGCGCCATGAACAGCGGGTTGAGGAGTATTGTGGTCATGATTAATATTAACATGGTTAAATTAGAAAAAAATGAACTCAAAAGCAGCCCTGCATTGCGTTCCGACGTGATTTTTGCAATCCCAATTGGGCAGGAGGTTCGCGGAGTCGGCCTTGACCCGCGTAATGGTTTGTTTGTTATCCTCAAGTCAGGGAGAGAAAAAATATATCCAATAACCACTGTAAAAAATAAAAAAGACATATCCAGTCTCAAGATGGTTGCTGTCGAGGTGGAAGACATATATGACATAAATTCGATTGAAGAAAGATACGGATAATTTATGCATCATGATGCGTAATTTCAACAAACACCATTCTTCAAACAAGCCAAATCACAAGATAATAAGGTCGATACTTAATCTGCGATTTTGACTCTTTCAGCATCATCTACTGCCACTTATTAGATAGTATAAATAGCGCTGTACCCGATACCTATTCACAGAAATATTTATTGACCGAAGAGCTGAGAGTGCATCAAAGCACCTCAGCTGACCTAGTCCGTTCAGCATGCTTATCCAACCCGTGAAGACTCTTCACCCGATACATCACGTTTGACCAATATTAATTTCGGATGGATTACCCCCTTTAGTAGCGACATCTAAGTACCACGCAGATTCTCGGTCACCCACAGTGAGGTCATCAACGATCACGGCGCATTCGTAGCCGTTAACATTATACAGTGGCTTAGGTTTTGTCCGAAAAGTCGGATGTGCTAATTTTACCTATGTCGCAGTTGCATAGGTGACATGGTGACTTATGGCAGGACGCTACGAGATATCCGATCATGGTTGGGACCTGATCGACGATATCGTCTCCCCGCCTCAAACCATGGGGCGTCCGCGCCGTGATGACCGTCAGGTGTTGAACGGAATCTTCTGGATTCTATGCTCAGGGGCCAAGTGGCGCGACCTGCCCGAGCGCTATGGTCCGTGGAAGACGGTCTATGATCGATTCCGGCAATGGCGCGACGATGGCACCTTCGATGCCATCCTGGCTCGGCTCCAGCTGCGACTCCGCGAGGATGGTCTGATGGATCTCGATACATGGATGATCGACTCGACCTCAATCCGGGCAACCCGAGCCGCCTCAGGAGGCGGTAAAAAGGGGGACACCAAGAACCCATAGACCATGCCCTGGGACGCAGCCGAGGCGGCCTGACGACCAAGATTCACATGGTATGCGATCGGCATGGTTGGCCACTGACCTTCACCTTGTCGCCGGGACAGGACTCGGATACCCGGCACTTCGTCCCGACTATGGAGCACATCCACCTGCAAGGTCCTGTAGGCAGGCCGCTCAAGCGCTGCCGCTTCATCGTGGCGGACAAGGGCTATGATAGCGATCCGCTTCGCCGTTACTGCGACCGGTACGGGATGAAGCCCATCATTGCTAAGCGCAAAATGAAGCGTAAGGCACGGCCTGGGGCGCCGAGAGGCTTTGACAAACCCCGGTATCGCGACAGGAATATCATCGAGCGCTGTTTCGGGTGGGTCAAAGAACTACGCCGAATCTGCACGCGCTACGATAAGTTAGCCAGCAGCTTCAGAGCGATGGTATGCCTGGCGTGCATAGATCGTTGTCTACGTGCAGACTTTTCGGACAAAACCTAGTATAGAGCACCTTGGCCTGGATTGAACCAGCCTCGATGAAGTCGCCGGCATTCGGTATCCGATCAGTTTCGAGGCAGTCAAGAAGGGCGCTGCCAGGGGTATAGCTGATGACAAGAAGTTGCATTTACGTTTCCTCCCTCGTCAAGACATCCGCTTCAGTCTCGACCATGATGGATTGCCTGTCACGGACAAAATTGCCTGATGG
>JBNJKT010000017.1:0-79762 GCA_051751285.1 Pseudomonadota bacterium | reverse complement strand
ACGACCATAGCGTGCGGGAACCACCTGATCCCTTGCCGAACTCAGCAGTGAAACCGTTCAGCGCCGATGGTAGTGTGGGGTCTCCCCATGCGAGAGTAGGTCATCGTCAGGCACCTATTCAGAAACCCCGGCCATTGGTCGGGGTTTCGTCGTTCCGGGGGTCTCCCCATGAAGAGTCCCGGAGCCCGGCGCGATCATCGTCAGGCACCTATCCCGAAAAAACCCCGTGTTCAACAGAGCACGGGGTTTTTTTATGCCCTTAAGTTCGATGCCGCTTACCCACTTTGGTCGCTGGCGTTTCCGGGGGCTGGCTGCATCCGCTAGAATGTCACATTTCCCGTCAGGGGCATGAGCATGACCATCGGTGACCTGATTCGCTTGCTGAGCGATGGCGAGTTTCATTCCGGCGAGCAGCTGGGAGAACGGCTGGGCGTGTCGCGGGCGGCAGTCTGGAAACAGTTGCGCAAGCTGGAGTCTCTGGGCATTCCCATGGAAGCAGTCAAGGGTCAGGGATATCGTCTGGTCGAGCGACTGGAGCTACTGGATGGTGGTGCCATCGTGGCTGGTCTGTCGCCAGAAGCGCGTCTTCACCTGACACGGCTGTTCGTCGAAGAAAGTCTGCCGTCCAGCAATGCCTTCCTGCGAGAGCGTTTCTCGCAGGAGGCGGGGCATGGCGAGGTCTGCCTGGTGGAGCAGCAGAGTGAAGGGCGAGGACGCCGAGGACGCGCTTGGGTGACTCCCTGGGGGCGTACCCTGATGCTCTCGATCGGCTGGCGATTCGAGGCGGGAGTGACGTCCCTTGAAGGCTTGAGTCTGGCACTGGGAGTTGCCCTCGCCAGAGTGCTTGAGTGCCATGGCGTCAGGCCCCGCCTCAAGTGGCCCAATGATGTGCTGCTGGAGGCCGAGGACGGGACACTCGGCAAGCTGGCAGGCATTCTGGTGGAAATCAGTGGTGATGCCGCAGGCCCATGTGAGGTGGTGGTGGGAATGGGCATCAATGTCGACCTGCCGGCGATATTCCGTGAGGGTATCGACCAGCCCGTCGCGGCGGTTCATGACCAGGCGCCGGGACTCTCTCGCAATGCATTGGCCGTTGAGCTGCTGGACGAGCTGCTTCCTCTGCTTGCAGGTTTCGAGCGGCAGGGCTTTTCTGCTTGGCGGGATGACTGGAATGCCCGGCATGCCTATTCCGGCTGTGAGGTGGAAGTCCTGCAGGGGGGAGCTTGTGAGCCGGCGATTGCGGGTGATGTGGATAATAGCGGGAATCTCTGGGTGCATCAGCAGGGGGGGCCGGTACGGCTTGCCGGTGGCGAGATCAGCGTGCGGAGTCGCGCATGATCCTGGATCTCGATATCGGCAATACCCTGTCCAAATGGCGTCTCAAGGACGCCGACAGCAGTGAAATTCGCTCCCGCGGTGCGGTCTGGACCCGGGAGGAGTGGCGCCCGGGTGCGGATATTCCCGATCTCGACGTTGTCGAGGCGGTGCGCATCTCCAGCGTGGCACGCAAGGCGGTGCTGGAAGAGACGGTGGCGCTGCTGCATCGCCGGGTGGGCACTGTTCATGTGGCGCGCTCTACGGCCGAGGCCCTGGGTGTCACCAACGGGTACGAAGAGCCGGGTAAGCTCGGAGTCGATCGCTGGATGGGGGCCTTGGCAGGTTACCAGCTGGCCGGCGGCTGCTGTGCCGTGGACTGCGGTAGCGCCATTACCGTGGACTTCGTGTTGCCTGGTGGTCGCCACCTGGGAGGCTATATCCTGCCAGGGTTGCGACTGATGAAGGAGAGCCTGAAGCTCGGTACTCGCAATGTGGCCATCGATCCTGACAGCGAGGCCGAAGAGCTGCTGGAGCCAGGAAGGCGTACCGTCGAGGCGGTCAATCACGGCATCTATATGGCGGCAGTGAGCGCCGTCAATCGCATCTACAGTGAGGTATGTGACCAGCATGGCGTGGCGCTGCCGATGATGTTGACCGGTGGTGACGCCCGGGTAGTCTCTCGGGGTATCCAGGTGCCGCACACGGTCTGGCCGGACATGGTCTATGGGGGGCTGGAGGCCTGTTTCCCTTTGACTGCAGCCGAGCGGTCGGGACGCATGTCCGGGGCGCCTCGAGTGCCCGCGCCGGTAGCGTTGGAAAAGATACGGGCCGCGCTTGCATTCTCGATGCTGCTTTGACACAATGCGCCGCGTTCCGGGGAGACGCAGACGGCAAGTCCGTCGCATGCGATCAAGAGTCAAAGAAAACAGGCACTTGACACCGGAATCACAGGCGGTAAAATGTATCGCCAGCTGGAGGGGTTCCCGAGTGGCCAAAGGGAGCAGACTGTAAATCTGCCGCGAAAGCTTCGAAGGTTCGAATCCTTCCCCCTCCACCAGGTTCAGCTGCACCCGATGAGTCGAGTGATAGCAAGCAAGAGTGGGTCGGCGGGCATAGTTCAATGGTAGAACCTCAGCCTTCCAAGCTGATGATGCGGGTTCGATCCCCGCTGCCCGCTCCAAGTGTCAGGCTGAAAAGCCACAAGGTTGCGCTCATGTAGCTCAGGGGTAGAGCACACCCTTGGTAAGGGTGAGGTCGACGGTTCAAATCCGTCCATGAGCTCCATATCGAGAAGGCGAGCCCAGGCTCGCCTTTTCTTTTTCTACCCCGAAGAGATATCGTGCGGGGTAGGGGTTGCCAGGAAGAGCAGTTTTCGCTACCATGGCGCCCGCTGTCGTACAGGCCGCCTGCAAAGGGTGGTCAATAAGCAGATACAGGCCAGTAGCTCAATTGGCAGAGCAGCGGTCTCCAAAACCGCAGGTTGGGGGTTCGATTCCCTCCTGGCCTGCCAGTCTTCCCCAGGCTGGCTAGATCTCGTATACTTTCATGTTTCGATTGCCGCACCCTGAGGAGTCTCGTTTTCATGAAGCATAACGCCGAGGTGCAGGAGTCGCGCCACGACGGGCTCAAGTGGGCGGTTGTCGTCACTCTGCTGGTCCTTGCCGTAGTCGGCAATACCTATTTCGCCGACCAGGCGCTTCTCTATCGTGTGCTCGGTGTCGTCGTGCTCAGCGTGGCGGCGGCACTGGTGGCGCTGACGACGACCAAGGGTCGTGATCTGGTCGAACTCGCCAGGAGTGCGAAGAAGGAAATTCAGCGTGTGGTCTGGCCGACCCGGCCCGAGACCGTTCAGACCACCGCCATCGTGCTGGTGGCTGTACTGGTGGTCGGGTTGATGCTCTGGCTGATCGACACCCTTCTTGGCTGGGCGATGTCCGGCGTCATCGGTTAGGAGTTTTCATGTCCAAGCGTTGGTATGTCGTCCACGCCTACTCCGGCTTCGAGAAGCATGTCATGCGCTCGCTTGTCGAGCGCGTGAAGATGTACGGCATGGAGGATCGCTTCGGCGAGATCCTGGTGCCGACCGAAGAGGTCGTCGAGGTGCGTGACGGCAAGCGTCGCAAGAGCGAGCGCAAGTTCTATCCCGGCTATGTGCTGGTCGAGATGGAGATGGATGACGAGACCTGGCACCTGGTGAACGAGACCCCGCGCGTCATGGGTTTCATTGGTGGCACCAAGGAGAAGCCGGCCCCGATTACCCGCAAGGAGGCGGATGCCATCCTCAGTCGGGTCAAGGATGGCACCGACAAGCCGAAGCCCAAGACGCTTTTCGAGCCGGGCCAGTCGGTACGCGTTGTCGATGGTCCCTTCGCCGACTTCAACGGGGTCGTCGAAGAGGTCAATTACGACAAGAGCCGAGTGCAGGTCAGCGTGCTGATCTTCGGTCGCTCCACGCCTGTCGAGCTGGAGTTTGCCCAGGTCGAGAAGGAATAGCCTTCCGGCCCAATGAGTTTTGTGGCAGCCACCCATAGGTGGTTGCGTAACCCGGGGAGCCGCAAGGCGCTACTACCCAACTGGAGTCCAACATGGCCAAGAAAGTACAGGCTTACATCAAGCTGCAGGTGGCAGCTGGCAAGGCCAATCCGAGTCCCCCCGTCGGCCCTGCACTGGGTCAGCACGGTGTCAATATCATGGAGTTCTGCAAGTCGTTCAATGCCGCGACTCAGGACATCGAACCGGGTCTGCCGACCCCTGTGGTCATTACCGTCTATTCCGACCGCAGCTTCACCTTCATTACCAAGACCCCGCCTGCCGCGGTCTTGCTGAAGAAGGCGGCCGGCATCAAGTCTGGCTCCGGCGAGCCGAACAAGACCAAGGTTGGCACCGTGACCCGTGAGCAGCTCGAGGAGATCGCCCAGACCAAGGAGCCGGATCTGACCGCTGCCGATCTCGACGCCGCGGTGCGTACCATTGCCGGTAGTGCCCGCAGCATGGGCCTGAACGTGGAGGGTCTCTGATCATGGCCAAGCTTACCAAGCGTGCACAGCAAGTTCGCGAGAAGGTCGATGCCAACCGGACCTACACTCTCGACGAGGCCGTGGCTCTGCTCTCCGAGCTGTCCACCGTCAAGTTCAAGGAATCCCTGGACGTTGCCGTCAACCTGGGCGTTGATCCGCGTAAATCCGACCAAGTTGTGCGTGGTGCCACCGTCATGCCCAACGGTACCGGCAAGGACGTGCGTGTCGCGGTCTTTACCCAAGGTGCCAACGTCGATGCCGCCAAGGAAGCCGGTGCCGATATCGTCGGCATGGACGACCTGGCCGAGCAGGTCAAGAAGGGCCAACTGGATTTCGACGTGGTCATCGCTTCGCCGGATGCCATGCGTGTCGTCGGCCAGCTGGGCCAGATCCTCGGTCCGCGCGGCCTGATGCCGAACCCCAAGGTCGGTACCGTGACCCCTGACGTGGCAACGGCTGTTAAGAACGCCAAGGCCGGCCAGGTTCGCTTCCGTACTGACAAGAACGGCATCATTCATACCACCCTTGGCAAGGTCGATTTCGACGCAAGTGCCATCCAGGGCAACCTGGAAGCGCTGGTCGCCGACCTGAAAAAGCTCAAGCCGAGCACCTCCAAGGGCATCTATCTCAAGAAGGTCACCCTGTCCAGCACCATGGGCCCAGGATTGACCATCGATCATTCCGCCCTGGCCTGATCGGGCGGCGATCGAGACGATTGCAGGAACTTTGCGGTCCCCGTGCCGGGCTATCTCGTCGGCGGGGCATCGTCAAAGACCGCAGGTGCCGCGTCTCTCGCGAGTGCGGCTTAATCTTCTCCAGGGAAGGCCTGCGCAGATGGTGTAGCCGCCAGATGTCTGGTGAGCACCATCACCCAGGACTCCCGACCTTCGGTCGGGAGAGATGGTAACCACCGGAATCCTCTCGCGAGGTTCCGGCACGAAGGAGTGATCACTGTGCCACTAGCACTCGAAGGCAAGAAGGCAATCGTTGCCGAGGTCAGTGAAGCGGCCAAGGATGCGCTCTCCGTCGTAGTTGCCGACTCTCGCGGCGTCGCGGTCAGCGCGATGACCGACCTGCGCAAGCAGGCCCGCGAGAATGGCGTGCAGATCCGTGTTGTCCGCAACACACTGGCACGCCGCGCCCTGTCTGGAACTCCCTGGGAGATTCTGGACGAGACCTTCTCCGGTCCGACCATGCTGGCCTTTTCCTATGAACACCCGGGCGCTGCTGCTCGTCTGTTCAAGGAATTCGGCAAGAGTCAGAAGGAGTTCGAGGTCAAGGCGCTGGCCTACGAAGGTGAGCTGATCCCGGCAAGCGACATCGACCGTCTGGCTAACCTGCCGACCTACGATGAGGCGATCGCCAAGCTGATGTCCGTCATGAAGGAAGCTTCTGCCGGCAAGCTGGTCCGTACCCTCGCGGCGCTGCGTGACCAGAAGCAGGAAGAGGCCGCCTGATCGGCGAACTCTTGCGCACAGCCCGAATCGAATATTGAATCCCGAGCCATCGCGATGCCGAGGCTCCCGCAAAGTTAGGAATTTAGACAATGGCACTGACCAAAGAAGACATTATCAACGCTGTCGCCGACATGTCCGTCATGGAAGTGGCTGAGCTGATCGAGGCCATGGAAGAGAAGTTCGGTGTCTCTGCTGCCGCCGCCGTTGTGGCCGGCCCGGGTGGCGGTGAAGCCGCTGTCGAGGAAGAGCAGACCGAGTTCGACGTCGTGCTGACCGGCGCTGGCGACAAGAAGGTCAACGTGATCAAGGCGGTCCGCGAGATCACCGGCCTGGGACTCAAGGAAGCCAAGGGTGCCGTCGACGGTGCGCCGGCGACCATCAAGGAAGGTCTGTCCAAGGACGACGCCGAAGAAGCAAAGAAGAAGCTGGAAGACGCCGGCGCGAGCGTGGAGCTCAAGTAACCCTTGTGCCCATGGCTTCACGCGCTGCGTAAGCTTCCACGGCTGGTGGCGGGACACCCGCTGCCGGCCTTTTTCTGTTGTCACTAGACGATCGCCCGAGGGCGATCGCTAGCCGAATTTCGACGGCGAGCTTCCTGGTGGAGGCTTGCCGTCAGCGCCTGACGGAGCCGAACCCGTCGGGTGACGCCGACACGCATCGGTCACCCATGGTGAACAAGCTGGGGAATACAGATGGCTTACTCATACACTGAGAAAAAACGCATCCGCAAGGATTTTGGCAAACTGCCCCAAGTGATGGATGTGCCCTACCTGCTGGCCATCCAGCTTGATTCCTACTACGAGTTTCTCCAGCAGGATCGCTCACCCGAAGAACGCCTGGAAATCGGCTTGCACGCCGCCTTCAAGTCGGTCTTCCCGATCGCGAGCTTCTCCGGCAATGCTGCCCTGGAGTATGTCAGCTACCGTTTCGGTACTCCGGCCTTCGACGTCAAGGAGTGCCAGCTGCGTGGCGTCACCTATTCGGCTCCTCTGCGCGTCAAGGTCCGCCTGATCATCTATGACAAGGATTCGTCCAACAAGGCGATCAAGGATATCAAGGAGCAGGAAGTCTACATGGGGGAGATCCCCCTGATGACCGAGAACGGTACCTTCGTCATCAATGGTACCGAGCGCGTCATCGTCTCCCAGCTGCACCGTTCGCCTGGCGTGTTCTTCGATCACGACAAGGGCAAGAGCCACTCTTCCGGCAAGCTGCTGTACTCCGCCCGGGTCATCCCCTACCGCGGTTCCTGGCTCGACTTCGAGTTCGATCCCAAGGACAGCGTCTTCGTGCGCATCGACCGTCGCCGCAAGTTGCCGGCCACGGTACTACTGCGTGCCCTGGGCATGAGCGCCGAGGAGATCCTCGACGAGTTCTTCGAACTCAGCACCTTCCACGTCGAGAAGTCCGGCTTCTCGGTGGATCTGGTGCCGTCGCGCCTGCGCGGCGAGACCGCCACCTTCGATATCAAGGATGGCGACGGCAATGTCATCGTCGAGGAAGGCCGCCGGATCACCCAGAAGCATATCCGCCAGTTGGAAAAGGCCGGTCTCGAGCGCCTCGACGTACCGATGGACTACCTGTTCGGCAAGACCTTGGCCAAGGACCAGGTCGACCCGAACACCGGCGAGCTGATCTGCCCCTGCAATACCGAGATCACTCCCGAGCTGTTGGAGAAGATCGGCCAGGCGGGCATTACCACTCTCGAGACGCTCTACACCAACGACCTCGACTGTGGTCCCTTCATCTCCGACACCCTCAAGCTGGACACCACCGGGTCCCGCCTCGAGGCACTGGTCGAGATCTACCGCATGATGCGTCCCGGCGAGCCGCCCACCAAGGAGGCCGCCGAGACGCTGTTCAACAACCTGTTCTTCAGCGAGGATCGCTACGACCTGTCGGGCGTCGGTCGCATGAAGTTCAACCGCCGCCTGCGTCGCGACAGCGACACCGGCTCCGGCGTCCTCGACCAGCAAGACATCCTCGATGTGCTGCGCGAGATGATCGCGATCCGCAACGGCTTCGGTGATGTCGACGACATCGACCACCTGGGCAACCGTCGCATCCGTTGCGTCGGCGAGATGGCCGAGAACCAGTTCCGGGTCGGCCTGGTACGCGTCGAGCGCGCGGTCAAGGAACGTCTCTCCATGGCCGAGAGCGAAGGCCTGATGCCCCAGGACCTGATCAATGCCAAGCCAGTGGCGGCAGCGGTCAAGGAGTTCTTTGGTTCCAGCCAGCTCTCCCAGTTCATGGACCAGAACAACCCGCTCTCCGAGGTCACCCACAAGCGCCGTGTCTCCGCGCTCGGTCCGGGCGGCCTGACCCGCGAGCGGGCCGGCTTCGAGGTGCGCGACGTTCACGCCACGCACTACGGTCGTCTGTGTCCGATCGAGACGCCGGAAGGTCCCAACATCGGCCTGATCAACTCCCTGGCCACCTACAGCCACACCAACAGCTACGGTTTCCTCGAGACACCGTACCGCAAGGTCGTGGACGCTCAGGTGACCGACGACGTGGTACACCTGTCGGCCATCGAGGAGGGTGACTTCGTCATCGCCCAGGCCTCCGCCACCGTCGACGAGTCGAACAAGCTGGTCGATGATCTGGTGCAGGTGCGCCACCGTGGCGAGACGACGTTCATGCGTCCCGAGCAGGTCACGCTGATGGACGTGTCCCCGCGCCAGGTGGTCTCCGTGGCCGCCGCGCTGATTCCGTTCCTCGAGCACGACGATGCCAACCGCGCCCTGATGGGCGCGAACATGCAGCGTCAGGCCGTGCCGACCCTGCGTGCCGACAAGCCGTTGGTGGGGACTGGCATGGAGCGCTTCGTGGCGCGCGATTCCGGCGTCTGCGAGGTAGCCCGCCGTGGCGGGGTGATCGACTCGGTCGACGCCAAGCGCATCGTGGTCAGGGTCAGCGAGGACGAGATCATCGGCGGCGAGGCCGGCGTCGATATCTACAATCTGACCAAGTACCTGCGCTCCAACCAGAATACCTGCATGAATCAGCGCCCGATCGTGCGTCCCGGGGACCGGGTGAGCCGTGGTGACATCCTGGCCGACGGCCCCTCCGTGGACATGGGCGACCTGGCCCTGGGTCAGAACATGCGCATCGCCTTCATGCCCTGGAACGGCTACAACTTCGAGGACTCCATCCTGCTCTCGGAGCGGGCGGTCCAGGAAGATCGTTTCACCACCATCCATATTCAGGAACTGACCTGCGTCTCGCGTGATACCAAGCTGGGCTCGGAGGAGATCACCTCCGACATTCCCAACGTCGGCGAGTCGGCGCTGGGCAAGCTGGACGAGGCCGGGGTGGTCTATATCGGTGCCGAGGTGGGTGCCGGCGACATCCTGGTGGGCAAGGTGACGCCCAAGGGCGAGACCCAGCTCACCCCGGAAGAGAAGCTGCTGCGGGCGATCTTCGGCGAGAAGGCGTCCGACGTGAAGGACACGTCGCTGCGGGCTCCCACCGGCATGACCGGGACCGTCATCGACGTCCAGGTGTTCACCCGCGACGGCGTGGAGAAGGACTCCCGTGCGCTCTCCATCGAGCAGATGCAGCTCGACGAGGTGCGCAAGGACCTCCAGGAGACCTACCGCATCGCCGAGGATGCCACCTTCGAACGCCTCAAGCGTACGCTCTCCGGTCAGGTCGTGAACGGTGGGCCCAAGCTGAAGAAAGGCGATGTACTCTCCGACAGCTATCTCGAGGAACTGCCGCGCCAGCAGTGGTTCAAGCTGCGCCTGCAGGACGAAACCTTCAACGAGCTTCTGGCCCAGGCCGACGAGCAGCTCGAGCAGCGTCGCAAGGAGATGGATGAGCGCTTCGAGGACAAGAAGCGCAAGCTCACCCAGGGCGACGACCTGGCGCCGGGCGTGCTGAAGATCGTCAAGGTCTACCTGGCGATCAAGCGTCGCCTGCAGCCGGGCGACAAGATGGCCGGCCGTCACGGCAACAAGGGTGTCATCTCGGCGATCATGCCCATCGAGGACATGCCGTTCGACGACAACGGCGAGCCGATCGACGTGGTGTTGAACCCCCTGGGTGTGCCCTCGCGCATGAACGTAGGCCAGATCCTCGAGACCCACCTGGGCATGGCGGCCCGCGGCCTCGGGGTCAAGATCGAGGGGCTGCTGCGCGATGCCCGCGAGCAACAGGTGACCGAGATCCGCGACTTCCTGGGGCAGGTCTACAACAGCACCCTGGGGACCCACGTCGAAGATATCGACTCGCTTTCCGACGAGGAAGTCATTGCCCTGGCGAAGAACCTCAAGGGCGGCGTCCCCATGTCCACGCCGGTGTTCGATGGGGCCCAGGAGCACGAGATCAAGCACCTGCTGCGCCTGGCCGACTTGCCGGACTCGGGTCAGATGACACTCTACGACGGCCGTACCGGCGATGCTTTCGACCGCTCCGTGACCGTGGGCTACATGTACATGCTCAAGCTCAACCACCTGGTGGATGACAAGATGCACGCGCGCTCCACCGGCTCCTACTCCCTGGTGACCCAGCAGCCGCTGGGCGGCAAGGCGCAGTTCGGTGGCCAGCGCTTCGGCGAAATGGAGGTCTGGGCACTGGAAGCCTATGGCGCAGCCTACACCCTCCAGGAGATGCTCACCGTCAAGTCCGACGACGTGGAAGGGCGCACCAAGATGTACAAGAGCATCGTGGACGGCGACCACACCATGCAGGCGGGCATGCCGGAATCCTTCAACGTGCTGGTGAAGGAAATCCGCTCGCTGGGCATCGATATTGAACTGGAAAGCTGAGGCTGCACCGCCTGCGCTTCACAGAATGACGGTCCGCGGGGGTGGCAACGCCCCCGCCCATGACAACTCCGCAACGGAGCCGACCCCATGAAAGATTTGGTGAAAGTCCTCAAATCGCAGTCTCAGTCCGAAGAGTTCGACGCGATCAAGATCACGCTGGCGTCGCCGGACATGATTCGCTCCTGGTCCTTTGGCGAGGTCAAGAAGCCCGAGACCATCAACTACCGCACCTTCAAGCCGGAGCGGGACGGCCTGTTCTGTGCCAAGATCTTCGGCCCGGTGAAGGATTACGAGTGCCTGTGCGGCAAGTACAAGCGCATGAAGCACCGCGGCATCATCTGCGAGAAGTGCGGCGTCGAGGTCACCAAGGCCGCGGTGCGCCGCGAACGCATGGGCCACATCGAGCTGGCAAGTCCCGTTGCCCACATCTGGTTCCTCAAGTCGCTGCCGTCGCGCATCGGCATGTTCCTGGACATGACCCTGCGTGATATCGAGCGTGTGCTCTACTTCGAGAGCTTCATGGTCATCGACCCGGGCATGACGACCCTCGAGCGTGGCCAGCTGCTCAACGACGAGCAGTATTTCGAGGCCCTCGAGGAGTTCGGTGACGACTTCGATGCCCGCATGGGGGCCGAAGCCGTCCAGGCACTGCTCAAGGACATCGACCTCGAAGAAGAGATCGGTCGCCTGCGTGAGGAAATCCCGCAGACCAACTCCGAGACCAAGATCAAGAAGCTCTCCAAGCGCCTCAAGCTGCTGGAAGCCTTCCAGGGTTCCGGCAACGATCCGGCGTGGATGGTCATGGAAGTACTGCCGGTGCTGCCGCCGGACCTGCGTCCGCTGGTACCGCTGGACGGTGGCCGCTTTGCGACCTCCGACCTCAACGACCTCTATCGTCGCGTGATCAACCGCAACAACCGCCTCAAGCGGCTGCTTGACCTCAATGCGCCTGACATCATCGTGCGCAATGAGAAGCGCATGCTGCAGGAGTCGGTGGATGCGCTGCTCGACAACGGTCGCCGCGGCCGCGCCATCACCGGCTCCAACAAGCGCCCGCTGAAGTCCCTGGCCGACATGATCAAGGGCAAGCAGGGTCGTTTCCGTCAGAACCTGCTGGGCAAGCGTGTCGACTACTCTGGCCGCTCGGTCATTACTGTCGGCCCGACCCTGCGCCTGCACCAGTGTGGCCTGCCGAAGAAGATGGCGCTGGAGCTGTTCAAGCCGTTCATCTACTCCAAGCTGCAGAGCCTCGGCTACGCCTCCACCATCAAGGCCGCCAAGAAGATGGTCGAGCGGGAGACGGCGGAGGTGTGGGATATCCTCGCCGACGTCATCCGCGAGCACCCGGTGCTGCTCAACCGCGCGCCGACCCTGCACCGCCTTGGCATCCAGGCCTTCGAGCCGCTGCTGATCGAGGGCAAGGCGATCCAGCTGCACCCGCTGGTGTGTGCCGCCTACAACGCCGACTTCGACGGTGACCAGATGGCGGTTCACGTGCCGCTGACGCTGGAAGCCCAGCTCGAGGCCCGTGCGCTGATGATGGCTACCAACAACGTGCTGTCACCGGCCAACGGCGAGCCGATCATCGTGCCTTCCCAGGACGTGGTGCTGGGCCTGTACTACATGACCCGCGAGCGCATCAACGACAAGGGCGAGGGCATGGTGTTCTCCGGCCTCGACGAGGTGGAGCGCGCCTTCGGTACGCAGAGCGTGTCGATGCACGCTCGCGTCAAGGTTCGCCTCGACGAGGTGGACATCGACGAGGAGACCGGCGAGAAGAGCCATCATCGCCGGATCTACGACACCACCGTGGGCCGTGCGCTGCTGTTCCGCATCCTGCCGGAAGGGGTGCCCTTCGAGCTGGTCGACCAGCCGATGAAGAAGAAAGCCATCTCGAAGCTGATCAACGAGGTGTATCGCCGCGCCGGCCTCAAGCCGACGGTGATCTTTGCCGACCAGCTGATGTATACCGGTTTCCGCATGGCCACCTGGTCCGGTGCCTCCATCGGCGTCAACGATTTCGTGATCCCGGACGCCAAGGCCGAGATTGTCGACGCGGCCGAGGACGAGGTGAAGGAGATCGAGGACCAGTTCTCCTCCGGTCTCGTCACTGCCGGCGAGAAGTACAACAAGGTCATCGACATCTGGGCCCGAGCCAATGACCAGGTCGCCAAGGCGATGATGGCCGGGATCTCCAAGGAGACCGTGGTGAACCGCGACGGCAAGGAGGTCGAGCAGGACTCCTTCAACAGCGTCTTCATCATGGCCGACTCCGGTGCTCGGGGTAGTGCCGCCCAGATCCGCCAGCTGGCGGGCATGCGCGGTCTGATGGCCAAGCCGGACGGCTCGATCATCGAGACCCCGATCGTTGCCAACTTCCGCGAGGGCCTGAACGTCCTCCAGTACTTCATCTCGACCCACGGTGCGCGTAAGGGCCTGGCGGACACGGCACTCAAGACCGCCAACTCCGGTTACTTGACGCGTCGCCTGGTCGACGTCGCCCAGGACATGGTCATCACCGAGCCGGATTGCGGCACCGAGCGCGGCTTGACGCTGCACCCGGTCATCGAGGGTGGCGATATCATCGTCTCCCTGGCTCAGCGCGTACTGGGTCGTGTGGTCGCCCAGGATGTCATCGACCCGGCCAGCGACGACGTGCTGATCCCGCGCGGCACCCTGCTTGACGAGAAGTGGTGTGCCGAGCTCGACACCATGGGTGTCGACGAGATCGTCGTGCGCTCGACCATCTCCTGCCAGACGTCCCACGGCGTCTGCTCGGCCTGCTACGGCCGCGATCTGGCGCGTGGTCACCAGGTCAATATCGGCGAGTCCGTGGGTGTCATCGCCGCGCAGTCCATCGGTGAGCCAGGCACCCAGCTGACCATGCGGACCTTCCACATCGGTGGCGCAGCCTCCCGGGCTTCCGCGGTCGATAGTGTTCAGGTCAAGCACGGCGGCAAGGTGCGCCTGCACAACATCAAGTACGTCGAGCGCGGCGATGGCAAGCTGGTGGTGGTGTCCCGCTCCAGTGCGCTGGCGGTGGCCGATGATCATGGCCGCGAGCGCGAGTACTACAAGCTGCCCTACGGGGCCGAGCTGGACGTTCGCGATGGCGATAGCGTCGAGGCCGGTCAGGCCGTGGCCAAGTGGGATCCGCACACCCACCCGATCATTGCCGAGGGCGAAGGCCAGGTGCAGTACAGCGACCTCGACGAGGGCGTCACCATGCACCGTAGCGTCGACGAGATGACGGGTCTCTCCTCCATCGAGGTGATCGAGTCGGCGGCACGTCCCATGGCGGGTCGCGACAAGCGGCCGATGATCATGTTGACCGATGACGCCGGCAATCCGGTCACCGTCTCCGGCTCCGACACGCCGGTACAGTACCCGCTGCCCGGCAAGGCGATCATCACCGTTGACAACGGTTCTTACATCGGTGTCGGTGAGGTGGTGGCGCGTATTCCCGTGGAAGCCACCGGCAACAAGGATATCACCGGGGGCCTGCCGCGCGTCGCCGACCTGTTCGAGGCGCGCAAGCCGAAAGAGCCCTCCATTCTCGCCGAGGTCAGTGGTGTGATCAGTTTCGGCAAGGAGACCAAGGGCAAGCGGCGCCTGACGATCACGCCGGAAGACGGTGATCCCTTCGAGATGCTGATCCCGAAGTGGCGCCAGATCGCGGTCTTCGAGGGCGAGTCCGTCGAGAAGGGCGAGGTCATCTCCGACGGGCCGAGCAATCCGCACGATATCCTGCGGCTGCTGGGTATCTCCGAGCTGGCCAAGTACATCACCACCGAGGTGCAGGACGTCTACCGCCTTCAGGGCGTGGGCATCAACGACAAGCACATCGAGGTGATCGTGCGTCAGATGCTGCGCAAGGTGGAGATCACCGATGCCGGCGACAGCGACTTCATCACCGGCGACCAGGCCGAACTGGTCCGCGTGCTCGAGCAGAACGCGCGACTGGAGAAAGAGGAGAAGTTCCCGGCCAAGTACCAGCGGTTGCTGCTGGGGATCACCAAGGCCAGCCTGGCCACCGAGTCGTTCATCTCCGCGGCCTCCTTCCAGGAGACCACACGGGTGTTGACCGAAGCGGCGGTAACCGGCAAGCGCGACTACCTGCGTGGCCTGAAGGAAAACGTGGTGGTGGGACGTCTGATCCCGGCCGGCACCGGCCTGACCCACCATGCGGAGCGTCGTCGCAAGCGTGAAGACGCTGAGCGGCTGCTCCACCCGTCGGCCTACGATGTCGAGCAGGAGTTGGGCGCCCAGCTTACCGCGCTGGACTCGGACGACGACGAGATCTGACACGCGTGCCCTGTCGCTGCGCTTCCCAGGAGGCGCAGCGCTTGACGACGTGTCGTGTCAGCCATTAGAATGCGCAGCCTTTAACAGTGGGGCGGGTACGCCCGCACCCGCTGGGCAAGGCAAGGCAACCCATTGGAGTCAGCTACACACCATGGCAACGATCAATCAGCTCGTGCGCAAGCCGCGCAAGCGCCAGGCCGCCAAGAGCGACGTGCCTGCGCTGCAGGCCTGCCCGCAGAAGCGCGGGGTCTGCACCCGCGTCTACACCACCACTCCGAAGAAGCCGAACTCCGCACTGCGCAAGGTGTGCCGCGTTCGTCTGACCAACGGCTACGAGGTCTCCTCGTACATCGGCGGTGAAGGCCACAATCTCCAGGAACACTCCGTGGTCCTGATCCGCGGCGGCCGCGTCAAGGACCTTCCCGGTGTGCGCTATCACACCGTGCGCGGCGCCCTGGATACTTCCGGCGTGCAGAACCGCAAGCAAGGCCGTTCCAAGTACGGCACCAAGCGTCCCAAGGCCTGACCGGCCCCGGTACGCAGCAGTCACACCATTTTGACCACGGTCTGATAAGAGTAAGGTCGAGCGCTGCCGGAGTGTGAGCACTCCGAGTCAGGAGTCTCGGGTTTACCTGAAGGATCCTTTAATGAGGGCTTATCATGCCTAGAAGAAGAGTTGCGGCCAAGCGCGAGATCCTGCCGGATCCCAAGTTCGGAAGTGAGCGCCTGGCGAAGTTCATGAACCACCTGATGATCGGCGGCAAGAAGTCCGTAGCTGAGCGTATCGTCTATGGTGCGCTGGACAGGGTTGCCGAGCGTAGCAAGGAAGAGCCGCTGGAGATCTTCGACAAGGCGCTGGAAGCCATCCAGCCCATGGTCGAGGTCAAGTCTCGCCGCGTCGGCGGTGCGACCTATCAGGTGCCCGTGGAAGTTCGCCCGTCGCGTCGCCACGCGCTGGCCATGCGCTGGCTGGTCGATGCGGCCCGTCGCCGTGGCGAGAAGACCATGGTGCTGCGCCTCGCCGGCGAGATGCTTGATGCCGCCGAAGGCAAGGGCTCGGCCGTCAAGAAGCGGGAAGACGTGCATCGCATGGCAGAAGCCAACAAGGCCTTCTCTCATTACCGGTTCTAAGTGCACCGCTTCTGAGCGTAGCCCTCTGCTACGCATCGCCAACCAACGGGGAGTTCCAACGTGGCTCGCAAGACTCCGCTAAAGCGCTACCGCAACATCGGTATCGTTGCGCACGTAGACGCCGGCAAGACCACCACCACCGAGCGCGTCCTGTTCTATACCGGCCTGTCCCACAAGGTCGGGGAAGTTCATGAGGGCGCTGCCACCATGGACTGGATGGAGCAGGAACAGGAGCGTGGTATTACCATCACCTCCGCGGCGACCACCTGCTTCTGGCAGGGCATGAGCAAGCAGTTCGATGAGCATCGCATCAACATCATCGACACCCCGGGGCACGTTGACTTCACGATCGAGGTGGAGCGTTCCCTGCGCGTGCTCGACGGTGCCGTCGTGGTGCTGTGCGGCTCGTCCGGTGTACAGCCGCAGACCGAGACCGTCTGGCGCCAGGCCAACAAGTACGAAGTTCCGCGCATGGTGTTCGTTAACAAGATGGACCGTACCGGCGCCGACTTCTTCATGGTGGTCGACCAGCTCAAGTCCCGCCTCGGCGCGAATGCCGTGCCGATCCAGATCAACTGGGGCACCGAGGAAGACTTCAAGGGCGTCATCGACCTCATCCAGATGAAGGCCATCCTGTGGGATGAAGCCAACTTCGGGATGAACTACGACCTGGTCGATATCCCCGCCGAGCTCCAGGAGACCGCCGAGAAGTTCCGCGAGGAGATGGTCGAGGCGGCCGCCGAAGCTTCCGAGGAGCTGATGGACAAGTACCTCGAGGAAGGCGAGCTCACCATCGAGGAGATCAAGGCCGGCCTGCGTCGTCGCACCCTGGACAACGAGATCGTGCTGGTCACCTGTGGCTCCGCGTTCAAGAACAAGGGCGTCCAGGCCGTACTGGATTGCGTCATCGAGTACATGCCGTCACCCACCGAGGTGAAGGCCATCGAAGGTGAGCTGGACGACAAGGATGGCACCATCGCCACCCGCGAGGCCGACGACAGTGCGCCCTTCTCCGCGCTGGCCTTCAAGATCGCCACCGATCCCTTTGTCGGCACCCTGACCTTCATCCGCGTCTATTCGGGCGTGTTGAAGTCGGGCGACAGCATCTACAACTCCGTCAAGGAGAAGAAGGAGCGTGTCGGCCGTATCGTTCAGATGCACGCCAACTCCCGTGAGGAGATCAAGGAAGTGCTGGCGGGCGACATCGCCGCCTGTATCGGCCTGAAGGACGTCACCACGGGTGACACCCTGTGCGACCTGAACGACAAGATCGTGCTGGAGCGCATGGAGTTTCCGGATCCGGTCATTTCCGTGGCCGTGGAGCCGAAGTCCAAGGCCGACCAGGAGAAGATGGGCGTGGCGCTGGGCAAGCTGGCCCAGGAAGACCCCTCCTTCCAGGTCCGCACCGATGAGGAGACGGGTCAGACCATCATCTCCGGCATGGGTGAGCTTCACCTCGACATCCTCGTCGACCGCATGCGTCGCGAGTTCAAGGTCGAGGCCAATATCGGCAAGCCGCAGGTGGCCTATCGCGAGACCATCCGCGCCAAGGTCGAGCAGGAAGGCAAGTTCGTTCGCCAGTCCGGCGGTCGTGGTCAGTACGGTCACGTGCATCTGCGCATCGAGCCGCTCACCGCTGAGGACAAGGGCGACGACGAGGACATGCACTTCAAGTTCGCCTCGGAGATCGTTGGCGGCGTGGTTCCCAAGGAATACGTGCCGGCCGTCGAGAAAGGGGCCTACGAGCAGCTGCAGAACGGTGTCATCGCGGGCTACCCGATGATTGACGTTAAGGTCACGCTGTTCGACGGTTCCTACCATGACGTGGACTCGAACGAGACCGCGTTCAAGGTTGCCTCTTCCATGGCGGTCAAGGAAGGTGCCAAGAAGGCGAAGGCCGTGCTCCTCGAGCCGGTGATGAGGGTCGAGGTCGTCACCCCCGAGGACTTCATGGGCGACGTCATGGGCGACCTGAACCGCCGTCGAGGCCTTGTCCAGGGTATGGAAGACTCCTCCATGGGCAAGGTCATTCGCGCCACGGTTCCTCTGGCTGAGATGTTCGGTTACGCAACCGATCTGCGCTCTCAGACCCAGGGCCGCGCAAGCTACGTGATGGAGTTTGCGGACTACGAAGAGGCGCCGTCCAGCGTCGTTGAAGCCGTCATCAACCAGAACGGTTAACCGTTAGCTAACGTAAAGAGGTTATAGCAGTGGCTAAGGCAAAATTTGAACGTTCCAAACCGCATGTCAACGTCGGTACCATCGGTCACGTCGACCATGGCAAGACCACGCTGACTGCAGCCCTGACTCGCGTCTCCGCCGAAGTGTTCGGCGGTGACTGGAGTGAGTTCGACGCCATCGACAATGCGCCGGAAGAGCGTGAGCGCGGTATCACCATCGCGACATCTCACGTCGAGTATCAGTCCGAGACGCGTCACTACGCGCACGTGGACTGCCCGGGGCACGCCGACTATGTGAAGAACATGATCACCGGTGCCGCTCAGATGGACGGCGCCATTCTGGTCTGTTCCGCCGCCGACGGCCCCATGCCGCAGACCCGCGAGCACATCCTGCTCTCTCGTCAGGTCGGCGTGCCGTACATCGTCGTGTTCCTGAACAAGGCCGACATGGTCGACGACGAGGAGCTGCTCGAGCTGGTCGAGATGGAAGTGCGAGAACTTCTCGACGAGTACGATTTCCCGGGTGACGACACCCCGATCGTCACCGGTTCCGCTCTGATGGCGCTGGAAGGCAAGGATGACAACGGCATGGGTACCACCGCCGTTGCCAACCTGATCAAGGCCCTGGACGAGTACATTCCGGAGCCGGAGCGTGCCATCGATCAGCCGTTCCTGATGCCGATCGAGGACGTTTTCTCGATCTCCGGTCGGGGTACCGTGGTCACCGGTCGTGTCGAGCGCGGTGTGGTCAAGGCCGGTGAAGAAGTCGAGATCGTCGGTATCAAGGACACGGTCAAGACCGTCGTGACCGGCGTCGAGATGTTCCGCAAGCTGCTTGACGAAGGTCGTGCCGGTGAGAACGTCGGCGCCCTGCTGCGCGGCACCAAGCGTGACGACGTCGAGCGTGGCCAGGTCCTGGCCAAGCCGGGCACCATCACTCCGCACACCACGTTCGAGGCTGAGGTGTACGTGCTCTCCAAGGACGAGGGTGGTCGTCACACGCCGTTCTTCAAGGGCTACCGTCCGCAGTTCTACTTCCGTACCACCGACATCACCGGTACCTGTGAGCTGCCGGAAGGCGTCGAGATGGTCATGCCGGGCGACAACGTCAAGATGGTTGTTACCCTGATCGCTCCGATCGCCATGGACGACGGTCTGCGCTTCGCCATTCGTGAAGGCGGTCGTACCGTCGGCGCTGGCGTCGTGGCCAAGATCCTCAAGTAAGCGTTTCGCCGCTTGATCGATCCAAGGGGGCTCCATCAGGAGCCCCCTTTCTGCGCACCGGAAGCGAGTGTTTGACTCTCGTCTCCGGCGTGCCTATAATGCGCATCCTTTGAATGCGTGGGTTGACGGCTCGCGCCGTCAGAATCCATTGGAGTTAGGGCAAATGCAGAACCAGAAGATTCGCATTCGGTTGAAGGCCTTCGACCATCGCCTGATCGACCAGTCCGCCGCGGAGATCGTAGAAACCGCCAAGCGTACCGGCGCCCAGGTCCGTGGTCCGATTCCCCTGCCGACCAATCGCGAGCGTTATACCGTGCTGATCTCTCCGCACGTCAACAAGGACGCGCGCGATCAGTACGAGATTCGTACCCACAAGCGGGTGCTCGATATCGTCGAGCCCACCGAAAAGACCGTTGATGCCCTGATGAAGCTCGACCTCGCCGCCGGCGTGGACGTGCAGATCAAGCTCGACTGACACCACACTAGACACTCGCGGCCCAGCGCCTGGCCTGTCTATACGAAGACAGCGCCAAGCAGCAGCCGCCACGCCGGGATGGCGTCATACAACGTGCTAGTGGAATGCTCTGGAAAGGGCAGCCATAGCGGGTGATAGCCCCGTACACTATAGGAGACTGAGAATGACTATCGGTTTAGTCGGTAGGAAGGCCGGGATGACCCGCGTCTTCACCGAAGACGGTGCATCCGTGCCCGTAACCGTGATCGAGGTTGAGCCCAACCGCGTGACGCGTGTGAAGTCTGTCGAGTCCGACGGCTACGCTGCGGTTCAGGTGACAACCGGCTCCCGCAAGGCCAAGCATCTGACGAAGGCCCAGGCCGGGCAATTCGCCAAGGCAGGTGTCGAGGCCGGTCGTTCACTGATGGAGTTTCGCCTTCCCGAAGGCGCAGAGGCTCCGGAAGTGGGTGGCGAGCTCACCGTATCCCTCTTCGAAGCTGGTCAGATGATCGACGTGACCGGCACCTCCAAGGGCAAGGGTTTCCAGGGCGCCGTCAAGCGCTGGAACTTCCGCACCCAGGACAATACTCACGGTAACTCCCTGTCGCACCGCGCGCCGGGTTCCATCGGCATGTGTCAGACCCCGGGCCGCGTGTTCAAGGGCAAGAAGATGGCCGGCCAGATGGGCAATGTGCGCTGCACCGTGCAGAGCCTGGAAGTCGTCCGTGTCGACGCCGAACGCAACCTGCTGCTGATCAAGGGCGCCGTACCGGGTGCCACCGGCAGTGATGTCATCGTGCGCAGCGCCGTCAAAGCAGGCTGAAGGGGAACTTACCGATGAATCTGAATCTTGCAGGTGCAGGCGCCGGTACTGTCGAAGTATCCGATGCCACCTTTGGCAAAGAATTCAACGAGGCCCTTGTACACCAGGTCGTCACCGCCTATCTGGCCGGTGGGCGTCAGGGTACCCGTGCCCAGAAGAATCGTTCCGACGTGCGTGGTGGCGGCAAGAAGCCGTGGCGCCAGAAGGGCACCGGTCGTGCCCGTGCCGGAACCATCCGTTCGCCGATCTGGCGTGGCGGCGGTGTGACCTTTGCGGCCCGCCCGCAGGACCACTCCCAGAAGGTCAACCGTAAGATGTACCGGGCGGCCATGCGCTCCATTCTCTCCGAGCTGGTTCGCCAGGAGCGCCTGGTGGCCGTCGATGGCTTCGCCGTCGAGGCCCCCAAGACCAAGCAGCTGGTCGCCAAGCTCGAGGAGCTGGGTCTGGAGAAGGTGCTGATCGTCACCGAGGAACTCGACGAGAACCTGTACCTCGCCGCCCGTAACATCCCCAACGTGGATGTGGTGGACGTCGCCGCTGCCGATCCGGTGAGCCTGGTCGCCTTCGACAAGGTGCTGGTCACCGTCTCCGCCCTGCGTAAATTCGAGGAGAAGCTGGCATGAACCAGGAGCGTGTATTCAAGGTTCTGCTCGGTCCGCACGTGACCGAGAAGGCCGCCATGGCCGCCGAGCGCAACCAGTACGTGTTCAAGGTGGCAGGCGACGCGACCAAGCCCGAGATCAAGGCCGCCGTGCAGGAGCTGTTCGGCAAGAAGGTCGACCGTGTTCAGGTGCTGAACATGAAGGGCAAGACCAAGCGCACCGCGCAGGGTCTGGGTCATCGCAAGGGTTATCGCAAGGCGTACGTGACACTGGCCGCCGGCGAAACGCTTGAAGACTTCTCTGGCGCCGAATAAGGGCAGGAGTACGGATCATGGCAATCGTCAAGACTAAACCCACATCCGCCGGTCGTCGCCACGTCGTCAAGATTGTTGGTGAGGAGCTGTACAAGGGCCGCGCTTACGCGCCGTTGCTCGAGAAGCAGTCCAAGTCCGGTGGTCGTAACAACTACGGTCGTATCACCACTCGCCACGTGGGCGGTGGTCACCGTCACCACTATCGTGTCGTAGACTTCAAGCGCACCAAGGATGGCATTCCGGCCGTCGTCGAGCGCCTGGAGCACGACCCGAACCGCAGCGCACACATTGCCCTGCTCAAGTACGCAGACGGCGAGCGTCGCTACATCATTGCGCCCAAGGGCGTCAGTGCCGGCGACCGTCTTGAGTCGGGCGTCAACGCGCCCATCAAGAAGGGCAACGCGTTGCCGCTGCGCAACATCCCGCTGGGTTCCACCGTGCACTGCATCGAGCTCAAGCCCGGCAAGGGTGCCCAGCTTGTGCGCAGCGCCGGCACCAGCGCCCAGCTGGTCGCCCGTGAAGGCAACTACGCCACCCTGCGTCTTCGCTCCGGCGAGATGCGCAAGGTGCTGGCCGAGTGCCGCGCGACTCTGGGGGAAGTGAGCAATTCCGAGCACAGCCTGCGTCAGCTTGGCAAGGCCGGTGCGAAGCGCTGGAGAGGGGTGCGCCCGACCGTTCGCGGCGTGGCCATGAACCCGGTGGATCACCCGCATGGCGGCGGCGAAGGCCGCAGCAGCGGTGGACGTCACCCGGTGTCTCCGTGGGGCATTCCCACCAAGGGCCACAAGACCCGCAAGAACAAGCGCACCGACAAGCTGATCATCCGTCGCCGCAAGGCCCGGAAATAAGATCCAACGCCAAGACATCAAGAGGTAACGGCTGTGCCACGTTCACTGAAGAAAGGTCCCTTTATTGACCTTCATCTGTTGAAGAAGGTCGAGACTGCAGTGGAGAAGAGCGACCGTAAACCGATCAAGACCTGGTCGCGTCGCTCGATGATCCTGCCCAACATGGTCGGGCTCACCATTGCAGTTCACAACGGTCGCCAACACGTCCCGGTGCATGTCTCCGAGGAAATGGTTGGCCACAAACTGGGCGAATTCGCTACTACCCGCCTTTATCGCGGTCATGTGGCGGACAAGAAAGCCAAACGGTAAGCCAGAGAGGATTGAGAGATGGAAGTCACAGCAAAGCTGCGTGGCGCTCGTTTATCCGCCCAGAAGGCCCGTTTGGTGGCTGACCAGGTGCGCGGTAAACCGGTCGCCGAGGCACTCGACCTGCTGACCTTCTCCCCGAAGAAGGCCGCGAAGCTGGTCCGGAAGGTGCTGCAGTCCGCCATCGCGAACGCGGAAGAAAACGACGGCATGGATATCGACGAGCTGCGTGTTTCGACCATCTGTGTCGATGAGGGCATGACGCTCAAGCGTATCCGTCCACGCGCCAAGGGCCGTGCGGATCGCATCCTGAAGCGTACCTGCCACATCACCGTCAAGGTAGCCGAGAAGTAGGAGTCGACCAGATGGGTCAGAAAGTCAATCCAACAGGCATTCGCCTGGGTATCGTCAAGGACCATACCTCGGTGTGGTATGCCGAGCGCGGCGCCTATGCCGACAAGCTGAATAGCGACCTCGAAGTACGTCGCTTCTTGGAAGAGCGCCTGAAGAATGCGTCCGTGAGTCGCATTCATATCGAGCGCCCGGCCAACAACGCCCGCATCACCATTCACACCGCCCGTCCGGGCATCGTGATCGGCAAGAAGGGCGAAGACGTCGACCGGCTGCGTCGTGATGTCACCGCGATGATGGGCGTGCCCGTGCACGTCAACATCGAGGAAGTCCGCAAGCCGGAGCTCGATGCCCAGCTCGTCGCGCAGAATATCGCCGGCCAGCTTGAGCGTCGTGTGATGTTCCGTCGTGCCATGAAGCGGTCCGTGCAGAACGCCATGCGCCTGGGCGCCGGCGGCATCAAGGTGATGCTTTCCGGTCGCCTCGGCGGCGCGGAAATCGCCCGTACCGAATGGTACCGGGAAGGTCGCGTCCCGCTGCACACGCTGCGCGCGGATATCGACTACGCCACCTATGAGGCGCACACCACCTACGGCATCATCGGTGTCAAGGTCTGGGTCTTCAAAGGTGAAATCCTCGGGGGCATCGAGGAGGTCCGCGCCAAGGCGAAACAGCCGCAGGCCGCACCCTCCAAGAAGAAAGGTTCCAGGTAAGGGGAGAGCGAGTCGATGTTACAACCCAAGCGTATGAAGTTCCGCAAGATGCAGAAGGGCCGCAACCGTGGCCTGGCGCATCGCGGCAGCAAGATCAGTTTCGGCGAGTATGGCCTCAAGGCCACTGGCCGGGGCCGTGTCACCGCCCGTCAGATCGAGGCCGGTCGTCGTGCGATCACGCGTCATGTCAAGCGTGGCGGCAAGATCTGGATCCGTGTCTTCCCGGACAAGCCGATTTCCAAGAAGCCTCTGGAAGTCCGCATGGGTAAGGGCAAGGGCTCCGTCGAGTACTGGGTCGCGCAGATCCAGCCGGGTCGGGTCTTGTACGAGATCGAGGGCGTTTCCGAGGAGCTGGCCCGTGAGGCATTTGCCCTGGCCGCCCAGAAGTTCCCGGTCTCCACCACCTTTGTGAAACGGACGGTGATGTGATGAAAGCCCAGGAAATTCGTGAGAAGTCAGCCGAGCAGCTCAAGGAGCAGCTCTTCGAACTCCTCCGCGAGCAGTTCAACCTGCGCATGCAGAAGGCCACCGGTCAGCTGAGCCAGACTCATCTGCTCAAGCAGGTTCGTCGGGACATTGCCCGCGTGAAGACTGTGCTCAACGAGAAGGCAGGTGACTGAGATGGCCGAAGAGAAGAATGCCCGTACGCTCACCGGCAAGGTGGTGAGCGACAAGATGGACAAGTCCATCGTTGTGATGATCGAGCGTCGTGAGCGCCACCCGATCTACGGAAAATACATGAAGCGCTCCACCAAGCTGCAAGCCCACGACGAGTCGAATCAGGCCAAGTCCGGCGACACGGTGTCCATCCAGGAATGCCGTCCGTTGTCCAAGAACAAGGCCTGGACCCTGGTCGAAGTCGTCGAACAGGCCAAGGGTTGATCGGTTTACGCCGATCAAGCCAGTGCAGTCAGATTAGGTTTGGAGAAAACCGATGATTCAGACTCAGACAATGCTGGATGTCGCCGACAACAGCGGAGCGCGCCGGGTGCAATGCATCAAGGTGCTGGGCGGTTCCCACCGTCGCTACGCCCGTATCGGTGACATCATCAAGGTCACGGTGAAGGAAGCCATTCCTCGTGGCAAGGTCAAGAAGGGCCAGGTCCTCAAGGCAGTGGTGGTTCGCACCCGTAGTGGCGTTCGTCGTAACGACGGTTCGCTGATCCGCTTCGATGGAAATGCGGCTGTGCTGTTGAACAACACCAACGATCAGCCGATCGGCACCCGTATCTTCGGGCCGGTGACGCGTGAGCTTCGCAACGAGAAGTTCATGAAGATCATTTCCTTGGCGCCTGAAGTGCTGTAAGGAGCGAGGCGGATATGCAAAAAATCAAACGTGACGACGAAGTCGTCGTCATCGCCGGCAAGGACAAGGGCAAGCGCGGCACCGTCAAGCGGGTTCTCGAAAACCGCTTCGTGGTGTCCGGTGTGAACATGATCAAGCGTCACACCAAGCCCAACCCAATGGCGGGCAATCAGGGCGGTATCGTCGAGCGCGAGGCATCGATTCACGCGTCCAACGTGGCCATCTTCAACCAGGAGACCGGCAAGGCGGATCGCGTCGGCTTCCAGGTGCAGGAAGACGGTACCAAGGTACGTATCTACAAGTCGACGCAGTCGCAGATCGACGCCTAACGCGAGTCGGATAGCAAAATGGCGAACTTGAAAGAACGTTATCAAAACGAGGTGGTGGCTCAGCTCCAAGAGCAGTTCAGCTACGCCAACGTGATGCAGATCCCGAGGGTCACCAAGGTGACACTGAACATGGGTATCGGCGAAGCGACCAGCGACAAGAAGCTGATCGACAACGCTATCGGTGACCTGGAGAAGCTCTCCGGTCAGAAGCCGCTGGTGACCAAGGCACGCAAGTCCATCGCGGGCTTCAAGGTGCGTGAAGGCTGGCCGATCGGGATCAAGGTGACACTGCGCTCCGAGCGCATGTGGGATTTCCTCGATCGCCTGGTGAACATCGCGATCCCCCGCGTTCGTGACTTCCGTGGTCTCAACCCGAAGTCCTTCGACGGTCGTGGCAACTACTCGATGGGGGTGCGTGAGCAGATCATCTTCCCGGAGATCGAATATGATAAGATCGACCGGATTCGTGGTCTGGATGTCACCATCACCACCACCGCCAAAACCGATGAAGAAGGTCGCGCGCTCCTTGGCGCGTTGAACTTCCCGTTCAAGAAATAAGGGTGGGATCATGGCAAAGAAAAGCATGGTAGAGCGCGAGCTCAAGCGCACCAAGATGGTGGCGAAGTATGCCGCCAAGCGTGCCGAGCTCAAGGCGGTCATCCAGGACCTCAATGCTTCTGACGAAGAGCGCTTCGACGCGCAGCTCAAGCTGCAACAGTTGCCGCGCGATTCCAGCCCGGTGCGTCAGCGCAATCGCTGCCGTATCACTGGTCGTCCGCACGGTTACTACAACAAGTTCGGCCTCGGCCGCAACAAGCTGCGTGAAGCCGCCATGCGTGGCGATGTGCCCGGACTCAAGAAGTCCAGCTGGTAACGCCACGCAGAATCATCAGGAGCGCAACGTAAATGAGCATGCAAGACACTCTGGCGGATATGTTCACTCGTATCCGCAATGCGCAGATGGCCACCAAGGAGACGGTTTCCATGCCGTCCTCCAAGCTCAAGGTCGAGGTGGCCCGCGTGCTGAAGGAAGAGGGCTATATCAGCGACTTCGCCGTCAGCGAGACCGCCAAGCCCGAGTTGACCGTGACCCTCAAGTACTTCGAGGGCAAGCCGGTCATCGAGCACCTGCAGCGGGTTTCCAAGCCGTCTCTGCGCCAGTACAAGGGCAAGGACGCGCTGCCGAAGGTCGCCGAAGGTCTGGGCGTTGCCATCGTCACCACCTCCAATGGGGTGATGACCGATCGTGCGGCGCGTCAGGCGGGTGTCGGTGGTGAAGTCATCTGCACCGTATTCTAGGAGTTTGGAATGTCCCGCGTAGCCAAATATCCGGTCAAACTGCCCGCAGGCGTCGAGGTCAAGCTCGACGGTGACCAGCTGTCCGTCAAGGGCAGCCAGGGAACCCTGACCCAGACCGTTCACCCTGACGTGGTGATCGGCCAGGAAGAGGGGCAGTTGACCTTCCAGCCGAGCGAGTCCGCGAAGAGCTGGGCAATGGTCGGTACCACTCGTGCCCTGGTCCAGAACCTGGTCACCGGTGTCAGCGAGGGCTTTACCAAGAGCCTCGAAATCATTGGCGTCGGTTACCGTGCCCAGGCCAAGGGCCAGACGCTTAATCTTACACTGGGCTTCTCGCACCCGGTCGACTACACGCTGCCTGAAGGTGTCACGGCGGAAACGCCCAAGAACACCGTCATCGTGCTGAAAAGCGCGGACAAGCAGCAGCTCGGCCAGTGTGCTGCGGAAATCCGCGCCTTCCGTCCGCCTGAGCCCTACAAGGGCAAGGGTGTCCGGTACGCCGACGAGCAGGTGCGTCGCAAAGAAGCCAAGAAGAAGTAAGGCAGGGTTATGAACGCGAAGAAAGAATCTCGTCTCCGTCGTGCCCGCCGTGCTCGCGCCAAGATCCGCGAGCTGGGCGTGTATCGCCTGTGCGTCAACCGTACCCCCCGCCACATCTATGCGCAGATTATCTCGCCGGATGGTGGCAAGGTCCTCGCCAGCGCTTCGACGCTGGACAAGGCCCTGCGCGAGGGTGCGACCGGCAATTCCGACGCCGCTACCAAGGTGGGCGAACTGATCGCCGAACGCGCCAAGCAGGCTGGCATCACCCAGGTGGCCTTCGATCGTGCCGGCTTCAAGTACCACGGTCGTGTGAAGGCCTTGGCCGACGCCGCTCGTGAAGGCGGCCTGGAATTCTAAAGGGTTTTACGATGGCGAAGAACGAACAGCAAAACGGCGACCTGCAGGAAAAGCTCGTGCAGATCAACCGTGTCGCCAAGGTGGTCAAGGGTGGCCGAATCTTCGGTTTCACCGCCCTGACCGTCGTGGGTGACGGTAACGGTCGTGTGGGTTTCGGTCGCGGCAAGGCACGTGAAGTGCCGGTGGCGATTCAGAAGGCCATGGATCAGGCGCGTCGCAACATGGTCAAGGTGAACCTCACCGGCGGCACTCTGCAGTACCCGGTCAAGGCGCGTCACGGCGCCTCCAAGGTGTACATGCAGCCCGCTTCCGAGGGTACCGGGATCATCGCCGGCGGTGCCATGCGCTCCGTGCTTGAACTGGCCGGCGTGCATAACGTCCTGGCCAAGTGCTACGGCTCCACCAACCCGGTGAACGTAGTGCGGGCGACCGTCAATGGTCTGGCCGCCCTGCAGTCGCCGGAAGACGTGGCCGCCAAGCGCGGTCTGCCTGTCGAAGCGATCACGGGGTAAATGCCATGTCAGCAACGATCAAGGTTACCCAGACCCGCAGTACCATCGGCGTATTGGCCAAGCACAAGGCCAATATCAAGGGCCTCGGCCTGCGTCGCATCGGTCACACGGTTGAACTGGAAGACACCCCTGCCGTCCGCGGCATGATCCACAAGGTCAACTACCTTGTGCGTGTTGAGGGAGAGTAATCCATGAAACTCAATAGCCTGAGCCCGGCACCGGGTTCCAAGCACGCCGCAAAGCGTGTCGGCCGTGGCATCGGCTCCGGTCTGGGCAAGACCGGTGGCCGTGGCCACAAGGGTCTGAAGTCGCGTAGCGGCGGTAGCGTGAAGCCCGGTTTCGAGGGCGGTCAGATGCCGCTGCAGCGGCGCCTGCCCAAGTTCGGCTTCACCTCCGCGAAGTCTCTGGTTTCCGAGGAAGTTCGCCTGGCCGAGCTGGCACGGGTCGCGGGTGACGAAGTCACCCTGGACACCCTCAAGGATGCCAACGTGCTGAAGGATGCCACCAAGCATGCCAAGGTGATCCTGTCCGGCGAACTGAACAAGGCGGTCACGGTCCGCGGTATCAAGGTCACCAAGGGTGCCCGTGCCGCGATCGAAGCCGCCGGCGGCAAGGTAGAGGACTAAATGGCCAAGTCAGGAAACATGCCGGCGATGGGCAGCGGTCTGAGTGAACTCTGGGCGCGTCTGCGCTTCGTGCTCCTCGCCATCGTGGTCTACCGTATTGGTGCCCACATCCCCGTTCCCGGTATCAATCCTGACCAGCTTGCTGCCTTGTTCAGGGAGCAGCAGGGCACCATCCTGGGCATGTTCAACATGTTCTCGGGTGGCGCCCTGGAGCGCATGAGTATCATGGCGCTGGGCATCATGCCCTACATCTCGGCATCGATTATCATGCAGCTGATGACGGCGGTGTCACCGCATCTCGAGCAGCTCAAGAAGGAAGGTGAGGCTGGCCGACGCAAGATCAGCCAGTACACGCGCTATGGCACCGTACTGCTGGCCCTGGTGCAGGCCACCGGCATGTCGGTGGGCCTGGCCAGTCAGGGGATCGCCTACACGGCCGACTTCAGCTTCTACTTCACTGCCATCGTCAGTTTCGTGACTGGTGCGGTGTTCCTGATGTGGCTGGGCGAGCAGATTACCGAGAAGGGCATCGGCAACGGCATCTCGCTGCTGATTTTCGCGGGTATCGTCGCCGGTCTGCCGGGTGCCGTGGGGCAAGCCTTCGAGCTGGCCCGCAACGAGGGTGCGTGGAACGTCCTTCCGCTGTTGGCCCTCACTGTGCTGGGCGTTGCCACCGTGGCTTTCGTGGTGTTCATCGAGCGCGGTCAGCGTCGCATCACCGTGAACTATCCGCGTCGACAGGTCGGCAACAAGATGTATGCCGGCCAGAGCAGCTACCTGCCGCTCAAGGTGAACATGGCGGGTGTGATTCCGGCGATCTTCGCCTCCAGCATCCTGCTATTTCCCGCTTCGCTGGGGCAGTGGGTGGGAGCCGGCGATGGCATGGAGTGGCTGCAGCGCGCCTCCCAGGCCCTGGGTCCGGGTCAGCCGCTGTACATCTTGCTTTTCGGCGCGGCGGTGATATTCTTCTGCTTCTTTTACACAGCGCTGGTCTTCAATCCCAAGGATGTCGCCGACAACCTCAAGAAGTCGGGGGCCTTCCTGCCGGGTATCCGTCCCGGCGAGCAGACGGCTCGCTATATCGACAAGGTCATGACGCGTCTGACCCTGTTCGGTGCCCTCTACATCACCGGGGTATCCCTGATGCCCCAGTTCCTGATTGTGGCCTGGAACGTGCCGTTCTTCTTCGGCGGTACCTCCTTGCTGATCGTGGTGGTGGTGACCATGGACTTCATGGCCCAGGTGCAGTCGCACCTCATGTCTAACCAGTACGAGTCGGTGATGAAGAAGTCCAACCTGAAAGGCTATGGTAGCGGCGGCATCATGCGCTGAGACACCGCTGACGATTTGGTGCGTCATGAGCGGATTCATCGGCTCGTGGCGCGAGCCAACTATGGAGATGGAACATGAAAGTTCGAGCTTCCGTGAAGAAAATGTGCCGCAACTGCAAGATCATTCGACGCAATGGCGCTGTGCGCGTCATCTGCATCGAGCCGCGGCACAAGCAGCGCCAGGGTTGATCCCAGCGCTGCAATGAACCGGGTGTCGGCATGCCTCTTGTCCTCGAGCGAGGAAAGAGGTATGCTATTGCGCCTTTTGTAGATGATTAATCGAGCAAGCCGCTCAAATTTCGGAGTAAGCTGATGGCCCGTATTGCAGGCGTCAATATCCCGGACAACAAGCATGCGGCGATCTCGCTGACCTATATCTTCGGGATTGGCCGTACGCGTGCGCAGGAAATCTGCGCTGCTACCGGCATCGCGCCGACCACCAAGGTCCAGGAACTGTCCAGTGAAGATCTGGACTCCCTGCGGTCTGAAGTCGGCAAGTACACCGTGGAAGGTGACCTGCGCCGTGATGTCACGCTTAATATCAAGCGTCTCATGGACCTGGGTTGCTATCGTGGTCTGCGTCATCGTCGTGGTCTTCCGCTGCGTGGTCAGCGTACCAAGACCAATGCGCGTACCCGCAAGGGCCCGCGCAAGCCGATTCGCAAATAACACGCACGTTCTGGCGTAAAGACAGGAAACGACATCAACATGGCTAACCCGCGTAGCAACCGTAAGAAGGTTAAAAAGCAGGTAGTGGATGCCATCGCGCATATCCACGCCTCTTTTAACAACACGATCATTACGATCACAGACCGCCAGGGCAACGCCCTTTCCTGGGCGACTGCCGGTGGTTCGGGTTTTCGTGGTTCTCGCAAGAGCACCCCGTTCGCTGCTCAAGTGGCAAGCGAACGTGCAGCAACTGCTGCAGCCGAGTATGGTGTGAAAAACGTCGACGTGCTGGTCAAGGGCCCCGGTCCTGGCCGTGAATCCGCCGTGCGCGCTCTCAATGCCGCCGGCTTCCGCGTGCAGAGCATCACCGACGCGACGCCCATTCCCCATAATGGCTGCCGTCCGCCGAAGAAACGCCGCGTTTAAGGAGACAGATTCATGGCTCGTTACATTGGACCGAAGTGCAAACTGTCTCGTCGTGAGGGGACCGACCTCTTCCTCAAGAGCGGTATCACTCCCTTCGAGAAGAAGTGCAAATCCGAACAGATTCCGGGTGTGCACGGCCAGCGCCGTCAGCGTCTTTCCGACTACGGCTTGCAGCTTCGCGAGAAGCAGAAAGTACGTCGCATGTACGGCGTACTCGAGAAGCAGTTCCGCAACTACTACAAGGAAGCCGCCCGCCTGAAGGGTGCGACCGGCGAGTTGTTGCTGCAGCTTCTCGAATCCCGACTGGACAACGTCGTCTACCGCATGGGCTTCGGCTCCACGCGTTCCGAGGCACGTCAGCTGGTCAGTCACAAGGCGATCTCTGTCAATGGCAAGACCGTCAACGTGGCGTCCTACCAGGTCAAGCCTGGCGACGTGGTCTCCGTGCGCGAGAAGGCGAAGAACCAGGCGCGCATCCAGACTTCCCTGGCCATCGCCGCCAACCGCGGTGACGTGGTCTGGGTCGAGACCGATGCCAAGAAGATGGAAGGCACTTTCAAGGCCCTGCCCGAACGCGGTGACCTGTCTGCCGACATCAACGAAAACCTGATCGTCGAGCTGTACTCGAAGTAAGCGGCCCCTGCCGCCATGCCACTCCCCGCTTACGGGGGGTGGCCGAGAGTACCGACAATCCGTTTGGCAGCCTGAAAGGTGTTCATATGCAGCGTTCAGTGACAGAGTTTCTCCGTCCTCGCGACATCAAGGTCGAAGAGATCAGCGCACATCACGCGAAGATCGTGCTCGAACCCTTCGAGCGTGGCTTCGGCCACACGCTGGGGAATGCCCTGCGTCGTATCCTGCTCTCGTCCATGCCCGGCTGTGCCGTGGTGGAGGTCGAGATCGCCGGCGTCGAGCATGAGTACAGTGCGATCGAAGGCGTCCAGGAAGATGTCATCGAAATCCTCCTGAACCTCAAGGATGTGGCGCTTCGGATGCACAGCCGCGATGAGGCAGTGCTCTCGCTGAACAAGCAGGGCCCTGCCGTCGTGACTGCCGGGGATATCGCCCTCGACCATGATGTCGAGATCGTCAACCCCGAGCATGTCATCGCCCACGTCAATGAGGGTTCCGAGCTGAAGATGCAGCTCAAGATTGCTCGTGGTCGCGGCTACGAACCGGCGGACGTGCGTGGCGATGCCGACGACGAATCACGTGCCATCGGTCGCCTGCAGCTGGATGCTACCTTCAGCCCCGTGCGTCGGGTTTCCTACAGCGTGGAGGCCGCGCGTGTCGAACAGCGTACCGACCTCGACAAGCTGATCATCGACCTGGAAACCGACGGTACCCTGGATCCGGAAGAGGCGATCCGTCGCAGCGCGACCATCCTGCAGGAGCAGCTGGCTGCGTTCGTCGATCTGGAAGCCGACAAGGAACAGGAGGTGGTGGAGGAAGAGGATCATATCGATCCGATCCTGCTGCGCCCCGTAGACGATCTCGAGTTGACCGTTCGCAGCGCCAACTGCCTCAAGGCCGAGAACATCTACTACATCGGGGATCTGATCCAGCGCACCGAGGTCGAGCTGCTGAAGACCCCGAATCTCGGCAAGAAGTCCCTGAATGAGATCAAGGACGTGTTGGCCGCCCGCGGGCTTTCCCTGGGCATGCGGCTGGAAAACTGGCCGCCGGCAAGCCTGAAGGACGACAAGGCCTCCGCGTGAGCCTCGACTCGAGTCCCAGTTTGGTAAGGAATCACAACCATGCGTCATCGTAAGAGTGGTCGTCACCTGAATCGCACCAGCTCGCATCGGCAGGCCATGTTCAAGAACATGTCTGTCTCGCTGGTCGAGCACGAAATGATCAAGACAACCCTGCCCAAGGCCAAGGAACTGCGTCGCGTCATCGAGCCGCTGATCACCCTGGCCAAGCAGGACAGCGTCGCCAATCGTCGTCTGGCCTTCAGCCGTACCCGCTCGAAGGAAGCGGTCGGCAAGCTCTTCAATGAGCTGGGTCCGCGTTACGCCGAGCGTCCGGGCGGTTACGTCCGTATCCTCAAGTGCGGCTTCCGCACCGGCGACAACGCCCCCATGGCCTTCGTTGAACTGGTCGACCGTCCGGTCATCGAGGAAGCCGTCGCCGAGGAGTGATCCTCGACCGGCCTTCCGCCAGCGGCACGCCAAACCGGCTCCTCAAGGGGAGCCGGTTTTTTCGTCGTCTGGATCTGCCTCATTGACCTGAATCGCATCCCCGGCGCCAGGTCTGCGCGGGGGCAAGTCGCAAGGAAACCCCTGTAGTCCGTCGCAAGGCCCATCCTGCCTTGCTCCTTGCTCCTTGCTCCTTGCTCCTTGCTCCTTGCCGTTATGCGGTGGTCTCCGGCTCCGCCTTGCTGGCCTTGGTGCGCTCCAGCAGCGGCTTTAGGAAGCGCCCAGTGTGCGACGCCTCGATGCGTGCCACCTGCTCGGGCGTGCCCTCGGCGATGATGCGTCCGCCGCCGGAGCCGCCCTCGGGGCCCAGGTCGATCAACCAGTCGGCAGTCTTGATCACGTCCAGGTTGTGCTCGATCACCACGATGGTGTTGCCGTGGTCGCGCAGGCGGTGAAGCACGGTGAGCAGCTGGCGAATATCCTCGAAGTGCAGGCCGGTGGTCGGCTCGTCGAGGATGTAGAGGGTCTTGCCGGTATCGCGCTTGGCCAGTTCCCTGGCCAGCTTGATCCGCTGTGCCTCGCCGCCGGAGAGGGTGGTGGCGCTCTGGCCCAGACGGATATAGGAGAGCCCTACGTCGAGCAGGGTCTGCAGGCGGCGGGCGATGGCCGGTACCGGCGAGAAGAAGGCCAGTGCCTCCTCCACGGTCATCTCGAGGACCTCGTGGATGTTCTTGCCCTTGTAGGCGATCTCCAGTGTCTCGCGGTTGTATCTCTTGCCCTTGCAGACGTCACAGGGGACATAGATGTCCGGCAGGAAGTGCATCTCCACCTTGATCATGCCCTCGCCCTGGCACGCCTCGCAGCGACCGCCCTTGACGTTGAAGGAGAAGCGGCCCGGCTTGTAGCCACGTGAGCGCGCCTCCTGGGTGCCGGCGAACAGTTCGCGGATTGGCGTGAAGATGCCCGTGTAGGTCGCCGGGTTGGAGCGCGGCGTGCGGCCGATGGGGCTCTGGTCGATATCGATCACCTTGTCGAGGTGATCGAGGCCCTCGATACGCTCATGGACCTCCGGCGTGAGGCTGGTAGCGCGGTTGAGCTCGCGGGCGGCGATGGGCATCAGGGTGGCATTGATCAGCGTCGACTTGCCGGAACCCGAGACGCCAGTGATGCATACGAACAGACCCAGCGGCAGCTCGAGAGTGACGTCCTGCAGGTTGTTGCCCCTGGCACCGGTCAGGCGCACTACCTTCTCCGGGTTGCCGGGTATGCGCCAGGGCGGGATCTCGATGCGTCGTGAGCCGGCGAGGTATTGCCCGGTGAGTGACGCCGGCGTGGCGATGATCTCCTGCGGCGTCCCCTGGGCGACAATGTGCCCCCCATGGACGCCGGCGCCGGGGCCGATGTCGAGCACGTGGTCGGCGGCTCGGATGGCCTCCTCGTCATGCTCGACCACGATCACGGTGTTGCCCAGGTCGCGCAGGCGCTCCAGGGTCTGCAGCAGGCGGTCGTTGTCACGCTGATGCAGGCCGATGGAGGGCTCGTCGAGGATATACATCACGCCCACCAGGCCGGCGCCGATCTGGCTGGCCAGGCGAATGCGCTGGGCTTCGCCGCCGGAGAGAGTTTCGGCGCTGCGCTCCAGGTTCAGGTAGTCGAGCCCGACGTTGACCAGGAATTCCAGGCGGGCGTGGATCTCGTTGACGATCTTGACGGCGATCTCGCCCTTGCGTCCCGGCAGGCTGAGCTCGCCGAAGTAGGCCAGCGCCTCGCCGATGGGCAGCCGGACCAGTTGCGGCAGGTTGCGGTCGTCGATGTAGACGTGGCGCGCCTCGCGGCGTAGCCGCGAGCCGTGGCAGGTGGGGCAGGGCTGGACGGCGATGTGACGCGCCAGGTCCTCCCTGACCATGCTCGACTCCGTCTCGCGATAGCGGCGCTGCATGTTGGGTAGCACGCCTTCGAAGGGGTGCTCACGGGTCACCTTGCGACCTCGATCATTGACGTAGCTGAAGGCGATGTCGTCGCTGCCGCTGCCGTGGAGGACGATCTCGCGCTCATGGCGAGCCAGGTCCTGCCAGGGGGTCTCCAGGGTGAAGCGGTAGTGGTCGGCCACGGCCTGAAGCTGGTTGAAATAGTAGACGCTGCGCCGGTCCCAGCCCTTGATCACGCCCTCGGCCAGCGACAGCTCGGGATGGCTGATCAGCTTCTCGGGATCGAAGAACTGCTGTACCCCCAAGCCGTCGCAGGTGGGACAGGCACCCGCCGGGTTGTTGAAGGAGAACATGCGCGGTTCGAGTTCGGCGATGGAGTAGCCGCACACCGGGCAGGCGAAGCGCGCCGAGAAGGGGATGTCCTCGTGCTCGCCGTCCATGAAATGCATCACGGCGGTCCCGTCGGCCAGGTTGAGGGCCGTCTCGAAGGACTCCGCGAGTCGCTGCTGCAGCCCCTCGCGCACCTTGAGGCGGTCGACGACTACGCTGATGTCGTGTTTCTTGTTCTTGTCCAGTGGAGCGATGTCGTCGAGTTCCAGCACCTGGCCGTCGATCATGGCACGCACGAAGCCCTGGGCGCGCAGTTCAGAGAGCAGCTGCAGGTGCTCGCCCTTGCGTCCCTTGATTACGGGTGCCATCAGCATCAGCTTGCTGCCTTCGGGCAGGGTGAGTACCTGGTCGACCATCTGTGAAACGGTCTGGGCCTCGAGGTCCTCGCCGTGCTCGGGGCAGCGCGGCGTGCCGGCACGGGCGAACAGCAGTCGCAGGTAGTCGTAGATCTCGGTGATGGTGCCCACGGTGGAGCGCGGGTTGTGGGAGGTCGACTTCTGCTCGATGGAGATCGCCGGGGAGAGGCCTTCGATATGGTCGACGTCGGGTTTCTCCATCATCGACAGGAACTGGCGCGCGTAGGTGGAGAGGGATTCCACGTAGCGGCGCTGCCCCTCGGCGTAGAGGGTGTCGAAGGCCAGCGACGATTTCCCCGAGCCGGAGAGTCCGGTGACCACGATCAGCTTGTCGCGGGGCAGATCGACGTCGATGTTCTTCAGGTTGTGGGTGCGCGCACCTCTGACCAGAATTGTGTCCATTCCCACCTCGCCTGACGCGGCAAAAGGTCGATTATACGGGGCGGGCCGCATCGGCGGCAAAGCACACGCCGCCATCGACTTTCCCTGCGCCCCGGCGAGCCGCTAGAATATGCGGTCCACCTCCGGACCCGACGGTCCGCCCACGGATGTTCGAACCGCCATGCGAAAGGTTTCAGGACTGCTGTTAGCTACCGAGCGTCGCGCCATAACCGGGCTGGCGGGGCTCTATGCCACGCGCATGCTGGGCCTGTTCATGGTGCTGCCGGTGCTGGCCCTGTATGGCGATGACCTGAGAGGGTCGACGCCGCTGCTGGTCGGCCTGGCGCTGGGAATCTATGGTCTCACACAGGCGTTGCTGCAGATTCCCTTTGGCCTGCTCTCCGATCGTCTGGGGCGCAAGCCGGTGATCGCTGCGGGCCTGCTGCTGTTCCTGCTGGGCAGCGTGGTGGCCGCCGGCGCCGACTCCATCGGCGGGGTGATACTGGGCCGCTGTCTGCAGGGCAGTGGCGCCGTGGCCGCCGCCATCATGGCGCTGCTCGCCGACCAGACTCGGGAACAGGTACGCACCGCCGCCATGGCCACCATCGGTCTTTCCATCGGTGTCGCCTTTGCCGTGGCCATGGTGCTCGGCCCATGGCTCGCCGCAAGCTTCGGCCTGGCCGGCGTCTTCTGGTTCACCGCGGCGCTCGCCGTCCTGGGCCTGGCGGTGCTGTGGAAGCTGGTGCCGCCGGCGCCGCGTCGCTTGCGCCACCGGGATGTGGGCATCGACCGCGATCAGCTGCGCGGCATCCTGACGCGCGGCGACCTCTGGCGCCTGGATACCTCGATCTTTGCCCTGCACCTGGTGCTGATGGCGATCTTCGTTGCCGTCCCCTTCCGACTGCTCGAGGCGGGCATCGCCGTCGAGCGCCACGGTCTCACCTATCTGAGCATCATGCTGCTGGCCTTCTTGGCCATGGTGCCGCTGGTGATCATCGCCGAGAAGCAACGCCGCATGAAGGCCATGTGCCTTTCGGCCATTACCGGCATCACCCTGAGTCTGTTCGGGCTGGCGGGCCTGGGCGAAGGGATCTCGGCGCTGTTCGGCTGGCTGCTGCTGTTCTTCATCGCCTTCAATCTGCTCGAGGCCACCCTGCCATCGATGCTCAGCAAGCTGGCACCGGCCGGGGCCAAGGGCACCGCCATGGGCATCTATTCCACCAGCCAGTTCCTGGGCGCCTTCCTGGGTGGCGTGCTGGGTGGCGCCCTGGTTCAGCAGTGGGGGCTTTCCGCGGTCTTCATCGGTTGCGGTCTGGTGGGTCTGGCCTGGCTGGCGGTGATGGCCGGCATGACGCCCCCTCGTCACCTGACCAGCGAGGTGGTGGCGCTCGACGACAGCGAGCATGATGATGCGCTGGATACCCTGATGGCGCGTTTCGCCGAGGTGGCCGGGGTGGAGGATGTGCTGGTCGTTCCCGAGGAGCGCGTGGCCTATCTCAAGGTGGACCGGCAGCGCCTCGACGAGCAGGCCCTGGCCCGCCTTACCGGTTCCAGGAATCACCACAGCGGCGCCTGAGCCGCGTATGATCCTTACAACGTACTTCACGACAGCAAGGAGTCCCGCATGGCTCGTGGCATCAACAAGGTCATTCTCATCGGCAACCTCGGCCAGGATCCGGAGGTGCGCTTCACACCCTCCGGCACCGCCGTTGCCAACCTCAACCTGGCCACCACCGATACCTGGATGGACAAGCAGAGTGGCCAGCGCCAGGAGCGCACCGAGTGGCACCGTGTCGTGCTGTTCAACAAGACCGCCGAGATCGCCCAGCAGTACCTCAAGAAGGGCAGCAAGGTCTATATCGAGGGCCGGCTGCAGACCCGCAAATGGCAGGACCAGAACGGCCAGGACAAGTACAGCACCGAGATCGTCGCCAACGACATGCAGATGCTCGATTCTCGCGGCGGCGACGGTGGTGGCCAGTACGGAGGTCAGCAGGGCGGTCAGTATGGTGGCCAGCCCCAGCAGGGTGGTCAGCAGCCGGGCGGTCAGTATGGCGGCCAGCCCCAGCAGGGTGGTCAGCAGCAGGGCGGCAACGTCGGCGGCGGCCAGCCCCAGCGGCCGGCTCCCCCTCAGCAGGGTGGTCAACAGCAGGGCGGCAACTACGGCGCCCCGGACCCGGGCAGCTTCGACGATTTCGACGACGAGATCCCCTTCTAAGCAGGGAACAGCCGAGGAGATGCCGTGAAGCTGCTGATTCTGGAGGCCGGGCACTGTTTGAGTCTGGCGCTGGCGCGCGAGGCCAACCGTCGCAGCGACACCGAGTTGACCATCGAGCCAGGTCTTACGGCCACGCCGCGGCTTCTCGAGGAAATTCGCCCGGATGCGCTGGTGATCCCGCCACTGTTACGGCCGATCACCGCCGAGCCGGCCGCCGTCATGGCCCATGCCGAGGCGGTCGAGGCTTGCATGGAGGCCTGCCACGAAGCGGAGATCCCGCTGGTATGGTGCGTCTCCGACCAGCTCTACGAGGACGGCCTCGATGTTCCCATTGACGAGCACGTCATCCCGGAACCCCGCGACGACAGCCTGAGGCGTCTGATCCGCACCGGCGACCGAATCCGTGCCGAGTACCCCCGTCACCTGATCGTGCGCCTGGGGCCACTGTTTGCCCTGGAAGGTAGCCAAGCCTGGCTGGGCGAGTTGCTCGACACCCTGACGGATGGCGGCGAGGTGCGGGCAGAGTCCGACGTGATCTTCTGCCCAACGTCGGCGGATGCCGTGGCCATGGCGCTGATCGGCATGCTCCAGCAGCAGCACTGCGGTGCCGAGTCCTGGGGCAGCTATCACCTGGCCGGTCCCGAGCCGGTGAGTGCCTATACTTTCGTCTCCATGGTGCGCACCCAGCTCGACACACGGCTCGAGGGGCGTGGCGAACAGATTACACTGGGTAGCGTCAAGGCGCTGAGCCACCATCACGACCAGCCACTGCGTCGTGTGCTGAATTGCCGGCGGGTACTGGACGTGTTCGGCGTGCACCAGAAGCCCTGGCGCCTGGAGGTTGGTCGCATGCTGGATACCTGGTGTCTGGCCAGAGATGACGGCGAGGCCCAAGAGGAGTCGATGTCTCGATGAACGTGATTCGCAGCCTGATCTTCTATGCCGGCTACTTCCTGGCCATGCTGGTCTGTGGTGTGCTTTTTCTGCCCCCGGCGCCCTTCCTGCCTCTGCGCTCTCGCTATCGCCTGCTCAACCTCTACAACCATTTCATTATCGCCTGGTTCCGCCTGGCCTGCGGGGTGCGCTATGACTTCCACGGCCATGAGCGTCTGCCGGATGGTCCCTGCGTCCTCCTCGCCAACCACCAGTCCGAGTGGGAGACTGTTTACCTGCAACTGCTGCATCCGCCGGTATGCACGGTGCTCAAGCGCGAGCTGTTGAACATCCCGATCTTCGGCTGGGGGCTACGGCTGCTGCATCCCATCGCCCTGGATCGCAGCAAGCCCGCTCGGGCCATGAAGCAGGTACTCACCCAGGGCAAGACCCGTCTCGAGGAAGGCCTGTCGGTGCTGATCTTCCCTGAGGGAACTCGGGTGGCGCCGGGAAGCCGGCAGCGCTACAACAAGAGTGGTGCGGTAATCGCCTGTCGCGCCGGCGTGCCGGTGGTGCCGGTGGTCCACAATGCCGGAGAGCGTTGGCCGGGACGTCACTGGGTCAAGCGCCCCGGCCGCCTGTCGCTGGAGGTGGGTGAGCCCATCGAGACCGCCGGTCGTACCTCCGAGGAGGTGATGGTCGAGGTGGAGTCGTGGATCGAGGCTCGGCTGGCCGAGATCTCCGAGGTGCCACGTCCGGCAACTGCCGCACCACCGATCGAGAAACCCCTGGCCTGACACCGTTCTCGCAATGCAAGAGGCGCCCTGATGGGGCGCCTCTTGCATTGCAGGGGGAGTCGCCACGTATCAGTCGCGGTACTTCTCCAGCACCAGGCAGGCGTTGGTACCGCCGAAGCCGAAGCTGTTGGAAAGAACCCGGTCGACCGCCACGTCGTCACGACGCTGGGTCACGATATCGAAGCCGTCGGCCTGTTCGTCGAGGGTATCGACGTTGGCGGAGGCGGCGATGAAGTCGTTCTCCATCATCAGCAGCGAATAGACTGCCTCCTGCACGCCGGTAGCCCCCAGGGAGTGACCGGTCAGCGACTTGGTGGAGCTCATCGCCGGCGTGGAGTCGCCGAAGACCTCACGGATCGCCTTGAGCTCGGCCACATCGCCCACCGGCGTCGAGGTGCCGTGGGTATTGATGTAGTCGATCTTGCCATCGACGGTGGCCATGGCCTGGCGCATGCAGCGCATCGCCCCTTCACCGGAGGGGGCGACCATGTCGTGCCCGTCGGAGGTGGCACCGTAGCCGGTCACCTCGGCATAGATCTTTGCACCACGGGCCTTGGCATGCTCGAGCTCCTCGAGCACCAGCATGCCGCCACCGCCGGCGATGACGAAACCATCGCGAGCCTGGTCGTAGGGCCGCGAGGCCTTGTCGGGGGTGTCGTTGTAGTGGGTCGAGAGCGCTCCCATGGCATCGAACAGGCAGGACAGGGTCCAATGCTCCTCCTCGCCGCCACCGGCGAACACTACGTCCTGCTTGCCCATCTGGATCTGCTCCACGCCACTGCCGATGCAGTGGGCCGAGGTGGCGCAGGCAGAGGAGATGGAGTAGTTCACGCCCTTGATCTGGAACGGGGTCGCCAGGCAGGCCGAGACGGTGCTGCCCATGGTGCGGGTGACCCGGTAGGGGCCCACACGGCGCAGCCCTTTCTCGCGCATCAGGTCGGCGGCCTCGACCTGGTTGGCGCTGGAGGCGCCACCGGAGCCGGCGATCAGCCCGGTACGCTCGCTGGAGACCTGTTCCGGGGCCAGCCCCGCGTCCTCGATCGCCTGGGCCATGGAGATGTAGGCATAGGCCGCGGCATCGCCCATGAAGCGGCGTAGCTTGCGGTCGATCAAGGCATCCAGGTCGATGTCGACACTGCCGGCCACCTGGCTGCGGAAACCCCGCTCGGCATAGTCTTCCTTGAAGCGAATGCCCGAGCGCCCGTTCCTGAGCGCTTCAAGAACCTGTTGTGCGTCATTGCCAAGGCAGGACACGATGCCCAGGCCGGTGACTACCACTCGTCGCATGGGAGCCTCCTGTTCAGAAATTCGCGGTGGAGGTGAACAGGCCGACGCGCAGGTCGTTGGCCTGATAGATGTCGCGGCCGTCGACGGATACGGTGCCGTCGGCCATGCCCAGGATCAGGCGCCGGGTGATGATGCGCTTGATGTTGATGCGGTAGGTGACCTTCTGGGCGTCGGGCAGGATCTGACCACTGAACTTGACCTCGCCACAGCCCAGCGCGCGGCCGCGGCCGGGATGGCCGAGCCAGCCCAGGTAGAATCCGACGAGCTGCCACATGGCATCCAGACCCAGGCAGCCGGGCATCACCGGATCGCCGGGAAAGTGGCAGCCGAAGAACCACAGCTCTGGTTTGATATCCAGCTCGGCGATCAGCTCGCCCTTGCCGTGATCCCCGCCTTCCTCGTGGATGTGCATGATGCGATCGAGCATCAGCATGTTGGGGGCCGGCAACTGGGCATTGCCCGGACCGAACAGCTCGCCGCGTGAGCAGGCCAGCAGTTCTTCGCGATCAAAGGAGTGTTGCTTGGTCACTGAATGGTTCCGAGAGTCGAGATTGTTGTGTGCCGAAAGCGGCCTGGGGCCGCCGGGCGGCTGTCACTAGTCTACTGTCCACACAGGATGAATGCACGTCGCAGACGTGAGAGGAGAGTCCGGCCTCAACGGGCCTCTCTGGTCAGGACAAGCGAACTACCGAGTCGACGGCTCAGGGCCAGGCAGATCAGCGCCCAGGCAAGCGCCTCGGCGGGGAGCAGCCAGGGGGCGAGCTCGACGCCGGCGAGGTGGGCGCCGCCGTAATAGGAGAGTGGGCCGCTGGTCGCGCCGCCGAGCACGGCCAGCCAGCGGTATTGCCAGAGCCATGACAGCGAATGGTGGACCAGAGTGGCGAACAATGGCCAGAGCAGCCATAGCCAGGTCGGGAGCACGCCGAAGGCGAGCATGCCCTCCGTGAAGCCGAAGCCGCCGGCCAGCGTCAGGCTCCCGTCCACTACCAGTCCCAGTACTGAAAAACCTGCCAGCCAGCGCCACTCGCCGGGGCGGGCCAGGCAGGTCAGGTGGAGGGTGAGGATCACGGCGGTGACCAGCAGGCCGACAATCGATCCGCCCAGCACGCAGGCGAACCAGCCGACCTGGAAGGCGGCCAGGTTGACCAGCATCTTCACGGGGCTGTCGGTTCGGTTGGCCATCGCGATCATGCCGCGCCGGTGAGCGGGGCCGGCCGCGCGCCGGGCTTGGCCAGCAGCAACTGACAGGTACCGATGGTGCGCTCCAGGAAGCCGCCCTCGCAGTAGCAGAGGTAGTAGCGCCACATGCGAATGAAGCGCTCGTCATAGCCGAGTCGACGCACGGTCTCCAGGTTGGACTCGAAGCGGTGGCGCCACTCTCGCAGGGTGCGGGCGTAGTGCAGGCCGATCTCGTCCAGGTCGACGATGTTGAGCGAGGTATGGCGCGTCAGGCCGTCGAGAATGGCGTGGTGCGACGGCAGGAAGCCCCCGGGGAAGATGTAGCGCTTGATGAAGTCCATCTCGCGCTTGGCGGCCTCGTAGCGCTGGTCGCGGATGGTGATCGCCTGCAGCATGGCCTGGCCATCATCGGTGAGCAGCCGTTCCAGGGTTGCCAGGTAGGTGCCCAGGTACTGGTGACCCACCGCCTCGATCATCTCCACCGAGATCAGGCGGTCGTACTGCCCCTCGAGTTCGCGGTAGTCGCTCTGGAGCAGGCTGATGCGTCCGCCCAGCCCTTCCTCCTCGATGCGCCGTGCCGTGAAGGCGTGCTGCTCTGCTGAGATGGTGGTGGTGGTCACGCGGCAGCCACGGGTCTTCGCTGCATGGATGGTCAGCCCGCCCCAGCCCGTACCGATCTCCAGCAGGTGGTGATGGGGCTGGACATCGAGCTTCTCGAGCATCAGGTCGAGCTTGTAGGTCGAGGCTTCCTCAAGGCTTGCCTCGGCGTGCGGGAAGACAGCGCTGGAGTACATGCGATGGTCGTGGTCGAGGAAGGTGGCGAACAGCGCATTGCCGATATCGTAATGGGCGGCAATGTTGCGCTTCGAGCCGCGAAGGCTGTTGCGCTGCAGGCCGTAGAGAGCGCCGAGCAGCCAGCGGCCGAAGCGAGCCGTGCCATTCTCGATCTCGCCGTTCACCCGCTCCAGGTTGGCGGCGAACAGCCGCACCAGTGCCACCGGGTCATCGGCATCCCAGTCCCCCTCCATGTAGGACTCGGCGGCCCCCACGGTGCCACCCAGGGCCAGGCGCTTCCAGGCCCGATGGTGGCGCACCACCAGGGTGGCCCGCAGTGGCCCTCCCTGGCCAAGTTGGTGGCGCTGGTGGCCGTCGATCAGGGTGATGTCGCCACCCTCCAGACGGTCGAGTTGGGCCAGTACCCGTGGCTTGAGCCAGCGGGTCAGCCGGTCACCCTCGGGGGGCATGGGGCGGGCAGTGGCGGAGCGAAGGGTATTCACGACGAACTCTCCTCACGGGAAGGGTGGTCCTGGCCGGGATGGTCATGGACGGGAAAGCGCTTGAGCCAGAGGCGCAGCGCCTGGAAGTGGATGCCGGCGAGGGTCTTCAGACTCATCCAGGGTTGGCGGGCCAGGGTGGTCAGCAGCACACCTCGGCTGGCCGGACGGGCCTGCAGGCTCAGTGTGGCATCGAAGTGGCGCTCGCCATCCTTCCAGTTCTCCATGTGCATCGACAGGGACTCGCCGGGGGTGTCGAAGCGCCAGCGGTAGGTCATGTCCATGGGGTTGAAGGGCGAGACGTGCATGGCCTTGTCGAACTCGGCCACATGACCATGGCGGCCGGGAGACACGGCGCAGGCATAGCGGGTGCGCTCGCCCCAGGGCGTGTTGCTCACTTCGCCGAGCACGGCGCGCAGCTCGCCGCGAGCATCATAGGCGTAATAGAGCGACACCGGATTGAAGCCCAGCCCCAGGGTGCGCAGCTGCGTCAGCACGCAGATGCGCCCATCCGGGGCATTGCCCAGCTGGCGCTCCAGTTCCTCGCGCACAGCCTGCTTGAGCGGGCGGTCGTGGGGAGTCAGGTAGTCCTCACGCCGGAAGCGTGCCAGGGCCGGGCGTCGGGCGCTGAAGCCGGGCACGCCGTCGAACAGCTCGGGCAGCTCGTCGAGATCGAGCCAGGCCATCCACAGGCGGTACTCGAAGGCATGCGGGCGCGGCAGGAAGCGGCGGTGGCGCAGGGTGCCACGATAGATGCGAGAGCGGGGCGAGCGGATCATGCCACCCGCTCCTCGGCGACGGCTACGTCGGGCAGGGTGATGGAGATGTCGCGTACGTCGTCCTCATCGCAGCCCATCGCCTGGGCCACCCGCAGGGCGCTCCAGACACCGTCCTCGTGGAAGCCATTGCGCCAGTAGGCGCCGCAGTAGTGCGTGCGGTGCTCTGGCCCGGAGATCTCGCCGTGGCGGGCCTGGGCCGCCTGGCCGGCCAGGGTGAACTGGGGGTGCGCATAGGTGTAGCGACCCAGCACCTTGCCGGGATCGATGGTGGCGCTGTCGTTGAGGGTCACGCAGAAGGTGTGCGGGGCGGTAAGGCGCTGCAGGATGTTCATGTCGTAGGTCACCGAGACCCGGGCGTCGTCGCCTCGTCCATCAAGCCGGTAGTTCCAGCTTGCCCAGGCTCGACGGCGCCGGGGCAACAGGCGGGTGTCGGTGTGAAGCACCACCTCGTTGTCGGCATACGGGAGGGCACCGAGGACCTCGCGTTCCGCGCCGCCCGGGTCGTCGAGCATTGCCAGCGCCTGGTCGGCGTGGCAGGCCAGTACTACCTGGTCGAAGGCCTGGATTCCGCTCGCGGTGCGGATCTCGACTCGGTCGGCATGGCGGCGTATGCCGAGTACCGGGGTGGAGAGGTGGATTCGGTCGGCGTAGGGCGCGGTCAATGCCGGAATATAACTGCGCGAGCCGCCGACCAGGGTGTGCCACTGGGGACGGTCGTTGATCGACAGTAGGCCGTGATGGCGGAAGAAGCGCACGAAGAACAGCAGCGGAAAGTCGCGCAGGTCGCGAATGCTGGCCGACCAGATCGCCGCGCCCATGGGCAGCAGGTACTGATGCTGGAAGGCGTCGCCGAAGTCGTTGGCGTCCAGCCAGGCGCCCAGCCTCATGGCCGGGTCTAGCTTGCCGTCATCCAGGGCCTGGCTCGCCTCGCGGTTGAAGCGCAGGATGTCACGTAGCAGGCGGTGGAAGCTGGGGCGAAGCAGGTTGCGCCGCTGGGCAAACAGGCTTCCCAGAGTATGGCCATTGTACTCGAAGTCGCGGGCCGTCTCGTGCACCGAGAAGCTCATCTCGGTGGGTTGGCTGGCCACGCCGAGCCTGGCCAGCAGGCGCTGGAAATGCGGATAGGTCCAGTCGTTGAAGACGATAAAGCCCGTGTCGATCGCGTACTGTTCACCCTCAAGCTCCACGTCCACGGTGGCGGTATGTCCGCCCAGGCGGTCGGCTGCCTCGAAGAGGGTCACTTCATGGTGGCTCGACAGGTACCAGGCGGCGGCCATGCCGCCGATGCCGCTGCCGATCACGGCGATACGTTGGCCGCCAGCGCGGTAAGCGCCGTGGCGCGGCGAATGGGGCGGGGTGAACGAGGCGGTCATGAACGGCTCTCCGATGGGGTGTCCTGGCGGGTCATGCGCAAACCCAGGTGGTGGCGAAGACGCGGGGGCAGGATGCCCATCAGTCGCACCAGCAGCGTGAAACGCCGCGGGAAATTGATGTCCAGGCGGCGCTTGGCGAGGCCGTCGAGGATGGCCGTGGCGGCTTCATCTACGCTCACGCGCAAGGGCATGGCGAAGTCGTTGCGGTCGGTCAGCGGCGTCTTGACGAAGCCCGGGTGAATGAGGCTGACGTCGATGCCTTCAGCATCCAGGTCAAGGCGCAGCGACTCCAGGAAGTGGCTGAGTGCCGCCTTGGAGGCCCCGTAGGCTTCCGCCCGCGGCAGCGGCAGATAAGCCGCCGCGCTCGAGGTGGCGGCCAGCAACGGGCGACCGCCCTCGGCACGAGCCCGGCGCAGCAGGGGCAGCGCAGCCTCGACGCCGTAGACGGCGCCGAAGAAATTCGGGGCGAAGACCCGCTCGACGAGGTCGACATCGAAGTCGCGGGCGTCCAGGTACTCGCAGGTCCCCGCATTGAGAATCACCAGGTCCAGGCCGCCGAATGCCTCGCCCAGCCGCTCGCCGGCCCGATGTACGGCCTGGCGGTCGCTGACGTCCAGGGGCAGCAGCAAGGCATTGTCGCGACCGGCGGCGAGTTCACCGAGCGCCGACTCGCTGCGCGCACTGAGGGCCACGCGGTGCCCTTCGTCGAGCAGACGTTCGGCCAGGGCGCGGCCAATGCCGGACGTCGCCCCGGTCAGCCAGATGCGCTGCCTTTCGCTTGCTATGCTCATGATCTCTCCCCGTTCTCGGTGGCCGTCAGCGGCCCAGTTGTCGCTTCACCAGTCGTATCGCGCCCCCCAATACCGGCAATCGCTCGTAGAGCATGGCGCCTGCGTCGAAATAGTCGCGGTGCTGTACGACGCGTCCGTCCGGCGCAAAGCGCAGGTGCGAACAGCCCTCGACGTTCACGACGCGACCGCCATCGAGGCGGGGGTGCACCAGGTGCATCGTCCAGGTGATGAACGCCGTGTCTTGCTGCTGCAGCGTCTCGTAGAAGGTGAATCGACACGATGTCACGTTGTCGTACAGGGTGCGGAAATAGCTTTCCAGCGCCTCGCGGCCCTTGATACGGTGCAGCGGATCGGTGAACTCTATGTCATCAGTATATATCTTGTGCAGCTTTTCTGTACAGGTTTTGTCTAGCTTATTGAAGAAGGCACAAAAAGCTTCCAGGTCGGGTAACTGGCGCATGGCAAGAGCTCCGATATCAGTTGCCGATCAGTCCCTGTTGAGGGCCTTGAAGGCCTCCAGAGCGCGGGCCCGAGCGGCACGGTGGTCGACGATGGGGGCTGGATAGTCCACGTCCCTCAATAGATCCTGCGGGGGGGCGTGCCGCGACTTGGCGGGCAGCCTGGCCAGTTCCGGCAGCCACTCGGCCAGGAAACGGCCGTCAGGGTCGAAGCGCGTCGATTGGGTCGTGGGGTTGAAGATGCGGAAGTAGGGTGAGGCATCGGTGCCGGTGGAGGCGGCCCACTGCCAACCCCCGTTGTTGGCGCAGAACTCGCCGTCCACCAGGTGGCGAAGAAAGAAGGCCTCGCCACGGCGCCAGTCGATCAGCAGGTGCTTGCTCAGGAACATGGCGGTGACCATGCGCAGCCGGTTGTGCATCCAGCCGGTGGCGGCGAGTTGGCGCATGGCGGCATCGACGATGGGGTAGCCGGTGCGTCCTTCGCACCAGGCGGCGAACCCGGCTTCGTCATTGCGCCAGTCAAGCGCTTCGGTGTGCCGTTGGAAGGCACGATGACGACAGACGCGTGCGAAGCCAACGGCGACGTGACGATAGAATTCACGCCACACCAGTTCGTTGACCCAGGCCGTGAGCCCGGCATCGCCCTCCGCCAGGGCGCCGTCGTTCTCGGCCATCACCGCCTGCAGGCACTGGCGGTGGGAGATCATGCCCAGCGCCAGGTAGGGCGAGAGTTCGCTGGTGCCGCGGACCGCCGGGAAGTCGCGCTGCTCAGCATAGTGGCGGCCCCGAAAACGCAGGAAGCGCTCCAGGTGGTCGGCGGCAGGCCCTTCGCCGGCAGGCCAGTGGCGGCGGTCGATGGGCGTATCGTCAAGATCGGGAAGTTCGGGCAGCGGGTCGGAGACGGTGTCGAGCCGTGTCTGAGGCGGCGGGGTGTCGCGCAAGGCGATACGCTCGGGTGTCAGCTGGCGGTGCCAGGCCTTGGCGAAGGGCGTGAAGACGCCATAGTAGTCGCCCTTGCCGGTGAGCAGCTCGCCGGGCGCGAAGGCCACGGCGTCATGATGGCCGGTGGCAGCAAGGCCCGCGCCCGCGAAGGCATCGATCACCGCGGCATCCCGCGCCAGCTCGTCCACCGGGTACTCGCGGTTGAAGTGCAGGGAGGTCGCGTCGGTCTCCCGGGCAATGGCCAGCAGGGTCGCCGGGGCCTCGGTAAAGTCATCGATATCGCGGTGCAGCAGCGGGATTCCCAGGCCGTCCAGGCTGTCACCCAGGGCGGCCACTCCCCGGCCCCAGAAGTCGAGCTTGTTGGCGCCGTGGCCGTGGCGCTGCCAGTGAGGGAGGCTGCGCAGGAAGACGGCGATCACGGGGCCCTGGCGGACGGCCGCGCTCAGGGCGGTGTTGTCTTGGATGCGCAGGTCGCTGCGAAACCAGACGATCACGGGACGGGTCATGGATGGCTCCGGTTCAGCGCACGGGAAGGCGGGCCTGGAGGTTTTCCATGGCCTCGCCCAGGTCATCGCCCAGCAGCTCCACGCGGGTATCCTCCAGGTCGGCCTCGCGAATGCGTGCCATGGGGCCGCAGGCCATCAGCGGTACCTCGAGCTGCTCGGCCAGGCGTGGCAGCTGGCGACGAACCAGCTCGGCCTTTTCCGCCTTGCCGCTGGCCAGCAGCAGAGCCCTGGCCTGGAAGCGCTCCACCGCCAATGGCAGTTCACTGCAGGGCAGCGGGGCGTCGAAGAGGTGCACCCGGTAGCCGCAGTCGCTGGCCGCCAGCACCGTCAGCAATACCCACAGTGGGGCGGGGTCATCGGGCAGGGGCACGACCAGCAGCGTCGGGCCTCTGGCCAACGGGTTGGCATGCAGTAGCCGGGTGCCGATGCGGGTCCGCAGAAAGGTTTCGAGGGTTCGGCGCTGCAGGACATCGCCGAGTTGCTCCCCCCAGCTCTCCTCGAGTTGACGGACGACCGGTTGCCAGAGTTCGGCCAGGCAGGTGGGTACCGGATAGAGTGCCAGCGACTGGTTGAACAACTCTTCCAGGCGGGTCAGGTCCAGGGCCTGTACGGCGCTGACCAGCAGGCGGCGCTGGCCCGGCCAGTCGCCGGCCGCCGGTGTCGGGGTTTCCGCGGTCTCCGGCTGATCGAGCAATTCCCGGACCTGGCTGACCGGTACGCCACGATTCAGCCACTGCAGGATGCGCTCGACACGCTCGATGTCCTCGCGGGCATAGAGACGGTGTCCCTTGGGGGTGCGCTGCGGCTTGATCAAGCCGTAGCGTCGCTCCCAGGCGCGCAGGGTGACGGAGTTCACCCCGGTCAGCCGGGAGACTTCGCGGATCGGGTAGAGCGGCGTGTCGGCCGGGCGCGTTGCCTGGTCATTCATGAGCGTGCCGACTCCCTTGCGTGCTCGGCGAAGTGGTGGAAGAGCGCTCGCCAGTTCGGATCGCTGGAGCCGTGGGCGAGCACAGGATCAGGGCGTAGGACATGGAAGTCTCCAGTCGCGATGGGTCAGGGGGTGTCGGCCGCCAGGGCCTCGCCGAGGTGGTGGCCGGAGAGCCAGGCATCCTCGACTCGAGGCCCGCGCCAGCCATCGCCACATAGCGCCAGGCCCGTGGACGAGCGCCGGTAGTCGAGGTTGACGGCCTCTCCCGCGGCGAAGACGTTCGGCTGGGCGTAACGCCAGAGGTGGGCGCCCAGGTTGCTGGGTTCGGGCAGGGTGACACTCTTCGGGAGACGCTCTTGGAAGGCCTCAAGCAGTTGCCGGGCCACGGCCTCGGCATCGAGCGCGAGGTTGGCTTCGCTCCACTCCAGCCTTGCCAGCAGGCTGAGGCTCTCGCCTTGCCCGCGTCGGCCGGGCTTGTGGTCGTTGCGGGTGACGAAGCGCAGAGGGTCGGCGGCCGGTGTCCGATCATGGCCGGGATCCAGGCGCACCGCCTGCCAGTCGTCATCGACTCCCGGCAACGATGGCAAGGGGGCATCAAAGCACGCCCAGGCGGTCCAGCAGGGGCGCTGGATCACAGCTTCGCAGGCCTCCGCGAGGCCCGGCTCGTGGTCGACCAGCAGCGCCGCGGCCTGCGGGGTGGGTATGGCGATCACTACTCGCGCGAAGGGACCATGGCGCTCCTGATGCTGGTCCAGTAGCCACCACCCGTCTTCCCGGGAATCGAGGCGCTCGATGCGCGTGGCGGTGACGATGTCGAGTCCCTCGGCCAGTCGGCGGGGGACGGCACTCATGCTCGGGGTGCCGATGAAACGTTCGATATCGTCACGGTGACGCTGCCAACCCGTCTCGTCCACCTGCCACAGGGCATCGGGCCAGGTGGCGACATGGCCCGCATCCTGCCAGTCTCTCACCCGGCGGCGGAAGGCCGAGTCGCGCACGCTGAAGAATTGGGCACCATGATCGACGACGGCGGCCGGTAGCCGGCGGCTGGACATTCGCCCGCCAGGGGCTCGGCCCTTGTCGAACAGGCGCACAGGCTGGTCGGCGGAGTGCAGGGCCTGGCCGCAAGCGAGGCCGGCAATACCGGCGCCGATGATGGCGGTGGAATCGTGAGGCTGGGGCATGGTCATCTCGTGCAGTCAACGGCGTTGATGGCTAGACTAGCAGAAGTGTACAACGGCTGTATAACTCACGGTGGCTTGGGAGGGATTCTGGATGCGAGTGCTGATCACGGGCGGCAGCGGTTTTGTCGGGCAACGGCTCTGCCGGCGACTGAAGGAGGCTGGGCATCGCCTACTGGTGGTGTCGCGGGAACCGGAGCAGGTGCGCGATCGCCTGCCTGAAGGCAGCGACATTCGCCGTTCGGTGCTCGATTTCGTCGATACGCCGCCGGACGCCATCGTCAATCTGGCTGGCGAGCCTATCGCCGCGAAACGCTGGAGTGACGACCAGAAGAAGCGTCTGATCGACTCCCGAGTCAATATCACCCGGGATCTGGTAACCCTCTGCGAACAGCTCGAGTCCAGTCAGGGTCGCACGCCTCAGGTGATGATCTCGGCGTCGGCCATGGGTTACTACGGTGACCAGGGCGATGGCGAGGTTACCGAAGAGACACCGCCCCATGACGAATTCGCGCACCGTCTCTGCAAGCGTTGGGAGGAAACCGCCCGGAAGGTCGAGGACTTCGGTGTTCGCCTGGCTTTGCTGCGCATTGGCCTGGTGCTGGATGTTGGCGGCGGCAGCCTGCAGAAGATGTTGCCGCCCTTCAAGATGGGGCTGGGCGGTCGCTTTGGCGACGGCAAGCAGTTCATGCCCTGGGTCCACCGCGAGGATCTGGTCAGGGCCATCATCTTTCTGCTGGAGCGCGACGACCTGGAAGGCCCCTTCAACGGCAGCGCGCCGCATCCCGTCACCAACGCCGAGTTCACCCGCATCCTGGCGAAGCAGCTGGGGCGCCCCGCCCTGATACCGGTGCCGGCCATTGCCCTGGAGACCGCGTTCGGCGAGATGTCGCGGTTGCTGCTGACCGGCGCCGACATGCGCCCGGCGCGGCTGCTCGAGGCAGGCTTTGAGTTCAAGTTCCAGACCCTGGAAGCCGCCCTGGCCGATATACTCTAGCGCGCTTCCTCACCCACGGTGACGATCACCCGTACCGCGTCCAGGCGCAATCGGGTGCCCTCGATGGCCGCGTCCAGGGCGGCACGTTCGGCGCGCAGGGCCTCCAGCTCGTCGGCACGTACCGCCGGGTTGAGCCGGGAGAGCGCCTCGAGGCGGCTGAGCTCGGCATCCAGTTCGGCCCGCATGCGTCCCTGGGCGGCTTCCACTATGCTCGGCAGTTCCCGCTCGGCCTCCGCCTCGCCGTCGTCGAGCAACTCGCGCAGCCGGTCGTGGCGGCTCTTGATCAGGTCCCGGGCCACTGCCTTCTTGACCTTCTGCACGGCCTTGGAGAGGCCAGTGAAGGAGATCTTGTCGGTCAGATTGGCGCCGGATTCGTCGAGCAGTACCCGCACCGCAGTGGGCGGCAGGAAGCGATTGAGGTGCAGGCGCTTCGGTGCGGGACAGTGGGTGCGGAAGATCAGCTCGACCATCAGCCTGCCGGCGGGAATCGCCGGATGCCTGAGCAGGGCCAGCGCGGTATTGCCCATGGGCCCGTCGAGAATCCGCCCCATCATCTCGCGTAGCAGCGGGTGCTCCCAGGAGAGGCGCTGGACATCGTCCCGCGCCAGGGCCCGGGCGCGGGAAAAGGTGGCCGAGAAGCCCTCCTCGCCTTTCACCAGGCCCGGCAGGCCGTCGAGCATCTGTGGGCTCGGCTGCAGGTGCAGGATGTCGCCGCCCAGCTCCTGACTGTCGACGCCGAAGATGTCCAGTGCCTGATCCAGGTAGCGGGTCAGGGCCTTGTCGGCATCGAGCTCGCGGATTGCCTCGATGACCGCATCGGCGCGCTCGTGTCGGCAGGCGTTGAGCTCCAGCAGGCGGTTGCGTCCGGCATCACGCTCGGCCATGCGTGCCTCGAACAGCGCCCGGGTCTCCGCGATCACCTCCTCGAGTTCCTCGTCGTCGAGGAGGCTGTCGGCCAGGGTGTCGCCGAAAGCAGCATGGATTTCGCTGCCCAGGCCATGGGGCGCGCTGAAGGCGTCCATGCCCTGGTGGTACCAGCGCAGCAGCTTCTCCCCGGGGCTGCCGGCGAACGCCGGCACATGCAGCTCGATGGCGTGGCGCTGGCCGATGCGGTCGAGCCGGCCAATGCGCTGCTCCAGCTGGTCGGGGTGCAGCGGCAGGTCGAACATGACCAGATGGCGGCAGAACTGGAAGTTGCGTCCTTCCGAGCCGATCTCCGAGCAGACCAGCACCTGACAGCCCGCTTCCGGGTCGGCAAAGGCCGCTGCGGCGCGGTCGCGCTCCATCAGCGTGAGGCCCTCATGGAAGACCGGGGCCTGGTAGCCGCCGAGTACCCGGAGCCCCTCGGCCAGTCCCAGGGCGGTCTCGCGGTCGTGGGCGATCACCAGTACCTTGTCGTCGGCGAACCCCGTCTCGGTGTCGTCGGCGAGACGCTCCAGCAGCCAGGTCACGCGCGGGTCGAACTGCCACCAGGGTTCGGTGTTGAGCGGGTCATGGGTCAGCGCCCGGTACATGGCATCCGGATAGATCAGCACTTCGGGATGGTCGAGGCCGGTCTCGATCAGCAACTCGTCCAGGTAGTCCTCGTCACGGGCCAGGCGACGCAGCACGCGGCGGTAGGAGGAGGGCGCCTCGAGCGCCGTGAGGTGCAGGCGGCGCTCCGGAAAGCCCCCCACATGGCGGCGACTGTTGCGAAACATCACCCGGCCGGTGCCGTGGCGGTCCAGCAGCTGGTCGCGCAGCTGATCGCGGGCGGCGGTGTGCTGGTCATCGCCTCGCTCGGGGTCGGCGAGGGTATCGAGCAGGGCCAGACTGTCGCGCTCGACGATCACCGCGGCAACCCGACGGCGATCGGTGTCTTCTCCCGGCAGGCGCTCCAGGGCGTCGATCGCCTCGGCGACCTCCACGTAGTGCTGCTCCTCCTCGCGGAAGGCCTCGAGGCTGTGGTAGCGGTCGGGGTCGAGCAGGCGCAGCCGCGCGAAATGGCTGGTGAGGCCCATCTGCTCCGGGGTGGCGGTGAGCAGCAGGATGCCAGGCACCTGGGCGGCCAGATGTCCTACACAGTCGTAGCCGGGGCCGCTCTGTTCCGGGCTCCAGTCGAGGTGGTGGGCCTCGTCGACGATCAGCAGGTCCCAGTCGCAGGCCAGCGCCTGCTGTTGGCGGTGGGGGTTGGCGAATAGCCAGTCCTGGCTGGCCAGTACCAGCTGACCGGTGTCGAAGGGGTTGGCATCGCCGTGGGCCTGGCTCTGCTGCTCGTCGAGCAGGGTGACCTCCAGGGCGAAGCGGCGCAGCAGCTCCACCAGCCACTGGTGGGTCAGGCTGGCCGGCACCAGGATCAGCGCTCGCTCGGCGCGGCCGGTGAGCAGCAAGCGGTGCAGAATCAATCCTGCCTCGATGGTCTTGCCCAGCCCTACCTCATCGGCCAGCAGCACCCGCGGCGCGTGGCGGCGGGCCACCTCGTCGGCGATGTAGAGCTGGTGGGGGATCAGATCGATGCGCGGCCCGGCCAGACCCAGTGCCGGGTTCTGCTCGATGCGATGGTAGTGGTGCAGGGTGCGAAAGCGCAGATCGAACCAGTCGTTGCGGTCGACCTGGCCGGTGAGCAGGCGGTCGCGGGCCTGGTCGAACTGCATGGTGTCGGCGAGCCGCGCTTCTGGCAGCTCGCAGAGCTCTCCAGCGTCATCTTCACCGATATAGACGATCAGGCCGCCGACCTCCTTGCTGTCATCGACGGTCATCTGCCAGCCATCGGCAGACAGGATGCGATCGCCGCTGCCGAAGGCCACCCGTGTCAGGGGGGCGTTACGGCTGCTGTAGGTGCGGGTTTCCTGGCTGGCGCCGAAGAGCACGGTAACGCTACGGGCATCGCTATTGAGAATGGTGCCCAGGCCGAGTTCGGCCTCGCCGTCGCTGATCCAGCGCTGGCCGGGAGAGAAATCGCTCATGGTGCCTCGGGGATGCTTGGGATCGTTTCGGTGCCGCTGACCACGCCGGGCCCGGCGGCAGCAGGGCGCGGTATCTTACAGCAAAGCCCGGCGCGGCTTAAGCACTCGCGCCGATCAGCGCTCCTCCAGCCAGGCAGACAGCTGGGCTCGGGTGAGTTCCCCCACGTGCTGATCCAGGGCGCGTCCCTCGCCGTCGAACAGCAGGGTGGTGGGCAGGCCCGGAGACTCGGCCAGCACCATCAGCCGCTGGCGCGGGTCGAGAAGGGCATGGTCAAAATCGAGGCCCTGTTCGTCGAGATAGCGCACCACCTGCAGCAACTCCTCGCCCTGGTTGACGATCACCACGGTAACCCCCTCGCGGGCGTCGGCCTCGGCCAGCAGCGGCATTTCGCGAAGACAGGGCGGGCACCAGGTGGCCCAGAGATTGACCACCACTCGCTCGTCGGACAGCGAGGCCAGGTTGATCTCCTCGCCCTCGAGGTTCTCCAGGGCGAGGTCGGGCAGCTCGCGCAGGGCCATGCCGCCGCCGAACGGCGCCAGGGTGACCAACGTCAGCCACAGCAGCGAGGCACCCAGCGCCAGGCCCATGCCGCCCAGCATTGGCCCCAGCCGATCGCGCAGCGACCAGGCGGTCCAGCCCAAGGCGGCCAGCAGGCCCCAGAGGCCGTGATAGCCGGGCTGCCAGAGCTTGAGGATGTCCAGCGGCGCCTCGGCATAGGCACCCAGATTCATCAGTCCATGGCCCAGGCGAGCGCCGACCAGCCAGGCCAGCAGCAGGCCGTTGAACCAGCGGGCATGGCGGCCCCGCGGCAGGCCCAGCAGGAAAGCGCTGGCAGCCAACAGGAAGAGGGCGGCGAAAAAGGCATAGAGGCGGGGTAGCGCGATAAGCACGGGCCCCAGGGCGATGGCATCCATGTCGTGGCGGTGACTCCCGAGAGGTCAGCGGCTAGCGCGGCAGCGGTTACACTGGACGGATTCGTTTGGCCAAGCCTACTGCCGGCGGGCAGGGCTGTCACTGGCACTCTGCGGGCGCCTGCCAGATCGCGAGACCCGGCATACACCAGGACCTGATCACCTCACCTCGTAATAGGACGCAAATACGGCATGATTCGAGCGAGTTTCAGGCAGCACATAGACGACGCCATTCGAGTGTTTGAAGGCGGGGCTTACCAGGGTGGTATAGAACGTTTTCGGCACATTGATGCAGCCGTAGGAAATCCGTTTCTCCGCTACATGGGGTGACGCCAGTCGCTCCTCCCGGCGCTCACTGGGAGTGCCGGCGACGACCGGGTGGAGGGAAAGGGCGTCTTCATAATCCAGCCAGAGTATCTCGCCACCCTTGAGGTTGCGCCCCAGCGAGGACACGAAGCGGCCCGCCGGCGTCGTGCGCTCATCCGGCGGAATGCTAGCCAGGGCTCGTTCACCAATGCCTGGAACGGAATCATCTCCCACCGCCATACCCAGCAAGGCGGAGGCTTCTCCCTGGAGTTGGCCTTCTGCATCGAACATGAAAACCTTCGCCTCCTGCTTGTCGATAATCATGAACGGCATGTCAAGATTATCTTCCGAGTCTCTGATCCAGTTGATGGTGTCTCTCACTTGAGCCGATGTATGTTCAAGGGCGTATCGCGGTGTTGAATCCAGCTGGTCGTAGGAATTTGCCTGAGCGACTTGCGGGGCGATAAAGGCAAGTATCAGCCACCCTAGACATCGTGTTTTCCTGTTCATCAATGGCATGGCTCCAAAGGCGATTGTCCGGTGTTGACATCATGTAGAACTGCTACCAGCGCTATGACAGCGCTGGTAGCAGCTTGCCCCAATCTTGCTTCAGGTTTAGAAGCGGTCTTGCTTGGGCTCATAAACTGGCGCTACATAGGCATCGCGCGGCGTCTCGAGGTCGCTTTCCAGCTGCGGCCCTAGTCGCTCCAGTTGCAATGCCGGAACAGTGATGGCAGCTGTCGCGAAGGTCAGTTCCAGCCCCTCGCTGCTATCCACGGGTGGGGAGACAAACAGCATACCGTTCTCATCCAGTGCAGAAGTGTCGGGCCTTATGGCTTCCTCTGGGAATGCTGCGAGCAATGGCGAACTTGGCTCTTCAGGGGTTGCTACGTCGGGCTCGTCAGGCGTCGGCTCGGCAGGCTCGGTGGGAACCGGGTCTGTCGGAGTTGGGTCGGTGGGACTTGGATCCGTCGGAGTGGGGTCGGTTGGGGTCGGATCAGTTGGAGTCGGGTCCTCGGGATCAGTGGGGCTTGGATCTGTCGGAGTCGGCTCGTCGGGATCGACCGGCTCGGTGGGTTCCGGATCTGTCGGAGTCGGCTCGTCGGGATCGACCGGGTCCGGATCAACCGGATCCGGGTCGACTGGATCGGGGTCGACAGGAGCGGCGTTGACTACCAGTGTCCCATCGGCATAGGCAATGTCGTAGTTAGACGATACGAAGGTCCCGCCATCGGCATCGCTGGCCTCGATTGGATAAGGGCTGCCATCGACACTGGCCTTGGCAACTGTGCCATCGCTGTTCAGGGTGACACTGCCGACGGTATCGCCATTGACCAGACCGTCGGACGTGAAGGCCGTCGGTGAGAGGGTCAGGGTCTCACCGAACGTCTTGCTGTCATCATCGGCGGTAATTAACAGGGGTGCCGGGGTGACTGTCAGCGCGCCGTTGACATAGCTGATCTCGTAGTTGCCTGGATCGAAAGTGCCGCCAGTCGCATCGGCGGGCGTGATCGCATAGGGGCTGCCATCCACGCTGGACGTGGCAACCGTGCCTGGGCTGGTCAGGGTGACGTCGGACACGGTCTCTGCATTCACTAGGCCGTCGGAAGTAAACGCGTCGCGCGACAGCGGGAAGGTTTCTCCATAGACCTTGGTGCCGTCATCGGCCGTGATGGTCAGCGGTGCCGGCGTGATATCCGCCCTGGTGAAATAGGTGCCAGGCGTGGTCTCATAGGGAGTAAAGAGTGCATACACAGGGTCCTCAAAGCTGGTCTCATAAGTGATCGGCTTTTCGACGCCCACATCCTTGGTATCGAATAGGGCATTGCTTGCCGCCAGCGTATCTGTTGTCTCTGGCAGTCCGCCGTCGAGATCGGGTTCAAAGCCACTGACAGTCGCGACGCGGGTGCCGTCGTAGACCTTGTCGTCGCCCAGCCCGAAGCCCCAGGCCTTGATATCCAGGTTTGCGGCGCCGGTCCCGGTCAGGTGGTCGTCGTAGGCGAGGATTTCGGCGTCGGTGGTGCCATAGTTTTCGGGGTTGAAACGTACCACAAAGAATTTGGTCCCAGTGCCGTCAGTGAGGGTGATGCAGTTACCTACGCAGTTAATGTCGACGGTGCCGGCGTCGGCACCGGGTCCGGTACCGTCATTATCGGCGATCAGCGTGATATTGCCTTCCGTCACCGTCACGTTCTCATCCGAGGCTAGGTCTAGGGTGACATCCTGCCCGGCAATCGCGGTAAGGTCTCCGCGGGTGACCGTAGTCGCCGCCGCCATGTTGACATTCTGCCCTGCTATCGCGGTAACATCTCCGTCGGTGAACTCGAGGGCGGCATAGACGTTTACATCGCGTTCGGCGAACATCTGAAGATTTCCCCCTGTAGTTGTGATTGCTTCATTTACGATGACATCACGAGAAGCATTCAATGTCAGCGTCGTGGGGCTGGGCGTCGGAGTCCAGGTAACCGCTTCATTGACAAAAATGTCTCCATTACCCGCACCCGGAACGTTTTCGATACGCACACTGGTGTTGACCAGCTGAGCACTGAGTGTGCTTCCGGAGATGTCACCGGTGCTCGAGATAACAAAGTCGACGGGATCGATCAACCAAGTGCCGGTCTTGCCGAGCGGCGCAGCAGTGGTGATCTGTACATCATTGGCAATTTTTACATGGGCAGCGGAGGTCTCAATAAAACCGCCGTCGCCGCCATTGTTCGCACTGGCATCCAGTGTGCCGCCGACCTTCACCGTACCGCTCTGCATGTCACCCATCAGCATGATGGTGCCATTGCGGTTTTCGATGCTCTGGGCACGGATCGCCCCAGTGTTGTTGACCGTGGACTGGAAAAGCTCGCCCGCCGACTCAGCGGTCATCAGAACCTTGCCGCCATCGGCCTGGATCATTCCGCCGTTCTGCACCAGCGCATCCAGCGCACCCTCGCTGACGGCCACATTCAGCAGGCCATCACCCGCCACGTCGAGGGTGATGGCGTCACCCGCTGCCAGCGCCACGGTACCGAGATTGGCCTGAAGGGTGCCCTGGTTGCTGACATTGGCACCGAGCAGGGCGATATGGCCACCGTCGGCATTGAGAGTGCCCTGGTTGACGATGCGGCCGTCACCCGTGCCCGCGAAGTCGTAGCGACCGGCCATGAAGTCGCTGTCGCTGATCGCCAATGTCGAGGCCACCAGGCCACCGACGTTGACCGAGGCGTTCTGACCGAAGAGCACGCCGTTCGGGTTGACCAGGAAGACGCGGCCGTTGGCAGTGAGCGTGCCCATGATGGCCGAGGGATCTGACCCCAGTACTCGGTTGAGGGTGACTGCGCTGCTGTTGGGCTGGGCAAAGTTCACCGCCTCTCCCGTAGCAACATCAAATGCTTGCCAGTTGATGGCGGCATTCTGACTGCTTTGGGTGATTTCCATCGCAGTCGCATCGCCGCCGATACTGACACTGCCGGCAGACACCTCGCCTCCCACCGGCAAGGCCCAGGCGTTGCCAGTGACCGCCAGGAGCATTGACGCGATCAGCGGGTTTAGTGCGAAGCGCACGCCGCTGGCTGAAATACTACCGCTACCGCTGGCAATTTTCCTTCCGCCCCGCTTTGCAAACTCGGAAACCGCGACAAACGTGCCGATTTTCTGGTTCCAGATGGACTGGTAGATTCTGTTCATGATGTTTTTTCCAAGTATGTTGAACGTCTTGTCAATTAGGTAAATGCCTAGGTATAGGAAGAGCGATCAGAAATACTTGACCAGCTGTAACCAGAATTGACCATCCGAATCCGGTGCTGACGTGGCTTCTTCATTACCCAGCTTATGGGCATAATAGGATTTGACGGAAAAGTTGTTGTAGTCGACCCAGTTGACGCCCACACCGGCTCCGCTCAGGGTCCGGTCATTGTCAGCGTCTTCAATTTCATTCCAGGGATCCTTGTGGATAGTGACCGTACCGGCATCGACGAAACCGAGAAGATGCACGTTGCCTGGCACACGCTGGGAAAGGCCTGCCATCAGGAGCCGTGCTTCCAAGGTTGCCAGGTAACCTTCATCGGCGAAGGCTTCACCCTGGGGGTAGGCGCGCACGCCATTCATTCCGCCGAGTGACATCTTCTCGGAATTATCGAGATTGCCCGAGGCGAACTGGGCGCTTACCGATCCATAGAGGGAGAGAATGTCGGTGAGTTGCTGTACTCGCATGACACTCAAGTCCACTTTCTCGTAGGAGCCGTTGCTCCTCGCCGTCATGGCATCATCGTTGCGAAAGGAGGGTGTCTCGATATCGATTTCGCCGGCATGCAGGGTGACGGAAGCCGCCGTGAGGCCGCCCGCGCCCAATTCATCGCGGTGGTCACCATGGAAACCCGCTGTAACTACATTGGCGTTCTTTTTGACCGTGGGGAGAAGATCGTATCTGTCTTCGAAGGTCTTGTAGTCGTAGCCTAGCTGCGCATAGAGATTGGTCTGGCGTGAGCGGATCAACGGGTAACGACCGAAGACACTGGTAATCTGTGCATCGCCTTCGACACCCAGATCACGGAATTCCTTGCCGACTTCATACTCTAGATGGCTGTAGGACACGCCGGCCGTCGCCTTGCCAAACTGCATCTGGTAGGCGCCACGAGCGTAATCGAGGCCGTCGAAACTGCTTAGCACGCGTAGGCTGGCCACATCTCCTCGTCCTGCCAGGTTGTTGATGTGAATCGTTCCGCCCAGTCGCTCCTCGCCGGTGTAGTAGTTGCCCGCGTTGTCAGCATCGATACTGCCTGTTACCCGCTGTCCTGGCGTGACATCGACGATCAGGTCAGCTGCTCCCACCGACTGGCCCGGCACCAGGGTCGACTGTACGTTGACCCCGGGGATGTCCGACAGCAGCAGAAGCCGGCTCTCGAGAGGGGCGCGATTGATCACCTCACCCTTATCGACGTCACTGAGAAGGCCACGGGCTAGCCCGTCCGAGAGATTGCTTTGGTTGCGCAGGGTGATATCACCGTAACGGCCTTCCATCACCGCGATCGTCACCGCACCATCCTCGATTGTCTGCGCGGGCAGGTAGGCCTGCGCGACAAAATAGCCGTTCTGGTGATAGAAATCGGTGATTCGGGCGGCCATTGCCTGTAGCTCGCCCAGGCTGAACTGTGCCCCTGGCCGGAAGCCGGTGAGAGAGAGGAGTTCCTTCTCGGAATACAGGCTCTGTCCGCTCAGCTTCAGTATATTGACCTCGATCCTCGCACTGTCGCCGGCCTCCATTACCGGCGCCTGTGGCTGTTGCACATTAATTTCCGGTGCCACTCTTTCTACCGTCGGCGATGGCGGGATTTGTTGAATCTGGCCACCGGCGCTGGGTAGAGCGCCGTCGGGAACTTGTGCGGCAACAATCCCTGAGCTTAATGCCAGTAGTGCAAAGGGTATAATTTTTCTCATCACCGTGATCACCTTGATATTTACTGTCTAATTTTATTAGAGTCTGTGGAAATCTTAGACTCTTGTTTGTCGGTTTATATGTAAAGCTTGTCGGTTTATGTGTAAGCGTTTAAATCCGATTGCTGACATGCCGGCCTTGTAGGGCACCGGAGGCTTTGTGGTGGAAAATGGCAAGGAAGACGAAAGATGCGGAGGGCGCCGTTAGGGAGGCGGTAAAATGGATCTGCCCTCAATGATTGCCAATGTATTATGTTTTTTTTGGGAAATCCTGTTTTCTTGAAAAATGACTTTTTGATTAAAATAAGGATTTCGGTGATGTCGGTTTTGTTTTTATCTTTTGCTTTCATTGAGATCCGTATTTCTTGGTTTTTTTCAGTTAATGCGTAGTCTTTTCATGACCTTGTAAATCTCTAGCGCCACTGGATAGCCTTTACAGCTTTAGGGGGCCTCAATAATGAGAGTATGGTTGACAGGTAGACCGCCGTCTGTGCGCTAACGCACAATCGGTGCGAGGCAGCCACCTCAAGACTCTTCATCCTGGCATCAGGGGGATCTTGAGGATATCCAGCGGCGACGGGACCTCGGTCGCGTTACACTGGGCCCGGCTAGCCCACTGCGAGCCTGTGATGCTGTCACTTACACCTGCGGGAGCCTGCATGGCCGTATCCACCTTCGACACCCTGCGCGCCCTGGCGATCACCAGCCAGGCGTTGGGGTTTATTTTGATTCTTACTCTGGAGACCCTGATGGGGGATGCTGCGCGTCCCTGGCAGGGTTGGACTCTGGCGGCCATGGTAGTGGCTGCCCTGTGGGTCGCCCTGGTGCGGCTCTACCGGCGCAACAGGGCGCGCAAGGCCATGGCCAGACGCCTGGCTGACCACGATGACGATGTGGTCTGAGCGGGCCGCACGGTAGACGCACGATACGGCGTGGCTCGATGGCCGGCCAGGGCTGGAGTTCTGGCGCTGACGCCAACCGCTAACCGTGTATGCTGGATAACGGTCGACGACAGGGAGAAGAGGGAGCGGAGCCATGACTGACCCGATGCCCGACGATGCCCCGGAGGCATCGCCGTCACGCCTGGCGCGACTCAAGGTCCCGCTGGGGCTGACGCTGGGGCCTCTGGCCTTCCTGCTGCTGGTGCTGGTGGAGTCTCCGGCTGACATGCCGCCAGCGGCCTGGCAGGTGCTGGCCCTGACCGCCTGGATGGCGGTCTGGTGGGTGCTTGAGCCGGTACCCATCGCCGTCACCGCGTTGCTGCCGGTGGCCGTGCTGCCACTCATGGGCGTGGCGCCCATCGGCCAGGTGGCGGCGCCCTACGCCAATCCGCTGATTTTCCTGTTCCTCGGCGGCTTCCTGCTGGCCGAGGCAATTCAGCGCTGGAGCCTGCATCGGCGCATCGCCATGCTGGTGCTGCGCGTCTCCGGGCTGCGCCCGGATAGACTGGTGGGCGGTTTCATGGTGGCCACGGCGGGGCTGAGCATGTGGGTCAGCAATACTGCCACGGCGGCGCTGATGGTACCTATCGGTATCTCGGTACTTGCCATGCTGGAGCGGGAGGGTGGCGAGGGCGCTAGCCATAACATGGCCTTGACCCTGCTGCTGGGGATCGCCCTGGCTGCCAACATCGGGGGCATGGGGACCCTGATCGGTACGCCGCCCAATGCACTGTTGGCCGGCTTCATGGCTGATAATTACGACATCAAGATCGGCTTCGCCCAGTGGATGCTGGTGGCGGTGCCTCCCGCCCTGTTGCTGCTGGTGCTGGCCTGGTGGTTGCTGACCCGCTGGATCTATCCGGTAAGCCATGACGAGCTGCCCGGCGTGGCGCAGATGCTCCACGAACAGAACCAGGACCTGGGGCGCATGAGTCCTCCCGAGCAGCGAGTGGCGGCGGTCTTTGCCCTGGTTGCCCTGGCCTGGGTCACCCGGCCGCTGCTCGAGTCCTGGCTGTCCGTATCGCTCAGTGATGCCGGCATCGCCGTGATCGGGGCCTTGCTGCTGTTCGTGGTACCGGCCCGGTGGCGCCAGCGCCAGTTCCTGATGGACTGGGACAGCGCTCGACAGCTGCCCTGGGGGGTGCTGCTGCTGGTCGGTGGCGGGCTCAGTCTGGGCGCAGCAATCGAGGGAAGCGGCCTCGCCGCGGCGGTGGCGGAGGGTCTTGGGGCCTTCGGCGCCTGGCCGACCTGGGGCCTGGTAGCCATGGTGGTGGTGGTGGTGATGCTGATGAGTCACGTGACCAGCAATACCGCCACCGCGGCGGCGATACTGCCGCTGACCGCCGCATTGACCGTGAGCCTCGGTGCCAGTCCGCTGCTGCTTTCGGTGCCGGTGGCCATGGCGGCGAGCTGTGCTTTCATGCTGCCGGTGGCGACACCGCCCAATGCCGTAGTGTTCGGCAGCGGCCGGCTGAGCGTGGCCGAGATGATGCGAGCCGGGGCCCTGGTGGGGCTGGCGGCAATCCTGGTCATCACCCTTGTGGTGTTCTTGCTGGCCATGCCCGTGCTGGGCTTCGGTTGGGCGGCTTGATCCAGAACAATGCTGGATCACTGTCAGCGTCTAGTCTTAGGGTAAGGAGGGGTGCCGCGGGGTACCCCGGTATGTCACTAGAAGGGTAGATATCATGTATCAGTCAATCCTCGTTCCCCTCGACGGTTCCAGTCATGCCGAGCACGCGCTCAAGGTGGCTGCCCAACTGGCGAGGGGGACGTCCGCCACTCTGCATCTGATGACCGTGGCCGAGTTTCCGCCGGACAACATTGGTCTGTTCACCGGCGGTGTGGCCGAACCCTATACCGAGGAGGAGCGCGAGAAGCTGGCAAAGGGGATGAAGGAGGAAGCCCAAAAGGCGATTGACCAGGCACGCAAGGAGGTTGATCTCCTGGATATCGAGGTCAGGGAGGTGGTCCGTCAGGGCCGCCCGGCGGAACTGATCGTCGACCAGGCCAAGGAGCTCGGTGCCGATGTCATCGTCATGGGCAGCCGTGGTGTCAGCGACGTACGTGGCATGGTGTTCGGCAGCGTCTCCCACAAGGTCAGTCACACTGCCGATTGCACCGTCATTACCGTGACCTGAGCTACCTCTCGGACACGGTCCTGATGGGATAGATGCCGCTGATCGCTACCTATCGGCTGCTTGGATAAGAGCACAACGCAAGAACCGCCACCCGGCATGATCCGTAAGTGGCGGTTTTTGCTGTATTCTGTGGTCGGAGTAGCAGGATTCGAACCTAGGACCTTTGCCTCTCTAACGCATCATGTTGGCGGGCAGGTCGCCGGCCTGGTCGAGGCGCGCCTCATCCAGCCAGGGCTGGCCGTCACGCAGGTTGATCTGGCGCAGCCGCTCCCGCAGTAACGGCTCCATGACCACCTGGACAAAGCTCTCTCGGTGGGTGATCGCAGGGTCATCCACCGAGCGGACCTGGGGCTCCCAGCCCTGATTCACCAGCTGGTCGATAAAGGGCTTCTCGATGTCCGTGTCCTCGGGGCCCGCCATGCCGTGGTTCCCTGTGTCAATTCATTATCTTGAGCATACCAGCCTGGATGTCAATCGCTCGTTTCGGATATTGCGAGTTTTGCTTATTTCGAATAGCCTGGGAAGTAACGATGGAACACGAGACGGCAGTCAGCAGTAGCGGGCTGCCTGGAGGTCATGCCATGAACACCGCCACCCAAGATACCGTGCCCGACAATCTCGAGGTCACTCGACTGGCCAGAACCAGCGCCACCGAGCTGAGCCAGCTGCTCCGCGAGCGGCCCGAGAGCGACCGGGCGCATATCAAGCTGGATGGAGCAGACCTGGTGCTGCCCCGTCAGGCGCTGGTGCTGCTGCGTGACCTGCTGACCGAGATGGCCCAGGGCAATGCCGTGACCATCCTGCCTACCCATGCCGAGGTGACGACTCAGGAAGCCGCCAATATGCTCAATGTCTCGCGGCCCCATCTGGTCAAGCTTCTTGAGGAACGGGCGATTCCGTTCACCCGAGTGGGCACGCATCGCCGGATTCGCCTGCAGGATCTGCTGGCCTACAAGCGCCAGCAGGAGGAGGCCTCCGAGGCCGCTCTACAGGAGCTGGCCGACCAGGCTCAGGACCTGGACATGGGCTACTGATGCGCTTCGTGGTCGTCTACGACGCCTGTGTGCTCTACCCCGCGCCATTGCGGGACCTGTTGATGCGCCTGGCCACCTCGGGGCTCTATGCGGCGCGCTGGACAGAGCAGATCCACGACGAATGGACGCGCAACCTCCTCAAGAAGCGCCCCGAACTGGCGGAAGCGCTGCCGCGAACCATTGAACTCATGAATCAAGCGGTGCCGGATGCCCTGGTCACCGGACACGTGCCGCTGATACCGGCGCTTGAGCTCCCCGATCCTGACGACCGTCATGTTCTGGCCGCGGCCACTCGCGCTGGAGCCCAGCTGATCGTCACCTTCAATCTGAAGGACTTTCCCGCCGACACCCTGGCCGGCTTCGGGATCGAGGCCGTCCATCCCGATACCTTCCTGGAACAGCAGTTCGAGCTGAACGAGGGGCTGGTCCTCAGGACCGTCCATCGCCACCGTGCCAGCCTGCGCAAGCCGCCGAAAAGTGCCGAGGAGTATCTCGATACCCTGGCAGCCTGTGGCCTGATCGTCACCGCCGACAGACTGCGGGAGTTCATCGATGTCCTGTAACGGCTAGCAGACCGACCTCACTTGGCCATCGCCTTCAGCCATGGGCGGAAGGCGTTGACGAAGTGGTTAAGCTGTTGCGCCGGAATGGCCGGTTACACCTGGCGCCGGAGAATGTGCGTTCCGCCGTAGCCATCAGAAACGCAAAACCCCCGGCATGGCCGAGGGTCTTGAGTCACTATCTGGTCACGTGAGACTCAGGCTGTATGAGAGAAAATGGGCCTAAGCCTTTGAATTCTTTGGTCGGAGTAGCAGGATTCGAACCTACGACCTCTGCCTCCCGAAGGCGTGCGCATCGTATTGCAGTAGAAGCTAACAGAAACAAGTATCGCCTTTTATTTCAGTAAAAACAGTTAGATGAGCATGCATGATTGTTTTCTGCTTGTTGCTCGTTTGTGCTCGTTATATCCTCCAGTTGCTACCTATTTGCTACCTAGAAAACGGAGCCTGTCATGGCCGGCAGCAACAAGCTGAAGCTTACAACCAAGGCGCTTGAGCAGCTTTCGAAGTCGCCCCCGACCGACAACGTCTTCGATACCGAGCTAGCTGGATTCCATGTCCGGCCCGGCAAGCGAGGCCTGACCTTTCGTCTCTACTACCGCACCAAGACCGGTCGGCAGCGTATCCTTACGCTCGGTCGCTACGGCACTTTAACTGCCGCTCAGGCCCGCAAGGATGCTAACGAGGCGTTAGCCATCGTCGCGCAAGGCGGTGATCCCCGTGCAGTACTGGAGGAAGCCAAGGTCGAGGATGAACGCCAGCAGCAGCAGACCATTCGCGCCTACCTGGATGGCCCCTATGCCGTGGCTCAGCGGCGGAAGAAAGACGGCGAGGCCACCATGCGGCGTATCAAGCATGCGTTCGAGGGCTGGCTCGACAAGCCCATGAGCGAGATCACCCGCGCCGATGTTGAGCGTTGGCAGGGCGAGCGTGAGGCCAAGGGCGAGGCATACGCCACGAGCAAGCGCCACCTTGGCGCGCTCAAGACGATGCTGGCGCATGCTGCCGACCGCAAGGTGATACCGACCAACATGCTGGCGCGTATCGGTCTACAACGGCCGGCCATGACCGAGGAGGAGATGGTAGAGCAAGCATCACAACGGCGGTACCTGGAGGCTGAGGAGGTTGAAGCGCTGTTTGCCGGTCTGGAAGCCTATCAGGTCCAGAAACGCGAGCAGCGACGCAGCAGCCGCGCCCACGGCAAGGCCTATCTGCCCGATCTGGATTGTGTCGCCTATGTGGATCACGTCGCGCCCTGGATTCTGACCATGTACTACACCGGCTTTCGGCCGGGCGATTTGTTCGGGCTGCGCTGGGAGCACGTAAACCTGGACTTCCGTACCGTCCGTAAGGTGATCGAGAAGACGGCGCACCACCACCCCGAGCCGATGACCTTCCCGCTCTCCACCGCTGCCTTAGACGTGCTCAAGACCTGGCACCGGCAGCAGGGCGAGCCGAAGACCGGCCTGGTTTTTCCTTCAGGGCGCAACGGCAAGCGGATGAGCGGGACAGCGATGCAGAAACCGTGGGCGTCCGTGCGCAAGTTGGCCGGGCTGCCCGTGGACCTTCAGCTCTACACCTTGCGACACAATTTCGCGTCGCAGCTTGTCATGGCCGGTATTGATCTGCTGGCCGTCTCCAAGCTCATGGCGCACTCGGATATCCAAACGACCATTCAGCACTACGCCCATCTGCGACCGGACCATTCCCGAGATGCTGTCGAGATATTTGTTCAGCAAACGCCCGGACAGCGTACCGACAAAACTGACACAACTGAGGGTAGTGCCCACCTGACACTGATCCGATAGGGCTGGCGCCGATGGCATGAGACTGCACACGTTTGGCTGGCCTAGCCTAGCTCCCGATGCGCGGAAAATTCCACAGCGCTGGCCGGCCATTATTTTATGGAGTGAGCACGAGGAGTGACTCCATGAGTAGCTCGATTTATGAACTAAAATTTACTTTCATGGATGTGATGCAGCTGTTTGGCATAGAAGAGAAAAGCCAAGAAAAATTGTTACCAGACAAAAGAATTGTGGAAGGCTGGCGGTTAGAGCCGAATCTCATTGTCTGCTTGGATGGGATTTTCATCGATACTGAATATACGGCTGAGGTGGCGGTGCCTTCAGCCGAACGTCAATCCTATATGTCCCACCCTGAGGGTGATCCTAGAGTGCCGTTGGTTAAATTTCCCTGCACCTTGGAAGACCTAAGAAAATTCGCAGATTTTGATTGTGAAGGAAGGATAGATCCATTCGATTTGGCAGAGATGGTGGCAGATAAAATAGATTTCATCGTTGTGGATAATAAAGAAACTGAGGTCAGAAGTGCGGAAAAAAAATCTTCAATTCCACCTGGAGCATCTCCCCCAGAAAATGAGCCATTATACACTGACCATTTATTGGGGATAGCTATTGAAGTTCAGCATAAGTATTGGGAGAGCCTACAAAAACCCTATCCTAAACAAGAGGGTATTATAAACGATTTGTTGTCCCAGCATAGCCTTTCAAAACAGCAGGCGCATGCGATTGAGATAGTGGCGTGCCCAGTAAATCGAAAAAAATAGAATTTTTTGATTTTTTACCCTCAGGGTCGCCACCCCCCTAGGCATGCGGCCTATGTCTTGATTTTCAGGAAAAAACGCCACCCTCAGGGTTCTTACCCTTCGCCCTGAGGGTGTTGCTGTGAGGGTGGATGGCTAATCCACCATCGATATCGTCAATTAACGGAAAGGACGATATCGATGCCCACAAAGAAACCATCACCCAAAGAAATCCTGGACAGAGCCCTGGCCCTCTACCACGCCGGATTAGATCCGGAGAAAATTGAGCTGCCGGAGGTTGCCATATTTCCTCATTTGATACCCGTCCAGCCAGCCACCGCCCGCAAGGCTCGTACTACCGGCAGCCTACTCGGACGCCCGGGCCCGAAGTATGTGAAGCGAGGATTTAGCGTCATGTATCGGCTCAAGGACGTGCTCGACTATATCGAAGACGCTCAGACATTCGGCAATACGGCTGAGGCCAGCGTGGTACGGAGGGCGTCCGTATGACCACCATCAACTTGACGGTTAACGGCAATGGCGCCAGCGACATGGCAAATCACCTTAGAGCCATGGCTGAGCACATTGAGGCAGAGGGCGAGGCGGCCATACCCCCGCCAGGCACAGAAAAACCCGTGCTTATCAATGATGAGTTGGTGGGCGCGTTCACTGTGCCGAGCCGTTTGAGCTTCGAGGATGGCGTCAAGATTGCCTTTACTGTGAATGAAGAGGCGGATAGAGAAAATGTCAGGTTTCTGGACCAAACGCACGAAGCGCTTCAGGCGCTGGTGAACGCGTTGCGCGCTCACGATCTACCCCCCGCCCAATACAGCGGCTTGCTGACGGCTATCGAAATTGTTGGTGCTGGTCTTAGCGGGTTATCCGACTCGCTGAGAGAGTTATTAGAGAAAAACGCCAATGAGATTTGAGCTTTTGCAACTGCTGGCCGGCCCCTGTGGCTGGCCAGCAGGCCACTGTGAATACACAAGGGGGCAGTGATGATCTACAAAAAATCGCCCGGCATGGTAGGCCGGGCGCATTACGACAGTATTCTCCAGTTTGATACCCGCAATTATACTATTGAAAACGCGCTGCTGCTGGCGCTTGGCGACTTGTACGGCAAGGATATCGCCTTGAGTGGCCGAAGCCAGTGGCCGCGCTTCGTTCCCCCCGGCAAACGCGACCGGGACGGTTATGCAGCGATTCTCAGCCCTGAGGTCGCCTTGATCGGCCGCTGGGACACTGGCGAGCGGCACCTTGTCGTGCTGGACGACGAGGAAGCCACTGCGGAGGAGCGTGCAGAGGCCCGGCGCAAGGCTCGTGAGCAGGCCCAAGCGGCTCATGAGCGCCTACAGGCGGAGCTTGCTCAGCAACATGCCCAGGTCATCGAGCGCGGCATGCCGATATGGCATCGAGCGTTGCGAGGGCACCAGCACCCCTACCCTCGACGCAAAGGCGTCAGCAATGGCTGGACGCGCCAGCACCGGCACCTGCTGATGGTGCCTATGACCGATGGCCGAGTGCTGGTCAACTGGCAGTTCATCTCAGCCGATGGCACCAAGCGCTTTTTGACCGGCGGCAGCAAGAAGGGCTGCTACCACCCCATCGGGGAGTTCGATACCGGCATGCCACTGCTGATATGCGAGGGCTGGGCAACCGGCATGACCCTTAATGCGGCGACGGGCGCCCCCGTTGCCTGTGCCATGGATGCCGGAAACTTGCTGCCTGTGGCCCGATGCATGCGAAACCGCTATCCCGGTGCCAGCATCATCGTCTGCTGCGACAACGATCACGCCACAGAAGGCAACCCAGGTATCACCAAGGGCAAGAAGGCAGCCGCAGCCGTGGGCGGCAGGGCGATATGGCCATCCCTGGACGGCATCGAGGGCGCCAGTGACTACAACGACTTGTGGCAGCTGGGTAGGGGGATCGCGGTATGAATATAGATCCGATCCGCCAGCAGGTAGAAGAGGCCGAGGATAAGATACGACTCAAGGCGGTGACGCTGGGCGACTTCCTCACGATGAAGTTGCCAGAGCGTGAGCTGCTGATGGCGCCATGGCTGCCAAGCAGCGGGCTGGTGATGATCTATGCCCCTCGCGGCATAGGCAAGACCTGGCTGGCGGTGGCCGTAACCCTGGCCTGCGCTTCGGGCGGTGAGCTCATGGGTTGGCCCGCGGATAAGCCTAGGCGCGTTCTCTACCTGGATGGGGAGATGCCTGGCCGGGACCTCCAAGAGCGCTTTGCTTGCGTCGCCAACAGTAGCGAGCGCGATTCACTGCCCGATGCCGTCACCATACTGACCCCTGACCTTCAGCCGCGCGGTATGCCCGACCTTTCCACCCCTGAAGGGCAGGCAGCCATCGAACACTTTGCCGATGATGCCGAGCTGATAGTGGTGGATAACATTGCCACCCTTTGCCGGTCCGGGAAGGAAAACGAGGGGGAGAGCTGGATCGGCGTTCAGGAGTGGGCACTGCGCATGCGCGCCCAAGGCAAGAGTGTGCTGTTTATCCACCATGCTGGGAAGGGCGGCCAGCAGCGCGGCACAAGCCGTAGAGAAGACGTGCTGGACACCGTGATAGCGCTCAAGTACCCGAAAGGTGAGGAGGATGCCGAGGGCGCTCGCTTCGAGTTGCATTTCGAGAAGCACCGAGGCTTTTATGGTGAAGACGCCCGGCCCAGGGAGGTCAATATGGTGACGGCACCTGACGGCCGTATCACCTGGCAGTCGCAGACACTCACCCACAGCACTTTCCAGCGCGTGGTGGAAATGCTGAATGAAGGGCTCAGCGCGGGTGAGGCAGCCAGAGAGTTGAGCATAAACAAGTCTACCGCTCACCGGCACCAGAAACGAGCCGAGGGAGAGGGACTGTACACTGCCCCGCCTAAGAAAAAGCCGAAGGAGGATGCGAAATCATGAGTGACCCGCGAAAGTTGCATGTTGCACCCCCTAGGGCGGCGCAACCTGCAACTTTTCCCGAAGCGAGTTCAGCGGGCCGGGCAACCTCCGATGCAACCGGCGGCCTGAAAGCCCTTGCTAGCGCATTTCTCGGATGGAAAACGTTCAATACAACATGCAATGAAGCTCCAATATCACCCCCTGAAAGCATGCAACCTTCGGCTCTTGAAAAGGTTGAGAAAGTTGCACCCTCACGCAGCATTGCTCCTGCCAGAGATCCACCCGGCCCAGCTCACGATATCGACACCATCATCGATGTGCTGGTGCGTCAGGTAGGGCGACCCTTGGGCGAAGATCTGGAGCGTCTAATGGGTCAGGCCATGCGACCGATGAGCCGGATTAGACGTGCCGATCTGGCTGCCAAGATCGATGATTGCTTCGAGTATGCCGACAGCGCCCAGGAAGGGCGCCAGCAGGTCGAGAAGCTGGTGTAGCAGGCTCTTCTGAAGCACCGGCAGCCTCAGCGACGCTCTGAGCTGGATAGCAGCCCACTGTGAGCTGGCACGTGGTGACAGGCACTTCCTCGGCCGGCACCTGCCGACGATGTCTCAGACAGGAATGCCTGCAGGAGGGCCGCTAACGCGATGCTGAGAGGCGCGGCACCATGAGGCGACGTTACTCCAAGGCTCGGCCGTCAAAGACCGCACATGACACCTACCGGCGTTTGATGGGCGATAATGATTCTCGCCGATTAGAAAAGGGCGTCTTCGATCAGGAGAATCTGTCCGCCATCGACTTGGCGAGCCCGCCTGAGCTTGACCTGGAGCCGCCCAAGATGGATTTTCCCCACAACACCGAAAAAGGAGACAAGGCGGTGAGCCACAACCCCGGATACTTCACCCGCCCCATGCGGCTCACCTTGAGCATAGACCTTACCCAGAAGCAGTGGACACCCCGTTAACGCAGGAATCCTCAAAGTTTCCTGGTGGTGCAACGCCATGACATCGATGTCAAAATGACTGCATAATTCTTCATGGTTAATCATGCATGTATCGAATGCGCGTATGACCATTGGACATGGAGATGGTGATGAACGGATACGATTGGGAAGGCTGCAAGGTCGATTACCGTGCGGGCCAGGTTTCCATTCGACAACTAGCTGCTAAACACGGTATTCCGGAATCGACCGTGCGAAGTAAAGCCAAGGCAGAGGGCTGGCAGAGAGACCTGACAGACGATGTCCGACAAGCAACCCGCGAAAAGCTGTCGCGCACTTCACGCAGTGAAGTCGCGCATGACGATGAGCAGGAGATTATCGAGCAGGCGTCCAGCGACGCGGCGGAGATGGTCATGGACCACCGCAGAGCCATTGCCCGCTGGCGCCGGATAAGTCAGAGGCTTGCCGATACCCTCGAGCGTATTGAGGTCACGGAGGACAACCACAGCGAATTTGCTCGCAGCCTGAATAGCGGCATCGACGCCCTCGGCAAGGCGGTCCGCCTAGAGCGGCAGAGCTTCGGTCTCGACAGCGACGAGAAGCCCGAGGAAGAGCGCAACTCGCTTCAGGTCTTGGTTGCACAGATCAATGCAAATCCACACTGTACCCTTCGACCCCAAGAGCAATAGTGACTTGGAGCCTGGCGGGTCAACATGTCTCCGAATCAGGTTGACGCCTGAGGTGGCATAGGTTTTCAGCGGCCAACTACTCAGTTGAATACCATCACATCCCGGCAGAGGAGAGTGATGAGTGGCTTTCGCGGGCATGACAAAATCGTTGCTCTCGCAGGCCATCTAACCAACTGACGAGGTCTTCCATGTGCGACCGTTTCGCCTTCTACCCCTCCCCTACCCCGTTCCCGAGGATCCGATGCCCGGATATGAGAGCGAGAAACCGCTCTTCGTCGGCCATTAGTGACTCTCTGATACCCCAGCCCTTAACGTTACACATCTCCCGCCTCGATTAAAGAATCGCCGGCCGGGTTCTCCTTCCTGGAGAGGCTGCCAAGTTGCTCGCCAACAGTTGCGATGGAGAGCGTGAGCTGGATATTGAAGGCCATGACTGAGCAAGGCAGCTAGCCTCTCAGCGAACATTGGCATTTTGTTCGATACTCAGCCGTGGTGCTTCCGAAATCACTTGCAGTGGGGAAGGGCGATGGCACGAGATACGCAGGAGATCGGCAAGGTAGAGATAACCGATGCGGGCACGACGAGAATCCAAGCATCGAGGATTGGCAGTCGCGATCAGGTGAGCGTCAATGCTCAACTTTTCGGCGCTGTTCACAGCGACGGCTGGAGGGCGCTTCTCGGCGTGCTGGAGTTTGACGATGGATGGGACGTGCGGTGCCTTGACGTGGGCAAGGGAGCTCCCGAAGCTGTCTATCGTCTTCTGCACGGCTTGAGGATGAGCATCTCGGATGGCCCTTCAGCCGGAGAGCAGTGGGTAGAGTTGAGCCAGGCCCGTATCGATCCTGAGGTGGTGCCGCCTTGGTCAAACCTCAAGAAAGCGACAGCGAGTCAACTGGATGATGGTGCCGGTACCAATGTCGATGAAGTCATCTCTAGGGTTGGTGGGGAGTTGGGTACTCGAGAGGAACTGCTGGACGATGACAGCCGGCGTCGCAGTTATCTTTGCTGCGTCTTTGAGCGGAATGCTTCGTTGCCACCCGTTACATGCTATGTGCTGACGCGTCTATTACCGCTGGCAGGCGGCTATACGGGTCACTCAGCGATTGTGAAAAATTGATTGCATGCCCACATTGGTGGGCGGTCTCAAGTTCCAAGTGCAACGCTATTGAAGGGTGCTCGAGCCGACGACCGATTTCTTGAGTACTACGGCGTAAACATCTAGCGACGTGCGCCAGTCCAGTGTCTTGCGCGGCCGTGTGTTCAGTGAGTCAGCGATCTCGTCATATTCTTCCTGGTTATAGACGAAGAGGTCCGTGCCCTTCGGCAGGTACTGCCGCAACATCCCGTTGATGTTGAGGGAACGGCCGTTCGCTTGGATTCCCGCTGCAACGGTCTATGCGGATCAGCAAAGTAGACCGTCGTAACGATCTTCTGCGACCTCGGCTTGCTTCACCATCTCACTTCCCTGGTCATAGGTCAGTGAAAGGCGCAGGGGTCGTGGCACTTCATTGAGCATGTCGCTGAAGCCGACGGCCACCGCCGTGGCCGTGGTGCCATCCACTTTCGCCAGGGTTACTAAGCGAGTGGTGCAACTTCCAGGTTCTCGTGTATTAGCTGCCCATCCAGCGGAATGGCTTGAAGGCTCAACCTTGCCGTCTGAGGTCCTGCTAGCGTCAGGATATGGTTTTTCCCGGCCGGCAGGTACGTTTGTTCTGGGTAAAGCAGGACGACGGAATCGCAGCCGTAGGCAGTGGCATAGGCGGTGAGCTGGTAGAGGTCAGCTGCCGAAAGGGCGGCCAGTGGGTCCGGGCCGTCGATGCGCTTCCATTTGGTATCCAGAATGGCCACTGGGCGTTTATTGGTATCTAAAAGGCTGATGTCGGGGCGCATCAGCAGCCGGCCTTTGCCGTTTTCCTCGTGCCCCAGATAGCGCTGCGGGCCCTGCTCCATCAGCTTGAACCCATGGCGGCGAGCCAGAGGCCGCAGGCGGCTGGCAGTGTAGCGCTCGAAGAGACGGTTCATGTCGAAGAGCAGGCTGAAGGCCTGCTGGCGTCCCGAGCGGGCATCCAGAAACTGGCCGTCCAGGAACAGATGGGCCAGCGCCACCAGCGGCGCGTAGCGGCTCTGCATCCGATTGAGTTGCTCGGCCAGGGGGCCCCGCTCGTGGGGTGCCAGGGTGTCGACCTCACCGAAGCGCATCCGCAGGGCGTGGAGCTGCTGGGCGAGCATGGGGCTGGTCGTAAGCGAGATCACCAGCCGTAGTGCGCTGTGAAGCAGTCGATTGATCGGAATATCGGCGACCAGCTCGCTGAAGCGGCAGGCCAGGCGTTGGGGCTTGAAGAGGTTCTCGCGCTGTTGGCGCACCAGGTCGATGCGGCCGCGCACCTGGTCCAGAGTGTCGTCGATGTCTCGGTAGTCGCGTAGTAACCCTTGCTGCAGCTGGCGTTCCAGTAGCCGGGCGAAGTGGCGGATGAAGAGGTCCAGCAGGGTGGTTCGGCTGGTCGCCAGGCCTGCGTCGAGCGTATCGACGCCCTCCAGATCGCCGGCACAGGCCAGCATGGTCAGCAGGGTGTCGCGCTGCTGAGCCTCGGTCTGATAAGGCGTCAGCTTGGGCAGCACCTCCACCTGCAGGCCATCTACCTGCACGACCCCGCAGAACTGGGTGAACTTGACCCGCCGGTGCCCCCACTGCAGGCAGCCGGGTGGCAGCACGTTCTCAGCGCTGGCCAGCGCCTCCGCCTCCTGAGGGGCCAGCTCGCCCGCTTCGCCGACTATCAGCCAGCCATGCTCGAAGGCGGTGAGCTGCCTCATGCCTCGCTTTCCAGCGACTCGTAGATCTTCCTGATGGCGTCGGCGCTGATCTCGTCGGGCGCCTTGACCCGGTAGTCAGGTCTCTCGAGCATCTGGTCATCACTAACCGGGAATAGGCGAGCCGGGTCGAGGATGTCGACGGTGATGAGCTGCTGTTCAATATCCGCGCCCTCATCGGCCAGCACACTGCGGATCTGGCGCCAGTCGTCGTAGAAGTACTCTGCCAGCATGGGGATGATGTCGTAGACCATCACCCGTCGCAGGCCATCGAGATCCTTCACCTCGGTGAAGTAGGCGTGGCCGAAGGTCTGGTCGCGGTGCAGCAGGTAGCGCAGGCGCAGGTTGATCGCCTCCAGCAGGGCGCGCAGGTTGAGCAGTTCACCCTCGCCGTCAGGGATGTAGCCATCCCCCTGGCTGCCGGGAATCCGCCTGGGCTCCGGCATCAGCTCTTGGAAGTGGAAACGCCGTCGCAGGGCGGCATCCATCAGCGTGATGGAACGGTCGGCGGTGTTCATGGTGGCGTAGATATCAAGGTTCTTGGGCACCCCGAAGCGCCCGCCGGAGTAGGGCAGTATCAACTCGATACCCTCCACCAGCTGGCCTTTCTCGTCCCACCAGGCGCGCTTGTCGGCCTCGATCAAGGTGATCAGCTCGCCGAAGATGCGCGAGATGTTGCCGCGATTGATCTCGTCGATAAACAGCGCATAGCGCTGATGGGGGTCCAGGCTGGCCCGCTGGCAGAACGCCTTGAAGAGCCCATCTCGCACCTCATAGCTGATACCGCCGTCCTCGGTGGTCTGTGGTCTTATGCCCTCGACAAAGTCCTCGTAGCTGTAGGACTGGTGGAAGGTCACCGTCAGGTGCCGCTTGATGCGAGCGTCGTCGCTGGCGGGACCCTGATTGAGCTGAGTGAGCGTTTCACGCAAGCCCTCGCCGGCTTCCTCCCAGTCACCGGCCAGTACCCATTGGCCGCCGGGTTGTTTGTCGAAGATCAACGGCGAGATACGTTTCTCGGCGGCCGTCTTGACCGTTTCCGACTCCAGCACGGCATGCTGCTGCAGTGCCCCCCAGCAGGTCTGGCGCAGGTGGGGATTATTGGCTCGCCCCTGAACTCGCGCCTTGGCCTTGAAGTACGGATGAATCAGCAGCTGATTCACGCTGGCATTTCCACCCAGATCTGCCAGCGCCAGCGCGATGGCCTCCCACCACGCAGTGTTGGCCAGCTGCTCCTCCAGCCACTCGTCGGTGTTTGCCTGGTTGGCCTGGCTCTCATAGCGGGGCATAAGGTGGGTGCGCAGGTGATAGGTCTTGCCGGTGCCTGGCGGGCCGTAGAAGATCGTGTTGATGGGGCGGGTGATCTGGATGGCCTCCTGCCTGGGGGTGTCGGGCTTGGCCGTAGAGACCTTCACAGGCGGCAACTTCTCCCATAGCTTGCCGACCTGCTTGGCCGGAAGCGACTTGATCTGGATGCCCGAGCCCTGGGGAGACCAGTTCTGTTCATCGGTAGTAGCGGCCTGCAGTTCGCCCATGCTGATAAAGGCGTCCATGTCGGGGTCGCGCAGGTCGGTCAGGGTGATATCGACGAAGCGGGCCGTCTCGCCTTTGGCGGCGCGCTCGATGTTGTAGTGGTCATCCTCGTAGGGGGCCGAGGCGATATTGCCCCGGGCGATTAGCCCGCGGGGTTCCTGTCCCACTCGCACCAGATAGAAGGTGTCGCCTTCGCGGGGTTGGGTGGAAGCGGTGCGCCAGGGCAGGGTGACGTTCTCGCCGCTGGCGATCTTCAGGCGGTCGTCCTGAAAGGATTTCCAGGGCCAGTTGTCAGGGTTCCAGGCCATCAGCCAGGTACCGGCAGTGGGCCGCCACTGTTCCACCCAGGGTGAGTCGTAGAAATCCACCGGTTCGCCGTGCTCTTGCTCCAGACGCTGCCGAAGTGCCAGCAGCTTCTCATCGATCTCGATATCTGACATTTTCTTGAGTTGCTTAAGCGGGATCGTCTCGTAGTGATCGAGAATCGCTCGCTTGTCTGGGCTGGTGCAGATCCTCTCGAAATGATCGGGGAATAGCATCCAGCGCATTATATGGCGGAGCTGCCGATAGCCCTCGCGGGGAACGGAAGCCAGCCACTCGGCAAACGTCCAGGGGTCGGCCAGCTGCTGCTGGCGCTGGGCCTTAGGCAGGGCTTTAAATGCTTCGGCAATCTGTATCAGAAAGGTGAGCTCTCGCCAGCGGTGCGTGTTGTAGGCGGTGCCGGAGTGGGCAGCGCCGGCCAGCACCTCGTCGCTGAGAAGGCGATGGTCGCTTTCGAGAGGCTGCTCACCGAGCGCCCACAGCTCCTGGATCAGGCCGCGCTTGGTGGAGGGATTGATGTTATGGGGGAACAGCAGCAGCACCCAGTGCAGCTCGGCCATCAGCCTGGCCGCCTGGGGAGAGACATCAGCCAGCTGTTGCTTGAGCTTGTCCAGATAGCTCCCGTTGCCTTCCAGCGGGTTCTGGATGAAGGCACGGTTCAGCTCGGCAAGAAACTCTCGTGTCCACAGCGACTCGCTGCCGAACAGGCTGCCGTCCTCGATCAGGCAGGTGTCGCGCCAGTGCGCCGCAGCCTGAAGTAGGGCGGTGATATCCCGGTTGTGGTGGTAGCGGCTCATGCGAAAGCGTCCTTGTTGTTCGCGAAACGGGTGACCTGCGCATCACATCGAAGCGTACCGGTTATCCATCAGATTCGTCGCCCTTCAATTCGAGACTGGCCTCATAACGGGTTGCGACGCCTGGTCCATCCACGTTCTATCTATTTTCTGAGGTCCGCATCGCCGCAGCAGGCTGCATCGGGATGTGTTTCGGGCCAGGGCATTGCGCTTGATAGGTCGGCTCGCCACCATACGTGCTCCCGTTGCTTTCGCATGAGCTGCATCCTGATGCCCTTATCCTCCCAGTCGTTCCACTACCACTCAGACCTCATCGGCGGTTCGCTGATGGTGCGCGAGAGTCGTATCGTGGCGGAGCTGCTGCTGGCCGGCGTGGACGACTCAGCCTGGAAGGCGGCCATCCTCGACGAGAACAGCCTGCAGAAAACGCGGCCGGCCACGGCCAAGCGCATGGCCCAGGCGATCCGCAAGCGCCTCGAGAAGCTCCCGTTGCCGTTCTGGCAGGCACTGCGCGATGGCGACGACCAGCTGGCCACCCAGGTGGCATTCTGTGCGGCCTTGGCGCGCAACCTCCTGCTGGTGGAGTTTCTGGAAACGGTGGTGGCCGATTCTTTCCTCACCCATGCGGAAACGCTGGAGCCCTACCAGTGGGATGACTTCCTTTCCGAGCGCGCTCAGCGTGATCCGGCCATCAACGGCTGGACCGCTTCCTCTAGACGAAAGATGGGCCAGGTGGCCTTTCGCATGCTATCCGAAGTAGGTTTACTAGAAAGTGCACGCAACCGGCGGCTTCGACCGCTGATGCTTCGGCAGGAGGTGGTGGAGTTGCTGGAACGCCACCACCTGATCCGGCTGCGGGAGTGCCTTAACGCTCTGCGCCCGCGGTAAGTCGCATGGGGCGCGGGGTGGCGGTAGCGTGCCTGAACGCTCCATATCGCCCCCACAGGCCGCGGCACCTAGTAATGCCATGAAGTATGACCACAACGAGAAA
>JBNJKT010000016.1:0-81043 GCA_051751285.1 Pseudomonadota bacterium | reverse complement strand
TGCTGTTCGCAGTGCTGGCGATGTTCAACGTCCGCCAGGCGATCATCGAGGCGATCCCGGCCTCACTGCGCTACGCCATCACCTGCGGCATCGGGCTCTTCATCACCTTCATCGGCCTCAAGAACGCCGGCTTCATCGTCGGCAGCGAGGCCACCCTGGTGAGCCTGGGCAGCTTCGACGCAAGCCTGGTGACCTTCTTCATCGGGCTGATGGCCACGGCGATCATGGTGGTGTTGCGCTTCAACGGTGCGCTGATCCTCGGTATTGCCCTGACCACCCTGCTGGCCGCTCCCATGGGCCGCCTGTGGGGCGAGGAAGTCATGGTCGAGTGGAGCGGTCTGGCCGCCTGGCCCAATTTCAGTGCGGTAATGCAGGTCGATATCCTGGGGGCGCTCAAGGTGGCCTACCTGCCGTTCATCTTCGTGATGCTGTTCACCAACTTCTTCGATGCCCTCTCCTGCTTCATGGCACTCTCCGAGTCCGCGGACCTCAAGGACAAGGACGGCAACCCGCGCAACCTCAAGCGCTCCATGACCGTGGATGCCTTCGCCTCCATGATTGCCGCGCCACTCGGTACCAGCGCCGCCCAGACCTTTATCGAGTCCGGCGCCGGGGTCGCCCAGGGCGGGCGTACCGGCCTGGTGGCGGTGACGATCGCCCTGCTCTTCCTGCCCTTCCTGTTTCTCTCACCGCTGCTTTCGCTGGTGCCGGGCATCGCCACGGCCCCCGCTCTGGTGCTGGTGGGGCTCTTCATGCTGGCGCCGGTGGCGAAGATCGACTGGGGCAGCTACGACGAAGCCTTCCCGGCCTTCCTGGCGATCATCCTGATGCCGCTGACCTACTCCATCACTCTGGGCATCGCCTTCGGTTTCCTTTCCTTCGTGTTGATCAAGCTCTTTACCGGCCGTCTGGAGGCGATTCGGCCGGCAATGTGGGTCTCGGCGGCGCTCAGCGTGCTGATGCTGATGACCACCCACTGAGGCATCGTCTACAGGCCCCGGCCTGATATACAGCGGGGCTGCCGAATGGCAGCCCCGCTGTGCTTGCTGAGATACAAGATTGCCGGGTCGTCAGGGCTCCTCGACATCGCCTTCCGAAGGATTGCGATGGTCGGGATCGGCGATTTCCTGAATGCCCTGTTCGGGATCGTCGTGGTGAGGCGCGTCCTCTTTGAGTTGCTTGCTCTTGGGCTTGAGGACTCGAACGTTGGCAGCCGGTGAGCGGCCCTCCTTGTCCTCGCCGAAATAAAGTGTGGTATGCGGGAAGGGGATCTCGATGCCGGCCTCGTCGAAGCGCAGCTTGACCAAGCGGTTGTAGGCGCGGCCTACGGCCCACTGGTCGCCGGGCGTGGTTTTGATGACTACCCGGATGTTCACCGAGCTGTCGGCCAGGGCCACGACCCCGGCGACGGTGAGCGGTTCCAGCAGCTTGTGGCCGTGCTCTTCGCTGGCCTGGAGGTCTTCGAAGGCCAGCTTCAGCTGCTCGATAGCCTCGTCAATGCTCTCGCGGTAGGCGATACCGTACTCGCCGACGTGGTTGCCGAACTCGCGCATGTAGTTGGAGACGGTGTCCACACTGGAGAAGGGCACCAGATGGTAGGTGCCGGAGAGGTCGCGGATGCCCACCGAGCGGATGCTGAGCTTCTCGGCGGTGCCCGTGATGCCGCCGACGGTGACCACGTCGCCGGTGTTCATGGCGTTCTCCACCTGGATGAAGATGCCGGTGATGATGTCCTGTACCAGCTTCTGGGAGCCGAAGCCGATGGCCAGGCCAAGCACACCGGCACCGGCGATCAGCGGGCCGATGTTGATGCCGATCTCGGACAGCACGATCATCACCGTCATGGTCATGATGGCGATCGCCAGGGCATTGCGGAACAGCGCCAGCAGGGTCTGGGCCCGGGCCGAGGGCAAACCGCCGCCGGTCTCCGGGTTGAGCTTGTGCTCAATCAGGCTGGCGAGGCCCAGCCATACGGCGATGGCGATCACCAGGATGACCGCCACGCTGACCAGTTTGCCCACCAGGGCGCTTCCCGCATCCGAGGCATACCAGGCTGCCAGGTCGAAGGCGCCCCAGGCGTTCAGGACCATCAGGAACACCGTGATCAGAATCAGGGTGCGGATGACCCTCAGGGCATTGGGCACGTAGCTGTTGAGCCGCGGCTCCAGCAGTGGAAGCTTGCGGCGCAGATCGTCACCCAGGCGTATGCGCCGGCCAATGGTCTGAGTCAGCAGGCTCGAGGCCAGCAGGCCCACCACCACGGCAGCAAGGCTCTTGAGGGTGGCGAAGAGCACGAAGGGCAGGGCGTCGGCGGGACGTGTCAGGGTCAGCACCAGCACCATCAGGAAATAGGCCAGTGCAAAGAGGTGCCAGGTGCGAGCGAACAGCTGCAGCGAAACGCGGGAAGCCGCCATGCTGGTGCGGTTTGCCTTGTCATTGATGGCAGCACGCAAGCGTACCCGATTGGTCAGCACCACCGTGACGGCATAGAAGAAGGCCGCGAACATGATCAGGGTGCCGATACTCTCTCCCAGCGTGGGCGCCAGATAGAAGTTGATCAGGGGCACCACGACCATCAGGCCGTAACCGACCATGCCGATCAGACGGGCGAGCCAGCGGTTCCAGTAGGAGGCCTCATTGGTCGAGATGGGCAGCAGGCGCAGCCCCTCGTAGCGGGACGAGAAGAGCATGCGCACCCCGGCCTTGAGAAGCTCTATCACCAGGAAGGCATTGAGGAACAGCGAGGCTCGGGTCGAGAGCTCGCCGGTCTCCCCGACGGCGAAGGTGGCGATCAGGTTGCCGCCCACATAGGCCAGCGCCACGATGAGTACATCCACCACGGCGGCCAGGGCCACACAGATGACCAGTCGAAGTACGGTGGTCAGGCCGGCACCGTTGAGTGACCACTGGCTGAAGCCGGTGAATAGCGGCTTGGCCAGACGCCGGAAGGCGACGAAGAACACCAGGGTGGCGAGAATCACCAGACCCAGGTTGATCGCGGCGCTGGTGAAGGCTGCCGTGTTGAAGGTGCTGTCCTCGACGCCACCGGTGAACAGCCCCGCCATCGCTTCAACGGCGTCGCCGAACTGACTGCCGATGTCACCGGCAATGCGGCTGGTGGCCTGGGCCAGTTGCCGGGGGAGTGAAGGCTCGTCACTGGCGGCGCTCTCCTCGGCGGCCGTTTCCGAGGCGGCGACGTCCCCGGCCATACCGCGCAGCTGGTCAATCAACTGCTGGCGTGACTGCTCGTTCTCGAGCAGGTCGGCCAGGGTGGAGTAGGCCGGTGGCTCGCTGCCTGCGTCGGCTTGCTGGGCCTGGCTCGGGGTGGCGAAGGCCACCAAGGCGATCAGAAGCCAGCCGATGATGGCAGGAATGGCTCGCAATGGGTTCACGCTGTGACCTCCGTCTCTTGGCGTGTTGTCGATGTGATGTCGGGGCTGCGTTCAGGTATCCGCATGATACGGCCTTTGGTTCTCGGTCTCGAGCCGGTGTCGCAACCCTATTTTCATGTACACGTATTGTACATGTCGGAAATTATGTGCCAATATTGTCTCGCGTGACTTCTCGGTCACTGCCCCTGCAAGGCAAGCATGCGATACTTTGGCCACCCTCATCGGGTGGCTTTTTTTTGGTCTGGCGGATCGTCGCCGTCATCCTTGGACCTTTCTTGCAACGCTTGGGGAGTGAATGAGCATCGACCCATTGGTGCTGCTGGTCGTGGCCGGTGGCGGAGGGCTGGGCGGCATGGCGCGTCTGGCAGTGGGCAATCTCGTGGCCCGTTACCTGGGCGCCGGCCTTCCCTGGGGGACCCTGGTGGTCAACCTGAGTGGGGCCCTGCTCATGGGCCTCGTGGCCGGGGGGCTGGGCCTGTCCGGCCCCGAGACGGGTCTGACCTGGCCGCTTCTGGCCATCGGCCTGCTGGGGGGCTATACCACCGTCTCCTCCTTCAGCCTGCAGACCCTGACGCTCTGGCAGCAGCGACGCAAGGCCGCGGCCCTGGGCTACGTCGCCCTGACTCTCGGGGCCGGGATCGCCGCGCTTGCGGCCGGCGCCTGGCTGGCGGGAGGCCTGTCATGATCGTCTGGCGTGCCTATGCTGCGGTGGGGTTGGGCAGTGCCCTGGGCTCCACGCTGCGTTACCTGGTCTCGCTGGCGCTGGCGGGGCAGGCCTTCCCCTGGGCTACCCTGGCGGTCAACGCCCTGGGTTCCTGGCTGATCGTCGGCTTCGCCGCCTATGCCGCCCGCCGTACCTGCGGTCGGGTCGCGTGCTGGCAGCCCTTCCTAGCGGGTGGCTTCTGCGGCGGCTTCACCACCTTCTCGCTATTTGGCCTGGAAACCCTGGCCCTCATGCATGAGGGCCACCGGGCGGCGGCCCTGGGCTATGTGGTGGCCAGTCTCCTCCTTTGGCTAGTTGCCGCCTGGGCGGGCCACCGCGCCGGGCAGTGGCTGGCCGCCGCCCGCGGTTGAGAGGCTTCACCCCTTGCTCTTGCCTCGCTTCGCATTTCGGGAGGGGGATTCAGCGTTATCGCGGGGAAAATTTTCCCGCACCAGCGCCAGCAGGCCCTGGGTGGAGGCATCGAAGTCCTGGCTTTGGGCGTCGATGCGTTCGCTGATCTCGCCGGCGATGCGCTTGCCCAGCTGTACGCCCCACTGGTCGAAGGAATTGATGTTCCAGATCACTCCCTGGACAAACACCTTGTGCTCATAGAGCGCGATCAGCGCGCCGAGGTTCTTGGGGGTCAGTTCGTCGAGCAGCAGCACGCTGGAGGGACGATTGCCCGGGCAGCTGTAGGGGTCGAGGCGGCTGCCGGTCTGGCTGCCCTCCATGAAGGCGTTGGCCTGGGCCAGCATGTTGGTGAGCAGCGCGAAATGGTGATCCTCGACGCCGGGCTCGGGCTTGAGCGAGGCGATGAAGTCGATGGGCACGTAGCGGGTACCCTGGTGCAGCAGCTGGAAGAACGCGTGCTGGCCGTTGGAGCCGGTCTGTCCCCAGACGATGGGGCCGGTCTTGTAGTCCACGGGGTGGCCGAAGATGTCCACGGACTTGCCATTGGATTCCATGTCGAGCTGCTGCAGGAAAGCCGGCAGCTGATGCAGCGCCTGGTCATAGGGCACGATGGCCTGGGTCTCGGCGCCCTGGAAATTGATGTGCCAGATGCCGATCAGCGCCATCAGCACCGGCATGTTCTCGGCGAAGGGGGCCGACAGGAAGTGCTGGTCCATCTCATAGGCGCCCTCGAGCAGTTCCATGAACCCTTCGAAGCCGATCGACAGGGCTATGGGCAGGCCGATGGAGGACCACATCGAGTAGCGCCCGCCGACCCAGGCCCAGAATTCGAAGACATTCTCCTCGCGGATGCCGAACTCCGTGGCCGCCGCCTTGTTGGTCGAGGCGGCGATGAAGTGTGCCCCCACATCGGCGTCCGGGCCGGCGTTCTCCAGGAACCAGCGGCGCGCGGTATGGGCGTTGAGCAGCGTCTCCTGGGTGGAGAAGGTCTTGGTGGAGACGATGAAGAGGGTGGTGGCCGGGTCGAGTCGGCTGAGCACTTTCTGGATATGGGCGCCGTCGACGTTGGACACGAAGTGGAAGCTTAGGTCCGGGTGGCGGTGCTTGAGCAGTGCCCGGCAGGCCATGTTAGGGCCAAGATCCGACCCGCCGATGCCGATGTTGACCACGTCCTTGATACGTTGTCCGCTATAGCCCGTCCACTCGCCGTTGCGCACCGCCTCGGAGAAGGCGCGGATCTGCTCGCGGGTGCGATGGATCTCCGGCATCACGTCCTGGCCGTCGACCTTCAGTGGCCCCTTGCCGAGATTGCGAAGGGCGGTGTGCAGCACCGGACGGTCCTCGGTGACGTTGATGATATCGCCGGAGAACATCTGCGCGCGGCGCTGGACCAGCGCCGAGTGCTCGGCGAGCTCGATCAGGGTCTCGAGGACTTCGTCCGAGACCGGCTGCTTGGAGTAGTCGAGGAAAAGCCCGCCAACGCGCAGGCTCATCTTCTCGAAGCGCTTGGGGTCGGCGGCGAAGTAGTCGCGGATGCGATCACTGGCGGTTGTCTGTTGCAGCCCCTTGAGGGCCTGCCAGGTGACGCTGCGGGTAAGCTGGAACATGGTCGACCTCTTGTGAGTGGATAGCGGTGTCGACGCCTCGGCGGCGGGCGCAATCAGCCGGAACGGGAGGAGATCCAGGCGCCGGCATCGGGGATGGTCATCTCGTAGTCCTGGTCGAGCCAGGGAGAGCTGATCAGGAAGTCGGCGCTGGCGGGATTGCAGGCGACCGGAATGTTCCATAGCGCCGCCAGTCGCAGCAGGGCCTTGACGTCGGGATCGTGGGGTTGCGGTGCGAAGGGATCCCAGAAGAAGATCAGCAGGTCGAGCCGCTGCTCGGCAATGCGCGCGCCGATCTGCTGGTCGCCGCCCAGTGGGCCACTCATCAGGCCTTCCACCTCGAGGCTCAATTGCTTGCTGATCCGGGTTGCAGTGGTGCCGCTGCCGACCAGCTGGTGACGGGCCAGGGTGGGCTGCCAGCGGCCTGCCCACTCGAGCATCTCGTCCTTCTTGCCGTCATGGGCGACGAGGGCGATGCGCTTGCGAGCCGGCAGGATCCGCGTCACGTTGCGCGGTGGGCGGATGTCACTCATGGCTGGCCTCTACGGCGAGAATTTTCAGTGTGTTGGTGCCGCCATGGGCATTCATGTGGTCGCCCCGGGTGAGGATGATATGGTCGCCGGGTTTGGCGATGCCCTGTTTTACCAGCCGCTGGATGGCACGGTCATTGAGCTCCTGGGCGCTCATCTCGCTGGTGTCGAAGGGCAGCGAGACGACCCCGCGGTAGAGCGCCATGCGCCGCTGGGCCACCGGATTGTGGGCCAGGCCAACGATGGGCAGCCCCGAGCTGATCCGTGAGGCGATCAATGGCGTGTAGCCGGAGGCGGTCATGCAGGCAATGGCCGCTACTCCGGCGAGATGGTTGGCGGCATACATGGCGGAGAGCGCAATGGTCTCGTCGATCTGGCTGAAACCTTCGTGGATGCGGTGGCCGGATTCCTGGATGCGCCGCTCGCGCTCGGCGCCGAGGCAGACCCGGTCCATGGCCTCGACCGTTTCCACCGGGAAATCGCCGGCGGCGGTCTCGGCGGAGAGCATCACCGCATCGGTGCCGTCGAGCACGGCATTGGCCACGTCGAACACCTCGGCCCGGGTGGGCAGCGGCGACTCGATCATCGACTCCATCATCTGGGTGGCGGTAATCACTGCGCGGTTGAGGGTGCGGGCGTGCTTGATGATGCGTTTCTGGGTGCCGATCAGCGATGCGTCGCCGATCTCCACGCCCAGGTCCCCGCGTGCCACCATCACGGCTTCGCTGGCGCGGATGATGGCGTCCAGCGTCTCGTCGTCGGCCACCGCCTCGGCGCGCTCGAGCTTGGCTACCAGGCCGATCTCCTTGCCGGCCTCGCCGAGGCGCTCACGGGCTTCCTGCATATCGGCCGCACTGCGCGGGAAGGAGATCGCCAGGTAGTCGACGCCGATCGCCACGGCGGTCTCCAGGTCGGCCTTGTCCTTTTCGGTAAGCGCCGGGGCAGAGAGGCCGCCACCCTGCTTGTTGATGCCCTTGTTGTTGGAGAGCGTGCCGCCCACCACCACGCTGGTATGGATCAGGTGGTCGACAACACGATTGACGTCGAGCACCACCCGGCCGTCGTCGAGCAGCAGGCGGTCGCCGGGGGCGACGTCATCGGCCAGGGTCTTGTAATCACAGCCCACGCGGCTGGCGTCGCCCTCGTCGCTGCTCAGCCCCATGTCGAGAATGAAGGACTGGCCCTCCTCGAGTTTCACGGCCCCTTCCTTGAAGCGGGCGATGCGGATCTTGGGCCCCTGCAGATCACCCAGGACGGCAACGCTCTTGCCTTGCCGGTCGGCGATCTCGCGGACCCGTGCCAGACGCTGGCGGTGGTCATCGGGGCTGCCGTGGGAAAAGTTGAGGCGTACCACGTCGACGCCGGCGGCGATCATCGTTTCCAGGACGCCCTCACGGTCGCTGGCTGGGCCCAGGGTGGCGACAATCTTGGTACGACGGATGGGAGTGTGCAGCGGAGTGGCCGACATATCGTGCTCCTCGGTTGGATGCTGGTTGTTATCTGATCACCATACCATTTACGGTAAGTTTACTACATGATGATCGGTATTGAAGCCCTCTTTTGGGTCGTGCTTCACGACCTGCTTCCCGTTATGTCGAGTTATTCTATTGGATTGAGGTGCTTGCGCCCGATAGCTGAATGAAGGGCTGAATGTTGTAAAATTACTAAAAAGTACTTGAGCCTCGCCCATGACTGGTCCACATTATGGGGTAGATGATACGTGGCCCGTTGCGCAGGCACGCCCGAGCCGGGCTATGGCCAGGACCTTCCCGCTTACTGGCTACGCCACGTCCCATAGAACGCTACTGGACCGAGGAGAACAACGCCATGACGCTCAAGATCGCCATCAACGGTTTCGGCCGCATCGGGCGCAATGTATTGCGTGCCCTGTACGAGAACGGCTACCGCCATCGCGTGGAGGTGGTTGCCATCAACGACCTCGGCGACCCTTCGCTGAATGCGCATCTGCTGCGCCACGACACCGTGCACGGTCACTTCCCCTTCTCCGTTGAGCACGACGAACGCAGCATGACCGTGGATGGCCAGCGCATGGAGATCCTCTCCGAGCGGGACCCTGCGGCGCTGCCCTGGGCCTCCCTCGGCGTGGATCTGGTGATGGAGTGCACCGGCCTGTTCACCAAGCGCGAGGCTGCTGCCAAGCACCTCGCGGCGGGCGCCGAGCGCGTGCTGATCTCCGCCCCGAGCCCCGATGCTGACGCCACCGTGGTCTACGGCGTCAACGAGGACGTGCTCACGCCGGAGCACAAGGTGGTGTCCAACGCTTCCTGCACCACCAACTGCCTGGCCCCGGTGGCCCAGGCGCTGCATGCGGCGGTGGGCATCGAGAACGGCCTGATGACCACGGTTCACGCCTACACCAACGATCAGAACCTCTCCGACGTCTATCACAAGGACCCCTATCGGGCACGCAGTGCGACGCATTCGATGATCCCCACCAAGACCGGTGCCGCCGCTGCAGTGGGCCTGGTGCTGCCGGAGCTGGATGGCAAGTTCGATGGACTGGCGGTACGCGTGCCGGTGATCAACGTCTCGCTCGTCGACCTGGTCTTCACCGCCAGTCGCGATACCACCAAGGAAGAAATCAACGAGATAGTGGCCAGCGCGGCCGAGGTCTCCCCGGTGCTGGCGGTCAATGCCCAGCCACTGGTCTCCATCGACTTCAACCATGATGCGCACTCCTCGACCTTCGATGCCAACCACACTCGGGTGAACGGCCGCCTGGTCAAGGTGATGGCCTGGTACGACAACGAGTGGGGCTTCTCCAACCGTATGCTGGATACTGCCCTGGCCATGCACGCGGCCGCCGGAGGCGAGCGCGACGCCGCTTGATGGCGGACCGTTCCTGACGGTCACTCTTGCATCGTGCGGTACAATGACGCCGGGCCACCTCCGTGGCCCGGCGTCGTCTCGTGCCGAGGAGGGATGAAACCCAAGGAAGGCCCATGTCACTCCCCGACTACTCCTGGCTGGCCTGGACCCTCATCGTGGTGTCCACCTACCTCACCGGCGTCTCCAAGGGCGGGTTCGCCGGCGGCTTCGGCACCCTCTCGGTGCCGCTGATGGCGCTCGCCATCGGTCCCGTCGAGGCGGCCGGGCTGTTGCTGCCGCTGCTGCTGGTAATGGATGCCTTCACGATCAAGGCCTGGTGGGGGTTTCACGACGGTACCGAGGTGCGTCGCCTGCTCCCGGGGCTGGCCATCGGGGTGATCGTCGGCACCCTGCTGATCGGTCGCCTGGACGAGGATGGTGTGCGTCTGCTGTTGGGCGTGATCTCCCTGCTGTTCGCGGCCTACATGCTGCTCAAGCCCAGCGCGGAGCGTCCCGTCTCGATCCGCTGGGCGCTGCCGGCCGGGGTCGGCTGCGGCTTCACCAGCTTCCTGGCCCACGCCGGGGCGCCACCGCTCAACCTCTACCTGATTCCCCGGCGGCTGAGCAAGCAGGCCTTCATCGCTACCAGCGCGATCCTCTTCGCCGCGGTCAACCTGATGAAGCTGCCGCCCTACCTGTGGCTCGGGGAGGTCAACCTGACCAGTACCGGGGCCTCGCTGATACTGGTGCCGGTGGCCTGGGCAGGCGTTCGCAGCGGCCTGTGGTTGCAGCACCGGGTCAGTGAACGTCTCTTCTATCGCCTGGTGATACTGGCCATGGCCATCGTCGGCGTGCAACTGCTGGTCCGCGCGCTAGGCTGAGCTCAGGTCGGGATGTGCCAGGTTCCCTGGCACTGGGTGCTTGGAAAGAGCCGCTGGGCGGTATCGGCGTTGCGTCGTTCGGCGAGGCTGTCGAGTCCGGCGCTCAGGGCCGCCAGCAGTGCGTCGTCGGCGTGGCGCACGGTGAGCAGGGTCAGGTCTTCATGACGCACCACCGCATAGTCGGCACATAGTGAGCTGACCAGCGGCTCCAGTCGATCGGGGTGGCTGTCGTCCAGGCAGAGCGAGAGACGCATGGCCCCGGCATCGATCAGGCTGGCGTGCAGCCCGGCCTCCACCAGGCGGCCGAGGATGTCGTGCTGGCGAGCCTCGTCCATGAAGGCGAAGTCTCGTGGGCGTATCTCCAGCAGCGTCTGTTCCTCGAGCAAGACAAGGGAGGGCGTCTGGGTGTCGAACCGGGTGTCCCGGCCGATGGTGCTGGGAGGCGCCTCGAGATCCTCGAAGGAGCGCACCGTCAGCGGGATCGACTTCTGCTGTAGTGGCCCCAGGGTCTTGGGGTGGATCACCTTGGCGCCGTGCCAGGCCAGTTCGATGGCCTCGTCGTAGGAGATACGCTCGAGTTGTACCGCATTGTCGAAGCGACGCGGGTCGGCATTGAAGAGCCCCGGTACGTCCTTCCAGATGGTGACCTCCTCGGCGTCCAGGCAGTGGGCGAGGATCGCCGCGCTGAAGTCGGAGCCCTCGCGGCCCAGGGTGGTCGATACGCCCTCGGTGGTGCCGCCGATGAAACCCTGGGTGACCCGGATCTTTTCATCGTCTGTTTCCAGCCCGCGTACCCGCTCCACGGTGGCCTGCCAGTCGACGTTGGCCGCCTGGTGGCAGTCGTCGGTGACCACCAGGTCCCGGGCATCGAGCCACTCGGTCGCCATGCCGGCCTCGTCGAGCCAGGCACTGACGATGGTAGTAGAGAGCAGTTCACCGAAGCAGACGGTCTGGTCGTAGTGGAAGGGGCGTTCACGGCCCGCGTGGCGGCGATGGCGGCGGTCGAGTTCGGTGATCAGCGCCTCGACACGCTCCGTCACGGGTCCGGCCCTGCCGCCGAACAGGGCCTCGACGGTGGTCAGGTGCTCCTGGCGCAGGGTCTCGAGGCTGTCGCGATACTCCTCCGTCTCGCCAGCGCGCGCCGCGGCCAGCAGTGCCTCCAGGGCATTGGTAGTCTTGCCCATGGCCGAGACCACCACGATCAGCGGGCGCGCTCGGAAACGGGCCAGCAACTCGCCCACTCGACGGATGGCCGCGGCGTCCTGGATCGAGGCACCGCCAAACTTGAAGACCTGGGTCATCTCTTGTCTCCCTTCAGCTGAGTCGTTGCCGGTAATCCTCGTATCCGAAGGACTTCACCGTGCGCACCTCGCGGCTGGCCTCGTCGATCCGGCAGATAGACGGCAGGCGCATGCCGTTGAAGGTGGTGGTCTTCACCATGGTGTAGTGGGCCATATCGGTGAATATCAGCCGGTCGCCGATCGCCAGCGGGGCGTCGAAGCTGTATTCGCCCACCACATCGCCGGCCAGGCAGGTCAGCCCGCCCAGCCGGTAGGTGTGGGCCTTCTCGCCGGGCTCGCCGGCGCCGATGATCTCGGGCCGATAGGGCATTTCCAGCACGTCGGGCATGTGTGCCGTGGCGGAGGTGTCGAGGATGGCGATCGTGCCGTCGTTCTCGACGATATCCAGCACGCTGCACACCAGGTAGCCGGTATTGAGCGCAATCGCCTCGCCGGGCTCCAGGTAGACCTCGAGGTGGGGATGGCGGGACTTGAAGTCGCGGATCACCCGGACCAGCCGCTCGACATCATAGTCCTCGCGGGTGATGTGGTGACCGCCGCCGAAGTTCACCCACTTGCGGCCGGCGAGGTGCCGGCCGAAGCGCTCCTCGAAAGCGGCCAGGGTGTGCTCCAGGGCGTCGCTGTTCTGTTCGCACAGGGTATGGAAATGCAGGCCCTCCAGGCCGTCGAGGGCCACGCCCTCCAGGTCCACGGCCCGGGTGCCGAGCCGTGAGCCCGGGGCGCAGGGGTCGTAGAGCGCCACCTTGCCCTCGGAGTACTCCGGGTTGACGCGCAGGCCGCAGGAGACCCGTCGCGGTGCGGCCGCGACGGTGTCGCGGAAGCGCTGCCACTGGGCCGGCGAGTTGAAGCTGAGGTGATCCGCGTACTGCAGCACCACCGTCATCTCCGCCTCGCTGAAGGCCGGCGAGTAGCAGTGCACCTCGCCGCCGAAGGTCTCCGCCCCCAGTTGCGCCTCGTCCTGGCCGCTCGCCGTGGTGCCCACCAGATACTGGCGGATCAGCGGGAAGGTATCCCACATGGCGAAGCCCTTCAGCGCCAGCAGGATGCGCGCGCCGCTCTCTTCCTGGACCCTCCGCAGCAATTCCAGGTTACGGCGGAGCAGGGCGTCGTCCACCACGTAGGCGGGCGACGGACAGGCCCCAATGTCGAAGGGGTAAGCATCGGACGGATAGGCGGTCTGGCTCATGTCGGGCTCAGCCCAGGGGGTCGGCATCGGGGTCGAGCTCGACCATCTGCCAGGGCAGGCCCATGTCGCCGATGCGCTCCATGAAGGGGTCCGGGTCGAGCTGCTCGACGTTGAACACGCCTTCGCCCTTCCACAGGCCTTTCAGCATCAGCATGGCGCCGGTCACCGCCGGCACGCCGGTGGTGTAGGAGATCGCCTGGGACTGCACTTCGCGATAGCAGGCCTCGTGGTCGCAGATGTTGTAGATGTGCACCTTGCGACGCTTGCCATCCTTGATGCCATCGAGGATCACGCCGATGTTGGTCTTGCCCTTGGTGCGCGGGCCGAGCGAGGCCGGGTCCGGCAGCACCGCCTTGAGGAACTGCAACGGGGTGATCTCGCGGCCCTCGAACTCGATCGGCTCGATGCTGGTCATGCCGACGTTCTCGAGCACCTTGAGGTGAGTGATGTACTTTTCGGAGAAGGTCATCCAGAAGCGGATGCGCTTCAGGCCCTTGATGTTCTGGCTGAGGGACTCGAGCTCCTCGTGGTAGAGCAGGTAGAGGTCCTTCTCGCCGATGCCATCGAAGTCGAAGGTGCGCTTCTCGGCCAGCGGCTCGGTCTCCTTCCACTCGCCCTCTTCCCAGTAGCGGCCGTTGGCGGTGATCTCGCGAATGTTGATCTCGGGATTGAAATTGGTGGCGAACGGGTAGCCGTGGTCGCCGCCATTGGCATCCAGGATGTCGATGCGATGGATCTCGTCGAACAGGTTCTTCTGGCCCCAGGCGCAGTAGATGTTGGTCATGCCCGGATCGAAGCCGCAGCCCAGGGTGGCCATGTTGCCGGCCTTGGCATAGCGCTCCTGGAAGGCCCACTGCTCCCTGTACTCGAACTTGGCCTCGTCCGGGTGCTCGTAGTTGGCGGTATCCAGGTAGGGCACGCCGGTACGCAGGCAGGCCTCCATGATGGTCAGGTCCTGATAGGGCAAGGCCACGTGGATCAGCACGTCCGGCTCGTACGACTCGATCAGTGCGACCAGCGCCTCGACGTCGTCGGCATCCACCTCAGCGGTCTGGATGGGACGGTCCAGCTGGGCCGCGATGGCGCGGCACTTTGCCTGGTTGCGGCTGGCGAGGCAGATCTCGCTGAATACCTCGGGATGCTGGGCGCACTTGTGGGTGACGACACCGCCGACGCCGCCGGCGCCGATAATCAGGACTTTGCTCATGGGGTTAGAATCCAGATCGGGAAAGTCAACAATGGCAGGGGATCATGCGACCCCGGTCTCGACCTCGCCGGGCCTTGGCCGGCCAGTGGGCGAAGATGATGGCTCCCCACGAGGCTGGTCGCAAGTGGTTTTCGCGTCAAGGCTACGACGAAAGTCGGGATAATCAGTCGCTGATGTGGCTCGTCTTGGCATCAGTCGAGGCGGGCGGAAGTGTCTGCCGGTGGTCCGCTGACAAGGGGCGTCCCGCCAGGCGGCGCACTTCTACGTGGGAGAGCCATTCGATGTCTCGGGCAGCCGCCTCGAGCTGGCGAATCACCGTGTCGCTGTCGAAGGGCGACGATTCGTCCAGGCAGATCACCACCGTGACGGCGTCATCCAGATAGTGCAGTTCGATCTCGCGAATTTCCGGCCAGACGTCCAGCGCCGCCCAGCGCTGTGCCAGGGCACTCTCTACCTCGGGGCGCAGTGGCAGTCCCGGGAAACGGCTGGGGTCGCCCTCACCGGCGTCGTCCTCCGGGTCAATGTGGAAGGTGAGGTCGGTGAGGGCGGGGAAGGCGTTGCGCAGGCGCCGGCTCACCTCGTTGCCGATCTCGTGGCCCTCGGAAACGCTGATCCGCGGCGGCACCACCACGTGCAGGTCGAGCATGGTGTGCCCGGCCGACTGGCGGGTTCGCAGGTCGTGTATGCCCCGGACGTCAGACACGCTCAACGCCACCTGGCGCATTTCCTGCTGAGTGGCCACGGGCAGGGCCGTGTCAACCAGCTCACGGCTCGCGTCCCACAGCAGGTCCCAGCCTACCTTGCCGACCATCAGGCCGACGACCACCGCCGCCACGGTATCGATCCAGGTGGCACCGAACTGGCTGCCCACCAGGGCCACCATGACCACGCCAGTGGAGAGCACGTCGCTGCGGTGGTGCCAGGCGTTGGCCTCCAGCATCTGCGAGCCGATGCGTCGTGCCACTCGGCGTGTAAGGTGGAAGAGCCACTCCTTGGCCAGTAGCGCCAGGGCCGTCAACAGGATCGCCCAGACGCCGGGCGGCGGAATCTCGGCGGAGGAGAGCAGGCGCTCAAGGCTTGACCAGGCGATACCGCCGGCCACGAAGATCAGCACGCTGCCCAGGAACAGGGTGGCCAGGGTCTCGATGCGGCCGTGGCCATAGTGGTGGTCGTGATCGGGCCCCTGGTGGCCATAGTGGGACGCGGCGAGCACGAAGCAGTCGGTCACCAGGTCGGAAAAGGAGTGTATGCCGTCGGCGACCAGCGCGGCGGAGCCGACGAGCCAGCCGACAATGATCTTGGCCACGCCGAGCAGGGTGTTGACCGCCACCGAGAGCATGGTGACGCGCCGAGTGGCCTGATGCTTCTTGGGGTTGTTCTGCATGGTCGTTTCTCGGGACGTTCCCCTGAACAGGCCGCCGGATGAGGTATAGGCTAAATGGTACCGAAGAGGTACAGATTCGCACAAGGTGTCGGCGTGTAGGGGGCTTTTCCCACTCCCAGGTGCTTCTTCGATGGGTGTGGAATCCGCCCCCTACCTTGGGAAGGACTTTTCGAGATACAACGAAAAAAGCACCCGTAGGTGCTTGATTCGTCGACTTGATTGGTGGAGGCGGCGTCCACCTTCCCGCCGTATCAGGCTATCCCATGCTGGCGCCGTAACCTGCTGAATCCCTTGGCCTGCGTGCCTTCCCTTGTCTTGTGCTGTATCACTAGAAGTCAGGTGATGCTATATTCTATGGCTAATAGGTTGGCTAATGGGATGGCTGATAGGGGGAAACACGATGCCGAAGGTAGCCAAGGAACTAAGCGCCGCCGAAGTCAGGCGCATTGACCGGCCAGGATTCCATGCCGTGGGGGGCGTGCCTGGCCTATTGCTGCAAGTCACCGCTGGCGGGGGGCGTTCATGGGTGCTTCGCGTGCTGGTGGGGAACCGCCGCCGTGGCTTTGGCCTGGGCAGCTTCCCGTATGTCTCGCTTGCGGATGCCCGCACAAGGGCGCGTGAACTGCGCGACAAGCTGGCCGAAGGTATCGACCCCGTAGCCGAGCGCCAGGCCGCCAGGGCTGCCCACGTGGCCGCACAAGCCAAGCGCCTGACCCTGCGCGAAGCCGCCGAGCAATACCACAGCGCCAAGGAAGGGGAATTCAGCAACGCGAAGCACCGGAAGGACTGGCTGGCGTCCCTGAAGCGTTATGCCTTCATCCATATTGGGGACGTGGCCGTTGCTGATGTGGAATTGCCCCACGTGCTGAAGGTGCTGGAACCGATATGGGAAACCCGGACGGAAACCGCGACCCGCGTGCGCCAGCGCCTTGAAAGCGTGCTGGCCTGGGCGACCGTGCGGGGATACCGCCAGGGGGACAACCCGGCCCGCTGGCGGGGGAATCTTGATGCCGTGCTGGCCAAACCCGCCAAGGTGGGCAAGGGCAAGCGCCACTTCCCGGCCCTGCCTTGGCAGCGCGTCCCCGAATTCATGGCAGACCTTCGCAGCCGTGAAGGCATAGGCGCCAGGGCGCTGGAATTCGCCATTCTGACCGCCGCCCGTTCGGGGGAAATCAGGGGCGCCACCTGGGATGAAATCGACTTGGCCGCCAAGGTGTGGACGATACCGGCCAGCCGCATGAAGGCAGGCAAGCCCCACCGTATCCCGTTGCCCGCTGATGCCGTGGCCCTGCTGGAATCCCTGCCCCGCATGGAAGGGCAACCGCTGGTATTCCCGGCCCCGCGTGGGGGGAAAATCAGTGACGTTACCATTCTGGCCACCGTGAAGCGGATGCACGCCAGCAAGCTGAAGGCGGAAGGGGAAGGCTATGCCGACCCGACCGATGGCCGCCCCGTGGTGCCGCATGGCTTCCGAAGCGCCTTCAAGGATTGGGCGCGTAGCCGTTCGACCTTCCCGGATGAAGTCAGCGAACTGGCATTGGCCCACGTGAATAGCGATGCCACCCGCGCCGCGTATGCCCGCGACGAACTGATGCCCCAGCGCGCCAAGCTGATGAAGGCATGGGGGGCGTTCTGCGCGGAACCGGCCAAGGCTGGCAGTGTGACCCCGATTCGCCAGGGGGCTGAAGCGTGAGCCTGTTTTTTGATGACCGGCGCCAGGGCTGCGATGAAGCCGCCAGTTATGAAGCGGACGCTGGCCGCCGCCTGCTGGACTACCTGAAGGCCGTGGCATCCCATGCCCTGGCGCACTTGCCGCCCGATGCGCGCGATTGGCTGAAGGTGCCCAGCATGGAACCGCCAGCCTGGCATGACCCCGATGAACCGGCCCACCTGCTGAATGAAGCCCACCGACTATTCATGGCCCTGCCGGCCGCCCTGCCAAGGCGGTGGAATCTTGATGAAGAACAGGCCCGCGCCGCTGCCGTGCTGGTGGCGATAGGCGCCGCCGTGCGGGCGACCCGTGGCCTGGCACCCGCGCCAGCATTGCGCCTGCTGGATGCGTCCCTGCTGCTGGGCGTGACCGTCACCCGTGCACATGTGGAACCGTGGGAACCGGACGCCATGCGGGGCGTTGGGACGCTGAATAGCGCCAAGGAAGGCCATGCCTTGGTTCATGGCACCGATGAAGAAAAGGCCAAGCGCTGGGCAGAATTGCAGGCAGCGCTTGATGACAAGATGGCCAGGCGCCCCAGCCTGAGCCTGACCGAAGCGCGCCGCCAGGTGGCTGATGAAATGGGCGCCAGCGAATCCACGATGAAGCGCCGCACCCACCGGCCAAAGTGGGGGCAGTCCGGCCACTGAACCCGCCCCCTATCCGCAATGATTCCCCTGGATACACCATGAAAGGGGAATCCCGATGACCGCACCAACCTTCCTAACCGTTCGCCAGGTAGCCGACCGCCTGGCCGTGTCCGTGCCGACTTGCTGGCGTTGGGCGCGTGAACGTGCCGACTTCCCGAAGCCCCACCGCATTGGCCCCGCCGCTACCCGCTGGCGCCTGGATGAACTGGAAGCCTGGGAAGCCAAGCAAGGGGAAGCCGCATGAATCTTCCCGCCCTGACCCTGGCCGCTGGCGCCGCCGCCTACTGGATGGGCGCCATCCTTCGACCGCTGCAAACCACCTGCCAGGCGTTGGCCTGGCGGGCGCTGTCCTATGCTGCCGACACGATGAAGGGGAAAGCCTGATGCGTATTCCCGTCACACCGCGCGCCTTCCGCCTGTTGCTGGCGCTGCTGCAAGCCCCGCGAACCCGCGAAGAATGCGACCGCCTGGCCCCGGCCAGCAATTCCCCCAATGTCGTCATGGAACTGCGACGGAAGCTGAAGCTGGAACTGCCTTGCGAGCGCGTGCCGTTCGTCACCAAGGATGGGGAATCGTCATGGTATGGGCGATACCACGCCACCCCGGATGACCGCGACAAGATACGCGCGATTCTGGCCAACCTGGCCGCCGCCAACGATGGGCAAGAAAAAGCCCCGCCGCATGGGCAGGGCTGAAGCGTTCTGATGTATGGGCAGTGCATGGCTATTGTAGAGCGCCAAAGCGCCACCGGCCAGCCTGCCCCCTTCAAAGGGATTCGATATATGCAGGCCACCGCGATGGATGACCTACAACCCGACTTCGATGAAGCCCGCCGCTTCCTGGATGCCCTGGAACCTGGCGCCAGCTTCACCTTCCAGACCTTCGACGATAGCCCCGACAAGCGCCGCGATATGGTGCGCCAGCATCATGGCACCCTGTCCGATTGCTGGGATGCCCTGGCCGCCCTGAACCGCCAGGGGGCTGGTGTGTTCGTGACCGTGAACGCGACCGATGGGCAGGGGCGCAAGGCTGCCAACGTCACCGCCGTTCGGGGCGTGTTTGCCGACTTCGATGAACCCGAACCCGACCGCCTGCCAAGGCTGGCCGCGACCCTGGCAGACTTCCCGCCGTCCCTTGTCGTGGAATCGTCACCTGACCGGCATCATGCCTATTGGCTGGCCGATGGGCTGGCGCTGGATGACTTCACCCCGCTGCAAAAGGCGTTGGCCGCCTGGCTGGGCAGTGACCCCAAGGTATGCGACTTGCCCCGCGTGATGCGCGTGCCTGGCTTCATCCACCGCAAGGGCGCGCCGTTCGTTACCCGCTTGGTGCATACCGGCGACCGGCTGGCCGCTGATGCTATCCGCCAGGCGTTGGCCCCGTATGCCGCCAGGGAAGCCGCACAGCAAGCGCCAGCACCGGGGCGCATGGATGCCCCGCCCTATGCCCTGCGCGCCTTGGAAGGGGCGTCTGGCGCGATATTGACCGCACCGGATGGCACCCGTAACGATACGTTGAACCGGGAAGCGTTCGGCGTGTTCGGGCTGGTGAAGGCTGGCTACCTGCCCGAAGGGGAAGTCCGCCATGCCCTGGAACGTGCCGCCGCTGGCGTGGGGCTGGCGCGCGATGAAGCCGCCGCTACCCTGGCCAGCGCGTGGGATGCTGCCGAGCCGCGCGACATTCCCGAGCGCCTGACCCCGGCGACCGCCGCCACCCTGCCACCGGCCACCCCGGCCAATGCGCCAGCCTTTGGCTTCGCCAGCGCGGGGGAACTGGTGGCCCACCTGAAGCCCATAGCCTGGCTGGTGCGGGGATACGTGGAAGCCGATTCGCTGGCGCTGGTGTTTGGCGAGCCTGGGCACGGGAAGTCGTTTCTGGCCCTGGATTGGGCGGCAAGCGTGGCGACCGGCACCGCCTGGCATGGCAACCCCACCAAGCAAGGCGCCGTGTTCGTGGTGGCAGGGGAAGGCCATAACGGGATTGCCCGCCGTCTGAAGGCGTGGGAGCTGGCCAGGGGCGTGACCCTGAAGGGCGCGCCGTTGTTCGTGTCCCATGCCGCCGCCAGCCTGGCCGACTGGGAAAGCGCGCGGGAAGTCGTGGCCGCCGTGGAAGCCCGTGCCAGAGAAACCGGCCAGGCGCCTGCCCTTATCGTGGTAGACACCCTTTCCCGGAACCTTGGCGCCGCTGACGAGAACAGTAGTGCCGATATGGCCGCGTTCGTGCGCCACTTGGACGCCATGCGCCAGCACTGGCAGGCGACCGTCTGCGTGGTACACCACAGCGGCAAGGATAGCGCCAAGGGCGCCAGGGGAAGCACCGTGTTGAAGGGCGCCGTGGATGCTGAATACCGCGTGGCCAAGGATGAAGCGGGCGTTGTCTGCCTGGAAGCCACCAAGATGAAGGATGCCGAGCTGCCAGGGCTGCAAGCCTTCACCCTGGAAGGCGTGAAGCTGCCACTGGTGGACGATGAAGGCGGGGACGTATGGGGCGCCGCCCTGAACCCCGTTCGTGACTACCAGCCGACCGCCAGGGGGAAGTCAGGCAGGGGGAAGAATCAGACCAAGGCACTGGCCGCCCTGCGTGCCTTGTACGATGACCACCGCGACCGGCTGGCGCGTGCTGGCAGTGAACCCGAAGCCGCCAAGGTGCTGACCGACGATTGGCGCGACGAACTGGCCGCCGATGGCTTCACCCGCCAGCGATTCCATGACGTGAAGGCAAGTCTGGAACGCGCGCGGCTGGTGCGACTGGTGCCGCCCTATGTGGAATTGGTGGAATGAAGGCGTGTACGGTTTGTGTCCGGTTTGCGTCCGATTCTGTCATGTACTGTCCGTGTCCGTCCGCTTTTCTATAAGCGGGCGTGACGGTACAAACCGGACGCTTCAAGGGGCTGGCTGGTGCTACCCTTGGCCCATTACTTAACGAACCCAAGGGGGGGATATGCAGACCTTCACGCTGGAAGCCGATACCCTGGCCGCCGTCCACCGGATGACCGATGACACCGCCGCGTTCGTACGCCAGGCCGTGGCCGAAAAGCTGGTATGTGAAGCGTTGGCCGATGGCCTGTCCCTTGAAGGGCTGAACCTGGATGACCTGCCCGACTTCGACCCTTCCGAACTGGCCGCCTTTGACCTGACCGGCCTAGATGCCTTGGGGCTGGATGACGTGCAATGAAGGGGGCTGGCCGTCCGTAGCCGTACCGCTTCCCTTGGGCGCGCCCACTAGGCGACCAAGGCCGCGAGATAAGGCACCGCTTTGAGCATGGCCCACGCTACCCCTGACCGCTGTAAGACATTGCCGACAAAAAAGGTACTCCGACCCCACCCCGTACCTGTGGGGCCGCCGAGTCCCAGCCGCGCGCTATTTATGGCCGTTTCGCTTCGCTTCCGTTTCCGGTTTGCTGCTGGCGCTGAAGGACCGCCGTTGCGGGGCTGGTGCCTATACGGGAACCGGAACTGGAGAGCCTGCCGACCGGGGCGCCAGCAAGCTTGGATTTTTGGGCTGCGTGAATGAGTAGCGGTTTCAGTCGCACCCAGTATTGTCTTTCTCGCGCTCTTGTCGCTTTTGGCGCTCATTCATCTCAAGCGTTGCGCGATGGGTCTCGTCCTGCTGCACAGACTGGACCCAGCCGCTAAGCCCACCAATGAAAATCACCACCCCGAATGCGAGGTAGAGCCACCAGGGGCCAGGCCAACCGAACCAGGCGCCAAACGCTGACGGTATGGCGATGGCTGCGACAAGTGTCCACGCCATGGCCTTGCCTTGCTTCTCATCAATATCGCTCATGCTGTGCGCTCCCTGCTGTGTTACTGGTCAGCGTAGTCAAGTAACGCTCGTCGAGCCGCTGCCGAGAAAATCCAAGGTACTCCCCCGGCCCCGCCCCACCGTCCACGGGGCGCCGAGTGCCTGGCTGTCGGCAATTTTTCGGCGTTTCATGGTCGTCAGCACCACCTAATCTGAACCCGCATGGTTGCCCAGTTTAGTGGTGCCGATGGTGCCGAATACTTGCGAGGCAGTTATGTACGATTGCCGCTACCCTTGGGCTACAGAACCGGGGAAAGGGGTTTGATATGAAGAAGTGGATAATGGTCGCGCTATTGCTGGCGCCGATGGCGGCACATGCAATGCCGGCAGTCACCAAGGCAGGGCATGTCGCCTGCCTTTCTGAGCAATGGTACAAAGATATGGTTTCCTTCGTGGCGGCAGAGGACATGCAGAGCTTCCAGGCATACATTGACATGAAGCGTTGCGTACTCGTGAAAGACGGGCTTAGGGTCACGGTCACGCAAAGTCCAGGAATGTTTGGCGGCACAGCTGGCTTCGTCTTCCGAGGCCAGCGGTTTTGGACTGCCAGGGAAGCCCTCGACTACAACCCCTGAAGGCAACTCAACCCACGCCGGCCCGCCTTGAGTGGGCTTGTTTTCTGCCAGAACTATGTACCCGTGAGCTTCACAACCGTTTAACCCATTGCTGCTGGCGCGCATGGCTTACCGCCGGCGCCCTGCCATGCGGATGACCCGGAGCCGAACCCGCGTCCTATTCCCGGAACCGAACCGACGTCCCTGGCTGGGAATTGAAAAAGGCGTGACCGGGAATCGAAAAGCACCGGCCAGGGGCGTGGCCGTTTCGTGGGGCGTGAAGGGCTGCCACCTGCTTACAGGGCAGGAACAGGCGCCAGCTACCACTTCAGGGGATGGCTAATAGGTTGGCCAATAAACGAAAAAAGCACCCGTAGGTGCTTGATTCGTCGACTTGATTGGTGGAGGCGGCGGGAATTGAACCCGCGTCCGCCGGCACTCACCCTTTGGCTCTACATGCTTAGTTTCGTCTTTTGATTTAACGCGACTGGCTCCGACGAGCAGGATCCAGCCACGCGATTCCTCGTAAGGTTTAGCAATCGGCGAGAGGACACCACCGATCGCGATCCCATCAGTCTTCGCTCGTATCCCCTCCGTGATGAATGGGCACATCACTTCGGGGCCGGGCTAGAAGCTAGCGGCGTTTAAGCTGCCAGCGCGCCCTGAGCGTAGTTGTCGTCGTTTGCGACTATTGAATCGTGATGTTGTATTTACGAGATACATCACGCTCTCGGCATGCACCTCAGGGATTGTCACCGGCGTCGAAACCGTGTCGCCCCCGTAACGCGCATCCTAACAGGATGTGCAGTTCTGTGACACCTCACCCCTTGATTTGTTCCCGCATGATACGGCCCTTCTGCCGCTGCCAGTCGCGGTCCTTCTCGGAGGCTCGCTTGTCGTGCAGCTTTTTGCCGGTCACCAGGGCCAGTTCGCACTTTACCCGGTTGTTCTTCCAGTAGAGCTTGATCGGCACACAGGTATGGCCCTTCTCCTGGGTGCGCGAGAAGATCTTGGCGATCTCCTTGCGATGCAGCAGCAGCTTGCGGGTGCGCGTGGGATCCGCCACCTCGTGGGTGCTGGCAGTATTGAGGGGCATGATGTGACTGCCCAGCAACCAGGCCTCACCGTTCTTGACCAGGATGTAAGTGTCGGTGAGCTGCGCCTTCCCGGCCCGCAGGCTCTTCACTTCCCAGCCGGCCAGCACCAGGCCGGCTTCGAAGGTCTCGTCGATGTGGTACTCGAAGCGGGCCTTCTTGTTCTGGGCGATGACGTTGTTGCCGGGCCCCTTGTTCTTGCCTTTCTTGTTGGCCATGAAACCTCGTGTCCTGTATCTGCCGGTGGCGCTGCCCCTTCGATGTGGGGGGAAGCGTGGTACCATTCAAGGCCTGAAATAACCGCTCATGATACGCCCTGGGCACTGTGAAGTCAGTGGAGAGCTCAATGCCAACGGTCAATCGGTCCGCCATGGTGCGGCACACCCCCAAGGACATGTTCGACCTGGTCAACGACTTCGAGCGCTATCCGGAGTTCCTGCCAGGGTGCCGGCGCGCGCGTCTGCTCGAGCGCGACGAATCTCACCTGATTGGTGAGATGACGCTGGGGCGGGCCGGGATCGAGCAGAGTTTCACCACCCGCAACGACCTGATCGAGCCCGAGCGCATCGAGATGTCGCTGGTCAGCGGCCCCTTCAAGCGTCTGCGGGGACGCTGGCTGTTCCTGCCCATGGGCGAGCGGTCCTGCAAGGTGAGCCTCGAGCTGGAGTTCGAGTTCGCCAACCGCCTGCTGGGCATGGCCTTCGGCAAGCTCTTCCAGCAGGTGGCCGGCCAACTGGTGGATTCCTTTACCCGCCGCGCGAACGACCTCTATGGCTCCTAGTGCGTCCGCCATGCTCGAGGTGGAAGTGGCCTTCGCCCTGCCTGACCGTCAGCGCATTATCTCGCTTTCGGTGCCCCAGGGCACCACGGCGCGCCAGGCGGTAACGATGGCGGGGCTGGAGGCGGTGTTTCCCGAATTGCCCCCTGTGACCTTTCGGCAAGCCGATCTGGGCATCTTCGGCAAGCGGCTGGGCGACCCAGAAGCGGTGCAGTTGCGCAACGGCGACCGGGTCGAAGTGTATCGTCCCCTGCAGATCGATCCCAAGGCGGCGCGCAGCGAGCGGGCCGGTCGCGAGAAACGCTGACGCCCCGACCCGCGAAAGCCGAGGCGTCAAAAAGCAACTGCGTCCGGCTTTCTCAGGGGCGGTCTGGAGTGACGTTGTCGATGGGCGCTTCCCGGTCGTCTGACCTGCCTTCGACGCTGGGGCCAACACCCTTGTCATCGGGCAAGCGGATGTCGCCGGAGATATCCCCCTCGCTATCGATGCCGGCCAGCCGGTCTCCCTGGAAGGTCAAGGTGACGCGTCGTTGCTCCACGTCGCCATAGGCCTTGTCGAGGCGATAGACATAGTCCCACTCGTTGGCATCGAAGGGCGCTTCGAGCAGGGGGCTACCCATCAAGTCGACGACCTGCTGACGGCTCATGCCCGGTTGCAGCTGTTCGACCATGCCCTTGTTCACCAGGTTGCCCTGGGGCAGGTCGCGCTTGTACACGCTGAAGTAGTTGCAACCGCTGATCATCAGCAGCGCGACGGAAAGGGTGACGATTCTTGTCAGCTTTTGCATTTGCGCCTGTTCTTCACTATCGTGGTTTCGGTCGATCATAACCGACCCTACCCGATACTGCGAAGAGCGACCATGGCCGACCAGAACCATGAACTGCGCAAGGCCGGTCTCAAAGTGACCCTGCCGCGCGTCAAGATCCTGCAGATCCTCGAGAATGCCTCCGAGCAGCACCACCTGAGTGCCGAGGATGTTTACAAGACCTTACTGGATGCAGGTGAGGATGTTGGCCTGGCCACCGTCTACCGCGTGCTGACCCAGTTCGAGTCCGCCGGCCTGGTGATCCGCCACAACTTCGATGGCGGTCATGCAGTCTTCGAGCTCTCCCAGGAGGAGCACCACGACCATATGGTGTGCCTGGAGAGTGGCGAGATCATCGAATTCTTCGACGAGACCATTGAGCGTCGCCAGCAGGAGATCGCCGAGGAACACGGCTTCGAACTGGTCGACCACGCCCTGGTGCTCTACGTGAGGCCTCTGGGTTCCCGGGCGACGCGCCAGGAAGGCATTCAGAAGAAGTGATCGCGCCTCGCTGAACCCGGCAGGCAGATAATCGCGGCCCCGATCCCAGGATCGGGGCCGCGTTGCGTCAGGTCTAACGTCAGGGCTTGGCGTCAGAACAGGGCAGGCGGTGTGGCGTGCTCAGTGGTGGGCACGCTGGCTGGCATCGAGCATTTCCCGGGCATGGGCCAGGGTGCGGTCGGAGAGATTCACCCCGCCCAGCATGCGAGCCAGCTCACCGACTCGGCCCGCCTCGTCGAGAAGCGCCATGCGGGTCAAGGTCGAGGCCTCGCCGGCCTGCTTCTCGATATGCAGGTGATGGTTCGCCTGGGCCGCCACCTGGGGCAGGTGGGTCACGGTCATCACCTGGCCGTTCTCGCCCAGCTTGCGCAGCAGCTGGCCGACGATCTCGGCGGTAGCGCCGGAGACGCCCACGTCGACCTCGTCGAACACGAGGCTTGCGATGGTGGAGTTCTGGGCCGCCACCACCTGAATCGCCAGACTGATGCGCGAGAGCTCGCCACCGGAGGCCACCTTGGCCAACGGCCGCGCCGGTTGACCGGGATTGGCGCTGATTAGCATGCGGGCGATCTCGAGCCCCTCGACGGCCGGGGTCTCGCGGGTCTCCAGCTCGACCTCGAAGGTCGCCTTGTCCATGGCCAGGAAGGACAGCTGCTCCTGTACGGCCTGGCCGAAGCGGCGGGCGGCTTGCCGGCGGGCTCGGGAAATCTCGGTGGCCTGCTCATGCCAGCGGCCCTTCAGCTCTTCTGCCTCGGCGGCCAGTGTCTCCAAGTCACCGTCGCCGCCCTCGAGCCCCTCGAGTTCATCGGCCAGCCGCCGATGCAGGGCGAGGAGTTCCTCGGGCAATACGTGATGCTTGCGAGCGATGCGATGCACTTCGCCCAGGCGCCCTTCTACCCAGGCGAGCCGCTCCGGGTCCAGCTCGACGCTGCCGGCGAAGTGGCCGAGCTCGCGGCTGGCCTCCTCGACCTGGATGCGCGCATCGCCGAGCATGCTGAGGGTGTCGGCCAGGCTGCCGCGCTCGCTGCCCGGCAGCGCCGAGAGGTGCTGGATCGCCTGGTTGAGCAGCGACAGGGCGCCGCCTTCGTCGCCATCGCAGCAGTCGGCGGCGAACTGGGCCTCGCGCAGCCGCTCCTCGGCGTGGGCCAGCTCCTCCTGCTCCTCCTCGAGCCCCTTGAGTTCGTCCTCGGCCAGCGCCAGCTGGTCGAGCTCCTCGACCTGGTAACGCAGCAGCTGGCGCCGCGCGCGGATCTCGTCGCCATCCTCGGCGAGCCGCTCCAGGCGGCGCCGGGTCGTCTGCCAGTCGCGGAACGCCTGGCGCATCTCGGCCACCTGCTCGCGGTGGCCGGCAAAGTCATCGAGCAGGCGCAGGTGGGTCTCTTCATGCAGCAGTGCCTGGTGGGCATGCTGACCATGTATCTCGATGAGGTGCTCGCCCAGGGCGCGCAGGTCGGCCACCGTGGCCGGCTGGCCATTGATCCAGGCCTTGGAGCGTCCGCCCCGGGTGACCACTCGGCGCAGCAGGCAGTCGTCCGCGGATAGCTCACGGGACTCGAGCCAGGCGCGGGCTTCGGGCAGCGCCTGGAGATCGAAGCGGGCGCTGAGGTCGGCGCGTTCGCGGCCGTGGCGCACGCTGGCGCTGTCGGCGCGCTCGCCCAGGCAGAGCCCCAGGGCGCCCAGCAGGATGGATTTGCCGGCCCCGGTCTCACCGGTGATGGCGGTCATGCCGGCACCAATCTCCAGCTCGAGATGGTCGACGATGGCGAAGTCGCGAATGGCAAGCTCTGTCAGCATGGTGCCTCCCGGGATCTGTCTGGGGCCAGTGTTATGGGGCCAAGGGTCCAGTGCCACTGTGCATCTATACACATATTGTTCTTTTATACAGTAGTCAAGGTGCGTCCACAATGCACGTCCGGCGTCGTCTCTCGGTGATGCCTTGAGTTCGTCAAGGCCAGCCCCATATACCTCGCAGATACGCACACACGCCATCATTCATGCCTTGCCAGCGGCGCCTGGCCGCTGATTGCCATTTTCAGGAGATTCACATGGCCAAAGAGCCTCAGACGCCACAGGAAGACGAAATCGATCGCGAGCTGGCTCGTGACGCGCAGGAAGCCGAGCCGCAGACCGAGCCCGAGACCCTGGAGGGTGAGCTGGAGGACGCCATCGAGGGCGCCGAACAGGCCGCCACCGAGGCCTGGGCCTCGGACAATCCCGAGGCCGAGATGCTGGCCGCCCGGGTCGAGGAGCTCGAGCAGAGTGTCGCTGATGCCAAGGAGCAACAGCTGCGCACCGCGGCCGAGGCCCAGAACGTGCGTCGCCGGGCCGAGCAGGAGGCCGAGAAGGCGCGCAAGTTCGCCCTCGAGAAGTTCGTCAAGGAGCTGCTGCCGGTGGTCGACAGCCTGGAGAAGGCGCTGGAGGCCATGCAGGACGGCGCTTCCGAGGCGCACCGCGAGGGCGTCTCCATGACCCTCAAGATGCAGCACGACGTGCTGGCCAAGTTCGGCGTCGAAGTGGTGGACCCCCATGGTGAGCCCTTCGACCCGCAGTACCACGAGGCCATGGCCATGGTGCCCAACCCCGAGATGGAGCCCAACACCGTCATGGAAGTGATGCAGAAGGGCTACCTGCTCAACGGACGCCTGGTGCGCCCGGCCATGGTGGTGGTCAGCCAGGCCGCCGGCTGAGGCCGAGCCATACAAAAGCGGGCCTCGGGTCTTGAAAAGGTCTCGAGGGCCCCCAGATAGACGGCAACCCCGCGGTGAAAGCCGCAGACAATGAATTCAACTGTAATTTCGAGGATTTCCTATGGGACGCATCATCGGTATTGATCTGGGGACCACCAACTCCTGTGTCGCCGTGCTCGACGGTGACCAGGCCAAGGTGATCGAGAACGCCGAAGGCGCACGCACCACGCCCTCCATCATCGCCTATACCGAAGACGGCGAGATTCTGGTGGGCCAGGCGGCCAAGCGCCAGGCGGTGACCAATCCGCATAACACTGTCTACGCCATCAAGCGCCTGATCGGCCGTCGCTTCAAGGACGACGTCGTCCAGAAGGACATCAAGATGGTGCCCTACACCATCTCCGAGGCCGACAACGGTGACGCCTGGGTAGAAGTGAAGGGCAAGAAGCTCGCGCCGCCGCAGGTCAGCGCCGAAGTGCTGAAGAAGATGAAGAAGACCGCCGAAGACTACCTGGGTGAAGAAGTCACCGAGGCGGTCATCACCGTGCCGGCCTACTTCAACGACAGCCAGCGTCAGGCTACCAAGGACGCCGGCCGTATCGCCGGTCTCGAGGTCAAGCGCATCATCAACGAGCCGACCGCGGCGGCGCTGGCCTATGGCATGGACAAGGCGCGCGGTGACAAGACCATCGCGGTCTACGACCTGGGTGGCGGCACCTTCGACATCTCCATCATCGAGGTGGCGGACGTCGACGGCGAGACCCAGTTCGAGGTGCTGGCCACCAACGGCGACACCTTCCTGGGCGGCGAAGACTTCGACCTGGCGCTGATCAACTATCTGGTCGACCAGTTCAAGTCCGACAGCGGCATCGACCTCTCCGGCGACAACCTGGCCATGCAGCGCCTCAAGGAAGCCGCCGAGAAGGCCAAGATCGAGCTCTCCAGTGCCCAGCAGACCGACGTCAACCTGCCATACATCACGGCTGACAACACCGGGCCCAAGCACCTCAATGTCAAGGTGACCCGCGCCAAGCTGGAATCACTGGTCGAGGACCTGATCAAGCGCTCCATGGAGCCTTGCAAGACCGCGCTCAAGGATGCCGGCCTGTCCGCCTCCGAGATCGACGACGTCATCCTGGTCGGCGGCCAGACCCGCATGCCCATGGTGCAGAAGTCCGTGGCCGACTTCTTCGGCAAGGACGCTCGCAAGGACGTCAACCCCGATGAGGCCGTGGCCGTGGGTGCTGCCATCCAGGGCGGCGTGCTGGGCGGCGACGTCAAGGACGTGCTGCTGCTCGACGTCACCCCGCTGACGCTGGGCATCGAGACCCTGGGCGGCGTGATGACCCCGCTGATCGAGAAGAACACCACCATCCCGACCAAGAAGACCCAGACCTTCTCGACCGCGGATGACAACCAGACGGCCGTGACCATTCACGTGCTGCAGGGCGAGCGCAAGCAGGCGGGCGGCAACAAGTCGCTGGGTCGCTTCGACCTGGCCGATATCCCGCCGGCACCGCGCGGCGTGCCGCAGATCGAGGTCGCCTTCGACCTGGACGCCAACGGCATCCTGCACGTGTCCGCCAAGGACAAGGCGACCGGCAAGGAGCAGTCGATCGTCATCAAGGCCTCCAGCGGTCTCTCCGAGGAGGAGGTCGAGCAGATGATGCAGGACGCCGAGGCTCACGCCGACGAGGACAAGAAGTTCGAGGAGCTGGTGCAGCTGCGCAACCAGGCCGACGGCATGGTCCACGCCGCCCGCAAGACCCTCGAGGAGGCCGGCGACAAGGCCAGCGACGAGGAGAAGCAGGCCATCGAGAGCGCCGCAGCCGAGCTGGAAGAGGCGATCAAGGGCGACGACAAGGACGACATCCAGGCCAAGCTGGACAAGCTGACCGAGGCGTCCGGCAACCTGGCCCAGAAGATGTACGCCGAGCAGAGCGATGCTGCCCAGCAGGCCGATGAGGCCGGTGAGGCTGGCGCCAAGAAGGAAGATGACGTGGTCGACGCCGAGTACGAAGAAGTCAACGACGACCAGAAAAAGCAGTAAACCACGACATCTGAACCACGGATGACGCCAGCGCGGGGGCCTGACTCCCGCGTTGGTGTTTCCGCAGAGTCCCTACGGAGGCGGACAGACTCATGTCCAAGCGTGATTACTACGAAGTACTGGGCGTCGAGCGCGGGGCCGACCAGAAGGACATCAAGAAGGCCTACCGACGCCTCGCCCAGAAATTCCATCCGGACCGCAACCCGGATGATGACACCGCGGCGGAGAAATTCCGCGAAGTCTCGGAGGCCTACGAGGTCCTGAGCGACAGCGAGAAGCGCACTGCCTACGATCAGTTCGGCCATGCCGGGGTTGACGAACAAGCCGGCGGCGGCGGTGGTTTCGGCGGTGCCGGGGCCGGCGGCTTCAGCGACATCTTCGGCGACGTGTTCGGCGATATCTTCGGCGGGGGAGGCGGACGCCGCCATCCCAATGCCCCGGCCCGTGGCTCGGACCTGCGCTACAACCTCGAGCTCGACCTCGAGGACGCCGTGGCCGGTACCAGCGTGGATATCCGCGTGCCGCGCCATGTCGAGTGCGAGCGCTGTGACGGCAATGGTGCCGAGCCGGGCTCCTCGAAGGATACCTGCCCGACCTGTAACGGCATGGGTCAGGTGCGCATGCAGCAGGGCTTCTTCGCCGTGCAGCAGACCTGCCCGACCTGCCACGGCAGCGGCCAGCACATCAAGGTGCCGTGTCACAAGTGCAACGGCGAGGGCCGGGTACGCGAGACCCGCACCCTCTCGGTGAAGATTCCGGCCGGTGTGGACACCGGTGACCGCATTCGCCTCAACGGCGAGGGCGAGGCCGGCATCAACGGTGGCCCGCCCGGGGATCTCTACGTCCAGGCGGCGATCAAGCCCCACCCCATCTTTCAGCGTGACGGCCGCCACCTACAGTGCGAGGTGCCGATCAACTTCGTCGACGCCGCCCTGGGTGGTGAGCTCGAGGTACCGACGCTGGATGGCCGGGTCAAGCTGAAGATCCCGCCCGAGACCCAGACCGGCAAGGTCTTCCGTCTCAAGGGCAAGGGCATCAAACCGGTGCGTGGCGGCCCGCCGGGCGACCTGCTGTGCAAGGTCGTGATCGAGACCCCGGTGAAGCTCAGCGAGGAGCAGAAGGACCTGCTGCGCAAGTTCCAGGACAGCCTGGGCGGCAGCAGCGGCCATCACCACTCGCCGAAGAAGTCGAATTTCTTCGATGGCGTGAAGAAGTTCTTCGAGGACATGAAGCCGTAAGGCGAGTCCACACGGAGACTGACAGGGCCCCGGCATCATGCGATGCCGGGGCCCTGTCATATCTGGTCCCTGTCGTCAGCGCTGCAGGTGATCCATCCGCCAGGTCAGGCCTTCGACGTGGGGATGGAAGCGCTCGTTCCGGGGCAGCACGAGTGGTTGCCTATCCAGCCGCCATAGCCACTGGTTGTCCTCTACCAGCGCGTCGACCACGGGGCTGACGTGCCAGGCGCGGTCGGTCCCCGGTGCGATCAGGTGATTATCCATTGCCCAGTGCAGATCCGGCGTCAGGGCCAGGCCATTGCAGGGGCGATCGTCGCGGCTCGCCGCGAAGGGGATCAGATGGGCGGCCTCGACCAGGAAGCGAAAGTCCGGGGTGATGAAGCGTCGCCGGCTGGCGGCGCAGCGATAGTCGTAGGCATCCAGCACCAGGGTGCGAAAGGCCGCGGACCTGGCCTCGCTCTGGCCTGATTCGCGAACCTCGCCTGCCAGGCGCTCGGGAGCTTTCTCATACTCGCCGCTGGCGAATGCCGTTTCGAGATATGTCTGCAGTAGCGCATGGGCTTCCTTGTTCGAGGACAGGTATCGGCTGACCAGCAGTGCACAAGCTTCCCGGGCAGTCGTGGTGTCCTGAAATGCCGAGAAAAGAGCAGGATCGAGCCGTGCAGCACCGAAGCGCTGTTCGAGCTGATTCATGGATTTCGGTTGGCCCATCTGATCGGCCAATCCCTGTACGGCCTGGACATATTCCGGGCGCCAGAGCTTGCCGGTGGGACCTTTGCGATTTCTCAACGCCCACATCGGTATCCAGGGACGGGCTCGGTAGCGCTCTCCTGTCACCGTCTCGAAGATGTCGTGGTAGCGGGCGATCAGGCGTGTATCGATGCGGACAAGCGGCGAGGTGATATGGCCAGCTTGGATCTCGCAGATGATGGCCAACAGAAGACATGGCTGGTGTGGTGCGGGCCGCCCCGTACTCTGGTCGACCTTGAGCCGTGACAGGCATTCAAGCCGCGTATCCATCCGCACTTCCTCTCGTGCTCCCTGACTTTGCTGCCCCTGGGCTCGCACCCGTCTGCCATGTCTCGCTGCTCAGGCGTGCGGTCACCCTATATCACTCATGGACTAAGGTGCAGGCCGAAGGTGATTGCTACAGCCAGCCGGCGCGGCGGAAGCGATAGTAAAGCAGGCTGCAGGTGCCTCCCATGACCAGCAGGGCCAGCGGGTAGCCGAGTCGCCAGTCCAGCTCCGGCATGTGGGTGAAGTTCATGCCCCAGATGCCGGCGAGGATGGTGGCTACCGCGAAGATGGCCGCCCAGGCGGCGAGACGCTTGTGCACCTCGCCCTCCTCGATGGCCACCATGGAGAGGTTGACCTGGATGGCGGTGATGGTCATCTCGCGGATGGTATCCACCGTGGACTCGATGCGGTGCAGGTGGTCGTAGACGTCACGGAAGTACTCCCGTGTCTTGCGGCACAGCGCCGGTACCCGGCCGCCGAACAGGTGCGCCGTGGCCTCGCCCAGCGGCATGGCGGCATGCTTGAGCTTCATGGTCTGGCGCTTGAGCTTGTAGAGGCGCTCCAGACTCCGGCGGGCCGTGCCCTTGACGAAGATCTCGTCCTCGATGCTTTCGAGCTCGGCCTGCAGCGCCTCGATCACCGGGAAGTAGCGGTCGACGATGGTGTCCATCAGGGCATAGAGCACGAAGGCCGGCCCATGCCGCAGCAGCTTCGGCTCGGTCTCGCAGCGCTGGCGGACCTCGGTGAAGCCCCGGCCCGGATGCAGGCGCACCGAGAGCACGTACCCCGGGCCTGCAAACACCGCCACCTGGCCGGTCTCGAGCTGGTCGTCGCGCATCGTGATCATGTGCATGACCATGAACAGCGCGTTGCCGTACTCCTCTAACTTGGGGCGCTGGTGCCCGTTCAGGGCGTCCTCCACGGAGAGCTCGTGCAGGCCGAACACCGCCTGGAACCGGGCCATTTCCTGCTCGTCGGGCTCGTGCAGTGCCACCCATACGAAACGGTCCGGCGTCCCCAGGTAGTCGCCGATCTCGTGGATCTGGATGTCCTGCAGGCGGTGCCCCTTCTCGTAGGCCGCGCAGTTGACGATCATGGTCGTGTTCTCCTCCCGGCGAGTGATAGAGCCGTGTGCATGAGCATAGACGCTGAGCTCGTTCGTCTGCCGTCCCCTTCCAACGGTGCAGCTCGTGAAGTAGGCGGTAAAGTGCGGGCGGGGCTAGCGTTCCGGGGTGGCGTCGTCATAATCTGAACGCTCACCCAACGAGACGCGGAGGCCGTCATGCCGATTTCACGAGCCGAGATTCCCGCCGAGGATGCCCATGAACTGGTTGAGCGTCTGTGCCGAGACTGGGCCGATGCGCGGCCGATCGACCGTGAGGAGACCCAGGCGCGGGTAACCTTCGATGAGGGCAGCTGCCTGCTTCAGGCCGAGCCGGATCGTCTGGTGGTCGCCGTTGAAACGCTGGATGACGAAACCCTGGATAGCCTCGAGGGCAAGGTGAACGCCGCGCTCGAGGGGCTGACGGGCGTGACCCTGGAGATTGTCTGGGAGAATTGAGCAAGAGCCTCTCTCCCGGTGCCGCCCATCTTGGCATGCTGCTGTGGGCGGTGCTGGTGGGGCTGTCGTTTCCCGCGGTGGGGGTGATGAGCGAGCTGCCGCCGTTCTCCCTCACCGCGCTGCGCTTCGTCATCGCCTGCAGCGGCCTGTGGTGGCTTGCCCGGCGCTCGCCGGCCTTCCTGCCTTCCTGGCGGCAGCTGCCGCTCTATGCGCTGATGGGGCTGTGCCTGGCCGGCTTCTTCGGTGCCATGTTCTGGGCGGCGCACCATGCTACGGCGCTCTCCATGGCCACGCTCTTCGTCACGGTGCCGCTGCTGGCTTTTCTGCTGGGGCTGGGTTTCGGCGTGGAGCGGCTGGCCTGGCGTTTACCGGCGATCCTGTCGCTGGGCGGGGTGGGGGCGCTGGGCCTGGCGTTCGCGGAGTCTCTGGTCAAGGGCGGGCGTCTTCAGTTCGGCATTGGCGAGGCGGTATTCTTCCTGGGCTGCCTCTCGACGGCGCTCTATCCGGTACTCAGCAAATGGGGGCTGGCGACCGGGCGTCTGCCGACGTCGGCAGCGGTGCGCACCTTCTGGAGCCTGGGCCTGGGCGCCGTGCTGATCGGGCTGCTGGGGCTCGCCGCCGAGCCGGTGGAACGCCTGGCCACCATGAGCGGGCGCGACCTGCTGCTGCTGGTCTATCTGGGGCTCTTTTCTACTGCCCTGACCTTCTGGCTCCTGCAGCGTGCTACCTCCGTGCTTACCCCGGGGGCGGTCACCGCCTATAGCTACTTCGTGCCCTTCGTCTCCATGCTGCTGCTGTTTGTCCGGGAGCCCGAGCGTATCGCCTGGGTCTGGCTGCCGGGCAGCCTGCTGGTGATCATCGCCATGGTACTGCTGATGAAACGAGATGCGGCCTGAGCCTCTGGTATACTGCCGGCACTTTGTCGCCATCGCATTCGCAGGAGTCCGCATGACCCGTATCGCCATCGTCGGTGTCGCCGGCCGCATGGGCCGCACCCTGGTCAACGCCGTGCAACAGGATGCCGGGGCCACCCTGGCCGGCGGCATCGTCGAGCCCGGAAGCTCCCTGGTGGGGGCCGATATCGGCGAGCTGGCGGGGGTCGGCAAGCTGGGCGTGGCCGCCGTGGACTCCCTCGAGGCCATCGCCGACAACATCGAGGTGCTAATCGACTTCACCGCGCCGCAGGTGACCCTGGCCAACCTGGCCTTCTGCGCCGAGCACGGCAAGCGCATCGTCATCGGTACCACCGGTCTGAACGACGCGGAGCTCGCCGAACTCGACGCTTTCCGCGACCGGGTGCCGATGGTCTTCGCGCCGAACATGAGCGTGGGGGTGAACCTGACGCTGAAGCTGCTGGAGACGGCGGCGAAGGCGCTGGGCGACGAGGGCTACGACATCGAGGTGATCGAGGCCCATCATCGTCACAAGGTGGATTCCCCCTCCGGCACGGCGCTGAAGATGGGCGAGGTCGTAGCCGAGAGCCTGGGTCGCAGCCTCAAGGAGCACGGTGTCTTCGAGCGGGTGGGGCATTGCGGGCCTCGCGACCCCAAGGAGATCGGCTTCGCCACGGTGCGCGCCGGCGACATCGTGGGCGAACACACCGTCATGTTCGCCACCGAGGGCGAGCGCATCGAGATCACCCACAAGGCCTCGAGCCGCATGACCTTCGCCAAGGGCGCGGTGCGCGCCGCGCGCTGGGTGGCCGACCAGGGCAACGGCCGCTATTCGATGCAGGACGTGCTCGGCCTGGAGTGACCGGGGTGGGTCTCCCGGGCTGGTAGCGGGACGCCATTTCCTGTAATATCCCCAAGATTTTGGCCGGGCGCGCGGGCGAAAAGCCCTCTCGAGCGCTTGTTGCTTCGGCCCAGGCATTCCGAGCGAATGACAACAAGCGGGATGAAACCGGTCTTACATCGGGTTTCGTCCCGCTTTTTTACGGGGCGGCCATCCGCGGGCCGGTTGACGGGCCGGTTGACGGGCCGGCCAGCCGCGGGCCGGCTACCCTGGGCCCTGCCATGGCCCCGCAGTATTCCTTGACGAGCTGTCTCGATAGCTCTCTCTAAAAACCTGGGAGGACGTTGCATTGAACAAGCCCGCAATACTGGCCCTGGAAGACGGCAGCGTATTCCACGGCACGGCCATCGGTGCCGATGGACAAACCAGCGGTGAGGTGGTGTTCAATACGGCCATGACCGGTTACCAGGAAATCCTGACCGACCCCTCCTACACCCGTCAGATCGTCACCCTCACCTATCCCCACATCGGCAACACCGGCGTCAACGCCGAAGACGTCGAGTCCGGCGCCATCGCCGCCGCCGGCCTGGTGATCCGCGACCTGCCCCTGCTGGCCAGCAGCTTCCGCTGCGAGCAGACCCTCTCCGACTACCTCAAGAGCCAGAACGTGCTGGGCATCGCCGACGTCGACACCCGCCGCCTGACCCGCATCCTGCGCGACAAGGGCGCCCAGAACGGCGCGATCCTTGCCGGTTCCGATGCCGAAGGTGACGATGCCGTCGAGCGGGCCCTGGCCGCGGCCCGCGCGTTTCCGGGCCTCAAGGGCATGGACCTGGCCAAGGTGGTCTCCTGCCAGACCCTCTACGAGTGGAGCGAGGGCGAGTGGGCCCTCGGGGCGGGCTACGCCGATGCCTCAGCCGGCGAACGCCCCTACCATGTTGTCGCCTACGACTACGGGGTGAAGCGCAACATCCTGCGCATGCTCGCTTCGCGCGGTTGCCGCCTGACCGTGGTGCCGGCCCAGACCCCGGCTTCCGAGGTGCTGGCCATGGCCCCCGACGGCATCTTCCTGGCCAACGGGCCCGGCGACCCCGAGCCCTGTGACTACGCCATCGCGGCGATCCAGGAAATCCTCGAGACCGAGATCCCGGTGTTCGGCATCTGCCTGGGCCACCAGCTGCTGGCCCTGGCCTCCGGTGCCACCTCGGTGAAGATGAATCATGGCCATCACGGCGCCAACCATCCGGTGCAGGACCTCGACAGCGGCCAGGTGATGATCACCAGCCAGAACCACGGTTTCGCCGCCGACGAGGCGAGCCTGCCGGCCAACCTGCGGGCGACGCATCGCTCGCTGTTCGACGGCACCCTGCAGGGCGTCGAGCGCACCGACCGCCCGGCCTTCAGCTTCCAGGGCCACCCCGAGGCCAGCCCCGGGCCGCGCGACGTATCGCCGCTGTTCGACCGCTTCGTCACCATGATGAAGGAACGCCGCTAGGCTGCATCGCCTCCATCAGACCGTCATTCATCGATTAGCCGCGGGAACCGTCATGCCCAAGCGTACCGACATCCAGAGCATCCTGATCATTGGTGCTGGCCCCATCGTCATCGGCCAGGCCTGCGAATTCGACTACTCCGGCGCCCAGGCCTGCAAGGCGCTGCGCGAGGAGGGCTACCGGGTCATCCTGGTCAACTCCAACCCGGCGACCATCATGACCGACCCGGTGATGGCCGACGCCACCTACATCGAGCCGATTACCTGGCAGACGGTGGAGAAGATCATCGAGGCCGAGCGCCCCGATGCCGTGCTGCCGACCATGGGCGGTCAGACCGCGCTCAACTGTGCGCTGAACCTGGACAAGCACGGCGTGCTGGCGAAGTACGGCGTGGAGATGATCGGTGCCAATGCCGACGCCATCAACATGGCCGAGGACCGCGACCTCTTCGACCAGGCCATGAGGCGCATCGGCCTGGAGTGCCCCAAGGCCGAGGTGGCGCACAGCATGGAAGAAGCCAGGCGTATCCAGGCGCATTTCGGTTTTCCGGTGATCATCCGTCCCTCCTACACCATGGGCGGCTCCGGCGGCGGCGTGGCCTACAACAAGGAGGAGTTCGAGGAGATCTGCATACGCGGCTTCGAACTCTCCAACAACCACGAGCTGCTGATCGACGAGTCGCTGCTGGGCTGGAAGGAGTACGAGATGGAGGTCGTTCGTGACAAGAACGACAACTGCATCATCGTCTGCGCGATCGAGAACTTCGACCCCATGGGCGTGCATACCGGCGACTCCATTACCGTGGCCCCGGCCCAGACGCTGACCGACAAGGAGTACCAGATCATGCGCGACGCCTCGCTGGCGGTGCTGCGCGAGATCGGCGTCGAGACCGGCGGCTCCAACGTCCAGTTCGGCGTCGACCCCGACACTGGGCGCGTGGTGGTCATCGAGATGAACCCGCGGGTGTCGCGCTCCTCGGCGCTGGCTTCCAAGGCCACCGGCTTCCCGATCGCCAAGATCGCCGCCAAGCTGGCGGTGGGCTACACCCTGGACGAGTTGCAGAACGACATCACCGGCGGGCGCACCCCGGCTTCCTTCGAGCCCTCCATCGACTACGTGGTCACCAAGATCCCTCGCTTCACCTTCGAGAAGTTCCCCCAGGCCAACGACCGCTTGACCACGCAGATGAAGTCGGTGGGCGAGGTCATGGCGATCGGCCGCACCTTCCAGGAGTCGCTGCACAAGGCGCTGCGCGGCCTGGAAACCGGCAACGACGGTCTCGACCCCAAGGTCACGGCGTTCACCGATGACGCCATGGCGCATATCCGGGGCGAGCTCAAGGCCGCCGGTGCCGAGCGCATCTTCTTCATCGCCGATGCCATGCGCGCCGGGATGAGCGTCGACGAGATCTTCGCGCTGACCAACATCGACCGCTGGTACCTGGTCCAGATCGAGGACTTGGTGAAGGACGAGCAGGCGGTGGCGCAGCGCTCGCTCTCCGAGTTCACTCCTCGCGAGCTGTTCGCCCTCAAGCGCAAGGGCTTCTCTGATGCCCGCCTGGCGAGCCTGCTGGGGGTGGCCGAGAAGGAGTTTCGGCGCGCGCGCCAGAAGGCCGGTATCCGCCCGGTCTACAAGCGGGTCGACACCTGCGCCGCCGAGTTTGCCTCGGATACCGCCTACATGTACTCCACCTACGAGGAGGAGTGCGAGGCCGAGGTTTCCGATCGCCAGAAGATCATGGTGCTGGGCGGTGGGCCCAACCGCATCGGCCAGGGCATCGAGTTCGACTACTGCTGCGTCCACGCCGCCTTCGCGATGCATGACGACGGCTATGAGACCATCATGGTCAACTGCAATCCGGAGACCGTCTCCACCGACTACGACACCTCGGATCGGCTTTACTTCGAGCCGGTGACCCTGGAAGACGTGCTGGAGATCGCCGACAAGGAGCAGCCGGCCGGCGTCATCGTGCAGTTCGGCGGGCAGACGCCGTTGAAGCTGGCCCGTGAGCTCGAGGCGGCCGGCGTGCCGATCATCGGCACCACGCCGGACGCCATCGACCGTGCCGAGGATCGCGAGCGTTTCCAGCAGATGATCGACAAGCTGGGTCTCAAGCAGCCGCCCAACGCCACCGCACGCAGCTTCGAGGAGGCCTTCGCCAAGGCCGAGGCGATCGGCTATCCGCTGGTGGTGCGCCCCAGCTATGTGCTGGGCGGGCGCGCCATGGAGATTGTCTACGACGCCTCGGAGCTGGAGAACTACATGACCCATGCGGTCAAGGTCTCCAATGATTCGCCGGTGCTGCTCGACCACTTCCTCAACGCCGCCATCGAGATCGACATCGACGCGGTCAGCGACGGCACCCAGGTGGTGATTGGCGGCATCATGCAGCACATCGAGCAGGCCGGCGTGCACTCCGGCGATTCCGCCTGCTCGTTGCCGCCCTACTCGCTGCCCGCCGAGGTGCAGCAAGAGATGCGCGAGCAGGTCAGGAAGATGGCCGTGGAGCTCGGCGTCAAGGGCCTGATGAACGTGCAGCTGGCCTGGCAGGACGGCGAGATCTACGTCATCGAGGTCAACCCGCGTGCCTCGCGCACCGTGCCCTTCGTTTCCAAGTGCATCGGCACCTCCCTGGCTCAGGTCGCCGCGCGCTGCATGGCGGGCACCAGCCTCGAGGAGCAGGGTTTCACTCGCGAGATCGTGCCGCACTTCTTCAGCGTCAAGGAGGCGGTCTTCCCCTTCAACAAGTTCCCGGGGGTCGACCCCATCCTCTCGCCGGAGATGAAGTCCACCGGCGAGGTGATGGGCAGTGGCGACACCTTCGCAGAGGCCTTCTACAAGGCGCAGCTCGGCGCCGGCGAGGCGATCCCGCCGCTGGACGGCGATCGCAAGGCGTTCCTCTCCGTGCGAGATCCCGACAAGGCGGGCGTTATCGAAGTGGCGCGTTCTCTGGTAACCTTGGGGTTCACTCTGTGCGCGACCCGTGGCACGGCGGAGGCTCTGGAGGCCGCCGACCTGCCGGTGGAGATCGTCAACAAGGTCTATGAGGGCCGTCCGCATATCGTCGATCTGCTCAAGAACGACGAGGTCGCCTATATCGTCAACACCACCGAGGGCCGCCAGGCCATCAACGACTCCTCGGTGATCCGCCGCACTGCACTCGCCCGCAAGGTTCCCTATGCCACCACCCTGGCAGGGGCCAGTGCCGTTTGCATGGCACTCGAGTACGGCAATGCCATTACGGTGCGGCGGCTACAGGAACTGCATGCAGGAGCTACGCAATGAACAAGGTCCCGATGACCGTCGCCGGTGAGAAGCGGCTTCGCAAGGAACTCGAGGAGCTCAAGAGCGAGGCGCGGCCTCGGGTGATTGCCGCCATCGCCGAGGCTCGCGAGCACGGCGATCTGAAGGAGAACGCCGAGTACCATGCGGCACGCGAGCAGCAAGGCTTCATCGAGGGGCGTATCCAGGAGATCGAGGGCAAGCTCTCCAACGCCCAGGTGATCGATGTCACCAAGTTGCCCCAGACCGGCAAGGTGATCTTCGGCGTGACCGTGGGGCTGATCAACCTGGAGACCGACGAGGAGGTGGCCTACCGGATCGTCGGCGAGGATGAGGCCAACATCAAGGAAGGCCGTATCTCGGTCACTTCTCCCATTGCCCGTGCCCTGATCGGCAAGGAGGAGGGCGACGTGGTGGTGGTCAAGACCCCCGGCGGCGAGGTCGAGTACGAGATCTCGAGCGTCGAGCACATCTAAGCGCCGAGCTACAAGCGCCAAGCCGCTCGATGACGGGCGGCTCGGCCTGAGGCAAACGGCAGGCAAGAATCAACCCCGCGGACTCCGGTCGGCGGGGTTTCTCTTTGTCACCGTGCTCTATTATTTATTGGCCGTTTGGCCGTTTGGCCGTTTGGCCGCGTCAGCGCCGCCCGTGGTGGTTCTCGAAGCGCGTGATGTTGGAGAGCTTCGGGTTGACCCGGGGATTGTGGCGGTAGAGCAGGGCCATCTTGCCGATTTTCTGTATCACCTCGGCGCCGCTCGCCGCGACCAGCTCGTCGAGCATGGCCGCGCGGTCGTCGCGCTCGGGCAGGGCCAGCTTGACCTTGATCAGCTCGTGGTCGCTCAGGGCGCGTTCGAGCTCGGCCAGCACGCCTTCAGAGGCTCCGTTCTCGGAGACGGTGACCACGGGGTCGAGGTAGTGCCCGATGCTGCGAAATGCTTTCTTTTGTGCCTGTGACAAGCTCATGGTATCTTGCTTCTTCCCGGTTGGCGCGCAGCGCACATGGTACGGTGAAACGTCCCGCGGCGAAAGCGCGTGGCTCTCCCGGCCTGAGGATTGTTCTGGCCGGGTCCGCAGGTCAGCACCCCGTCGTACCTCCACCAGGTCTTTCCGGAAACCGCTCGACTGCCTGTCATTCATGGTCACTTACAGGTGATGCCGTGGCACGTTCCAATGCTTCCCGCACCAAGGGCGCCGCCGGCAAGGCGCCGACCAGCAAGACCAGCAAGGGCTGGCTGAAGGAGCACTTCGACGACCGCTTCGTGCAGCAGAGCTGGCAGGACGGCTATCGCAGCCGCGCCAGCTACAAGCTGCTGGCGCTGGACGAGAAGGATCGGCTGTTGCGCCGCGGGATGACGGTGATCGACCTGGGCGCCGCTCCCGGTGGCTGGAGCCAGGTGGCCGCCGAGAAGGTCGGCTCCGAAGGAGTGGTGATCGCCTCCGACATTCTCGAGATGGATGCCCTGGCGGATGTCGACTTCATCCAGGGGGACTTCACCGAGGAGAGTGTACTCGAGGCTATCCTCGCCACGCTCGGCGATCGTCGGGTAGACCTTGTGATGTCCGACATGGCCCCCAATATGAGTGGTATGGCGGCCATCGACCAGCCTCAGGCGATGTATCTCGCCGAGCTGGCGCTGGACCTGGCTCGCCAGACGCTCTCACCCGGCGGCACCTTCCTGGCCAAGGTGTTTCAGGGCGAAGGATTCGATGCCTTTCTCAAGGAGCTGCGCGGCAGCTTCGCTCGAGTAGTGACACGAAAGCCGGAGGCCTCCCGGGCGCGCTCTCGCGAGGTCTACCTGCTGGCGGAAGGGTTTCGCGGCTGAGGCACAGTCTCGGCCTGAAAAGATGTTTTGTGCTTTCACGATAGACCGCGCCTAACGGGTCGATTGCCGGACACAGCCTCGTGACTGTGTCAAAGTGACAGCAGTTTACCGCTCCGCACGGAGGCTGGCTGAACATGTGCCGCTCATGTAGTGTCAAAAGACCAGGCATTTTCGGCCGACAGATTCTTGCAATGAGGGTAGTCCCTTGAATGATATGGCGAAGAACCTGATTCTGTGGTTGGTCATCGCGGCAGTGCTGCTGACGGTGTTCAACAACTTCAGCGTCGACAGCTCACCGCAGGCGATGAACTACTCGCAGTTCGTCCAGCAGGTGCAGAACGAACAGGTCCGCAACGTGACCATTGATGGCTATACCATCACCGGCGAGCGTACCGACGGTTCGCAGTTCCGGACCATCCGCCCGGCGGCGGAGGATCCCAAGCTGATGGACGACCTGCTCGCCAACAACGTCACCGTGGTGGGCAAGGAGCCCGAGCAGCAGAGCCTGTGGATGCGCCTGCTGATCGCCAGCTTCCCGATCCTGCTGATCCTGGCCATCTTCATGTTCTTCATGCGCCAGATGCAGGGGGGTGGTGCCGGCAAGGGCGGCCCGATGAGCTTCGGCAAGTCCAAGGCCAAGCTGCTCTCCCATGACCAGGTCAAGACCACCTTTGCTGATGTTGCCGGCTGCGACGAGGCCAAGGAGGAGGTCGAGGAACTGGTCGATTTCCTGCGCGATCCTACCAAGTTCCAGCGCCTGGGTGGCACCATACCGCGCGGCGTGCTGATGGTGGGCCCGCCGGGTACCGGCAAGACCTTGCTCGCCAAGTCCATCGCCGGCGAGGCCAAGGTGCCGTTCTTCTCGATCTCCGGTTCCGACTTCGTGGAGATGTTCGTGGGTGTCGGCGCGTCCCGCGTGCGTGACATGTTCGAGCAGGCCAAGAAGCAGGCACCCTGCATTATCTTCATCGACGAGATCGATGCCGTGGGCCGTTCTCGCGGCGCCGGCATGGGCGGCGGCAACGACGAGCGCGAGCAGACCCTGAACCAGTTGCTGGTCGAGATGGACGGCTTCGAGCCCAACGAGGGCATCATCGTCATCGCTGCCACCAACCGCCCTGACGTGCTCGACCCGGCATTGCTGCGTCCCGGCCGCTTCGACCGCCAGGTAGTGGTGCCGCTGCCCGATATCCGCGGCCGCGAGCACATCCTCAATGTGCATCTGCGTAAGGTGCCGCTGGCCGACGACGTCAAGCCGTCGCTGATCGCCCGTGGTACCCCGGGCTTCTCCGGCGCCGACCTGGCCAACCTGGTCAACGAGGGTGCCCTGTTCGCCGCGCGACGCAACAAGCGCCTGGTGGGCATGGAAGAGCTCGACATGGCCAAGGACAAGATCATGATGGGCGCCGAGCGCAAGTCCATGGTCATGACCGACAAGGAGAAGCTCAACACGGCCTATCACGAGTCGGGCCACGCCATCATCGGTCTGGTGATGCCCGAACATGACCCGGTCTACAAGGTGACCATCATTCCCCGGGGCCGGGCGCTGGGCGTGACCATGTTCCTGCCGGAAGAGGATCGTTACAGCCTTTCCCGCCAGCAGATCATCAGTCAGATCTGCTCGCTGTTCGGCGGCCGCATTGCCGAGGAGATGACGCTGGGGCCCAACGGTGTCACCACCGGCGCTTCCAACGACATCAAGCGAGCCACCGAGCTTGCGCACAACATGGTGGCCAAGTGGGGTCTCTCCGAGGAGATGGGCCCGATCATGTACGATGAGGACGAGTCGCACCAGTTCATGGGTGGCCCGGGTCAGGGTGGCAAGCTCAAGTCCGGCGAGACCACCACCCGCTTGGACAAGGAAGTGCGCAAGATCATCGACGGCTGCTACGAGCAGGCCAAGAATATCCTCGAGGAGAACCGCGACAAGCTCGATGCCATGGCCGACGCGCTGATGAAGTACGAGACCATCGACTCCCATCAGCTCAAGGACATCATGGAAGGGCGTGACCCGCGGCCCCCCGAGGGCTGGGATGACCCGAGCAGCGGCGCTCCCTCGGGCGGCGAGCCCAAGGCCGAGTCCACACCGGAATCGAGCGACGATGCCGAGGACGACGAGAGGCCCTCGCGTCGTCCCTCTGACCCGCTTGGCGGCCCGGCCGGCGGCTGAGCCCGATACGTTTACCCTTGTCAGGCGCCCTGCGGGGCGCCTTTGCCGTTCGACCGACAGGAAGATGATGGATATCCGTGCATCGACGCATCTGCCGTGTGGCCGGCACCGGCTCGACCTCTCCTTCCCCCGCATCATGGGGATCCTCAACGTCACTCCCGATTCCTTCTCCGACGGCGGCCGTCATGCAGTGCCGGACGATGCCCTGCGCCATGCCGAAAAGATGCTGGCCGAGGGGGCCGCGATCATCGATGTGGGCGGCGAGTCCACGCGTCCCGGTGCCGAGCCGGTCTCCGTCCAGCAGGAACTGGACCGAGTGGTGCCGGTGGTGGAGGCCCTGGTGCGCGAATTCGATGCCCTGGTCTCGGTCGATACCAGCACGCCCGAGGTGATGGCGGCAACGGCACAGGCCGGCGCCGGCATGATCAACGACGTGCGCAACCTGCGCCGCGAGGGAGCTCTATCCGCAGCGGTCGTCAGTGGGCTGCCGGTGTGCCTGATGCACATGATCGGCGAGCCCGGTGACATGCAGGAAGACCCGCACTACGACCGTCCGGTCGAGGAGGCCGTGGCGACATTCCTCGCGCAGCGTGTGGCCGCCTGTGAGGCGGGCGGTCTGCGTCGCGAGCGCATGCTGCTCGATCCGGGCTTCGGCTTCGCCAAGTCGGTGGAGCACAACCTGCGCCTGCTCAAGCATATGGAACGCCTGGAGGCGCTAGGGCTGCCGCTGCTGGTGGGCATGTCGCGCAAGAGCATGATCGGCAAGGTGCTGGGTCGGCCGGTGGAAGAACGCCTCTTCGGTAGCCTGGCGCTCTCTGCCCTGGCGGTAGATCGCGGCGCCCGTATTCTGCGCGTCCACGACGTGGGGCCCCACGTGGACGCGGTGAACATGACCTGGGCCGTACTCGAGGAAGGCAGCGCGCATGACTAGACGCTATTTTGGCACCGACGGCATCCGCGGCACCGTAGGCGAGCCGCCCATCACGGCGGATTTCATGCTCAAGCTGGGTTGGGCCACCGGTCGGGTGCTGACCCGGGACAAGAGACGTGCCCGGGTGATGATCGGCAAGGACACGCGGATCTCGGGTTACATGTTCGAGTCGGCCCTGGAGGCGGGACTTTCCGCCGCCGGCGTCGACGTGATGCTGCTGGGGCCCATGCCGACCCCGGCGATTGCCTATTTGACGCGCACCTTCCGCGCGGACGCAGGCATCGTCATCTCGGCCTCTCATAATCCTTTCCAGGATAACGGCATCAAGTTCTTCTCCGCTTCTGGCACCAAGCTGGCCGACGAGGTCGAGGAGCGCATCGAGGCCATGCTCGAAGAGGCGCTGACCACGGTGGCGCCGGATCACCTGGGCAAGGCGATGCGGGTGGATGATGCCCCGGGGCGCTACATCGAGTTCTGCAAATCCACCATCCCCGACCGGGTCAGCCTGCATGGGCTGAAGATGGTCATCGACTGTGCCCATGGTGCCACCTACCACATCGCCCCCAGCGTCTTCCGCGAGCTGGGCGCGGAGGTCATCCTGATTGGCGCCACCCCGGATGGTCTGAATATCAACCAGGAGGTGGGCTCGACCCATCCCGCTGCACTGCGCGCGGCCGTGATCCAGCAGGAGGCCCACCTCGGTGTTGCCTTCGACGGCGACGGCGACCGCGTACTGCTGGTGGATGCCGACGGTCGCGAGATCGACGGTGACGATATCCTCTATCTGATCGCCACGGACCGTCATGGTCGTGGTGAGCTGGGAGGGGGCGTGGTGGGCACCCTGATGTCCAATTTCGGCCTGGCCGCCGCTATGGAGGCACTCGATATTCCCTTCGAGCGAGCCCGCGTCGGGGATCGTTACGTCATGGAGCGGCTGGCCGCCAACGGGTGGCAGCTGGGCGGCGAGTCTTCCGGCCATATCGTCTGTGGCCATGTGCAGACTACCGGCGACGGTATTGTCTCGGCGCTGCAGGTGCTGGCGATCATGGTCCGCGAACAGCAGCCTCTGGGTCGCCTGCTTGCTGGCCTGCAGAAGGCGCCCCAGGCGCTGATCAACGTGCGTCTCAAGCCTGGCAGCAATGCCAAGGCTCTGCTGGAACAGGCCTCGCTCAAGCAGGCGGTGTGCCGCCTGGAGGAAGAGCTGGGCAATCAAGGGCGTGTGCTGCTGCGGGCCTCGGGCACCGAGCCGCTGATCCGGGTGATGGTCGAGGGACGTCCCCATCTGGACGTCGACGCCCTGGCGCGTCGCCTGGCCGATGACGTCGAGGCGCTGCTCGGCTGAACAGGGGCAGGCGCTCCGGGACCGCTTGCCGACAGGTCAGCCCGAGCGGTGGCAGCTATCTGCCATGGCTCTGCAGGTGGCCCTGGGTCGGTTGTCTTGACGGAGCCCCTCCTATACCATTTCGCACCACCTTGAAAGAGGAATCCCCATGCGCATGCCGCTGATCGCTGGAAACTGGAAGATGAACGGCTCCCTGGCCCTGGTCGAGGAGTTCGCTCGGACCTTTTCCGTGGCTTCCTTGCCCGTGAACGTCGAGGTGGCGCTGATGGTGCCCTTCCCCTATCTGACGTCGGCGAGCCGCGCTTTCGGTGATACCTCAGTGGCAGTCGGCGCCCAGGCGCTCAGCGATCAGCCCTCGGGGGCCTTCACCGGTGAGGTCAGTGCAGCGATGCTCCGCGACTGCGGCGCCCGCTACGCGCTGGTCGGTCACTCGGAGCGACGCATCCTGTTTGGTGAAGACGATGCGATGGTACTGGCACGTGTCAATGCGGCTCTGGCCGAGACGCTAACGCCGGTACTTTGCGTCGGCGAGACCCTGGAGGAGCGCGAGGCCGAGCGCACCGAGTCAGTGGTGCTGGGTCAGGTCGGGGCGGTGTTCGATGCCCTCGACGAGGCGGATCGTATCCGCGTGGTGATTGCCTATGAGCCCGTCTGGGCCATTGGCACCGGCCGCACGGCGAGTCCCGAGCAGGCCCAGGCGGTGCACGCGGCCATTCGCGGTTACCTGGCGCGCTATGACGATGCATTGGCCGGTGGCGTGCGTCTGCTGTACGGCGGCAGCATGAAGGCGGATAATGCCGCCGAGCTGCTCGCGCAGCCCGATATCGACGGCGGCCTGGTGGGCGGCGCTTCGCTCAAGGCCGACGATTTCCTAGCCATTTGTCAGTCAGCAGGTTGAATCCATGCAAGTTGCCATTCTCATGACCCATGTGGCGATTGCCATCGCCCTGGTCGTCCTTATCCTGCTGCAGCAGGGCAAGGGCGCTGAAGCCGGTGCCGCCTTCGGTGGCGGTGCCTCCCAGACCGTGTTCGGTTCAAAGGGCAGCGGTAGCTTTCTGGCGAAGTTTACCGGTCTGCTGGCCGTAGCCTTCTTTGCCACTTCCCTGACGCTGGCCTGGTTTGCTTCCCAGGCTGGCGATGCGCCTGAGGCCGGCATCCCCGATGCCCAGCTCATCGAGCAGCAGAATGCCGTGCCGACCCTTGACGATGACGGCAGTGATGTGGATAATACTGCGCCAGCGCTGGAGGAAAGCGGCGATTGATCTCGCCTCCAGTCTCCCCGATGCCGAAGTGGTGGAATTGGTAGACACGCTATCTTGAGGGGGTAGTGGCCTTATGGCCGTGCGGGTTCAAGTCCCGCCTTCGGCACCATTTGCGAAGTGTTCGATGAAACGATCGAGGCTTTGAAGCAAGATTGGCAGTATGCGGTGTTGCCGCTTGACGATGTAGTCATGCGGGCTTACAATATCCGACCTAGATTGATGCGGGGTGGAGCAGTCTGGTAGCTCGTCGGGCTCATAACCCGAAGGTCATCGGTTCAAATCCGGTCCCCGCTACCATCTTCCTGGCAGGCATGCAGTTGCTTTAGGGGCATGCCGGAGAGCCGGAGAGCCGAAGTGGTATACAGGTTTCTTGTGAAAGCCCCTTCCTGTGAAGGGGCTTTTTGTTAGCAGCTTGCCAGCCGGAGACGGCGGCGCTGTTCCGGGCAACGCCAATCAGCCACCTGACTCTTATCTTGACTCCCGGCCAGGTGCCTGATGCAACGGCTGTAGGAGCTTTCTTCCGTGGCAATCAAGGATGCTGCGCTGCATGCGCTGATCGAACCGGTGGTCTCTGCCATGGGGTTCGAGCTATGGGGCATCGATCATCTGTCCCAGGGCAAACATTCCCGCCTGGTGATCTACATCGATCACCAGGACGGGGTGAGCGTGGACGATTGCGCCGATATCAGCCGTCAGGTCAGTGCGGTCCTCGATGTCGAGGATCCGGTGCCTGGCGAATATCGGCTGGAAGTCTCCTCGCCGGGCATGGACCGGCCGCTGTTCACCCTCGAGCAGTTCGAACGCTATGCCGGCCATGTGGTGGCCGTGAAGTTGCGCCTGCCCTTCGACGGCCGACGCAAGTTTCAGGGACTGCTGGCCGGGGTCGAGAGCGATGAGGTGCTGCTGCAGATCGACGGCGAGGAATATTGTTTTCCCATCGAGGGTATCGATCAGGCGCGGGTCGTCCCGCAGTTCACATGATGGGCTCGGTGCATAAGATCAGGTTCACTGGCGAGGCTATGGCATGAGTAAAGAAATTCTGGCGGTCGTCGATGCGATCTCCAACGAGAAGGGGGTCTCCCGAGAGGTGATCTTCGAGGCCGTCGAGGCGGCCCTGGCCAGTGCATCGCGCAAGCGCTTCGAGGGCGAGGAAGCCAGCGTGCGGGTGCACATCGACCGCGAAACCGGCGACTACGAGACGTTCCGCCGCTGGGTGGTGGTCGAGGACGATGACTTCGACGGGCCCGATGCGCAGATCAAGCTCTCCTTTGCCGAGCGCCGCGACCCGCCCCTGGGCCTGGGTGATGTGGTCGAAGAGCGCATCGAGAACGCCTCTTTCGGCCGGATCGCCGCCCAGACCGCCAAGCAGGTCATCGTGCAGAAAGTGCGCGAGGCCGAGCGGGCCGAGGTAGTACGCCAGTATGCCGAGCGCGAGGGCGAGCTGGTCGCCGGTATCGTCAAGAAAACGACACGCGATGGTCTGATCATCGATCTTGGCGAGAATGCCGAGGCCTTCCTGCCGCGCAGCGAGATGATTCCCGGTGAGCGCTACCGCATGAACGAGCGCGTCCGCGCGCTGCTGGTCAAGGTCGACCCTGAGGCGCGCGGCGCCCAGCTGATTCTCTCGCGTACCTGCCCGGAGCTGATCATCGAGCTGTTCAGCATCGAGGTGCCGGAGATCGCGGAGGAGCTGATCGAGATCAAGGGCGCGGCGCGCGATCCCGGCTCTCGAGCCAAGATCGCCGTCAAGACCAATGACCGCCGCATCGATCCGGTAGGGGCTTGCGTGGGTATGCGCGGTTCGCGGGTTCAGGCGGTCTCCTCGGAGTTGCAGAACGAGCGCGTGGACATCGTGCTGTGGGACGACAATCCGGCCCAACTGGTGATCAACGCCATGGCGCCCGCGGATGTCGGCTCGATCCTCGTTGACGAGGAGGCTCATGCCATGGATGTGGCCGTCGCCGAGGACAATCTGGCCCAGGCCATCGGCCGCAGCGGCCAGAACGTGCGCCTGGCTTCCGAACTCACCGGATGGCGCCTGAACGTCATGACCGAGGAGGAGGCCGAGGACAAACGCGATCAGGAGATTGACAGCCTGGTCGAGCATTTTATCCAGCACCTGGGTATCGACGAGGACGTGGCACGCCTGCTGGTGGAAGAGGGCTTCACCTCCCTGGAGGAGGTTGCTTATGTACCGGTCGATGAGATGCTGGAGATAGAAGAGTTCGACGAGGAGCTTATCGAGGAGCTGCGCGCTCGTGCCAAGGATGAACTGCTGAACCTGGCCATCGCCTCCGAGGAGGAGCTCGATGGCGCCCAGCCGGCTGACGACCTGCTGGAGATGGACGGTATGGAGCGCCACCTGGCCTTCATTCTGGCCAGCCAGGGCATTGTCACCATGGAGGACCTGGCCGAGCAGTCCGTCGATGACCTGCTGGACATCGAGGGAATCGACGGGGAGCGCGCCGCGGCACTGATCATGACTGCCCGTGCGCCATGGTTCGAGAGCGAACAGTAAACGGGTCACGGGTTGAGGAGGGTCGTAATGTCAGAGATGACCGTTAAGGATTTTGCAGCAAAGGTGGGGCGCGATGTGCCCCGCCTGCTGGAGCAGATGAAAGAAGCCGGACTCGGCCAGAAGTCCGAGGGCGACGTCGTGTCCGAAGAGGACAAGCGTCAGCTGCTTGACTATCTCACCAAGAGTCATGGCGGCAGTGGCGCCGGGGCGAAGGACCGCATCACGCTGACGCGCAAGACGCGCAGCCGCATCAAGACCGGTGAGCGCGGTAAGAGCATCGAGGTGCAGGTGCGCAAGAAGCGTACCTACGTCAAGCGTGCCGAGGAAGAGACCAAGCCGGAGCCGGCGAAAGATGCCGGTCCGCGTCAGCTGGTAGGCGACATGGCCGATTCCCAGCAGGCACAGGCCGCCAAGGATGCCCGCGAGGCCGAGGAAGCCAAGGAAGCTCGTGAGGCCGAGGAGGCCAATGCACGCGCTGCCGAGGAATCCGCCCGCGAAGCGGCGGCCAAGCTCGAAGCCGACAAGGCCTCCGCCGAGCCCGAGATTCCGGTGCCGGAGCTCGAGACTTCCACGCCCGCCGAGGAGCCACCGGCTCCGCCCAAGGAGGGACGTCCCGAGTCGCGCCGTGCTGCAGTCAAGAAGGCCACCACCAAGGCCGGTGCCGGCAAGAAGGGACGTGGCGAGCGTGATGACGACGATCGCGGTGATCGCGAGGAGCGTCGTCGTGGCGGCAAGAAGGCCAAGCGCGCCGAGCGTCGGGGTGGCCGCCGTGGCGGCAGCCAGGGCGGTGGCGGCAAGCACGGCTTCCAGAAGCCGACCCAGCCGATCGTCCGCGAGGTGTCGATCCCCGAGTCGATCAGCGTCGCCGACCTGGCCGACAAGATGTCGATCAAGGCGAACGAGGTCATCAAGGCCATGTTCACCATGGGTGCCGCGGTGACCATCAACCAGACCATCGATCAGGACACCGCGGCCATCGTGGTCGAGGAGATGGGCCACAAGCCCAAGCTGGTCAAGGATGATGCACTGGAGACCGAGGTCCTCGAGGGCATTTCCTACGAGGGCGAAGAGATCACCCGCTCACCGGTGGTCACGGTCATGGGTCACGTCGACCACGGCAAGACCTCGCTGCTGGACTACATCCGCAAGGCCAAGGTGGCGACCGGCGAGGCTGGCGGTATCACCCAGCACATCGGGGCCTATCACGTGCAGGATGATCACGGTGGCGTGACCTTCCTGGATACCCCGGGCCACGCGGCGTTCACCGCCATGCGTGCCCGCGGTGCCAAGGCCACCGACGTGGTCGTGCTGGTGGTGGCGGCCGATGACGGCGTGATGCCCCAGACCATCGAGGCCATCGAGCACTCGCGGGCGGCCGAAGTGCCCATGGTGGTGGCGGTCAACAAGATCGACAAGGCGGGCATTGACCTTGACCGCATCAAGAACGAACTCTCCCAGCACGGCGTGATCTCCGAGGAGTGGGGCGGCGAGACCCAGTTCGTGTATGTTTCTGCGCACACCGGCGAGGGCATCGAGGAACTGCTGGAAGCCATTCAGCTGGTCTCGGAGGTACTTGAGCTCAAGGCCGTTCCCGAGGCGCCCGGCAAGGGCGTGGTGGTCGAGTCTCGCCTGGACAAGGGCCGCGGCCCCGTGGCCACCGTGCTGGTCCAGAACGGCACCCTGAAGAAGGGCGACACCGTGCTGGCCGGTCTGCACTACGGCCGTGTCCGCGCGCTGACCAACGAGCTGGGCAAGCAGGTCGACGAGGCTGGCCCGTCCACCCCGGTGGAGATCCAGGGCCTGGACGGTACCCCCGAAGCGGGCGATGACTTCATGGTGCTGGCCGATGAGAAGAAGGCCCGAGAGGTCGCCAACTTCCGTCAGGGCAAGTACCGCGAGGTGCGCCTGGCACGCCAGCAGAAGGCCAAGCTGGAGAACATGTTCAGCCAGATGGGCCAGGACGTGGCGGCCAAGCTCAACATCGTGCTCAAGGCCGACGTCCAGGGTTCCCTGGAAGCGATCAAGGGCGCCCTCGAAGAGCTCTCCACCGACGAAGTGGAAGTGGCCGTGGTCTCCTCCGGCGTGGGCGGCATCACCGGTACCGATGCCAACCTGGCGCTGGCCAGTGACGCCATCGTGGTCGGCTTCAACGTGCGTGCCGACGCCGCGGCCCGCGAGATCATCGAACGTGAAGGCCTGGATCTGCGCTACTACAGCGTCATCTACCAGCTGATCGACGAGGTCAAGCAGGCCATGAGCGGCATGCTGGCGCCGGAGTGGAAGGAAGAGATCGTCGGTGTTGCCGAGGTTCGTGATGTCTTCCGTGCACCCAAGATCGGTGCCGTGGCCGGCTGCATGGTGGTCGAGGGCAGCGTGCACCGCAACAAGAAGATCCGCGTGCTGCGCGACAACGTGGTCATCTACGAGGGCGAACTCGAGTCTCTGCGCCGCTTCAAGGACGACGTCCAGGAAGTGCGTAACGGGATGGAGTGCGGCATCGGCGTGAAGAACTACAACGATGTCCAGGTCGGCGACAAGATCGAGGTGTTCGATCAGGTCAAGGTCGAGCGGACCCTCTAAGGCTCGAGGAGTCGTAAATGCGCGAGTTCAAGCGTACCGACCGGGTAGCCGACCAGCTCCAGAAGGAGCTGGCGGTGCTGATCCAGCGTGAGGTCAAGGATCCACGCCTGGGCATGGTCACCGTCAGCGGCGTCGAGGTCAGTCGCGACCTCGGTTATGCCGACGTCCATGTGACCCTGCTGGGAGAGCAGACGCCCGAGCGCATCAAGGAGAACCTGGCGGTGCTCAAGCGGGCCGCTGGTTTCCTGCGCAGCCAGATTGCCCGTCGCATCAAGCTGCGTCATGTGCCGGAGCTGCGCTTCCACTATGACGAGAGTGTGGTGCGTGGCCAGCACCTGTCGTCGCTGATCGATGAGGCCGTTGCCAGCGATCAGGCCCAGCATGACGAGGCGGATGACGACCGCGACCCCATCGATGGTTCGGCAGACGGTTCGGCAGAAAAGGACGAGCGCGACTGATGGCACGGCGGCGTCGCGGATTGCCGGTGGACGGCGTGCTGCTGCTGGACAAGCCAAGGGGCTTGTCCAGCAACCACGCGCTGCAGCGGGCGCGACGCCTGTTCCAGGCCCAGAAGGCCGGCCACACGGGAACCCTGGATCCCATGGCCACCGGCCTGCTGCCGGTCTGCTTCGGTGAGGCGACCAAGTTCTCCGCCCACCTGCTGGAGGCCGACAAGGTCTACCGTACCCGGGTGGAGCTCGGCGCGATCACCGACACCGGTGATGCTGAGGGCGAGGTGGTCGAGCGCCGTGCGGTGCCCCGGCTGACCGAGGCTGATGTCGAGGGGGTGCTGTCGCGTTTCCGCGGCGAAATCGACCAGGTGCCGCCCATGTACTCGGCGCTCAAGCACCAGGGGCGCAAGCTCTACGAGCTGGCCCGCGAGGGCAAGTCGATCGAGCGTGCAGCCAGGCGCGTGACGGTGTATGATGCGCGCCTCCTTGTTCTTGCCGATACCGCCTTCGAGCTGGAAGTGCGCGTGAGCAAGGGCACCTATATTCGTACCCTGGCCGAAGACATCGGCCAGGTTCTGGGTTGCGGAGCGCACATCAGCGCGCTGCGCCGCCTGGCAACGGGTCCCTTCACGGCCGAGGGCATGCTGACCCTCGAGGCGCTGGAGGCCATGCCCGACCAGGCCGAGCGCGAGGCGGCGCTACTGCCGGTGGATGTGCTGGTCGACCACCTGTCGTGGCTCGAGGTCGATGCCGCGGTGGCCAGCCGGCTGACCCATGGGCAGTCGGCCCGAATCGAGCCTGGCGACCTGGTGGTAGGCGAGACGACAAGACTCTATCGTGACGGGGCCTTTCTGGGTCTCGGCACGGTGACGGGGCCACAGGAGGTGGCACCGAAAAGGCTGTTGAGCACTGCAGCCGACTGAAGGAAGATTCGCCCGAGACTGCAAATATGCGTGGTCTCAAACATTTATCACCCAGGCATATTGCTTACTGGAGAGACAGATGGCACTGACAGCCGAGCAGAAGTCCACAATCGTCAATGAGTACGGTCGTGGCGAGAACGACACCGGTTCCCCCGAAGTGCAGGTAGCCCTGCTGAGCGCCAACATCGATGGCCTGCAGGACCACTTCAAGACCAACAAGCAGGATCACCACTCGCGTCGTGGCCTGATCCGCATGGTCAACCAGCGCCGCAAGCTGCTGGACTACCTGAAGCGCAAGGACTTCGAGCGCTATCAGGCACTGATCCAGCGTCTGGGCCTGCGCCGCTAAGCGACGCATCCCAAGCGGTAACGAAACGGGCAGCCTTCGGGCTGCCCGTTTTGTGTCCATGGCTGCGAAATAGCGTTACCCGGTGGTCGCCACGGGCGTCAACCCCTAAAATGGTCGCCGAGTCAAAACGACCCAAACACAGAAAAGTTGAAGGAAGTCGCCGTGAACCCGGTCAAGAAAACGTTTCAGTACGGTCGCAGCACCGTCACCCTGGAAACCGGGCGCATCGCCCGCCAGGCTACCGGTGCCGTGATGGTTACCATGGATGATACCGTGGTGCTTTGCACCGTGGTGGCCAAGAAAGAGGCCAATCCCGCCCAGCCCTTCTTCCCGCTGGGGGTGTTCTACCAGGAGAAGACCTACGCGGTCGGCAAGATCCCCGGCGGCTTCTTCAAGCGCGAGGGGCGTCCTACCGAGAAGGAGACCCTCACCTCGCGGCTTATCGACCGCCCGATCCGCCCGCTCTTCCCCAAGGGCTTCATGAACGAGGTGCAGGTGGTCTGCTCGGTGCTCTCCACCGACCGCAACCATGACCCGGACGTCGCCGCGATGCTCGGCACTTCTGCTGCCCTTGCCATTTCCGGCGTGCCCTTCAATGGCCCGATCGGCGCCGCACGGGTGGGCTTCACCGAGGACAACGGCTACTTCCTCAACCCCACCGTCGAGGAGCTGACCGGCTCCGAGCTCAACATGGTCGTTGCCGGCACCGAGAAGGCGGTGCTGATGGTCGAGTCCGAGGCCAACGAGCTGCTCGAGGACGAGATGCTCGGTGCGGTGCTCTATGCCCACCAGGAGATGCAGGTGGCCATTCAGGCCATCAACGAGCTGACCGCCGAGGCGGGCAAGCCGAAGTGGGACTGGCAGCCCCCCGTCGACAATACCGCCCTCAAGGGCGCCATGGCCGATGCCTTCGAGCAGAAGGTCGGCGAAGCCTATCGCATTACCGACAAGATGGCCCGCCAGGACGCTCTCTCCGCTCTCAAGGATCAAGCGGTGGAGCAGTTCGCCGGGGAGGAAGAGGGCAAGTACGATGCCGACGAGGTCAAGGGTGCCTTCGCCAACCTGGAGAAGCGTGTGGTGCGTTCGCGGGTGGTCAAGGGCGAGCCGCGCATCGATGGTCGCGACCACAAGACCGTACGTCCGCTGGATATCGAAGTCGGCACCCTGCCCAAGACGCATGGTTCGGCGATCTTCACCCGTGGCGAGACCCAGGCCATCGTGGTGGCGACGCTGGGTACCCTGCGGGATTCCCAGCTGATCGAGTCGCTGGAGGGTGAGCGCAAGGATCGTTTCCTGCTGCACTACAATTTCCCCCCTTACTGCGTGGGTGAGGCCGGCTTCATGGGCGGTCCCAAGCGTCGCGAGATCGGCCATGGTCGTCTGGCACGCCGCGGTGTGCAGGCGATGCTGCCCGATGAGGCAGACTTTCCCTACACCATCCGCGTGGTTGCCGAGATCACCGAGTCCAACGGTTCGAGCTCCATGGCCTCCGTTTGCGGTTCGTCGCTTGCGCTGATGGATGCCGGCGTGCCGATGAAGGCGCCGGTGGCCGGTATTGCCATGGGGCTGGTCAAGGATGAGGACGGCTTCGCCGTACTCACCGACATCCTCGGCGACGAGGATCATCTCGGCGACATGGACTTCAAGGTGGCCGGCTCCACCAACGGCGTCACCGCCCTGCAGATGGATATCAAGATCGAGGGCATCAACGAGGAGATCATGGAGGTGGCTCTGCAGCAGGCCTATGAGGCCCGTCAGCAGATCCTCGAGCAGATGAATACGGTGATCGCCCAGAGTCGTGAAGAGGTGTCCGAGAACGCACCTTCCATGGCGACCATCAAGATCGATCCGGAGAAGATTCGCGACGTCATCGGCAAGGGTGGCGCGACCATCCGCAAGATCTGTGAGGATACTGGCGCCTCCATTGATCTCGACGACGACGGCACCGTGCGCATCTATGCCGAAGACAAGGCAGCCGCCAAGGCGGCTATCGATACCGTGCTGGCGATTACGGCCGAGCCCGAGATCGGCAAGCTCTATCGCGGCAAGGTGGCGCGGATTGCCGATTTCGGCGCCTTCGTCAACATCATGCCGGGCACCGACGGACTGGTGCACATCTCCCAGATCGTGCCGGAGCGGGTCAACGACGTACGCGATTTCCTGAACGAGGGCGACGAGCCCATCGTCAAGGTGCTCGACATCGACAACCGCAACCGGGTGAAGCTCACCATCAAGGAGATCACCCCGGAAGAGAAGGCGGCGTTCGAGGCCGAGGAGGCCGCTGAACCCCAGCTTTAAGGCGCCTTCGGCGAGTTACAAGCTAAGGTGCAAGGAAAACCGCCGCCGAGATCACCCTCGGCGGCGGTTTGTTTTTTGTGTGGGCCGAAAAAAACCCCGGGCGCGAGTCCCGGGGCTTGCAGCTTGCGCGCAGCGCGGCTTAGCGCTCGATGGCCAGTGCCACGCCCTGGCCGCCGCCGATGCACAGGGTCGCCAGCCCCTTCTTGGCATCGCGGGCAATCATCTCGTGCACCAGGGTCACCAGGATGCGGCAGCCGGAGGCGCCGATGGGGTGGCCGATAGCGATGGCGCCGCCGTTGACGTTGACCTTGCTGACATCCCAGCCCAGCTCCTTGTTGACGGAGAGGGCCTGGGCGGCAAAGGCTTCGTTGGCCTCGACCAGGTCGAGGTCGTCCAGGCTCCATCCGGCCTTCTCGAGGCAACGGCGGGTGGCCGGTGCAGGGCCGATGCCCATGATGGACGGATCGACGCCGGCGTTGCTGTAGGCCTTGATGCGGGCCAGCGGCTCCAGGCCAAGGGCCTTGGCCTTGTCGGCGGTGCAAAGCATCACCACAGCGGCCCCATCGTTGATGGAGGAAGCGTTGCCGGCGGTGACGGTACCATCCTTCTTGAAGGCCGGACGCATTCCGCCGAGCTTCTCGGCGGTCACGTCACGCGGGCCCTCGTCGGTGTCGAAGACCACCGGGTCGCCCTTGCGCTGGGGGATCTCCACCGGGACGATCTGACCCTTGAACTTGCCCTCGCGAATGGCCGCAGCGGCCTTCTGCTGGGAGCCGGCGGCGAATTCGTCCATCTCCTCGCGGGTGATGCCATATTTCTCCGCCAGGTTCTCGGCCGTGATGCCCATATGGTAGTTATTGAAGGCATCCCACAGGCCGTCGTGGACCATGGTGTCGATGGCCTTCCAGTCGCCCATGCGCTGTCCTGTTCGAGAGTTGGGCAGCACGTGGGGAGAGGCGGACATGTTCTCCTGGCCCCCGGCGATGATCAGTTCGGCATCGCCGCAGCGGATCGCCTGGGTGGCCAGGTGCAGGGCCTTGAGGCCCGACCCGCAGACCTTGTTGATGGTCATGGCCGGCACCGCATCCGGCAGGCCTGCCTTGATGGACGCCTGGCGGGCAGGGTTCTGGCCGACCCCAGCGGTGAGCACCTGGCCGAGCAGTACCTCGTCGACCTGATCCCCGGCAACGCCGGTGGAAGAGAGGATGTCCTTGATGACATGGGCACCCAGGTCGCTGGCGGGGATGCCGGCCAGGGAGCCACCGAAGGTGCCGACGGCAGTGCGGCGAGCGGCAACAATCACCACGTCTTGCATAGGAGATACTCCTGAAGAATGACTAGCGGGCTTGCGGCCGTGTCTGTAGGACGGTCTGAGCTCGAAGACGTCTCAGACATAGCCGGGGTATCCAGCATAGGCGACGCTTGTGCGTCGCGGCAATGCTTCCATGGACGAATGCGCGGGGAGGGAACGCAGGAAGGGAGTGTTGCGCGTTACGGCACCCTGCAGGGTGCCGTATCAGACGGCTGTCAGGCGAGTTGTACCGGGATGGCGTTGCTGGTGTGGCTAATGGCATTGCCTTCACGGAGGTAGACCAGGGCCGGCGCGTGGGTGTCGAGCTCCGCGTCGCTGTAATGGGCATAGCTGCAGATGATCACGCGTTGCCCCTCACTCGCCAGGTGAGCGGCCGCGCCGTTCACCGAGATCATCCTTGAGCCTTCTTCGGCGCGGATGGCGTAGGTGGTAAAGCGCTGGCCATTCTCGACGTTGTAGATCTGGATCTGCTCGTTCTCGCGGATGCCGGACATATCGAGCAGCTCGCCGTCGATGGCGCAGGAGCCCTCATAGTTGAGTACGGCGTGGGTGACACGGGCCATGTGCAGCTTGGCCTTGAGCATGATGGTCTGCATGGTGCGAAGGTTCCTCTGTGTGGCGTTACCACGCCTTCAGCGTGGCAGAGTGAGGCTCAGGTTGTCGATCAGTCGGGTCGGGCCGAGGCGTGCCGCGGCGAGCAGGACGGCGTCCCGTGTGGTGGCCGTGACCGGCCCCAGGTCGGCGTCGCGAAGCTCGAGGTAGTCCGGTGTGAAGCCGGCCTCCCTCAGCCGAGCAAGGCCGTCTTCCAGGGTCGGCTCGACCTCGCCGCCGGCTTCCAGGGCGTCGCGTAGCGTGCACAGGGTGCGGTAGAGCGACGGAGCGGCGTCGCGCTGGGCGGCATCCAGGTAGCCGTTGCGTGAGGAGAGGGCCAGTCCGTCATCGGCGCGCACGATGGGTACGCCGACAATCTCCACCGGCTGATGCAGGTCGTTGACCATGCGGCGGATCACGGCCAGCTGCTGGTAGTCCTTCTCCCCGAAGCAGGCGACATCGGGCTGCACCAGGTTGAAGAGCATGGTGACGATGGTGGCGACACCATCGAAGTGCCCGGGCCGGTCGCCACCGCAGAGCCCCTCGCTGACCTCGGGCACGCAGACCCGGGTCTGGGCGGCCAGGCCGCGCGGGTAGACGGTGGTCGTCTCGGGCGCGAACAGCAGGTCAACGCCGGCCGTCTCGAGCTTGGCCTGGTCGTCGGCCAGAGTCCGCGGGTAGGCGTCCAGGTCCTCGCCGGCCCCGAACTGCAGGGGATTGACGAAGATGGTCGCCACGACCACATCACCCCGGCGGCGCGCTTCCGCCACCAGTGCCAGGTGGCCCTCATGCAGGTTGCCCATGGTCGGTACCAGGGCGATGCGCTGGCCACGGTGACGGAACTCGTCCAGGGCCTCGCGCAGAAGCGGAATCTCTCGCAGGGTACGCATCACGGCGAGCTCCTCGAAACGCTGTTTAGAAACAGTGCTCTTGGGCGGGGAAACGACGGGCCTTGACGTCTTCGTGGTAGCGATGGAAAGCGCCCGGGATATCGTCGGCCTCGGTCATGAAGTTCTTCACGAAGCGTGGCGTGCGGCCGTGGGTGATGCCCAGCACATCGTGCATCACCAGGATCTGGCCATCCGTATCGGGGCCGGCGCCGATGCCGATCACTGGGACCTCCAGTGCTTCGCTGACGGCTCGGCCCAGACTTGCCGGAACACACTCCAGCAGGATGACCGAGGCGCCGGCCTCGACCAGGGCGCGGGCGTCCTCGAGGATCCGGGTTGCCTGTTCGGCTTCGCGTCCCTGCACCTTGTAGCCTCCCAGCTGGTAGACCGACTGGGGCGTCAGGCCGAGGTGGGCGCAAACCGGCACGCCGCGCCGAGTCAGTTCACGAATGCCGTCGGCCATCCAGGCCTCGCCCTCGACCTTCACCAGCTCGGCACCGGCGCGCATCAGCTCACCGGCGTCCCGCAACAGGCACTCGACGCTCGCGTTGCTCATGAACGGCAGGTCGACCATCAACAGGCTGGCGCCCTTGCCGCGGGCCACGCAGCGGGTGTGGTAGCAGATCTCGTCCAGCGTCACCGGCAGGGTACTGGCGTGACCCTGCAGGACCATGCCCAGCGAATCGCCCACCAGCAGGACCTCGATGCCTGCGTCCCCCGCCGTTCGGGCAAAGGTGGCGTCGTAGGCGGTCAGGCAACTGAACGGCTCACCGGCGCGCTTGAGGGCCTTGAGCGTGCTCAGGGTGACGGTTTTCATGGCGTGCTCTCATCGTCTTTTCGTGGGAGGCCTCCGGCGGGCCTGCCTCGTGTAACCTTCGATTGTTACCCGAATCATGCCAAAGTGTCGATAGGTAACAGTTTTGAGCGTTTTTCAGTCTTGCGGTAACACTGGCTTAAGGGCTCGGGTGTCGAGCCTCGCTATCCGTTGTGTCAGGGGGCGGCCTTCTACTACCAGAGTCGGAGCCAGCTCGGCCAACGGGACCAGCACGAAGGCGCGCCGGACCATCTCCGGGTGAGGCAGCGTCAACCGGGGCAGCGTGACCCGGTAGTTATCGAAGAGTAGCAGATCCAGGTCCAAAGTCCTGGGGCCCCAGCGCCGGCCGCGCACGCGGCCGTGGCGCTGTTCCAGGGCCTGCAACTGGTCGAGCAGGGCAAGCGGCGAAAGGCGCGTCTGCAGCTGAGCCACGGCATTGATGTAGTCGGGCTGGTTGGTGGGTCCTAGAGGCGCGCTGGCATAGAGCCGCGAGGCGGCGATGCGATGGGTCAGAGGGAGAGTGTCGAACTCACGCAGGGCGCGCTCGACATGCTCCCGTGGGCCATCGAGGTTGCTGCCCAGGCCGATCCAGGCATGGTGCCATGGATGGTTCATGTCTCACTCGCGGGACCCCGTGGCTTCCTGCGGCGTCGGCGACGCTTGCGCGGCTGGCCGCTGCCGGCCGGGTCGGCACCGACCTGGCCCAGCAGGCGGCGCTGTTCATGCTCGTCAGCTTGCTGGAAGGCGGTCCACCAGTCACCCAGGCCGGGTTCAAGCTCGCCGGCACCTTCGCGCAGCAGCAGGAAATCGTAGGCGGCCCGGAAGCGTGGGTGCTCGCGGGTCTGGAACACTCTCTTGCCGCGTCGCAGCGGCAAGCGCTGCTGCAGGTCCCAGATGTCGCGCATCGGCAAGCTGAAGCGCTTGGGGATGGAGATGTGCTGAAGCTGGCGCGAGACCACCTGCTGGGACGCCGCCTGGAGCGCAGGAATGGGCTGCATGCCATCGCTCTCGAGGATCGCCTGCCGCTGCTGGACGGGAGCCCAGAGCAGCGCGGCGAACAGGAAGGCCGGCGTGACCGGACGGTCTTCGGCGATGCGGCGGTCGGTACTCTCCAGTGCCAGCTCGACCAGGCGTTCGGCCCAGGGCTGTTCCTCCATGGCTTCGTCGGCCTCGGGGAAGAGCATCGCGAAGAGCCCGTAGTCACGCAGCAGGTGGAAGGTGGCGACGCCCTGGCCGGCCATGAACAGCTTGAGTATCTCGTCGAACAGCCGGGCCGGAGGAATCTGAAGCAGCAGCGGCGCGGCGTCGTGGATGGGGGCCTCGGTGGCCGGATCGAGATGGAAGTCCAGCTTGGCAGCGAAGCGCACCGCCCTGAGCATCCTGACCGGGTCCTCGCGATAGCGGGTGGTCGGGTCGCCGATCAGCCGCAGGGTCCGGGCCTCGATGTCGCGCACACCGTCGGCGAAGTCGTGGATCGAGAAGTCGGCGATGTTGTAGTAGAGGGCATTGACAGTGAAATCGCGACGTATCGCATCTTCTTCGATATTGCCCCAGACGTTGTCGCGCAGCAGCAGGCCATCGTTCGATTGCTGTGAGATATGATCGGCGTGGTCATCGTTGGGCTTGCCACGGAAGGTGGTGACCTCGATTATCTCGCGGCCGAAGCGGACATGCACGATGCGGAAGCGCCGGCCGATGATGCGCGAGTTGCGGAAGAGGTCCTTGACCTGATTCGGCGTGGCATCGGTGGCGACATCGAAGTCCTTGGGCATGTGGCCAAGCAGTGCATCACGGATGCATCCTCCCACCAGGAAGGCCTGGAAGCCGGCATTGTGTAGCCGATAGAGCACCTTGAGGGCGGCGTCGCTGAAGTGCTGACGCGAGACAGGATGTTCCTGGCGGGGAATGATGCGCGGGCCGGTGCTGGCGGCCGGCGCATCCTGAGGGCCGAACAGCGACTTTATGCGCTCGCCCGGGCTCTGCAGAAAGCGGGTAAAACCTTTGATCATGCGGCGATATCGACTCGCGGGACGCGGAAAAGGCTTGAGTGTAGCCGACCACTGACACCTTGCAAAGCGCGGCACGGTGCCGAGGTTCGTCACGGAATAGAAAGGGGAGGCCAATGGCCTCCCCCGTTGAAGCAGAATGCAGCATCCCTGCTGCTGATTTTTCTTCGTGATGGCGCATCGCCCTGAATACGCACCACAGTCACCAAGGAGTGTTCAGGCAAGCGGTGTTGTTGTGTTTATTGATGCTCCTGACGGCGACCGTCTCGTATTCAAAACAATAGTCCAACCACGACGGCATGGATAAATGCCTCCTCCCGGCTTGTTGATCTTGTTGCCGGTAGTGCACCTCGACGGCCATTGTCATTGTTGGTCGGCCATGCCCGGGTGCGTCGCGTTCTGATGGCTCCGGTGCTTCGAGCAACTTGTTGTTGTTGGGACCCGAAGGCCTCGCGCCATGCCGATGCTGTTCTTGTTGTCGGCAAGCGCCGAAGTCTTAGGGGCCCAAGGTATGTTGTAGTTGTTCGCGGGTTGGGCCCCGTCACGCCTGTCTGGCCTGTTGTTATTGTTGGCAGCGGGTGACGTCCGGATTTGTTTTTCTTGCCCTTGAATGTAGCAGGCCGTGTGCCATTTAACTGTAATATTTTTAAAAACAGATACTTATGGGAATATTGATGCGTTGTCTTGCTGGCGGGAGAGCGGAGTGTTACCCGAATGACCCACTTTTGAGGCGCTGCCTGTGTGGGAAGGTAACAAGTGGTGCGGCCCGGGCGGCGAGCAGGGGAACGGATACGCCCGCGGATGATGCCACGGGTGCTTGCCCCCGGGCTGCATGGCCAGTCGCATTATCCTGTGTTGCGGCGTGGGCTCTTCTTGCGGGGGATGCCCAGGCGCTGGCGACGCTCCCATAGGCACTTGCGGCTGATGCCGAGCTTCTGGGCGAGCTCGGTCTCGCTCATCTGGTCCTGATGCTCCAGAACGAAGTGCTGGAAGTAGTCCTCCAGGGAGAGGTCCTCGCCGTCGCTGGTTTCCTGCGCCTCCTGGCCGGCCACGGCTGGCGCGGGCGCCCGGGGCCTGCTCGGCGGTTGTGGTGTCGGCGCAAGGCCCAGATCGTCGGGATGGATGAGGTGACCCTCGGCGAGGATCACGCCGCGCTCCAGGGCATTTTCCAGCTCACGCACGTTGCCTGGCCAGGGGCAGTCGCGGATGGTGCGCCGGGCGGCCCGCGAGAGGCGCAGCCCGTCGCGCGCATGGCGTCGACAGGCCTTCTCCAGGAGCACGTCGGCGATTTCGAGGATATCGTCCTCGCGCTCGCGCAGGGCCGGCAGGTCGATCTGCATCACGTTGAGGCGGTAGTAGAGGTCGAGGCGAAATTCGCCGGTCTTCGACAGGCTCCGCAGGTCGCGGTGGGTGGCGGCGATCAGGCGGACGTCGACATGGCGGGTTTCCACGGAGCCGATCTTGCGGATCTCGCCCTCCTGCAGCACCCGCAACAGGCGCGCCTGGGCGTCGAGCGGCAGTTCGCCGATCTCATCGAGGAAGAGGGTTCCGCCATCGGCGGCCTCGACAAGCCCGGTGCGCGAGGCACTGGCGCCGGTGAAGGCGCCCTTCTCGTGCCCGAACAGCTCCGACTCGATGAGTGTCTCGGGGATGGCGGCGCAATTGACACAGATCAGCGGCGCCTGCGTACGGCGGCTCTGCTGGTGCAGGGCACGGGCGACCAGCTCCTTGCCGGTGCCCGACTCGCCCTGGATCAGCACGGTAACATCGGCGGGCGCCGCCTTGCGGATGCGCGTGTAGACCACCTGCATGGCGGGGCAGTTGCCGATCATCGGCTGGCGGGTGCCGCCGGGTTCGGTGATGTCGGGCGGTTCGCCCTGCAGGGAGGCCTGCCGGTGCAGGACCCGGGCCACGGTCTCGAGCAGCTCGTCGTGGTCGAAGGGCTTGGCCACATAGTCCACGGCCCCGAGCTTCAGCGCCTCTACCGCCGAGCGCATGCTGGCATAGCTGGTCATGATCAGTACCGGCACGGGGTCGGCACGGGCAATCAGCTCTGTGCCGGGCTCGCCGGGGAGTCTCAGGTCGCTGATCACCAGGTCGAAGCCCTGGGGGTCGAGCGCCAGTGCCTCGGCCACCGAACCGGCCTCACTGATTCGGTGGTCGTGGCGCTCCAGCAGCCGCTTCAGGGCACTGCGGATGATGGCTTCGTCTTCAACGATCAGGATCCGGCTCATTGGTGCGTTCACCATGCTCTGGGTTGAGGGGTAGCCACAGGTGGATGCGGGTACCGTTGGCCTGCCCGGGGGGCGGGGAGTCGATATCGATCTGGCCACCGTGCTCGGCAATGATGCTGTAGACCAGCGACAGGCCCAGACCCGTGCCTTCACCGGGGGACTTGGTGGTGGTGAAGGGCTCGAACAGGTGCTCACGCACCCATTGCTCGATGCCGTGGCCCTGGTCGGTGACGGTGACATGAAGCCACCCGTCCTGAGGGGCGGCATCGATGATGACTTCGCCGCCCGGGGCGCTGGCGTCGCGGGCATTGCCGAGCAGGTTGACCATTACCTGCAGCAGTCGCTGGGCATCTCCCTTGACCTCGAGGCCCGTCGGGCAGCGATTGTGATAGTGGATATCCTCCCTCGAGCGGGCAAGGTGGATCAAGTGGAGGGCCTCGTCGACCAGGTTGGTCAGCGATACCGTCGCGAAGGATTGACGGGTCACGTGTCGGCCGCCATGGGCGAAGCCGACCAGCGACTCGACGATGCGCGTGATGCGGTCGGTCAGCTGCTGAATCTGAGTGGCGCTCTCCAGTATCTCCGGGTCGTCGGTATCGTAGCGCAGATTCTGGGCCAGCGAGGAGATGCCGGTGATGGGGTTGCCGATCTCGTGGGCTACGCCCGCCGCCAGCTGGCCAATGGAGGCCAACCGTGCGGCATGCACCAGCTCGTCTTCCAGCCATTTCATCTCGCTGTGGTCTTCCACCAGGATCACGGTACCGCCGCGCACCTCTTCGTCGACCTCGAGCGCGGCCTTGTGCAGGCTCAGGTAGCGGGTGGTGCCATCCAGCGTCACCGGCTGCTTGTAGAGGTGATCGCTGTGCTCGAGGAGCACGCGTCCCAGCAGGGATCCCCAGGGCGTGGGCAGGCCATCGCGGCGGGCTCCGACCACACTGTTACCTTCGATGCCGGAGAGCTCGGCGAGGGCGTCGTTCCACATCAGCAACTCGTCGTCGGCGCCGAAGGCGCACAACCCCACCGGCAGTCGTGTAAGGATACGGCGGTGGTAGCGGCGCAGGCCGTCGAGTTCCCGGGCCAGGCCGGTGAGCCGGGTGCGATAGGCCTCCAGGCGGCTTTCGACGAACTGGAGATCATCATTGGGTTCCAGGCCACCGCGGCGATAGGGCAGGTGGCGGTCGACGATGTCCTGGGCCACTGAAGGGCCCATCAGTCCCGAGAGGTTGGCCTGGATGCGGTCGCGCAGCCGGCGCAGCGCATAGGGCCGGCCATCCAGCGGCGACAGGCCCAGGTCGATCAGGGCACGGTCGACCTCTCGGCCGGCGACCTCCTCGCCCAAGGCGCGGGCCAGGTGGTGCTTGAACTCCTTACCGTTGCCGGCCACCAGCGGCAGGCGCTTGGGGCGGATCACCGCATCCACCGAGCAGGCTTCGGCCGCGGCCCGCTCGCCGGCGGAGGTTGGTGTGATCAGCGACACCAGGATGAGGGTCAGGATATTGGCCGCCAGCGAGACCAGGGTCACCACGTACCAGATAGGCTCGCCGGCCAGTACCTCGAGGCCCGGCGGCAGCACCACCAGGGCCGGAATGTCGCTGAGCAGTGGCACCCAGGTGCCGGCTAGCCATACGAGCCCGCCTGCCGTCAGCCCGCTGACCATGCCCTTGCGGTTGGCACCCGGCCAGTAGAGCAGCGCGAGCATGCCTGGCAAGAACTGGGCGATGCCGATGAAGGAGGCCAGTCCCAGGGTGGTGAGATCATGGTTCACGCCTACCAGGCGGTAGAAGAGCCAGCCGCCGAGGATCACTGCCACGATCAGGGCGCGGCGCAGCCAGCGCAACCAGCGATAGAGGTCCGGCTGGTCCACCGGGGGGTGGGCAACCAGCACCAGGTGGTTGAGGATCATCCCCGACAGCGCCAGGGAGATGATAATCATGGTGCCGCTGGTGGCCGCCAGGCCGGCGATGAACACCACTCCCCGGAGCCACAGCGACTCTGAGAGTCCGTAGGCCAGGTAGGCGGTGCCGAGACCGCCGGCATCGACGCCCAGTCGCTGGGCGGCCCAGAGGATGAGGGGTACTGGCAGCGCCATCAGCAGCAGGAACAGCGGCAGCGACCAGGCCGCCTGGAGGAGGGTGCGCCGCGAGAGGGTCTCGGCGAAGGTGATGTGGAACATGTGCGGCATCAGGAAGGCCGCGGCGAAGAACAGCAGCAGCAGGGTGCGCCACTGGGCAGGGTCGAGCTGGGCAATGCCGAGCTGGGCAATGCCGAGCTGCGCCGCGTGCCCCGGCCCTTCCAGCCAGGCCTGGAGATCCGCGGGGCCATCGAAGACCACGAACAGTGCGAAAGCCCCCAGTGTCAGCATGGCGGTGAGCTTGACGAGAGACTCCAGGGCGATGACCGCGAGCAGGGTGTCGTGGCGGGCGTGGAGCCGGGTGTGGCGGGCGCCGAAGAGGATGGCGAACAGCGCGATCAGCGCGCAGAACAGCAGGGCTAGCAGGGCCGGTGTGGCGGTGCCGGTCAGCAGGTAGATGGTGTCGCCCAGGGTCTGCACCTGGAGGGCCAGCAGCGGCAGCACGGCCAACAGGCTGACCAGGGTGATCAGGGTGCCCACCCAGCGCGAACGGAAGCGGAAGGCGAAGAGGTCGGCCAGCGAGGCCAGCTGGTAGGTGCGGGTCATGCGCTGGATCGGCACCAGCAGGACCGGGGCAAGCAGGAAGGCGCCCGCCACCCCCAGGTAGTAGGCGAGGTAGCCGTAGCCGGCATTGCCGGCCAGCTCCAGGCTGCCGTAGATCGCCCAGGCGCTGGCGTAGACGCCCAGTGCCAGGGTGTAGACCGCCGGGTGGCGGGCGATGCGCGTGGGAATCCAGTGCCGTTCCACCGCCAGGGCAACAAGGAATAGCAGCAGGAGGTAGCCGCTGCCGAGGGCCAGCAGGCCGCCGAGGCTAGCGTTCATCGAGTTTTCTCTTCTGCTCAAGCCACAGGGTCAGGGCGATCAGCACCCCCCAGATCACGAAGGGGCGATACCAGGCTACGTCGGGACTGGCCCAGCCACTCATCAACAGCGGAGAGAGCAAGTAGCCGCCAAAGACCAGGAAGAGCATGATGCGATAGACGTACATGAGAGGCTCCTCTCAGGGCGCGACGCTGCCGGTCTGGCAGTGGGGCTCGGCGCGTAGTTGGCCGATCTCCCAGTGGTCCACCGCCCAGTGCAGCTGTTCCGCCACCGGCGCCGTGGCAAGCTCCCGGGGCGGGGCTTGATCCAGTGCGGCCAGGGCCGCATGCAGCAGCGGGCGCACGGCATCGTCCTGCTCCGGCAGGGCCGGCGCGAGGTTCTGCTTGGAGAGCTTCTGGCCGTCCTCGCCGATGATCAACGGCAGGTGCAGGTAGCGCGGTTCCGGGTAGCCCAGGGCGTGCTGCAGCTGGCGCTGCCAGGGGGTATTGTCGAGCAGGTCGACGCCGCGCACCACGTCGCTGATGCCCTGATCGGCGTCGTCGACCACCACGGCGAGCTGGTAGGCCCAGAGGCCGTCCTTGCGCTGGAGCACCACGTCGCCGAGCTCGGCCGGGTCGAAGCGCTGCTCGCCGAACAGGCGATCCTGCCACACCACCGGGCGCAGGCCCAGATCGCTGCGCAGTCGCCAGGCTACCGGCTTGCCGGGTTCGCGCACCCCATCCCGACACCAGCCGGGATAGACGCGATAGTCGCGCCACTGCCGTCGCGAGCAGCTGCAGGGATAGGCGAGCCCCATATCCTTGAGGCGTTCCAGCGCGGCGGCATAGGCGTCGTTTCGATCATGCTGCCAGAGTGCCGGGCCGTCCCAGTGCAGGCCGAAGGCCTCGAGCTGGCGCAGGATGGTGTCGGCGGCCCCGGTGGGGCAACGCGGGGGATCGATGTCCTCGATGCGCAGCCACCACTCGCCTCTCGCTTGGCGGGCATCCAGGAAGCTGGCCAGGGCCGCCACCAGGGAGCCGAAGTGCAGGGGTCCCGAGGGGGTTGGCGCGAAGCGTCCACGGTAGCGGCTCATCGGTGCTCCCTGTCGTTCAGGGCCGATACGCAAACGGGCACCCTGGGGTGCCCGTCGCGGGGTGGGATCGCGGAGATCGGCATGGCTGACTCAGCCGCCCAGCTGTTTTTCCTTGAGCTCGGCCAGGGTCTTGCAGTCCACGCACAGGGTAGCGGTGGGACGGGCCTCGAGCCGACGAATCCCGATTTCGACGCCGCACGCCTCGCAGAAGCCGTATTCGTCCTCGTCGATCTTCTCCAGCGTCTCGTTGATCTTCTTGAGCAGCTTGCGTTCGCGATCGCGGGTGCGCAGCTCCAGGTTGAAGCCTTCCTCCTGGGTGGCACGATCGGCAGGGTCGGCATAGTTGTTCGCCTCCTCCTGCAGGTGGCGCACGGTGCGGTCGACTTCTTCCATGAGCTCCTGTTTCCAGCCCAGCAGGATCTGTCGGAAGTGCTCCAGCTGCTTGTCGTTCATGTACTCTTCACCCGGCGCCGGCTCGTACGGGGTGAATTTCTTGGGAGCATCCATCTTCTTTTCAGCTACTGGCATGGGATTGCCTCGTTACTTGAGTGACTACTGATCAATACCCGCCGTGATGCCTGGTATCTCACGCCAAAGGGGTGCTTGTTTAGCGCAAAAACCAAGGTCGTGCAACCTCTTCCACCGTCAGGACTGCGCTTGCACGCCAAAAGTCGTAACATGCCGATTTTACTCCCGGCCGCGGGAAGATGCCCGTCGTGCCGCGACGTGTCTAGAGGAGCTGTGCATGTCCTGGAATTCGCGCGTCGAGCGCATCGCCCCCTTCCGCGTGATGAGCCTGCTGGAGACGGCTCAGGCCCGCGAAGCCGCCGGGCACGATGTCATCCACCTGGAGGTTGGTGAGCCCGATTTCCCGACTCCCGAGCCGGTTATCGAGGCTGGCCATGCTGCACTGTCCGCCGGTCATACGCGTTACACACCGGCGGCGGGGCTGCCGGCACTGCGTGAAGCCATCGCTGGTCACTATGCCGAGCAATTCGGCACCAGGGTTGATCCGCGGCGGATTCTGGTCACGCCCGGCGCCTCCGGGGCGCTGCTGCTGGCCAGTCAGCTGCTGGCCGGCTGCGGTGATCGTGTGCTCATGGCCGACCCCAACTACCCCTGCAATCGCCATTTCATGGCTCTGGCCGGCGCCGACGTGGACGCCGTGCCGGTGAGCCCGGCCAGCGGCTGGCAACTGGATGCGGGGCTCGTCGACGCCCACTGGCGCGATGAGACTCGCCTGGCAATGCTCGCCACGCCCTCGAACCCCACCGGCCATATGCTCGATGCCGGCCAGCTCTCGGCCGTGGCCGAAACGGTGGCGGCGCGTGGTGGCCACCTGCTGGTGGACGAAATCTACCAGGGGCTTTGCTACGATCTTGCTCCGCTTTCGGTTGCCTCGATCACCGCGGACGCCTTCGTGGTCAACAGCTTCTCCAAGTACTTCGGCATGACCGGCTGGCGCCTGGGCTGGTTGCTGGCGCCCGAGGAGGCGGTGGAGCCGCTCACCCGGCTGGCCCAGAACGTCTTCCTGGCGGCCTCCACCCCGGCCCAGCATGCGGCCCTCGCCGCCTTCTCGCCCGAATGCCGGGATATCCTCGAGGCCCGCCGCAGCGAGCTCGGGCGCCGCCGCGATGCCTTGCTGGCGGGCCTCTCCCGCCTGGGGCTGGCCCCCTCCTTGCCGCCCCAGGGGGCCTTCTATCTGTGGCTCGATATCTCGCGTTACAGCGACGACAGCGAAGCTTTCTGCCAGGCACTGCTCGAGGAGGAGAACGTCGCCATTACCCCGGGCACCGACTTCGCCCTGCTCGGCGGCGAGCACCATGTGCGTATTGCCTTCACCACCGGGGAGGCGCGACTGGAGGAGGCCGTGTGCCGCCTCGAGCGCTTCCTGGCGCGTCGCTGATGGAGTATCCGGCCCTGGTACCCGGGACCCTGCTGCGTCGCTACAAGCGCTTCCTGGCCGATGTGCGCCTTGATGACGGCCGCGAGGTGGTGGCTCACTGTCCCAATACCGGCTCGATGCGGGCGGTAAACGTGCCGGGATGCCGCGTCTGGTTATCGCCCAGCGACAACCCGGCCCGCAAGCTGGCCTGGACCTGGGAGCTGATCGAGCTGCCGCAATGCGACGGCACCATGGCGGCGGCCTCGGTGCATACCGGTCGGGCCAACCGCATCGTCGAAGAAGCGTTACGTGCGGGGCATGTAGAGGAACTGGCCGGCCACGCGGCGCTCCGTCGTGAGGCCGCGGTCGAGGGGGCGAGACTCGACTTTCGACTCGACGACCCCGAACGCGGCACCACCTTCGTCGAGGTCAAGCAGGTGACCCTCAGAGAGGCCGATGGCCATGGCTACTTTCCGGATGCGGTGAGCACGCGGGGCCGCCGGCACCTCGAGGCGCTGGCCGCGCTCGCGGCCCGGGGACATCGCGCCGTGCTGCTCTTCTGCGTGGCCCACGAGGGCATCGAGGACGTGGCCCCTGCGGCCCACCTGGACCCCGCCTATGCCGCGAGCCTGCGCGAAGTGGCGACCCTTGGCGTGGAGGTGCTGGCTCGGCGCTGCGACGTGATCCGTAAAGCCGGCGTGCCGGTGGCGATCCGTCTGGGACGCCGGTTGCCGGTTTCATTCACCCGAGAGGTGGGCCCGGCCGTGGTCTTCGATTGAAACGGGAGGCTCGCGAAGGGACCGGGCAGCGTGGCTCAGCGGTCGAGATAGAAGCGCTGGATGAAACTCACCTCGGCGGGCTCGGCATTGCGGTCGTGGCGCACGCGAAGGTCGAAGCGCATCGGCTCGTCCTCGCGTATGCGGAAGACCGCCACCTGGGAGGGCGCGTCGCCGATGCGTACGCTGCGAAATGACAGCGGCTGGGTGTCACTTCCGTCGAGGCCGCCGATTCGACCGTCGACTGGCGCCGAGACCGGACGGGTCGAACCATCCTCGAGTTCCTCGATCACGCTCACGTTGAGCAGGGCCATGACGCGGCTGCGCTGAATGCCATGTTCCCGGGCCACTTCCTCCGGAAGGAAGCTGGTATTCACGGCGCTGTAGTGGATCTGGTGCTTTCCCACCTGTTCGTACTGTTGGGCCTGGACCGGCAGGGTCAACAGCAGCGCCAGGCCCGCTGCCAGGGCTATCAGGCTATGTCGCATCATCGTCGTTTCTCCCTTGTTCGGTATCTCTCGCCTGCGCCCTCCCGGCATCACGCGTCGCGACGGGCGACCCGGAAGATAGCGATCTCGCCGAACAGGTTGGGCCACCACCGCGAGGTCCAGTGCCCCTCGTGGTCGCCGATGCCCACCGCCCGGTCGACAATGCTCAGACCCTTGTCGCGGCACAGGCGTTCAAAGTCGTTGAAGGTCGATAGGTGGATGTTGGGCGTGTCGTACCAGGCATGGGGCAGCGACCGGGACACCGGCATGTAACCCTTGAAGCCCAGATAGGCACGATGGCGCCAGTAGGCGAAATTGGGGAAGGTGATGATGCACTCCCCGGCGACGCGCAGCATCTCGTCTAGCATCAGGTCCGGGCGGCGTAGGGCCTGAAGTGCCTGGGTCATGACCACCAGGTCGCAGGCGTCATCCTCGAAGTTGGCGAGCCCCTCGTCGAGGTTCTGCTCGATGACGTTGACGCCCTTGGCCAGGCAGGCGGTGATGCCCTCGGGGTCGATCTCCAGGCCATAGCCCGTGACCTGCTTGTCGCGGGCCAGCGCCGCCAGCAGCGTGCCTTCGCCGCAGCCCAGGTCGAGCACCCTCGCCCCCTGCGGGACCCAGTCGTGAATCAGCTTGAGGTCGGCGCGCATCATGGGCAGTCCTCCAGGCCCTGGTCGCGGGCGACGCGGTTCATGAAGGCGGCGAAGACCGCCTGGTAGCGCGGCTCGGGCATCAGGAAGGCGTCGTGGCCGTGCGGCGAGTCGATGTTGGCGTAGCTGACCGCCTTGTCGGCGCGGATCAGGGCGTTGACCAGTTCCTTGGAGCGCGAGGGCGGGAAGCGCCAGTCGGTGGAGAAGCTGACCACAAGAAAGGGACAGTTGGCGGGTGCCAGGGCCCGGGCCAGATCACCGCCATGGGCCGCGGCCGGGTCGAAGTAGTCCAGCGCCTTGGTCATGAGAAGGTAGGTGTTGGCATCGAAGGAGTTGGAAAAGGTGTCGCCCTGGTGGCGCAGGTAGGATTCCACCTGGAACTCCACGTCATAGCCGAAATTCAGGTCGTTACTGCGCAGGTCGCGGCCGAACTTGCTACCCATGGCATCTTCGGAGAGGTAAGTGATGTGCCCCACCATGCGGGCGAGCTTGAGGCCGCGGCGTGGCACCGTGTCATGGTTGGCGTACCAGCCATCCTGGAAGTCGCGGTCGGAGCGAATTGCCTGGCGCGCCACCTCGTTGAAGGCGATGTTCTGAGCTGACAGCTTCGGTGTCGCCGCGATGACCACCGCATTGGCGATGCGCTCGGGATAGTCGAGGGTCCACTGGAGGACCTGCATGCCCCCCAGGCTGCCGCCGATCACGGCGGCGAAGCGCTCGATGCCCAGTCGGTCGGCCAGCCTCGCCTGGCTGTGGACCCAGTCCTCTACGGTCATGATCGGGAAGTCGGGGCCCCACTGGTGCCCTGTCGCCGGGTTCGCGCTGGTGGGGCCGGTGCTACCATGACAGCCGCCGAGATTGTTCAGCGAAACCACGAAGAAGCGATTCGTGTCGATCGACTTGCCGGGACCGATATGGGCGTCCCACCAACCCGGTTTGCGCTCGTCCGTCGCGTGGTAGCCCGCCGCATGGTGGTGGCCGGAGAGGGCATGACAGATCAGGATGGCATTGGAGCGTTCGGCGTTGAGGGTGCCGTAGGTCTCGTACACCAGGTCGTAAGCCGGCAGTGTCCTGCCGCAGGCAAGGGGGAGCGGGTCGTCGAAGTGCGCGGTCTCGGGCGTCACCAGGCCGACCGAATCGGGGGAGAACTCGGGCATCAGTCGTGTCGTGTCCAGTCGTGGGTGTCGGTCGGCCTCAGAGACCGACCAGGGCACCGGCGATGCCGGCGGCACGGGTCAGCGAGCCCACCACGATACCATCGATCAGGCTGATGGCGATGAACACCACGATGGGCGATAGATCGATCATGCCGAGTGGCGGGATCACCCTGCGCACCGGTGACATGATCGGCTCCACCAGCTGCATCACCAGCAGGGCGCCCGGGTGGCTGGCCTGGGGTGCCACCCAGCTGAGGATGATCATCACGATCAGGGCGAAGAAGTAGATCTTCAGGATGGCGTTGGCAATGGCGGCCAGAGAACCGATCGCCACGCCGGCGATGGGTGCCATGCCGAAGCCGGCGATTTGCAGAATCACGATGATGCTGATCGCCTTGATGACGAAGGCCGTGGCCAGGGTGGCCAGGTCGAAGCGTCCCATGACCGGTCCCAGGAAGCTCTGGAAGGGACGTACCGCCGGCTGGGTGATCTTCACCACCGACTGGCTGATGGGGTTGTAGTAGTCGGCCCGGGATGCCTGCAGCAGGAAGCGCAGCATCAGCAGAAAGATGTAGATGTTGATCAGGGTGTTCACCAGCAGCAGGCCGGCGCTTCCCAGTTGACTGCCCATCGGGGCTCCTCCGTGTCGTTGAATCGTCGTCGTGTCAGCCCGCGGGCGTGCTGGTCTGAGTCTCAGCGCTTGCCGAGTTCGTCCGCCATCTCCGAGGCGCGGTCGGCACAGGCGGTCATCGCCTCGGCCATGATGCGACGCAGGCCGGCCTCCTCGAGGTGTTCGACGGCGCGCTCGGTGGTGCCGCCGGGCGACATGACATTGCGCTTGAGCTCGGCGGGAAGCTTATCACTCGAGAGCGCCATCTTCGCCGCTCCCAGAGCAGTCTGCATGGCCAGTCGCCGTGCGGTGTCAGCTGGCAGGCCCAGCTTTACGCCGGCCTCCTCCATGGCCTCGAACATCAGGAAGAAGTAGGCCGGGGCGCTGCCAGAGACGGCGGTGACCGCATCGAGCAGTGCCTCGTCGTCGACCCACTCCACCAGGCCCACGGCCTCCATCAGCTCGGTGGCGAGCCGGCGCTGGGAATCGTCCACGTTGGCATTGGCGTAGAGCCCGGCAGCCCCGGCACCCACCAGTGCAGGGGTGTTGGGCATGCAGCGTACCAGGGGAAGATCGCCCCCGAGCCAGTGTTCCAGGGTCTCGGCGGACAGTCCGGCCGCCACCGAGACGATCAGTGGCCGGCGTGCCTGGACGGCGTCGCGCATCTTCTCGCAGACCTCGCGCATGATCTGCGGCTTGACCGCCAGCACCACCACGTCGGACTCGGCGACCGCTGCTGCATTGTCGGTCGCGGTGCGGATGCTCAGCCGTTCGCGCAGCGGGGCGAGGATGTCGTCGCTGGGCGAGGTGGCCGTGATGTCGTCGGGCGAGAAGCCGCTCTCGATCATCCCGCCGATGATGGCGCCGGCCATGTTGCCGGCGCCGATGAAGGTAACTCTGCTGGCCATGGGATCTGTCCTGTGTCGGTCGACGAATGTGGCCGGCGTGGTTCACCGGCGAATGGTGGTTGTCACTCGCGTACGCGTCGTTCCCCGAAGATGGCGGTGCCCAGACGGACCAGGGTGGCGCCCTCGAGCACGGCGGCTTCCAGGTCGGCAGACATGCCCATCGAGAGGGTATCCAGCGGCGCCTCGGGGAAGCCCTCGCGGAGCCGTTCGAGAGCCTCGCGGAGCCGGGCGAAGGGCACACGCTGGGCATTCAACCCTTCGGCCGGAGCGGGAATCGCCATCAGCCCGCGCAGGCGCAAGGCCGGCATCGCCATCATTGCCTCGGCAAGCGCGGGCAATGCCTCGAGCGAGACGCCGGACTTGCTTGCCTCGTCGCTGATATTGACCTGCAGGCAGATGTTCAGTGGGCCGAGCGCCTCGGGGCGTTGATCATTCAGGCGCCTGGCAATCTTCTCACGGTCTACGCTATGCACCCAGGAGAAGTGCTCGGCCACCTCGCGGGTCTTGTTGGATTGCAGCGGACCGATGAAATGCCAGACGATGGGATCCAGCTCCGTCAGCTCGGCCTGCTTGTCCAGGGCCTCTTGCACATAGTTCTCTCCGAACTCGCGCTGGCCGAGGTGCCAGGCCTCGCGGATCATGGCGGCGGGCTTGGTCTTGCTGACGGCCAGCAGTCGGGCGGCATCGGTGGGCCGGTCGGCGACATTCAACGCCTCGGCGAGGCGGGTGCGAGCAGCGGCCAATGACTCGGAAAGTACCAGGTCCGTCATGTCTGAGTGTCTGTCATACTGGTCATACTGAAGGAAACCTTATCCCGGGAGCAGGGGAAACGCATGGATATTACCGAACTGCTGGCTTTCTCGGCAAAGCAGAAGGCCTCGGACCTCCACCTTTCGGCGGGTCTACCGCCGATGATCCGTGTCGATGGCGACATCCGCCGGCTGAACGTGCCGGCCATGGAGGACCGCGAGGTCCGCAAGCTGATCTACGACATCATGGCGGACCGACAGCGCAGAGACTACGAAGAGTTCTTCGAAACCGACTTTTCCTTCGAGGTGCCGGGTGTCTCGCGCTTCCGCGTCAACGTCTTCAATCAGGGGCGCGGCGCGGGCGCCGTCTTCCGTACGATCCCTACCGAGGTGCTGACTCTGGAAGACCTGGGGATGGGCCAGGTCTTCCGTCAGCTCTCCATGCTGCCCCGAGGCCTGGTGCTGGTCACCGGTCCTACCGGTTCGGGCAAGAGCACCACGCTGGCGGCGATGATCGACTACATCAACGACAACCGCTTCGAGCATATTCTCACCATCGAGGACCCGGTGGAGTTCGTGCACCGCAGCAAGCGCTGCCTTGTCAACCAGCGTGAGGTGCACCGCGATACCCATGGCTTCGCTCCGGCACTGCGCAGCGCCCTGCGCGAGGACCCGGACATCATTCTGGTCGGCGAGTTGCGCGACCTGGAGACAATCCGGCTCGCCCTTACTGCTGCCGAGACCGGCCACCTGGTGTTCGGCACCCTGCATACCACCTCCGCGGCCAAGACCATCGACCGGATCATCGATGTGTTCCCCGGTGATGAAAAGTCCATGGTGCGTTCGATGCTCTCCGAGTCATTGCAGGCGGTCATTTCTCAGGCTCTGCTCAAGCGTCAGGGCGGCGGCCGGGTGGCGGCCCACGAGATTCTCGTGGCCACCGCGGCGGTGCGTAACCTGATCCGCGAGGACAAGGTGGCGCAGATCTACTCGGCGATCCAGACCGGTGGCAACCTGGGCATGCAGACCCTGGATGCCTCGCTGGCGCGCCTGGTGACGGACAACACGGTGGCGCGTGAAGAGGCCCAGGCAAAGGCCAAGGGCGTGTTGGCGAGCTGAGGAAGCGACAACCACAACAAGGAGCAGGGAGATGACGGCAAAAGAGTGGCTCTACCAACTGCTGGATATCATGGTGCAGAAGGAAGCATCGGATCTGCTGATTTCAGTTAATGCGCCTCCGACCCTCAAGATGGCCGGCCAGCTCACTCCCCTGGGCGACCAGGGGCTCAGCGTGGCGCAGGTCACCGAACTGGTTGGTGTCTCGATCCCGGAGATGCTGATAGAGCGCTTCCGTGTCGAGCACGAGGCCAACTTCGCGCTGAGCCTCAAGGGCAAGGGTCGCTTCCGCGTCAGCGCCTTTCAGCAGCGCAACCAGATGGCCATGGTGATCCGGCGCATCGGCTTCGAGATTCCCCATCTGGAGGAGCTGTCGTTGCCCTCCACGCTCGGTGAATTGGCCAACAACAAGCGCGGCCTGGTGTTTGTGGTCGGGGGTACCGGTACCGGCAAGTCGACCACCCTGGCGTCGATGATCCAGCAGCGCAACGAGACCCTGGGCGGGCACATCATCAGCGTCGAGGATCCCATCGAGTACGTGCATCCGCACCGCAAGGCGATCATCAATCAGCGCGAGGTCGGCATCGACACCGAATCCTTCGAGGTGGCGCTGAAGAACACCCTGCGCCAGGCACCGGACGTGATCCTGATTGGTGAGGTGCGTACCCGTGAGACCATGGAGCACGCCCTGACCTTCGCCGAGACCGGCCACCTCTGCCTCGCCACTCTCCACGCCAACAACGCCAACCAGGCGTTGGATCGAATCATCAACTTCTTTCCCATCGAGCGGCATGCCCAGGTGTGGCTCGATCTCTCTCTCAACCTGAGGGCCATCGTCGCCCAGCAGTTGCTGCCCACCGTGGATGGCGGACGCTGTCCGGCCATCGAGATCATGCTCAAGTCACCATTGATCGGCGACCTGGTGCGCAAGGGGGAGGTCTCCGAGATCAAGAACGTCATGACCCGCTCGCGGGATCTCGGCATGCAGACTTTCGATCAGGCGCTTTTCGATCTCTTCAAGGCTGGCAAGATCACCGAGGAAGTGGCGTTGGTTCATGCCGATTCGGCCAATGACCTGCGCATGATGATCAAGTACGGCGACGAAGAGAGCGAAGGGGTGGCCGGGGCCAGGGATGCGGCCAGTCATCTGTCGTTACGCGGCGAGGATGATTTCTAGGGCGCCCGGCGCCGGTTCAGGAGGCGTAGACCCCGCCCAGCACCCGATAACCGGCAGCACCCGTCACCGAGGGCAGGTTGCCGGGCAGTCCAGACAGTCGCCGCCACGCCAGCCAGGCGAAGGCGCCGGCTTCCAGCCAATCCGCGGGCCAGCCCCAGTCATCTCCCGGAAGTAGAGGCGTCTCGGGTAGCCGTCGGGCCAGACGGGACAGGAGATCAGGGTTGTGGGCGCCGCCGCCGAAGGGCACCAGCAGCGCGGCCGCTGGGGCACCGAGTCGCTCCCTGGCCATCTCCACGCCGAGAGCTACGCTGGCGGCGGTAAGCTCCGCCAAGGTGGCCTGCACATCCTGCGGCGATTCTCCGCCCTGAAGGTGTCCCTGCAACCAGTCCAGATGGAAGAGCTCGCGGCCGGTGCTGCGCGGCGGTGGCAGGTGGAAGAAGGGCTCCGCCAGAAGCCGTTCCAGCAGGGCCTCGTCAACCCGCCCCGAGGCCGCCCAGGCCCCGCCGGCATCGAAGTGCTCCCCACGGTGTCGGGCATGCCAGGCATCCAGCAGGGCATTGGCCGGGCCGGTGTCGAAGCCTAGCGCTGATCGTTCGTCCTCGGCGGGCGGCAGCAGGGTGAGGTTGGCGAAGCCGCCCAGGTTGAGCACCAGGCGCCATTCGCCGGGTGCCCGGAACAGCGCCTCATGGAAGGCTGGCGCCAGGGGCGCAGCCTGGCCGCCGGCGGCCATGTCGCGACGGCGGAAGTCGGCCACCACCGGGCACTGGGTGAGCTCCGCCAGCAAGCTGGGATTGTCGAGCTGTAGCGTATAGGCCGGGCCACCATCGTGGCCCAGTGGAGCGTGCTCGATGGTCTGCCCATGACTGCCGATGGCCATGATGGAAGCTCTCGCCACCCCACTCGAGGCGAGCAGCGCTTCGACGGCCTCGGCCTGCAGGCGGCAGAAGGCGTCCTCGGCGGCCGCCAGTTCTCTGAAGGCTACTCGGTCGGCATGACAGAATCGCCAAAGCAGATCGCGTAGCTTCTCGGGCATCGGGGTGTCCTGGGTGGCGATCAGACGCGGTGTTCCCCTCTCGTGGATCTCGACGAGGGCGGCATCGATACCGTCGAGGCTGGTACCTGACATCAGGCCGATGAAGAGGCTCATGGGGACTCCCTGACGAGCTCAACCGTGGATGGCTGGACATGGTAACATCCTCGACCATTCGACTACCGAGTGCCCGTGGGGTTGCGGGCCGCCTGCTGAGTGGAGAGGAGACAATGACCGATGTTGCTGGCGCCCTGGCGCTGCTGAAACGTGGCACTCACGAGATTCTGCTCGAGGAGGAGCTGGTCAAGAAGCTGGAGTCCGGGCGCAGGTTGCGCATCAAGGCAGGCTTTGACCCCACCGCGCCGGACCTGCACCTGGGACACAGTGTCTTGCTGACCAAGATGCGTCAGTTCCAGGACCTGGGCCACGAGGTCATCTTCCTTATCGGCGATTTTACCGGCCGCATCGGTGATCCCACCGGCAAGAACGTGACGCGCAAGCCGCTCACCGAGGAAGAGGTCAAGGCCAACGCCCAGACCTACAAGGAGCAGGTGTTCAAGATCCTCGACCCCGAGAAAACCGAAGTGCGCTTCAATGCCGAATGGTTCTCCGCCATGAGCGCGGCCGACATGATCGAGCTGGCGGGGCAGAGCACCGTGGCGCGCATGCTCGAGCGCGACGACTTCGACAAGCGCTACAGCGCGGCTCAGCCCATCTCCATTCACGAGTTCCTCTATCCGTTGGTGCAGGGCTACGATTCCGTGGCGCTGGAGGCCGACATTGAGCTCGGCGGCACCGACCAGAAATTTAATCTGTTGATGGGCCGCGAGATCCAGAAGCACTTCGGCCAGGCGCCCCAGGTCGTGATCACCATGCCGCTGCTCGAGGGGCTGGACGGTGTGCAGAAGATGTCGAAGTCACTGGGTAACTACGTCGGGGTCGACGAGCCACCGGGGGTGATGTTCAACAAGCTGGTCTCCATGCCCGACAGTCTGATCTGGCGCTATTTCGAGCTGCTCTCGCTCAAGCCCAACGAGGAGTTCGAGGCTCTCAAGCGGGATGTCGAGGCCGGTGCCAACCCCCGAGACATCAAGATGATCCTGGCACGCGAGCTGATCGGTCGCTATCACGGCGAGGAGGCGGCGGCCAACGCCCACCGCAGCGCCGGCAACCAGCTGGCCGAGGGGGAATTGCCTGAAGACCTGCCCGAGGCCGAGGTCGATTTCGAGGGTAGTGCCCAGGCGCCTATTGCGGCGGTACTGAACCGCTCGGGACTGGCCAACAACAGCGCCCAGGCCAAGGACATGCTGGGCAATGGCCGGGTCAAGGTGGATGGCGACGTGGTCCAGCGTGACCATATGCTGGAGACCGGGAAGAGCTACGTGATCCAGGCAGGCAAGAAACGTTATGCCCGGGTGACCATCTCCTGACCCCTTTAGCAGTTTGCCCACGACGCCCGCCCTACGCGGGCGTTGTCGTCTCTGCCTATGGGCCATGTCATCCACAGGCGGTCGGCGCCAAGGGGCTGTGGATGGACGGGGCGTCATCTCTTGTTCACGGGGGATCATCACCGTGACATATTTCTTCCT
>JBNJKT010000015.1:0-105697 GCA_051751285.1 Pseudomonadota bacterium | reverse complement strand
ACGTAATCAGATCATTTTATGCACGAGGCGTCAAGAAGACTCAGAAAGGATATATATAAAATAAATAAAAAGATTTAAACTTAAGGAACCTTAATACGCCGAATCTCTCAAAACTTCAATATAAAATGATTTAGCTCCATCCACTAAAAGCTCACTATTATGCCATAACAAAGTATAGCAACCACTCACAGCTTTGCATTTCTGTTTGAGAAACATGAATTTCGACATAGCCTGCTCAGTTTTTAACCCCAAATACTTTGGCGAAAGGACAGTACATTCCATTACAACTAGCGGCCTGATTCGAAGCTTTAACTGTTCCTGATTTACCGGATCAAAGGCAGGGTATTCGTGACAGGTGCCACATCTAAACCCAGGCCTATCAGCATAACCAAGAGTAGAGTCATAGTTCATGCTTGCTTCTTCCCAAAGCCGCAGTGTCGTTGGTTGCTCCCAACGGAGGTAATGCATCCTCCCGCCCCACACCTTTTGCTCAATCCCTTCTTCCGCGCAGATGCGTTTAAGTCGTTCAGCTTCTTGGCGGATCAATTCAGGGGACTGATAGGTATTAAAGCTGGGGTGCAAACCAATTTCATGCCCACGCTCATGGATGCGGCGCATAAGGTGTCGAATGGCAGGGTGTTCCGGCTCGTAATCAGCATCTTTCCGGGGGTCACTCCGTCCGCAGATGAAGTAGAAGGCGCTTTCTAAGCCGTTAGCTTCAGAGACGTCCATTAACCAGTCAAAGGTGTTAAAAGGGTCAGCCTTGTGCAGTCGCTCCTTAGTGGTAAGCCTAATCCACGGCGCCATCATGGCACCTGTGACGTTTCTATACTTGAGAACATCACCGGCCATTGCACGAATGAGAGGCTTTATCGGCCTGAATCCATAGCGCGATGGCCGGTCAACATCATGCGACACTTTGATACTGAACTCATGCTGCTTCAGCTCTCCCCCTGCCCACTGCTTCTTGATCACTTGCCCGAGCAGATCCAACCACTCATCGACAATGGGGCGTTCCAGGTAGCCATGTTGATAGGCATGTGATGAGGTGGCGGGGAAGCGCTGGTGGCTGTCTAAGTCGGTACGGCCAACCTCTTCCAGGCGGGTGAGCATCCAGTATGCCAGGCCGAGAATATCGTAGTGAATGACAACATCATCCAGCCCTGCCTGTTCCACCATCCTGGCCGGTAGTTCATGCATGGCTGGGGTCGGAAGGGGCTCACCCAGCACAGGCACAAACCCTTCAGCCGCGGCATCCCAGCTGCCACAGGGGAAGTCGGAGCGGGACTGGTGAAATTCCGGCTGGAGGGTATCGAAGCGAATGTAGCCTTCGGCGCCCGACAGTGCCAGGTTCAGCGCATGACCCTCTTCGCTGAGTATGAGCCTCAGGCCGTAGCGCTCTTCCAGGATGGTTTCGAGCCAACGCAGGCTTGCGGGGGTGAAGGTCATGATTGGGTCCGGTAGGTAATGTACTTGATGCGCCACGATGGACGGCATGGCGTCTCGGCGTGTGCAGTGCCGGCGTCGAATCGCTAACGTCGCTGATGGCGACGCGCAGCCATCAGGAAATGCCAGGTGCATGTCGAGAGCAGCACCGCCATTAGCAAGATGAAGGCTTCCTGCCCCGGGAAAGCGGTATAGAGCGGGCGGAAAATGATCACGCCGCTGGCCCAGGCGTTGAGCGTTGCTGCGAGTGGTTCAATCAGCCACAGGGCGCTATCCGGCCATGCCACCCAACCTGCTTGCCAGTTGGCCTGCTGCACGGCAATGAGTGCAGCGCAGACGAGCACACCGAGCATCGGCTGCCAGTAGCTCTGACCATGCCGTGAGAGCCCAAAGTTCAGAGACACAAGCAGACGCTCCCAGAGCCGCCAATGTCGGCCATACTGATTGGTACCGGCACAAAGCTCACGACGGTAAGCTTCCATCTCAAGGGCATAGAAGTGATTGGCCTCGATCCTGTTGCCCACCGCCTCGAAGGAGTGCTTGATGATACGGAAGGTCTCCCGATCTGTGCCCTTTCGGGCATCAACGCTGAAGGTACAGTCAAGGAAGTTGGGCGGTTCACTACGATTGGTATTGCGCAGGTCCACCGGCAGCAGGAAATGGGCGCTACGAAAGTTGATGAAGCTGTAGAAAGTCACATAGCGCAGCTGGATGCGCCCCTTTTGCTCACCGTGCGCGCCAAAGCGGCAGTCTTCAAAGCCGGCGAAATCACGGAAGATGGACTTGCGGATCAGGAAGCTTTCGAAGCTCGACTCGTAAAAGTCGGCGAGCCCTTCGAAGTTGACATTCTTGATGGCCAGTTTAGCGATCGGGCAGTGAATGAAGGCAAACTTGTTCTTGAACACCGTGTTGGTCAGGACGACTTTGCTGATGCCCTCCTCATTGGCCAACGTGAATCGGGACTCAAATTCGCAGCCCTCGACAAGAATCTTGTCGATCACCGGCTTGTGGTCTATCGAGTTGGCGAAAACAGGAATATCAGTCACCATCTTCCTGAGAGTCAGTGCATCGCGGATTACACAGTCCTTGAAGAATGCCATCGTTTCAACCACGGGTGACTGTTCGATCTCATTTCCCTCAATCGTGACACCCTGCTGAAAACAACACTCGGTGAACAGAACGTGGCCTTTTCCCGGCCCGCTGCCTTCCTCGACCTGCCAGGCAAGGTGGAAGGTACATACTTCAAAGCGACATTTCGTGGATGATGCCCCAAACGATAACGAGTGACAGTAGAAATGGCAGTTGACGAAGTGCAGCGAAGGAAAAAGCTTCAAGAGTTTGGTGTAGTCAAAGCCCAACCGTTCATCGGCAGCAGGGAAACGTATCTCGCGAAGAATAAGGGATTTTTCACCTCGGGCTAGACTGATATCCAGATCGTCGAGGTCAGGCGGTGTGGCATCCCAACCTGATTCCGTGCTGAGTTCTTGACCCTCGTCATAGGTGTCTTCGCAGCCAGAGTCAGCGCTGGACAACTTTCCTTTTATGAAGGCAGCAACCTGATGACGCTCAACGCCAATAAATTGGCGGGCCACTTCGACGCAGAGGAAATCGTTAAGCTCGTCATAAAAGCGTTGCTGGGATTCTACGTCCAGCAGCCATTCGTCAATCTCGAGTGGCTTTAGACTATACAAGGTGATGCTCATTCTCTTAAAAAACGAAAAACTGGAGCACAGAGATCTCCGCGAGGTAAAAATTAATCAAACCTATAACCTCGAATCACTTTGTACGCATTGGCAGCAAACTGGCGACCAGATGCTAGTAAAGAGAAAAAGGACACAACCAAATCATCCCGCGAAAACTCTGCGTAAACTCCCCCCTTGCCCTTAAAAGCTTTTTTCCAGACAATAGGAGATTGAGCCCATTCTGGGGCACTACTAAAACGATACCAAAACACCGTATTTTGAAAATCAGCAAGAATTTTTGCATAGTAAACAGATTGACCGTCTGCACACCCCTCTATCCATTTTTCAGGCTGGATGTCATAGACCATGTCCTGATAGGCAATCCATGCCAAATCTACTCCAGCGGTGGGGCCTATTCCAACCCAACTCCAACTTCTAGGATTGATTTCAATCAGATGCCGATCGCCCGTATTTTTATCAATCATCACCTCAAGTTCAGCGATGCCTGTATAGCCAAGCAAGCCACAACACTTGATGGCAAGATCTCTTGCCCAATCAGGAGCCGGTTCTGCTTGCCCCACTATGCAGTCACCATACTGTGCAGGAAAGCCTTTGACCTTCCTCCCATAAACCAACCCTAGAACGTTTCCATTGTTCGCATAAATTCCGATTGTACGCATGGCATCGGAGCGTCCATTGACGACCTGCTGACAAAAGACGGGGACACCATTCGACTTGGCCTCCTCCAGTTTATCAGTCAGCTCTTTTTCATCACTGCAAGGGACAAACCGAAAACGGTCTGCATTTCTCGCCTGAGTTGCCGAGTCGGCAGCCTGCCCAGAACGACGCCGTGTATTCGCCTTCACGGCAACAGGAAATGAAATTTTTTTTCGTTTCTCGAGTGCTTCACTGGCAGACCAAACACTGGGCACCTTGATATCATTATCCATCGCCCAGCGTCCAAACCTTTCCTTGTCTAAGAGTAGTTCGATGATCTTAAGATCAGCAACACAGAGGCGGTAATGCTGAGAAAGCTCTTCTGCCCCCCATGCAAGTGCCTCAGCCCAATGATCATTCGTAGGGAAAATGATTGGTTTTTCTTCAAAGTTAGCACCGAATTCTACGAGAGTTTTAATAAATGCTTTACGGTCTTTACCAGGATCGGGTACTTTAAGGTAATCAGCATAGCGGGAACGAGTACCAATACCACGTGTTGAATCCACTGCTACAGCAGAAATTCCATGTCTCCCGAGTGCTTGAATCAAGGAGAGCCCGTTATAATGGCAGTTCATTACAAGGGCTGGGACTACACTTTTTTTATTTACAAGCCGCATTTTCATTTTTTCACATCGGTAAATGGCGTTACTAGTCTACTACCAATCAGCGAACCTATAGTCTTATTGTATAAACGATGTATGATGAGTTTTCGCATTGGCAACTTCTTAAAATATCTTCCACCGACTTGGGGAGTTCCAACCTGACCCTGCAGTACTAAAAAGATAGCTTGAACAATAAGAGGACCAGTGAATTCAGATGCTCTGTATAAAATATCTTTTGGAGCATCACACCCTTTTATTCTAAACTTTTGTTGTGCTAAAATATTTCCAGAATCAAAATGCTCAGTTAGAAAGTGGACCGTGGCACCGCCATATCTTTCGATATTTGCCCATTGATATTTATACACGCTCCCACCTTTATAATCGGGAAGGTAAGAGCTATGACAATTCAAAGATGCCAACTTAGGTGCTGAAACAGCGCTTGCAGATATTAATTTTCCCCAACCACATACAACAAGAAAATCTACCTTCTTTAAAGCTTCAATATCTTTTTCTTCATCAAGATTGTAGCTTTTTACGATCCTAAAATCAAAGCCCAAATCGGCTATGGATCGTGAAAAACTGTTTTGCATTGTCCAAACAACAAAATCAATCTGCTCGCATTCTCCCAACTTTATTGTCTTAAGATACTCAGCAACTACTGCTCCTTTGATTGAATTTTCAGGAGTAAGAATAGCTACTTTGATTTTTTTTCTTACCTGCATTTACTTAATTAACTCCAGCATGAGATAGGGAAATTACAAATTTTTAACACCAGCTATTTTTTTAACTTAATGCAAAAAAAACAATAATGCTAACAAGGAAATTGGTGTAAATATGACACATGAGTTAATGAATAGATATTTCTTCAAATCACAACCGGCAGCATAAAAAAACCAAAGAGCTTTAATCATATAGCAAATGGCACTTACTACTGCAAAAGCAAATATAGACCAATTTGCTGAAGCTCCAAATACAGCAAAAATAATAACAACGAAAACTCTAGCAAAAAGGGTCAAAAATTGGGCGATCATCGCTGCTTTTTGTAATTCAAGCACAGATGCCAGCATCGACAATGGCGACCACTGAAACTGTAGGTAAATCCACGGCGCCATCCACCGGGCATAGACCCCGGCCTGCCGCCACTGTTCACCAAACACAAACGCAAACAGCTCCGGGCCAAAGAAAAGCAGCACTGCCAGTGGCAGGGCGCCAACCATGGCCAACCGTGAGTGAAGCCGGGTCACTAAAGCTGGCAAAGTGCCATTTCGCCGTGCTTCAGGCGCCTCGGAGAGAAATACGCTGCCAACGGCATTGCCGATCAAACTCCCCGGCATGGAGAGAATTCGGAGGGTAAGGGCATAGAGGCCCGCTACGGAGGCACCAAATAGCGCCACAAACAGGATCGGCGCCAGTTGGAGGCTCGCAGCATTGAACAGCCCCGTCCAGGTGGAGTAGATCGGAAAATCACGATAGCGCCTTGCCTGCCCCCACATCGCACTGGGGGTACAGCGCCGGAATTCAGGGCGTTTGAGGGCTGAGAACGCCAGGCCAGTGGCACCAACGCCCTGCCCAGCCGCATGACCACCAAGCAAGGCAGGGGCACCGAACTTGAACCCACCTATCTGAATGGCCAGGGTTCCAATTGACTGGTAAATGCGCGTTTTTGCAATGCTGCCAAACTGCTTGCTGCGCACCGCCCACTTGTTGAACACCTGGTAGCAGCCGACGAAGAAAACACCAAAGGGGATCAACCACAGATAGGCTGCCAGCTCGGGGGCATTAACCGCATTGGCGATTTCATGTGGCCAGATCAGAAACATGGCAAGAGCCACCGCCGTTACGAAGACCACGATCGCCAGACTGAGCAGCGTAATGTTCGCCGCGTCCTGGTCGCTCTTCGGGAGGGGGATGCCCAGTTCGTAGCGCCCGGAAGCTATTACGGTGAGGAGCGCCAGCAGGGCCGTGAAGACCGCGAGCAGGCCGAAGTCTTCTGGGGTATAGAGGCGCGTCAGCAGCGGTGCTGCCAGCACCATCAGCAGCTGGGCGCCGGCGGTGCCGCCCACCAGTACGCCGACACCGCGGGCGAAGGTGCTCTTGGGCAATAACTTCCTTGGCAATTTTAGAATAGACTTCAAAAGAGACTGCCTTCACTTTTCATTCTATTGAAAAGCGGCAGGGCAGAATCAGCGTATTCAAATGCGCCAACTTCATTTATGTGATGTGAGTCAAAATACATGATTGAACTTTTATAAAAAGGAGCCCGAGAAAAAAACGCCAACCCACTAAGCTCAAGAAAATCTACATTTTTATATTTACTGGCCATGTCAGATACAACTTTATTCGCAATTTTGTAGTTCTCATCCTGCTTAAGACTAAAAGAGATTCCAATATTATGAAAACGTTCAACCCGACTTACATCTCGAACAAACCTCGGCACTTGGGATAGGACAAACATACTGCCTCGGGCTTCGATCATGATTTCTTCAAGCCCCTCCAGAAACTCTTGGCTCTCAACATGGTAACTCCAGCTACCAGCAATAAATATAGATGTTGCAGTATCAGCATGTAGCCGTGCAGCTTCTATCTGCTCTAAACAAGGTTGATGCGCCCACTCCGCAATTCTCTTATAGTCAAAACCTGGAAATGTCACACAACTGCTTGCAGTAATAACTCGAGCTTTGAATCCGAGCTCCTTCCCAATTTTGTCAAAAAAATGGTTCAACATGGCTGCGTGGGAGTCACCAAGCACCAGCACTTACTTGTCACTGGCCAGATCACCTTTTAGGCAATCACCAACCATTTTCCCATGGCAAATAGTTGCTGGATCTGCGTAACGTCGATATTCAATCGGCAACTGTTCCGGTGTAAACACGGAATTCACTCTCGCCATGGCCTGGGATGTGCCCAATACACCCGAAGCCAAAAGCACCCAGCCCAAGGCTTGTTTCTTGTTGGTGCGATTGGTTCTAAAGGCTCGCTCAACCCCATAGTAGGAGGTAATGGATAACATGAGCGTCAGCAGGATAAACATGAGGCTGAATTCTACACTGAGCACTTCTGCCCCTGTGTAGTAACGCAAAAAGGCCAAAACTGGCCAGTGCCAGAGGTAGAGTGAATAGGATAGCACGCCGATCCACACCAGAATTTTACAACTCAGCAATTTGCTTACCCATCCTTGTGTTAGTTGGCTGAGTAGAAGCACGCTACCCGCAACGGGCAACAAGGCAGCAATGCCCGGGAAAGGCCCAAGCAGCGGCTGTGTAATAGTAGCCATAACAATTAATAACAGGCCGAGTGTGCCTAGCCAGGCAGCAGGGCTTCTACCCCCCCCTGATACCGTAGTTACATACAGTGCCGCCAGGCCGCCGGCAAAAAATTCAGGCAAGCGGGCATAAAGGCTGAAGTAGGTCGCTTGCTCGATGCCTAGTAACCGCAGACGGCATTCTGCTATAGCGGTTAACCCAATCAATAAACCGGCAAAGATCCACTTTAACCAGCGAACAGATAGCAGCGATACCATAAAGGGGGCCAATATGTAGAACTGTATTTCTACTGCCAATGACCAAGTGTGAAGCAGCGGTTGTTCATGATTTGCCGGGGCAAAATAATCACCAAAATCGGCAAAGTAGCTGTTACTGTTGAACCATGCAGCCTTTTCCAGTCCTTTATTGAAGGTATTAAAGTTTTGCGGCAAAAAGAACACGGCAGCCACGAGGGCTACCCACACCAGCATCACAAAGTAGGCAGGGGCGATGCGCTTGAAACGGCTGGCGTAAAAAAATTTTAGCGTGGCAGGTAGGGTGTAATCCGGCTGAGCTTTTTTTTCAGCAATACGCTGGTAATCAGGAAGCCGGAGATCACCAGAAAAACATCCACACCGATGAACCCACCCGGCAGCCAAGCAGGGTTAAAATGAAAAGCCATTACGGCGAGTACTGCAATGGCTCTCAAGCCCTGAATGTCAGGTCTGTAAGTCACTGAACTCATTATGCTAAAGCTTGAATTACTATTTCCTGTTCTTGCTTTTTCATGTAAGGGTGCATCGGCAGGGATATGACGTGCTGCGCGGCCAAGTCACCCTCGGGGAGTTGAACCGCTGCATCCGCCACAGCTGGCTGCTGGTTCAGCGGAATCGGGTAATGCACGGCTGTCGGCACCCCCTTCTCCTTGAGCCTGGCTTGAACTTCTGTGCGGCTCTCGACCCGAAGCGTGTACTGTGCCCAGGCGCTGGTGTTGTGGAGCTCAAGGTAAGGCCTAGCGGTAATACCCGCCTCATTAAGCAGCCGGTTGTAGCGCTCTCCCACCTGCTGACGAAGCTCTAGCTCTTCGTCGAAAATCTCAAGCTTGGGCAACAGGATGGCGGCCTGGAGGGTATCCAACCTACTGTTCACACCCACACGAATGTGGTGATAGCGCCGGTCCTGCCCATGGCGGGCGATCTGGCGCAGCACGGTGGCGAGCTCGTCATCGTTGGTGAAGATGGCTCCGCCGTCGCCATAGCAGCCCAGTGGCTTGCTGGGGAAGAAGCTTGTGGTAGCGATGGTGCTCAGGTTGCAGGACTTGCGACCCTTGTAGGTGGCGCCGAAGCTCTGAGCGGCGTCCTCAATGACCGATATGCCATGCTTCTCGGCAATGGCATTGATGGCATCCATATCCGCACACTGGCCATAGAGCGACACCGGGATGATCGCCTTGGTGCGTGGGGTGATCGCTGCTTCCAGCAGGGCGGGGTCCAGGTTGTAGGTACGCGGGTCGATATCAACATAGACCGGCTTAGCACCCAGCAGAGCCACCGTCTCGGCCGTGGCAATATAGGTGAAGCCGGGCGTAATCACCTCGTCACCCGGGCCGATGCCCAGGGCCATTTGCGCGATCTGCAGGGCGTCGGTGCCGTTGGCGCAAGAGATGCAGTACTTAGCCCCAGAATAGGCGGCCAGCTTCTCTTCCAGTTCGGCCACTTCCGGCCCCAGGATGTACTGGCCGTGGGCCAGCACCCGCTGGATGCCAGCATCGATCTTGTCCTTGATGCGCGCCTGCTGCGCGGCCAGGTCGATGAATTGCATTATGCTTCTACCTTGATCACTTGCCTGCCATCCAGCACGTAGCGCTCGCCGGTATGCTGACATATCGCTTCGCCCTGCCCTTCCAACGGCAGATCGAGCTGTTCGCCGTACTCGCTCATCCAGCCGATCTGGCGGGCGGGTACACCAACCATCAACGAGTAGGCGGGCACGTTCTTGTTGATCACCGCACCGGCACCGATAAAGGCATACTCCCCCACGGTCACCCCGCAAACGATGGTGCAGTTGGCCCCCAGGGTGGCGCCCTTCCTCACCAGGGTGTCGCGGAACTCGCTCTTGCGCTCGATCAGCGAGCGGGGGTTATAGACGTTGGTGAAAACCATGCTGGGGCCGCAGAACACGCCTTCTTCCAGGTGCACGTTGTCGTACACGGAGACGTTGTTCTGGATCTTGCAGTTGTCGCCGATGGTGACCTTGTTGCCGACGAACACGCCCTGGCCCATGGAAACGTTCTTGCCGATGCGGGCGCCGCCGCACACGTGCACAAAGTGCCACACGCGGGTGCCTTCGCCAAGCTGGGCGCCCTGGTCGACGATGGCGGCCTCGTGGATCTTGATGTTCGTGCTTTCCATATCACATCAGCCGATTGAAAAAAGGATGACCTTCACCCGCCGCCGCTGCCTGGGGCTGCGCAGAGCGAATGGTATTCACCGTCTCCACGCAGTGTCGGGCATCCTCGATCCCATAGCCGCGGCCGGCGAGAATCTCTTGATAACTGATCGTGTGCAGGTCGGTGAAGCCGCCGGAAAATTCGATCTCCTCGCCATCCACGGTGATGGAGCGGTAGGTGGGCTGCTTGCCCTGCACGCTCTCGGGCAGGTCATCGGCATCGATGGAGAGGAACCAGGGTACCCGAGCCTTCTCGTACTCCAGATATCCGGCAGCTTTGTCGTTGCTGGCGTAGTGCAGCACGTTCTTCTGCAGGTCGCCGAAGATGAAGTGCAACATGTCGAAGAAGTGCACGCCGATATTGGTAGCCACCCCAAAGGACTTGCGCGGGTCGCCCTTCCAGCTCTCCATGTACCACTTGCCGCGGGAAGTGATGTAGGTGAGCTCCACCTCGTGCTTGTCGCTGCGAGACTCCTGCTCCACCTTCCGTTTGAGATCGAGGATCGCCTGGTGGTGGCGCAGCTGCAGGATGTTGTAGACCCGCTTGCCGGTCTCCTGCTCGATCAGCGCCAGCTCGTCCAGCAGTTCGGGCGTGGGCACCAGGGGCTTTTCGCAGATCGCGTCGCAGCCCAGGCGCAGAGCGGCGGCGATATGGGCGTGGTGCAGGTAGTTGGGCGAGCAGACGGCGACATAATCGAGCGCCGTTAGCGGATCGCGCTTGAGCTGCCAGGCGTGCTCCTGGAAGCGCTCGAACTCGGTGAAGAATTCGCTCTGGGGCGAGATGGAGTCGATGATGCCCACGGAGTCATTGATGTCGTAGCCCACCGCCAGGTGATTACCAGTCTCCTTGATGGCCTTCATGTGGCGCGGGGCGATGTAACCGGCGGCGCCGATCAGGGCGAAGTTCTTCATGCGAGACGTGTCCTCAGGCCTTGATGATGTGGTCGGCGGGTTCGCGGTAGGCGCCACGACAATCGATGATCAGTCGGGCATGACGCTTGATCGCTGCCAGGTCGTAGCAGTCGTGATCGGTGGCCAGGACTACGGCATCGAAGGCGGCCAGGCTCTCGCTGCTCAGTTCGACGCTTTCCAGGTCGAAGTGGTGCTCGCGCATCCTGGGGAACACCGGCACATGGGGGTCGCTGTAGGCAACAGTGGCGCCTTTTGCCTCGATCAGCTCCATGATTTCCACCGAAGGCGACTCGCGCATGTCGTCGACATTCTTCTTGTAGGCGATACCAAGTACCAGCACCTTGCACTTGCTCAATGCCTTGCCGTGATGGTTCAGGCCATCCATCAGCTTGCCGACAACGTAGTCCGGCATGGCGCGGTTCACTTCACCGGAAAGCTCGATGAAGCGAGTGTGCAGGCCGTACTCCCGCGCCTTCCAGGTCAGGTAGAACGGATCGATGGGGATGCAGTGCCCGCCCAAGCCGGGGCCGGGATAGTAGGGCGTGAAGCCGAAGGGCTTGGTCGCCGCGGCGTCCACTACCTCGAAGATATCTATCCCCATGCGGTCGGCCACAATCTTCATCTCGTTAACCAGGCCAATGTTGACCGCGCGGTGGATGTTCTCCAGCAGCTTGGTCATCTCGGCGGCCTTGGTGGAGCTGACCGGTACCACCTGGTCAATGGCCGGTTCATACAGGGCGACACCCACTTCGCGGCAGGCGGGAGTATGCCCCCCCACGACCTTGGGAATGGTGCGGGTGTCAAAGTCCGGGTTGCCCGGGTCTTCCCGCTCGGGCGAATAGACCAGAAACAGGTTCTCGCCCACCACCAGGCCGTTTTCCTGCACCCGCGGCAGCAACTCTTCTTCGGTCGTGCCGGGGTAGGTCGTGCTCTCTAGAGACACCACCTGCCCTTCACGCAGATAGGGCTTGAGCGCCTCGGTGGTGTTGGTGACGAAGCTCATATCCGGCTCGCGGTACTTGTTGAGCGGCGTGGGCACGCAGAGGATGACGGCGTCGGCTTCGGCAACACGGCTGAAGTCGGCGGTGGCCTGGAAGCCTTGCCGAGTAGCCTTGGCGATCTTGTCCGAGGGGATGTGCTCGATGTAGCTCTTGCCGCCATTGAGCTTGTCGACCTTGTCCTGGTCGATATCGATACCCAGCACCCGGAAACCGATATCGTTGTAGCGCAGCATCAATGGCAGGCCGACATAGCCCAGGCCGACGATGCCGATGACGGCTTCCTTGCTCCGGAGTTTGTGAATCAGCACATCCTGTGGGTTTGACATAGTTGACTCGTGGTTCTTAGTGAAGAAGTTGGGTATGCGGCAGTGTAGCGGGGCGGCGTTGGCGTTCTCGGATCAGACCTGCACATCAGGAGCTAGGGACAAGGGATCAAGGGGTGGCTCGTTTGAGAACGGTGGCCGGCTTGGGTCAGACCCCGGCCATCCCTGGCCGGGGTCTGACCCGGCGCGGGGCAGCCATGGTGCTCGCTGCAGGAGACTTACACTGCGTGGACCTGCTTGGTAACACCGCTTTCGCGCAGCAAGCTGCGCTCCTACAGGTCGGTTTGTGCTGACGTTTAGCGATAATGGAAGGACCGGGCCACTCACTCTCATGCAGCCTTCTCTATATGCTTATAAAGCGCATCTGGGGCCAAATCTGCACCATTAGGCCAACAGACAACCCCAAATTCATCAATGGATACCAATGAAAAAAAAGCTGGATCTCTTAATGGCTCGAACACTGGACCGAACAACCTATCCTTAAGCGAAACAACACCACTGGAGCCATCTGCAAAGACTACACGCAACCGACAATCGGGCAGTGCTTCTACATAAACAACTTTGTACATGGCTATTACTCCAAAGGCTCAATCTTTTTAAGCGGATAATGCTGTTCGGCCAACTCCCAATCTTCCATCAGTTCTTCGCGATGTTCAACAGCCCACTCAAGTACCAGGGCTAGCGCACGCTTCGGAAGTCTGCCTTCCATCAGCTCCAGCGTCTGGATTGCAATGATTGCTTCATGTTCACCATAGTAAGCATGAAAGTGGGGCGGATTATGATCATCGTAGTACATACGGATCAAGATACCGAAAAATGAAGATATAGTTGGCATATTCTTATGTTTTTCAGAAAAAAACCATCACTTATGACTCAATATTATTCCCTGTTCCCGAGCGATACGATGAATCGGCAGTTCTTCGAGGTTAGGTGCCGCCAGTATTACATCCACCTTGCGGCCCTGCGTGGCGCGCATGACCTTGACGCTGAGCCAGGCCGACAGTCGCGCTGGATGCTCAACCGCTTCATCGAGCTCCACCATGAGGTCGATATCGCCGCCCTTGGCGGCGTCATCAAGGCGGGAGCCGAAGAGCCGGACAACGGCCCTTTCGCCACAGTTTTCGGTAACCACTGCCTTGATGGCATCAATGTCAGGCTGAGATAGACGCATTTTCCCTCACAGCAGCGTGCCCTTTTCCCTGGCGGTCTCGTGGATCGGAAAACGCTTCAACCCGGGAGCCTCCAGCAGAACATCGATCTTCTGCTCGCCGAGCTTCATGATGATAGCCCCTTCGAGGCGCGCACAGTCCCAGGCCGGGTTATCGACGGGCTGGATGGCCGTGACCATCAGGTCGATGTCGCCGCCCCTGGCAGCGTCGTCAACGCGCGAGCCGAAGAGCCGGACCTCGGCCTCTTTGCCGAAAATCTCGGCCATAGCTCTCTTGATGGTATCGATTTCGTGCTGATTCAGACGCATAGCTCAGCGCTTGAAGACCTCATCGAGGGTGGTGGCGGTGAGGATCCTAGCAACCCAGGTATCCAGCTGTTCGTCACTGGCTTGCTTCAGACGCTCATCGACCCAGGGGGGAAGCTCGCTGAACTTCAGCTCGATCTGTTTGCGTAGCATGCCTTCCACCCCTTCGTGCCGGCCTTTCTGCATGCTTTCTGTTTGCAAACGCTCTACCAATCCTGTCATGGCGGTGCTCTCCTGCGGATAGCGAGATTCGTACAGCTGTCGTTCCGCGTCGCTCAACCTCGTATAAATATCGACAAAGTTCAAATATTTGATCTGTTTCTCGATACTCGGTTCCAGTGTCAGCAGTCCCTCGATCGCCTTGGCGTAGATCTCGACCTTCTTCTCCGGCGTCCATTGCATGTTGGGCAGGTTCAGCCGCGCCACCAAGTTGTCACTCTCAAGGTACCGTTCCGCCGGGGTCGCCGCCAGCACACAAGCCAGGTAGTCGAAGGCCAGGTAGCGGTGGTGCTCGCTGCCCAGCGCCAGCTGCCGAGGGATCGCCGGGCTCTCATGCAGGAAGATCACAACCGGCACCACCCGCTCGGTGGCCAGCAGCGCGGCCAGGTCCAGGCAGTAGTGGGCCAGGCGATGAATGGAGAAGCGCTGCGGGTTCGTCTCCTCCTCGAGCACGAAGAGCAACGCTTCGCGGCGCCCGTCCGGCCACTCGACCATCAGCGGCACATCCAATTCGCGAAAGCGTTCGCCCAACCGCTCCTTGAGCTGCTCCTGGCGCAGCGGGGTAATAGTCACGCTGGCATCGAAATCTCCCGCCTCGTCCGCGGCGAAGAAGGCCAGGGCCTCACGGGGGTAATCGAGAATCAGGTTCTTGAAGTTCTGGTCATGACTGGTACGACGGGCCATGGCGATTGTCCCCTCGGCGCCTATACTGGCTATCCATCCAGTATAGTTCAACCTGACAGGACCGGGGGTGCCATGACCCGTGATATTCGCAACGGCCAGCTGATCGAGCCCGATGAGGCAGTGGTGGAGTTTGAGCGCCTTCCCCAGGTGATGAAGCGGCTCTCGGCCTGGGCGCGCCGGCATATCGCCAACAGCGTATCGAAGAACACCATCCGCGGCATGCGGGCCGATCTGCGCGTCTACCAGCGCTCAGGTGGCCTGTTGCCGGCGGATGAGTTCGATATCGCCAACTTTATTGCCGACCAGCGCGCCTTGGGCAAGAAGCCCGCCACGCTCGAGCGCTATCTCAACTCCCTGCACATGTGGCACCGCTATATGAACCTGCCCTCACCGGTGAAGCGCATGCCGGTGCGGGCGGTGATGCGCGGCATTCGCCGCTCCGCCGGTACGTGCCAGAAGGAGGCGCCGCCGCTGCTACTGGCTGACTTGCATGGCCTGCTCGATCACATCGACCGCGCTACCCTGCGCGGCAAGCGCGATAGCGCGCTCTTTGCTCTCTCCTTCCACGGCGCCTTTCGGCGCAGCGAGGTGGTGGCACTCTATCTGGAGGATATCCAGTGGGAGGCGCGGGGACTCCTGGTGGGCCTGCGGCGCAGCAAGACCAACCAGGAGGGTGCCGAGGAGATAAAACCGATCCTTCGCGCGCCGGGATCCTTCCCCTACTGCCCTGTGCGGCTGCTGGAGGCCTGGCTGGCGGCCTCGGGCATCCGGCGCGGGGCGGTGTTTCGCAGCATCAGCCTAGGCGACAAGCTGGGGGCCGGGCGGCTGACTGGCTGTGTGGTCGCCCAGCGTCTGACTCATCACCTGGAGGCTGCAGGAATGGCCGGTCGGGGCTTCTCGCCGCATAGCTTTCGCGCCGACTTCATCACCGAGGCGCATCGTCGCGGCAAGGCCGCGGCGGATATCAAGCGAATCAGCGGTCATCGTTCCCAGAGCACCTTCGAGCGCTACATTCGTCGTACCGACCACTTCGAAGGTCACGCCGGGGATTTCTACCCAGGCGTCGATGAGAAACCGGGACTGTGGCGTTATCCTTGCCGGTAAAGTCAGCAGGCCGAGAGGCGGATCAGGACCGCGGGCCTGAACAGATCCAAGGGCCGAGGGCCGAGGAGCAAGGCCCAGAAAAAGCATTCAGTGCCCAGCGCCATATGGCCGCATCCGAGGCCGCTTCCATTTTTAGATCAGCGACGTGTTCAGCGTGATGCCCCTGCTCAGTCAACCACCGTGCCAGTGCGGGTGGGAGTTGGGCGTCCACGAGAAAGCGCATCAGGCGACGGATAACACGGTGTGGTCGCTCTGTCGGGCCGCGTACTCCAGCGCGGCGGTGATGTCCTCGTTTTCAAGATACGAATAATCTTCCAGTACCTCTTCACGCGTGGCGCCAGCCGCAAGGAGATCCAGGATATCCTTGACGCGAATGCGCATGCCTCGGATGCAGGGGCGACCACCACACTGCTCGGGGTCGACTGTGATGCGGTGCAACTCGCTCATGATCGATCTCCTGTCACCGGGATTCATACAGCTGGCGCTCGGCATCACTCAATCCCGTGTAAATATCGACGAAATCCAAGTATTTGATCTGCTTCTCGATATTCGGTTCAAGCGTTAGCAGTCCCCGCTGGGGTGCCGTGCCTGTGGTGGTGGTGCGTGTTGTTGGCGAAGTGCCCGCCGCCGGGAGTCTGACCCGGCGCGGTGATGGTCCGTACTTGCTGCATGGGACAGGCTCCACTCGCCGGGGACTGAGCCGGCGAGGGTTGGCTGGGTGCCGCGCTTTTGCAGAACGATCTGCAGGGTTCAGTGTGCTCTTAGCCTTCCCCGAAGACGTCGGGCAGCGACTGGGCGTCCAGCAGGTTCTCGGCCCACTGTTCCAGTTCGTCCGTGGTCGCTTTCTGTATCCGCTGCTCAGTCTTCTCATCGAGTGGACCAAAACGGCGCACCAGTTGCTTGCGAATCAGGGTCTGTTCGCCCTGCTGCATACCCTGCTGCATGCCTTCAGTTCGTAAACGCTCGGCCAGTCCGGTCATGGCGGTGCTCTCCTGCGGGTATCGGGATTCATACAGCTGACGCTCGGCATCACTCAATCCCGTGAAAATATCGACGAAATCCAAGTATTTGATCTGCTTCTCGATATTCGGTTCAAGCGTTAGCAGTCCCTTGATGGCCTCGGCGTAGATCTCGACCTTATGTTCCGGTGCCCACTGCATATTGGGCAGGTTCAGGCGGGCGACCAGGTTGTTGCTATCAAGGTACCGCTCGGCGGGGGTCGCCGCCAGCACGCAAGCCAGGTAGTCGAAGGCCAAGTAGCGGTGCTGTTCACTGCCCAGTGCCAGCTGGCGGGGGATCGCCGGGCTTTCATGCAGGAAGATCACCACCGGCACCACTCGCTGGGTGGCCAGCAGCTCAGCCAAGTCCAAGCAGTAGTGAGCCAGGCGATGGATAGAGAAGCGCTGCGGGTTTGTCTCCTCCTCGAGTACGAACAGCAGTGCCTCGCGACGGCCGTCAGGCCACTCCACCAGGAGTGGTACGTCCAGCTCACGAAAGCGCTCGCCGAGACGCTCCTTGAGCTGCTCCTGACGCAGCGGGGTGATGGTTACACCGGCATCGATATCCCCTGCCTCATCTGCGGCAAAGAAGACCAGCGCCTCGCGGGGGTAATCGAGGATCAGGTTCTTGAAATTCTGGTCGTGGCTGGTGCGACGGGCCATCGCGGATCCTTCATCCTGAACCTCTTGGGTCAGGCCTTGGGGCTTTTCTTTGGGTCTGACCCGCGGGAGCTGGGTGCATCTCTTGGGTCAGACCTGCACATCAGGAGCAAGGCACAAGGGATCAAGGGGTGCCTGGTTTGAGGACGGTGGCCCGCTTGGGTCAGACCTGGACATCAGGAGCAAGGGACAAGGGATCAAGGGGTGGCTCGTTTGAGGTCGGTGACCGGCTTGGGTCAGACCCCGGCCATCCCTGGCCAGTGTCTGACCCGGCGCGGTGATGGTCCATACTTGCCGCAGCGGACAGGCTCCACTCGCCGGGGGCTGAGCCGCGAGGTCAGGCTCTATGCCCGCCGTCACAGTACGACCTGCGAGGGCTGCCTAGAGAGTGACGTTTAGCGGGTGGCCGGCGTTGGTGGCCCAGCGTTCGATCTCGGCCTTGAGGGCTTGCTTCGCTTCCGGATCGCCATGGACCAGGCGGATCTCCTGGGGTGGCGTTTCCATGCCTTTCAGGAAATTGAGCAGGTCACGCTGGTCGGCGTGGGCGGAATAGCCGCCGATGGTGTCGATGCGGACACGGATATCGATACGCTCGCCGTCGAGCTCCACCCAGCCGCCGCGGGGGCCGTAGCGTTGGATGTCGCGCCCCGGGGTGCCGGCGGCCTGGTAGCCGATGAACAGCACGTCGTGGCGTGGATCGCCGAGCATGCGCTTGAGATAGTTGACCACCCGGCCGCCGGCACACATGCCGCTGGCGGCGATCACCACGGCGGGGCGGTGGTTCGTTGCCAGGTAGTCGACGGTCCGCTGGTGCTCTTCATTGCTGTCGACAGTATAGAGGTTGTCGAAGGCCAGCGGGTGGCGGCCGGCGTGCGCCCTGCCCTGCGCCTCGGCATCCCACCACGGCTTGAGCTCACGGTAGACCGCAGTGAAGCGCGCGGCGAGCGGGGAGTCGACAATGATCTCCAGGTCGCGCCAGCGCTCGTCGTCGGCCTCGTCGATCAGGTTCTCGAGTTCGTAGAGCAGCTCCTGGGTGCGGCCGATGCTGAAGGCCGGGACGATCACCGTGCCGCCGTTGGACAGCGCCCGGTCGATGGCCGCCTTGAGCCGCGCCTGGCGGGTGGTGCGGTCTTCGTGTTCGCGATCGCCGTAGGTGCTCTCCAGCACCAGCACAACTGCGCGCTCCGGTGACTCGGGCGCCGGTAGCAGCGGCGAATGGGGCGCGCCCAGGTCGCCGCTAAATACGGTGCGCTGCGACGTGTCCGTCGTGCGATCCAGGCTATCGACCTCGACATAGGCCGAGCCGAGGATGTGCCCGGCGCGCTGCAGGCGCACCCGCACCCGGTGGCGGGCGTCGTCGACCAGGGTGTGCCACTGGCCGTAGTCGAGCGGCATCAGGCGATCTTCTACCTCGGCGAGGAAGCGCTCGATCAGCGCCCGGTCACGGGTGAAGCCAATCTTCAGCGCGTCCTCGATCACCAGCGGTAGCAGGCGGGCGGAAGGCACCGAGCAGAGGATCGGCCCCGGGTAGGCCGACGCCAGCAGATACGGCAAGCGCCCGATGTGGTCGATATGCACGTGGGTGACCACCAGTGCGAATACATCGTCTACCGGGAAATCCACCCGGTGCTGCTCCAGGGTGCTGAGCGCGGGGTCGGCGTCCTGGCCCTGGAAGAGGCCGCAATCGATCAGCAGGGCGCGGTCATCGGCCAGCTGCAGGCGGTGGCAGCTGCCGGTGACGCCCGAGGCACCGCCGTGGTGGTTGATAACGGGGAACTGGCTCATGGTAGAAATCTGAGTGAACTCTTGGGTCAGACCCCGGCCAACCCCCGCCGGTGTCTGACCCGCGAGGGGCGGCTGGTTGCCGCTGACCCTCAGCCTTGCTTGGCTTGCTTATAGCCACGCAGGCTGCTGGCAAAACGCGCCATGAAGACCAGCATCACGCCCAGCATGCCCCCCAGTACCAGGGAGAGGGCGAGGATCAGAACCTTGCGGGGCTCGCTTGGCGTGGTGGGCGGGAAGGCATACTCCACCACGTCGATCACTCTCTCGGTGTGATTAGACTCAACGCCTTCGTCGATACCATAGAGTCGACCACTGTCGAGCAGTGTAGCGATCCGTTGACGCTGCTTCAGTTGCTGTTCGGTCTCACGGATCTCACCATTACTTAAGCCCTGGTCAATGGCGTCTCGCAACGTATCGCGGTCGGCTTCCAGCGTCTGGTAACCCATGAAGTAGAGCGGCAGAGAGCCATCGCCACTGATATTGGCATAGATGACTTCACTGCCAGTGGGCTGACGACCAAACTGCTGAGGCGTCGTGGGTTTCTCGATTTCAAGACGACGAGCAACGGTAATGGCCTGCTCAAGTACAAACAGACGATCCTCGCGAGCGCCCTTGAGCGATTCCTTCTGAAGTTCAAGCTCCGTCTGCAAGCGCGCTATCTGGGCATTGTTGTATTCATCGAACCGGCTACGCAGCGTGTCCCATATTTCTTCAGCAGTGGCGCTCGCATAGGCATTCAGCACCTCGGCACCCTGCTCACCTTGAGGATACCGGTACGTAAGATTTAGTACGGAACGCTCATCGCGTCCTGGATTCAGCCCGTCAATACTGAGCCTTTCGCTGAAAACCCTGCTTTTATTAGCGCCATCGTTTAAGCTGAACATCTCAGGATTATCTTCAACGAAGGATTCGAAATTTTGATAGCTGGAAAGCCGGTTGCCAAAAGCCCGATAGGCTTCCTCTGGCGTGATGGTGAAACCACTGAGCAGATTGAACCCCGAGAAGTTGGCACTGGCAGCCGGAACTGCCCTAAATCGGGTCTCGTAGGTAGGCGTTGCCACAGCGAGGTAGGCGATGGCGGCCACCAAAGTCAGCACCAAGGTACCAACAATCCAGTGCCAGCCTTCGATCAGCATCAGCGCCAGGTCTCGCAGATCGATCTCGTCGTCGTGGTAGCCAGAGGCTGACTGTTCTTCCGGATTCATGGAGGAGATTTGATTCCTTTTACCTGTCGTGTAGACACGCTACCGCCCGGGGATTTTTCCGGGCGCATTCCCATGCCCTGTGATCTTGATCCCCACCTTGCACGAGGGGGAGTGGATACTAACAAAGCGCCCTCACGGGGCCAACTGTAAGGGAAAATGGGTCAAGATGGGGTCAGATCCTTAAGCAAACTTTGGTATGAAATCCCAAAGTTTGCTTAAGGATCTGACCCCGACGCGGAGTAAGCCTGCGTTAGCGCCGGGTGGCGTCGTAGCCCAAGTCGGCGCCGCGGCTTTCGTCGCTGCGGCGACGGGCGCTGCTCTGCTTGCGGTTCTCTTCCTCGCAGACCTCGTCCTTGCCGCCGCAGACATCGCAGCCCTCCTTCATGCCGAGCCGGTTGAGGCCGCCGCAGGTGCCGGCGATGGGCTTGCGACCCATGATCACGCCCACCGCCATGGCGGCCACGATCAGCAGAAAGAAGGCAAGTACCAGCAGGTAGGTTGTCATTGCAACGCTCCTCGGATGTGGGAAAGGGTCGGCTGTTCTGTCCCTGAGACAACACCAGGCGGTGAGAGATTCAGGTTATCTGATGCCTGAGATGACGACCGGGGTGCTATCAGGATGCCGGTCGGCATTTCGGGCAGCAAATCGAAGGGGCCGGCCTTGCGGCCGGCCCCGGGCTTCGTCCTGGGAAGATCGAGATCAGCCGCCGAAGTCGTCCAGCAGGATGTTCTCGGGTTCCACCCCCAGATCGATCAACAGCTTGATACAGGAGGCATTCATCATGGGCGGCCCGCACATGTAGTACTCGCAGTCCTCGGGGGCCGGGTGGTCCTTGAGGTACTTCTCGTACAGGACGTTGTGGATGAAGCCGGTCGGCCCCTCCCAGTTGTCCTCCGGCTGCGGGTCGGAGAGCGCCAGGTGCCACTCGAAGTTGGGGAACTCCTCGGCCAGCTGGTCATACTCCTCGTTGTAGAAGGTCTCGCGCCAGGAGCGCGCGCCGTACCAGAAGGTGATCTTGCGATCGGTCTTGAGCCGCTTGAGCTGATCGAAGATATGGCTGCGCATCGGCGCCATGCCGGCACCACCGCCGATGAAGATCATCTCGGCGTCGGTGTCCTTGGCGAAGAACTCGCCGAAGGGCCCCATCACGGTGACCTTGTCACCCGGCTTCAGGCTGAAGACATAGGTGGACATCAGCCCGGGCGGATGGTCGGTGTTGGGCGGCGGCGTGGCGATACGGATGTTGAACTTGAGGATGCCCTTCTCGTCCGGATAGTTCGCCATGGAGTAGGCGCGAATGACTTCCTCGTTGTTCTTGTGGGAGATGTTGAACAGCCCGAACTTCTCCCAATCACCCCGATACTCCTCCTCGATATCGAAATCCTTGAAGGAAATGTCATAGGGCGGTGCCACCAGCTGCACATAGCCGCCGGCACGGAAGGCCACTTCCTCGCCCTCGGGGAGCCTGAGGTTGAGTTCCTTGATGAAGGTGGCGACGTTGGGGTTATCGATGACCTCGCATTCCCACTGCTTGACGCCGAAGACCTCTTCCGGAACCTCGATCTTCATGTCCTGCTTCACCGGCACCTGGCAGGAGAGGCGCCAGCCATCCTTCTTCTCGCGCAGGGTGAAGTGGGACTCCTCGGTGGGCAGGATGGCGCCACCGCCCTCCTCCACGCGGCACTTGCACTGGGCGCAGGAGCCACCACCGCCGCAGGCGGAGGAGAGGAAGATACCGTTGGCGGCCAGCGTATTGAGCAGCTTGCCGCCGGCCTGGGTGGTCAGGGTGTGGTCGGGATCATCGTTGACCTCGATGGTCACATCCCCGGTGCTGACGAGCTTGCTGCGGGCAGCCAGAATCACCAGAACCAGGCCGATGACGACCACGGTGAACATGACCACACCGAGCAAGATGACTGTTGTATCAACCATGTCGGTTTCCTATTGCTTGACGTTGCCTGGACCCCGGCGACCCATACGACCGCCGGGAGAGCACGACCTGCCTCAGAGCTGGATGCCGGAGAAAGACATGAAGCCCAGCGACATCAGCCCTACGGTGATGAAGGTGATGCCCAGCCCCTGAAGGGAGTCGGGAACGTCGCTGTACTTGAGCTTCTCGCGAATACCGGCCAGGGCCGTGATCGCCAGTGCCCAGCCGGTACCGGCGCCTAGGCCATAGACCACGGACTCGCCGAAGTTGTAGTTACGCTCGACCATGAACAGCACACCACCCAAGATGGCGCAGTTCACGGTGATCAACGGCAGGAACACCCCCAGCGCGTTGTAGAGCGCGGGCACGTACTTGTCGAGGAACATCTCCATGATCTGCACCAGGGCGGCGATGACGCCGATATAGGAGAGCAGACCCAGGAAGGAGAGATCGATGTTCTCGGCACCGCTGATTCCGGTCCAGGTCAGGGCGCCTTCCTGCAGCAGGAGGCTATAGACCAGGTTGTTGACCGGCACGGTCACGCCCAGCACCACGATGACCGCAATGCCCAGGCCGAAGGCCGAGGAGACCTTCTTGGACACCGCCAGGAAGGTACACATGCCCAGGAAGAAGGCCAGGGCCATGTTCTCGACGAAGACCGAGGCGACGAACAGGCTGATATAATGTTCCATGTTACACGGCCTCCTTCGGCTGGGTATTGGCCTTCATCTTGAATTCGTTCTCCTCGACCTGCCCCGGGTCCATGGCACGCAGCACCCAGATGATCAGGCCGATGATAAAGAACGCCGAGGGCGGCAGCAGCAGCAGGCCGTTGGGCACATACCAGCCACCGTCCTGCACGGGCTGCAGCACGGTGAAACCGAACACGCTGCCGGCACCCAGCAGCTCACGGAAGAAGCCCACCGTCATCAGGATGAAGCCATAGCCGATGCCGTTGCCGATGCCGTCCAGGAAGGACATTCCCGGGGTATTGGTCATGGCGAAGCCTTCGGCACGCCCCATCACGATGCAGTTGGTGATGATCAGGCCAACGAATACCGACAGCTGCTTGGACATCTCGTAGGCGTAGGCCTTGAGGATCTGGTCAACCACGATGACCAGCGAGGCGATGATGGTCATCTGCACGATGATGCGGATGGACGACGGGATATGGTGACGGATCAGCGACACGAACAGGTTCGAGAAGGCCGTCACGAAGATGACCGCCAGCGTCATCACCAGCGAGACGCTCATGCTGGTGGTCACCGCCAGGGCCGAGCAGATACCCAGTATCTGCAAGGCGATGGGGTTGTTCTTGAAGATCGGCGTCGTCAGGACGCTCTTTGCGTTCGCAGCAGACATGATCAGGCTCCTCCACTACTTTCGAGTTCGACGTTGGCGTCCTGCGCTTCGGCCCGGTCGATCCCCTCGCGGAACCGCGCCAGGTAGTCACCGAAGCCTTCGGGGCTCAGCCAGAACTGCAGCATGTTGGTCACGCCGTTGCTGGTCAGGGTGGCGCCGGAGAGCGCATCGACCTCGGTCTCGCCACTGGCACCGCCCTTGACCAGGGCGATGGCCGGGGCGAGTTCGCCTTCCTCGTCGAAGATCTCCTTGCCTTCCCACTGGGCCTGCCAGCGCGGGTTGTTGACCTCGCCGCCCAGCCCGGGCGTTTCGGCATGCTCGTAGTAGGTGATGCCGACGATGGTGTTGCCGTCGCCCTCCACGGAGAGGAAGCCGCGCATCAGCCCCCACAAGCCCTGGCCGCGAATCGGCAGGATGATCTGCTCGGGGTCGTCCGGATCGCCCACCAGGTAGACGGTGCTGTAGTTCTCCTGGCGAGTCAGGCCGGCGATGTCCTTCTCCCCCGAGAGGGTGCGAGAGGCTGCCGGATCGCGACGTGCCTGGAAGCCCTCATAGGTGGAAGGATCGAACTCGTCGGTGTACTCCCCGCTGCGCAGATCCACCACCCGTGGCGTGATCTCGGACTCGAAGGTCTCGTTCACGTCCATGCCGGACTCGTAGAGCTGCGCCACCTCGAGAATGTTGGTCTTGCGATCCAGCTCCTGGTTGAACTGCTGCTTCGAACGCAGGGCCACCGCCGCGGTGGAGACGATGATCGAACACACGATGCAAAGTGCGAACGCCACCGTCAGGATCTTCTTGATGGAGTTATTGCTCTGTGCCATCAGGCAGTCTCCTCGGCCGGCACACCGGTGCGCTGCATGCGGCGCTTGATGTTGGCCTGTACAAAGAGGTGGTCGATCAGCGGCGCGAACAGGTTGGCGAACAGGATCGCCAGCATGATGCCTTCAGGGAACGCCGGGTTGACGACGCGGATCAGCACCGTCATGACACCGATGAGCGCGCCGAAGATCAGGCGCCCCTGGTTGGTCATGGAGGCGGAGACCGGGTCGGTGGCCATGAACACCATGCCGAAGGCGAAGCCACCCACCACCAGGTGCCAGTACCAGGGCATGGCGAACATCGGGTTGCTGTCGGAGCCGATCAGGTTGAAGAGCGCGCTGGTCGCCACCATGCCCAGGAACACGCCGAGCACGATTCGCCAGGAGGCGATCTTGGTCCACAGCAGCACCACGGCACCGATCAGGATCGCCAGGGTCGAGGTTTCCCCCACGGAGCCCGGCACAAAGCCGAGGAAGGCGTCCCACCAGCTCCACTGGCTGGAGAGGGCCGCCATGCCATCCTGGAAGGCGACAGAGAGCGCGGTGGCGCCACTGTAGCCATCGGCCGCCACCCAGATCGCGTCACCGGAAATCTGTGCCGGATAGGCGAAGTAGAGGAAGGCACGGCCGGTCAGCGCCGGGTTGAGGAAGTTCTTCCCGGTACCGCCGAAGATCTCCTTGCCGATCACCACGCCGAAGGTGATGCCCAGCGCTACCTGCCACAGCGGAATGGTGGCGGGCAGGATCAGGGCATAGAGCACGGAGGTGACGAAGAAGCCCTCGTTGACCTCGTGGCCACGCTTGATGGCGAACAGCACTTCCCAGAAGCCGCCGACCACGAAGGTCACCAGGTAGATGGGCAGGAAGTAGGTGGCGCCCAGCACCAGGTTGGCCCACAGGCTGCCCGGATCATGGCCGCCGGCCAGCGTCATCATGATCGCTTCGCGCCAGGTGCCCATGGAGGTGAAGCCTTCGGCGATGGCCGAGTTGGCCATCCAGCCGGCATTCCACATGCCGAAGAACATCGCCGGGAAGGTACACAGCCAGACGGTGATCATGATGCGCTTGAGGTCGACGCCGTCACGTACATGGGCCGTGGTCTTGGCCACATCGGGTGGCGCATAGAAGATGGTGTCCACCGCCTCGTAGAGGGGATAGAACTTCTCGTACTTGCCCCCCTTGTGGAAGTGGGGCTCGAGATTGTCGAGTGTCTGTCGGATAGCCATCATCAGGCCTCTTTCTCGATCAAGGTGAGGTTGTCGCGCAGGATGGGACCGTACTCGTACTTGCCGGGGCACACATAGGTGCACAGCGCCAGGTCCTCTTCATCCAGCTCCAGGCAGCCAAGCTGCATCGCCGTCTCGATATCGCCGACGATCAGTGAGCGCAGCAGCTGGGTGGGCAGGATATCCAGCGGCATTACCTCCTCGTACATGCCCACGGGCACCATGGCGCGCTCGGAGCCGTTGGTCGAGGTGGTCGGGGCATAGTGGTTCAGGCCGGTAATCTTCGACACGTAGATGCCCATCACCGAGTGACGATTCTTGCCGGGGGACAGCCAGCCCATCCAGACGCGCTTGTTGCCCTCCTCGAGCAGGCTGACCTGATGATGGAAGCGCCCCAGATAGCGCAGGCTTCCCTCGCAGGTAGCGCCGGCGAACACCGAGCCGGAGATGACGCGGGTGCCGTCGGGATCGATGACTTCGCCGTCAAGCAGCTCGTCGGTGCTTGCCCCGATGCGGGTACGCAGCAGGCGCGGGTTCTCGGCGCGCGGGCCGCCCACGGCGATCACGCGCTGAACATCCAGCTTGCCCTCGGCGAAGAGCTTGCCGAAGGCGATGACATCCTGGTAACCGATATGCCAGACCCGCTTGTGCAGCGCCACGGGCGACAGATGATGAATGTGGGTGCCCACCAGGCCGGCGGGGTGCGGGCCGGCAAAGGTCTCGTGCTGCACGCCCTTGACGTCGGTACCCGGAACACGGGCATCCGGTGCCGAGCAGAGGTAGACCTGGCCCTCGGTCAGCCGAGCCAGCACCTTGAGCCCATCCTCGAAGGCCTCGGCCTGCTCGTTGATGATGCCGACGGGGTCCGCGGCCAACGGATGCGTATCGATGGCCGTGACGAAGATATCGGTCGGCGAGCTATCGACAGCCGGGGTGCGCGAGTAGGGCCGGGTGCGCAGCGCGGTCCACAACCCCGACTCGACCAGCTGATCGACGACGGCCTGGCGTTCGAGGCCTTCGAGCTTGTCGCGACCATGCGCCGTGAACTCGACCGCCTCTTCGGCCTCGTCGACCTTGATGACCACCGAGAGCAGCTTGCGCTTCTCGCCACGGTTGATGGCGACAATCTCGCCGGCCGCCGGCGCCGTGAAGCGCACCCCGTCGATCTTCTTGTCGGTGAAGAGCAGTTGGCCCAGCTTGACCTTGTCCCCCTCACTGACCTCCATGGTCGGCTTCATGCCGACATAGTCGGTGCCCAGGACGGCCACATGGCGCACCGGTCGCGCATCCTCGATATGCGCCTCCGGTGTCCCCGCGATGGGGAGATCCAGGCCTTTCTTGACTTCGATCATAGTCTCGCCCAGTTGATGGATCGGATAGCTGAAGAAAGGGTTCGAATGGATTCGAATTCTTCTGTATTCAGTACGTTACCAGTCAGGCCCGAGACACGCTCGAACCACCCCGAAAAATCTATCGTATTATAAAGAGAAGCGTGAAAGATGACCACCTGCCCTATGGTCGCAACTGAGGGCGGTCAAGTGACAAGGGTAAAAGTGTCTCGGGGAGATGCCAAGGGGCAAGGGTCAAGGGGTCAAGGGGTCAAGGGGTCAAGGGGTCAAGGGGTCAAGGGGTCAAGGGGTCAAGGGGTCAAGGGGTCAAGGGGTCAAGGAAAGGAAACAAGGAGATGCCTCCCCTTGCTTCCTTGCTTCCTTGCTTCCTTGCCCCTGCCCTTCAGCCCTTGGCGCGGGGCAGCTTGAGGAAGTGCACGTTGGAGACGTGCTGCAGGATGCGGATCACCTGGCAGCTGTAGCCGAACTCGTTGTCGTACCAGACATAGACCACGGCATTCTTGCCGTTGGCGATGGTCGCCTTGGCGTCGACGATGCCGGCATGGCGGTTGCCGACGAAGTCGGTGGAGACCACCTCGGGGGAGTCGACGTAGTCGATCTGCTTCTGATAGGGCGAGTCCAGCGACATGCGACGCAGGAAGTCGTTGAGCGCCTCGGCGTCGGTCTCCTTCTCCAGGCGCAGATTGAGGATCGCCATGGAGACGTTGGGTGTCGGCACCCGAATGGCATTGCCGGTCAGCTTGCCCTCGAACTCCGGCAGGGCCTTGGCCACCGCCTTGGCGGCGCCGGTCTCGGTGAGCACCATGTTGAGCGGGGCGCTGCGACCGCGACGGTCGCCCTTGTGGTAGTTGTCGATCAGGTTCTGGTCGTTGGTGTAGGAGTGCACGGTCTCGACGTGGCCATGCTCGACGCCGAACTCGTCGTTGAGCACCTTGAGCACCGGCACGATGGCATTGGTGGTGCACGAGGCCGCGGAGAGGATGCGATCCTGCTCGCCGATGTCCTGATGATTGATGCCGTAGACGATATTGGCGATGTCGCCCTTGCCCGGGGCGGTGAGGATCGCCTTGGCCACGCCCTTGCACTGGATATGCTGACCGAGACCCTCCTCGTCGCGCCAGATACCGGTGTTGTCGACCACCACGGCATTATCGATGCCGTAATCGGTGTAATCGATCTCGGTGGGCGAGTCGGCATAGATCACCCGGATGACGTTGCCGTTGGCAGTGAGGGTGCGCGCCTCGGCGTCCACACTGATGGTGCCGTTGAAGGGGCCATGCACCGAATCGCGACGCAACAGGCTGGCACGCTTTTCCAGATCCTTGGCGATGTTGCCCCGGCCACGTACCACGATGGCCCGCAGGCGCAGCAGGTTGCCGCCACCGGCCTTCTCGATCAGCACCCGCGCGAGGATCCGACCGATGCGCCCGAAGCCGTAGAGCACCACATCCTTGGGCTGACCGTTGTGACCGGCGAAATCGCGGGCATCGACGATCTCGGCCAACTCGTTGCGCAGGAAGGTCACCGGATCGCACTCCTGCGCCTTGAAGGCCACCCCGAGCTTGCCCACGTCGACATGGGCCGGGCCCAGATTGAGCTCGGTCATCGCCTTGACCAGCGGAAAGGTGTCCTGCACGGAGAGTTCAGTTCCCTCGACCTTGCGCACGTAGCGGTGATCCTTGAGGATGCGGATCACGCTGCGGTTGAACAGCGAGCGCCCGAACATGGTCACGACCACGTTGTTGTGACGATAGAGGCTGCCGATCATCGGGATCATCTGCTCGGCGATCGCCTGGTTGTCGTGCCATTCCTGGAAGACAGTATCGAGGGGTTGCTGACTCACGGGTGACCTCTGCTTGGTGGGAACAGGTGGGTGAAATTGCCTTGGTATTATCCGGGGCGCCGCCGGTCGGGGCAATCGCAGGATGGTCGCACCCGCTGTAGGCGATTTACAGAAACCGGCCGCTGACTACAGGCCGGCCGCGAGGCTGGTATCATGGCTCCTCTCCGCACGCCGCTCACGACCACGGTTGGGTAACCGATAGCATGCCGAACTTCTCGCCGCTCGACCCGCCGCGCCCTCAGGGGCTGCGCGACATTCTCTACTGGCAGACGCCGCCGGGCAGTGCCACGGCCCTGGCCCTGGCCCACCTGGCCGAGGATGCCCCGCTGCTGGTGATCACCCCCGACACGGCCACGGCCCAGCGCCTGGAGAGTGACCTGGGCTTCTACGGTCATCTGCCGGTGCTGCCCTTTCCCGACTGGGAGACGCTGCCCTACGACAGCTTCTCGCCGCACCAGGACATCGTCTCGGAACGGCTGCGCACCCTGCGAAGACTGCAGGACGGCGAGCACGGCATCGTGCTGGCGGCCATGAACACCCTGATGCAGCGCCTGCCGCCGGTGGAGTACATCGCCGGGCGCGTGATGACGCTGGAAACCGGCCATACCCTGGACCGCGAGGGGTTCCGGGACGCCCTGTCGCGGGCCGGCTACCGCGCCGTGGAAACGGTCTACGAGCCCGGTGAATACGCCCTGCGCGGCGCCCTGATCGACCTCTTCCCGATGGGCGCCGAAGCGCCGTTGCGCATCGACCTGTTCGACGACGAGATCGACACCCTGCGCCACTTCGATCCGGACACCCAGCGCAGCCAGGACCGGGTCGCACGAGTGGAGCTGCTGCCTGCCCACGAATACTCGCTGTCGCGCAGCGCCATCGCCTGCTTCCGCGACGGCTTCGAGACGCTGTTCGACGTCGACCCGCGCCAGTGCCCGCTCTATGTGGACGCTCTCAAGGGCATCCCCTCTCCCGGCCTGGAGCAGTACCTGCCGCTGTTCTTCGAACAGACCGCCACGCTCTTCGAGCACCTGGCCGAGGGCACCCGCGTGGCCATGCTGCCCGGCGTGTTCGAGGCCGCCGAGCACCACTGGGCAGCCATCGAAAGCCGCTTCGAGAACCTCGGGGTCGACTCCACCCGGCCGCTGCTGCCGCCTCATCGCGCCTTCGTGCCCGTCGCCGAGGCGTTCGGCGCCATCAAGCGCCACCCGCGGGTGGCGCTGACCGACGATACCGAGCACCGGCATGCCGTGGTGCCCGCCACGCGAAAGCCGCCGACGGTGACGGTCAACGCCCGGGGCAAGCAGCCGCTGGCCGAGCTGGAGGGCTTCCTCACCGAGCATCCCGCCACGCGGGTGCTGTTCGTCGCCGAGTCGCGTGGCCGCCGCGAGGCCCTGGAGGAGACGCTGGGGCCGCTGAGGCTCGAGCTGCGCCATGTGGAGGACTTCCCCGCCTTCCTGGAGAGCGAGGCGCGCCTGGCCATCACCGAGGGCGAGATCGACGCCGGCCTGTGGCTGACCGACCCGGACCTGGCGGTGATCAGCGAGACCGAGCTGTTCGGCGAGGTGGTCCGTCAGAGCCGCCGCCGCGAACGGGCCACGGATGACAGCGAGCTGGCGATCCGCCATCTCTCGGAGCTGCGTCCCGGTGCCCCGGTGGTCCACCAGGCCCATGGCGTGGGCCGCTACAAGGGGCTCGAGACCATCGAGGCCGGTGGCCAGGCCGCCGAGTTCGTGACCCTGGAGTACGCCGACGGAGCGCGCCTCTATGTGCCCGTGGACAGCCTGCACCTGATCTCGCGCTATGCCGGGGCCGATGACGAGCTGGCACCGCTGCACCGGCTGGGCTCGGACCAGTGGGAGAAGGCACGGCGCCGCGCCGCGGAGAAGATCCGCGACACGGCCGCCGAGCTGCTCGACATCTACGCCCGCCGCGAGGCCAAGGAGGGCTTTGCCTGCGCACCGCCCGATGCCGAGTACGCCCGCTTCGCCGCCAGCTTCCCGTTCGAGGAGACACCCGACCAGCGCGCGGCTATCCAGGCCGTGATCGGCGACATGACCGCCGCGCAGCCCATGGACCGGGTCGTCTGCGGCGACGTGGGCTTCGGCAAGACCGAGGTCGCCATGCGCGCGGCCTTCCTCGCCGTGCACTCCAGCCGCCAGGTGGTGGTGCTGGTGCCCACTACCCTGCTCGCTCGCCAGCACTACGAGAACTTCCGCGACCGCTTCGCCGACACCGCGGTGAACATCGAGCTGATCTCGCGTTTCACGGCGGGCAAGGGTCAGGCCGCGTCGCTCAAGCGCATCGAGGAGGGTCAGGCGGATATCGTCATCGGCACCCACAAGCTGCTGTCGAAGAGCACGAAACTGCCCCACATGGGGCTGCTGGTCATCGACGAGGAGCACCGCTTCGGCGTGGCCCAGAAGGAGCGCCTCAAGAGCCTGCGGTCCGAGGTGGACATCCTGACCATGACGGCCACCCCGATCCCGCGCACGCTGAACATGGCCATGAGCGGGATCCGCGACCTGTCGATCATTGCCACGCCGCCGGCCCGGCGCCTGTCGGTGAAGACCTTCGTCCAGCAGCGTGACGAGGCGGTGATCAAGGAGGCGATACTGCGCGAGATCCTGCGCGGCGGTCAGGTCTACTTCCTCCACAACGAGGTCAAGACCATCGAGACCGCCGCCGAGACGGTGCGCGAGCTGGTGCCCGACGCCCGAGTCGGCGTCGCCCACGGGCAGCTGCCGGAGCGTTCGCTGGAGCGGATCATGTCCGACTTCTATCACAAGCGCTTCAACGTGCTGGTCTGCTCGACCATCATCGAGACCGGCATCGACGTGCCCAGCGCCAACACCATCGTCATCGAGCGGGCCGACAAGTTCGGCCTGGCCCAGCTTCACCAGCTGCGCGGCCGGGTCGGGCGCAGCCACCACCAGGCCTACGCCTACCTGCTGGCCCCGCCGCCCCGGATGATGACCAAGGATGCCGCCAAACGGCTGGAGGCCATCGCCGGCGCCGAGGACCTGGGTGCCGGCTTCACCCTGGCCAGCCATGACATGGAAATCCGCGGCGCGGGCGAACTGCTTGGCGAGGAGCAGAGCGGTCAGATGGAGGCCGTCGGCTACGGCCTCTACATGCAGATGCTCGATCGCGCCGTGACGGCGATTCGCGAGGGCCGCACACCCAACATCGAGGCGCCGCTGGAGCAGGGGGTCGAGATCAGCCTCAATCTGCCGGCCCTGATTCCCGACGACTACCTCCACGACGTTCAGCAGCGCCTGGTGATGTACAAGCGCATTGCCAACGCCAATGACGAGGCCGAACTCAAGGAGCTGCAGGTGGAGATGATCGACCGCTTCGGCCTGCTGCCGGCGCCGGTGAAGACCCTGCTGCGCCAGACCCGGCTGCGCCAGCGTGCCGAGCGCCTGGGCATCACCCGCCTGGAGGCCGGCCCCGAGAAGGGCCGAGTGATCTTCGGCAGCCAGACCGCGGTCGACCCGCTGGTGCTGGTCGAACTGATCCAGCGTGCCCCCGATCGCTACCGCCTGGATGGCGCCGATACCCTGCGCTTCGAGGCACCGATGGAAAAGGAAGAGGCCCGCTTCCAGGCAGTGGAAGAGCTTCTCGACACCCTCAACCGCAAGGCCGAAGCGGCGTAGCTGTCAACCTGGGCCAGACCCTTCAGGGCAAGCCACTGGGGTCAGACCCTTAAGCGGACTTAGGGATTCCATCCCTAAGTCCGCTTAAGGGTCTGACCCCGGATGATGATCCCTCCGAACGAGATGAAATTCCTCCCCGGCCGGGCGATACTATACGAACGCCCAGGATGGGCCCATCGCAGCCCTGACCCCGGCAACCAAGAGAACACCCCCGATGAAACACTCCCCCCCGCTCGGGCACCTTGCCCGATTCACCACGGCGCTGGGTCTCTGCGCCGCCCTGATCGCACCGCTCCATGCCAGTACCGAGGAGTGGCCGCGTGGCTACTATCCCCTTCCCGAGGAAGGCGACCTGGTGGGCGAGGTGTACAAAGTCGTCGCCGAAAGTGGTGATACCCTGATCGATATCGGCCACGCACACGGCATCGGCTACGAGGAGATGGTGCGCGCCAATCCGGATGTCAGCATCTGGGCGCCCTTCGCGGGCACCGCGGTCGTGATTCCTGGCCGCTTCATCCTTCCCGAGGGACCCCGCGAGGGGGTGGTGGTCAACGTGGCGGAGATGCGTCTCTACTACTATCCCCCGGCCGAGGAGGACGAGACGCCACGCGTCGAGACCTACCCCATCGCCGTTGGCCGCATGGACTGGAAGACCCCCCTGGGCACCACACGCATCACCGAGAAGGTCAAGAATCCGGCCTGGTACCCGCCGGCGTCGATCCGCCGCGAGCGTGCCGAAGCCGGCGACCCGCTCCCCAGCGTGGTGCCACCGGGCCCCGACAACCCGATGGGCTCGCGCAAGATGCGCCTGGGCATCCCCGGCTACCTGATCCATGGCACCAATCGCCCCGAGGGCGTCGGCATGCGCGTGACCCACGGCTGTATCAGGATGCTGCCCGAGGACATCGAGGCCCTCTTTCCACGCCTGCCCATCGGCACCCAGGTCAAGCTGATCAACGAGACGCTCAAGCTCGGCTGGGCCGACGGCACCCTGCATGTTCAGGCCTATCCCTACCTGGACGAAGAGGACGGCACCACCATGCAGCGCATCACCGAGGCCCTCGCCCAGGTCGACACGGCGATCAGCGGGCTCGACTATCCGGTGGATTATGCGCGTCTACGCGAGGTCGTGGAGGTGCCGCAGGGCATGCCGGTGGCACTGGATACCAGCACGCCGAAACCAGCCCCGGAGACGCTCTGGGATCGCCTGGAGTTGATCGCCGCCGATACCGAGTCCCGCGAGAGCCAGCCCGAGGAAGGCTGAGCCCGCCCATAAAACAGGGGCCTTGCCGCGAACGGCAAGGCCCCTGTCTTGAAGGTTCTACAACCGCCCTGACGGGCGGTGGAAAACGATCACTTGCGCATGGAACGCTCGAACATGCGGTTCATCTCTTCGCGGTTCTGCTCGGACATCTGCAGGGCCGCACGAGCGTCGCGCTGTGCCTGGTTGGCGGTGTTCTGCGCCTGGGTGGCGATGCTGCGTGCTTCGGCAGCGTCGGCCTGGGCAGACTCGGCGGTCATGCGAACGTCTTCCAGGGCGCTGGTGGAGGCACAACCAGCCAGAATGGCCAGGGATGCGGCAGCGGCGGTCAGCTTGAGGGTAGTCTTCAGAGTCATAGTGTTCTCCTTGGGTCTTCCTTGGGTACTACATTAATGTTGCCTGAAATCAGGCTTCCTGCGAAAGCAGGTCTTCTTGCAGCGACTTCTGCTGCGAAGCACAGGAGTCAAACGCTGTTTTATAATATGCAACGGCGCTTGTCCACAGCTTAGAACGTCCCTAGCGTATGTAAAGCCTAGCGGATCACGACGCGTGTGCCAATGTCGATCAATGACGACAGACGCTCGACCTGCGAGTCGGTCACCGCGACACAGCCCTCCGTCCAATGGAATCGCTCGTGGATGTCGATATCGCCCTCGCCGACACCATGGATGCCGATAAAGCCGCCGAGCACTGTCTCCTGCGGCGGATAGCCGTGCCGTCGGTAATAGGAGAAGTAGTCGTCATAGTCCTGCTGACTGTAGACCCCGGCCTCCAGCGCCATGCGGGCGTGGGTCGGCGTGGGATAGTCGAGCCCGATGAAGATGTGAAACTTGCTGCGGTGATTGAAGCGGTTGACCCGGAACTCGCCGAGTGGCGTGGCGCGATCACCCCGTTGGCGCTGCGGCCTGGCACCACCGCGACCCAGCGAGACCGGTTCGAAGCGTTCGAGCAGCTGGTTGCCACGGTAGACACTGAGCGCCGCTTCACTGTCCTCGACCAGCACCCAGAGCTCGCTGTCGTGGCGAGGAACGATGGCCCGGGACAGCAGGCTATCCATCAGGTTGGCTGAGGCGTGCGGAGCCAGCAGCAGCAGGGGCGAGGTCAGCGCCAGCAGGCCGAAGCGGCGACGGGACAGGTGCTTCATCGGTGGCATCTCGGTGACATGCGGAAAAGGAAAGGCGCGCACTGACACTTGTTATACCGGATTGGCGCCCGACTGTCAGGAGGAGATGGCGGGGCTCCCTCGGGGATCAGCGTCCGGCGGCGGGCGCATCACCCGGGCAGGATAGCGCCCATCCGGAAGACCTCGCGCAGGGAGGTGATACCGGCGGCCGCCTTGGCCAGGCCGTCGGCAATCATCAGGGTCTCGCCCCGTTCCCTCAGGCTGCGTCGCAGAGCGGCGTCGTCGGCATGGCGCAACAGCAGGGCATGGTCCTCCGGGGTAGGCTGCCAGATCTCGAAGACCCCGGTCCGCTCCCGGTAGCCCAGACCGTCACACTGCTCGCAGCCCACCGGTAGCCAGGCATACTCGGGGACCTCGAGCCCTACCGCCTCGAGCCACTCGACATCCCGGGACGGCGTCGGCCAGCATTCTCGACAGTGCTCGCAGAGCCGGCGCACCAGACGCTGAGCGATCACCATACCGAGGCTGGCGCTGATCTCGGCATCCTCCAGTCCGAGTTGTCGCAGCATGGAGACCACGCCAACGGCATCGCGGCTATGCAGGGTCCCCATCAGCGACCGACCGCTGCTGGCCACACTGACGGCCGCCGCCGCAGAGTCGGTATCCCGAATCTCGCCGATCAACACATAGTCCGGATCCAGGCGCAACATGGAGCGCGTGCCGCTGGCGAAGTCGAGCCCGCTCTTCGCGTCCACCTGAATCTGGTTGATTCCGGAGATGGAATACTCCACCGGATCCTCGAGCGTCACCACGTGACTCTCGGTGAGACGCAGCTGATTCAGCAGAGTGTAGAGGGTCGTGGTCTTGCCGGCCCCGGTAGGGCCAGCCACCAGCAGCATGCCGCCCGTTGCATCCATCCAGCGCCGAATTCCTCGAGCCCCTTGCTCGCCGATCCCCAGGGCGAGGGGATCATGAAAGGACGGCGGTGGGGCAAGAAAGCGGATGGCCAATTTCTCCCCGGCGACACAGTGCACGGCGGTGACCCTGAGGAAAATCTCTTCCACGCCTTCCGCGTCAGAGGTCCAGCTGAAACTGCCTTCGCTGGCGACCCGCGAGGGCGTAGGATCCAGCCCGGCGAGCACCTTGAACTGATTGGTCAATTGAACGCCATCGCCGACATCGAGCTCGAGGGCATCGATGATACGACCGTCGATGCGCAGGCGAATGCGCCATTGTTCTCGGGAAGGGTCGAGATGAATGTCGCTGGCCCTCGCCCGGGCGGCATCGTCCAGCAGCAGATTCGCCGCCAGAGTGTCGCCTTCAGCACCCGCGGGGTCGGCAAGGCGTTCCTCGAGCTGCGGCAGCAGCCGACGCCTTGCCAGCTGCCGTTCATTCGCCATCAGTCGCTACGCTCGACGATGAACTGGGACATCAACTTGTCGGTACGACCGCGCAAGTGCATCTCGGTCTTGTCGAAGGGAAAGCGGTCGATGTAGTTCTGGTTCACCGGTGGCTTGTGAACATTCACCAAGGCCGCCTCGAGCCGCTCGCGGTAGACATAGGTCGCCGCCGCGATGCTATAGCAAAGGGTCTCCCCGGCCTCCAGGTGATTCGTCCACTCCGGGCGCAGTTCGTGATGACGAATGCGTTGACGCACGTCGCCGGATTCACCGATATAGAGCAGTCGCTCGATGCCGGGTTCGCCATCGGCTGCGGCCGTGCCGGCGTAGACACAGAAGATCCCCGATACATCAGGAATCTCGCCAAGCTGCTCGTCCGTCCAGTAGCCCAGCAGCTTGAGTGACAGGATCTGATCCGACATCGCTTTCTCCTCAGTAGTCCTCGAGTCGTTGCATATCGCGGGAAATCCGCCGAACTTCGGCCTCGTGGCCGCTGGAAAGCGAGGCGAAGAACTCGCGCTCGGCCTCCATGGATGCCCGCTCGACACGATGAGCATACAGGTCCTGCAGCGTCCTGTGCATGGTCAAGGCCGTGGAAAGTACATCCTGCACGCTGTCGCAGGAGACGCACTGGGTGAGACGGTCGAGCGTCGGGGCATGGGGAAAGTCCGCCGGATCATCGAACCAGGTCTCGAGCACCTTGCGATGCTCGCTCTCTTCCTCGAGGTAGTTGTCCAGTTCGGTCTGCATCTTGCGTTCGTGCTCGGCGAGGTATTCCAGCGCCATGCGGACCCGATCGTTCACGTCACCTTCGGCCAGCTGGTCATACTGCTCCGCGAGCCGCCGGTGGTAATCGGCCGCCCAGGCGACCAGCTCCTTGACCTGATGAAAACGCATTGCGGCTCCTCCCCTTGGTGGTGTATTCGAACATGTTGGCCATGATTTTATCCTAGCCAAGTCGCATCCATCACGCTTGATGCATATCAACTTGTGGCGCTTGCGGCCCGAGGAGCGTCGCCGGGCGCCTGATCACAGCGCGTCAGCCGAACAGCCCCTGGCTGCGCAGATAGTCATCGTAGCTGCCGCTGAAGTCGGTGATCCCCTGCTCGCTCATGTCCAGGATGCGGGTCGCCAGGGAGGAGACGAACTCGCGGTCGTGGCTGACGAAGATCAGGGTGCCGGGGTAGTGTTCCAGGGCCAGGTTGAGGGCCTCGATGGATTCCATGTCCAGGTGGTTGGTCGGCTCGTCCATCAGCAGCACGTTGGGCCGGGTCAGGGCCAGCTTGCCGAACAGCATGCGGCCCTGCTCGCCGCCGGAGATCACCTTGACCGACTTGCCGATGTCGTCGCTGGAGAACAGCATTCGGCCCAGGGCACCGCGCACCTCCTGCTCCCCGCCCTTCGTCCACTGCGCCATCCACTCGAAGAGCGTGGCCTCATTGGCAAAATCGTCGGCATGATCCTGCGCATAGACGCCGAGTTCGGCGCTGTCGGTCCAGCGCACCTCGCCGCCATCGGGATGCAGCTCACCGCCCAGGGTGCGCAGCAGCGTCGTCTTGCCGATGCCGTTGGGGCCGATGATGGCGATGCGCTCACCGGCTTCCACGGTCATCGACAAACGCTCGAAGAGCGGTGCCTCCTCGGCGAACCCCTTGGTGATGGCCTCGACGTTGACGGCATTGCGATGGATCTTCCTGGCCTGATCGAAGCGGATGAAGGGGCTGACCCGGCTGGAGGGCTTGATATCCTCGAGCTTGATCTTGTCGATCTGCCGCGCCCGGGAAGTCGCCTGCTTGGCCTTGGAGGCATTGGCCGAGAAGCGGCTGACGAACTGCTGCAGTTCGGCGATCTGCGCCTTCTTCTTGGCATTGTCGGCGTGCTGGCGTTCCCGCGCGGCGGTAGCGGCGGTCATGTAGTCGTCGTAGTTGCCGGGAAACAGCGTGATCTCGCCGTAGTCCAGGTCCGCCATGTGGGTGCAGACGCTGTTGAGGAAGTGGCGGTCGTGGGAAATGATGATCATGGTGCTGCTGCGCGCCGTGAGCATGTCCTCCAGCCAACGGATGGTGTTGATGTCCAGGTGGTTGGTGGGCTCGTCGAGCAGCAGCACATCGGGGTCGGCGAACAGCGCCTGGGCCAGCAGCACGCGCAGCTTCCAGCCCGGCGCGATCTCGCTCATGGGGCCGGTGTGCTGATGAAGCGGGATGCCGAGCCCCAGCAGCAGCTCACCGGCCCGGGGTTCGGCGGTGTAGCCGTCGAGCTCGGCGAAGCGAACCTCGAGGTCAGCCACGGCCATGCCGTCTTCCTCGCTCATCTCGGGCAGCGAGTAGATGCGCTCGCGCTCGGCCGCCACCTGCCAGAGTTCTTCGTTGCCCATGATCACGGTGTCGATGACCCGCTCGTCCTCGAAGGCGAACTGGTCCTGGCGAAGCTTGCCGAGCCGGGTACTGGAGTCGACCATCACCTGCCCTGAGGAGGGCTCCAGGTCACCGCCGAGGATCTTCATGAAGGTGGACTTGCCGCAGCCGTTGGCCCCGATCAGACCGTAACGGTTGCCATTGCCGAACTTGACGGAGACATTCTCGAACAGCGGCTTGGCGCCGAACTGCATGGTGATATTGGCGGTGGAGATCAATGAGGGGTCCAATCAGTGCATGAAACGGGGGCGCGATTGTACCGGTTATGGCCCCCGATCACACCCGGAGCAAGGGCCTATAGCGGATAGCAGCATCGCTCGGGACTGATCCGTCGGCAGGCCTACGAGGAGGCGCTGTGAACCCGTCCCTGGGCGCTACCGACGCCATCCCTGGCGTAGGACCTCCTCTTCGGCCTACCCCCGGCGTCCCTCGCTCCCCTTTTGCGCTCGCCTAGAGCAGCAGGCTCTCCTCGATGGGCACGAAGTGGCTGGCCGCGCGGATCAGCGAATCGGCGGTGAGCCGCTCCACGCCCACCACCTCCACCACGACGTCGTGGCGCTCGCGCATTCGCTCGACCAGCAGGTCGAAGTCGCCGTCGCCCGAGACCAGCACCACCCGGTCGACCCGCGGTGCGGCCTCCATGGCGTCCAGGGCGATGCCCACGTCCCAGTCGCCCTTGGCCGAGCCGTCACGGCGCTGGATGTAGGGCTTGAGCTTCACGGTGAAGCCGATGCGGCGCAGGATGGCCTGGAACTGCTGCTGGCGGGGGTCGCCGCGGTCCACCGCGTAGGCATTGGCCACCACCACCTCGCGACCGGCCGCGAAGCGCGCCCAGAAGGTACTGTAGTCGAAGTGACGGCCGAAGGCCTCGCGGGTGGTGTAGTAGACGTTCTGGACGTCGATGAAGATGGCCACACGTTCCATGGCGAGGCCCTCAGGCGGCAAAAGGCTTAGCCTGACACAGTCGACGCTCCGCTGTCGCGGCGAGGCTCCCCGTCTTGCGGCAGCGCGTCGTCCTCGTCGAACGGCACCCGCATCAACAAGGAATAGAGCACCGGCACGATACACAGGGTCAGCACCGAGGCGACCAGCAGCCCGAAAATGATGGCGATCGCCATGGGGGCCCACAGCAACCCGCCGCCCAGCCAGAGCGGCACCAGGCCACCGCTGGTGGTCAGGGTCGACATGGCCACGGGGCGCAAGCGGCGACGCCCCGCCTCGAGAATGGCCTGCTGAGGACGCATGCCGTCATGCGCTTCCCGATCGATGCGCTGGATCAACACGATGCCGTTGTTGATCACGATGCCGGCCAGGGATACCACGCCGAGGAAGGTCATGATCCCGAAGTGGGAGCCGGTGATGGTCAGCCCGAAGATTACCCCGATCAGCGACATTGGAATGGTGGCCAGGATGATCAGCGGCCGACGCAGCGAGTTGAACTGTGCCACCAGCAGCAGCAGGATCACCGCCGCCCCGATCGGCAGCTTGGCGGCAATCGATTCCATGGCGATCCGCGAGGATTCCACCTCGCCGCCGAACTCATGGAAGAACCCCTCCGGCCAGTCCGCCTGCCGCTCCGCCAACCAGGGACGAAGCGTCGCGACCACCTCGGCAGCGGTGACGCCCTCGGCCAGTTCGGCCTCCACGGCCAGGGTGAGAAAGCGATCGCGACGCAGGATACGCGCCGGCCCCCAGTCAAGTTCGACCTCGGCGACCTGGGCCAATGGCACGCTTTGGCCCCCTTCGGCCGGCAACACCGTGATCCCGGCGAGGGCGTCGGGCGTCCGCATCTCGCCGAGCTGATTGCGCAGCTTGATCGGCACCAGCGTATCGCCATTGCGGAAGGTATCGACCTGCAGTCCCGACAGGGCCGTCTGCAGGCTGATCGCCACATCGCGCTCGGTGACGCCGGCACGCAGCGCGCGAGCCGGGTCGACGTCGATGCGCAGACGCTTGATCCAGGGCCCCCAGTCGTCGCGCACGTTGCGCGTGCCGGGCAGCGAGGCCACTTTCTGCCTCACCCGCTCGGCAATCTCGCGCAGTTCTCCCTCGTCATCGCCGGAGAGCCTGACCGACAGTGGCACGGTCACCGGCGGGCCAAAGCTCGTCGACGCGATACTCGCGTGCAGATCCGGGAAGCGCCCGTCGAGCCAGGCATCCAACCGTTCGATGACCTCGTCCACCGCCTGCCAGCGATTGGCCTGCAGCAGCAGGAAGGCATACTCCGGGCTCGGCGGTTCCGGGGCATGGTTGATGATATAGCGTTCACCGCCGAAGCCGATAAAGCTGCCCCAGCGGTCGACGCCGTCGCGGGTCCACTCGCCGTTGGCGTCGCGCTCGGCGGCAAGCTCGCCGGCCAGGAAAGCCTCGATCTCCTCCACCACCGAACGCGTGCGCTCGATGGGCGCCGAGTACGGGAGGCGCAATTCCACGGTGACCAGGGTGCGCTCCGCCTGGGGGAAGAAGATCTTGGGCAGCTGGCCAAAGCCCAGCCAGGCGACACCCATGAGCACCACCACGACCGCCACGGTCACGATGCGATGGCGCAGCAGCACCAGCAGTATGCGCTGATAGCGATCCTGGGCCGCCGTCGCCAGCCGCTCGCCTAGCCCGGGGCGCTGCGCCGTCGAGGCCTGGCGTGCGTCCTCATCCCCGCGACGCTGCGCCGAGGGATCCTTGACCTTGAGAAAGGCCACACAGAGCAGCGGGATCATGGTCAGCGACAGCACCCAGGACGCGAGCAAGGTGATGGTGACCACCTGGAACAGCGAGCGGGTATATTCGCCCACATCGGAAACGGCCAGAAACTGGGGCAGAAAGGCCGCCGATGTCGTCAGCGACGCGGTCAGCAAGGGGAAGCGCAGCTCACTGGCCGAGGCAAGGGCGGCCTCGCGGACAGAGCGCCCCTCCCTGGCCGATACCTGGGTGGACTCCACCATCACGATGGCGTTGTCGACCAGCATGCCCAGGGAGATGATCAGCGCGCCGAGCGACACCTGGTGCAGACCGATATCGAACAGTCCCATCAGGGCCAGGCAGGCGAGAATGGTCATCGGCACCAGGCTCGCGACGATCAGCCCGGTGCGCAGCCCCAGGAACAGCAGCATCACCACGCAGACCAGCACGACCGCCTGGAGCAGATTGATCAGGAACTCGTTGATGCGCCCCTCGACCCGGCCGGGCTGGTCGGTCAGGACCTCCAGGGCCAGGCCGACCGGCAGCGTCTGCTCCATGCGGGAGATGGCCGCTTCTACCTGCTCGCCCAGGTCCAGAATATTGCCGCCCTCGCGCATGGCCACGGCAATCGCCAAGCCCTGGTGGCCGCTACCGTGGTAGCGCGTCGTGGGCGGGTCGGCATAGCCGTGGTGAACCTCGAGCAGCGTGCCCAGCGGCACCAGGGAACCGTCGGGGAGCGGCACCAGCGCGTCGCGGATATCATCGATCTGTGTGAAATTGCCGGTGGGCTCGACCACCAGGCGCTCGTCGTCGCTGCGTATTGCCCCGCCGGGCAGCACGATATTGCGCGCGGCCAGCAGACGGGCCAGCCCCTGGGGGGAAACGCCAAGGTCAGCCAGGCGTGCCTCGCGGTACTCCAGGAAGATGCGCTCCTCGGCATACCCGTGCAGCGTCACCTTGGCCACGTCGTCGAGGAGCAGCAGCCGGTCGTGCACGTCGTCGGCCACCTCCTTGAGTTCCGCCTGATCAAAGCCCTCGCCGGTCAGCGACAGCATGATGCCGAAGACATCGCCGAATTCGTCATTGACGATGGGCGGCAGCGCCTCGTCGGGCAATTCCCGGCGTGCGTCGGTGATCTTGCGACGCAGCTTGTCCCAGCTGGCCTGAACGTCCTCGACCTCGGGACGCAGCTCCACCCGGAGGATCGAGACGCCCGCGCGCGAGGTGCTCTCCACGAAGTCGAGCTCGGGCATCTCCATGACCGCGGCCTCGAGCGGCTCGGTGACCAGCGGCTCGACGCGCTCGGGAGTGGCACCGGGGAGGTAGGTGATGATCTGGGCCACCCGCACCGTCACGGCCGGGTCCTCGGCCCGGGAAATGGTCAGGTAGCTGTAGAGCGCCCCGAGCAGGACCACCAGCAAGCCGGCGATGGTGATCCGGTTATAGCGCAGCGCGGCCTCGGTCAGCGTCACTGCCGGGCCTCCCGATGCTCCTCCATCACGCGCACGCGCTGGCCGTCGTGCAGCCGGCTCATGCCGGCGATGACCAGCGACATGCCGGCGGCCAGGCCCGCTTCGATGCGCATGCGCTCGCCCTGCTGGGCGCCAGGCACCACGTCCCGGCGGCGGATGGTCGCCTCCCGCCACTCGGCCTCCTGCTCCGACGCCGACGCCTTGATGTCGGCCACATAGACGAAGGGCCCTCGTGCGTCACGCTGTACCGCCACCATGGGCACCCAGATACCGCTGCCCGGACCGTCCAGCGGGAGGGTGAGTTCGGCGGCCATGCCGGGCCGCAACGGCCCCCGCTCCTCGGGCGAGAGCCCGGACAGGGCCACGCGCAGCGGCCAGGTGGCCTGGCGCGGGTCCACCGGCAGCCCGACCTCGCTCACCTCCCCGGCAACGCTGAGCCCCGCCAGAGGGAGGTGCACGCGCACCGGCGCGCCGACCGAGAGGTCGTCCAGCAGCTCCTCGGGGAGCGCGGCGCGCACTTCCAGGTCCTCGCCACAGGCTAGCACCAGCACCGGCCGGCCGGACGCGACGTTCTCGCCGACTTCCGCCAGACGGGTGGCCACCCGGCAGTCACCGGGCGCCTCGAGTCGCGTAAAGCTCAGCTGGCGTTCGGCCAGGGCCAGGGCATCGCGTGCGCTGTCACGCTGGGCGCGAGCCGCCTCCACCTGGGCCCTGGCGGCATCCAGGTCACGCGCCGGGGCGCTGCCGGCCTCATAAAGGCGGCGGGCCCGCTGCCACTCGGCCTCGGCATTGGCGGCCGCTGCCTCCGCGCCAGCCAGCGAGGAGCGGGCGCGATCACGCTGCAGGCGCAGGTCGGTGGCCTCGAGGCGAGCCAGGAGCTGGCCGGCGGCCACCGGCTCCCCCACCGCCACGCGATAGGCCTCGATCTGGCCGGCCACCCGGAAACTCAAGCGACGGTTGGCCACCGCCTCCAGGCGGCCCGGCAGTTTGCGCTCGGCCTCGGCGCCGCTGACCTCGACGCTGAGCGTGCGTACCGGACGCAGCGGTGCCTCGTCCACGCTCTCCTCGGCACAGCCGACGAGCAGCAGCGCCACGAGGATGGCTCCCCGAATGGTCATCGCCCTCCTCCATTGAATGCCGTGCTGTCGAGGCCCGCCAGCAGCCGGTCGCGTGCCTCGGCGGTCATGGGGCCCGGGGTCATGCCCAGGGCACGCTGCAGGTGCACCAGCGCCTGCAGGGCCTGCCAGCGGGCCGCGGCGGCGCCGAGCCCTGCCTGACGCGCGCTGGTTCGGGCGTCGATCAGCGCGACCTGGGACAGCGCCCCTTCCCGCCAGGAGACCCTGGCCAGCGCCAGCGCTTCCTCGGCATGATCGCGTGCCTCGTCGCGCAGGGCGATGCGCCGCCAGGCTGCCAGCAGCTCGACGCTCGCGGCGCGGAGCCGCGCTTCCAGCCCCAGGCGTGCCTCGGCGTCTTCGAGCGCTACCTGCTCCAGGCGTGCTGCGGTGCGGTCGCGTTCGATGCTGCGCCGTCCACCGGCAAAAAGGGGCAGCCGCGCCGAGACGCCCACACTCCACTGGTCACCGCCGGTCTCGGGCAGCGACACGCCCGCCCTTTCCAGGGCGCCGACGCCGAACTGAACCAGCGGATCGGGCGACTCCCAGGGGGCCCGATCCCCCTCGCCGCCGCGAGACAGCTCGGTCGCATAGCGGGCCTCCAGGCCCACCTCGGGTAGCCAGAAGGCGCGACGGCGCGAGGCAAGTTCACGCTGGGCGGCGCGACGCAGCTCGCCCAACGCCTCGAGTTCCGCCGAGTCCCGCAGGGCGCTGGCCACCAGCCGCGACTGCCAGTCGGCGAAGCGCGCGGGATTGTCGAGAACCGCGTCGAAACGGGCATCGCCGCCCAGCCATTCGGCCCGCTCCAGATCCGGTTCGACCGGCGCCAGCGGCATGGCCGGGTCGCGACCGAGACGGCGATTGAGCGCCACGCGCAGCCGTTCCCGATCGGCGACCACTTGCTCGTGGCGCTCGCGGGCCTGGGCCAGCTCGGCGGCGAAGCGCGCCACCTCGCCGCGCCCCACCGCGCCGGCAGCCTCTCCCCGCCGCGCCTGGTCGTATTGGGCGCGGGCCAGGTCGAGGTCGGCCTCGAGCACCTCGCGGCTGGCGTCGAGCCGAAGCAGGTCCAGGAAATCGCCTGATACCTCCAGGGCCAGGTCGAGGCTCTCCACCTCCAGTTCGGCGCGCCGCGCGCGGTCGAGGCGATCGGCAATGCCGATGGCGGCCAGGGCCGGCTCGGAGAAGAGCAGCTGTTCGAGCACCACCGCACCGCGGGTCAACCGCTCCGGCTCCTGACCGAGTGCCAGCCGTGCCCGCGTCTCGTCGATCACCCGCCCGGTGGCCTCCAGATAGAGGTTGGGGTGGTAGCGGGAGGCCGCCAGATCGCGTTCGAAGGCCTCGACTTCGACCTCCTGGCGTGCCACGGCAAGCCCCAGGTTGTCGGCGAGCGCCAGGGCCACGACTCGATCCAGGCCCAGTCGGCCTCCTCGCGGCGCGACGGCTTCGCCGATCAGGCGCGCACGACTGAGCAGGTCGAAGCTCGGCGAATGGTCGAGACGTGCCGCGGTCTCCAGGTTGAGCCAGGGTCGCGGCAGCGTGGGCCGCTCGCCCAGCGGTTCGGGCCGGCGCCCGACGGCGAGATCGTCCAGGCGCAACGCCAGCATTCGCCGCCAGGCCTCGTGGTCCAGCGCCTGTGGCGAGGAGAGCAGCACGCCGCGCTCGACCTGGCGGGCGTCGGTCAACGCCACGCTGGGCACGCCGGCATCGACCAGTGTGTCGAAGAGCCGACGCTGGGCTGCCCCATCGAGATGCGGCAGGGCCAGCACCAGCGCGGCATCGGCACCACGCAGGTGGGCGTCGTCGGGATCAGGGGAGGCGCCGACGGGCAGCGACACCAGCGCGATGCCATGGCCCCGGGCCTGGGCGGCCAAAGCCTCGACGGCGGCATCGAGCGTTCCGGGCGGGCCGATCACCACGACTCGTCGAGCGCCTGCTAGCGGCTCGAGGCCAAATGGAGCGGCGGCGGCAAGAGAGGCGGGCGTTTCCAGGGCATCCAACCCGGGCAGGCGAACGCCGGCCCCGGGCGGGGCCGCGATCAGGGCGGGCGTGGGCCGTCCGGCCGCCAGGCGCGAGAGCTCCTCGCGCAGGGCGGGGAATTCTGTCTCGCCACCCGGCAGCAGGTGCGGGTCCAGGGCGAGATCGGCCGCCTGCAAGACAGCCGGCGCCAACTGGAGGGCCAGCAGCGGCGCAATAAACAGGCGCTTCCATGCGGTGACGTTCATGTCGGTCGACCGGTGGGTAATAGATGGCGCCGAGTATAAACGACGCCAGGGTGCTTGCCAGGCGCCCTACCACTCCTCGCTGGTTTCGCGCAGGGCGGCGATCTCGGCCTTGGCCTCGGCGAGGCACCAGCGCAACTCCTCCCCCAGCGCTGCACCGCTGCCCACGGCGATCAACCCCTGGGCCGCGCCGGTGGTACGCCGGGCCACGCCGTCACTGCCGTGCAAGGACTCGAGCTTGCCGATCAACCAGGCCAGCCAGCTGTCGGGGCGCGCAGCCAGCTCCCGCAAGCGATGCAGTTCGGCAATGCCGGCGCCCTCGGGGCCGAGCAGCTCACGCCAGTCGTGACGCTCCAGGTTGGCGAGTTCGGTGACCTCACGCAGCATGGATTCCAGCGCCAGCTCGACCAGCGCCAGGCTGCCCTCCTCCGCGGCCATACGCCGGGCCTGGGCGTGCTCGTCGTCGCCGGCCGGCAGCGCGAGCAGCAGTTCCGCCTGATAGAGCAACTGGTTGGTGCGGGATCTCGGGGTCACTTGCGCTTGTCCTCCACCTGCCACTGGCGGCCGTCGAAGAGCGCCTTCCAGCCGGTGGCCTTGCCGCCTTCGTCGGTCATCACGAACTGCTCCTTGGTCTTGCGCGAGAAGCGGATCTGCGCCGGGCGGCCATCCGGATCCTCGCTGGGCGCCTCAAGCAGGAACCGGTACTTGTCGGGCAGCTCCTCGGCGTGGGCCTTGAGCTCCTTGACCAGCGGCGGGCGCGTCTCGCGGTTCTTGGGGAACTTGCTGGCCGCCAGGAAGAGGCCGCTGGCGCCGTCGCGCAGCACGTAATGGTCCTCGACCTTCTGGCACTCGAGCTCCGGCATGGGAATCGGGTCCATCTTGGGCGGCGCCACCTCACCGCTACGCAGCAGCTTGCGGGTGTTCTTGCACTCGCTGTTGGTGCAGCCGAAGTACTTGCCGAAACGCCCGGTCTTGAGCTGCATCTCGCTGCCGCACTTGTCGCATTCGATGGTCGGGCCTTCGTAGCCCTTGATGCGAAACTTGCCATGCTCGACTTCGTGACCGTCGCAATCCGGGCTGTTGCCGCAGATGTGCAGCTTGCGGGTCTCGTCGATCAGGTAGCTGTCCATGGCGGTGCCGCACTTGGGGCAGCGGTGCTTGGCTCGCAGCGCATCGGTCTCGGCATCATCGCCGGCATCGGCTGCTACCGCCTCGTCACCGGGCAGCAGGTCGATGGTGGTCTTGCAGCGCTCCTTGGGCGGCAGGTTATAGCCGGAGCAACCCAGGAAGACCCCGGTGGAGGCGGTGCGGATCTGCATCTTGCGCCCGCAGGTCGGGCAGTCGATGTCGGTGGGCACCGGCTGGTTGGGGCGCATGCCCTTCTCGCTTTCGGCCTCCTCGAGTTCCTTCTTGAACTTGGCGTAGAAGGCATCGAGCAGTGCCTGCCAGTTGCGCTCGCCCTCGGCCACTTCGTCGAGGCCATCCTCCATGCGAGCGGTGAAGGAGTAGTCCATCAGATCGGGGAAGGACTCCTTGAGCCGCTCGGTGACGATGTCGCCGAGCTTCTCGGCGTAGAAGCGTCGACTCTCCAGCTTGACGTAGCCGCGATCCTGGATGGTGGAGATGATCGCGGCATAGGTGGAAGGACGGCCGATGCCACGCTTTTCCAGCTCCTTGACCAGGCTGGCCTCGGTATAGCGGGCCGGGGGCTTGGTGAAGTGCTGCTGGGGGTCGAGCTGCTCGAGGCGCATGGGCGTGCCTTCGGCGAGGTCGGGCAGCGACTGGTCCTCCTCCTTGCGCCCCATCGGTTTCATCACCCGGGTGTAGCCGTCGAACTTCAGTACCCGACCCTTGGCGCGCAGCTCGAAGCCGTCGACCTCGACGGTCAGGGTACTGGAGAGGTATTCGGCGGGCGTCATCTGGCAGGCCACGAACTGGCGCCAGATCAACTCATAGAGACGCTCGGCGTCGCGCTCCATGCCGGCCAGATCGGTGGCCCGACGTCCCACCTCGGAGGGGCGGATGGCCTCGTGGGCTTCCTGGGCCCCCTCCTTGCTGGAGTAGCGATTGGGGGCTTCGGGCAGGTAGCGCTGGCCAAATTCGGTGCCGATGAACTCGCGCACGTTCTCCACCGCATCCTTCGAGAGGTTGGTGGAATCGGTGCGCATATAGGTGATATAGCCGGCCTCGTAGAGACGCTGGGCCAGGGTCATGGTCTTCTTCACCGAGAACCCCAGCCGGCCACTGGCCGCCTGCTGTAGCGTGGAGGTGATGAAGGGGGCGTTGGGCTTGGAGCGGGTCGGCTTGTCTTCCCGCGCGGTGATCGCCAGGCTCGCCTGGCGCAACGGAGCGATGCGCTCCAGCGTCTCGTCCTCGGAGGTGGGCCGGAACGCCTTGCCGTCCTGGCGCACCAGCTCGAAGCGCACCGCCGACGGGTCGTCGCCGGCCCCCTCGCCCTGCGGGACCAGATCGGCATGGACGTCCCAGAACTCCTCGGGGATGAAGGCGTGGATCTCGCGCTCGCGCTCGACGATCAGGCGAGTGGCCACCGACTGCACGCGACCGGCGGAGAGGCCACGGGCGATCTTGGCCCACAGCAGCGGCGAGAGCATGAAGCCCACCACCCGGTCGAGGAAGCGACGCGCCTGCTGCGCCTCGACACGCGGGATGTTGAGGCTGCCGGGTTCCTTGAAGGCTTCCTGAATGGCGTTCTTGGTGATCTCGTTGAACACCACCCGCCGGTAGCGATCATCGTCGCCACCGATCGTCTCGCGCAGGTGCCAGGCGATGGCCTCACCCTCGCGGTCAAGGTCGGTAGCCAGATAGACGGCATCGGCCTTCTCGGCGAGCTTCTTGAGCTCGGCGACCACCTTCTCCTTGCCCGGCAGGATCTCGTAATGCGCCTTCCAGCCATGCTCAGGGTCGATGCCCATGCGCCGAATCAGCTGGTCATGGGCCTTGTGCTTGCGATGCACGGCCTTCTCCTCCGGCGACATCTTGCGGGTCGCCGCGGCCTGGCGGGCACGCTCCTTGGGGTCCGAGGCTGCCTTGCCGGCGCCGCTGGTCGGCAGATCACGAATGTGCCCCACGCTCGACTTCACGATGAAGTCGTTGCCGAGATACTTGTTGATCGTCTTGGCCTTGGCGGGCGACTCGACGATGACCAGTGACTTGCCCATAGTGCTCCACTGTGCTGATGACGCCCGCTCAACGGCGTGCGCCAGACGGTTTCGGCCCGCCCTTTTCGGCGGGTGAAAAATGCGCTTACCCTACCCCAGCGCTCGACGTCACGCCAGTCGCCGCCAGGGCAATCGCCGATAGCTGCACTCTCCGGGCGCTTCCCCGGCGCACTTGCTGAAGCCATCGGCGACGCCCCTCGGGAGGGGTGGCCTCTTGAACCTAGCCTGCCGGGCACCACCACGCCAAGCCGGAAGAGACATCACCCTCAACGACAACGCCCCCACCAGACAGGGCGGGGGCGCGGGGTTCACAACGCTGAACGATCAGCTATTGCGAGGCTTGCGGGGTGTCCGCTTGCGCGGCGTGCCGCGGCTGGCGGGTTTGCGCTTGGCCGCTGACCTGGTGGCAGGCGTGGCGCCCTGGGGGGCCGGCGAATCAGGAGCGGCCGGGCTGGCTGACTCTTGCGCAGGTTCCTCGGCGGTAGACTCGCTGGCTGGCTGTTTCGCCTGGGCATCAGGCGCGGCCTCACTGGCGGTCTCCTGCTCCGGGGCCTCGGCGACGGGCTCACTGACAGTCTCTTGCTTCGGAGCTTCGGGAACAGCCTCACTGGCAGGCTCCGGGGCCTCGGGGGCGGACTCACCGACAGCCTCTTGCTCCGCAGCTTCGGGAGCAGCCTCACTGGAAGGCTCCGGCGCTGCAGCCTTCGGGGCTTCGGAGACCGCCTTTGGGGCCACCTCTTGCGTCGAAGCCTCGGGCGCCACCTCGCTGACCGTCTGATCCGATGCAGCCTGCTCTGTCGACGCAGCCGGCGCCGGCACGGCGGCGGGAAGCGACTCCATCAGGCGTTCCACCTCATGGCGTGCTGTCTCCTTGGCGTGGGCATCGCTCGCGACTTCTTCCTGAGCCTCCTGAAGCGCGTCCTGCTCCTTCTGCGGCGTACGCCGAATGGCACGGTTGAACAGCGCCTTGATGCGCTCGAAGCGATCCGCCGCATGCTCGCTGAGTTCACCGCTGGCCGCCAGCACATGCTCGATGTGCGCCAGATGGGCGTCAATCTGGCTGGCCGTCTGGCCCTTCAGCAGGGTCGGTATCGCCTCCAGGGCCGCCTCGTGATCCTGCTGGAGGGTAAAGAACTGTTCACGCACCAGGTGCTTGAAGTCGACCAGCTGGGCACCCGGCTCGAGTTCGGCCCGCGACGCCCGCAGCCGCTTGAAGTTGCGCTCGTCGGTCGCCGGGGCTCCCCCGAGCACGTGGATGACCGAGCGCATGACCGCTTCGTGACTGCCACCCTCGGTAATCGCACGGTTCACCTCGTCACGACGACGCTCGATAAAGCGGCGATGTTCGGGTTCGGCCCCCGGACGACGGCGATGCACATGGGCGTCGCCGCCCAGCCCGACCATGGCCTGCAGTATCGGCTGGCCGTAGAAGTCGAGGAAGAGACGCTCGCTGCTGCTGTCACGAAAATCGCGCCAGGCATTCAGGCTGCGCGTGATCTGGTCGGAGAAGATGCCCTCTACCGCGCGGAAGACGTTGTCCTCGTGAACCGGATGGCGGTCGGCGCGGATTTTTTCGGCGAGTACCGGCACTGCGGTCATCAACGGATTGCGATCAGACAGCAGGCGGTAGCCCATGCGGTTGGGGTGCATGCGACGCATCCATTTCGCCGACTCCGGGGTCGCCAGCGCCTGGACCCAGGGCTGCATGAAGGCTCGGTAGAATCCGAGGTTGATCTCGGAAATCCGCGCCACGGTGGCGAAGCGGGTTTCATCCTCGGGGCGGTGCTGGACCTCCTGGTCGAGGTCCTCGATGGTGCGCGGCGAGAACTCCAGCAGATAGTCGCGCTCGATCAGTTCGGCATCCTCACGCTCGGCGGCACTCGAGACCGTGGTCTCGTAGAGCCCGGGCGGCAGGACATCGATGTAGTCCATGTTGGCAGTGAACTCGGCATGCTCCTTGCGGGAGACACTGCCGGACACGAAAATGCCCAGGTGACCGGTAGTATCGTGAACGCAGTAGACGATGGTCTGCTCGTTGGCGATCACGTCCTCGACCCCCTCATAGAGGTCACGCACCCAGCCCAGCGCCTGCGGCGGCGGCGTGATGTCGTCACCCTTCGAACAGAACACCACCACCGGCGAGCGCAGGTTGCGCAGGTCGATACGGCGCCCGTCGGAGGTCACCAGCTGGGCGGTAGAGAGGCGATTGCCGATGAAGAGGTTGTCGACGATGTACTGGATCTCGTCGCCCCCCAGTACCACGTGACCGCCCCACCAGCGCTCGAACTCCAGATAGCGGTCCGCCTCGGTATCGACCTTGGCGTAGAGCTGGTACTGCTTGCTCCACCAGGTGTTGGCCGGGTTCAGGCGCTCGAAGTTCTGCACCAGCCAGGCGCCATCAAAGAGCCCGGCGCCCATGTCACTCAGCAGCGAGGTCATCCAGCTACCGCCACTCAGGCCACCGGTATAGCGCATCGGTGCCTTGCCGCGCTCACCGGCCCAGTAGGAGAGCGGCGCGCCGGCGATGAGAATCGGACCGAAGAGGTGTGGTTCGAGGGCCGCGGCCATCATGATCTGCCAGCCGGCCTGGCAGTTGCCGACCACCATGGGCTTCTCGGACGTTTCCGGATGACGCTCGATGACGTGGCGCAGGAAGGCGACTTCCGCCTCGACCACGTCCTCGACGGTCTGACCCTGCACCGGGTAAGGCAGGAACCCGATGAAATAGCAGGGATGCCCTGCCCTCAGGGCCACGCCGAGCTCGCTGTCAGGCTTGAAACCGCCGATGCCCGGGCCATGACCGGCACGCGGGTCCACCACCACGAAGGGTCGCATCTGCAGATCGGTCTCCACGCCCTCGGGGGGCTGGATGCGCAGCAGCTCGTAGTTGACCGGGCGAGACAGGGTGCGCCCGTCCACCAGTACCTCGGCATCGAAACCCAGCACATTGGGCTTGGTCTTCTCGATATGCTCGAGATACTGGTTACCGCGCTGGCGCATGACGTCCATGAAGAGCACGCTGCGCTCCAGGGTATCGCGCCAGTAGTTACAGGCCGCTCTTCCGAAACCGAACGGATCCACGAAGGGCAGCACACTAGCTGGAGGAGTCGGTATCAGGGAATTCATGTTTAGCTCCAGGGTTGCTCGGTGCAGGGGGCGCCCCCTTGCCGATGCATGATAGCGGGCTTTGTTGCAGTGCAATATAGCGCATGAGCGGAGACGCTGCGAGCATCGGATGCCGGTGTCCTAAGCTGCCTTCAGGGCATCGGCACCACGACCCCGGCTGTCAAGAAACGCGAATCTTGTGGTATTTTACCACTCTGCGACCCGCGATATCGCGACATCATTCGACGTACCAGGCTGCCAGAAACCGCCGACCGGCGCATTCCCGGAGACTCCGGAAGCCCCCGCGGTAACGCCTTCACGGCGTCGACAGCCGGCGAGCAGAGAGGCTCACAGCTATGCGCGACACCCCCTCCCCACGCGTCTCCAGCGGCGAGAAATACCGCAACGATCATGGCACGGCCGCCATCAAGGACGGCATGAAGGTCCGTCGCCATGTCGAGGATGGCGGTGCCGACGGCCGCAAGCCGAAGTGGCTACGCGCCCAGATCCCCGGAGGTGAACGCTTCGAGGCGGTCAAGAAGAACGTGGCGACCCACCGCCTCAGCACCGTCTGTGCCGAGTCGCACTGCCCGAACCAGGGGGAGTGCTGGAGCAACGGTACCGCGACCATCATGCTGATGGGCTCGGTATGCACCCGCGCCTGCCGCTTCTGCGCGGTGGATACCGGCAACCCCAAGGGCTGGCTGGACGCGGAAGAGCCGGAGAATACCGCCCGTTCCGTCGAGCTGATGGGCCTGCGCTATATCGTGCTGACCTCCGTGGACCGCGACGATCTGCCGGATGGTGGCGCCACCCACTACGCCGACTGCATCCGGGCCATCAAGGCTCGCACGCCCGAGGTCGTCGTCGAGGCACTGACCCCGGACTTCGATGCCGAGCCGGCAGCGATCGAGCGGGTCGTCGATTCGGGCCTCGAGGTTTTTGCGCAGAACGTGGAGACGGTCGAACGCCTCACTGAGCGGGTGCGAGACCCTCGCGCGGGCTATCGCAAGACCCTGGATGTGCTGGCCCATGCCAAGCGCCACAGACCCGGGGTGATCACCAAGACCAGCCTGATGCTGGGTCTCGGCGAGACCGAGGAGGAGGTGCTGGCGACCTTCGACGACCTGCGGGCCATCGGCGTGGATATCGTGACCCTGGGCCAATACCTGCGCCCCACGCGCAACCACCTCCCGGTGGAGCGCTGGGTCACTCCGGAGGAGTTCGAGCGCTACCGTGAGCTGGGCCTGGAAAAGGGCTTCATGGAAGTACCCTCCGGCCCCCTGGTGCGCTCCAGCTACCGGGCCGACCGGGTGTTCGAGAAGAACAACCTGGGGCTGGCCGCGCCCGCCGCGGTGCCCGGCCAGGAAGACGATCCGAACCGCATCGATGCAGTGAACGTGGGCTGACAGGTTCAAGGGGGCAAGGTATCAAGGGATCAAGGAAAACCTTGACTCCTTGACTCCTTGAACCTTGACCCCTTGTCACTGGCCATCGACCATCTCCCTCCCCAACTCCCGTGCCAGGCACTCGGCCAGGCGCTCCCCCACCGCTTCGATGTCAGGACAGTCGTCGCAAAGATCCGCCAGCCGTGTCATGGCCAGGCCGGCGTAGCCGCAGGGGTTGATCCGCATGAACGGCGAGAGATCACCGTTCACGTTGAGGGCTACCCCATGGAAACTGGCGCCCCGTCGGATCCTCAGACCCAGGGAGGCGACCTTAGCCTCCCCCACATAGACGCCGGGGGCATCGGGACGGGCATGAGCTACCACCCCGTGCTCGGCCAGCACGGCAATTACCGCATTCTCCAGCGCACTGACCAGGTCACGCACGCCCAGCCGTGAGCGCCGCACGTCGATCAGCGGATAGAGCACCACCTGGCCGGGGCCATGGTAGGTCACCTGCCCACCGCGGTCGGTGGCCACCACCGGGATGTCGCCGGGCATCAACAGATGTTCGGGCTTGCCGGCCTGTCCCTGGGTGAACACCGGGTCGTGCTCGACCAGCCAGAACTGGTCGGGTGTCTCGGCATCGCGCCCGTCGGTGAGGTCACGCATGGCCTGCCAGACGGGGGTATAGGGACGATGACCCAGGCGATGCAGCTGGATCGGCGACAGCGCACTCTCGCTTGCCATCAGACGACCATGTGCACGCGGCCGGTCGCCTTGAGCTCGTCGAAGAGCGCCTTGAGCTGCGTCTCGCCGGTCGCGCGAATCGTCAGGCGCACCGACTGGAAACGGCCCTGGCGACTGGGAACCACCTTAATGGCGGCCGCATCGAACTCCGGATCATGACGGATGACGATCTGACAGACCGTGGCGGCGAAATCGTCGGCGGCGTCGCCGACCACCTTGATGGAATAATCGCAGGGAAAAGTGATCTTCGGCGGCTTGTCCCCCGCCTGTCGACGGGGCTGGCGAAGGTCACGCAGGGAGTCGTCGTTCATGGAGCCTTCCGGCGAGTCGTGAATATCCGCGCATTTTACTTAACCTGGCGCAGGGAGACCAACAACGGGGTCAAGAGGTCAAGGGGTCAAGGGGTCAAGGGGTCAAGGAGCAAGCCAACCCCTTGTTCCTGGCCGAAGGCCCTAGTCGAACCAGCCGCCAATCAGATTGGTGAAGAAACGCCGCACCTGGTCGAAGAGGCGCTTGAACAGCCCTCCCTCCTCGATGCCCTCGAGGGCGACCAGCGGGCGCTCACCCACCACCTCCTCGCCCTGGCGAACCTCCATGGTGCCCACGCGGTCGCCGGCCGTGATGGGCGCGGTGAGATCGGCCTGGATATCAAGCTTGGCGGTCAGTTCCTCGCTGCGCGCGCGCGGTACGGTCATGACCACGTTGCGATCGACACCGACACGCAGCTCGTTCTTGTCGCCGCCCCAGACACGCGGTGTATTGAGCACGGCCCCGGCGTCATAGAGCTTGAGGGTCTCGTAGTAACGGAAACCATAGCTGAGCAGTTTCTGGGTTTCCTGGGCGCGCGCCTCCTCGGAGGCGGTGCCCATGACCACCGAGATCAGACGCATATCGTCGCGCTTGGCCGAGGCCACCAGGCAATAGCCCGCTTCCTCGGTCCAGCCGGTCTTCAGGCCATCGACGCTGCTGTCCCGCCACAGCAAACGGTTCCGGTTGGGCTGATCGATGCCGCCGTAAGTGAACTCCTTGCGTGCATAGGTCGCATAATGCTCCGGGTAGTCGTTGATGATGTGCTGGGAGAGCAGTGCCAGATCGCGAGCCGACGAGTAGTGATTCTCGTCAGGCAGGCCGGTGGAATTGACGAAGTTGGTGTTGTGCATGCCCAGCCGGGTGGCGTGCTGGTTCATCAGGTCGGCGAAGGGACGCTCGCCACCGGCCAGGTATTCGGCCATGGCCACGCTGGCATCGTTGCCCGAGACGATGATGATGCCCTGGAGCAGATCGTCGATGGATACCAGGGTGTCGACCTCGATGAACATCTTGGAGCCCCCGGTGCGCCAGGCCTTCTCGCTGATGGGCACCAGGTCCTCGGGTGAGATATTGCCCTGGTCGAGCTCGCGCTCCACGAGATAGGCCGTCATCAGCTTGGTCAGGCTGGCCGGCGGCAGCCGCTCGTCGGCATTGTGCTCGACCAGGACCCGTCCGCTGTCGGCGTCCATCAGGATCCAGGACGTCGCGGCCAGTTGGGGGGGTGAGGGAATCATGGTCTGCGGCGTTGGTATGACCTGGGCCGGGGCCTGTGGCGCGACCAGCAGCAGGCTGACCAGCAGCGGCAACAGCCGGCAGCGGAAGAAACGCGTGAATCTCATGGCAAGGGTTCTCATCAGGGGCATCGCAGGGTGGTTCGAAAAAAGGGGACCGACTCAGTCGGCATCGTTGACGACGAAGGTCTGGGCAAAGCCTGCCCGGCGCAGCTGCTCGCGGATGGGGTCCATCTGGTCCGCATGTTCCAGGGGGCCGACCTGGACCCGATGGAGGCCGGTGGCACTGGCGACACGCACAGGGCGATCGATCTCGCCCTCCAGGCGCGACTTCAGCGCCCGGGCTCCGTCGGCCGACCCCAGGGCCGCCACTTGCAGGAAGAGGCCGCGGCCAGCCCCCGACTTATCGCTTACGCCGCCTCGAACGTCCGCGGTAGCCCGTGCCACCGGCGCCTCTCGGGTCGGCGAGACCGCTGCCTTGCGAGGCGTGTCTGCGTTGTCGGCGCTCCAGCGCTCCACGTCGATGACCTCGACCTCCACGCCGCCGGTTCCTCGCTCGAGAATGCCCAGGCGAGCCGCCGCCGCATAGGAGAGGTCAATCTCGCGGTCACTGTGGAAGGGCCCGCGATCATTGACCCGCACGATCGCCGAGCGGCCGTTTTCCAGGCTGGTGACGCGAACGAAACTGGGCAGAGGCAAGGAACGGTGGGCGGCACTCATCTTGTACATGTCATAGATCTCGCCGTTGGCCGTTGCGTAGCCATGGAACTTCTCACCGTACCAGGAGGCTTGTCCCTGGCGGCTGTATCCACGTGCATCCGCCATTACCTCGTAACGCTTGCCCCAAACCTCGTAGGATGAGGCATTACCTCCCCTGGAGCGCGCTTCGCGACGTGGCACCGCGTCGGGCACCTCGGCGACATCGGGCGGGTCCTCGGGATAGGCATCACCGGCCAGGGCATAGCGCTCGCCGCTTCCCGAGTTGGCGGACACCTTGCTGGACGCCTCATCGGTGGCAGGACGGGAGCCGCCACCGCCCCCGGCACAGCCGGCCAGCAGCAGCAGCACGCTCAACGCTACACAGGTGCGTGTCATGGGGCTTCCTCCGGGGCGGTGTCGGCGGCATCGAGCCAGTGAGCCTCGAGGCCTCGCGCCTCGCCAATCGCCTCGGCCAGCTCGATCACCGCCATGGCGTAGAGATGGCTGTGATTGTAGCGCGTGATCACGTAGAAATTGTGCTCGCCAAGCACGTAGCGCCAGGCACCTTCGCCATTGTCCAGCTCCAGAGAGACCGGCAGCAGGCGATGATCGTCGGCCAGAGAATCCGGGACCTCGAGACCCGCAGCGGCAAGCTCGGCCGCGGTAACCGCGGGTGGCCGGGCAGCGCGATTGAAGTCGATGCGATCGGGAGGCGTTGCCGGGCCCGCGGCCTCGTGGTAGAGGGGCTCGCCGGCGCGCCAGCCGTGCTCGGCGAAGTAGTTGCCCACACTGCCGATGGCATCCACCGGGTTGGTCCAGAGATCGCGCAGGCCATCGCCGTCGAAGTCCACCGCGTAGGCCCGATAGCTGGTGGGGATGAACTGCGGATAGCCCATGGCGCCGGCGTAGGAGCCGGTCAAGCTACCGGGTGCCTGCTCCTGCTCGTAGGCGATCTCCAGGAAGGCCGCCAGCTCGCCGCGGAAGAATCGGCCGCGGCTGGGGTGATGGAAGGCCAGGGTCGACAGGGAGTCGAGGACGCGGTGGTGGCCGGTGACGCCCCCATAGCGGGTCTCGACACCGATGATGGCGGCGATGACGTCCGGCGGCACGCCATACTCGGCTTCGGCCCTCTCGAACGCTGGCCGGTGGGCCTCGATGAAGGCTGCCCCGTTGGCGATGCGCTGGGCATCCAGGAAGATGGCGCGATACTCGGGCCAGGTGAGGCGCCGCTCGGCGGCACCGGCCATGGCATCCAGCACGCCCTGCCGATAGACGGCTTCACCCATGGCGCCTTCCAGCCACTCACGCTCAATTCCCTGGTCAACCAGTTCATCGACCAGGGAACGGGCCCCCTCATGCTGATGCGGATCGAAATCTGACGCCTCAGCCGTCAACGCCAGCAGCGACAGGCCGACGCCGGCGATCACCGCCAGCGGTGTCGATCCATGAAAACGGGTCACCGTCATGCTGTTGCCTCTCCCTGGAAATGCGACCCGCCGGCGCTAACGCGGCAGCAGGCGGCGGTGGGCATGGATGGCCATGAGAATACCGAAACCCGCCAACAAGGTCACGCTGGAGGTTCCCCCGTAGCTGACCAGCGGCAGCGGTACGCCGACCACCGGCAGGATGCCGCTGACCATGCCCACATTGACGAAGACATAGATAAAGAAGGTCAGGATGATGCTGCCCGCCACCAGGCGCCCGAAGGTTTCCTGGGCAGCGCCGGCAAGCCATAGCCCACGCCCCACGATCGACAGATAGAGCAGCAGAAAGGCCAGCATCCCCACCAGGCCGAACTCCTCGCCGAGCACCGCCACGATGAAGTCGGTATGGCGCTCGGGCAGGAACTCCAGCTGCGACTGGGTACCCTGCAGCCATCCCTTGCCCCAGAAGCCGCCACTGCCGATGGCGGTGGTCGACTGGATGATGTTCCAGCCCGCCCCAAGAGGATCGCTCTCGGGGTCGAGGAAGGTCAGCACCCGCTGGCGCTGGTAGTTATGCAGGTTCATCCACAGCAGCGGCAGCGCCGACGCCGCCAGCACGCCGCAGAACACGATGAAGCGCCAGGAGAGGCCAGCCAGCAGGATCACGAACACCCCCGCCGCGGTGACCAGCAGCGAGGTTCCCAGGTCAGGCTGCTTGGCGATCAGCACCACCGGCAGGCCGATGATCACCGCACAGACCAGCAGATCGCGCAAGCGGGGTGGAAGAGGCTGGCGGCTCAGCCAGGCGGCGACCATCATCGGCATCGCCAGTTTCATCAGCTCCGAGGGCTGAAAGCGGATCACCCCGGGAATCTCCAGCCAGCGCTGGGCACCCATGCCCATGTCGCCGAACAGCTCCACCGCCACCAGCATCAGCAACCCGGCGACGTAGAGCGGTGGCGTCCAGCGCAGCAGTGTCGTCGGCGACAGCTGGGCAAGGCCTGCCATCACCGCCAGGGCCACACCGAAGCGGATGGCCTGGGCGGTCACCACCGACAGCCGCTGGCCACTGGCGCTATAGAGCACCACCAGCCCAGCCAGCATCAGCAGCAACAGCATACCGAGCAGCCAGGGATCCAGATGGATCCGCTCCCACAGGCTGCGGCGCCGAGCGATGCCGCTCAGGGAGGGCTTGACGGGATGGGTCCGCAGGCCTCGGGTCAGCTCGCTCCAGATCATCGTCAGTTCCCCGTTACCCGGCCATCCTCGCGCTCGAGGACCTCGCGCACTTCATCGGTATCCGGCGCCTCGTCCTCGAGCAGCCAGGCATCGGTCATCGCCTTGGCCAGATGGGCGGCATGAGTGCTGCCGCCGCCGGCATTCTCGACGATCACCGCCACGGCAATCTGGGGGGCTTCCACCGGCGCAAAGGCCATGAACAGGGCATGGTCGCGCAGTCGTTCCTGGATCTCGTCGGCGTTGTACTTCTGATCCTTGCCCAGCGAGAAGACCTGGGCGGTACCGGACTTGCCCGCCATCCGATACTCCAGGTCCTTGCCGATACGCCTGGCGGTGCCCTCATGCCCCGATATCACCTTCTCCATGCCGGAGAAGATCCGGTCCCACCACCCCTCGTTCTCGAGCATGATGTCGGGTGGCGTATCAGGCAGCTCGACGGGCACCTCCTCCTCGCCTATCCGCTGTGCCAGGCGAGGCTTGACCCACTCGCCTCGGTTGGCCAATACCGCCGTCGCGGTGGCCAGCTGCAGCGGGGTGAGCTGCCAGTAGCCCTGCCCTATGCCCACCGAGAGCGTCTCGCCGGGATACCAGGGCTGGTTGAAGCGCCCTCGCTTCCAGTCCCGGGAGGGCATCAGGGCGTCACTCTCGCCCTGGACATCGTGGGCAACCCGCTGCCCGAAGCCGAAGGCCGACATGTTCTCGTGGATGCGGTCAATACCCAGATCATGAGCCAGCGTATAGAAGTAGGTGTTGTTGGAGACGGCGATGGCGCGCTCCAGATCGACCCGGCCATGCCCCCAGCGCAGCCAGTTGCGATAGCGCCGGGAGTCGTTGGGCAGCTGGAAATAGCCAGGGTCGCGGATTGTGCTGTTCGGGGTGATCTTGCCCTCGGCCAGACCCGCCAGGGCGAGGAAGGGCTTGATGGTGGAACCCGGCGGATAATGCCCGCGGATGGCCCGGTTGTAGAGCGGCAGGTTCAGGTCCTCCTGGAGCCCTCGGTAGGAGGCGACGTCGATGCCGGTGACGAACTGGTTGCTGTCGAACCCCGGCACCGAGGCCAGGGCTAGGATCTCGCCGCTCTCCGGGGCAATCGCCACGATGGAGCCGCGGCGGCCGTCGAGCAGCTCCACGGCGAGCCTCTGCAGTTCGCTGTCCAGTGTCAGGGTCAGGTCCCTGCCGGGGACCGGATCGGTGTGACCGAGCTCACGCAGGACTCGGCCACGGGCATTGGTCTCCACCTTGCGCAGCCCGGCCTGACCATGCAGTTCATCCTCGTAGAAGCGCTCCACGCCGGTCTTGCCGATGAAATGGGTACCGGCATAGTTGCCTGCATCCAGGCCCGCCAGCTCCTCGGCATTGATACGCCCCACATAGCCCAGGGCATGCACCATGGTCTCGGCATCGGGATAGTAGCGCAGCAGCTGGGCCTCTACCTCGACGCCGGGCAGGCGATGCCGGTTGACCGCCAGCCGGGCGATCTGGTCCTCGTCGAGATCACTCATCAGCAGCGCCGGCTGGAAGGGGCGCTGACGCTGTCGGGAGCGCACCCGGAAGGCCTCGATCTCCTCCTCGGGTATCTCCAGCAGGTCGACCAGCAGCGTCAGGGTGGCATCGAGGTCTGCGACCCGTTCGCGCACCAGGGTGAGATTGTAGGTGGGACGGTTCTCGGCCAGCAGCACGCCGTGGCGATCGTAGATCAGCCCGCGGGTAGGGGGCAGAGGCTCCACCCGCACGCGGTTCTTTTCGGAGCGCGTGCTGTAGACCTCATGCTGCATCACCTGCAGATAGAACAGACGCCCACCCAGCAACCCTGTCAGGCAGACGACCACCAGGACGGCCAGCAGAGAGCGCATGCGGAAGGCATGCAGCTCCTGTTCCGGGTTCTTCAGGGGTTGGCGGCGCCGACGCATGCTCGGTCATGGCCTCTGGATCGGTGAGCGGATGGGCCTTCAGGGATCATCAACGGACGACGGCCTTCAGCGGTGATAGGGGTGGCCGACAAGCAGGGTCCAGGCACGGTAAAGCTGCTCGGCAAGGAGAATGCGCACCAGCGGATGGGGCAATGTCAACGGCGACAGCGACCAGCGCTGGTCGGCACTCGCCGACAGCGTCGGCGCCAGGCCATCCGGACCGCCCACCAGCAACACCACGTCGCGTCCCTCGTGGCGCCAGGCATCGGCTTCCCGGGCCAGCTGCTCGGTGCTCCACGCCTTGCCCCTCACCTCCAGAGCGACGAGATGCTCTCCACCCTTGAGGCGGCTGCGGATGCGGTCGGCCTCCAGCCCCATGGCCCGGGTCACATCGGCATTCTTGCCGCGCTGTCCCGGCACGATCTCTTCCACCTCCAGGGCGAAGTCCCTGGGCAGACGCTTGCGATACTCCTCGACACCGCGGGACACCCAGTCGGGCATGCGCGTACCCACCGCCATCAGGCGGATCTTCATGAAGAGTGAGTCCCTTCCTCCAGTCGGGATTCCGCATCGCTGGGCAGGTCGGCCCAGAGTCGCTCCAGGTCATAGAGCTGTCGAGTCTCCGGCAGCATCATGTGCACCACCAGATTGCCAAGATCGACCAGCACCCAGTCGGCGCCGTTCTCACCCTCGACACCCAGCGGCGGAATGCCCTGCTCCTTGGCGGCCTGAACCACGTTATCCGCCAGCGCCGCCACATGACGGCTGGAGGTACCGCTGGCCACCACCATCAGGTCGGTTACGCTGGTCAATCGCGAGACATCCAGGACGGCAATATCCTGGGCCTTGATGTCCTCCAGTGCGTCGATCACCAGAGTCTTGAGTGCGTCGATATGCATAGCCCTTCGTGTCAGCCCTTCATCATCGAGAAATCCTCGTTACCATTGTACCGACTTGACGCTCGTGTGGGCAGCACTCAACCATGCCGGTAGAGACCCCGCGACAGGATACTCTCCTCCACCGCCTCCGGTAGCAGATAGCGCACGCTTCGGCCCGCCCCGAGTCGCTGGCGAACCTCAGTGGCCGAGATCGCCATGCGCGAGGGTAGCCTGAGGCGCAGCAGATGCCCGGCGGGCCGGACCATCAGTGCCTCGCCGTCATCGACCTCGCGCCCGTCCAGCAGTTCGATCAGCGCCTCGGGCAGCGCAGCCTGGTGATCCGGCCGGTCGATCACCACCACATGGGCCAGCGCGAAGAGTCGCTCCGGCTCGTGCCAGTCGGCCAGGCGCAGGAAGGCATCGTGACCCAGTGCCATCACCAGGCGTGCCTCGCCCCCCAGTTCATGGCGCAACGCGGCGAGGGTATCGGCGGTGTAGGAAGGGCCGTCACGCTCGAGCTCCCGGGGGTCCGCGACCAGGCCCGGCGTATCACCGATGCCCAGACGCAGCAGGGCGAGACGCTCGGCAGGCGAGACCCGGGGCTCGCCACGCAACGGTGGCATGGCCGCGGGCACCAGGTGCACCTCGTCAAGGACCAGCGCCTCGCGAAGCTCCACGGCGCTGCGCAGGTGCCCCAGGTGCACCGGATCGAAGGTGCCGCCGAGCATGGCGACCCGGCGCGGTGGTGGTGAATCGCGGTGGGCCCTGACGGGCAGGCCCGGCTGACTCATCGGCGCACCTGACCATCGCCGAATACTACATACTTGCGAGAGGTCAGCCCTTCGAGACCCACGGGACCCCGCGCGTGCAGGCGATCGGTGGAGATGCCGATCTCGGCGCCCAGCCCGTACTCGAAGCCGTCGGCGAAACGGGTCGAGGCATTGATCATCACCGAGCTGGAGTCAACCTCGGCGAGAAAGCGTCGCGCCCGTCCGTAATGCTCGGTGACGATGGCGTCGGTGTGCCGCGAGCCATAGCGCTCGATATGCGCCATCGCGGCATCGATGCCATCGACCACGCGGATGGCCAGCACCGGGGCCAGGTACTCCGCCTGCCAGTCCGCCTCGCTGGCCGCACCTATGTCGCCCAGTATCGCGCGGGTCCACTCGCAGCCGCGCAGCTCGACGCCTTGCTCGCCATAGGCGAGGGCCAGGGTCGGGAGCAGAGTATCGGCTAGCGATGCATCGATCAGCAGGGTCTCCATGGTATTGCAGGTGCCATAACGGTGTGTCTTGGCGTTGACCGCGATGGCCAGGGCCTTGTCGACGTCAGCGCCGGCATCGATATAGACATGACAGACGCCGTCGAGATGCTTGATCACCGGCACCCGCGCCTCCCGGGTGATACGTTCGATCAGCGACTTTCCGCCACGCGGGATGATCACGTCGACGTACTCCGGCATGCTGATCAGGCGGCCCACGGCATTGCGGTCGGTGGTCGCTACCACCTGGACGGCACTCTCGGGCAGGCCGGCCCGGGCCAGCCCGGCGCGAATGCAGGCGGCGATGGCGGCATTGGAATCGCGCGCCTCGGAGCCGCCCCGCAGGATCGCCGCGTTGCCCGACTTCAGGCACAGGCTGGCCGCCTCCAGGGTGACGTTGGGGCGCGATTCGTAGATGATGCCGATCACCCCGAGGGGCACGCGCATCTGGCCCACCTGAATACCGCTGGGTCGCGAGCGCAGGCCGTCGATCTCGCCCACCGGGTCCGGCAGAGCGGCGACCTGGGCAAGTCCGTCGATCATGGCATCGAGACGCGTGTCATCCAGCGCCAGGCGGTCCAGAAGGGCAGCCTCCAGGCCGCTCTCCCGCCCCCGGTCCAGATCGCGGGCGTTGGCGGCCAGCACGTCGCTCCGGGCCTGATCGAGATGCTCGGCCATGGCCAGCAGGGCGGCGTTCTTGGCCGCCGTGTCGACGCGGCGCATCAGAGTGGCCGCCTCGCGGGCGCCCTGCCCCAGGCGCTGCATGTAGGCGTCGACATCGCCGATGTCGGGGATGGCGGGATCATGGTCCGAACGGAAGGCTTGAGCTGTCATGCCGTTGCGTGTCTCCTGGGGCCGGCGGCGGCGCGACAAGGGCGGTGCCGACGTTGTACTGTGCCGTGAAACGGGAAGGAGTTCATACTAAGCCACCATGCAGACCAAGTACAAAGTCGGACTCCTGCGCGGCAACCTGCTGGTCGCGGCAGTGCTGCTGGTGTTCTTGGCCATCGCCACGACCCATATGACAGAGGCCCTGCTGCTGTGGCTGGCAGCCACCTGGCTGGCCATCACCGCACTGCTGCTCGCCTTCAACCATCGCCGTCCCGCCACGGTGCCCTGGCAGCTGCTGCCCGGTCTGCTGCTGGCCGCCCTGCTGTGGGTGAACCCCGAGCGCCACATCACCTGGCTGTGGGCCTGGGCCGTGCTGTTGATGCTTCCCCAGCCCCGCTGGATCCTGCTGCTCGAGGCCTTGCTGGCACTGGCCACCTGGTGGCCATTGCGCGAATTCCTGGGGCTCGAGCAGTGGGTCCTGACCGGTCTGCTGCTCACGGCCCTGATGCTGCTGGGGCTGTCCAGGGCACTTGACCTGCACGCACTACGCCAGCGCACCCTGCACCGGGCTCGCCTGGTTCCCGGCCTGTCGCTCTGGCCCGGCGACTGCCTGGCCCATGACCTCGACCTCGAGCGAAGCCGGAGCCGTCACGAGGGAGTGCATGCCGAGCTGTTGCTGTTTCACACCTCTCGACATCGCTGCTGGTCACTGGCCCAGCGACTCAGTCGTCTGACCCACCGCTTCGAACCCTGCTACCGCCTCGACCCGCAGACCCTGGCAGCGCTCCTCACCAGCCGGGACCAGCGTGAGGCCAGGGCGCGTCGTGAAATGTTGTGGCACCACCTCGGTGCCGGGTGCCCGGCCCGGGCGATCCCCCTGCCCGCCCTGACATCGCTGGAGGAAGAACGACAGGCCCTGGCGCGACAAGCGACGGGCCTCCAGGTCGTCGGGGAACCGACCAGTGCCTGACCGTCGATACCGTTTCTTGCGTCTTTTCGCGGCCTGGTATGCCAGCGGCGCGTTTCTGCTGCTGGGCATGGCGCTCTGGCTCTACTTGATGGGCGAGTATGCGCGCATCCCCCTCCCCGCGATCCTCTCCCTGTTGATGCTGGTGGCCACCCTGCTGAGCGTGACGCGTGAGGATCATTCGCGGCTGGCCGCCTACCTGGTGCTGATCTGCGGTTACCTGCTGATCGCCGTCGAGTTGCCTCGACAGTCCGGACTGCCGTCACTCTGGGTGGGGCTGCCCCCGGTCCTGACCCTGCTGCTGTTGCCTCTGGGGCCGGCCATGCTGCTCAACCTGGCGCTGACGCCCGTCTGGCTGGCGCTGCTCAGCAATGGCGAGCTCGACCGTGACATGCTGCTGAGCTACCTGACCCTGGTGGTCGTGGCGGCCCTCGTGCCCTGGGAACAGGTTCGCCAGCATGCCTTGCTGAGGGCCACCGATCCGCTCGACCCCGAATGCGCGGCGGTGGGGCGCGAGACCCTGCACGAGCGTCTGGCCAGCGAGGCCGAACGCACCGCTCTGCTCGAGCAGCCGCTGGCCGTCATCCTGATTTATCTCCCTCAGCTGGAAATGGCGGACGAGCAGTTCGGGGCCCGAGCGCGACAGGCCTTGCTGGACAGTCTCTGCCAGACCGTCGCCAGCCAATGCCGCGACCATGACATCCTGGGGCGCGAAGGTCCGGCGGATTTCTGGCTGATACTGCCGGACACCACCGAAAGCGGCGCGCTGTTGATACGGCAGCAACTCGACCAGGCCCTGGAACACGCCAATCTGATCGAGACCGGCCAGCTGGAAGCGCGACTACGTCTCTGCCGGCCACGCCTGGGAGAGTCCTGGCAACGATTCGAGCAGCGACTGCAGATGGCCAGTCAGTCGCTGGGCGATGGCTGATCCGCGCGTCCGACCACGCAGGGCAACGGAGCACCCCGTGAGCATCACCGACACATTCACCCAGCTGGCACCTTCCCCGGGCCTGCTGCTATTGATCATCGCCGCCATTGCCCTGGTGGAATCGCTGGCGCTGGTCGGGCTGCTGGTCCCGGGGGTGGTGCTGATGACAGCCGCCACCTCCCTGGCCGGTCACCAGGACCTGGCAGTGGGACCGGTACTCGTCGCTGCCTTTATCGGCGCGGTGGCCGGCGACAGCCTGAGCTTCCTGCTGGGCTATACCCAGCGCGAACGGGTGGCGGCAATGTGGCCGCTATCGCGACATCCCGAGTGGCTGGCGCGCAGCGCGCGCTTCTTCCAACGCCATGGCTCGCTGTCGGTCTTCCTGGGACGCTTCGTGGGCCCGGTACGCCCGGTGGTGCCGCTGGTTGCCGGCATGTTGAAGATGTCCCCCCGTGCCTTCACCGGGGCCAACCTGGGCTCGGCACTGCTCTGGGCGCCCGCCTATGTGCTGCCGGGCTATCTGCTGGGGCGCACCTGGCAGCAGCTGCTGGACCTGCCCGAGGGACTCAAGCCGTGGCTGGCCGCCCTGGGTGCGCTGGTCCTCATGCTCGCCCTGGCATTCTCCTGGTGCCGCCACCTGGTCACTCGCGATGGCGTCGCGTACCGAGGCCTCGCCTGGCTCTCGCGGCGAACGCCACTGGGTCGGCGCGTCTGGCGTCTCCTCGCCCCGGCACATGAGGAGGAACCGCCTCTGGCCTCCTGGCTGCTGCTGATTCTCTCGCTGGCGGCCTTCTCGGCCTGGACCCTGGTGGTGATCCATCACGCAGGGCCACTGGCCATGGACCTGCGTCTCGCGGGTCTGCTGGAAAACCTAGCGCTCCCCGGCCTGGACGCCTTCGGAGAGTTGATGGCCAGGGCCGGTGACCTGCTGGGCGTCCTCGCCCTGACCCTGCCCTGGGCGGCCTGGCTGCTGTGGCATCGCCATCGGCCGGCCTTCTGGCACATCGCTGGCGGTCTCGTCGGCATTGCACTGCTCAACACCCTGCTCAAGGCGGCCATCGAAAGGGTACGGCCGGACACACCGATCCACCTGGCCGACTCCTTCTCCTACCCCAGCGCCCACACCTCCACCACCGTGGTACTGTTCGGCATGGCCGCGGCCTTCGCCAGCCGGGAACTGCCCCATGGCCGGCGCTTCATGGCCTACTGGGCGGCCATTGCCGTGATCCTGCCGATGGCCCTGTCGCGGCTGCTGATCGGCGTGCACTGGCTGAGCGACCTGATCGGCGGCGCCCTGCTCGGCCTGATGGTCTGTGCCCTGGTGCAGCTGGCCTGGCAGCGACACCCTCGCTCACCCCTCGGCCCCTGCCCCTGGCACCTGCTGGGTGTCGTCTCGCTGGCGCTGCTCGCGGCCCGGATCGCCTTGCTGCCGCCGGTCTAGCCCAGCGCCAGCCACAGCCCCACGCCGACCATCAGGCTCCCGGCGACGCGATTGAGCAGCCGCACGTTGCCGCTCTCGCCGAGCAGGCGGCGTAGCGTGCGCCCCCCGGTGGCATACAGCAGCAGGCAGAGGAACTCGATGGAGAGGATGACCCCGATCAGCGTTACCAGCTGGATGGCCAACGGGCGAGAGGCATCCAGAAAAGGCGGCAGCAGGGCCATGAAGAAGGCCCACCCCTTGGGATTGGCCACCGCGGTAACCAGCCCCTGCAGGGCCAACTGGCCACGGGCGGCGGGCGGACCCGCTTGCAGCTCCAGGGGTATGGCCATGCGTCCCCGGGAACGCCACATCATCACGCCGAGGTAACCGAGATAGGCGCCGCCAAGCCACTTGAACAGCGCAAAGAGCTCAGGTTGGCGAAGCATCAGGGCCGCCACGCCCGCCCCGGCGGCGAAGGCCACCAGACCCACGCCCACCAGCTCGCCAACCATCATCCACAGGGTGCGTTTCACGCCCTGGGTCATGCCCAGCACCATGGCCAGGGTCATGCACATGCCGGGGGTAAGCGAGACGAGCAGGAAGGTCGGTACGAACACCGAGAGCAGCGAGAGATTGATCATGTCTCGCCCCAGCGGGGCATCAGGCGATGCGCGACACCCAGCTGGTTGAGGATGCGCGCCACGATGAAATCGACCAGGTCGTCCACCGAAGCCGGCTGATGATAGAAACCCGGGGCAGCCGGCAGGATGACCGCGCCCATGCGGGTCAGGGCGAGCATGTGCTCGAGATGGACCGCGGAGAAGGGCGTCTCGCGAGGCACCAGGATCAGCTTGCGACGTTCCTTGAGGGCCACGTCGGCGGCGCGCTCGATCAGGTTATTGCTGGCCCCGGTGGCCACCGCCGAGAGAGTGCCGGTGGAGCAAGGGCAGATCACCATGGCCGAAGGGGCCCCGGAGCCCGAGGCGACCGGCGCCATCCAGTCTTCGCGGCCAAAACAGCGAACCTGGCCGGGTACCGCCCCACTGCGCTCGCCGAGTGCTTCCGCCAGCCGAGCAGGATTCGCCGGCAGTTCGCTGTCGGTCTCGGTGGCGATCACCAGATGCGCGGCCTTGGAGATCATCACCCATACCTGGTGATCGGCCTCCACCAGCGCCTCGATCAGTCGCAGGCCGTATTGGGCCCCGGAGGCGCCGGTCAGGGCCACCGTGACCGGATCACGCAGTTCCGTCGGCATGGGCCACCTCCAGTGCGGCCAGCAGCTTTTCGTGGATACCGCCGAAGCCGCCGTTGGACATCACCACGATTCGATCCAGGGGCCGCGCCTCGGCGACCAGGGCTTCCACCAGGGCGTCGAGGTCGTCGAGCATCCGCGCCGGTACCGGGCTCGCCTCGAGCACCGGGGACAATGACCAATCCAGGCCGGGGGGCTGGAACCAGAAGACTGCGTCGGCAGCGGCGACGCTTGACGCCAGCCGGTCGCGCAGCGTGCCCAGCCGCATGGTATTGGAGCGCGGCTCGATCACCGCCAGCAGCCGCCCGCGCGGCGTTGCGGCCCGTAGCCCTTCCAGGGTGGCGGTAATTGCCGTGGGGTGATGGGCAAAGTCGTCGATGACCTCGATACCCGCCACCTCGCCGCGCAGCTCCTGGCGCCGCCGCGGCGTAGCGAAGCGCGACAGCGCCGCGGCGGCCCGCGGCAGGTCGACCCCGCAGGCGCTCGCTCCCGCCAGAGCAGCCAGGGCATTTCGTGCATTGTGGGCACCGGTCAACGCCCAGTCGATGACGGCATCCTCGTTCACCTCGACCCCATCATGGCGCTCATGGATCGCCCGGAAGCGCGAGGCGTCCTCGCGCTCGAGTTCCAGCCGCCAGGGGCTTGTGGCCTGGGTGCCGAAGCGCTCCACCGGGGTCCAGCACCCCATCTCGAGCACCCGGTCCAGAGCTGGTTCGCCATCGGCCACCACCAGGCGGCCCCGTCCGGGGACCGTTCGCACCAGATGGTGGAACTGCCGCTCGATGGCGCCCAGGTCATCGAAGATATCGGCGTGGTCGAACTCCAGGTTGCCGAGGATGGCGATATCGGGGCGGTAGTGCACGAACTTGGAGCGCTTGTCGAAGAAGGCCGTATCGTACTCATCGGCTTCCACCACGAAGGGGGCGTCGTGGGCGCCGAGCCGGGCCGAGATGCCGAAATTGCGCGGCACCCCGCCGATGAGAAAACCCGGCGCGAGCCCGGCCGACTCCAGCAGCCAGGCCGTCATGCTGGCCACGGTGGTCTTGCCGTGAGTACCGGCCACGGCGATCACCCGCCGCCCTGGCAACACCTCCTCGGCCAGCCACTGGGGGCCGGACACATAGGACAGCCCCTGGTTCAGGACCGCTTCGACCTCGGGATTGCCGCGGGAAAGGGCATTACCGATCACCACCCTGTCCGGGCGCGGCGAGAGATGGTCCGCGGAGTACCCCTCGCACAGGACGATGCCCGCCTCCTCGAGTTGGGTACTCATGGGCGGATAGACATTGGCATCCGAGCCGGTGACCGTGTGGCCCAGCTCGCGAGCGAGCAATGCCAGGCTGCCCATGAAGGTACCGCAGATACCGAGGATATGAAGGTGCATGGAAAGCTCCGCCTGCAGGAACGCCGAGCTGCCAGCCGCGGCGAGAAGTGAGGCGAGACTAGCATGGCCGCCTCGCCGCGCTCCAGCCGCTCCCCCTGCGGGAATACCCTGCCGCCAAGCCCATCATGGCGAATTTTCCAGCGGTATCGCCCGTCGCCGGGGACTGACGCCAGAGGGCCCGGATGCAGCCAATGCCACTTTCGGCTAGAATAATGGGCCTTCAGAACCCTCGACGCGATCAGGAACAGGTAAGCTCCATGGCCCAGCATAACGCCTTCTACGCCCAGTCCGGCGGCGTCACCGCCGTGATCAACGCCAGCGCCTGCGGCGTGATCGAAGCCTGCCGCCGCTATCCGGACCGGATCGGCAAGGTCTACGCCGGGCACAACGGCATCATCGGTGCCCTTACCGAAGACCTGATCGACGTCAGTCAGGAGTCGGACGAGACCATTGCCGCCCTGCGCCATACGCCGGGGGGCGCCTTCGGCTCCTGTCGCTACAAGCTCAAGGACATCGAGACCCACCGCACCCAGTACGAAAGGCTGATCGAGGTCTTCAAGGCCCACGATATCCGTTACTTCTTCTATAACGGAGGCGGCGACAGCGCCGACACCTGCCTCAAGGTCTCGCAGCTCTCCGAGAAGCTCGGCTATCCGCTGACGGCCATCCACGTGCCCAAGACCGTGGACAACGACCTGCCGATCACCGACAACTCTCCGGGCTTCGGCAGCGTGGCCAAGTATATCGCCACCTCCACCCTGGAGGCGTCGCTGGATATCGCCTCGATGTGCGCCACCTCGACCAAGGTGTTCGTGCTCGAGGTGATGGGCCGCCATGCCGGCTGGATCGCTGCCGCCGGAGCGCTCGCCGGACAGGGCGAGGGTGACCCACCCCACCTGGTGATCTTCCCCGAGGTGCACTTCGACCGCGAGAGAGTGATGGCCCGGGTAGAGGAGTCGGTCAAGCAGTACGGCTATTGCGTGATCGTGGTCTCCGAAGGCGCTCGCTACGAGGACGGCACCTTTCTCGCCGACTCCGGCAACACCGATGCCTTCGGCCACCGTCAGCTGGGCGGCGTGGCGCCGACGCTGGCCGGCATGGTCAAGCAGGACCTCGGCTACAAGTATCACTGGGCCGTGGCCGACTACCTGCAACGGGCCGCCCGCCATCTGGCCTCGAAGACCGACGTCGAACAGGCTTACGCGGTGGGCGAAAAGGCCGTGGAACTAGCGATCGCCGGCAAGAACTCCATGATGCCGGCCATCAAGCGCGTCAGCGAGACCCCCTACCAGTGGCGCATCGAGGCAGCCCCGCTGGCCGAGGTCGCCAACCGCGAGAAGCTCATGCCGCGGGAGTTCATCCGCGAAGACGGCTTCGGTATCACCGAGACCTGCCGCCAGTACCTGTCGCCGCTGATCCAGGGCGAGGACTTCCCGCCCTTCGAGAATGGCCTGCCAAAGGTCGCTCACCTCAGGCAGGTTCGAGTCGAGCGCAAGCTGCCGGCATTCACGATCTAGCTACCCCCTTCACGGGGTCAGACACTTAAGTATACTTTGGCATTCCATTCCAAAGTATACTTAAGGGTCTGACCCCAAATGAAACCTCGCTTACCTCATCAACCAGGAGAGCACCAGCAGCAGCAGCAGGATGCCCGCCACGCCCTGCCAGAAACGAGTCGACTCACGCGGCCTCTGCGTACTGCCTTCCTCCGAGTCCTGGCCCGGAACCCGCGGCGGGCGCAGCGCACGACGAAACTCCGACATGCGCCGGAAGCGTAGCGCGCGCTGGGGATCCAGCGCCCGGCGCAAGGCATCGTCAAGGGCCACGGACACTTCCGGGTTGAGGGTACGGGCACTGCGATAGGCCAGCTGTTCCAGATCGGTGTGGCTGCGCAGCCGGTTTGGCGTCAGCGAATAGGGCAGATCGCCGGTGAGCAGCCAGTAGATGGTCGAGGCCAGGGAGTACTGATCGCTGCGTCGGCCGACATCATCTTCCAGTGCATACTCCGGCGCACTGTGCTCGGTCAGCCCCAGCTGGCGAATCACTTCCCTTGAACGACGGTGACCATCCACGTCACGCAGATGGCAGGCGCTGAAATCGGCCAGCACCACCTGGCCATGCGCATCGATCAGCACATTGTCGGGATGGATTCGCTGGTGCAGCAAGTCGCGATGGTGCAGGGCCTGGACCGCCTTGCCCAGCTGATTGGCAATGTCGAGGCGCTGCTTGAGGCAGGCCTGGGGGTGGCGCCGTGCCCATTCGGTCAGCGTCTCGCCCTTGACGTAGGCCATGAGGTAATAGAGGAAGCGCCGCGGCCTCGAGGGCTCCATGATCCGCACCACGAAGGGCGACTTGACGCGTTCGACCACCCACTGCTGCAGCAGGAAGTGCTCCAGGTAGGCATTGCGGCTGGAGAGCTCGGGACTCGGGGCCTTCATCACCATCTCGCGGCCGCTGTGCAGGTCGCGAACGCGGTAGACCCGCGACTGGGCGGTGCGCGAGAGCACCGAGAGCACCTCGAGGCCGTCCAGACGATCGCCGGACGAGAGTTCGGGGGGAATCGGCAGGTCACCGTAGATTCGGCCGGGTTTATCCTCCGCTGCTTCGGGAAGGGCATCGATGCGCACCAGCTGGAAACAGTACTGATCGCCGCCATAACCCCGCTCCTGAGCCCGAACCGTGGCCGCCTCGGCCAGCCGCTCGCAGGCGGCATCCAGGTCACTGGCATCCTCGCGGATCAGCCGTACATAGTCCGAAGGCATCAGGGTGCCCTGCACCGCCTGGGTGGTGAACAGGAAAAGATCTCCCTGCTTGAGCGGCATGCTGGCGTAATCGATCTCCAGACCGCTGTCCATGCCCATGGCACGGGAAGGGTAGCGATAGCCGCCGAGATCGGTGACATGGTCCCGGGAGAGTTGCTCGAACTCGGCACCGCGCAGGCGAAACACCAGGGTATCGCCCATGTGGAAGAGATGGGCCTCGCGCCCGCGGTAAACCATGGCGGAGAGCGAGGAGACATAGCTGCCATCCGACATCTGACGATTCTGGCTGAAGCACCAGGCGTTAAGCGCTCTCAGCACGCGAGTCGCCGACGTCTTGACGTCCCAGTGATCGGGAGTGGAGAAATAATCGGCCAGAAACCCCTTCACACTGAGATCCCCGGCCTGCTTGGCCAGATTGTTACGCAGCGTCGAGTCACTGATCAGGGCGCAGGCGCCCTTCGCCGCAAGCAGGGGAGGCTCGGGAAACCGCACCGACATCGAGCTGCGATGTCGTCGCCGCTCGGGCGCCACGAAGGCCTGTCCGTAGCTCAGTGACAGTTGCACGGGTGTCAAGGCACTCTCCTCGCAATCGGGGCGATCTGCCGGCCGTTGACCGGCAACTTCCATCGGAAGCTCATGATACACCCTGACTAACCGACCGGCCCATCGACGAAAGGCCCGCATGCCACCTAAGGCCCATTGGTAATCCCTGCCGGGGCTTCGTATAATTCGGCAAATTTTACGCCTGGCCGAAACGCCAAGCCTTTGTTGCAAACCCAAGGAAGCGACGATGAACTTAGACAACATTCCCGCCGGCAAGGATCTCCCCAACGATATCTACGTGGCAATCGAGATCCCGGCCAACCATGTGCCGATCAAGTACGAGATCGACAAGGACATGGGGGCGCTGCTGGTCGACCGTTTCATGGCTACCCCGATGTTCTATCCGGCCAACTACGGCTTCATTCCGCATACCCTGGCCGACGACGGCGACGCCCTGGACGCCCTGGTGGTGACGCCCTACCCGGTCCAGGCCGGTGCCGTGATCCGCGCCCGCCCGGTGGGCATCCTCAACATGACCGACGAGGCCGGCGAGGACGCCAAACTGGTGTGCGTCCCGCACCCCAAGCTCTCCAGCCTCTATGACGATGTCCAGGAGGTTACCGACCTGCCCGAGCTGCTGCGCCAGCAGATCGCTCACTTCTTCGAGAACTACAAGGATCTCGAGAAGGGCAAGTGGGTCAAGGTGGAATCCTGGGAAGGCGCCGAGGCCGCTCGCAAGGCCATCGAGAAAGCAGTGACGGCCCTCGAGAAGGCCTGAGCCCAGGCCGGCCTACCTCGGCCGATCGCCCGGCAAAGCAACGGGCCGCCCTCCAGGGCGGCCCGTTGACGTTCGGGGATATCTCCCCCCTCAGTTCGTCGACGGCTCGCCCTCAGCAGGGCCGGCATCGTCGACCGACGCTTCGTCACTGCCGTCCTTCACAGCATCGGGAGACTCCTGCTCGCCCTCGGCAGGACCGCCATCCTCCTGCGCCGTCTCGGCAGGCGTCGGCTCGCTGCCGGAGGAGGCCCTATCGCCCTCGCCACCATCGGTGGCCTGCTGTTCTACGGCAGACTCGTCGGGCGCAGCCCCTTCGGCGGGCGCCTCGCCCTCGGATGCCTCGGCAGCACCCGCGTCAGCAGCACCCTCGTCGGCGACGCCTTCCCCGCTCGGAGGTGGCATCTCGCCCTCGTCTTGCTCTGCAGGCGCTTCTTCGGCGGCATCCTCGCTGCGCTCCACCTCGACCACCGGCGGCTCGCTGGCCGACGGAGCGGGGGCAGGCGTCACCTCGGCCAGGCCTTCGGCAACCTCCCGCGACAGATCTCGGGCCCGCACCACGTGGTTGGCCAGGACCAGCGAATGGTTGGCGAAGATGCCGAAGCCCGAACCGTTGAGCACCAGCGGGCTCCAAAGCCGACGCTGGCTGCGCTCGAGTTCGGCCACCAGCAGCTCCCAGCGCTCGGTAACGCCGGCCGAGGCCAGTACATCGGCCTGGTCACGCCGTACCGCCTTGAGAAGATGCATCAGCGCCCAGGCCTGGCCGCGAGCCTCGAAGAAGACGTTGTCGACACGATACCAGGGCGTGCGCGACGGGAGGGCCCCGGTGTCGATATCCAGGTCGCGAAGCTCATCGCGGCTGCCGATGCTCGCCGATAGCCGCAGGCCCAACTCATCCAGCGAGCCGGTCACCGCCTCGAGCCAGGCGGCGAGGCCCTGTCCTTGATCGCCGAAGGCAGCATCACCGCCCTCCCCGAGCGAATCGAGGTAGCCTCCCAACTCTTGCAGGGCCTGATCCAGTCGCCTCTCGGTGCCGGGAAAGAGCCAGTCGCGACTGTCGGCCATCAGGCTCTCCTGCACGCCCTCAAGCGCCGGTACCGATGTCTGCTCCATGGCCGGCAGCGATCTCGAGAGCCGACGGGCCTGGGCGAGCACGCCCAGTTCCCAGGACGGCATGTTGTCGAGCCACAGCCCGGGTGGGGCGACATCGTTGCGGAGATATCCGCCCGGCTTCTCGAGCAGGGTCTCGATCAGGGTCATGAGGGCGGCGGTCGTTACGGCCCCACGGGCCGCCGTGTTGCCCGACTCGGTACCGCGCTGCTCGGCGACGGCCTGCTCAACGTCGAAACCTCTTGGCGCTTGGCTCCACCAGATTCCCAGGCCCAGGCAAACCACCAGATAGATCGCCAGCAGTACCAGCAATGGCTTCCAGATCCAGCCATACTCCGGACGCTCGAGCACCTCGGTCCTGCTGCGGCGCCTGGCGGCACCCTTTTGCGTCAACGCCATGATCAGGTTTCCTTGATGATGAAAAGCTAGCGGCCAACGCGACAATACGGCGCAGCCTCCCGAATGGGCTACCCTCTACAGCCCCCTGCTACTGCGATATCCTAGCAGGACCTTGGCCTCGGCGCCGATGGACGGGAACCCGGCCTCCACAATCGGAGTCGAAACGCGCCGTACCATGTACCAAGTTCTCCACCACCAAGGAAGTGCTGTGCCGATCGTCCTGCGACTCGCCCTGCTGATCACGCTGCTGCTGCCGATTGGGGCCCAGGCCCAGTGGTTCTCCCAGAACGACGACGAGGCCTTCCTGCCGGTCCTGGAGGCCTTCCAACCCAGCGCCTGGCACGATGGCGAGAGCCTCTATGTAGGCATCGAGAACGCCGAGGGCTACTACCTGTATCGGCACCAGTTTGCGGTCGAGACGACCGTGGACGGCCTTGAACTGGGTGAGCCCGAACTCCCGGCAGGGCTTGCCAAGAGCGACGAGTTCCTGGGCGACGTCAACGTCTTCTATGACAGTGTGGTCTTCGAGGTACCCCTCGAGCCGGGCCACCAGGGCCCGCTGGACGTCACCCTGACCTTCCAGGGGTGTGCCGACGCTGGCCTCTGCTACCCACCGGAGCGAGTCGAACTGACCGCCCCCGAGGGCGAGGCCCCCGCGGTCTTCGCCGGCTGGACGAGATCCGGCAACACGATGACTGCCGCCAACGAAACCTCCGGACGCGATGATGCCGCGACCGGCGGCGATGTCACAGGCGGCCCTCCCCAGAGCGAGGATGGCCGCTTCCGCGCACTGATGGCCAGCGCCAGCCTGCCGTTGGTGCTCGGGCTCTTTTTCCTCGCCGGACTAGGGCTGACCTTCACGCCCTGCGTGCTGCCCATGGTGCCGATCCTCTCCTCGATCATTGTCGGCCAGCACCCGACCCGACCCCGGGCCTTCGTTCTCTCGGCGAGCTACGTGGGCGGGATGGCACTCACCTATGCCGCCGTGGGGATACTGATGGGCTTGTTCGGGGCGGGCCTCAACCTCCAGGCCCGCCTGCAGTCGGCCCCGGTATTGATCACCTTCGCCGTGCTCTTCACCCTCTTCGCCCTGGCGATGTTCGGCGCCTTCGACCTGCGCTTCTCATCCAGGCTGGCCGGCCGCATCGACGGCTGGCAGGCCCGCGCCCAGCGCAGCGGCCCCGCCGGCCTGGCCCTGGCCGGGGCGCTGTCGGTACTGGTGGTCTCGCCCTGCGTCTCGGCGCCGCTGGCCGGTGCCCTGGTGTTCATCTCCACCACCGGCGATGCGCTGATGGGCGGGGCTGCGCTGTTCTCGCTGGCCCTGGGCATGGGCGTGCCGCTGCTGCTGGTGGGTACCTTCGGCACCACCCTGCTGCCTCGCTCGGGTGCCTGGATGAACGGCGTCAAGGCCGCCTTCGGCATCCTGCTGCTGGGGGTCGCCATCTGGCTGGTGGAGCGACTGCTGCCTGGCAGCATCTCGCTGCTGCTCTGGGCCGGCCTGGCCATCGGTACCGCACTGGCGCTGGGAGCACTGAACGTCAATCAGGCCCAGGGCTGGCCGCGAGTCCGTCAGGCGGCGGGCCTGATGCTGCTGGTCTGGGGTGTCGCCCTGGTGATCGGCGCTTCCCGCGGCGGAGATGACCCGCTGCGGCCCCTGGCGCCCACCAACTCTGTGGCCGGCGCGGCGTCCCCCGAGACAGGCGGTCCGGCACAGACGATCACCACCGTGGAAGACCTCGACGCCCTGCAGGCCTCGCTGGCCAAGAGCGACGCACCCGCCTTCGTCAACTTCACGGCGGACTGGTGCATCTCCTGCAAGGTGATGGAGCGCGAGGTCTACCCGGCACCCGAGGTGGCAGGCCAGCTGGCCAGCTTCCGGCGCATCAACGTCGACGTCACCGACAGCGGCGCCACCACTCGCGAGGTGCTGGACCACTTCCAGCTATTCGGTCCGCCCAGCCTGCTGTTCTTCGACGGCAACGTGGAACTTCGAGACGCCCGCGTTCAAGGCGAGGTGAATGCCCCCGAGTTGGCAAGCCACCTTGAGGGTGTGCTGGACTGGCTGGAAAGCCGGCAAGGTTGACCCCGAGCAGCACCGACCGCCAGCCTCGAACAGTGTTCCTGCATGGCTGGACATTCATCGGGATTTTCGGCAAACTCCGGCCTAATTGCTCCTTCATGGGCGATAGATACTTCAAGACACGCCATCTTGCTGCGATCTATTGCAAGTTGGCCGGGGTTGACAGCACCCCGGATCACCCCCCAACCCCACCGGCCGAGACAACGTCATGGATATCCGCAAGGTCAAGAAGCTGATCGAGCTGCTCGAAGAGTCCAATATCAGCGAGATCGAGATCCAGGAAGGGGAAGAGTCGGTTCGTATCAGCCGCCACCCCGACGGCACGAACTGGCAGCCGCCGATGCATCAGCCCCAGGCGGCACCGGCAGCACCACCTCACCAGGCACCATCTCCGTCAGATGAGCCCGCCGCGGATGCCGCACCGTCCTTCAAGGGTCAAACCGTAAACTCGCCGATGGTCGGCACCTTCTACCGCTCTCCGGCACCCGGTTCCAAGGCTTTCGTCGAGATTGGGTCGAGCGTCAAGAAGGGCGAGACCATCTGCATCGTCGAAGCGATGAAGATGATGAACCAGATCGAGGCCGATCGAGACGGCATGATCGAGGCCTTTCTTGTCGATGACGGCGAACCCGTCGAATTCGACCAGCCGCTGCTCGTCATCGTTTGACGCCCACCTGTCTTCATCATTCACAAAACTGGCGGATTCCTTATGCTGGACAAGGTCCTCATCGCCAATCGCGGCGAGATTGCCCTGCGCATCCTGCGCGCCTGCAAGGAGCTGGGCATCAAGACGGTGGCGGTCCACTCCACGGCCGACCGCGAGCTGATGCACGTACGCCTGGCTGACGAGGCCGTGTGCATCGGTCCGGCTTCCTCGGCAAACTCCTATCTGAACATACCGTCGCTGATCAGCGCCGCGGAAGTCACCGATTCCAGCGCCATCCACCCTGGCTATGGCTTCCTCTCCGAGAACGCCAATTTCGCCGAGCAGGTCGAACGTTCAGGCTTTACCTTCATCGGACCCCGCGCCGAGACCATTCGCCTGATGGGCGACAAGGTCAGCGCCATCGAGTCGATGAAGAAGGCAGGCGTACCGACGGTGCCCGGCTCCGACGGCCCCCTGGGTGACGATGAGGGCGACACGCTCGCCGTGGCCCGCCGCATCGGCTATCCGGTGATCATCAAGGCCGCTGCCGGGGGCGGCGGCCGCGGCATGCGCGTGGTGCATACCGAAGCCCACCTGCTGTCAGCGGTCAACGTCACCCGCACTGAAGCCTACTCCTCCTTCGGCGACGGCACCGTCTACATGGAGAAGTACCTCGAGAATCCGCGCCACGTGGAAGTCCAGGTGCTGGCCGATGGTCAGGGCAATGCCATCCACCTCTTCGATCGCGACTGCTCCCTGCAGCGCCGTCACCAGAAGGTGATCGAGGAAGCCCCTGCCCCGGGTATCGACGAGACCGCCCGCGCCGAGGTGCTCGAGGCGTGCCGTGAGGCGTGCGTCACCATCGGCTACCGTGGCGCCGGCACCTTCGAGTTCCTCTACGAGGACGGCCAGTTCTTCTTTATCGAGATGAATACCCGCGTCCAGGTGGAGCACCCGGTCACCGAGATGGTCACCGGCGTGGATATCGTCCGCGAGCAGCTGCGCATCGCCTCGGGGCTGCCGCTGTCGGTCCACCAGGAGGACGTCAAGCTCGCCGGTCACTCCTTCGAGTGCCGCATCAACGCCGAGGATGCCCGTACCTTCATGCCCTCCCCGGGCAAGGTGACGCTCTACCACCCGCCCGGCGGGCTCGGCGTGCGCATGGATTCCCACGTCTACACCGGCTATACCGTGCCGCCCCACTACGACTCGCTGATCGGCAAGCTGATCACCTGGGGCGTGGACCGGGAGACGGCACTGATCCGCATGCGCAACGCCCTGGATGAGCTGCTGGTGGAAGGCATCAAGACCAACACCGACCTGCACAAGGACCTGGTGCGCGACGGCTACTTCCAGCAGGGCGGTGTCAATATCCACTACCTGGAGAAGAAGCTGGGGCTCTGAGCCCTGCGTCTTACCTGCCAGCGGGGCGGCCACGGCCGCCCCGCTTGCGTTACCCCTGCCGCTCCCCGTCCCGACCGGAGACCGTTCATGCCCTGGATGCAACTCAAGGCCCGCATCGCTCCCGAGCACGCCGAGCTCCTCGAGGAACTGCTGCTCACTGAAGGCGCTACCGCCATCACCCTCCAGGATGCCTTCGATGACCCCGTCTTCGAGCCGGAGCGAGGCACCACCCCCCTGTGGGACGAGACGGTACTCACCGGCCTCTACGACGACCTGGAGGGCATGGATGCGATGCTCGACCGGGTGCGCCAGGCCTGGGCCGCCGAATGCCCCGAGGAGCCCTGCCCCGAGGTCGAGGTCGAGCTGCTGGCTGATCGCGACTGGGAGCGCGAGTGGATGGACGACTTCCATCCCCTGCGCATGGGCGAGCGGCTGTGGATCGTGCCCAGCTGGCACGTCCCGCCGGAGCCCGACGCCGTCAATCTCCACCTGGACCCGGGGCTCGCCTTCGGCACCGGCACCCACCCCACCACCGCACTCTGCCTGGCCTGGCTGGACGGCCTGGCGGTGGCCAACGAACTCCAGGGGCTGAAGGTGCTCGACGTAGGCTGCGGCTCGGGCATCCTGGCCATCGCTGCCCTCAAGCTCGGTGCACGGCGAGCCACCGGCACCGACATCGACCCCCAGGCGCTCCAGGCCAGCCGCGACAACGCCCAGCGCAACGGCGTAGCCGAAGCCGACTTGCGGCTCTGCTATCCCGAGCAGCTCGAAGCAGGCGACTTCCCGCTGGTGGTCGCCAACATTCTCGCCGGCCCGCTGGTGGAGCTGGCCGACGAGATCGCCGGCCGCGTGGCGCCAGGAGGCCGGCTGGCCCTCTCGGGCATACTCGAGGGCCAGGCCGAGGAAGTGCTGGATGCCTACCGTAGACGGGGTCTGGTCATGGACGAGCCGGAGATCCACGAAGGCTGGGTTCGACTTTCCGGACAGCGCCCCATTCGCCTTGTGTAGCGGTTCACCCGCGCCGGCCGGGGGCGTATGATATGCAACCCCTGACGCCAGCGGCCCTGACCATGATCGACACTCGCCCCCTGCCCCGCATTGGCCATCACCAACTGCCCAACCGCGTGATACTGGCGCCCATGGCGGGGGTCACCGACCGCCCGTTCCGGACACTGTGTCGACGCTTCGGCGCCGGCCTGGTGGTGGGCGAGATGGTCACCTCGGACCCCGGACTGTGGCATACCCGCAAGTCCCGTCTGCGCATGGACCATCGTGGCGAGCCGGGACCGCGCAGCGTGCAGATTGCCGGCGGTGACGCGGAAATGCTCGCCGAGGCCGCGCGCCTCAATGCCGCGATGGGCGCCGAGATCATCGACATCAACATGGGCTGCCCGGCCAAGAAGGTCTGCAACAAGGCCGCCGGCTCCGCCCTGCTGCGCGACGAGGCCCTGGTGGCGGAAATTCTCGAGGCGGTGGTCGCCGCAGTAGACGTGCCGGTGACCCTGAAGATTCGCACCGGCTGGTGCGCCGACAGCAACAATGGCGTGCGGATCGCGCGAATCGCCGAGGAGGTCGGCATCCAGGCCCTGGCCGTACATGGCCGCCATCGCCAGCAGCGCTTCACCGGCGAGGCGGAGTACGACACCATTGCCGCCATCAAGGACAGCGTGGGCATCCCGGTGTTCGCCAACGGCGATATCGACTCTCCCGCCAAGGCACGCCGGATCCTCGACTATACTGGGGCGGATGCGGTGATGGTCGGCCGTGCTGCTCAGGGCAACCCCTGGATTTTCCGCGAAATCGATCATTACCTGCGCCATGGCCAGCGGCTTGCCCCGCCGGGAGATGAAGTGCGTGCCATCGCCCTTCGCGATCACCTTGCTGCCTTGCATGACTTCTATGGCGAGCATCAGGGTGTGCGCATCGCCCGCAAGCATCTCGGCTGGTACCTGGCCGGAGACGAACGCTTCGACGACGCCGGACGACGCACTCTGCGAGCCTCCTTCAATGGCCTGGAGAGTCGCCATGCCCAGCGCCGCTTCATCGATGAACTCTTTCGTCACGACCCTGCCGCGACGCCAGGTCGCATTGCCCGGGCCGTGGCACCGGATGGAATCTGTGCCGCATGACCAGCAGCCAATCTCTTGACCAGAATGCCGCGCTGCCCGAGCCGGATGCCCGGGCCTCTCGTGATCTCACCTTACTGGGCGAAGGTGTCGTCCTTCGACCGGGTCCGCAGGACGACCGGCCCCTGCGCGAGGCCGTGGAAGCCTCGCTGACCCGCTACTTCGATCATCTCGATGGCAGCAGCGTCACGGATCTCTATGCCATGGTGATGGCCGAGGTCGAGGCCCCGCTGCTTGCCTCGGTTCTCGACCATACCCAGGGCAACCAGACTCGTGCCGCCGAGATGCTGGGCCTCAACCGCGGCACCCTGCGCAAGAAGCTCAAGCACCATGGCCTGATCTGACCGCCGCCCTTCGTCATCTCGCCGCTCCCTTCACCACCACTGACACAAGAGTGATTCCCATGGCCCAAGCCTCCTCTGACGCGGTTCGCCGCGCCTTGATCAGCGTCTCCGACAAGACCGGCATCGTCGACTTTGCCCGCGGCCTCGTGGAGCAGGGCGTCGCATTGCTCTCCACCGGGGGCACCTTCCGCCTGCTTCAGGAGAACGGCATCGCCGTGACCGAGGTCTCCGAGCACACCGGCTTCCCCGAGATCATGGACGGGCGGGTCAAGACACTGCACCCGAAGATCCACGGGGGCATCCTGGGCCGCCGCGACCAGGACGATGCGGTGATGGCGGAACATGGCATCGAGCCCATCGACATGGTGGTGGTCAACCTCTATCCCTTTTCGGCAACTGTGGCGCGACCCGACTGCACCCTCGAGGACGCCATCGAGAATATCGACATCGGTGGCCCGACCATGGTGCGTGCCTGTGCCAAGAACCATGCTTACACCACCATCGTGGTGGATGCCGGCGACTACGCCCGGGTCCTGGGTGAGATCGCCGCCGGAGACGGCGCGGTGAGTGATGCCACCCGCTTCGATCTGGCGGTCAAGGCCTTCGAGCACACCGCCGGCTACGACGCCGCCATCGCCGACTACCTGGGTCAGCGGGTACCTGGCGGCGAGGATGGCTTCCCGCGGACCTACAACCTGCAGTTCCAGAAAAAGCAGGCCATGCGCTACGGCGAAAACCCTCACCAGAGTGCCGCCTTCTATGTGGAAGCCGACGCTAACGAGCCCGGGGTAGCCACCGCCACCCAGCTGCAGGGCAAGGCCCTCTCGTTCAATAACGTGGCCGATACCGATGCCGCCTTCGAGTGCGTCAAGGCCTTCACCGACACCGCCTGCGTTATCGTCAAGCACGCCAACCCCTGCGGCGTGGCGGTGGGTGCAAGCCCCAGAGAAGCCTACGAGAAGGCCTTCGCCACCGATCCCACCAGCGCCTTCGGCGGCATCATTGCCTTCAATGTGGCGCTGGATGCCGAGACCGCCCGGGCCATCATCGACCACCAGTTCGTCGAGGTGATCATCGCCCCGGGCATCGAGGAAGAGGCGCTGGCCATCGTCGCCGAGAAGAAGAATGTGCGCCTGCTCGATGTCGGCGCCAAGTGGCCCGGCGAGCGCGAGCACGCCCACGACTTCAAGCGCGTCACCGGTGGCCTGCTGGTGCAGGATCGCGACCTGGGCATGGTCGGCCGCGACGAGCTGACCGTGGTCAGCGAGCGAGTGCCCAGCGAGCAGGAAATGCGCGATCTGGCCTTCGCCTGGAAGGTGGCCAAGCACGTCAAGTCCAACGCCATCGTCTACGCCAAGGCCGGCCAGACCATCGGCGTGGGTGCCGGCCAGATGAGCCGCGTCTACTCGGCCAAGATCGCCGGCATCAAGGCCGCCGACGAAGGCCTCTCGGTCCCCGGCTCGGTGATGGCCAGTGATGCCTTCTTCCCCTTCCGCGACGGCATCGATGCCGCCGCCGCCGCCGGGATCGCCGCCGTGATCCAGCCCGGCGGCTCCATGCGCGACCAGGAGGTGATCGACGCCGCCAACGAGGCCGGCATTGCCATGGTGTTCACCGGCATGCGCCACTTCCGGCACTAAGCGCCAAGCGGCCAAGCGGCCAAGCGGCCAAGCGGCCAAGCGGCCAAGCGGCCAAGCGGCCAAGCGGCCAAGCGGCCAAGCGGCCAAGCGGCCAAGCGGCCAGGATGATTTTCTACTATGCAAAAGCAAGCCCCGAAGGTCGCGGCCTTCGGGGCTTGCTTGTAGCTCGGCGCTTGGCGCTTTCAGCTCGGCGCTATCAGCCCAGATCGATGCAGAGGTACTTGGTCTCGAGGAACTCGTCCAGCCCCTGATGGCCGCCCTCGCGGCCCAGACCCGAGGCCTTGACGCCGCCGAAGGGCGCGGCGGCGTTGGAGATCAGTCCGGTATTGATGCCGACCATGCCGTACTCCAGGGCGTCGGCGACGCGCCAGACACGCCCCAGGTCACGGGAGTAGAAGTAGGAAGCCAGGCCATACTCGGTATCGTTGGCCATGCTGACGGCGTCCTCCTCATCGTCGAAGGGAAAGACGGCGGCCAGCGGGCCGAAGGTCTCTTCCTGCGCGACCTTCATCTGGGAATTGGCGAAGCTGATCAGGGTCGGCGAGAAGAAGTTTCCGCCCAGCGGATGCGGATGCCCCCCCAGCAGCAGCTCGGCGCCCTGGTCCACGGCGTCATGGACATGCTCGCTGACCTTGGCCACCGCCTTGTCGTCGATCAGCGGGCCGATGTTGACCCCGTCCTGGGTGCCGTCGCCCACCTTGAGCTCGCTGTTCATGGCGACCGCCAGCTTCTCGCAGAAGGCATTGACCACGCTGGACTGGACCAGAAAGCGATTGGTGCAGACGCAGGTCTGGCCGGCATTACGGAACTTGGCGGCCATGGCCCCCTCCACCGCGGCGTCCAGGTCGGCATCCTCGAAGACGATGAACGGGGCATTGCCGCCCAGTTCCAGGGAGATCTTCTGGATATGCTGTGAGGCCTGGGCCATCAGCTGGCGACCCACCTCGGTAGAGCCGGTGAAGGTGATCTTGCGCACCAGCGGTGACTCCGTCATCGCCGCGGCAATCTCCGAGGCGCGGCCCGGTACCACATTGAACACCCCGCGCGGCACGCCGGCTCGCTCGGCCAGCTTGGCCAGGGCGGTGGCGGAGAACGGTGTCTGGCTGGCCGGCTTGACGACGATGGTGCAGCCAGCCGCCAGCGCCGCGCCCGCCTTGCGGGTGATCATCGCCGCAGGGAAGTTCCAGGGGGTGATGGCCCCCACGACACCGACAGGTTGCTTGGTGACCACGATGCGCTGGTTGGCCTTGGCGGCGGGAACGGTCTCGCCGTAGACACGCCGTGCCTCCTCGGCGAACCAGCGCAGGAAGCTCGCCGCATAGGCGATCTCACCGGCGGCCTCCTTGAGCGGCTTGCCCTGCTCGAAGGTCATGATCATGGCCAGGTCGTCCTGATTCTCAAGCATCAGGTCGTGCCACTTCATCAGGATATCGGCGCGCTCCTGAGCGGTCATCCCACGCCATGCCGGCAGGGCAGCATCGGCCGCAGCAATGGCCCGATCGGTCTCGGCACGTCCCAGACGCGGCACGTCGCCCATGGGCTCCCCTGTAGCCGGATTGAGGACGTTGATCTGTTCGCCGCTGTCGGCGGCGACCCAACTGCCGTCAATGTAGGCGAAGGGACAGTAGAGCTGCGTTTCCTTGAGGGCTTGCATGTTCATCTCCTGCCGCACGGGCGGCCTTTTGTCGGTTTGCCCCCATGCTAAGCGAAAGACCCCGGTGCACCAAGCACCGAGGTCCTTTATCGCCGACCGGGTTTCATAGCGCCAGCCCGGGATCGGGGCTCAACGGGGCCGACGCGGCTCGCGGGTATCGGAAAGCGTAATGGAGACGGAATCGGCAAAGCGCAGTGCATGGGGCTTGTCGATCTCCACCTGAGCGGTCAGCACCTGATCATGACTCATGATCAGGTCAAGGACCTCGCGGGTCATGCGCTCGAGCAGCAGAAAGCGATGTTCTTCCACCAGGGCGATCACTGCCTTGGTAATGGTGCGGTAGTTCAACGCCTGCTCGATATGGTTGAACTCAACCGCCTTTTCGGCGCGATAGCGAATCACGGCATTGATCACCACGTCCTGACGGTTCTTGATCTCGTCCTCCTTGATACCGATATGAGTCCGCAGCCGCAGGTTCTTGATGCGGATGGTGGCGAGATCATGGTCGAGGTGCTGGTCGTCCAGGACATGCATCGACATGGCGGGGCTCCTTGCGTGGGATTCAGCGGCCGTTGACCAGGGTGAGGAATTCCTGGCGCGTGCTCTGCTTCTCGCGGAAGGCGCCGAGCATCACCGAGGAGGTCATGCTGGAGTTCTGCTTTTCTACCCCGCGCATCATCATGCACAGGTGGCGCGCCTCGATCACCACTGCCACGCCACGAGCCTCGGTGACCTGCAGTACCGCCTCGGCAATCTGGCGGGTCAGGTTCTCCTGAATCTGCATGCGTCGGGCATACATGTCGACAATACGTGCAAACTTGGAGAGGCCCAGCACCTTGCCACTGGGCAGGTAGGCGATGTGGCACTTGCCGATGAAGGGCAGCAGGTGGTGCTCGCACATGGAGTAGAGCTCGATGTCCTTGACCAGCACCATCTCGTCGGTCTCGGACTCGAATACCGCACCATTGACGATCTCTTCCAGCGACTGGGTATAGCCACGATTGAGAAACTGCATCGCCTTGGCGGCCCGCTTCGGGGTGTCGCGAAGACCTTCCCGGTCGGGGTCCTCCCCCAACTCGTGGATGATTCGGCGATAGTGGTTGGAGAGTTCTTCGGTCATGGTCAGGCCCCGTGGCAATGTCAGTGTCCGCTACGTTTTTGATGGCCTGGCCATCAGATCATGAACAAAAGATATACAAGATTTAAATTTTGTACAATAAAAGAGTCTCAGGATTCACCAGTCTAACCCATGACATCCGGCAACGCAGGCAACGGGCGCCACCGGATAGTGACAACGTGCCGCGTCTTTCTTCCCCCAGGGCCCGGCTGCCGGTCCGCCCACCCTGTGGTAGAATGACGATTGTTTCATGCTGTGCCCAAGTCACCCTCGAGAGCCCGACATGATCAAGACCCATGCCTCTCTGCTGATGGCCGTCGTGCTGGCAATGCCGACCCTGGCCATGAGCGATACCCTCGAACTGCCAACCGATGCCACCATCGACGTCCAGGTCATCGACGACCTGACACTGTCCGCGCAGACACCGGAACACGAGGATCTGTTGATCCATCCGGTGGCCGGTGGCAATGCCTCCCATACCCTGCCTGAGTACTGTGTGCTGATCGGGGACGCGCGCATCGACGGCGAGCGCATCCGCCTGACCACGCAGTCGTTGACCTGCATCGAGACCGACGGCAGCGACAGCGAGATCTACAGCGGCGAGATATCCGCTGCCGCCTACGGCAGTGACGGCGACTTCGGACTCGCCGCCTGCCAGGACGGCAACTGTCGCCTGACCCCGGAGCAGACCTTTCAGCTGCGCCTGGCCAGCGAGCTGGCCATCGAGCAGCAGGACAACCCCGCCGCCAGAATCAATGAGCAGCGCCGCCAGGCCGAGGGCGACGGTGTCGCCAACCCGATTCCCGCCGAAGCACCGAACCCCGACGACGATTGAACGTCGCTCTCTCCCTTCCTGGCGAGACGCACCCTCAGGGGTGCGTCTCGCCAGGAAGATTCCAAGCCTTCGGCGCCTTTCAGGCCAGCCAGCGAGGCTTGGCCTCCAGTACCTGGCGCTGCTGTTCCAGCATTCTCAGGTGCCCGTCCCAGTAACCGGCATCAGCCAGCCACGGGAACGCCAGCGGGAAGGCGGGATCTTCCCAGCGATCCACCAGCCAGGCGCTGTGGCGCAGCAGTCGCAGGGTGCGCAGCGGCTCGACCAGAGCAAGCTCGCGGCGGTCGAAATCGCGATGCTGCTCGTAACCCTCGGCCACCTCGGAGAGCTGCATCTGGCGCTCTCCTTCCTCCTGGGCGGTGAACAGCATCCACAGGTCCTGGATGGCCGGGGCCATCAGGCAGTCGTCGAAGTCGACCAGCGCAAACTGCTCGTCACGGCCGAGGATATTGCCGATATGGCAGTCTCCCTGTACGCGGATCACCTGCTCCACGGGCCAGGCATGGGCGGTCAGCTGGCGATGCAGGGTCGCGGTGATGCGCTCGTAGGCCTGGCGCTGGTGGCGATCCAGCCAGCGGCTGGCCAGCACCTTGTCCCGCGCCTCGAGCACCATGCCATCCAGATTCAGGGCACGGCGATGCGCGAAGCGCCCTCGCTCGCCCACCGCATGCACCGCGCCGATCAGCTCGCCCAGGGCGAACAGGTGGGCCGGGTTCTCCAGCTCCGGTGCCTGCCCCGGCAGGTGGGGAAAGAGAGTGAAGCGGAAGCCCTCGGCACCGTGCAGGCTCTCGCCCGCGGCGTCTCGCCAGGGGGCGGCAACCGCCACCTCGGCCGCGGCGAGCTCGGCCAGGAAATCATGCTCCTCGCGGATCTGGGCATCCGTCCAGCGCTCGGGGCGGTAGAACTTCACCACCCAGCGGCGGCGCTCCTCGTCGTGAACCAGGAAGACCCGGTTCTCGTAGCTGTTCAGCGTGAAGGGCTCGCCGGGCAACCAGAAGCCGAGCGACTCCACCGCCGCCACCACCCGGGCGGGTGAAAGCTGAGCGAAGGGATGTAGGGTGGTTTCCATGGGGGCTCCCGGTCATCGAGATCATCATGCTAACAGGGAAGCGCCCCTCAGTGTCTCCCGGCCGGGGTCCGGGCCACTGCCCAGGCCTGCACCTCCTCGGCGCCGGCCTGGCGGCAGGCCTTGGCCAGTGCGTCCAGCGTCGCCCCGGTGGTCATGACATCATCCACCAGCACCACCCGCCGTGGCAGGCCTTCCGGAACACGAAAGGCACGGAGCAGATTGCTGCGTCGCTCGCCTCGGTCCAGGCCACGCTGGGTGCGGGTGTCGCGAATACGCTGCGCCAGCACCAGGGAGCAGCCCAGCTGTGCCTTCAGGCGAACAGCCAGCCAGCGAGACTGATCGAAGCCCCGTTCACGGGCCCGCCGTGGATGCAGAGGAACCGGCACCAGCGCCTGGGGCCAGCGTCGGTCTGCCGAGGACAGTCCCGCCAGCAGCAATTCCAGTAACACCCGGCCGGCCCTCGGTGAGGCATCGAACTTGAAGCGCTGCACCAGGCCGGCCACCTCGCCGTCATAGCGTAGCGGTACCCGGGCCCGGTCGAACCGAGGCGGGCGGCGCAGGCAGTGACCACAGCGACGCCCCGCCGCAGCGCCCGGCTGGGGCTCCGCACAGACCGGGCAGGCCGGCAGGTTCCAGGGCAGTTCCGTGAAACAGGCCTCGCACCAGGGGTGATCACTGGGCAAGGAGGACAGGCAGAAAACGCAGCGGCCAGGCAAGGCATGACTCAGCCATCCGTCAACCTGTGATTTCAATACGGTTGACATGGCAGCCGCAGGCTTTAGGCTATTCGTCAACCTTGTTCTGAGCGTTAAGTTGACCATAAGCGAGCCCACCATGACTCCTGCGCCCCACGAACCCCGCACCGCTTCTTTGACCCTAGCCCCGCGGGGCGAGGTCCGCCACGACTGGACGATCGAGGAGATAGAGGCGCTGTTCGACCTGCCCTTCAATGACCTGCTGTTTTACGCCCAGCAGGTCCACCGCGCCCACTTCGACCCCAACGCCGTGCAGGTCTCCACCCTGCTCTCGATCAAGACCGGCGCCTGCCCCGAGGACTGCAAGTACTGCCCCCAGTCGGGGCATTACAACACCGGCCTGGGCAAGGAGAAGCTGCTGGAGGTCGAGAAGGTGGTCGAGCAGGCCCGGGCCGCCCGGGAGGCCGGCGCCAGTCGCTTCTGCATGGGGGCGGCATGGAAAAGCCCTCGCGAGAGGGACCTCGACGTGGTGCTGGAGATGGTCCGTCGGGTCAAGGCGCTGGGGCTCGAGACCTGCATGACACTAGGCATGGTGGACGGCGACCAGGCCGGCCGCCTGGCCGAGGCAGGGCTCGACTACTACAACCACAACCTGGACACCTCGCCCGAGTACTACGGCGAGATCATCACCACCCGCACCTACGCCGACCGCCTGGAGACGCTGGGCAAGGTGCGTCAGGCCGGCATGAAGGTGTGCGCCGGGGGAATACTCGGCATGGGCGAGGCGCCCCGAGACCGCGCCGCTCTGCTACAGCAGCTGGCGCGCCTCGAGCCGCACCCGGAGTCGGTGCCGATCAACATGCTGGTCAAGGTCCCGGGCACGCCGCTCGAGAACGTGGAGGACCTCGACCCCATCGAGTTCGTACGCGCCATCGCCGTGGCCCGTATCCTGATGCCGACAAGTCATGTACGCCTCTCCGCCGGGCGCGAACAGATGGCGGAGTCCACCCAGGCGCTGGCCTTCCTGGCCGGGGCCAACTCGATCTTCTACGGCGATCAGCTGCTGACCACGGGCAATCCCCAGGTGGACCAGGATCGCGCGCTGTTCGCCAAGCTGGGGCTGTATCCGGAAGAGGTGGAAAAGAGCGCACGCGACACCTGTGCCGATGACGAGCACCAACGAGCAGCGCTGGAGGCTGCCATGGCACGCCAAGCCGCCCAGGCGCGTGCCGCCGACCTGTCTTACGACGCCACCACCGAGGCCTGAGGTCCGCATGGCGGCAGCAGGCGACAACTGGACGACGTGGCTTGCCGGGCGAAGCAGCGAACACCGGGCTCGCGGTCTGTGGCGAACGCGCTGTAGTCGTGCTCCCGGGGCCATACTCGACTTCGCGGGCAATGACTACCTGGGGCTGGCCGGAGACCCGCGCCTCGCCGAGGCCCAGGCCCAGGGTGCCCGCCACTTCGGCGCCGGTGCTCGGGCTTCGCACCTGGTCAGCGGCCATCTCGACGTGCACGAGGCCCTGGAACAGCGCCTGGCCGCGCTCACCGGCCGACCGGCGGCCCTGCTCTTCTCCACCGGCTACATGGCCAACCTCGGCACCCTGCAGGCGCTCTGCGACTCCGACACCCGGGTCTTTCAGGATCGCCTGAACCACGCCTCGCTGATCGATGGCGCCAGGCTCGCCGGTGCCCGCTCGCGGCGCTTTCACCATGGTGACCTCGGGGACCTCGAGCGGCTACTCGCCCGCGCCCCGGGCGACGGGCGCACGCTGGTGGTCAGCGACGGGGTATTCAGCATGGATGGCGACGTGGCCGATATCGCCGGGCTGGCCGCGACCAGCGCCCGCCACGGCGCCTGGCTGATGGTCGACGATGCCCACGGTCTGGGCGTGCTGGGCAAGGCCGGTGACGGCTGCGTGGGCCGCGCCCATGGCATCGAGCGGGTCCCCGTGCTGGTCGGCACGCTCGGCAAGGCGCTGGGCTCCGCCGGCGCCTTCGTGGCCGGTAGCCAGGCGCTGATCGAGCATCTGATCCAGTTCGCCCGCCCCTATGTCTATACCACCGCCCAGCCACCGGGCGTGGCCGCAGCCACCCTGAAGGCCCTGGAGCTGCTCGAGGCCGAACCTGAGCGTCGCGACCGCCTGCACACCCGGATCCGTCTCTTCCGTAACGAGGCCAACACCCTGGGGCTGCCGCTGGCCGCCTCAAGCACGCCGATCCAGCCGCTGGTGCTGGGCGACAGCCAGCGGGTGATGACCTGGGCCGCCTGGCTGGCCGAGCGTGGCGTGACAGTCGGTGCGATCCGCGAACCCACGGTGCCCCCTGGTCAGGCACGCCTACGCGTCACCCTGAGCGCCGCCCACACGGATGCCGACCTCGACGCCCTGATCGAAGCGCTAGCCGACTGCTGTGCCCGAGACACCATCATTGAGGGAGAGGCACGTTCATGACATCCCTGGTGCTGCTTTCCGGCTGGGGCTGCGATGCGCAACTCTGGCAGCCGCTGGCCGGGCACTGGCCAGAAGCGCTTACCGTCAGCGCCCCGGACTGGCCAGGCTACGGGGCCCGCCCACCCCTGGCGGATCCCGGCTGCCTGGCCCAGATGGCCGAGGAAATGGCGGACGATCTGACAGCGGACGCCATCTGGGTAGGCTGGTCACTGGGCGCGCTGCTGGCTGCCACCCTGCTCGACCACCTGCCCACTCCCCGCGCCCTGGTGCTGCTCGGCATGGATGAGGGCCTCTGTCATGACGAGGGCATCTCCACGGCAGAACTGGTCGCTTTCCGACAGGCCTTTGAGCGTGCCCCGGACACCACCCAACGGTACTTCCTACGCTGGCAGCTACGAGGGGAGCCCGACCCGCGTAGGGCCCATCGACAGCTGCGCGAGCTGCTCAGTCGTCACGGCGGCGCCGACCGCAACACCCTGGCCGCGGGGCTCGACCAGCTCGCCGAGCTCGATAACGGTGACCGCCTGGCCGGCGCCCCCTGCCCGATATGGCGTGTCGCCGGCGAACGGGACCCGCTGCTTACCCCGGCGCGCCGCGAAAGCGCCGACCATCGTCTGAGCAATGCCGGCCACTGCCCGATGCTCAGCCAGCCGGCCTCGCTGGCTGCCTGCCTCGTTGGCATTGCCTACGCCGTGGAGCCCGCACCATGACCGCCTTGTCGCTCTCCACCCCCGACTCCCGGAGCGCGCTCCCGGGAGATGACTGGCAGGCCCGTGTTGCCCGTGCCTTTTCCCGCGCCGCCCCGGAATATACCGAGCGCGCCGTTGCCCAGCGGATCATGGCCGAGCCGCTGCTGTCCCGCCTTCCCGAGCGTGCCGAGCGAGTGCTGGATCTGGGCTGCGGGCCGGGCGAGATGGCCGCGCAGCTGGCCGAGCGCTTCGGTATCGGCTGCACGGTCATCGGCCTGGACCTGGCCCCCGGCATGCTCGAGGTGGCCCGCCGCACCCACGCCCACGCGGCACGCTGGCTGTGCGGCGATGCCGCCGCCCTGCCTCTGGAAGACGCCAGCCAGGACCTGGTGGTCTCCAATCTGGCGATCCAGTGGTGCCCGGACCTCGACGCCGTGATGGCCGAGCTTCGTCGTGTCCTGCGCCCGGGCGGCCGGGCATTGATCAACACCCTGGGGCCGGGGACCCTGGCCGAGGTCGGCCAGGCCTGGTCGCGTCCCGGCCAGCCTGCCGGCCTGCTGGGCTTCCGCGACGCCGCCCGTCATCACGCCGCGGTCAGAGGGGCGGGCTTTCGCCATCTCGACTGCCACGAGCAGATCGCGCGCTTCCACTATCCGGACCTCACCGCGGTGATGGCCTCCATCAAGGGCGTCGGCGCTCAGACCGCCAGGCCCGGGGGTCGACTCACCCGCGCCGACCTGGCCCGGGCGGCGCTGCGCTACGAGGCCCTTCGCCAGCCAGAGGGCCTGCCCGTGACCTATCGCCTGATGACCCTGGAACTCGACGCCTGAGATGAGCGCCTTTTTTGTCACCGGCACCGACACCGATGCCGGCAAGACCCTGGTCACCAGCGGCCTGCTGGCCCTGGCGCGCCGACGCGGCCTTACCACCCTGGGCCTCAAGCCCGTGGCCTCGGGCTGCGAGGCGACCCCCGAGGGCCTGCGCAATGCCGATGCCCTGGCCCTGCAGGCCCAGAGCCATCCCGCAACGGACTACGACACGATCAATCCTTACGCCTTCGCCCCGGCCATCGCGCCGCACCTGGCCGCCCGCCGGGCCGGCAAGACGCTGGCCCTCGACGCCCTGGTCGAACGGACGCGGCCGCTGCTCGAGCGGGGGCACAACCTGACCCTGGTCGAGGGCGCCGGCGGCTGGCGCGTGCCCCTGAACGAGTCCGAAGACCTCTCGACCCTGGCCGTCAGTCTCGGACTGCCGGTGCTGCTGGTGGTGGGCCTGCGCCTGGGTTGCATCAGCCACGCACGGCTCACCGCCGAGGCGATGCGGGCAGATGGCCTGACCCTGGCCGGTTGGGCCGGTAGCCTGGTAGACCTTGCATTCGCCAGCAACGCGGCCCTATACCGCGACAACCTGGCCACCCTGGAGACCACGCTGTCCGCCCCCTGTCTGGGCATTATCCCGAGGCTGGGGAACGGTGAAGCGTGCACCATGGCCGAGGCCGCCGCAGACTATCTGAAGCTGCCCGATGGAGATTGACTTGCGCGGTGGTGTCCGTAGAATGTTGCCGCCTGCCTACCCGTGCGGATGTGGTGGAATTGGTAGACACGCCAGGTTTAGGTCCTGGTGCCTTCGGGCTTGGGAGTTCGAGTCTCCCCATCCGCACCATCTGTTCTCCCCGTTATCTATGCGCACCTCTCCGTCATCTCTCCGAGATGTGCGGCGCTGTCGCATGCCCGTCGTATCGCCTTCCCGCTGTAACGGAGTCCTGTGATGACCGCTCCCCTCTCCTCTCCCGTCTGGCACCCCTATGCCCACCTCAAGACCCAGCGCCCGGCGCCGAAGGTGGTCGGCGGTGAGGGCCCTTGCTTTACCCTGGAGGGGGGCGAGACGCTGCTCGATGCCACCTGTTCCTGGTGGTGCATGATCCACGGCTACGCCCACCCGCGGCTGGTGGCGGCGATCCGTGAACAGGCCGGCGAGATCTGCCACGTGATGCTCGGCGGCCTGACCCATGAGCCCGCCGACCGCCTGGCCCGGGAACTGGTGCGCGTCACCCCGGCGGGACTCAACCACGTCTTCTACTCTGACAGCGGCTCGGTGGGCATGGAGGTGGCCATGAAGATGGCCGTGCAATACCACCAGCTACGCGGAAAACCCGACAAACATCGCCTCATGTCGTTGATGAAGGCCTATCATGGCGATACCGCCGGCTGCATGGCGGTCTGCGACCCGGAAGAGGGAATGCACTCGCTGTTCGCCGGTTACCTGCCCCGTCACCCCTTCGCGCCGGCGCCTACCGCCCCCTTCGATGCCGAGCCCGAGACGGTAGCGGCGGATCTTGCCGCGCTGCGCGATGTACTGGAACGCCACCACCACGAGGTCGCCGCCCTGCTGATGGAGCCGCTGCTGCAGGCGGCTGGCGGGCTCAACATGACCTCGCCCCACTATCTGCAGGGAGCGCGCGAGCTGTGCGACGAATTCGACGTGCTGCTGGTGTTCGACGAGGTGGCCACCGGCTTCGGCCGCACCGGGCGGATGTTCGCCGCCGACCATGCCGAGGTCACGCCCGACATCATGGTGCTCTCCAAGGGACTCACCGGGGGCTACCTGGGTCACGCCGCGACCCTGGCCACCGACCGGGTGCATGACGCCTTCGTCGGCGACACCCCCGAGCACGCCTTCATGCATGGCCCCACCTTCATGGGCAACCCGCTGGCCTGCCGTGTGGCCCTGGAAAGCCTGGCGGTATTCGAGGAGGAGGACTACCTGGGCAGGATCGCAGAGCTCAATCGAGTGCTGCGCGAGACCCTGCTTGAAGACATTGAACTCGCGGCGCACCCGGCGGTGGCCGACGTCAGAGTGCTGGGCGCCACCGCAGTGATCGAGGGCCACGAAGCGACGGACCTCACCGGCGTGGGCGACTGGGCTCGCGGACACGGCGTATGGCTGCGTCCCATCGGCCGCTGGCTCTATACCATGCCCGCCTACATCACCCCGGAGCACGACATCCGCCACATCACGGCGGTGATGAAGGCGTGGTTCCTGAAACGCTGATCGCGCCGGTCGCTAGACCAGCCGACGCGGAATAGTCAGATCCCAGCTGCGGCAGTGAACGCGCCGCTCGCCCTCGTAGGCATCCAGGGTGGCATGCAGCTCGAAGGCTACGGCTGTCGACGTCAGCACGGTGCGAGTCACCGTGCTCACCTCCCAGTCACCCCGCTTCAACGAGCGCTCCCAGAGCGTGGTGGCCTTCAGGGAGTCGAAATCATCGTCCTGCGACTGATAGGTCTCGACCGCGCGTGTCGCCACCTCCAGCCCGCTGTCCTCCAGCCGAATCCGGCCGCTGTCGTTGATCACTTCGAGCGTCGAGAGATCTTCGGCGAGATCGCGATGGACGTACCAGTTGTGGTGGCCGGGCTCGAGCTGCGTGGTATCGATGGAGGGAGCGGCCTCTGCCTCGGCAAACGCGGGCAAGTGAGCGTCCTCGTCGCGCGGCGGGCGCTGAGGCAGGTGCAGCGCGCTGCCCTTGTCGAAGATCGTCAGTCGCACCCGCTCGGGAGGCGCCCACGCCAGCGGCCAGTAGGAGGTGGAAAGCGAGAGCCTGAGCCGGTGGCCGCGGGGAAATACCTGGGCGGCATCGTTTAGCTGTAAGCGGACCCGGTAGCGACGGCCCGGCTCCAGGGCAGAAGGCGCCTCATTGCTGTCGCGATGCGTCAGATTGAGCAGGCCATAGGTCACTCGGGTGGCCTTGTCGTCCGGCGCCACGTCGGAGAGCCGAACCGCCAGCATGGCCACGGGACGGTCGGCGGACAGTTCCAGCTCCACTTCCGGCGCCCCCATTATCTCCAGGGTGTCATCGAGCGGCGGCGTGTCGAAGGTCAGGGCGCCGCCGTCCTCCTCCCGCTGATCATGGGCCAGGTCAGGGCCCGCCGCATAGGAGCACCACTTGCCGGCGAACAGGCCACAGGTCAGGGGCGACTGCAAGGTGAGAGCGGTTTCCTCCCGGCACCGCTGGCCATCCAATGCCAACCTCCCTGGCGCCAGCGGCAGGCGCCGATGAGTCACATTGGGCGATGGCCAGCTGGGCTCTGCCACCCAGCGCCCCGGCCGGCAGCCGTAGCGAGGGGTCGGCGGCATACTGTCCTGCATCCAGACCCGAACGGCGGGATCCTGCTCCACGCCGCGGTCTATGCCCTTCAGGTACTGGTCCCACCAGCGCAGGCACTCCTGCAGGAAACCGATGGCCGGCCCCGGCTCGCCGAGATGGGGATACTTGTGGCTCCAGGGCCCGATCAACCCCTTGCAATGCTCAGGCAGGTTCTCCACCAGTCGCTTGACGGCGTTGGAGTAGCCGTCCGCCCAGCCGCTGACGGCCAGTACCGGCACCTCGACGCGGGAGAAGTCCTCGCAGATGGAGCCATGCTGCCAGTAAGCATCACGGTGCTGGTGCTCGAGCCAGGTCGCAAGCCATAGACCGCTGCCCTCGAGCCGCTGTTGCCACATCTCTCGCCAGGCGTCACCGACCACGGTGGGATCCGGCGGCAGCGAATTGTAGGCGAACATGGTGGAGGCCCAGGAGAGATTGTCGCCCAGCAGGCAGCCGCCCATGTAGTGCACATCATCCGCGTAGCGGTCGTCCGTGGAACACACGCTGACCACCGCGCCGAGTTCCGGTGGGCGTCGATAGGCCAACTGCAGGCCATTGAAGCCGCCCCATGAGATACCGATCATCCCCACCTTGCCGTCACACCAGGGCTGGGCGGCGATCCAGCGCAGGATCGTCTCGCCGTCGACCAGTTCCTGTTCCAGATATTCGTCGGTGAGTAAGCCACCGGAATCCCCGCTGCCACGAATATCCACCCGCAGCGAGGCGTAGCCATGCCCGGCAAAGTAATGGTGGTGCATGGCATCCCGCCGCGCTGAGCCATCACGCAGGCGGTAGGGGATATATTCCAGAATGGCGGGGACCGGCGTCGTCTCGACGCCCTCCGGCAGCCACAGGCGGGCACACAGTTCGATCCCGTCGTCCATGGGGATCCAGACGGGATCCCGGCATTCGACCGCATAGGGAAAGTCAGTTACGACGCGCAAGACGGCCTCCTATAGGAAGTGAACGTTCAGGAATGATCCGAAGAAGAGAGTGGCTCGATCTCGAAGGAGAGCATCTGTCGGCACTGCTCGATCCGCTCCGCCAGCGCCTCACGGTTTTCTCCGCCGATGAACAGCACGCCGAGCTCAAAGGAGAAGGAATCCTGGTGTCTGAGGTCCGAAAGCTGCATGCCTTCATGCACGTTGAGATGCACCAGGGTGCCCGGAAACCTCTCCTCGACCTGGCGGATCTCCTCGTCCGACGGCACCCGTCGCACCCAGCCGTCCTCGAAGACGCGCAACATCTGCTTGGCAGCGATGGGGTAATCGCCCTCGCGATGAGGCATGCGAGGCGGAATGCCCAGCGCCGTGTCCACCATCACCTGCATGTGCGGCGCACCGTCAACCAGTTGGAAGATCGCCGCATGGGAGCGCGAGATCCGGGCATTGATCTCGAGCAGCCAGATACGATCGCTCTTGTCGTCCAGGAAAAACTCGATATTGAACGGTCCATCGTCATAGCCGATCCAGGTAAGGAAGCGGCGTGCAATCGAGAGCAGCTGCTCCTTTACTTCGTCGGGTAGCGAAGAAGGATACTCGTAACGCAGCAGCACAGAGGGGTGCGTGTCATCGCGCAGGCTATCAATGATGCCTACTTTATGGACCTCGCCGTTTTGAACGTACCCCTCCAGAGTACACTGACGACCGGCGGAGATGATTTCCTCGGCGATACAGTGATGCCCGGTGACAGCCGCCACCTCCGTGGGGAGCTCGGCCAGCGCCATGACCTCATCGAAAGGCCGGCCGAAGCGTCCGATGCCACGGCGAATCGTCGGCAGCACCTCGCGCAGCTGATCGACGTTCTCGACAAGAAAACCGAGATGCGAGGAGTGGGCCTTGATCGGCTTGATCCAGAAAGGGAAGTCGATCTCTATGGATTCGGTGGCCTGTTCGTCGAAGGGATCAATGGCCTGGAAGGCCGGCACGCACTCCGGCACGGATCGGGCCTGCTCAACGCGGCTCCAGTACTTGTGCTCGCACTTGAGGAAGGCTTCCAGCGAGGGGCCGGGCAGGCCCTTTTCCCGGCGCAATACAGGCAGCAGGCCGCTGGTGGGGAAATCCCAGTACCCGACGATGGCATCCACCGAGCCGGAAAAGCGCTCGAGCTGCGCCAGGGCGGTCGCCGTGAGGCGATCAAAAGGATACTCATCGGCATGCACGACCTCGTCGAACGACAGCAGCTCATGGAAAGCATAGTCCTCGACATGACGCAGATGCGGTAGCATCTGCTCGCTCAGCGAATCGTGACCGATGATAAAGACATTCCAGCTCATATAGCTTCCTCATTGCATGGACGACGCTGATGGCAAAAGCCCACCAGGTACAAAACAGGAATTCTCCTATCTCCTGCAAGCATGGCAACTGAGCTGTCAGCATGCCTTAATATAGATCAACGTATTCTTGCCTCATGCACGCACCGGGATGTCCGTGCGAAGACGGCGCATGACGATGGTGGGAAGGATAGCAAAGCCGGTAGACTTCCCCGAAACAGGGCAAGGGGGATGAGACATGACGGGATTGCGGCTACTGGTAGCCATTTCGCTGGTGGCCCTCGGCCTCGCTGCCCATGCCGACACCGCGGAGGTCGACGACGACAGCGACCTGCCGGAATGGGCCGAGGAGCGAATCGGGCCCTTTCATACAGGCCTGTCGCGCTGGGTGGAGACTACCTCCCGCCGCATCGATGGCTTTTTCGGTACCACCGATGCGCTGTCCGTGGACACCGACTCCTATCTCCGCCTTAGCCAGGAATGGGACTGGCGCGAAGGCAGGCCCTTCGATCAAGACCTGGGCGCTCGTTTCCGCCTCGACCTGCCCACCACCGAGGAACGCCTGCGACTGATCATCGAAAGCGAGCCCGACGAGACCCGCGGCACCCTGTCGGAAAGGGAGTCGGCGCTCACCGATGACCGCGCCGATAGCGTCAGTGACCTGCTGGTGGGCCTTAGCAGGCTCGGCGACAAGGACAAGAGCCGTCACTGGAACACCCGGGTGGGAGCCGGTATCAAGTTGCGCCTGCCGCCGGAACCTTACGCTCGCCTGACCAGCCAGCGACTCTGGACGCTGGAAGACGGCCCCTGGCAGCTGCACAGCGACAACCGTTTTTCCTGGTTCAACGAAGACGGATACTCGGCGCGTACCCGCTGGGATCTGGGCCGCCCCGTGGACGAGAAACGTCATCTGCGCTTTCTCACCAACGTTCAATGGCGCGAGACGAAGGATACCCTGGAGTTCAGCCAGGTCGCCGAACTCAACCAGCGCATCAACGACCGCAGTGTGCTTCGCTATTCCGCCGCAGTGCTCGGTGAAAGCCTCTCCCACACCACCATCGAGGACAGCTACTTGCAGCTGCGTTTCCGCCGCGATATCCACAAGGGGTTCACCTTCCTGGATGTCGCACCCTCGCTGCACTTTCCCCGGGACGCCGACCGCGAGCCGCGCTGGGGACTGACCCTGCGCCTGGAGATGTATTTCCGCCGCCATATCGACCGCGTCAGCCTGTAGCGCCAAGGATCTTTCGCATGCCCCTGAGCAAGACTCGCACCAGCTTCTACCGCCGTCTCTACGTGGCTCACCTGGTGGCCACCGGTACCGCCAGCGTTCCGGCGATCACCGTGGCCACCGGCATGCCCAGGCGCACCGCCCAGGATACTCTCGGGGCGCTGGGGGAGTTGGACATCCACTGCGAGTTCGAGCATCAGGCCGGCGAGCGCCACAACATCGGCACCTACGTCATCCGGGACTGGGGACCGATCGACCCGGCGTGGGTAGCAGCGCACGCCGAGCGGCTGCGAGACACCCTGGGCTATCCGCCTCGGTCATGAAGATGGCGGTGAAATCCTGGCTCAGAGGGAAGGCACCCATCGGCCGGCGGCTCGCCCTGGAGCTGGTACCGCTTGGCGTGCTGCTCCTGCTGGCCGGCTGTGGCGAAGGGGCCGTCCGCGAGCCGCCAGGACCTGGCGTCGAAGAGGCCCGGTTGGCGGAGAACCAGGTGATTACCGAGGACGGCTACCGGTTGCCACTTCGGTACTGGCCAAGCGATGGCGAGCCACAGGCCATCGTGCTGGGGATCCACGGTTTCAACGAGTACGGCGGCACCTTCCAGATCCTCGCCGAGGCCCTGTCACCCCGTGGCATCGCCCTCTATGCCCATGACCAGCGCGGCTTCGGTAACACCGCAGGGCGAGGCATCTGGCCCGGTCACGCGCAACTGGCTGACGACGTCACCCTGCTCGCTGAACTGCTGAGCGAGCGCCATCCCGCTACCCCGCTCTACCTGGTCGGCCATAGCATGGGCGGTGCCGTGGCGATCCTCGCCATGAGCGGCAACAACCCGCCCCCCGTAGAGGGCAGCGTGCTGATCTCACCCGCGGTGTGGGGCTTCGAGACCATGCCCTGGTATCAGCGCCTGGGCCTGTGGCTGGGCGTGCGTCTCTTCCCGGCACTGAGTTTCTCCTCCAGTACGGTGCACAACCTCGGCATCGAGCCCACCGATGACCCCGAGATCAAGCGCCGGCTGGCCGAGGACCCGTTGATCCTGAATGATGCGCGAGTCGACACCTTGCACGGAGTGAGCCGTGCTATGAACGCCAGCCTGGACGCCGCCCGTCGCTTGCCCGCCCCGGCGCTGATCCTCTACGGCACGCAAGACCACATCATCCCACCGGACGCGATCTGCGCCCTGCTCGAGCGTCTGCCCGAGGAGGCAGCCATCCGCCTGGTGGTCTACCCGCAGGGCTATCACATGCTCACTCGCTACACGCAGCGCGAACGCACCGAGGCCGACATTGCGGCCTGGCTGAGTGACCCCACCGCTCCCCTGCCCTCCGGTCACGAACGAAACCGCCGGGAGGCACGCCGGGCCCTCTGCGATGAGGTCTCCGGTTGATGCCCAGGGCATGCAGTCGTGAATGGGGTCGATGCGTCATCACAGCCTCGCCAGGTATCGGGGACAGCACGACCCTGAATGATACGCGGAGCACCGTCTCGTACCGGACGAGCGGAACATCGGCCAACTTGAAAAATAGAGCAAGCAGATTTTTTATAAAAAACATTGGTTAAACAGGGAATTAAGCGAGAATTTGCCGTTGTCACGGCGGCTGGTGCAGCACGATATCCTGCGCCTGACCTAGCCAAATGCGATTGACATGTCGCGAGCTAAGACGGATGGTAGGATAAATGAGCGATAACATTGATGATTCCTCCCGCCATGATGATTGCCCTTCAGGCGAGCTGGTGAGGCAGCTTGACGCGGCGATCGAGCGCCTGTCCGCTGCCAATGCCATTGCCGAAGTCTCTCCTGTATTCGAGGTCATCGATGCGGCACGCCCCCTGATGTTCGTTGCCAGTGGACTGGAAGTTCTCTATGCGCGAGTACCGGCGATAGAGGCCGCCGGCTTCTTCGGTGGCAGCGACTGGGATTATCCCCAGACACTGGTGCCTTCGCTTGCCGTCAGGACCTTGCGCCATGGCGACCCGGTCGCCACCCTGGTCGAAAGCCTGAGCCAGATTCGTCTGCTGGCCGTTGCCAAGGGAGACTACTCGCACCCTTCCATCTCGGCTGAGCATGCTCATCACTTTCTCGCTCAGGTGATGGCCATGAACCTCGATATCGTGGTCAGCGACCTACAGGAAAGCGACCGGCTGCGGCCTGACCGGCTCGGTTACGCGGTACAGAACCTGTATCACTACCTGCTTCGGCACCTCGGATACCAGAATCTTCTGGGTCACCTGGTGGCCGAAGTCTGGCGAATCCTGGCGCAGCGTCCGGTCCAGGTCGATGGCGTCAAGCAGATGGTGACCCAGATTGCCACCTGCCTGCATAACCCGGACGCGGCAACCGGCGAGGCCGGAGACGATGCCATCCAGCTGATCGATGCCGTGTTCAGCCCCACGGAGGGCTGCCGCGAAGATCCCGGCTTCGACGTCTACGCCGAGCGTCTGGCGAACATGGACGATGCCGCTCTGCTGCAGGAAGCCATGGCCTTTGCCCAGGCCATGCACAGCACCGGCCTGGTCTCGCCCTACATGCCGGGATTCATACGTTACCTGCGCAACCGCTGGAACGAGCTCATCCCCACGGCACTCGGCCTGAGCTACACGGGAGCAGACGCCTTTCATTGTTACCCGGCGTTGATTCACAAGCTGATCGACGAGGCACTCTTTGCCGAAACCAGCCAGGCCGCCTATGGTCTCGCCATGATGCTCGAGCGCGGCATCCTGTACTCGCCGCCCGTGGCCCCGTCGCTGTGGCGGCAGCTGAGACTATCGGTGTGCGATACCGCGGCACAGAAGATCGCTGACGTCTTTGGAACCCGTCGCTCGCCAGAGTGCTTTCTGCTCGCCGACGTTCTCAATGTGCTCGGTCGTCCGCTGGGCGTTGGTCAGGGCAATTACCCCACCTGTCAGTCGACACGCGCCTTGTCCATGTGGGCCTTCAATACGCCGGCCGACCTGCTGAGGATCGTCGCCTGGGCGGCGCGCGACGACGAGATCGTGATGCGCTTCGAAGGGAACAATATTTCCTCCCGCGAGCTTGGCGCCGGCCTGGCCGCCGAGCCCCCGGTAGATGTGGACGCCGTCTCTCTGCTTACCGTGCCCCACCTCGATCGCATCTACTTCGAGATGGGGCGACGCAGTGTCGGGCGCGGAGAGGACCCGCACAAGTGGGTCAACCCCGAGTTTCATGGCGACTATGTCGGCCATGGGTTCCGCATCGCCGTCGATGTCTTTACCGGCGGATTGAAGGACTTCGAGGGGTTTATCCGTGACTTCTACGCGGCGTACCACCCCTTCTACAACGGCAATATCCCGGTGATCAATCCGCAGCCAGCGGGCATTGCCGTGACCGATAGCGCCAACCGTTTTCTCGGCTGGCACGCCATCACCATCCAGCGCCTTGCGCTCGACCCGAGCCAGGTCATGCGCGTGTACTTCTTCAATCCCAACAACGACAGCGGGCAGGACTGGGGACAGGGTATCGTCACCTCGACCCAGGGCAATGGCGAACTCTACGGAGAGGCCTCGCTACCGGTGGCCCAGTTCGCATCACGTCTCTACGTCTTTCATTACGATCCGCTCGAAAAGGGCGAGCCGACCCTTGTTCCAACCGATGAAGTAGATCGGGCCATGCGTCTGGCCCAGGATAGCTGGGCATCGGGGCGATAGCCCCTGGATGCCCGGCACTATAAGCTCGACAGGACCGCATAAAATCGAGCGTCAATTTCCTGCTAAACGCAGAAGGAGTGCACTGTATGTCATCAGTACCAGAAACCATCCCCGAGCACGTTTCGAGCTGGACCGACCCGACCATGGATTCGGTGCGCGGAACCGAAACGCCCAAGGATCCCAACAAGGGCTACATTGCGCTGCTTGGCTGGAGCGTCAACGCCATCAAGGCCGCTCAGAAATTCGACCGCCGCTACGTGGTGGTGGCACCCGATTGGGCCGCCGACTTCTGCGAAGCCAACAAGATTCCGTTCATTCCCTGGGATTTCATTCGCCTGAATGATCGCTCCCTGGAAATTGCGCAGCGGCTCAAGGAAGAAGGGGTCGATGTCGCCATACCGCTGTTCGAGGAAACCGTCGAATGGTCAGGCGCGATCAACTCCGTGCTCATGGACAACCCGCGCATGTACGGGCAATCCATCCTGTTCCGCGACAAGGCACTGATGAAGCGTCGCGCTCAGCTTGGCGGTATTCGCGTGGGCATCTTCGAGGAAGCCCACGAGAAGGAAGATGTCGTTCGTTTCATGAAGCGCGTCAACCAGACCCTGCTCAAGCTTGACGGTGACCCCGATGACCCGATTCACGTCAAGGCCTTCGACAAGGCCGGGTGCCTCGGCCACCGCATGATCCGCACGATGGAGGAAATCGAGCACATCCCGGATGAAGAGTATCCGCTGCTGATGGAAAGTCACCTGGACGGCTGGGAATTTGCCGTCGAGGCCTGGATCCATGACGGCAAGATCAAGTTCCTCAACATCTCGGAATACGTGACCCTGGGCTACTCGGTATTCGTCCCCGCTACAAGGGAGCTGGAGAGCTGGCGCAACGCGATCACCAAGCAGATCGAATTGCTGATCAAGACCTTCGACATCAAGTTCGGCTTGATCCATCCCGAGTACTTCGTCACGGCAGACGGCGAGATGTACTTTGGCGAAGTCGCCTATCGCCCACCCGGCTTCAAGGCCTTCGAGCTCATCGAACGCGCCTACGGTTTCAATGCCTATCAGGCATCGATGCTGGTCTTCGATCCCAAGAGCACCAAGGCAGAGGTCGATGCCTTCTTCCCCAAGGAAGTGGAAGGTGCGCGAGGCTATGCGGGTTGCTTCGGCGTCTATCCGCGCCGTCGTGTGGTCAGCAAGCTGGAGATGCCCAAGGAAACCATCGAGCATCCCTACTTCGAATCGCACGAGCTGGTGGCACCAGCCGAAGAGACGGTTCCCGACCGCTCGGCGTTCGGCACGCACTGGGGTCTGGTGTTCTTCTTCGGGGAGGACCCGATCACCATGCGGGACCTGCTCAAGGCGCAAGAGGATCTGGACTTCTACGTCTAGTGACGCCTTGACGGCCGTCTCGAATGGAGACGGCATCTCACCTGATCGGGGCAGGGCTCAGGCCCTGCCCTTTTTCCTGCAAGCCGATTCATCAGCTCTTGCCCCACTCTCACTCGGCGGGTGCCGACGAAACTC
>JBNJKT010000014.1:0-110819 GCA_051751285.1 Pseudomonadota bacterium | reverse complement strand
AAAAAAAAGGGCACCCTAGGGTGGCCACTCAATCCTAGATTCAAGTCAAATGAAAAAATTAACAAGCAAACCGGTGTAGTTTAGCCTGCCCCCTTGCAGAAGGCGGCAAGCTAAACCGAAGTTTGTGCATCCTGATAAACGGGATACACAAACTACCGCATCAAGAAACCACCTTTCAAGCCATGGGATCACTATTGGTACCAGAGAAGAGGCCCGCGATATCATCCCCCACCTGAACACCGGTCAAAGTAATCGAAAGGCCTTCATACGTGCCGGCATCACCGTCCCAGCTAATGACGTCATCGGTGCCGGGGTCGTTATCCAACACCACGCCTTGGGCATCAACACTGAACCCCGCGACGTTGAAATCGCCCGAGAGATCGAACTGATCGCCGCCATCGTGCTTTCCCGCATGAATCAAGCCATCGAGCAGTTCGTCTTGTTCATCACGGAACTGGTCGAGATCAAAAGTAAATTCGCCGTCGTTCCAGTCTCCATTGCCGTTGCGGAAAAGGACGGCACTACCGACATCCTCGAAGTTGTTGTCGGCAAACTCCACGGTCACGGCGCCCGAGTAGATATTGAAGCCGCTGTAGTTGTCGGTGACGGTATTGCCCTCAATTACTACATTGTCGGCACCACTGCCAACACTGATATTTTCACCGAGCACGGTATTGCCGAGAATATTCAGACCATTGATGTCTTCGGTCTGCCCGATACCCGTGCCATCGAAGAGATTATTCTGGAACACCAAGGTATCGTTGGGACCGCCATAATAGTCTAGCTTGGTCCCCTCGTCCCCCGTCACGATGTTGTTCTGGAATACCAGGTTGATACCTGACGACATCGAGAGCGCGTACCCATTGTCATTGTCGATGGTAAAACCGTCGACGGTGATGTCGCTGGCCGCAACGTCCAACTTGCCAATGATGGTGGATTCGGTGACGCGGGCCTGATCATTACCCGCCAAACCGGCGTTGGCACCGTTCAGTGTCATGCCGGTAACGTCAACCGACACATCATCCGTATAATCGCCGCTGGCCACGAAGAGGGTGCTATCCTCGTCAGCAACGCCGACCGCCTCATCGAGCTGATCGATATCAGCGAGAAACCAGTTCCCATCCGCATCGTAGGTTGAGGGCGTGAGGCTACCGGGGCGGTGATCGCCGATGGCGTAAGCACCCTGCGGCACGTCGAAAGTATTGTTATCGGCAAGATAGGCGATGATCTCGTCAACGCTCGCCTCCTGCTCGTCCAGCAGGCCGATGCCGCCGCCCAGGCCAATGCCCTCGTCATTGCCGGCAAAATGATTATCGAAGATCGAAAGCCCCGAGGAATTGTCCGTGCTGCCAATACCCGCCTCGTTGTTCAGGAAGGCATTGCCAGTGATGACGACATTACTGGCTTCACCCGCGTTGGGCGACACCCCGGTGGTCCAGTTCTGAATCAGCGTGTTCTCGAGGCTAATATCGCTGACAGGCGAGGTATTGCCGAGATTGAGCCCGCGCTGAGTCAAACTATTGCCGTCTTGAACGACACCATCACCGTCGATTGCTAGCCCGTCAATTTCAATTCCGCTGGCATTGTCGATGCGCAGCACGCCCTGCAAGGTCGATTCCGGATTACGCTCGCCCGTCGCAGCACGCCCCAAGTTGGCACCCAGCAGGGTGAGATCGTCCTTGCCATTGATCTGCACTGATTCCGAGTAATCACCGGCAGACAGCAGAAGCGTGGCGCCATCCTGCGCCGCATCGATGGCACCCTGCAGGGTGTCATGCCCACTTACTGTGCCGTCGTTGTCCACATAGACTTGGTCGCCGCTATCGAAGGCAAATCCCTCGGCCTGCTGGAATATCTGGCCACCCACTGCCCCAAGCAGCGCTTCTCCGCTGTCGAGCAGTGACCACGACAGCAGATCATCGAGGGCAAGATCGTCGGCATTCGCAGCGTCGTCGACAATCAACTGGGCGTTGTCACGCAGCGTTTGGGCGTCAGCGACTGTCCGGTCACCCGCCTCGTAGGGAACGTCGAGCAACGCATAGTCGTTCGGGAGCTCCTCGGCATTCAGTGCCTGCTCCAGGGTATAGAGCACGGTGGGGAGCTCACCGTCGAAGTTGTCCAGTGCCTGGAGAGACTCGGCCTGAGCCAGCGTCACCTGGTCGCTGGTCACCGACACGCTCTGTGCACCGGCAACGGCAGGCTCATCGCTGTTGTCCAGGATGGCGGCCACACCATCCTCAATCGACCACTCCAGCAAATCAGCGATGTCGAGCTCGTCGCTGTTGGAGGCTGCACTGATCAGGCCAGCCACATCCGAGTAGACCGACTGGGCGTCAGCCACGCTCAGCGTACCCGCCTGAAGCGCAGCACCAGCCTCAATCGCATAGTCACTGGGCAGCGAATCGGCGGCCTGGGCCTCTTCCAGGGTGTAGCGAACCGTGGGCAGGTTGCCATCAAAGTTATCTAGTGCCTGAAGCGCCTGGGCCTGACCAAGCGTAATCTCATCGTCGGTGACAGAGAGCGTTTCCGCTCCGGTGACCGCGGCGTCTTGCGAAGCCGCAACGAGACTTGCGGCGGCGTCCTCGACGCTCCAGACAAGCAGCGAATCGATATCGAGTTCATCCGTGTTCTGGGCACCACTGATCAACGCCTGAACCTCGGCATAGACACCTTGTGCCTGAGAGACGCTGACAGTGCCCGCCTGATGCGCGGCTGAGGCATCCAGGCGATAGGCACTTTCCGGCGCTTGATCCAGAGCATCCGAAAGCGTCACGGTAACCGCCGAGGGGGCGGTACCGAGGCTCTCGCTGACGACCTCGTCGACATTGTCCACCAGCTCCTGGGCCTGATCGCTGGAGCTCACCCCGCTGAGCAGGTCCTTTATGGCCTGCTGCCCTTCCGGCGTGGCGAATTGGTCCTGCTCTTCCTGAGTGTCCAGGGACTCGGTAATCGCCTTGGCGACCTCGACGCGGGCATTGAGCACCGCCTCATCGTCGGCAGCGGCCCCACTGGCGATCTCCAGGGCGATATCGGCAAGGCTCAATGCACCGCTTTCCAGTGCTTCACTGTAGAACGTCAGCCCTTCCGCTTCAGGATCGCGACCGAAGAGCTGCTGATAGAGTGCCGTCACTTGGCCTTCCGGCTCGAGTTGCGCAAGACCCTGGGTGTACTCATCGGAAGTGCCGAACGCCTGAATCAGGCTGGTGAGATCCCCGTCGTTGGCCAGTGCCTGCTCGGTCCAGAAGGCAAGGCCTGGGGCATCGGCAGGACGACCATAGTAGGCAACGTAGAGTGTCTGGATGTCGTCGACATAGGCCTGAGATGCCGTTGACACCAAGGAGTCGACCACCGGGGCGGGATCCGGCTGCTCTGAGACCGTGACTTGAGCCAGGTAATCCTTGGCCGCCTGAACGGCATCGCCCTGGTAAGCCTGCTGGCCACCAGGACGCTCAGCGAGGGCCTCGGTGAAGCGATCGGCGGCCTCACGCTTGGCCTCCAGCATTTGGGCATCTTCCCCCTGAGCGCCGCCAGCAATCTCGGCCGCAATGTCGGCGAGGGTCACATCGCCACTCTCCAGGGATGCCACATAGCCGCTGAGCCCCTCGGCCTCGGCATCACGACCGAACAGCTGCAGGTAGAGGTTGTTGACCAGCGCTTCGCTGTCAAGGTCGGCAAAGTTCTCGGTGTACTCTTCCGAGGTGCCGAAATCGTCGAGGATGGCGGATACGTCGCCCCCGGCCTCGTCGAGCCGCTCAGCCCAGAACTGCAGTCCCTCCGGTTCGGCTGCCCGCCCGTAGTAGGCAATGTAGAGGGTTTGCACCATCTGGAGAGAAGATTCTGTCGGCATAAGAAGCGCATCCTTGTCGAGTAAATGCTATTGCGGCGGAGCTGCGAGAAGAGCCCGAGCCTGCACCCTACAAGGTATGGTGGAAAACGCAAGCACGCACATACATAACAGACTAACTAATTTCGCCACAGGACAGGGGGCATGGTTCCGCTAGCTTATTCGTGGATACCACCGGCATGAGATGGACAGCAGCAACCACGCGGTCACCCTGATCGAGCCGCTGACGGCCTCGGCACCCTGCCCGGCGACCTACCCGGCACCGGTGCTGATCGCCAAGCCATCGGCCTGATACAGGATGGCCCGCGAGAAGAGGTCTCGCGGGCCGTTCACATGCCCAGGTCCAACCGCCATGCAACAGGCCGGGGGGCTGTTACCGCCGGGGTCAGTGCTTGAACAGCTCGTCTAGGGAAGTGGCGGTCAGGATGGCAGACGACCAGTCTTCCAACTGCTCGGGCGTCGCTTGCTCCAATCGCTGCTCTGCCCACTCGGGCAGCTCACCGAACTTGAGGCCGATCTGCTTGCGCAGAATCCGCTGAGCTTCATCCTGCCGCGCATCGTTGAGCAGCGACACCTCGTCCCGCAGCGCCCGCTCCCGGACAAACGCCAGGCGCTGGGCCTCTTCGTCAGCACTGAGCCGCCGAATACGGCTCATCGTGCTCAATGCTGTATTTCATCACGGAGTGCTTCAACCTCCGTCTCCGTCAAGCCTGAAGCGGCAGCAATCTGAGCGTCAGCCAATATGTCCATCGCAATCAGATTCCGCGCGACTTCTTCACGGCCTTCCCGTTTTGCATCGTTGAGCAGCGACACCTCGTCCCGCAGCGCCCGCTCCCGGACAAACGCCAGGCGCTGAGCTTCCTCATCCGCGCTAAGTTCGCGGATGCGGCTCATCGCCTGCTTGACCGGCTCGTGGGCAACCTTGGCCATGGTGAGTTCCTCCTGCCAGTGCGTGAAGAAAGTGATCCAGGTGAAAATCCATCACTTACTCGTCACCTTTGCCCTTCATGTGATCACGTAAATCTTCAGGTTTATTGATTTTACTCACATCAATATTGCCACCATGTTTCCGGTTGACAACACTTGCTGCAAACTTCAGAACATCACGCAACATGGGGTTAACAAAGACATCATCCGGCTCTTGCGCACCAACGATATTAGTCATCCACTCTTTGATTTCAACCATGTTAGCCTGCTCGACCTTCTCTCTTATTATCTTATCAGGCTCCCCAAAAGCACGCTCGAATAATTCGAAGAAAGTTTCCTTTATGACCCCATCCAGCAACATCAACGCCTGCTCTTTGGTGAGAGTGTCCGGGATTTCCGAGTCGGAAAGCACGTCACTGTAATCGTAATTCATAGTAGCCCCCAAGCATCCACGATCATGTAACTGTCAGCATTCATGCTTATCGCCACCACTCGGTCCACGGCTTGCTGTAACGATTCCCAGCTCGCCGGAGGAAGCGTGACGGATCAAGAGCCAGGACCAGCGCAGCATCAGTCCTTGAACAGATCGTCGAGAGAGTTAGCGGCAAGAATGTCGTCAGTCCAGGCTTCGAGCTGTTCTCTATCAGCAGCTTCTAACTTCTGCGTGACCCAATCAGGCAGATCGCCAAAACGCTTACCCAAGAGCCTCAGCAGGATACGCTGAGCTTCATCCTGCCGCGCATCGTTGAGCAGCGAGACTTCATCCCGCAGAGCCCTTTCCCGCACAAACGCTAGGCGCTGAGCTTCCTCATCCGCGCTAAGTTCGCGGATACGGCTCATCGCCTGCTTGACCGGTTCGTGGGCAACCTTGGCCATGATGAGTTCCTCCTGCCAGTGCGTGAAGAAAGTAATCCAGGCACGCAGCGGGCCTTCGGGCAAGCCCAGGCGGTCGGCCTTGTTCAGTTCGATCAGGTTCATCTGCAGGATGTTCCCCAGCGACACCCCTGGCTGACGTTCATCACGCATTTCGAAACGCCAGACGGCCTGCTGACGCTCGGCCTCTGTGGCCGTGAATAGATCGAAATCCAGCAGGTGCAGGCCGACCGAGGCCCTGAGTTCCTGGTAGTCCTCTCCGGTGCCAAGCTGAAAGCCAAGCGTGCGAGCCAGGTAGAACAACCCCCGCTTGTGCCAGGCACCGTAGCGACGAACCTGTATCTCCACATTGTAGCAGTGCCCTTCCCCATCACGAGCCAGCACATCGAGGATGATGTACTTGCCGGTGAGCTCGCTGGGTTCGATGTTGGGGTTGAGCACCTCAACGGTCTCGATATTCGGTAGATCCGGGCGTAGGTCGTTAATCAGATCACGCAGCAGTTCTGGTGCATCGGCAAACAGACGCTTGAAGACGTAGTCGTTGGTGGGATCAAGTAATCCGCTCATGCGCGCTCCTGTTCGCTCCTTGAAGCCTACGCGAGTCGCGAGTGATTGGCGATATGGTGGCTCACGCAACCCGGTGTTCAAACAGCTCACGTGCCATTCGCATCCCACGCAAATGGCGGGCCTGGCGGGCGAAACAGCAGGCGGTCAGGCTCTCGGGCGTGCCCACGGCGCTGCCGAAGCGCTGCAGCAGCGTGGTGGAAGCAGCGATGAAGGCGTCAGGGTCGATGCCCAGGCGCTCGAGCAGCTTCGGGACGCGCTCGCCGATCAGGCCGCGCTTACCGGGGCGTTGGCAGCGTCCGGTGGTCTCGACCAGCTCGAGGTACGCTTCGAGGCCGAAGGGGATGGCGTGGGGCAGCCGGGCCGTGGCGTCGAAGGGCATCAAGGGCTGCAGCGGCAGCGTCTCGCACCAGACCGGGGCCTGGCCCGCCGCTGGGCTCTGCGACGGCTCATCGAGCGGCCTGTCATCGGGGCTGGTGGCTCTCCCCCGCTCGGTGTTGCTCGGCAGCGCCGCCAGGCGCTCGGCCACCGACGTATGCTCGGAGGTCTCCGGCGTCTCGGCCATGCCGGCGCGGATCGGGTTGAGATCCACATAGGCCATGGCGCTGAGAACCGCCGCCTCGTCGAGCAGCGCCTGGCTCTTGAAGCGCCCTTCCCAGAAGCGCCCCTTTACCCCATCCTCGGCGTTGGCCTGACGGGCGATGGCTTCGTTGAGCAACCGCATGAACCAGGAGACATCCGCCAGCCGCTCGCGGTAGGTCGCGGCCAGGGCCTTGACCGCCTGCACTTCCGCCGGGAGCTGATCGGCGCCGGCCCGGTAGCGCTGCACCAGCAACGGCCCGGTGAACAACAGCGTCCAGCGCCGCAGCACCTTTCCCGGAGGGGGAGCATGACGCGACGACTCCACACCACGAAGGCACGCCGCAGCCCGGTCTGCTCTGGGGCCTTGAGCCACGCTACCTGTTTCCCCAGCACGTCGAACACGCCAGCACGTCGAACACGACGCTCTCAATCGAAAAAACCAGCCTCGCTACCCGTAATGCTTGTCAAGCCGCATGACTGCGCAACAGGGGCCAGGCGCCCTGTTTGGAGGCTTCCAGAATCACGATCTCCACGATGGTTCCATCCTCCGCGTAACTGACATGGGTGTTCCAGTCCTGCGAGACTTCCTTGGCAATGGCTTTTTCGGAGAGATGCACGACGAGAATATCGTCAGCTTCATCGTAGGTGGTACGCACGGTCAATTCTCCCATTGGAAGTGGTGCATGACGGTCTTGACGATCAGTCTATCTTCCAGCACCACGGCGGCACAGACGAGATTGTCGTGGCGGCCTTGCATGGTCTTGGCGACCCATAACCGGGTATCGTCTTTATAGCGCGCCTCGCCGGTTTCCAGAAGCTCACCCAGCATGGCTTCAGTGATACCCCGTTGCACCATACGCTCGCGTGCGTGACGCGTGACGTGTACGTCCAAGCCGAACCGCTGACAGAACATCAAGGTTCACCGCTGGTTCATCATGGTTTGACCGTACCATGAACCTCTCAGCAGGGACTAAAGAACCGGCACCAGCGGCACCCGCCCGCAGCCGGTGAGCAGCAGGACGAGGGCCGCCAGGAGCAGCAGGCGGGGGGGCGAGTAGCCGACTCATGACGCCGCCTCGGGCAGTTCCTTGCTCAGCGCCTGGGCATAGGCATTCCCTGCGGTCTGGGTAATGGCGATTGCGTTCGAGGTTGGCGATTTCCTCGTCGGTGACGCGCAGGTTGACGACCTGGTTACGGGCGTTCTCGGAAAGGTCAGCAGTGTTGTACTGCTTGCCGTCGATGGTCACGGTCTGGGGTTGTTGCGGTTCGTCTGCCATGGGGCGGCTCCTTGTGTGTGCAGGGGTGAGAAGATATCAGCTGTCGAAATCGAAAAAAGGCTGAGCCAGAAACGGAGGAAGCCAGCAAGGCTGGCTTCCGGTGTTCCATAGACAAAGCAATCTGATCAGTGCTGAGTCCCAGCTCGCAGCTGGGCCACGTCCTCGACGGGAAGCCCTGCAATCTCTGCCACCATCGCATCATCCATCTCGGTACGAGCAATCAGGTTACGCGCCGTCTCTTGCTTGGCTTCCAGACGGCCTTCCTCTCTACCTTCCTCAACCCAGCGCTCGGGCCATTTCTTGATACGTTCGGCCAGCATGTCATGTACCTCGTGTAGATCCTGCCACTCGTTGAACTCGGGCAGTTCCATGCCCGGTGACCGATTGGGCAACAGCACCCGACGTATCCACACCACGAATGCCCGCCGGAGTCCCGTCTGCTCGGGGGCCTTGAGCCACTCCACCAGGCTGGCGATAGAAAGGGCTCATCATTCGTCCTTGCAGGTTATCCAGCGACCCAACCGTTCCCTGAGATAGTAGAGCCTGGCCTCAGACACATACCCCATCTGACCCAGTAGCAGTGAACCGTCAAGCACCGCCAAACGAGAGAGTCGGAATACACTGGCCACCTTGAGCCCAGAGTCCGCGAACTCATCATCTTCTGGCTTAAGCACCCAATCGAGAGATGGCTCAGCCTGATGCAACCGAGAGGACACCATACATACAAGCCAGTCATCCTGGGCATGATCGAGCCGTCGCAACAAGAATACCGGTCGCTTCTTGCTATGCGACAGATCGGTATAGGGGAACGGCATCAACGCAATCTGACCGGCACGCTTCATTGCCAGCGTTCCTTGAGATCGTCCTCGGAGTAGAGATCAGGCTCGTCTTCCAGTCCCCGCATGGCCTGCTCGACGCTCATGATACGGAAGTGTTGCTCCGACCAGTCGGCTGGCTCGCCATGCTCCGGATCACCATAGCGCTGCTCGAGAAACGTCACGAAGTCCATGACCTCCTGCTGGCGGAAGACCGGCAGACGACTGACCTTGGAAATGAGTTCATCAAGCTGCATCGATCCTTACCTCATGGGAGCCATCATCGTTGTGCTCAGAATAGCATAGCGACTGGCGGCTTCCGTATGGTGCCCCCGCCCTGTCAACCGACCTCCATATTGAACCATTCAAATAATCGGCACGAAGGGCACGCAGCCGCCCAGATAGAGCCCCAGGGCGACGATCAGCAAGGCGCGCATCAGTGCTCCTCCTCGGGCAGTTCCTTGCTCAGCGCCTGAACATAGGCGATGCGGGCCGTCTGTGCGATGAGCTTGCGCTCGATGCTGGTTGGTGACACGCAGATTGACCCCCTGGCAGCGGGCGTGCTCGGAGAGGTCGATGGCGTTGTCCTGCTCGCCGCCGATGGTAGCGGTCTTGGCTTGAGGGTCGGCCATGGGTGGCTCCGCTGGGTGGCTTGGTGAAGATGATCAGCTGTCGAAGGTGAAGTCGTCGTCGCCTTGGTCGAATCGGGTCTTCTATCCCTCACCCCTGTTCCAGCTGCTTGTTGGGCCGCACCGGCTTGCCCTTGCCGACCCGGTCGCCGGCACGCTTCTGGATCAGCGGGGCGAAGGCCTTCATCAAGCGGGCGGTACTTGTCTCGATGCGATGCTGCTTGCCCTGCTCGAAGGCCCGGGCGACCCACTGTTGGTAGAGGGACTCGTCATCATGAAGCCGTTCGAGATGCCGCAGCAGCGGTTCGAGCGACTCGGGTGTCGGGATTATAGAATAAGGCGCCTTGTGCAGTGCCGGTGGCAGAGTGATCTTGATGCCACCCTCGCCAACGGCCTCGGGCAGTCCACCATTGTCAGTATAGATGACCGGTACGCCATTCATCGTAGCCTCGGCGGCGACGCGTCCAAAGCTCTCCCACCAAAGGCTCAAGGCCAGGAGCAGGCGCGCCCGGGCGTAGACGGGGCGCATGTCGTTGGTGTTGGGCGTGACGATGACATTGTTCAGGTCAGTGCGCGGCTCGCCGAGCTGCGCGGTGATCTTCTCCACCAGGGCCTGCCAGTTACCACGCGACTCCACCACCTCGAAGGTGATGTCCGGGCGGCGCTTCTCCAGCAACAAGGCCATGCGAATCACCAGGCCAGCGCCCTTCTGCAGTGAGGGATTGACCAACAAGAGGTGCTTACGCTCCTGCCTGTCCGCAACGACCAGGCGAGGATCGATAAAAGCGCCTACCGGTAGCGGCGAGACCCCCTCCGTCTCTCGGTACATGTTTGACGTGGCCTGGCTGTCGGTGATGATCAGGTCGACATCGCGGCACCAGCGCGTGCCCTGGTAGTTGCCATTGGCCAAATAGGCGGCACAGGGGATGCCGCGGGCATGAGCCTCATCCGGAATCAACAAGTCGATCGGCTGTGCCCCGTAGTAATACACCAGGTCGGGCTTGAACTCGTCGAGCGCCTTGACGTAGAGCCGATACCAGATGGCCTGCTCTTTGCCAGTCATCTGATTACGGACGATACTGCGGGTCTTGACCAACCGATGGACCAGCGGCCCGTCAGTAATGCTGACCACCTTGCTGTCGGTGTTATGGAGGGTCTCCCAGTGCTCGCGCAGCCGGGTGGTCCCCTTCTCGGCATCGAAGATCGTCGCGCCGATGACCATCACCTCATAGCCCTGCTTGACCAGCTGGGTCAGCATCTCGTTGACGGCCATGGAGGCGCCACTGGAGAGGTCCAGCAGGCAGTAGTGGTTGGCCCACAGCAGACGCGGCTTGCGCCGGGAGCGTGAGGATCCAGCAACGGCAGGACTAGCAGCCGACATGGAGAGACTCAGCTATCGAAATCGAAGGTGAAGTCGTCGTCGCCGGAGAAGAGCGACTCTATGTCAGGTGTCTCGCCGCCACCCTGTTGGCGACCCGGTTTCTTGGCCAGCACGCCGTCCCGCAGGTTGCTGAGGGAAATCAGGTGAGCGAATACCAACTTCAGCGCGCCGGAATTGTACAGGGTTTTGAGGCTGTCACCGCCAAGGCTGTGGAGTTTTTCCTCATCCACCACGCGGAAGCCCTTCAACCCGCGGGGCTCCCCGCTGGCGGGGGTTACCTTGATGGGCTGATCCACCAGCAGGCCGTGCTCCTCCAACTGGCGCACCAACTTGGTGGTACGTTCGAAGTCTGTCTGCAGGGTGCTCAGGGCATGCTGGATGGATTCCAGCACCGGCGTGGGGCCCCCGTCCCGATCGAAAAGGGGCTCGCCATCGATCTCTCCGAGATGGGGAGCATCATCGTCAAACATTACGGCAAAGCGCTGCTCACCGTCTTTCCCTGAACTGGGCGCGCTGAGGATGAAGGGGTAGCGGCGCAGATGAGCCGGCACGTAGCGGGCCCACCATTTGGGATTGTCACCGACATAGGCGTTGATGCCGCGCTCGGTGCCCAGCAAGGCTTGGGGCAAGGGCTTCTCACCGGTGGAGAAGACGATGACGTACTCACGGGCCACCTGCTTGATCTCGCCGGACACCACCGGCGTAAGCATCAGGTCGGCGGCAAAGCCGTAAGACTGGTTACCGTCGTAACGCAGGTGGCGGTGGGTTTCCGGGTTGAGGGGTACCGGATTGTTGAACATGATGGAACCTGATTCGTCAAGCGCCCGGGCATCAGCCCTGGCACCGAAAATAAAAAAGGGCCACCCCTCGCGAGGTGGCCCTTGGTTCGTGCGTCGTCGAACATCAACGCCTTCAGGCCGTGGCCTTAAGCGGCGAAGTCGAAGTTCTCGGACGGTGCAAGGTCGCCTTCATTCAGGCCAACCAGCACGATCTCCCAGTCACCGGTGCCATCCGTGACGACCACATCATCAGTGAAATACTGGTCCTCAGCGAAATTGAGCTCGCCGATGTTCTCCACTCCCAGTTCCCGAAGATCGAGCATAGAGTAGTTGGAGTTGCCGGCGTTGTTGTTGGACTCGGCCACGAAGTTTTCAATCACCCACACGCTGGGCGATGTATCCGTGCCTGTATCACCGGTGAAGCGGAACGACGAGTTGTGCTCGACGGTAGTAGTATCAGCGACAAATCCGGTGCCACCAGTGTCAGTATTATCTAGCTGATCACCCGAATTACTGGTAGCGCCGTCCAGCGTGATGTAGACGTTGCCGGATCCGACGACAAAGTCGGTGTCAGTCATATCCGCAGGATCGGTGCTTGAGAATCCAGTATCTTCCATCAGGATCCGCACAGCGTCAAAAGTGCCAGAGCTAGGATCTCCATCGGTGTCGGAGTTGAAACCGGACACATCGATCTCGTCCAGGGTACCCGGCAACCAGCGACCCGTGAGATCCAAGTCATTGCTGCCATCAGCACCACCGGTGATGACCAGTTCACTTGCGTCGCGCTCGGCGACGGGCAGGAGCTCGAAGTCCGGGAATGTGGTGTCGTTAACATCCCGATCGATCATCAGGTTGAGGTCGACATCTTCAGCACCCGTCATGGCGAGGTCGAGATTGATGGTCTCGAAGCCGTTGACAAACAGGCCATCGTCGAACCCGGAGTCGTCAAACAGGTTGCTGTCATCATAGTTGACGGTATCAAGAATATTGATGTTGATGTCGTCGCCGGAGCCCTGCAGGAAGATGTTGTTGTCGAACTGCGACGTGCCAACGCCTTCTTCGCCAATGACCACGGTATCGCCTGAGCTCAGCCCTTCCAGGGTGATGTCGCCGCTCTCGTTGGCAATGATGAAGGTATCGGCATCGGCATTGCCGACATCGAAGGTGCCGTCAAACGCCTCACTGCCGCCACCAAGGGTGGTAGAAAGGGCTCCGAATGAGTTGTAACCCAACTGAAGGGTCTCGAAGTCCTCAATGGTGGAGGAGACATCAAGGCCAGTACCGTACAGGGCCAGGGTGTCGTTCTCGCCGGCGGTACCGGTGATCACGTCGTCAGAGCCTTCGACCAACAGAGCGCCGTTGACCACGAGGTCCAGATCACCTTCCAACTCGGAACCGTCGACGGTCAGTTCCTGGTCGGTACCGGTAGCCAGGCTGGTGACCTTGGCCGCCAGATCCTGAGAACCGGTGAGGAGAATGCTGGAAGCCGCGGCGGCAGAGATATCCTGCACGACGTTGCGGGTATCGCGACGGCCGCCGGAGTTCAGCGTCAGCGTCTCAACGTTGCCATCAGTGACGGTCAGGCTCTCGACGCTCAGCTCACCGTCGAGACGAGCCGTGTTGTCCAGGGTCACCAGCTGATCTTCGGCCTGGGCATCTACCAGCTCGATGTCACCGAAGTACTGATCAGCGTCGCTGTTGGTGTCGCACACCGTCTGGTTCTTACCGCTGATGACCAGGGTGGTGTCGGCCTCCAGGTTAGAGACAGTACTGGACAGGCCATTGATATCATCGTCACCAGTGGCGATCACCAGCTCGGTGACACCGCCCAGGGAGGCCATGTCGGCATTCACCATACCGCTGTCGCCGACGAGAACCAACTTGTCGATGTTGTCGAAGCCGGCCGGCACAGCACCCATGGTGCCGATACTGCTTGCGGTTTCCAGGGTATTGAAGCCCTCTTCACCGTCAACGCTGACGTTGCTCCAGTCGAAGGTACCGCCAAAGTTGAAGCGATCATCCTCACTGCCGCCGGTCACGTTCAGCTTGAAGTCTGGGTCGTTACCGACGGTTGGTGATCCAGGCTCATCCTCAGTTTCAAAATCGAAGGTGAAGAGGTTGCCGCCGTCGCCGCCGTCGTAGTTGAAGTTCACCGGCTCTTCGGCATCGTCCAGATAACGGCCGTAGGCTTCGTCGGTGAAGCTGGCACCCAGGTTGATGGCACCGCTGAAGCCGTCGGCATTGAAGACGCGCACGTCCTGCAGGCCGTTGGTCTGAACGCGATGGCCGATCGGCATGCTAGTCGGATCGACGTCGGTCTGGCACTCGTCCTGGCTACCGATGGCCAGGTCGCCCTCGGCACCGCCATCGAGATGCGCGATGTTGACGACTTCCAGGTGGTGGTAGCTGCCGGTGTCCGGATCGACGGAGACGCTGGTGCTCTGCATCTGGGCGAGCCAGCTCTTCTCGTCGACTTCGACGTTGAAGACCTGAACGCCCTTGTTGCTCATGCCGCCGATGTCGAGGGTACCACCGACGTCATTGCGGCCGACGTTGTCGAGGATGACGTTGGTTTCAACGTCCTGCTCTGTCGGTGCGTCTTCATCGGAGTTGAAGTACAACGCGCCGGCGGGAGCGGCATCGGAGACGTTGATCTGCGGCTCCGAGAGCTCGCGTCCCTGGGGGTCGGTAAGGGTCAGCTGGGCACCCGGTGCAGCACCTACAGAGGCCGGCGCGGTGAAGCCCTCGTCCAGGTTGACCGAGATGTCCTCGTAGCCCTGGGCGTCGAGGGAGGCCCGCACGGCGGCTTCCAGTTCCTGGTAGGTCGTAGCGGCGGCCACATCGGCGCCGTTAAGAGTGACCAGCTCACCGTCAATCTCGAAGGAAAGCTGGGCGACCCAGCCGTCGGTCGCTGTGCCGATGTCGAGCTCGTCGGCCGGATCGAGCAGGTTGGCGAACTCGAAGTTGACGACGGAATCGCCGAAGTCGCCGGCGATGACGTCGGCATCATACTTGACCTGATAGCTGACGTTGTGATCGGTGCCGTCCATGCCGATGGTGGTGGCGTTCGGGTTGGAGCGAACGTCCTCGATCACCAGGTCGGTGCGGCTCTCGAAGGACCACAACTGCTCGACGCCCTGCATATCGCCGGCATCGACGGTGATCGGAGTGCCGATGCCAAGGGCAGAAGCCAGGCCATCGAAATCGACGATGTTGTTGATGTCGCTAACGTTAGTAACTATATCACCTGAATCTTCAACAGACCCACCTGGTCCACCGGTGAAGAATCCATCTCCACCGGCTCCAATTTCAATGTCTCCATTTTGGTTAATAATCACGTCGCCCTGATCGATGGCGATCTCGAGCGCCTCCATCAGGGGGACACCTTCGCCCTGCGCCTGGAAGAAGACATTCTCGACGCTCTCGGTCACCGGCGCGATGACGGTGGACTGGCCACCCACCTGGGTGTTCTCGGAGATCAACTGAGCGCGAAGCTCGTCAGTGCCTTCGCCGCCGCGCATGGTGTCGCCGGTGGCCAGGGTGTTGGTCACGCCACCCAGCTCGTTCTGCGCCAGGGGGGCGGTGAAGGTGTCGTCGCCCGGGGTGCCGGTCAGATCGTCGGTGCCCTGAGTGAGGGACAAAATGATTCAGCTGGAATCATGGAGGTGTATCAATCACTTGTGTTACGTATTTTACGCATATTTAATATTCTCTCCCGTCGTCCTCCGCAGCGATGTCTGCCAAGGCTCAACGCGGCTGCCCGAACCGGGGCGGTATCCTTTCTATATCAGCCAGATAGCCTGGCATGGCCGACCTCCCGGCCTGCCACCCGCCTTCCTCCTCAGTGGTCTTCCTGGTGCCGCTGGCGGGTCGGGGGCTTTGCCTCTTCCCCGGGATCGACGTTTATCGGTTCACCGTCCCCAAGCTCGAGGTGTATCGGTTCCTCCTCAGGGTCGGGGTCCCGAGGTGCCTCTTTCTGGAAGGAGAAGAACGTCACCGCGCGAAATTGATCGGCTTGCCCCCCTTGGGTGGGTCTCTCCGGATCGTGTTCGCGATCCGGCGACGGCCGCCCCCGATACACCTGCACCAGGCCGGGATCGGTGCGATGGACAAACTCGAGCAAGCGATCGAACTCCACCTTCCCGTCGCCCGCCGAGCCCTGGGGCTGGAACACGGCGAGGCGGTCCTGGATGTCGCCCACGCTGGCCAGACGCTCCACGCTGAGCACCATGGCCGTCAGGGTGTAGTGCACGCTTGCGCCATGCGCCGGATCGAGGTGGACCTCGACGCCAAGCCGGCGGAAGACATCCAGCAGCTGCTCCAGGGTCCCGGTGCGCGCCTTGTCGATCCCACGCAGCGACTCGATACGATCGATGGTGGGGCGCGAGACGCGTGACAGCGTGGCCAGCTCGTGCTGGTTGAGACGGAAGAAACTTCTCAGCGACTTGATGAGGACAGCCGCCTGGTAGTTCACCTCGAGGGCCGGACTTGGATCGCGGGGCGTCATGGCAGAATCTCTTGATTAGCGGCAGAAATGATCTATCCTGAATCACGTTAGACGTTATTGCCTACTGGAGATAGCATAATGGCCCCTTTGCCGTTAACACAATCGTCCGTGGACAAGATGCACTGCCCCGCCGATCGCCGTAAGGTCAATGTGCCCGATGCCCAGGTAATCGGCTTGATGCTGGAGCTTCGCGCCACGGGAGGGCGCACCTTCTATGTGCGCTACACCGACAAGGATGGCCATCGCTTTCAGCTGAAGCTTGGCGATGCCGGCGTGCTCAAGCTCTCCCAGGCCCGCCAGCTGGCGCTGGAGGCGAAGTCGCGCACGCTGATGGGCGACAACCCAGCTGAGGCCAAGCACCAGGCGCGCGAGGTACCGACCCTGGCGTCGTTCTACAAAGAGCGCTACCTGCCCTACGTGAAACTGCACAAGCGCTCCTGGTCCACTGACGAGAGCCAGCTGCGCTGCCACATCATGCCGATGCTGGGCAAGAAGCGCCTCGACCGGATCACCAAGGCCGATGTCATCGCGGTGATCCATCACCACCGGGCGACCCACAAGCCGGCGAGCAGCAACCGGCTGCTGGTCATGCTGCGCTTTCTCTACAATCTCGCCATCGAGTGGGAGATTGCCGGCGTGACCCGCAACCCGACCAAGGGCATCCCCACCTTCCAGGAGAACAATCGCCGCGAGCGCTACCTCACGCCGCCGGAGGCGCGCCGCTTGTTCGAGGCGCTGCACACCTCTCCCAACTCGCTGCTGACGCCAATCGTGGCACTGCTGCTGTTGACCGGGGCGCGGCGTGGCGAGGTGCTCAAGGCCCGCTGGGAGGAGATCAACTGGGCGCAGCGCCGCTGGCGTATTCCCTTGCCCAAGTCCGGGGAGGCACGCCATGTGCCGCTCTCCGACGAAGCCCTGCAGCTGCTGGCCAAGCGGCGGGAGGTGACCGACAGCGAGTGGGTCTTTGCCAATCCAAAGACGGGAGAGCCGTTCCAGACCATCTACAACTCCTGGGACGCGGCCCGTAAGCGGGCAGGCTTGCCCGACCTGCGCCTGCACGATCTGCGTCACAGTTTTGCCAGCTTCCTGATCAATGCCGGGCACAGCCTCTACGAGGTGCAGAAGCTGCTGGGGCATCGCCAGGTGACCACCACCCAGCGCTACGCCCATCTCAGCGACGCGACCCTGCTGCACGCCAGCAACCAGGTGGGCACCCTGATCGGGCCCTTGACGGCCTCGGCGCCCCGCCCGGCGCCTGTGCTGATCGCCAAGCCGTCGGCCTGATACAGGACGGCCCGCGAGAAGACGTCTCGCGGGCCGCTCAGATGCCCAGGTCCAACCGCCATACATGAGGCCGGGGTCTGTCACCGCTGGGGTCAGTGCTTGAACATTTCTTCCAGGCTACCGGCGAACAGCACGTCGCGCATCCAGCCTTTCAACTGATCATGGTCGGCTTGCGCCAGCCTTTCCTCTACCCACTCGGGTACTTCACCAAATTTGAAGTTGAGCTGGGTCCGCACAACATCGCGAGCCTCTTCCAGTCGCCCTTCCAGCTGCCCTTCCAGCCGTCCCTCCTGGCGCTCTTTCTTGACCAAGTTCTCCAGGTTCTCTGCCAGCATGTCTTTATCCTCCACCAAACTATTGAGCTGATCCAGGTTCACGTCAGCCCCGAGCCGCTGCAAGTGGCGCTTGATCCAACGGGTGATGATCCGGTCGATGCGCTCCTTGTGGGGGTCGGCCCGGATGATCGCCACGACCCGATCCACCGCCTGCTGTAGCGTTTCCCAGCTCTGGCCGGCGTTCTCGACGCTGAACACCCCGCTCAGCGGCGTCTGGCGCAGGCCCAGCTCCTCGTCAGTATAGCGCCCCTCGTCGATCAGGTAGTAGCGCAGGTGCGGCTGGTAGACCCGCAGGAAGCCCGGCGGTTCCGGCTGCACCATGGCGTAGATGTCCTGCTGCGCCGTCCAGGGTGCCGAGCCATTGTAGAGCACGATGGGCAGGATCGGCGGCAAGCCTTGGCCGGGGGTGGTGACCTTCTGCTTGAGCAGTTCGCTGTAGAAGCAGGCGACGTAGTGCATCAGTCGCAGCGGCATGGTGCGGTCTATCGCCGACTGGAACTCCAGCAGGATGTACAGGAACACCCGCTGGGTCACCCCTTCCCAGGTGATCTCCACCGACCACACCACGTCCTCGAACTTCTCCTCGAACAGCGGGGTGATGTAGTGGCCGCTGTGGTTCTTGAGCGTGGCGAAATCCATCAGACCTGCGATCTCGCCCGGCGCGAAGCCCTCGATCAGCTGCTGGACGAACTCGGGATGGCTGAACAGCTCCTTGTAGCCGGTATCGTGATGTTGGCTGGCCATGTGACGCCCCTGACGATCGGTGGGCGCAGGATACCATGCTCCTCCGTCCCGATCAGAGCCACTCCCACCTCTCTTCGTTAAGCCATTGATTCGATAGCGGTCTCGGCCGTCTCGGGCTAGTCTGGTGGCTCGACCCCCAGAAGGCCGTGCCATGCCCAGCTACCATCCGCACCTCGACGACCAGGGCCAGCCGGTCGTGCTCGAGGCGCCCTCCTCGCCAACGCCGCTCTCAACTTGGGCCGACCCCACCGCCATCGCCCGGGTGGTGCCCCAGGGGCCACTGCCCGAGGTGCTGAACGGGCTGGCGTTACGACCTTATCGAGAAGACGAGGCACCTGGCCCAGAAGGGCCCTGGGAGGCCGCTGAGGCGACGCGCGGGCATGGGCCGACCCAGGGCATGGGTGCCGGGTCGAGCGGCCCGCAGGCCTCACCGTTGACCGTATCGCCAGGCAAGCCGCCTGCCGCGGGGGCCGTGGTGGTCGAGCCCGACGGCCGGGTGTGGGTAGTGCATCCCAGTAACGCCTTCGGTGGTTATCAGGCGACCTTCCCCAAGGGCAAGCAGGCACCGGGGCTGAGCCTCGAACAGACCGCCATCCAGGAGACCTTTGAGGAGGCCGGCCTGGTGGTGACCCTGACCCGCTGGCTGGTCGACGTGCCGCGCTCGACCAGCATGACGCGCTACTACCTGGCCCAGCGGATTGGCGGCAGCCCCGCCGCCATGGGTTGGGAGAGCCAGGCGGTGAGCCTGGTGCCGATAGACCGTCTACACGAGGTGGTGACCCACCCCAACGACACACCCATCCTGGAGGCCCTGCACCATGCCTGAGACGTTCCCTAACACCCCCTCCTCCACCGCGCCTTCCACCCTGAGCCGCTACCGGGGCTGCCTGCTGGCCGGAGCCTGCGGCGATGCCCTGGGCGCCCCCGTGGAGTTCTGGCGCCGGACCCAGATCATCGCGCGCTTCGGCGAACCCGGCATTACCGACTACCTCGAGGCCTACGGCCGACGCGGGGCGATCACCGACGATACCCAGATGAGCCTGTTCACCGCGGAAGGACTGCTGGACGCCGAACGGGCCGGTGAGGGACGCGACCTGGCCGCGCTGCGCCGCCATGGTGCCGAGGCGCTGCAACGCTGGCTGATCACCCAACGCGGTGGACGTCGGCGCCCCAGCGACCAGGACGTCAACCACGATAGCGGTCTGCTGAGCCATCCTGACCTGCACCACTGTCGGGCCCCGGGCAACACCTGCCTTTCGGCGTTGGGGGCGATGACGGTCCCGGCCGAACGCACCGTCAACCACAGCAAGGGCTGCGGCGGCGTGATGCGGGTGGCACCGGTGGGCCTGTTCGGGGCCTGCCACGGAATGGAAGTCCGCGAGACCTTCACGCTGGGCAAGGAGTTAGCCTGGCTAACCCATGGCCACCCCAGCGGCTACCTGACCGGGGGTGTGATGGCGGTGCTGGTGCAGCGCCTGGTCGCAGGCGGCAGCCTGGCGGAAGGCCTGACGCTGAGCCTGGCGCTGCTGGCCGACGAGGAGGGCCACCAGGAGACGCATGAGGCCCTGCAGCAGGCGTGGCGGCTGGCCGGTACCGCTACGCCTTCTTCGGAGGCGATCGCCGCGCTGGGCGAAGGCTGGGTGGCCGAGGAGGCGCTGGCGATTGCGGTCTACTGCACCCTGGTCGCCAGGGACCTGCGCCATGGCATCGTGCTGGCGGTGAACCACGACGGTGACGCCGACTCCACCGGGGCGATTGCCGGCAACCTGCTCGGCGCGCTGCATGGCGACACGGCGATTCCCGAACGCTGGCTGGCCGAACTGGAACTGCGCGAGGTCATCGCCGCCATGGCGGAGGCGCTGGTTTCAGGCTAAGTCATTGAAAACCTTTTTTAACTTGTCCTCCAGCACATGACCGCACAGGGCTAGGGTCATATCGGAGGGGGCACAGCAAGGGAAGGGATTCGCCAGGGGGTGGCGGGATCGGGGCTTGTGACGTGTGGCCAGGTCGGTGTCACCTCTCACCCTTGGCGAGTTGTTCCCACTGTTCCCATCACTCGGGAAGGCAGCGGGAACAGAAAAATCGTCTTAACTAACTGTTTTTATATTATTTTTATTATAGTTTTCGCATTGTTCCCACTGTTCCCACCTAAAAATAGGAGATTCGTGAAAACGATTTTTTGACGCCGGTCGCAGCAGCGATAGACGGCCTCCTGCTGCTCGATTTATTCGATAGGTACTACCCTACCGCTTTTCACTGGGAACACTGTGAACAGCGCGAACACCACTGATTTTGTGAGGGTTTTTTGTTCCAAAGCTGTTCCCACCCTGGCGTGCAGTGGGAACAACCCGGCGCCGGTTCAGCCGTGAGGGCGTCGCAGGGCGATATTGGCGGCCCGGCGACCGACATTTTCCTGGCGATGTGAGGCGGGTTCCTGCAAGGCGGCCTCTCGCCAGTGGGCCACATACGCCTGGCAAGCTTGCGTGACGTCACTTGGCGACAGGAGCTCGAGACACCCGATCAGGTAGCGGCGGTCTTCCGGCAGGAGCGGACAGACCCTGGCGACCCACTCCACGGCATCGACAGGGTCCTGAGGGCACAGCGCGACGACGGCCCTTGAACCCGCCAGTGGCGGACCACCATCCCCGGCGCCCTCGGGGAGTGCCGGAGGCACTGCCCCCGTCGAGGCCGAAGCCTGAGACCGACGCCGGGCTTCCTGCTCGTCGGCGAGGATTTGCAGACGTTGCAATAAACTCATGACGCCACCTGCCCTCCCTGGTGCAGGGACAAGTGGCAAGGCGGGCACAGCCAGTAGAGGTCGAGGTTGCCGTGACCAGGAATGCGCGTTTTTTTGGTGTTGCGATTCCCCTTGTCGGTGGCATGCACCCATTCAGCGTCACTCAGAATGCGAATAGCCCGCGAGCGTTCGATACCCGTAGGCTTGAGGGCCTCATCAAATGCATCCTTCGTGAACAGGTAGACCCGGCGTCCATCAGCACTATCGACATACCAACCCGCCCGATCCCGCACCCCCGACGAGGAGTTCTCTGTTGTGTCTTTGCGCGGCGAGAAACGACTGTCCGCATGGGCGACGATGAACCCCTCGATCGCATCAAGCACCTTGGTATCTTCTGAATGCGCATTACCTCGCTCCTGGAGCCAACGCTGAAAAAGCTCGCTCATGGCATGTATGGCGCTGTCGGGGGGCCAGGGCAATAGCCCTTCCTCGATGGCGATTTCCCCGGCGACGGCCGCCACGGCGAGCGCATCGGCCGCCCGCAGGGCGAAGCCATCCGTTACCCCATCGGCGATGACCTTACTGGCCATGCGGTGGGCCTTGCGGATTTCCTCCCACTGGTCAGGAGCCTTACGGACCAGCACTTCGACAAAGGCCGGCCCAAGCTTCCCGTAGTGCTGGGTGCTGGCCTGCTCAAGGTGGCGGCTCAGGTCGGCGCCTCCGGAGAAGCCATGCAGCGTGTCGAAGATGCCATGCTCGCCTATGACCGGGATAGTTTGCTGGCGCACGTCCTGGCCACCGCGCGAGACCCCTCCCTGGTGTTTTATCAAGGTGTTCAGGCTACTCTCGCCGGTCGACAGGGTGGGGGTGCGCCAGGTTGCCGTCTCACGAGCCTTGCCGTTGACGTCGGCGCGCACCTTGCCCACACCATTGCTCAAGGCATAGACCGTCTTCCCGATCGTGCGCTCGTCGGCTTCACCGATCTCATCCAGCGGCAGAAAGGTGTCGTTGCGTTCGGCCGCAATGGCTTCCAGCCCGTTCTCGGTGGACTTCCAGGAACGCACAAACCCGTTAGCGGTGCTGCCACTGCCCCATGCACTAGAGGCAACCCTAAGCGCCGTGGATTTGCCGACCGAGGTAGGTCCGACAAAATGTACCCCGGGCGAGCACTTGAGCTCCCGGATCAGCGGACCTGCCAGTGCCAGGCAGACCGACGCCTGCAGGTTAACGTTGCCGACGCAGTACGCCCCAATCTCATGCTGCCAGCCTTTCAGGGTACCTTTCTCGCCGAACCCACTGGAATGATTGGTGGCGCCCTGAAATACCACGTCCTGACAGCCGATGGTGCAATCTGGCAGGATGAAGGCAAACCGCTTATCCCCCGGTTCACCATGCCAACCGGTCCGGATTGCCGCCTCCAACCAGCGGTTTGGCTTGACCTCCATCAGGTAGTAGAGCAGCAGTTCTGTTGCTCCGCGCTGAGTAGACAAGGTGACACCTTGCTTGAGCAGTTCCTGGCAGAGGAGGTTCATGTTGCGCTTGGTCAGCAGGGCCCTGGGAATTGTCCAATGGCGCCAACGTCCCGCCCGGTTAAGAAACTGCAGTTGCATGCCATAGTTGTCGTCATGCTCATCATGGGTATTGGCGATGACTTCCAGCGGTGAGCAGACCCAAATGTCATGCGGGACGCGCTCTTTTTTTCCTTCTTCGTTCATCCTGAAGCAGTGGGTATGCCACCACAGGCCAGGCTTTCCAAACGGCTTCGCCCCGGGGTGCATGCAAAAGCCGGGGCGGGTCACTTCTCTATACTCCTGCTCACCGCGCAGCAGCACGGTACCCTCCAGCGGCCCAGAGACGCTAATGGCACGCTTGTCCCATTCCCCTTCGACGGTAATCAGCGCCGTACTAGATGAAAGTGCCATATCGTTACCCTTCCTGTTCCAGTGTCGTGATTCCTACCGCTGAGCCCGTGCTCGCCTTGTCGCCCTGCATGCCGGCCATGGGGTCCTGCGGCGCATTCAGGGACGCCTCCAGCACCGCCTTGACCGCCGTATCGCCCTCCAGGCGACGCAGGTCATCGAAGTCGGTAGGGCCCTTGAGCTTGCCGTTCTCCTGCTCGACACCGCTGGAGTAAGGGAAGGGAGGCAACGCCACCCGACCGCCCACCTTCGACGCCGCGGCCCGGGCGTGGTGCAAACCGGGGTTTTCGATCGGCCCTGTGGTCCACTGGTCGTTGTCGGCGGCAATGATGATGATCGCCTCTGGCTTCTTGGCCGCCACGCGCTTGGCGACGTGGATCAGGTTGCCGGCGTCGAAGGCCACCACCACGCAGTGGCCGGTGGTTTCATGCAGCGCCGCGCCGGTGGCAAACCCCTCGCAGATCAGGAACACCTGGCGCCCTTCGTGGGTCCGGGCCTGGCCGATGGTCTCGTAGGTACCCTGGGTCTCGCCGTTAGCCAGGTAAGTGCGGTCGCGGCCGAGGATATTGTCGGCGTCAGGGAAGATCGCCTGCAGCGAGACGATCTCGCGCTCGTTGCCGCGCCGCGGAATGAGCAGGGCGTTGTCGGATACCAGTTCATCGCCCCAGGTGCCATCGGCCTGCTGGCGGCGGACATAGTAGTCGCCAACGCGCGCGCCGTGAGGCTTGATACCCTTCTTAAGCACGTAGGGGTGGTGTTCGGCCCCTTCGATAGAAGCCTGCGCCAAGGTTTCCTTGGCCTTCTTCGCCGCCGCTTCATGGCGGACCTTCTCCTCGGCGTCGCGCTTGGCCTTCTGATCGGCCCGCTCCTTCTTCAGCGCGGCGTGCTCGGCCCGGCTCAAGGGCTTATAGCCCTTGGCGGAGAAGGGAATTTTGTGATCCGGGCCAAAGCGCTTGTTACAGCCAAAGTTGCCGGCCGGGCGGGCATCGTCATGGAAGCAGTACCAACCATTGCGCACACCGGGGGGATCGCCCTCGACATGAAAGCGATGGAGCTTACCGTCGCCGCGGATCGGGGCCTTGTCGTCATAGACAATGCCCGCCTGGGCCATGGCGTTGCGCAATTGATCAATGGTCGACGTTGCCCCTGACGTGGGGAAGGCAGAGTTCATGCGACCACCTCCTGGCGTCCCAGGTGGACGTCGAGCATGGCGTTAAGCTGCTCGAGGGTGTACAGCGCCAGGGGGACCGGCTCAGCGCTGTCACGCGCCTCATCGACCATCCATGCCGGGTCGGCCTGGCGATGGGCACCCCGGCGCTCGAGGTAGGCATCGATAGCCGCCAAACTGCCCATGTGGGCGAGTATGCTCGGCATCCGCGGAAAACAGGCCGGTACCTTGGCGTCATCGGGAAAGGTATCGCGTGCTTTTTTCCGCACGGGTGCTACAATTTTCTTGCTTTTAGTGCTCATATTTTGAGCCCTTGTTCATTGCCGCTCTAACGGCAGTTGGACGTCGCGCCCCGACCTTTGCCGAGGTCGGGGCGTTTCTTTATCCGGCTAGCGAGCCGGGTGTCGTTGCGCCGTGTCCCACGACGCCTGTGGCCTTCTCGCCCAGTGTTGTGGCCATCAGAAGATGTCCCGCCCATGGGGACACAACGTCTCGACCAGGGAGACCAGCTCCTCCAGACTGTTGACGGGCAGCCAGCGAAGGGACTTGCCCATGGTCACCGCGCTGGTCTGATAGATCACCGCGCCCTGCGGCGAGACATGTATCACCGGCGCGCCGCGATCGAGGTCATGAATGCGGCCATCGAGGCCGCCCATCTTGAGATAGCGCCATCCGGTCTCGCCGGACCCGGGGTTGCGTGCGCAGCGGATGCCGGCCACCTCCCAGATAAAAGGTCGATGCTCGACCCCGCCGAGTGACGTGATCACCTCGACGATGGCATCGCGGCGGCGCAGGGGGCTCAGCGTCTCGATATCCAATCCCTCAGGCACACCGCGAGAAGAGAGCGCCAGAGGCTGGGCGTGCTGGATCGTGGGCAACGGCTTCATGAGCGAGCTCCCTGGCGACGACGCGCCAAATAAGCATCCAGGTCGGTGCGCAGGAAGCCGATCGCACGCCGACCCAGCGAAATGGCAGGCGGAAAGTCGGGGTCGTTGCGCAGGGTGTAAAGGCTGCCCCGCGAGATGCCGAGATAGCGCGCGGCGTCCCGGGGACGCAGAGTGGGTGATGACGACGTATTGGGGGACATGTTCGTCTCCTGTCGGATTGAGGAACATCGCCAGGGGTCTGCCGAGGGGCATTGACCGGCTGGCTTATCTCGCAATCTGCTGTCACGACAGATTGGACGCCAATGGCCCGCAGTGGCACACCTCGAGCCTACTTGTCTAACCTCCTATTTCTTATCGGTTTTCTATTCTTCCTACGAAGGTCGTTTTTTTATTGACGGCCTATTGACAGACGCCATGGCGCTGGAGGAGACGTGGAACAGATCCCGATGCATCCGCCTTTCGCTGACGGCGTGAGCTATGCCGAGGATCACCCCGACGTGCTGCCGAGGACGTATTTCTTCCCCTGCGAGAGGCGCCGGGCGCACCTGAGCCAGGCGGCCTGCCTGGCGCAGTACCGCGAGACAGGAAGCGAGCGCCACTCGCCTTGCCGGGGTTGCCCGATCGGTACCTGCCATGCCGGTGACGAGCCCCTCCCGCCGGTCATCCCCGCGTCGAAGACCTGCGTGCGCTGCGGCACTGCTGCCTCACGGCTAATCGGAAAGTCCCTTTGCCCCTCGTGCTACAACCGCGAACGTGAGTGGCGAAACGACGCGAATGCGCGTGGCAGACGGCCGGCGCAGTATCAGGTGCTGCATCCTCGACAGCTGGGGGTCGTTCTTCCGGGTGGCGAGACGCAGTGGTGGGCGTTCACGGTGCAGAACGCCCTGGAGCCGATCGCCAGGGCGTTGAGGAGCCGACCCGGGGTACGCCTGCACGATCAGAGGCCGGGGGACACCGAGTGGCATGAGCCGGCTGGGGGGTTCGTCTATGTCGATGGGTCGGGCAGAGCGCTGGTCGCGGAGCGCGTGCCGACGCCGGACCTGCCGGCATCCGCTGAGCACGGCCCCTGGGTGCTGGTGTACCGCCCTGTGTAGCCGGGAGAGCAACCCAGCCTGGCGACCTTGATGGTCACCTTCCTGTCAGCCAGCGACCTGGCGATGTGGTTCACGCGAAGCGATGAGGGGGATGCGATCCCCCACGATACTGAATGGCGCGACATGCCCTATGCATGCGCGGAGTGTCGGCAGGGGGTGCTGCAGGTGCGACGGCCGAAAGGTACTTGGCAGGTGCGCTGTGGGGCCTGTGGTGAGGAGAGCTTCGGGGAGGAGGGCCAGGACAAGGGTGAGGATGAGGGAGGCCTGCTCGGCCTCAGATAATCGGCACGAAGGGCACGCAGCCGCCCAGGGCCAGCCCCAGGGCGACGATCGTCCCGACACGCATCAATGCCCCTCCTCGGGGAATTCCTTGCCCAGCGCCTGGCCGTAGGCGATGCGGGCCGTCTTGGCGATAGCGAGCCTGCGCTTGAGGTTGGTCGGTGACGCGCAGGTTGACGCCCTGGTAGCTGGCGTACCGGGAGAGCTCGATGGCGTTGTCCTGCTCGCCGTCGATGGTGACGGTCTGGGCTTGAGGGTCGGCCATGGGGTGGCTCCGCTGGGTATCGTAGTGAAGACGATCAGCTGTCGAAGTCGAAGAAGAAGTCGTCGTCGCCTTCGCTGAAGAGTTCCTCGAGGCTCATGGTGGTCTCGGGGGCGGCGGCGGTACGCCTGGCGATCATGCCGTCCTCGAGGTTGTTCAGCGAGACCAGATGGGCATGGATAAGCGCCAGGGCACCGCTGTCGTGCAGGGCCTTGAGATCCTCCCCGGACAGGGCTGACAGCCTGTCCCGGTCAACCAGGCGGAAGCCCTCCAGCACGCTGTCGTTGCGGGGGATGTGCAGCTTGCGCGGGACGAGCAGGCCGAAATCGTCGATCTGCTGCGCCAGTCGCTGCATGGCCTCGAAGTCGCGCTGCAGGTTGGCCAGCACCTTCTGCACCTTGCGGATCAGGTCGGTGGGCTGGCCTTCGTCGAAGAGCGCCATCTTGCCATCGAAGGTGAAGTGGGGGGCGTCCATGTCGGCCATCAGGGCGAAGCGGCGATCGCCCTGCTCGTCGGGTCGCTGACCGGCCATGAAGGGGTAGCGGCGGATATGCGCCGGCACGTAGCGGCACAGCCAGTGGCCCTTGTCGCCGACATAGGCATTGACGCCGGCCTGGGTGCCCAACAGCGCCTGGGGCAACTCGTCGCGCTGCAGGGGGAAGACCAGCACGTAGTCGCGGGCGATGTGGCTCGCTTCGCTGGCGGCGACGGGGGTGAGCATGAGCTCCCTGGCGAAGTGGTAGGGATTGCTGGGGGAGAAACGCAGCTCGGCATGTTTGTCAGGGGTGATGGCTTCAAGGTTCTTGAACATCGGCGTGTGGTCATCCGGGTGTCAGTAATAGAAAAGGCCGCCCCGAAGGGCGGCCTAGTTAGCTTACGCGTCGGGTGTTGCTTACGCGAAGTTGAGGTTTTCAGCGTTGGAAATCAGGTCAGTATCGCCGACGCCGAGGACGACGAGTTGGAAGTCCAGACCGGTACCCGCCGGATCGTCCGCCGTGATCATGGTTGCATTACCAGAGCTACCGGCAGTGAACGATTGTCCGCTGTCGCTCCACGTACCAAGCTCGAAGTTCAGATCTGTGCGCGAACCGAGCTGAGCAAAGTTGGAGAAGTCCAGCACCGTGGCATCGTCGGCCGTGACATTCCCGAATTGCCCACCCCCAGTGGTATCGTAGGCACGGAAGTTGTCGATGACCCAGTGCTCGGGGTTGGTGGCGTCTTCATTGATGTCCTCGTTGAAGACGAAGCGCGTGGCGAAGGCTTCACCGTCATTAATGTTGCTGAAGTCATTCGTTCCATCTGGATTACCGCCGAGGTCGAAGCGCAGCTCGTGACCGCCGACCTGGATCTCCTTGTTCTGGGGATCCGTGCCCAGTTCGGGAGTTTGATTTGTATCACCCCAGTCTGAGGTAGGGCCAGTACTACCGTTATCGTCGAACTCGAAGCCGGAGATCAGGTTGTCGCCGGTAAAGTCCGAGAAGTCCAGTGTGGTCAGCGCCTGATGGGTCTCCATATCCAGCACGTTGATGCCATCGTCGCTATCAATGAGGTCATCGCTGCCTGCCACATCACGCCCGTAGATGCCGAGCTGGCCGAGGTGGAAGTTGCCGACGTTTTCGCCGCCCGAAATGCTGAGCGTGGAAACATCGCTATCCGGCGACCCGAAGATCAGGAAGGCGTTTTCAACTTCAGTCTCGTCGCCAAGACCGATGTTGACGGTATCTACGTCATTGGCCGCGAGGATATGCATCGGCGCGTCGCCATCAGCATTCAGGGTAGCGGCAGTATTGAGAGAGGCGTCCGTGTAGTTGACGTTGACCTCACCCGAGCCATCGGTCAGGTAGATGTGGGTCAGGACATCGACCGGCAGGCCTGTCTGAACATCAACCAGGTTGGCCTGCCCATTAGTCGAAGTGTCAATACCATTGTCCGTGACGTTAATCACCGCGCCGCTGGAGAGGTTCTCCAGAGTCAGGTCTGCGTCGGATACAAACGCCGCAGCCGGATCGGCGGCGCTGAGCGATGGACTCGGCGACCCGATGTTCGCCACGACGTAGCTGTTCTGGCTCACGCCAGTGGTGTTGGCGGCGTCGTAGGTGCCGGTGAACGCTTCATCATCAGCGTTACCGATCGAGCCCTCTTCTCCGCCGAAGAAACCGAACTGCAGGGTTTCGAAGCCGGAGACTGTCGGGTTGACAGTACCCACATTGCCGAACAGGGTCAGGCGGTCGTTGTCACCCGCGGTGCCGGTGATGACGTCATCGGCGTCTTCTTCGAGCTCCAACGCATTGACAGTCAGGTTCAGATCACCTTCCAGCTCAGAGCCATCGATGCTCAGCTCCTGATCATCGGCCAACTCGGAGACATAGGCATTGAGGTCCTGGGTGCCGGTGAACAGCAGGCTACCGACCATTGCCGCCTGGATGTCGCGAACGGTGTTGCTGGTCTCGCGACGACCGGCGGAATCCAGGGTCAGCGTCTCGACGTTGCCATCAGTGACGGTCAGGCTCTCGACGCTCAGCTCACCGTCGACCCGGGCCGTGTTGTCCAGGGTCACCAGCTGCTCTTCGCCTTGGGCATCTACCAGCTCAATGTCACCAAAGTACTGCTCAGCATCACTGTTGGCATTGCACACCGTCTGGTTCTTGCCGCTGATGACCAGGGTGGTATCGGCCGCCAGGTTGGAAACAGTGGTGTCCACAGTGTCAGTAGAGTCGGGGCTACCCGTAGCGATCACCAGCTCACTGACGCCATCCAGGGAGGCCATGTCGGCATCCACGTCATCAGCGTCACTGCCGCCGGCGAGAACCAGCTTGTCGATGTTGGCAAAGCCGGCCAGGGTGCTCTCGGTAGAGGTGCCGATACTGGTCTGGACTTCCAGGGTGTTGGAGCCGCCTTCACCGTCGACGCTGATGCCGCTCAGGTCGAAGTCGTCGCCGACCAGGTTGAAGCGGTCGTCGCTTGCGCCACCGGTGATCGTCAGGTTGAAGAACGGATCTTCGGAGACATCCTCGGCGATGTCGAAGGTGAAGAGGTTGCCACCCTCACCGCCGGTGTAGACGAACTCGACCGGGTCGGTAGCATCGTCCAGGTAGCGACCGAAGATCTCGTCGGTGAAGCTCGCGCCCAGGTTGATGGCGCCGCTGAAGCCTTCAGCATTGAAGACGCGCACGTCCTTCAAGCCGTTGGTCATGACGCGACCGCCGATGGGCATGCTGGTCGGGTCGACGTCGGTCTGGCACTCGTCCTGACTACCGATGGCCAGGTCACCCTCGGCACCGCCATCGAGGTGGGCGATGTTGACCACTTCCAGGTGGCTGAAGCTGTTGGTGTCCGGATCAACGGAGACGCTGGTGCTCTGCATCTGGGCGAGCCAGCTCTTTTCGTCGACTTCGACGTTGAAGACCTGAACGCCCTTGTTGCTCATGCCGCCGATGTCGAGGATACCACCGACGTCATTGCGGCCGACGTTGTCGAGGATGACGTTGGTTTCAACGTCCTGCTCGGTGGGGGCGCCAACGTCCGAGTTGAAGTACAGCGCGCCGGCGGGGGCGGCGTCGGCGACGTTGATCTGCGGCTCGGTGAGGGTGCGGCCCTCGGGATCGACCAGCACCAGCTGGGCACCCGCACCACCGCCTACCGTGGCCGGCGCGGTGAAGCTCTCGTCCAGGCTGACCGAGATGTCCTCATAGCCCTGGGCGTCGAGGGAGGCCCGCACGGCCGCTTCCAGCTCCTGGTAAGTGGTGGCGGCGGCCACATCGTTACCGTTGAGGGTGACCAGCTCGCCGTCGATCTCGAAGGAGAGCTGGTCGACCCAGCCTTCTACCGCTGTGCCGATATCGAGTTCATCCGCCGGATTCAGCAGGTTGGAGAACTCGTAGGTCACGGCGGAATCGCCGAAGTCGCCGGCGATGACGTCGGCATCATACCGAACGACGTAGCTGGCGTTGTGATCGGTGCCGTCCATGCCGATGGTGGTGGCGTTCGGGTTGGAGCGAACGTCCTCGATCACCAGGTCGGTACGGCTCTCGAAGTCCCACAGCTGCTCGACGCCCTGCATATCGCCGGCATCGATGGTGATCGCGGCATCCGTGATTGCATCAACGACCAGCTCAGGATCCAGCGACTCAAGACCCTGCTCAAGAGTAAGATCGAAGGCATCATTCAAGCGCCCAATCAACGGGGTAGTGCCCTGGGTCTGGAAGAAGGCGTTCTCGACGCTCTCGGTCACCGGGGCGATCACCGGAGAGAAACTACCCACACCGGTGCTTTCGACGTTCAGCTGAGCGCGGAGCTCATCAGTGCCTTCGCCGCCGACCATGGTGTCGCCGGAGGCCAGAGTGTTGGTCACGCCACCCAGCTCGTTCTGCGCCAGGGGGGCGGTGAAGGTGTCGTCGCCCGGGGTGCCGGTCAGGTCGTCGGTGCCCTGAGTGAGGGTCCTTGTCCCGTGCTTCAACAACACACTGTTTTTAAACGGTATGTTCTTCAAAAAAAGCACCAACATCCGACATTTCTATCGTATTTCTTCAAAGTCGCATCACCCATGCAGCTTCAACCTACCCGGACATACGCTTAACCTGCTGTTTTTACTGTAAACGTTACGTGCTGCTTGTTTTTATCCCATTCCTACTGGCTATCTGCCGCTGCGCTTGCTCATGGGTCTGCTTCAGGTCCTCTCGCTTACCCTACCTCTCCTCCTTCTTTTCGCGTTGGCCACGCTCCACAATTTCGTCCCACTCTCGCTCTTCTCTGGTATAGGGCTTTAACTCCCAGCGCGGCTCTCCGGGCAGCTCACTGCCTTGCTCGTTCTCTTCAATCCTCTCCAGCGCCGGCCGGGTGATTTTGATGGTGACTCCCTCCAACGGGGAGGCCAGATTGATCTCGATACCCTGAGGGTGCATGGCTTGAATCAGTTTGGTCAGGGTTTCGCCGCGCATAGCCCCGTCACTGCGCTCTCCGCGGGTAACCATGGGCTTGGTCACACCGATCTCCAAGGCAAATGCTTCCTGCGTGAGACTCAGCGCCGCGCGTGCCATACGCATCGCTGCTGCCTCCGGACGATCACCTTGGTAACTCATCGTCACTTCATCCATCACGCTGAACACGTCGATACCCACCCCACGCTTGCCTAGCAGATGCACCATCCGCACCAACGTATCGCCACGCACGGCGACCGCGAGCTTCTCGTTGCGCATTACGTTGCTCTTGGAAATACCGAGCAGCTGCGCATAGTCCGCCTGCGTCAGATTGAGAGCGGCACGGCTCATGCGCATCGCAATGGCCAGCCGGGTAGTTTCGTACATCGCCTTGACACCTCCTGAACAAGAGACTAAAAATACCATCACTAGATCAACATATCTGAACCAGGGTGATCGTTGTGCCGACAAAACTCCTAAAACAGCAATTCATTAATCATAGCGCATCTTGCCCGCCCGGTGCACGTCGCGTGGATTACTACGATACGCGCGTGCAGGGGTTGTCTCTCAAGGTTCTGCCATCCGGGCGTCAGACCTACTACGTGCGCTTCCGTGACCGGCGCAACAAAATCGTGGAGCGCAAGCTGGGCAATGGCACCATCATAAAGCTCAGCAAAGCCCGCGAGATGGCTCAGGACGTACTGGCGAGGGTGGCCATGGGTGAAGATCCCTTCGAGACCCGACGCATCCTCCAAGAGGTGCCAACGTTAGCGGAGTTGATCGAGAAGACCTACTTGCCGCACATCCAGGGATACAAGCGCAGCTGGAGCAACGATATGAGCATGCTGCACAATCACATCCTGCCGGTGCTGGGCAAGCTTCACCTGGATGAGATCAAGCGGCAGCACCTGGTCGAGATATTCAGTCGACATCGTCAGTCCCACCGTCCGGCCAGCACCAACCGGCTGATCGTCCTGATGCGCTATATCTTCAACTGTGCACTGAGATGGGAGGTGGAGGGCATCACCCGCAATCCGACGGCAGGGATCGAGCTCTATTTAGAGAACAACAAGCGGGAGCGGTACCTGAAGGAAGACGAGGCACTGCGGCTGTTCGAGGCGCTGGAGGCTTCACCTAACCAGCTGCTACCGTTCATCGTTGCCATGCTGCTGCTGACCGGAGCACGTCGGCGAGAGGTGCTAAACGCCCGCTGGTCGGATCTCGATCTGGACCACCGTCTGTGGCGGATCGAGTTCAACAAGACGGGGAAGACACGGCATGTGCCGCTTTCCGACGGGATGATGGGACTGTTGAACAAGTTGCCGCGTCATGAGACCAGCGACTACCTTTTCACCAATCCGCGAACTGGCAAGCCGTTCGTGAAGGTCTTCACTTCATGGGATACCGCCCGGCGTCGGGCGGGCATGCCTGATCTGCGCATCCATGATCTAAGGCATAGCTTCGCCAGCTATGTGATCAACGCCGGTCACTCGCTGTATGAGGTGCAAAAACTGCTGGGCCATACTCAAGTGACGACCACCCAGCGCTATGCGCACCTCTCCAATGACACCCTACTGACGGCAGCCGAGAAAGCGGCCGACGTCGTGCCGTGGGATCGCGAAGCGCGGGAAGCGGAAGGACAGACAGGTGTCAAGGGCAGGGCATTGCCGGGAACCAAGACCAAACGCCCGGCTCGCCAGAGTGCTTCACCGCGCGAGGCCCCGCCCGGCCAGACAGTGTCACCGCCTGCGGATAAGCCGCCCAGCGGCGAAGAACCAGGGTAGAAATAGAGGAAAACGGGCAGATAGCACAAGGGCAGCCACCAAGGCTGCCCTTTTTGGGCTTCAGTCGAGAATACAGGAGAAGGTAGGATCAGTGCTGCGTCTCGGCACGCAGCCGGGCTACCTCCTCGACCGGCAGCTCTTCAATCTCAGCGATCATGGCGTCGTCCATCTCGGTGCGAGCGATCAGCTTGCGCACTGCATTGCGCTTACTTTCCAAGGCGCGCTGCTCGGCCTCCCTTACGCGCTGCGCTGCTTCCCGCAAGACCTTCTCGCGCTCTTCCTGGCGCTCCTTCTGAGCCCAGTTTTCCAAGTTCTCTGCCAGCATGTCTCTATCCTCCACCAGACTGTTGAGCTGATCCAGGTCGAGCCTGGCCTTGGGGGCTACCCGCTGCAGGTGACGCTTGAGCCAACGGGTGATGATCCGGTCAATGCGTTCCTTGTTGGGATCGGCCTGGATGATCGCCACGATCCGATCCACGGCCTGCTGCAGGGCATCCCAGCTCTGACCCGCGTTCTCGACGCCGAACACCCCACTCAGCGGTGTCTGGCGTAGTCCCAGCTCCTCGTCAGTGTAGCGCCCTTCATCCACCAAGTAGTTGCGCAGGTGCGGCTGGTAGACCTGCAGGAACGCGGGCGGTTCCGGTTGCACCATGTCGTAGATGTCCTGCCGGGCCTTCCAGCGCTCGGCCCCGTTGTAGAGCACGATGGGCAGGATCGGTGGCAGGCCTTGGCCAGGGGTGATCACCTTCTGCTTGAGCAGTTCACTGTAAAAGCAGGCCACGTAGTGCATCAGCCGGATCGGCATGGTGCGGTCCACCGCCGACTGGAACTCCATGAGAATGTAAAGAAAGACCTGCTGGGTGGTACCCTGCCAGGCCACCTCCACGGACCAGACCACGTCCTCGAACTTCTCTTCGAACAGCGGCGTGATGTAGTGGCCGCTGTGGTTCTTGAGCGTCGAGAAGTCCATCAGCTCGGCGATCTCGCCCGGCGCGAAGCCCTCGATCAGCTGCTAGACGAACTCGGGGTGGCTGAACAGCTCCTTGTACCCGGTATCATGATGGTTGCTGGCCAGGCGCTCTCCTGTCGTCGTATCGCCATCCTACCATCGGGCAGAACCGAACGCCCCGCTCGCCAGCAGGCGCTCCCCCACGATGCCCCGCCCAACCAGACGTTGTCACCGCCTTCCAGCGGGGAGCCACGGGACGGAGATCCAAAAAATAAAAAAGAAATCAGTCGGATACAGCAAAGGCAGCCACTAGGGCTGACCTTTTTGTGCGGGAGGTGGGGGAATACAGGGAGAAGGCTGGTTCAGTGTCTATTCAGCAAGGCCTCCAGGCTATCCACCGTCAGAATCTGCGCCACCCAGTCATCAAGCTGTGCATCCGAAGCGGAGGCGATGCGTTCGTCCGCCCATTCCGGTAGCTCCCCAAACTTCAGGGCTATTTGCTTCCGCAGCATTCCTTCCACCCCTTCGTGGCGCCCTTCGTGAAGTGCTTTCTCCCGCTCCACCCGCTCAAGTGTGTTGACGTAAGGCATGTGCTTTTCCTCCTGTATGGTGTTGACCGCCTGGGCAAACTCGGGTTCCAGAGCTCTCGGCAGCTGGAGCATCCAATCGATAATGATGAATAGCTGCACAACCTGATCTCGGCTGTAGCCCCGCTCATACAGCAGACGAATCAGGGCAACCTTGACGTCCTTGCGCGTGGCACCATCCTTCAATCGCTTGGCGTGGATCTGAACCATCACGACAAGCGCGAAGACGTTGTCGCTGGCCTCCAGCTCCTCCCAGCGCGCTTCCCAGTCAATCAGCTTCGCTGTCGGGAAAATAAAGGTCAGCTCGCATCCCCAGCGCTGATAGCGGAAGGTCGTGGGCCGGAAGCTGTCACGGGTATCGGCCAGCACCGCCAGGCTCACCACGTCCACCCCGTAGCGGTCACGCAGCCGGTACTGGTAAGTGTACATGCGCTCGGCAAAGGCCTCCTCCGGCTCGCCCTGAACTTCAACGTGGATCAACACCCACGTCTCGTTGCCGTCTTGCGCGTAGACCTTGATCAGCTTGTCGGCGTAGCGCCTGCCGCTTTCAGCATCTGCGGTGATCTGCTGCAGCTCCTTGTCGAGGAAGCTATAGCCCTTCGACCAGTCCACCTGCTCATGGATCGCCGGGAACAACAGATCCAGAAATTCCTGAAAGTAGCCTTCCAACGCCATCTTCCAGGGGCTGTCATGATCGGCGGGTCGGGAAGTATCCGTTTCGCTCATGCTGGCTCCTGTGTCGATCACGCGATGATAGCATATCCACTACTGTCAAGCCCCTTTCTTGCTGCCCTCTCCCTCACCCTATCTGCCTGCTGAGTAACAAAAAAACGACACCGCCCCACTGCCCCGCCCCACGCTGCCGATCAGGGCAGGCGTGAGGCAGGAATGCAGGCGGCATCGAAAGGGCGTGGTGAGGGTGACCCTACAGCCACCCCCGTTCGGCGAAGGAGGTGTAGCCTTCGTGCCCAACGACGACATGATCCAGTACCCGGATATCCACCAGACCCAGCGCGTCCTGAAGACGCCGGGTGATGCGCCGGTCGGCATCGCTGGGTTCAGGGTCACCCGAGGGGTGGTTGTGGACCAGGATGACCGACCCGGCGTTGTGGTGAAGGGCGTGCTTGACCACGTCGCGGGGGTAGACGCTGGCCGAGTCCAGCGTGCCCCGGAACAGCTCGTCGAAGGCGATCAGGCGGTGCTGGGTGTCCAGCAGCAGGGTACCGAAGACTTCAAAGGGGTAATCGAGCATCAGCGTCTGCAGACAGCGATGGACTTTATCAGGCTCGGTGAGCTTGTTGCCCTTGCGCAGCTTGCGTCGGGCGATCATCTTGGCCAGGTGCAGCAGCTGGGCGTCGGTCACGTCGCCGGTGAGTCGGTAGGTACCGGGCTCTTCCCCGGCGATCAGGCCCGGGGAAGCGTCCTGTGGTAGTACCGGGGTGAGGGTTGTGGTTGTGGTTGCGATCATGGCAGGTCTTCCTTAGGCGGCGATCGTCGCGCCCTTGAGGTCAGCGAAGTGCTCGGTGAGCTTCCATAACGCCCGATTGAGGCGCACGTCCTCGGTGACGCTGTTGATGGGACGCGTTCGGGTCCGGCGCCCACTGGCGGATCTGCCGCGCAGGCCCCCCTTGAAGAGGTTTTCCTGGGTACGGTTGAACACACTCCATAGCGAGCCGTTGGCATCCTCGGTGCGTCTGGCGTCGAGGATGTCGCCCGGCTGCACGGGGCTGGCCTGCTGCCAGTCGTCGCCGTAGCGCAGCGACAAGGCCGCTTCGGCAAACAGCTGGGCTTCTCCCTGGCTGACCAGGGTGGACTGGAAGACCTCGACGCCCTCGGCGATGCGCGGGACCTGATGACTCAGGTGAATCGAGCCCTCCAGGATCTCGTCAACAACGTGCTTGCCGTGCCGCACGCGGATGCCGCCGACATCGCCCACCGGCGTGACCATGCCGTTCAAGCACACCAGCCGAAACAGCCCCAGGTCGAGCTGAAACGCCGCACTGCGGTCGTGGCTGTTGGTGAGCACCAGTTCGGTGACGCTGTCGCCCACGGCGATCTGGCGGTCAGGGTCTTGGCGGAAGCGGATCAGGTGCCTAGCGACACTCTGGCGTTCGGCCTGGCGGACATTGGTCTGCTGGGCACGCACCGGGTACCAGCCTTCCGCCTGCAGGGCGTCCACCACGTGGATGGTGGGTACAAAGCCGTAGCGCTCGGACACGGCCTTATCGGGGTGGGTGGCGAAGATGGCAGGGGCTGAGCGGTGTAGATGGTCGTGAGTGAGAATACGCATAGGGCTATCTCCTGAGTTGGGTACCGTGCGGACAAGGCATAACGGCCCGCGCTTCCAGGGCAGCGGGCAGCGTTGATGCGGCGGCGTGCCGGTGAATCCGAAAAGTGAGTGAGGCATTGCCCGCCTTGCACGGGCTTCAGGGATCAGGCGCGATTGGCCTGGCGTTTCGGTGGGGTCTGCTGCCCGTGGTCGGCAGGTGATGCGTCTTGCGCGTTGGCATGTGGATGTGGCGGCTCCGCCTGTTCAGCTTTACCCGTCTGCTGGCCTTTGGCATGCAGCTTGTCGGCAAGCGTCTCAGCGCGGTCCGGTGAGCCCCCCTGCCCTTCTGCTGTGCCGGTTTCGTCGGTGGCGGTCAGGTCGGGGTAGAACTCCGCCACCACCGCGGCGGACTCCTCGGCGCTGTCCTCGAAGGCGCCGTTGGCAAAGCCGGCCTTGGCCGCTCTATCGAGCGCTTTCTGGTCGAAGCCGCTAGCATCACGCTGCTGGTCGAGCCGTTGCGCCTCGGCCAGGGTCTCGTCCAGCGTCCAGCCTTCCCGCAGGGTGATGTCGACGTAGAAGATCGGCGTGCCGCGGCTCTGGCGGGTGGACTTGCCGCGCAGACGCAGCTCCAGGGGCATGCAGGCTAACCGGTTGCCGGAGATCGCCTTGAAGTAGGCGAGCCGCGCGGCCAGCGTGCGGATAGAGTTGAAACCCGTGGTGCGGAAGATGAAGCTGCCCAGCGGGTCGTCGTCACCGATCAGCACGTTGAGCCGCCCATAAGGCTTGCAGGCACCGCCCTGGGCCAGCGGGCAGGCGTCCGGGGCCGGACACGGCAGCGTCTCCATGCCTTCCCGGGTGCGGCGCTTACACTGCTCACCGTCGCCCACGCACAGCGGACGAGCGGTCTGGCGGTCAAACAGCGCGTATTCGGCGCGCAGGTTGAGGTCGGGGTCGTTGAATAGCAGCCGGATGGGGATGCGGCGCAGCTTGTCCTCCTGCTCGCTACGCAGCTGCTCATCCAGCGGGTGACGAATCCAGCCCTCCTTGGTCTGCAGCTGGGACGTGATGGTGAACTGGTCGTCCTTGTGCGGCAGACGTTTGCCGTTGTGTTCGATCACCTTGCCGATGGCGATGCGCCCGAGAATGGGCGGGGTAATGGCTAAGCCTTTCAGCATGATGAGCCTCCTGATAACAACAACGCCCCAGATAGCCCGTGAGGGCGATCTGAGGCGTGTTCATGGTTGAGGTACGTCGTTGGTCGATGAGGACGAAAGCCGCGCACAGCGGCAGTAGCCGAACGTTATTGACGCACCACCAGGCGCCGTGAGCCGGGGTATGTCTTGAGGTAGTCGGCACACAGTCCAGGGTGGTCCTGCTGCAGGGCCTTGGTGTCAAGCCGCTTGACCGGGGCGGTCTGCTTCCAGCTCAGGCTTCCCGAAGGGAAGGTCGCCAGCGTCGCGGTGCCCATGGCCTGCTGCAGGCGGTGCTTGAGGCGCAACTCTTCCTTCCTGGCCTCGTCAAGGGTCTGGCGAACCTGCTGCAGATCGACGAAGGCCTGACTCAGGCCGACGTCGCCACTGAAGTCCAGCGTTACGCCGTCGTCCCGGGGAAACAGCGCCCGGAGCGCCTGGTCGGCGGAGTCGCTGCCGTCGGCCGGCGGTGGCGTGTCGTTCTCCACGCACTCCCAGAACTGACGCTCAAGGCTGATGAGCTGCTCGATCATCGCGTCGTCGCGCTCGATGCGGTGGATCTGTAGCTCGTGGCCACCCAACAGCACGGCCACATCGGCGGCCTGCTGGCCGGTCACGGCAAGCTGATGCATCACCTGCAGCTGCACATACTCGGGCACGCCCTCCTTCCACAGGCGGGCCCCATAGAGGCCGGCGGACTTGCACTCGAGGATCTGCACCGCATCGCTACCCACAATCTCCCGATCGAGGTTGGCCAGCATCCAGGGATGCTCGACGTGTTGCAGGATGGCATTGACGCGCTGGACCCGCTGGCCGGTATGGCGGGCGTAGTGATCCGCCACCAGGGGCTCCAGCACCTGCCCCCAGTGCAAGGGGCTGGTCAGTTGCTCATCACGATCCGGTTCCTGGGTGAAAGTCTGGCGACCCGTCTTTTCCATCCACAGCTCCAGCTGGGACTTGTAGGGATGCAGGCCCACGGCAGCGGCGGCGTCACTACTGCCGATACCGCTCTGGCGAATCGCCAGCCAGGCATTGCGATCCAAGGCGCGGGTATCCACCAGCCGCCGGGCCTGCTCGCGGTAGCGACGCGCTGGCTTACCGGGGCGCTTGACGCGGGCATCGCGGCTGACCGGCGCGAGCATGTCGCTGTGCTCGATGGCGTCCAGCACCGAGGCGGTGACAGAGCCGGGGTTGGCCTTGGCGGACAGCGGGGTCCTGGCCAGGCGAGAAGGCTGAGGGGGCTGAGCCGATTCAGCGCTGTCCGGCTGCGTCTCGGGGGATGCGACCGGCAACAGGGCGGTGCGCTGGGCCCGTTCGGCGGGCACGAGGAATGGCGAGGTCTGAAGCTGAGTCTTCTGGTTCATGGTCGTTCTCCTGGATCTAGGCATGACTGGCGCACACGGCATAACGGCCCGCGCCGGAAGGCAGCGGGGGAGTCGTGAGATATTGAAGGGGATACGGTCGAGAGGGATTAGATTGAGCGCAGGGCTCGGCGTCAGCGCTTAGCTGGGCGGCAGGTAACTTGGGTACTCGGCCAGCGGTAGCCGGAAACTGTGGCCGCAGGCCCGGCACTCGAAGTTGTCGAGCACCTTGCTATCGAGTTCGTTGCCCAGGCGACCGCCGGCGACCCCGCCAGCCGTACCGCCGACCAGCGCCCCGAACATCGCGCCGGCCAGGCTGCCGACCGTGGCACCGACGGGACCGGCAACCAGCCCGACCGTGGCACCCGCCTTGGCGCCGCTGAGGGCACCCACGGCACCACTGGCACTTCCAGCAAGGATGCCAGTGGCGCAGCCGACCTGGCGGCCCACCTGGCGAGGGATCAGCTGCGGCGAGCCGCAGCGAGGACAACATGGGTATGTCGACATACAGACGCTCCTGAGGGAGATGAGGGAAGCTCACACGAAACCCGTTGTCAGGGCTTCACTCAGGTAATACGGGGCTGAGATCGGGTTGAATCGAGTCGAACCATCGGCATCGACAGTTTGCCGGCAAGACACGCCTTGCCGTAGTGACATGCCGCTATCAGCAGGGATCTGGGCGTCCTTGGCAGGCCGGATACGTGACTGACGGATAATTCTATAGTGCTCAGCGCTCATCTCGTGACACGAAGACACACCACGCGAGCATCGGGAAAGCGTCGATCATCGGCTCTCGGCGTCAGCCTCTGACATGCGTTAATGTTCCACGCGGTGCTTGGCGAGAATGCCACAGTGGCCGGTGGCCTTGGGGAAGGGGTATCACGGCAACAGGGGGCAATCAGGACATGCATAAATCCTGATTAAGTAATATCTCTGTCGACTTAATCACTCTTCTACCTCATTCACGCTAACCGACGCCACCTCCTGGTGATCCCCTCTCACCTTTCAGTATCGGGTCACTCTACTCGCGCGTTGCTGCGCGTCATTCCCTGTCTCCTGCGCCGCCCCTCAACGGGAGGGCGCGGGTTCTCTCGTTTCCCTGTCTTCGTGTCGGTTTTCGTTGCCTGCCCCGGTGCGCCCTCTGCGGGGCGCCAAGGGGCGAGTGAAGGGCAATCCTCTCCTTACGCGACGGAGTCCTGCTCATGACTATCCACGACGACATCCCGCCGCCTGTCGAACAGCGGCGGCTGAACAAACGCAATCCCAAACAGCCCTCGCAAACCAGCTACTGGCACCCGGTGTACCGGGGCTATCCGATCTACCAAGACATCACGCTCGGCCCGCAGGTGTTGGACCACCTGGACCGGGCCTTCGAACGCCTGCGCTCCCTCCAGCATCGTCACAGCCAGGTCTTCGCCTGTCGCGTCGACCTGCGCTTTCCCGTCGATCTGGATGACCCAGCGCTCTACGCCGACAACCAGCCGATCCGCGACTTCCTGAAGTCATTCACCAAGGAGGTGCGTGCCCTGAGCGGCCAGCGGGAACCAGCGCTCTACGTGCTCTGGGCCAGGGAGCACAACGACCAGACCCGCCGGCGCCACGTCACCGATGCCGACCGTCAGGACGGCGAGGCGGACCTGACCCGTCCCCACTATCACCTGCTGATCGCCGTGAACCGCGATGATTTCTACCGGTTGGGCGGTTTAAAGCCGTCCTATGATGGCCACTATGGTGACCGTAGCCTGGCGCATGCGGCGATCCGTAGCTGGCAGCGCGTCCTGGGGCGCGCTAGCGACGCCATGCGGGGTATCGTCCACTTTGCGAAGTGCCCGGAGACCGGCAAGATCCAGACGTTCGTGATTCGCCGTAGCGATGGGCCGGAGGGACTGATCGCGCCCATGAAGGCGGCCAGCTACCTGTGCAAGGCCTACTCCAAGGATACCGGCAAGCGCCTGCGGACCTTCCAGACGGGGCGTATCCCTCCCGATATACGCGACGCAATCTGGCGACAGGAGCGTCATCGACAGGAGCCGGTGGAGGCCGCCGAGTGCTACCAGCCTGAGCACCGTGGGTGTACCACACTGCGCGCGCTGGACACCGATACCTTGGCCAGGGTACGTCACTGGCTGCTGCAGCCGGCGTTGCTGATTCGCACGGGGGCGTCGTCAGGATGGCAGCGGCTGGACACCCCGGACATCACCGACCTGCACCTTACCTGGGCAGCGGAAGGCAGGGTCAAGCAACTGGTCGGGTTCGAAAGCCACCAGGCCCTGGAAACGTCATGGGTGCGCACCGCTCAGCGCGGGACACCGAGGGGGCAAGCGGTCGTACTCCACAAGGTCCTGACGCCGGCCTGGCGTTTCCTGGAGGTCGATCGGCGGGAGGCCGAGGCTCACCGTATCGATGGCACTCGCCGCGTATATGACCGCACGGTGGACCTTTACCGCCAGACGTTCCAACCCCTGGCGAGTCGGCTCCACCACGAGTCCGCCCGGGAGGTCGGTGCCTTGAAGCACCACCCAGACCGGCAAGCGCTGTATGAGGCGCTGATCGAGGGGTTCTATCGGCTGCGGGGCCAACTGGCCCGTCCGAACATTCGTGCCCTGGTGGTGAAGGAGCGCCGCGCCCTCGCGGCACGGGGGAACCACTACGCTACGGAGGTGGAAAAGCTGCTCGCCCGGGAAAGCGGGCTGCAGGTGGTCATGCTGCAGGTAGGCCATGACCCGCTGCTGTTCCCCCAGCCAGGCGACCTCACCCTGGCGCACAGTCAGCAGGCGCTGCACACCCTGCTGGACGGACTTGCCGACAGTCCCGTGTCCGACGCCCTGGTGGGGCTGTTCTGGAAGCGTGACCACGGTCTTGCTCGTCAGCACGTCATCCATCTGGTGGCCCTGTACCGGGACCCGGCGCAAAGCGTCGAGCAGCGCAGCGAAGCGATGGCCGACCACTGGATTCATGGCATCACCCGGGGCGAAGGCGTGGCCTATCGTGTACTGCCTACGCGCTACAACACCGAGCACCTGCTGACACCGGATCTGCGCTGGCTCACCGCCGGGGACGCCACGCAGCGTGACGCGCTCCGACAAAGGCTGCAGGGGGTGTTCCTGATGGATCGGCTCACCCACCTGGCACTCCCTGGCGACGTGGCGAGCCACGGCTGGGTGCAACCCGGGTCAAGCCCCATGCGCGGCCGCTAAGGACCTGAGGGCGTCATCTCATCCTATGGGCCCGTCCGTGACGGGCTCACGGTCCACATCGACAAGGAGAGACCCCATGGCCCACACCCCCGATGACCAGGCCTTCCTGAGCCAGCTGCAGGCCGAGCACCCCGAACAGGCGGCCCTGATCCACCGCTTCACCCGACAGCATGGGTTGCCGTTACCGGACACTGTCGCGTCATCAGCCGCCAGGCATACCGTCTCCGACATGGCCGTGCCGGTGAGCGCTATCCCTGAGGGCGCCGAGCTGATGGCCGCGGTGATCGATCACCGCCACGCCCTCGAGCTGACCCAGGCCGAGTTTGCGGCACGGCTGGGCATCAGCCTACGCACCCTGCAGGAGTGGGAGCAGGGTCGACGCCACCCCACGGGACCGGCCCAAGCCCTGTTGGGCTACGTGCTTCGTCATCCACCGGCATAAGCCGCACCTGACGCCCTGCCAGAACGCCACCTGGCAGGGGCACAACCTGTCGCGCATCCAAGCACCACGACAAGGGCGCCGTGACGGCGTCTTCCCCGGCGACGGCAGATCGGTCGCGAACGTCATCACACGCATCGTCCTCTGCTAGCATGGGGTCAGTGGACGAGACAAAGGGGCAGCCCCTTGAGGGGGATATCCGGTGGCAGTAGCCGAGTCATCGGAGCCAGACCCTCGGCGCTTTCCAATGTAGATACCTCGATAAATGGCCGGCCACACCCGTCCTACTGTCGAGCACAGGCGATTCACAGCTCACCCCATATCCCGAAAACGATCATCGCTCGAAGGAAAACCGACCGCTATCGCCACTTGCCTTATGCGAGAGGCCACCCCCCTAGAAAACGGGCTCGGCTCGGCTATACTGTACGATGTCCAGACGGCCAATATTTGGGGGAGGCGGTGATGGCGGTAAGGAAATTTCTAAAAGCGCATCAGAATTCGATGCCTAACATCCTGGGAGACCTCAATCGTTACTCGCCTAATATGCTAGACGAAAGAGGTTTCAATCTTCCCACGGGCACGCGCTCTCCAGCGGATAATGACATGCTCTCTCACATCGTCGATGTCGTGGAGGCGACACAGGCAGCCCATGAGCTCGTGTATCGCAAACGCAAGCTCACGCCCGAGGACGTCCCACCAGCAAGCCGCAGCGAGGCACGCGCCGGAAACCGTGCCGCAAAAACGGTGTGGCAGCAATTGGACAAGGTCTCGACCCAGCGCCTGCATACCGACTACCTCAGCTACCACCCGCTGCTGCTTGCCCTGCGCAACGATCCCCTTCGCGACGAAAATGGCAACCCTCTGCCGCCAGATCTGGCCGGTCGACTCTCCCGGGAGGCGCGCGCGCTTCTGATGAACCGCAAACTGGCGGACATCCGACGCCGGGCAAAAGAGGGGGATGCCGATAAGGCCAGAGACCTCAAGGGTCAACTCAACCTCTTCTATCGCGGCGCCCGCAAGAACCACCGCAACGTGGTGGACTACGTTAACCAGTTGCTTACCCACGAACGCTATCTCAAGGTCGTATCGCTCCAGACAGGCTACTATCCTCGCCACCCAAGTCAGGAAAGCGCCCAACTGGACGCCATGTTCAGTCGAGAGCGACCTCCCCCCAAAGGGAGTCTGGGACTACTACGACGCTTGCAAGACCATCGTGATGGGCTGCTCGACCCAAAAAATCACGACACTTTCCCACATCTTTTCAAAGGGTTGGCCGGCTACGTGTGGCAGCTTCGGTGGACCCCCGAGCAAGGGTTCTATCTGCACTGGTGGCTATTTTTCACTGTGGAAAACCCGCTCCCCGCCATCGAGCATGGCCAGTGGATGGGTCAGCTGTGGCAAAACCACCTCACGCGTCAACAAGGGGTAGTGTTTCGCCAGGCTAGCCAGCACGATCGCGGATCACCGCGCTATCGCGCCTATGGCTGGGTGGACGCTCTGGAAAGCGACCGCGTAACACCGCAGGAGATCCAGGCATTCCAGCAGACGTTGCCGCCCCCGATGCGCAACGCGTGCCTCAAGCAACGAACCCGCCTGGACCACCTGCAAGCGATGATTGATGCCCAGATGGGCACCGAGTATTACCTGCAGCTGAACCGGCCCTCACTACTGGCTCAGCAGGGTGATGCGCGAGATCAGCGGATCACCGAAGAACTGGCGGGCATCAAGCCAATAAAGAGCATACGCACCCAGGGCAAGGGACAGCCTCCCAAGGGCAAACCGAACGAGGTAGGGGCCGTGTCCTCACGCCAAGCCTCCCTACCGGCTGCGCTAGAGAAGTGGGTGGAGACGCGCGGTGTGCCGGCACGTCGTTCGCGGGCCCAGACCCGCCGCTGATTGGCTGACTGCTGCGACTGGAAACGGGCTATGAGCCTTCGATATGGACCAGGCCCCCTCCGATGCACTTCACACCGCTGTACGACCCAGGGACAGAAAAGGCGTCATGAACGAGATTTCTACCATCGCCGCAAGGCTCAAAGCGCTGATAGCCCACCAGCAGCTCAGCGAGAGCGCGCTGGCTCGGCGCTCCGGGGTTCCGCACTCAACGATCAATCGTATCCTCAAGGGGGAGAGTCGATCTCCGCGTCTGACCAACCTGGAAAAGCTCGCCAGAGCACTAGGCACCACAGCCAGCTACCTGACTCATGGCGAAGCCCATACTACGTGGATGCCCAGCGAGGTGGGTACTACGCTACCGTCCAGCATTTCCTACCCAGTCCTTGACCTCGCACGGCGCTCGCACGCCACGGCACACCGAGCCACCCGGAATAGAATACCCCACGCTAAGGCCTACCCTATTGTCACCTGGCAAGAAGCCATCCGCCCAGAACGGATTGGAGGCCTCGACGAAGCACTGCTGCCAATGCTTTCGAGCGACCATTCACCGCTGGGCGTGGCTTTCTGGCTATGTATGGAAGGAGACGACATGGCGGCACCACAAGGGATGACCCCTACGCTGCCCAAAGGCACCCTCGTTCTCTTCGATAGCGGGATCGCCCCCGAACCCGGCGGGCTGGTACTGGCGTATCGTCCACGCGGGCATTGGCTCCTATTGTGCCGACAACTGGTCAAAGAGCAGGAACACGCCTGGCTGAGGCCGCTCAACCCAGCGTCAACCGAGATCATGCTGGAGAGGAGCATCCGGCTTTTGGCCGTCGCCGTCGAGAGCCGAACCTTCCTGTAATGACCTTCCATAGCTCTTTACTATCGGAAATATTTAATAAGTTATTCTTAGGTCCGCAAACGCGGTGGATTACTCCTGATCATGGTCTATGCTCTTTGTGGGGTCTTCGAGACCTCACCTTCAGCGCAACAGATTGGGAGAACAGACATGGAACAACGCACTACCTTTACACTCCCCGGACACGGGGACGGGCAGGAACTCGCGCGGCAGCTATCCGACGAACTGGCCCAGCAAGGCCTTTCCAAGGCGGCGATTCCGCTAAGCGTAATCCAGCACCGCGACGACCGAGTGACACCCATCGATCCAGGACTGCGTGCCAGCCAAGATGCCCTCATCCGACTAACCATTGGCGACGTGAACCCCCTCGCCAACCACCTACCGATGGTCATCTACAGGAAACATGGCGTGCTGGAACTGATCGGACTGAACAGCTCAAGTGCTGACAGCGCACTGTTCGCCGATCACAAGCCAATCTGCTACCGCCCCTACCCTCTGGTGGCGAGCATGTCAGGCTGTAGCGATGGGCCGCTGACACGAGATGACGACGATTCTGAGATTATTTCTCATTACGCGGTCATCTCCGACCCCCAGTACTTGTCGGTGTATGGCGATAAGCTGTTTTCCGCAGGCAAGCCAACCGACTATTTGAAACGTTTGGTTACCCATCATGAGGTGGCAATGGATCAGCTCAGGCGAACTCGGCAGTTGCTGGCACTATTGAACAAGGCCGGTGCCCTGACCCCGGTGACGATCTACCACCAAGGGACCCCATTGGCGTGTTACCTCATCAACGACCAGGCGCTCGGTGACCAGCTTCACAAGGCGGCTGACGATCCCAACGACATCTACCAGGCGATCGCCATGGCGTGTGATATCGCCACGTCCCAGGAGGGTCTGCCGTTGACAACCTGCACAGCGTAACGTAGCGCACTCGACTGAACCTTCGGGATAGCCCGGCACAAGGCTTGGCATCAGCGCCGCAAGAGGCGGCCCCCGATTCCCCCACCCTCCTGTGAAAAGGTGACCTGACATGACTCGATACCGACCAGGCTGGCCCTCAGTAATCGATATGCTTCACCCGCCCTTCTCGCCGAATGCGCCCTGCACGCGGGCCGTCAACATGACCCCTTCTGTCCTCCGGCTGCTGTGAGCGGCATTCACGCCCTACGCTCCCCCCTCCTGCACCGTCGCCACCAGGGCGAGATACGCCCGCTCCACACTATCGCCCCCTCCCCCACCGTCTTCGATACCGGCACCGATGAAGTCGTACAGCGCATCGCACAGGGCTATCGCCTCCGGTGAGTCACCCAGCACCGCTTGCCACTGGCCGTACAGCTCATAGAGGCCATCCAGATCGGCCTGGGTCATGGGCTCGAAGAGCAGATGCTCGTAATCCTCCAACTGAATGACCAGGGCGTTACGTATCGCCGAGGCGATCGGCCCGTCAGCCGGGTCGCCGCGAGCGTCAGCGAAAGTGTCGGGAATGTCCGTCATGACGGGAGTCTAGCACTCACCGCTGCCCAGAGACGCCTTGATGCCGGCAAGGTCGAAAAGGGTAACCAATGGCACAAACACCGAATCATCCAACAAGCCAGCAAGAGCCCAATACCAGGTTAGATCACCGGCACGAACGGCACGCAGCCGCCCAAGGCCAGCCCCAGGGCGACGATCGTCCCGACACGCATCACTGCCCCTCCTCGGGCAGTTCCTTGCCCAGCGCCTGAGCATAGGCGATGCGGGCCGTCTGGGCGATGAGCTTGCGCTCGGTGTTGGATCTCCTCATCGGTGACGCGCAGGTTGACGCCCTGGTGGCGGGCGTGCTCCGAGAGCTCGGCGGCGTTGTCCTGCTCGCCGTCGATGGTGACGGTCTGGGCTTGAGGGTCGGCCATCGGTGGCTCCGTTGAGTATCGTGGTGAAGACGATCAGCTGTCGAAATCGAAAGAGAAGTCGTCGTCACCGCCGAAAAGTGACTCTAAGTCAGGTGTCTCGCCGCCGCCGGGTTGGCGACCCGGTTTCTTGGCCAGCACGCCGTCCCGCAGGTTGCTGAGAGAAATCAGGTGGGCAAATACCAACTTCAGTGCGCCAGAATTGTACAAGGTTTTGAGGCTGTCACCGCCAAGGCTGTTGAGTTTTTCCTCATCCACCACGCGGAAGCCCTTCAACCCGCGGGGCTCGCCGCTGGGGGGGGTTACCTTGATGGGCTGATCCACCAGCAGGCCGTGCTCCTCCAGCTGGCGCACCAACTTGGCGGTACGTTCGAAGTCTGTCTGCAGGGTACTCAGGGCGTGCTGGATGGATTCCAGCACCGGCGTGGGGCCCCCGTCCTGATCGAAGAGGGGCTCGCCATCGATCTCTCCGAGATGGGGAGCATCATCGTCGAACATCACGGTAAAGCGCTGTTCACCGTCTTTCGCTGAACTGGGCGCGCTGAGGATGAAGGGGTAGCGGCGCAGATGAGCAGGCACGTAGCGGGCCCACCATTTGGGATTGTCACCGACATAGGCGTTGATGCCCCGCTCGGTGCCCAGCAAGGCTTGGGGCAGGGGCTTCTCACCGGTGGAGAATACGATGACGTACTCACGAGCCACCTGCTTGATTTCGCCGGACACGACCGGCGTGAGCATCAGATCGGCGGCAAAGCCGTAAGACTGGTTACCGTCGTAACGCAGGTGACGGTGGGTTTCCGGGTTGAGGGATACCGGATTGTTAAACATGATGGAACCTGATTCGTCAAGCGCCCGGGCATCAGCCCTGGCACCGAAAATAAAAAAGGGCCACCCCTCGCGAGGTGGCCCTTGGTTCGTGCGTCGTCGAACGTCAACGCCTTCAGGCCGTGGCCTTAAGCGGCGAAGAGGAAGTTCTCGGACGGTGCGAGGTTGGCTTCATCCTGACCAACCAGCACGATCTCCCAGTCACCGGTATTATCGGTGATAACAACATCATCCGTGAAATACTGATCCTCTGCAAAGTTGAGGTCGGTGATACCTTCCACGCCCAGGTCCCGCAGGTCAAGCTGGGAATAGTTGGAATTACCGCTGTCACCATTGGCTTCATCGATGAAGTTCGTAATGGTCCAGACACTGGGTGAGGTGTCCGTGCCGGTGTCACCGGTGAAGGCAAACGTCGCGTTGTGCTCGATGTCAGCAACTGCATCCGCATTGAGCGTGATATCGACATTGCCGGCCCCAATGGTGAAGTCGGTGTCGGTCATATCCGCAGCAACACTGGTGCTTGAGGATCCAGTATCTTCCATCACGATACGCACAGCGTCAAAACCGCTACTGCTAGGATCACCACCGGTGTCGGAATTGAACCCGGACACATCGATCTCGTCAAGGGTACCCGGCAACCAGCGATCCGAGAGATCCAGGTCATTGCTGCCATCGGCAACACCACCAGTAATGACCAGTTCACTCGCGTCGCGCTCGGCGACGGGCAGGAGCTGGTAGTTGGGGAACGTGGTGTCGTCAACATCCCGATCGATCATCAGGTTGAGGTCGACGTCTTCACCACCCGTCATGGCGAGGTCGAGATTGATGGTAGCGAAGCCGTTGACAAACAGGCCATCGTTGAACCCGGAGTTGTCAAACAGGGTGCTGCTACCATAGTCGACGGTATCAAGAATGTTGATGTTGATGTCGTCGCCGGAGCCCTGCAGGAAGATGTTGTTGTCGAACTCCAGCGTGTCCGTGCCAACGCCTTCTTCGCCGATGACCACGGTATCCCCTGAGCTCAGCCCTTCCAGGGTGATGTCGCCGCTCTCGTGGGCAATGATGAAGGTATCGGCATCAGCATTGCCGACATCGAAGGTGCCGTCAAACGCCTCACTGCCGCCACCAAGGGTAGTAGAGAGGGCACCAAATGAGTTGTAACCCAACTGCAGGGTTTCGAAGTCCTCAATGGTGGGAGAGACATCAAGGCCCGTACCGTACAACGCCAGGGTGTCGTTCTCGCCGGCAGTACCGGTGATCACGTCGTCAGAACCTTCTTCCAACAGGGCGCCGTTGACCACGAGGTCCAGATCACCTTCCAGCTCGGAACCGTCGACGGTCAGCTCCTGGTCGGTACCGGTGGCCAGACTGGTGACCTTGGCTGCCAGATCCTGAGAACCGGTGAGGAGAATGCTGGAAGCCGCAGCGGCAGAGATGTCCTGCACGACATTGCGGGTATCGCGACGGCCGGCGGAGTTCAGCGTCAGGGTATCGACATTGCTGTCGGGACCATCGACGGTGATGCTTTCAACCGTCAGCACGCCGTCGAGACGGGCCGTGTTGTCCAGGGTGACCAGCTGATCCTCGGCCTGGGCATCGGTCAAGGTGACCTCACCGATGTCTTGATCATTGTCGCCGTTGGCGTTACCCAGCGTCTGCTTCTTGCCGCTGAGAGTAACGGTGGTATCGGCGCCCAGATCGGTGATCATGCTGTCGGTGCCGTTGGTGGCAACCCAGACTTCCTGAACCCCCGGAAGCTCGGCCATGCCGGCATCGACATTACTGTCACCCGCGAGCACCAGCTTCTCGATGCTGTTGAAACCGGCCGGCTCATTACCCGTGGTACCGATGCTGCTTTCGGTTTCCAGGGTATTGAAGCCCTCTTCGCCGTCAACGCTGACGTTGTTCCAGTCGAAGACACCGCCAAAGTTGAAGCGATCATCTTCACTGCCGCCGGTCACGTTCAGCTTGAAGTCCGGATCGGTACCGACGGTTTCACCCTCAAAATCGAAAGTGAACAGGTTGCCGCCGTCGCCGCCGTCGTAGTTGAAGTTCACCGGCTCTTCGGCATCATCGAGATACCGTCCGAAGATCTCGTTGGTAAAGCTGGCGCCCAGGTTGATGGCACCGCTGAAGCCGTCGGCGTTGAAGACGCGCACATCCTGCAGGCCGTTGGTCATGACACGACCGCCGGTGGGCATGCTAGTCCAGTCACCATCGGTGTTGGCGGGCGACTCCTGAGAGCCGATGGCCAGATCGCCCTCGGCACCGCCAGCGAGGTGTGTCACGTTGACAACTTCCAGGTGGTGGAAGCTGTCGGTGTCCGGATCAACGGAGACGCTGGTGCTCTGCATCTGGGCGAGCCAGCTCTTCTCGTCGACTTCGACGTTGAAGACCTGAACACCTTTGTTGCTCATGCCGCCGATGTCGAGGATACCACCGACGTCATTACGGCCGACGTTGTCGAGGATGACGTTAGTTTCAACGTCCTGCTCGGTGGGTGCGCCGGTATCCGAGTTGAAGTACAGCGCGCCCGCGGGGGCGGCATCGGCCACATTGATCTGCGGCTCGGAGAGGGTGCGGCCCTCGGGATCGACCAGCACCATCTGAGCACCCGCACCACCGCCTACCGTGGCCGGCGCGGTGAAGCTCTCGTCCAGGCTGACCGAGATGTCCTCGTAGCCCTGGGCGTCGAGGGAGGCCCGCACGGCCGCTTCCAGCTCCTGGTAAGTGGTGGCGGCGGCCACATCGTTACCGTTGAGGGTGACCAGCTCGCCGTCGATCTGGAAGGAGAGCTCGTCGACCCAGCCTTCTGCTGCTGTGCCGATATCGAGCTCGTCCGCCGGTGCCAGCAGGTTGGAGAACTCGTAGGTGACGGCGGAGTCGCCGAAGTCGCCGGCGATGACGTCGGCGTCATACTTGACGAAGTAGCTGACGTTGTGGTCGGTGCCTTCCATACCGATGGTGGTGGCGTTCGGGTTGGAGCGAACGTCCTCGATCTGCAGATCGGCGCGGCTCTCGGAAGACCACAGCTGTTCGACGCCCTGCATGCTGCCCGCGTCGATGACCACAGGAGCCGTGGAACCCAGGCTCAAGGAGAGATCGAAGAGATCGGTGATATCGTCAAGCTCGGACAGATCCTCGATAAACTCACCAATGCCGAGCTCTCCGACCAGCGGTGTTGCTTCGCTCTGCGCCTGGAAGAAGAAGTTCTCGACGCTGGTGGTCTCGGGCTCGATAACTGTAGAGGTGCCACCCACCTGGGTGTTCTCGGAGATCACGTCAGCGCGAAGCTCGTCGGTGCCTTCACCGCCGTCGATGCTGTCGCCGGAGGCCAGGGTGTTGGTCACGCCACCCAGCTCATTCTGTGCCAGCGGGGCAGTGAAGGTGTCGTCGCCCGGAGTGCCGGTCAGATCGTCGGTGCCCTGAGTGAGGGTCAGGTCCGGAGCGGTCTGGGTGGCATCCTCAACGGCGGCGATGCCCTCTTCCAGCACGTAGTCTTCACCGGCGGAAGCGGTGTAGGCGTTGGCGGCGGCCAGCTTGCTTGCCAGAACGGAAGAATCCGGCTCTTGCGCACCCTCCAGAATGGCGTGGGCGATCTCGGCCAAGTTCAGCTCGCCGGACTCCAGCTTGCCGGTCCAGAACTCCAGGCCTTCAAGCTCGGCGCTGCGATCGAACATTTGCTGGTAGAGGTTGTCGACCAGCTCGTCGTTGTTGAGGCTGCCGAAACGGTCCTGGAACTCAGCGGAGTTGCCAAAATCGTTCAGCACGGACTCAGGGCCATCTTCCTGGATCTTATTGGCCCAGAATTCCAGACCGCCGCTATCAGCCGCACGGCCGTAGTAGGCGATGTAAAGGCTCTGTGCCAGATCAAAATGTGCTTGTGTTGCCATGGGACTATAGTCTCCTTGCTTGAAAAGCCGTTGGTACGCCTTGGCACCAACCCTTTTGCTTACCACCTTGAGCGCTCAAGGTTCTGTTGGGGCATTGCCCGGTTCATGCCGGACTCGCCTCGGAAGTGGTGTTCCCTTGACCGATGGCGAATGCTCCGTATGTCCTTTTCGCTTCTCCTGCCAGCTTGGCGGGCGATGAGCACCCCCCTACGGAGCATTGCAGCTAATGTAAGGGTGAGCTGTTGCATAAGTCAATGACTTTGCCGGTACCCCTTGGCCTTGGCGCCTGGCGCTGGCCCGTAAGCTAGTCAAGTTTCCGTGATAAGGCAATTATTCAAGAATGTCACCGGAATGACCGGGCCTAGCGCTGCAAATCTCGTTTTCGAACATCGCTCGATAACACCCCTCATGCTAGGCATCCTACTGGGAGTTAGCAAGTGTATTTGCTGCTTTTGCCGTTTTTACGCCAGCAAGGCGTCCACGACACGCGGCCAGGCGATGTGGGCCTTGGCATAGGCCTCGCGGCCGGCTCGGCCGCGGTCGGCACACTGGCGGGGGCTGGCCCAGGCGGTGTCCAGTGTCGCGGCCAGGGCCTCGGCGCTGGGCTCGGCCATCCAGCCGGTATGGCCGTGCTCGACAAAGGCCAGCGGGCCGCCGCTGTCGCTGCAGGTGATCACCGGCTTGGCCGCGAGCATGGCCTCCAGGGTGACATAGCCGTAATCCTCGTCATAGGTGGGAAAGGCCACCGCGCGGGCGTGGGCGTAGAGGGTGAATTTCTCGGCCTCACCGATGCGCCCCAACAATTGCACCCGGTGGCCGAGGCCGAGGCGCTCGATCAGTGCCGCCAGCTCGTCGCGCTGGCTACCCTCGCCGGCCAGGAGCAGACGCACCGGCTGGTGACAATGGGCGAGGGCCTGGATCAGTAGCGCCTGGCGCTTGAGCGGCTCCAGGCGGCTGGGATAGAACACATAGCCCCAGTCGTCGCCGCAGGTGAAGCGCTCGGCACGGTGCGGCGGGTGATAGAGGGGCTGCGCCTCCAGGCCGTTGTGCTGGCGCAGGCGCTCGGCCACGCGGGGCGAGTTGGCATACAGGCGCTGGGCCGCTGCCAGGTGGCGGGAATCGTAAGCGTGAACTTCGGGCTTGAGTGCGGCCAGCGCCGGGCTCGCGGTGGCAGCCTCGAACAGCTCATAGCATGCACGGTGCTGGTGCATCAGCCACACCACATGGTCGGGGTGTGAGACACCATAGCCGGGAAACTGCAGGCTGATCACCCGATCCACCGGCACATCGTTGGGAGCGGTGACCTCGAGCCCCTCGGCGCAGGCCATCTGGCGGCGGATGTGATACTCGTCGTAGTGGAACGGCAGGCGCAGGCACTCCACCTGGTGGCCATGTGCGCGCAGCGCCGCCACCAGGCCCTGCACATGGTAGTTGGCCCCGCCGGCAATGAAGGGGGTGTGGTTGGCGGTGACCAGCAGCCTCATGCCCTGTCCTCCCCGCCGGCATCATGAGCCGTGGCCACAGGCGCGCCGGCCTTGGTGCCCAGCACGGCATAGTCCATGGGCGCGGCCAGGAGGGCGTTGAGGCGCTCCACGGCGGGGCCCTCGCCGGGCACCCGGGTCTCGGCCGGCGGCGGGTTGAAGCGGCGAATGGCGGCGTCGCCGAAGCCGTGGAACTGCAGCAGGAACTGCAGGGTGGGTGGCGTCAGCGGGTTACGATGGGTGAGATCGTGGTAGAAGCTGTAGCCCGCCACGATGAGGTTCTCGGGATTGGGGGTCTCGAGGATCAGCACGCCGCCGGGGGCCAGGGCGCGATGGGCCTCGGCCACCAGCGCGAAGAGCGCCTCGAAGGACAGGTGCTCGGCGATATGGAAGCCGCTGATCAGCGCCAGGCTGCCATCGGTGCATTCGCCCAGGGCGGCCAGGGCATCCTGGTGGGCGACCGCGAACCCCTGCTCGCGGCAGTGGGCCACCATGGTGACGTTGAGGTCGATGCCGCGCGGCGTAAAACCGGCCTGTTCGAGCAGGCGCAGCCATTCGCCGCGGCCACAGCCGAGGTCCAGCGCTTGCGTGCCGGCCTGCCGGGCGCGGGTCCAGGCGTCGCGGTAGTGGTCGAGGTGGGCGGCAATGTCGGCCTCGGGGCCGCGGAAGGCGGCCTCGAAGGCCAGGTAGTAGGCGTCGAGCTCGGCCGCTGACGGAGTGACGAGGGGCTCGGCCTGAGTCCCCGCCGAGGCGACCTGAATGGGTGAAGCGGATTGCACCAGCTGCCGGCGCAGCACCGCCAGCTGCTCCCAGAGCGCCTGCTGGCGGGCATACTCATGATCCTGGCGCGCACCGAAGTGGCGCTGGCGGTCGTCCATTTCCAGCACGCCGCTGGCCAGTTCATGGCGCTCGTTGCACCACGCCGGCTCCTTTACGAGCAGCCGGCAGAGGGCGGCATCCAGTGCCCAGCGCTGGCGATGGTGTTCCATCACCCTGTCCAGCAGGCGCTGCCAGAGCCGTTCGGCACGGCCACGCAGGCGCTTCAGCCGCTCGATCCGCTCGCGGCCGCGAATCAACCGATGCACGCCGCGGGGCAGCCGGATGTCTCGCTCGCGGCAGTGCGTGATGGCCTCCTCGGCCCTGGCCAGCGCCGCGAGTACCGCCAGACGCCCCTGGTGCTGGGTCATCCGGCGGTAATGGTCGAGGCCATCGGGGTCGATCTCGCGACCCAGCAGATGGTGATAGAGCCCCTCGAGAAAGGCGTCATCATCGCGGTCGCAGGCCAACAGCTCGGCCAGGCTGGGCCTGCCCGGTTCGCGCAGCACGAAGCGCTGCTCCTGGCGGTCGCGAAGCTGTGCCAGGCGGCGGTGCCAGTCGCCGATGGGCGGGCCGATGGGCGGCTCCTCGGCATCCAGGGTGGCGGCCGCGTCGCGCAGGCGCTGCACCAGGGTATCGATCTGCCGGGAATCGCTCATGGGGCCTCCTGGGTGGCGGCGACAGGCGCGGCGTTCAGGTCGATCTCGCAGGGCAGCCGGCAGATGCCGGAAAACTTGGGACCGCGGTAGCCGGCCACCTCGAACTGCAGGGCGCTGTCGTGCCACCAGTAGCAGTCCTCGAGGTGGTGGTCGCCGGAGTGCAGGGCCAGGGTGAGGGTGTATTTGCCCGGGGCGATGGCCGCCTCGATGGCCAGATGCACGTCGCGCACCTCCTGGGCCTCGAGGGAGAAGGGCCCCTGGCGCTGATGGGTGTTGATGCCGAAGATGTCCTGCCCGTAGCGGTCGCGGATCATGATGCCGATGGCCACGTCGTCGAGGGCCTCGCGGGCCTCGACCTTGAGGTGGATGTCGAGGGTCTCGCCGCTGCTCAGCATGCTGCCCCGGCTATCGCGGCCCAGGGCGCGGCAGGCGGTGATCAGCGCCTGGCCGGTGCCATAGGCCCCGGCACGCTGCTGGTGGCGGCCCTCCTGCTCCTCGGCCTGGCGGGCCATGATGCGGTTGTAGAGGTTGACGGCGCCCTCCGGGTCACCCTGATGGACGACCCGCCCGCCCTCGAGGACGATGGCGCGGTCGCAGAGCACCTTGACGGCGTTGAGGTCGTGGGAAACGAAGAGGATGGCGCCGCCCTGCTCCTTGAACTCGCGGATGCGCTTCATGCACTTCTGCTGGAAGTAGCCGTCGCCCACCGAGAGCGCCTCGTCGACCAGGAAGCAGGCCGGGTCGGCATGGATGGCGATGGCAAAGCCCAGGCGCATCACCATACCCGAGGAGTAGGTGCGCAGCGGCTCGTGGATGTATTCGCCGAGTTCGCAGAAGTCGATGATCGCCTCACGGCGGGCGTCGATCTCGGCGTGGGTCATGCCCAGCATCAGCGCATTGGCGGTGATGTTGTCGGCGCCAGTGAGCTCGGGGTTGAAGCCGGTGCCCAATTCGAGCAGGCCGGTAACCCGCCCGTCGATGTGGATCTCGCCGGCATCGGGCATCAGCACCCCGGTCATCAGCTTGAGCAGCGTGGACTTGCCGGCACCGTTGCGCCCCATCACGCCGAGCACCTCACCCTCCCCCACCGTGAAGCTCACGCCATCCAGGGCCACATGGGTGGCGTGACGCGCGCGACCGGTCACGGCCTCTACCAGGCGGTCGGCCGGCTTGGCGAACAGCTTGAAGGATTTGTACAGGTCGTTGACGGTGATCATGGGAAATTCCTTGTGCCGCTCAGGCTGCTGGCGGCGCCGATGAATCTGTTCGGGGCGGTTGCCATGCCCGGTGCGCCGGCGCTTACCGGGCCCCCGGAGGAGTGAGCCTGAAGCCGTAGGCTGGATACGCCGAAGGCGCATCCGGCAAAGGTGTCAAAGGCAATCACGCAGGTCACGCTCGGTACGTTTAAGCAGCCAGAGGGCAGCGGCCAGCAGGAGGATGGCGGCCAGGGCGACACCGCCCAGGCCAACCAGGCCGGGCAGGCGCTGGTACATGATCAGTTCTCGGTAGGCGTCGATGAGCTGAAACAGGGGATTGAAGCGCATGTAGCCCATCACCCAGGCGGGCAGGATGTCGCTGACGTAGACGATGGGCGTCGTCCAGAACCACACCGGCAGCAGCACGGCCACGGCCTCGCGGATGTCCTTGAGGTATACGGCCAGCACCGCCAGCAGCAGCCCCAGCGAGTAGGTGAAGGCGAGCTGCAGGCCGAACACCAGCGGCACGCCCAGCCACCACAGGCTGAACGGAAAGCCGATGAGAATCAGGAAGACCGCGAAGAACCCCATGCTGATGACGTAGGTCACGCTTTCGGCCAGCAGCACCGAGACCGGCAGCGCCTTGAGCGAGACCTTGACCTTGGTAATGAGGTTGGCGCGCTCGGTATAGAGATTGGTGATCGTGCTCAGGCTCTTGGCGAAGGCCGCCCAGGCGAGTATTCCGCAGATCAGGTAGATGCTGTAGGTGTAGGCGTCGATCTCGGCACCGAAGCCTTCCAGCCTGGCACCCATGATCTTGGAGAACACCAGCACGAAGACGAGGATGTTGATCAGCGGGGCGATCAGCGTCCAGGCCTTGCCGATCACCGAGCCCTTGTGGCGATCGACGAGCTCCTGGCGGGCCAGGTGCCAGATCAGCGGCAACTGGTTGCGCCAGCCGGCCAGCCTGGGAGTTAGCGCTTGCCACATGGTTCAGGTGCCTCCTAAAGGCTGGCCAACCGCCGGCGGCGCGGGCTGGTCGGCGAGGATGTGGCCCAGCCACTGCCGGGTGCTCTGCGCCCAGCTCTGGTAGGGCATGCCACGGGAGTCCCCGACCTCGCCCTTCCGCCAGCGCCGGCACCAGGATGCCAGGGCCTCGGCCAGCGCCTGGGGTGTCTCGGCATGGAAGTAGTCGGCATGTTCGCCGGCCACCTCGCGGAACACCGGGATGTCGCGAGCCAGGATGGGGATGCCATGGCGGGCCGCCTCGATCAGCGGCAGGCCGAAGCCCTCGCCCAGCGAGGCGGCCAGCAGGCCGTCACTCTGCGCGTAGAGCCGCTGCAGCAACGCATCGCTGGCGTCTTCGGCCCAGAATAGCCGTTCGCCGCGCTGGGCGTGGTCGCGCAGTCGACGAGCCAGCGGCTCGATGTCCCAGCCCTGCTTGCCGACGATCACCAGCTTGATGGCGACGCCCTGCTGCCAGAGGTGCTCCAGGGCGTCGATAACCTGGCGATGACCCTTGCGCGGCTCCAGGGTGCCCACCATCAGCAGGGTGGCGCCGTCGCTGCGGGCCAGCGAGGTGAGCAGCCGGGACTCTTCAGCCTCCGGTTCGGCCTCGCTGTCGGCGCCAGTAAAGTCGGCCCCCAGATGGAAATGGCGAACCCACGGGGGGTGGGGAAGCTCGATTCCTGCCAGCTCAGCGCGGACCTCATCGGCCACGGTGGCGGAAACGGTGGTGATGCCGTCGGCCAGGCCGGCGATGCCTTCGAACCAGGCACGCATGCGAGCCGGGACCTCGTCGGGGAAGCAGTGCGGCAGGCGCAGGGGCAGCAGGTCGTGCACGGTGAAATAGCAGCGCACGCCGCGGGCGCGCATGTCCTTCAGCGCGTGGCCGGCCTGCTCGATCAGTGGCGGCGCCCACTCCACGCTGACGTAGATATCGCCGGGGCGCGCTTCGCAGGGTCGATCCGGCGCCGGTGGCGCTATGCCCAACTGCTCGCTGGCAAAGCCCCGCGCCAGGTGGAAGTCGTCGCCGCCCCAGCGGATCAGCTCGACGCGCCAGCCCGCCGGGGGATGACGCAGCAGATGGTCAGCCAGGCGGCGAGTGACGCGTTCGATGCCGGTCTTGAGGTCGTGCCAGGCGATGGTGCTGACGTCGAAGAGAATGCGCGGCTGCGGGATCGGGGTCGTGGTATCGAGCTCGCAGAGGGCTCGCGTGGCCTCCATCAGCCGCGTATCGTCCAGCTGACGCAGCTCCTCGCAGTCGGCCAGGCGAGCTTGCCAACGCTGTTCGCCTTGGCGCCGCGTGCCTTGCGCAAAACCTTCGATGGCATCCCGGTAGCGGGCCGCGACTCGACCCGGTTCCAGGCGTTCCGCCACGAAGCGCCGGGCCGATTCACCGAGTGCCTCGCGTCGTCCGGGCTGACTGGCCAACGCCTGCAGGCAGCTCGACAAGGTGTCCTCACTCACCTGGTCGGGCAGCATGTCCACCGCCTGCTCGGGCAACTCGACGCTGCTGCCGTGAGCGTTGACGACCACCGCCACGCCATGAGCCATGGCATCGAAGATGGCGCCGGAGCTCTCACCCCGGGACTTCTCGCGCAGTTGCACAGCGATATCCGCCGCCTGCAGCCACTGGCAGTAACGCTCCCGATCGACGTAGCCGGTGATGGTGATCCTGCCGGCACGGGGATGGCCGCGCAGACGACGGGCGATTCGCTGACCAAAGGCCCCGCTGTGCTGAGCACCGACCAGAACGAGATGGAGGTCCTCTGCTTCGCCCAGCGGGGTATCGAGCATGGCCGCCACGAGCTTGTCACTGAGCTTCTTGGGGTTGATGCCGCCGAAACTGGCGATCAGACAGGCGTTCCGATCGACTCCCAGCGCCTTTCGCGCCTGGCTTTTGGCGTCGAGGGTCACTGCGTCGGGTAGCCGACGCAAGTGCGGAATCACCACCGCGGGCTCCTCCGCAGCGCCAGGCCGCCAGTGGCGGTCGAGATCTCGGGCAAAGGTGGAATGCACGATCAGTCCCGCGGCCTCCCGTGTCACGAAACCGTTGACCGGATAATGCTCCGGGCCGTGGGCGTCGCTCTCTTCCCGAGCACTGGTATCGCGCAGCGCCAACAAGGGCGGAAACCCATGGTCGGTGAAGAGCCCCCGACGCAAGCCATCGGGCCACGCCTGGCTTTCCTGCATCCACCAGAGGGCATCGAACAAGTAGACATCGTGCAGCACGACGCTGCCGGGATGGCGCTTGAGCAGATCGAACTGATAGGCGTGATAGCGGGAATTGCCGATCTGGAACAGCAGGCGATCAAAGTCGTTGACATGATCCTCGAAGGTGGCGGCGTCAATGATCGGGAAGCCCTGGGTCAGGGACGCCTCGACATGCGGCTGGTCCACCACCAGGGTAATCGCATAGTGCTCCGCCAGATAGACAAGCAGCTCTGCGCTGTAGTCGGCGATCCCGGTAGGCGTCGGCGGCAGCGGTGAAATAAAGGCCAGGCGCGGCCGATGCCCCGCCGCGGCCACTGGCGGCCGCGGCGGCAAGGCGACCCGAGCGAGATCGCGGACAGGCTGACCGGCATGCCCGCGATATTGCAAGCTGGTCGGCGCCAGCCCTTCCACGGCGCGCTGTATGGCCAGGCCGGCGAGAACCGAACCGCTCCCGCCCAGGGCGGTCAGCATCCCCTCGTCCACTGTCAGGATAGCGGTAGGCCGCATGACCCCCGCCAACCGACGCCGAATGGTGATGGCATCGTCCGGCCGAAAGCCGATCAGGACAAGGCTGTCCTGCTCCTGGGCGCTTTCCTTGAGCCTCTCCAGCCAGCGACTATCCTCATCCAGCGGCCGGCCAGCCGGGTTATCGATAATGTGGAGAGTGCTCATGGCCGAGCCTCCCAACGGGCCTCGAGCGCGTCCAGCAAGCGCTGCTGTTGCTCACCGCGCCCGTCGAACTCGTTGATGATCGACGGCTCAGCCTGAGCCACCTCCGCCAGCAGGCCATGCTGCATGATGCGGCGCATGCGCCCCCGTAGATATTGAACGGCGGCCGCACTACTGCGCTGCTTCACCAGCAGCAACTCGAGCTGGGAGAGCTGAGCGTCGACGTCGGTGAGAAGACCCTGAAGCCGCTCATCCTGCCAATCGAGCCGAGCTTCCGCGCGCAGGCAGCGGGCCTCGAGGATCAGCTTGTCGCGCCGACGCCACTCCCATAGCCGACAGACCAGCACCACGGGGGCCAGCAGCAGCCTGCCTGCCCTCCCCTTGTCCAGCAACGGACGAATGCGCATGAGTCTCCGCGCCCCGGCGGGTAGCTGCAATTCACCAGCGCCGAGGTGGTGGCGTGACTCGTCAGAGCACAGGATCACCCCCAGGATAAACAGCCGTCCCACTTTGGGCAGCCGGTGCAGGTAAGTGCTCACCCCCTGTGGGTCAGGCTCGCGACCCAGCAGATGCCAATAGAGGTGGTACAGAAAGGCCTGGTTGTCCTGGTCCATGGCCAGAAGCTCGGACAGGGTCGGGCATTGTGGCTCGCGGAACATCACGCCTCCTCCTGCGCAAGGCGAAACGAGGCGCGTAGCGCTCGAGCACTTGCCTGCCAGGAAAAGCCAGCAGCACGGCGACGCGCGCGGAGCACCCGTTCGCCATGGTCATCTTCCAGTAATGCCTGAAGTCCCAGCCGAATCTGGGTGGTATCCAGGGGGTCGACGGTAAGGGCATCGTTCCCCGCGACTTCGGCCATCGCGGTGACATTGGCAGTCAGTACCGGCACGCCGGCGGCCATGGCTTCGATCACCGGCATGCCGAACCCCTCGTAATGGGAGACATAGACGAAACCAGCGGCAAGCCCATAGAGGGTGGGCAGGTCGTGACTGGTCACGTAACCCAGGCGGCGAATGGTGCCGGCCGCCAGGGCTCGCTGCACGTGAGGGGAAAGGTCGACGTCACCCCAGCCCTGCTGCCCCACCAGCAGCAGAGGCGCAGCGTGCTGTTCGAGGCGTGGCAGCTCGGCGAAGGCTTGCATGACTCGAGCCAGGTTCTTGCGTGGCTCCAGGGTGCCGACACTGAGCAGGAAGCGTGGCGGCAGCTGATGACGCTGCATGACGCCTGCCACTTGGCCAGGCTCGGGTGAAACAAAGAAGCGCTCCGACACCCCGGGAGACACGATATCGATCCTGCCAGGATCCACGCCATGAAGGGTGCTCAGCTCATTGGCCGTAAACCGTGAAACGGCGTTGATACGGGTCGCCCCTTCCAGACTCTCGGCAAGATGGCGGTTGAAGAACTCGACCCGCTCGCGAGGGTGAAATTCCGGATAGCGCTCATGAGACAGGTCGTGCACGGTCAGTACGCTGCGGCCCTCCCAAGGGAGAAGCACATAGTTGGGTTCCCAATAGAGGCCGTCATGCTGCTCGGCTAGACGCCGGGTATGACGCTTCAACCGCTCACTGGAGAGCCAGCGGTATGCCTTGCGCGTAAGGGGATTACGAAGATAGCGACGCGCCATCTGCCACAACGCTCGGCGCTCTGGGTTCATTGCCGCCCCAGGCTGCCCGTCAGACAACTGCATCAGCGGATGAGTCGGGGTCAGCGGTTCACAGAAGGTTCCCGTCACGCCATGTACGGTCAGGGCCGGCTCATGCTCGTCTCCCGTGATCAGCTGCAGCGTCAACTCCCGGGTGAAGTGGCCGATGCCGGTCAGGGGACTCATCAGCGGCTGTACATTAACGATCACTTGCATGCCTCGGCCTCGCTTGCCTTCAGGTACTGCAGCAGACGGCCCCAGAAAAGGTCGAGACCAAAGCGACGGGCATTTTCCAGACAGGACTGGCAGGAGAATTCGGCGGTCTCGAAGCGCTCCAGCGCCGCCAGCAGGCTCTCGGGGCGCTGCTCGGCGAAGAACAGCCCCGTTGCCGCATCGCCATGCTCGGGCCCGAGCACGGTCTCCTGCGCACCGCCCCGCCCGAAGGCGACGACCGGCGTACCTACGGCCTGTGCCTCCAGCGGCATGATGCCAAAGTCCTCCTCGGCGGCGAACACGAAACCCCGGGCCTGCGACAGCAGTTCCTTGAGCACGGTATCGGATTGATAGCCGAGCAGTTCGATATTGGGAGCGCCCGCCGCCAGCTTTTCCAGGCGCCGGCGTTCAGGGCCGTCGCCGACAACCTTCAAGCGGCGTCGCCCGTCCTGGCGAAAGGTGTCGATGATCAGATCCATACGCTTGTAGGGCACCAGCCGCGAGGCGGCCAGGTAATAGTCATCGCGCGGCCCGGGGTCGAGAGGGAAGGTACCCAGATCGACAGGGGGATGAATGACCTGGGCACTGCGGCCGTAGTACTTGGCGATGCGCCGGGCGACGTTGGCGGAGTTGGCGATGAAGCCGTCGACCTGGCCGGCGGTGAAGTGATCCCACTGGCGCAGCCGCTTGAGGGCTCGGCGCACCGGCCACTGCAGGGCGCGCGGCAGGCCGGTCGCGCGCAGGTAGGCTTCCTTCATGTCCCAGGCATAGCGCATCGGCGTGTGGCAGTAACAGAGGTGGCGCTGATGCGGATGGGTGATCACGCCCTTGGCCACGCAGTGGCTGGAGGAGATCACCAGGTCGTAGTCGCGCAGATCGAACTGCTCGATGGCGTAGGGCATCCAGGGCAGCAGATGGCGATAGTAGCGTTGCGCCAGGGGCAGACGCTGCAGGGCACTGGTGAATACCTTGTGACGCGCGAGCCTGCCGCGCTGGTGCGCGGGCAGGAAGTCGACCAGGGTAAACACATCGGCCTCCGGGAAGGCCTGCAGCAGGGCGTCGAGCACCTTCTCGGCACCGCCCTGCACCACCAGCCAGTCGTGCACGATGGCAATGCGTCTTTCGCGCGACCAGGCCTGCAGCGCAGGCAGCGCTTGTTGAGCCGCGGCTTCCATCACGAAACGTCGGGGGCGCGACCGTAGACGTCATCGAAGCGTACGATGTCGTCTTCCCCCAGATAGCTACCGGTCTGCACCTCGATCAACTTGAGCGGAATGACGCCGGGATTCTCGAGCCGGTGCACGGTGCCCAGGGGGATATAGCTGGATTCGTCCTCGCCGAGCAGAAAGCTGTGCAACTGCTCGGTGTCGCCGTGGCCCTGCCCCAGGGTGACCCTGGCGGTACCCTGTACCACGACCCAGTGCTCGGCGCGGTGATGGTGCATCTGCAGGGAGAGCATGGCGCCCGGCTTGACCACGATCTCCTTGACCTGGAAGCACTCGGTAAGCGCCAGGGTGCGGTAGTGCCCCCAGGGCCGATAGACCTGGGGTAGCGCCTGGCATTCACTGCGCCCTTCGGCCTTGAGCTGTTCCACGATGCCCTTGATATCCTGGGCGGCGTGTCGGTTGGCCACCAGGACGGCGTCTTCGGTCTCCACCACCACGAGATCCTCGACGCCGACGGTGGCGATCAGGCGCGAATGACTGTGCACCAAGCTATTGCGCGTGGCGTGCAGCAGGACATCGCCCTGCACGGCGTTGCCATCCCGGTTGTCGTCCCGCTTGAGCTCATAGACGGCATCCCAGGCACCGATATCGCTCCAGCCGGGGTTCATGGGCACCACGGCGGCATCCCGGGTGTGCTCCATGACGGCGTAGTCGATGGAGTCGCTTGGACAGCGGGCGAAGGCTTCGGCATCGATGCGCAGGAAGTCGAGGTCGGCCGTACGCTGCTGATACGCCGCCTCGCAGGCCGCGTAGATCTCGGCGGCATGGGCCTTCAGCTCATCCAGATAGTCACAGGCGCGGAACAGGAAGATGCCGCTGTTCCACAGGTAGTCGCCGCTCTCCAGATAGGCCTGGGCGAGCTGGGCGTCGGGTTTTTCCACGAAACTGTCTACCCGGTAGCCGCCTGCCTCCAGCGGCGCGCCACGCCGGATATAGCCATAGCCGGTATGCGCGCGCTGGGGGGTAATACCGAAGGTGACGAGCTTGCCGGCCTCGGCCAGGGGGCGGCCCTGGGCGACGGCGGCCTGGAAGGCGGCAGTATCCTCGATGACATGGTCGGCCGGCATCACCAGCAGCAGGGCATCGAACGCGTGCTCGCCGGCATGGAAGGCGGCCAGCGCGACGGCGGGGGCGGTGTTACGCCCCAGCGGCTCGAGCAGGATGCGTTGCGGCCTCTGGCCGATTTGCTGCAGCTGTTCGGCCACCAGAAAACGATGTGCTTCATTGCAGATCAATACGGGATCGGTCAGGTGATCCACGCCGTTCATGCGGCGTGCGGCTTCCTGCAGAAGGCTGGCGTCGCCGGCGTTGAGGCGCTGGAACTGCTTGGGATAGTGTTCGCGGGACACCGGCCAGAGACGTGAGCCGGAGCCTCCGGACAGGATCACGGGCGTCAGCGGGGCATTCCTGAGGGGCGTGGGCAAGCTGGCACTCCTTTGCCGGGCACGCGGCCACGGTCGATCGTCTGACATGGATGAATGGCGCAAGAGCATACCATTTCATCGCAACGCGTAGGAGTCGTTACAGGGCAACAGAGTGACCTTAGCCGGGGGTCACCGGCAGGATGCAGCCCTGCTCGAGCAAGGCCCGTGTCGCATCGCGCGGTAAGGGTCTGGCAAACAGAAACCCCTGGTAAGCGGGACAGCCCATTACCTGGAGGCTGTGGAACTGTTCAACCGATTCGACGCCCTCGGCTATGACGCCCAGCGACATCTCACTGGCCATCTGGATCACCGCGCGACAGATGGCGGCATCTCGTCGGCTGGAGTCGATGTGCTCGATAAAGCTGCGGTCGATCTTGATGTGGTGAATGGGCAGTTGGCTGAGGTAGCTGAGGCTCGAGAAACCGGTACCGAAATCGTCGATGGCGCTGGCGATACCCAGCCGCTCCAGGGCTGACAAGGTGTCGATGGCGGCCTGGGTGTCGTGTACCAGACTGTTTTCGGTGATCTCGACTTCCAGGCAGCAGGCGGGCAGCCCGCTCTCGGTGAGCACCGCCTGCAACTGTTCGACAAACCCGCCTCCGCGAAACTGATGAGGCGAAAGGTTGACGGACATGCGACCCGGCAAGTAACCCAGCGCATGCCACTGCGCGGCATCTCGACAAGCCTTCTCCATCACGAGAGCACTCAGGGCGATGATCTGGCCGGTTTGTTCGGCCAGAGGAATAAACTCGCCGGGTGCCATGGTGCCGCGCTGCGGGTGATGCCAGCGAACCAACGCTTCCAGCCCGATGATGGTTCCCTGATTATCGGCCTGGGGCTGGTAGTAGACCTCCAGTTGATCATGTTCGATGGCCCATTGCAGCTCGTTACGCAATGTGACGCGCCGGGCCAGCGTTGTATCCAGGTCGTCGGTGAAGAAGCAATAGGTATTACGGCCCCACTGCTTGGCCTTGTACATGGCCATGTCGGCCTGCTGTATCAGTCGCTCGGGGTCGAGCCCTTGGTCGCGCACCAGGCTGATGCCGATGCTGGCGGTCACATAGAGCAGCTGACCGTGCAACGCAAAGGGCCGGCGCAGGATCCGCAACAGTCGCTCGGCCAGCCCCTCCACATCGCTGATGGATGCCAGGGTATCGGGCAGCAGGATGAATTCATCGCCGCCGATCCGTGCCAGCAGATCGCTGCCACGCAGCGCCTGGCTCAGGCGCGACGCTACCTGTACCAGCACCTCATCACCCACATGATGACCGAGGGTGTCGTTGATGGGCTTGAACTCATCGAGATCAATGAATATGACCGCCAGTTGCTCATCGGGATGGCGACGACGCTGCATGACCTTCGCAAGGTGCTGATTCAGGGTAGAGCGATTAAGCAGGCCGGTTAGAAGATCGTGGGAGGCCTGATAGGCTAGCTGGTTCTGCTGCTCCTTGTGTTCGGTGACGTCGCTCATGATGCCCACGAAGTGGGTCAGGGTGCCGCCCTCGTCGGTCACCGGCGACAGGAATAGCTGGTTCCAGAAGGCCTGGCCGTCACGGCGATGGGTGCGCAGCGTCAGCCCCAGGGGTTCGCCGCCGTCAAGAGCCTGACAAATCCGGATCACGTCGATGTCGCGGGTGCCGCGACCGCGCAGCACTTCGGGGGAGGCACCGAGCACTTCGCTCTCGACAAAGCCGGTCATGCGCGTGAAGGCCGGATTGACGTAGGTGATGGCGTAGCGTGGGTGGCGCGCATCGATGATCATCACGGCGTTGCGGCTGGCCTCGATGCTGCGTTCCAGCAGGCGCAGGCGCTCGGCGGTCTGCATCCGTTCAGTGAGATTCTTGACCACACTGAAGGCGCCCTCTACGCCACCCCGTACCAGGATGGGCATCAGCGTGACCGATAACACGCGCAGGCCGCGGGGCGATGACAGTCGCAGCACATGCTCGGCTGCCTGCCCCCCAAGCGTGCGGTGGAAGGCGGCGGTCAGGGCTTCCCGCTCGCAGGCTTCGGCGCTCTGCAGCATGGGCAGGTCGCCGACATGCTTGCCCAGCCACTCCGTCTTTTCCAGGCGCATGAGGGCAACGGCCGTGGTGTTGGCATCCGTGAGGTGGCCCTCGGGGTCGAGGGCGAAGACGGCATCCGGGCTCTGGCTGAACAGCGAGCGAAAACGCTGCTCGCTGAGCTCCAGCTGGCGGGCCTGGGAGATGCGGCCCACCAGCAGGGCCCGGCCGACGACCAGGTGGTAAGAGAACCACAGCCCGGCCAGACCCAGCAGGGCGGGCAGTATCGCCGAGGCATCGTAAAAGAGCACCCAGTGCTGCCAGCCCGAGGGCCGGCCAGAGAGGTAGGCAACCAGCCAGCTAGCGGCCAGCCATACCAGCACGGTGACGGCCACGGCAAGCACGCCAACGGCAATGGCCGAGCCGGGCAAACACAACCGCGGGCGGGAACGAATTGCCAAGAGGGTCATCACCGCTCCCCCCAGAACCACCAGGGAAAGGTAGAGCAGCAGCATGATGCCGGCCCCTTGGGCAGAACCGAGCTCCGGCAAGCGATAAAGCAGCACTGCCGCGCTGAGGAGGCCAAACGCCAGGCAACACACTCCCAGGAGCTTCCACCCCAGACGGCTCAGTGGCGTATCGGGGGGATACCAGAGGGCGCCGGATACGCCCAGCATCAGCATGATAGTGGCCTGGGCCACGTGAGATGTTTCTATCCACCAATGGGGCTCGCCACTGGCCAACAGCACGCCTAGCGCAAGGGAGTAAACCACCAGGACGACTGCCAGGCCGCGCCGGGCCTGACGGTGCCCGAGGGCAACCGACAGCAGCCCAAGGCTCACCAGGGTGATGCTGACGGCCGAGCCCGAGGTCATCAACAATGGCAGGCGACCGGCCTGTTGCCAGACATGCAGCATCAGCAGCTCGATGATACCGAGCAGCATGGTGGCCATCAGCAGGACGAGGAGGCCTGCCTGGGGCAAGGTATCGCGCTGGTCTCCGGTGATGGGCAAGTTTCTCTATCCCCAAGGCTATGGCTGCTGGTTGATAAAACCGCGTGACACCGTCATGACCAGTATCTTCAAATCGAAGGCAAGCGACCAGTTATCAATGTAATAGAGATCATACTCAACGCGCTTGCGCATCAGCGCGACATCGCCCGTTATACCACGCAACCCGTTGACCTGAGCCCAACCGGTCATGCCGGGCTTGACCCGGTGACGCTGCATGTAGGTCTCGATCTCGTCCTTGTAATATTCGTTGTGGTCCATGGCGTGGGGTCTCGGGCCCACCAGTGACATGCGGCCTTGCAGCACGTTATAGAGCTGCGGCAGCTCATCCAGGCTAGTGCGACGCAGGAAAGCGCCGAGAGGGGTCACACGGGGATCATCGCGCTGTGCCTGGGGTGTGCCGGGAGCATCATGCAGGGTCATGGTGCGGAACTTGTAGATTCGAAACCGCTTGCCGTCGAGCCCGTGACGATACTGCTTGAACAGCACGGGTCGTCCCATCTGCCAGCCCAGTGCCATAGCGATCCCCAGCATCAACGGCAGAAAGACCACGAAGAGCACCAGCCCCAGCAATCGGTCCTCAAGGGCCTTGACCAGCCGCATGGCGCCATCCAGCGGCGAGCGATTGAGATCGAGGGAAAACATGTCAGCGACCTGGGTCACCCGGTGGTTCAGCAGGCGCACATCGGTAAGGTCGGGAAAGTAGCGAATATCCACCGGCACCACCATCAAGGCCCGCGCCAGGCGCTTGACCCGGTCTCCACTGGCCAGGGGATAGGTCAGCCAGACCTCGTCAAAGTCCCGATGGAAGACGCTGCGTCTCGCCAACGCCTCTACCTCTACCACCAGGTCATCACTGGCTGTGGGCTCATCAGGCAGTGTCATCGCAACCTGATAGCCCAGATAGGGCATGCTCTCCAGCCGCTGTTGAATGCGCGCCATGTTGGCGGGAGCACCGATCAACAGCACCTTCTTGATATTGCGGCCCCGCGAGCGGATGCGTCTGAGGTGAAGATAGAGCAGGGTTCGCAGTAACATTCCGGCGGCCAGCACACCGAGCGAGGCCAGCAGCATCCAGGCACGTGAGTAGATGTTCGCGCTCTGTGTCGCGACCAGAAAGAGGCTGAGCAGGGTAATAGTGAGCAGCCACCCGAGGGCGTAGACCCCCAGCATGGTGAAGAGGCTGCGGCCGCGCCAGGGCTGGTAGAGCCCCGACAGTTCCCCGCAAGCCGGCAGCAGCAAGCCACCGGCCAGGATCAGCAGGGGGTATTCGACACCACTGGCACGATCGATGTTGGGCAGAAAGGCTAATAGCAGGGACGGAAGCAGCAGCGCGATGGCAGCATCGAAACAGCGCATGAGTCGACGCTGCCAGTCACTGGTGCTTGCTGCCATGATCAGCGCTCGGCGTTGCCGCCCCCCGCCACCGTAATTCGTGTCAGCAGGTCCATGCTGCGCTCCAGGTCATCACGGCCCAGGTCGCCCACGGCGGACTCCAGGGCCAGCCGGTCCAGCACGAAGTTGCCCAGGGTGTTGACGAACTGGATGCGCTGGTCGTATAGGCTGGCGCGGGCATCGAGGACGTCCACCAGGTCGCGCAGGCCCAGCTGCTCGCCGCGCTCGGCGGCTTCCAGGAAGAGCTCGCTGGACTCGATGGCTTGGCCCAAGGCCTCGAGGCGCCGCGCATTGCCGTCCAGGGATCTCAGGCGTTGGCGTACCTCCTGGGCGGCCAGGTTGCGCTGGTTGTCCAGCGCCTTCTGGCTGGAGGCGGTGCGCAGCTCGCCCTGGCGCACGCTGGCCACCGTACGTCCACCGCGAAAGAGCGGCATGCTGACCTCGACGTTGGCGCGATAGTCTTCGCTTTCCCGAAGCTCATCGTCGCTCATGCGATCACTGTAGGAGAGGTTGAGATTGACCTCCGGGAAATAGCCGCTGCGCCGTACGCTGGTATCGCTCTCGTTGATCTTGCGCTCGGCGACGGCGCGCTGGACATCGAGATTCTGGGCGATGCGGTCGAGCCAATCCTGACGGTTGCCCAGGTCCCCTTCGATGTCTACCGCGTTGAGATTACCGAGCCGATGCCCCTCGAAGGCGGGGCGCGTGCCGGTGAGACGCTCCAACTCACTGAGGGCATCGTCGAGCTCATTCTCGGCTTCGACGGTATCGGCGATGCTCTGGTCGAGGCGCGACTGCGCCTCGAGCAGATTGATGCGATCGCCCACGCCTAGCTCATAGGCGCGTTTGGCCTGACGTGACTGGAGCTCAAGCGACTCCTGCTGGGCCTCGAGCAGGCCCAGAGTGCGCGAGGCCAGGTAGGCATTGACGTAGGCTTCGCTGATTTGCAGGGCGAGGTCTCGTTCGACCACGGCCAGGTCGAGCTCGGCGGCACTCACCTGGGCGTCGGCGCGTCCCATTCCACGCCAGCGCTCCAGGCTGAACAGTGGCTGCTGCAGCTGCACCTGCCAGTACTGCTCTTCGATTTCACCCGGTCGTGTGGCCTCCTGATCGAGCCCGAAATCGTCGGGTTCGGTCTGGATATTCGTGGAATCCTGCCAGAGATAACCGCCGCTGGCCGTCACCTGCGGCAGGAGCTGGGAGCGCGCCAGCGGCTCTTCCTGTTCGATGGCCTCCAGCTCGAGCCGCTGGCGGGCCAGGTCGGCGTCGTTCTCCAGCGCCCGGGCGAACAGCCCCGGCAGGGAGGGCAACTCGACACGGCTAGCAGCGTCGCTCTCTTCCTGGGCCTCGAGCTCGGCCAGGGCCTCGATCGCCGAATCGTCGGCCGGTACATCGTCCTGCGTGGACTGCCCCAGCGCGGGCGCACTGGCCAACATCAGCAGGAGCGTCAGGTTTACCGGACACGACATCGCCCGGCGGATTGGATGGCGATACCCCGGTAGCCTCTCCTGCATCATTCCTCCCTTATGGCACGCGCCAGCATGTCGGTGATCGGTTTGGCAATATAGCTGGCAAAGGTCCGCTCGCCGGTCTTGATCAGCACCTCGGCGGGCATGCCGGAGAGGAGCTCCATGCGCTCGTTCATGTCCTTTTCGCCCTCCTCGGTCACGCGAACGCGGGCCTTGTAGTACATCTGGCCGGTGGCTTCGTCCTCGAAGCTGTCGGCGCTGACGTGAATCACCTCGCCGGCGATCTCGTTGGTCAGGCGCTGGTTGAAGGCCGAGAAGCGGATATCGGCATGCTGGCCGATATAGATATTGTCAATGTCGCGGTTGGGAACCCGCGCCTCGACCACGAAGCCATCCCCTGAGGGCACGATATCAAGGATCGGATCGCCACTGCGTATCACGGCCCCCTTGGAGTGTATCTGACGTCCCACTACAGTGCCGGAGACGGGCGCCACGATGCTGGTACGCTTGACCTGGTCGGACAGCGAGGTGATGCGCTCTTCCGCCTCGGCGATCTGCGACTGGGCGTTACGCAGCTGTTCGCCCACCTCGGACTGAAACTCCTGGCGCCGCACTTCTTTCTGCAGCTGATTCTCGCTGATCTGCGACTTGAGGCTGGCGATCTGTGAGCGGTAGTCGGCAATACGCCCCTCATACTCCAGTACCTGGCGCTCGAGTTCACGCAAACGCTGATTGTCGCCCAGACCTTCACGAAACAGTGAACGGTAATCCTCGGCCTCGGCGCGCAGGGAACTGACGCGGCGCTGATTGATACCAATCTGGGACTCGAGACCGTCGATCTGCTCGCGCATCTGGTTGACCTGCTCGTCCAGCGACTCCAGTGCACCCTGCATGGATTCGCGACGGGCAACAAACAGGCTCTGCTGAACGGCCAGGACCTGCTGCACGCGAGGGCGATCACTTTCCAACAAGTCCTCGGGGAAGTCGAGCATTTCGGCTCCCTCCTGCTCAGCGAGCAGCCGCACCTCCATGGCACGGTTGATCAGATACTGTGACTTGGCAATATCCAGCTGGGAGCGGGCCTGGGTATCGCTGAGGACCACCAGGGTGTCGCCGGCCTGCACCTTGTCGCCATCCTCGACGAGAATCTCTTCCACGATCCCGCCTTCGAGGTGCTGCACGGTGCGCTTGAAGGACTCCATGGAGACACTGCCAGGCGCAACCACGGCCACGGCAAGGGAGGCAGTAAGCGCCCAGGTGCCGAAACCGCCGAAGGCGACCAGCAAAATGATCAGACCTAGCCGCTTGTAGCCCTTGTCGCTGGTAGGCAGCTTTTCGGAATACTCGCCTTCCAGGGTAGCGGGGCCTGGCGTCACATCGATTTCATCGCGCTTCTGGACATCACGCTTGTCGGAGGTGCCTGCCATCAGCTCTGCTCCTCGGGTTTCGTTCCACCGGTATCCGGTCGGCCGCCGCGAATGGCGGCCAGGCGGGTATTGGTTGCCTGGCCAACCTGCTGGCGCGACTGCCCCTTCTTGGCAAACTGGGCCAGCACCTCGTCGCGGGGACCGAACATGCTGACCTGCCCTTCCTTGAGCACCAGCAGCTTGTCCATGTTCTTGAGTACATTGGTGCGGTGACTGATCACGAACAGCGTCACGCCTTCCGCCTTGAGCTGCTGGATGGCGTGGCTGAGATGACGCTCCCCGGCATCGTCGAGATTGGAGTTGGGCTCGTCGAGAACCACCAGCACAGGGTCGCCGTAGAGGGCCCGGGCCAGCCCCACGCGCTGGCGCTGGCCTCCCGAAAGCGCACCGCTGCCTGAGGAAATATAGGTGTCGTAGCCGTTGGGCAGCTCGAGAATCATCTCGTGCACGCCGGCCTTCCTGGCGGCCTTGACCACCTTTTCGGGGTCGACCTCGCCGAAGCGGGCAATGTTCTCGCTGATGGTGCCGTCGAAGAGTTCGATGTCCTGGGGCAGATAGCCGATATGCGGACCGAGTTCGTCACGATTGTAATGGGTCACCTCGGCACCATCCAGGCGCACACTACCCACCTGGGCCGGCCAGATGCCCAGCAGCACTCGAGCCAGGGTCGACTTGCCGGCGGCACTCGGCCCGATGATGCCGACGTGCTCGCCTGCCGATACCGCAAAGTTGATGCCGCGGATAGTGGCCATGCGCACTCCCGGGGGAGCCGCCGCCACCGTCTCGATAGCGACATCGCCGCGTGGTGCCGGCAACGACATGCGACGGTTGTCCTCGGGAATCTGCTCCAGCAGTTCATTGAGGCGGCCATAGGCGCCACGGGCGTTCACGAAGCCCTTCCAGCTACCGATCATCTGGTCGATGGGCGCCAGAGCGCGGCCCATGATAATCGAGCCGGCGATCATCATGCCGGCCGTCATCTCGGCCTGCAGCACCAGATAGGCGCCCAGCCCGAGGATCATCGACTGGAACAGCAGACGCAGTACCTTGGAGGCGTTGGTCAATGCACCGGCGCGGTCGCTGGCCCGTGACTGCTTGGCCAGGAACTTATGGTGCTTCTCGGACCAACGGCCCATGATGCCGGGCAGCATGCCCATGGCATGCAGCACCTCGGCATTGCGCAGATTGGAGTTGGCGAGATCCTGAGCCTTGATATGATCACTGTTGGCCTCGGCGAGCAGGGTCTTGGTGGCCTTTTCGTTGGCGATGGCCAGGATCAGCAGCACGATGCCGGCAAAGGTAGCGAAGATCCCCAACCAGGGGTGGAACAGGAACAGCACACCCAGATAGACCGGCACCCAGGGGGCATCGAAGAAGGCGAAGAGGCCGTTGCCGGTAAGAAACTGCCTGAGGCTGGTCAGGTCGTTGAGCGGCTGGGCACTCTGCTGACCCTGCGCGGACACGCTGCGCCGAAACATGGCGCTGTAGAGCCGCGCGTTGATATTGGTATCGAGGCGATTGCCGACCCGCACCAGCATGCGGGAACGCACGAGCTCAAGCCCGCCCATGACCATGAACAGGAACACCACCACCAGAGTGAGCATTACCAGCGTCTCGACACTCTGGGTGGATAGCACGCGGTCGTAGACCTGTAGCATGTACATGGGAGGAACGAGCATCAGCAGGTTGACGAACATGCTGAAGAAGCCCACCGAAACGAAAGAACTGCGGCACGCCTTGAGGGCACGCTGCAGATCGGTGGCATCCTGTTGCTTTGCCATGGAGCGGTTCACCGTTGAAAGGGAGGTAACATGACCGGGGAAATCAGACGTGGCAGAATAACAGAAACGCCCCTACGGGGTATAGAGGTGCTTTGGTGATGGCCGGCGGGTTAAACCTCCGCAAAGGACCAAGTCTGAAGTGTCTAGCTTAATGGCGGTCTGCTCGCCTCAGAGGATCGCTATACACGTCTTGAAATCCGACTCTCCCGCGGATCGGTCAACGCCGGAAGGCTGCTAGATCGCGGCGGGGTTGTCCAGACTCTGCGGTTGAGCCCACCAGTGGCCCACCCCCTCCGCCCAGCCTGCAGGCCCGCTGGCCTCGCTGCGGTAAAGCGCCGGCTGGCGGGGCGAAACGGCCAAACCGTGACAGCCGCGGATCACAACCGCCTGGTCCACTGCCTCGAGCATGGCGATGTCGTTGGGCCCATCGCCCAGCGCCAGTGTCAGCGGCCGCTGACCACGCAGCGCCTCAAACCGCTCGATCAGCCAGTTCACAGCGCTGCCCTTGTGGCAATCCCCGGTGACATGCCAGAAGCGCCCGCCGCGCACCAGACGCAGACCGTCGCCCGCCAGCCCAGCACGGAACGCCTCGAGTCCGGCCTCGTCACCATGCCAGATCAGCGGCTCACTCCCCTCGCGCATCTGCGCCAGCCTCGCCTGGGGCGCCGACATACCGGTCAAGGCCATCAGATCATCAAGGGGCATCTCGCTCATGGTGGTGAAGCCTGCATCGAGTCGCGCTCGCCACACCGCGAGCCGTTGGCGGATGAGGCCAATGTCGACCCCGAGCGACCGGACCGCCATGCCATCGGCGCCGACGCCGCGGTCCAGGCGCGCATGGCACCAGGCCGATGGCAGCCCAACCACAGCGCCGTTCTCGGCGATGAAGGGTGCCTCGTCGAGACCCAGCTCACGACGCAGTGGCAGGATCTCGCTGCGCGTCTTGCAAGACACCGGAATCACTGGCACCCCGAGCTCCTTCAATTGGACGAGCCACTGGCGGGCCGGGGCCCAATCATAGCGGTGGTGATCGAGCAGCGAGCCATCCAGGTCGGTGAAGAGCAGGCGCGAACGCCAGGCGGAATCAGGGGGCGAGACTGATGTCGAGAGCATGGCGTTTCCGGCTCCGGGTGGTGGGCTCACCATTTACCTTGCAGAATCCGCGCCAGGATCCGCCACAAGCCCGACTCGACAGCGAGCAAGGCATGCTTTTCCGTAAGCCAGGCGCGACTGCACCCATTTCAAACTCCAAAACGCCCCGCCATGGTGCATTGTGGCGGGGCGTTCGATGCCCCTTGGCCTAGGCCATGGGGTCAGGCAACGAGGTGGACCTCAGCGATAGACCGGCAGGCGCTCACAGACCGCCTCGACCTTTGCCTTGACGTCCTCTTCTATGGCGGCAGTGTCGTCACCAGCCGCCATGACATCGAGGATGTCGCAGATCCAGCCGGCCAACTCCCGGCACTCCGCCTCGCCGAAGCCGCGAGTGGTCACCGCCGGGGTGCCGATGCGCAGGCCCGAAGTAACGAAGGGGCTCTGCGGGTCGTTGGGCACGGCGTTCTTGTTGACGGTGATATGGGAGCGCCCCAGGGCGGCATCGGCGTCCTTGCCCGTGAGGCCCTGCTTGATCAGCGAGAGCAGGAAGAGGTGGTCCTCGGTGCCGCCGGAGACGACCTCGAAGCCACGCTCGATGAACACCCCGGCCATGGCCTGGGCGTTCTTGACCACCTGCTGCTGGTAGGTCTTGAAGCCGGGTTCCATGGCCTCCTTGAAGCAGATCGCCTTGGCGGCGATGACGTGCTCCAGCGGGCCGCCCTGCCCGCCCGGGAAGACCGCGGACTGCAACTTCTTCTCGATGGCCTCGTCGTTCTCGGCGGAGAGGATCAGCCCGCCACGCGGGCCGCGCAGGGTCTTGTGGGTGGTGGTGGTCACCGCATGGGCGTGGGGCAGCGGTGTCGGGTAGACGCCGGCGGCCACCAGCCCGGCGACATGCGCCATATCGACCAGCAGGTAGGCGCCCACCTCGTCGGCGATCTCGCGGAACTTCGCCCAGTCGATGATCTGGGAGTAGGCGGAGAAGCCGGCGATGATCATCTTTGGCTTGTGCTCGCGGGCGAGGCTCGCCACTTCCGCGTAATCGATGCGGCCGGCCTCGTCGATGCCGTATTGCACGGCATGGTAGTGCTTGCCGGAGAAGTTGGGCTTGGCGCCGTGGGTCAGGTGGCCGCCGGCGTCGAGACTCATGCCCAGGATGGTATCTCCCGGCTTGACCAGCGCCTGAAACACCGCCGCGTTGGCCTGGGAGCCGGAGTGGGGCTGGACGTTGGCGTAAGTCGCGCCAAACAGCTCCTTGGCGTAATCGATGGCGAGCTGCTCGACGATGTCCACGTACTCGCAGCCGCCGTAGTAACGCTTGCCGGGGTAGCCTTCCGCGTACTTGTTGGTCAGCTGGCTACCCTGGGCCTCCAGCACCCGCGGGCTGGCGTAGTTCTCGGAGGCGATCAGCTCGATGTGCGCTTCCTGGCGCGCGACTTCCTTCTGCATCGCATCGAACAGGGCATCATCGAAACCGGCAATCGTCATGTCACGGCTGAACATCGGCGGGGGACCTCGCATCAGGGAATAATCTGAGGCCAGCATGATACCCCAGCCCCCCGAGGCTTTCACATGAAAGGCAATCATCCCGAGGGCGCGAGCCTTTCATCTTCCCCCGCCCATTTTCCTGGACCCTGCGTTCAGCGCGTGTCTACGCGCATCTCGAGACGCTCGGGCAACGCCATGGGATCGCCGGTGTAGGTTTCCAGGTTACTCTCCGCCGGCAGCGTCAAGGCAACCTCGAGCTCATCGGCGGCCCCTTCGGCCAGCGACACCAGGCCCAACAGGAACTGCTGCACTTCGGGACCGAACATCATGCCGAAGCCTTCGGCCTGGGTGCGGGCCTGTTCGAGATATTGGCTTTCGGTTATACCCTCCATGGCCGCTCCCAGGGTCGCCATGCGGCCAAACAGCCCCTGCTCGGCGAGGATCAGGCGCAGGCTGCCTCCCAGCAGCGTTGCCGACTCCAGCACCCCATCTTCGGCGAACACGGCCGCAGGGGTAACACCCTCGGGCAGCACTACCGGCAGTTCGACATCGACCAGCAGCCTGATGGCATCGTGGACCGTCACATGACTGTCGCTGGTGATAAGACTTTGCGACTCGCCCTCTTCCCAGTTACCCAGCAGGGCGACATCGACACGCAAGTCGCCGCTACCATCGGTCAGCACGTTGCTGGCCATGCGCATCTGGGCCCGCTCTTCCTCGGGTGCCAGTTCGATCATGCGCGCCAGGTCGGCCTGAAAGTCATCGATCTCCAACCCGCCCTGACCGTCGCTGAAGTCGCCATCGACACTCAAGCGCGCCAGGCTGCCCACGAGTCGCTCAGAGTCGACGACAAGGTCGCTCAGCAGCAGCGCATCCAGGCTTTGCTCATCTTCATTATCGAGGCCCTGCAGCCCTTCGAACACCAGCGAAGCGAGGGTAAAGGAACCGGCGCCAAACTCGCCCAGGTTCTCGCCCATGCCCGACACATCGGCGATCTCGAAGCGCTCGATGGCCGTGTGGCTGAGCCCTTCGCCCCGCACCCGGGCGATCGTCATGCGCCCCTGGGCATCGTCCAGCTCGGCATCGTCAAACATGTCCCGGGCCAGCTCCGAAGAGAGATCAAGGATGATATCGTCGATCGCCAGGGTAGCGATGCGAACGTCCTGCGGGGCCAGGCTGTCGTCGAGCGGAAAGACGGCCCGCGATGGCTCGCCCAGGACAATGCGCTCGATCTCCACCAGGGCCATTTCGGATAGTTCATCCTCGAGACGCACCCCTTCCAGGGTCACCTCGTCGGGGCTGTCGTAGTCGCCGCTGACCACGTAACGGTCGATGAGCAAACGCTCGCCCTCTTCGCCGCGGAACAGCACCTCTTCGGCGGTGACTTGGGAGCGCAGCACGCCACTCGACACCTCGCCGATGGTGATCTCACCGTGTTCGCCAAACACGCCTCGCAGATCGGCCTCGAGGCGCTCGGTCGAGCCCTGGGCGGAAACAGCAGGCAGTAACGTCACCAGCGCCAGGAAGGCGACACGGCGGGAGGAGACGCTGAGGGAAAGATGCGACATGGAATCAACTCCTGTGCAATCAATGGTGGAAAACGCCCAGATAGCGTAGCTCAAATGGACGTGGCGAGGCGTGCCTCGAGCCGTTGATTGACGCTCTCCAGCACCCTGAGCCGGGCCTGGCGCTTGTCGTCGCAGGCGATCAAGGCCCACTCGGCGCCCGGCGTCTCGGTGCGGGCAAACATCTCGTCGATGGCCTCGCGATAGTCGTCCCAGCGCTCGCGGTTCCGCCAGTCCTCCTCGGTGAGCTTGTGGCGCTTGTGGGGCTTGGCCGCCCGGGCCTTGAAGCGGCGCAGCTGCTCTTCGTGACTGATGGACAGGAACAGCTTGCACAGCACGGTGCCGTGGACCAGCAGCTGACGCTCGAACTCGCGGATCTCGCCGTAGGCACGTCGCCAGGCCGCCTCGGGGGCCAATCCCTCGACGCGTTCCACCAGCACTCTGCCATACCAGCTGCGATCGAAGATGGCGATGCGTCCGTCGGCCGGCAGGCGGCGCCAGAAACGCCAGGCCCAGGGCAACGCCAGTTCCTCGTCGCTGGGGGCCGCGATGCGGTGGACCCGGTACTGACGGGCATCCAGTGCCGCCGTTATCCGGTGGATGCTGCCCCCCTTGCCCGCCGCATCGATTCCCTCGAAGGCCAGCACCACCGGAATTCGCCGACGAGCCGCTTCCCGGGCGTTGATGGCCAGGCGTCCCTGCGCCTCGGCGAGCTGCTCGGCGTAGGGCTCCTTCTCCAGAGCGGCCTTGGACCGGGGGTCGGCAAGGCGTATCGAGGGGGCGGACGGCGCCACATCGGGCACCACGCCAGGCACGACGGAAGGCGCATCCGGTGGCGCAACCAGCGTCTCGCGCAGCAGCGCTCCTACCCGCTGCAGCTGGTCAGCCGGATCGCGAAAGTCGAGCCGGCGCCAGGGCGCATGGTCGGCCGCCGTGGCCTCGCGCATCTCGCGTCCCAGAGCCCCGATGGCGGCATGCTGGAGATGGCGCTGCCAATCGGTATCGTTCAGCTGCCAGCCCCTCACCGGGTCATTCTGCAGCGCCTGCAGCTGACGGCGTTGTGTGGAACGATCGATGTCCATCCATAGCTTCAGCAGTACAACACCCTCCGCGGCCAGCTCGGCCTCGAAGGCGCGAATCTCCGCCAGCCTGTCCCGAAAGGCACCCGGCGAAAGGCGCCGCTCGGCCCGGGCAAAGAGGGCATCGCCATACCAGCCGTGAATGAAGATGCCGATACGGCCGCGATCGGGAATCCGTCGCCAGAAGCGCCACCAGTAGGGTCGCTCGCGCTCCTCGCTACTGGGGCCCAGGGCATGGACCTCGGTGTGGCGGTTCTCCAGCCAGTGATTGAGCTCATTGACCAGTCGTCCCTTATGGGTGACGGCGTGACCGGTCAACAGCAGGATCACCGACTGCTCGCGACGATGGGCGAGGTCGAGCTGAGCTTCCAGCAGGCGGGCACGCAAGATATCGGTCTTCATGGTCGCGCCTCACGTTTCGCCCAGCAGGCCGAGGCTGGCGGCAGGCGCCTGGCGGCGCAGGCCCCGCGACAGCAAGTGGCCGATGAGACCGATGAGCAGCGCGCCGGCCAGCGGCAGCGTCAGCCACAGCAGCCAGTGGATCCTGGGCGCCAGGTCGAACCAGGCCAGGTAGATCCCGGCAGTGGCCAGCTCCGCCAGCAGGGCGCCCATCAGTCCGCTGGCCAGCCCCAGCACGGCGAACTCCGCCGCCTGCATCCGCGACAGCAACCGGTTGCCGGCCCCGAACACCCGCAGCAGGCCGCTCTCGTGGGCCCGCACCGGGAGGCTGGCGGTCAGCGCCGCATAGAGCACGCTGATCCCGGCCAGCAGCACGAAGCCCAGCACCAGTTCCACCGCCCGGGTGACCTGGGTCAGCACCTCGCGTACCTGGGCGAGGATGGCCTCCACATCAAGCAGGGTGACGCCCGGGAATTCCTGCACCAGCTGGCGCAGCAGGTCGCGGTCGTCATCGCCGAGATGGAAGGCGGTGATGTAGCTGTGGCCGAAACGCTCCAGGGTCTCGGGGGGAAAGATCACGAAGAAGTTGGGCCGGAAGCTCTCCCAGTCGAGGCTGCGCAGGCTGGTCACCTCGCCGGTGACCTCGTCGCTGCCGATGGTGAAGGTCAAGCGATCCCCCAGGGCTAGGCCGAGCCGGTCGGCCAGGCCATCCTCCACGGAGATGGGCACCGCCGCGTCGCCGGGAGCGGAACTCGGCTCGGCGTCCACCTCGTCCAGCCAGCCCTGCGCAGAAGCGGACGGGTCCTCGGCGAACCACTCCCCCGCCACTACTCGGTTGCCCTCGGGCAGGGTCTCGCGCCAGGTCAGGTTGAGTTCACGACGCAGGGCGTTGTCGCCCCGCGATTCCGCAGGGACGACATCGCGCGGGGGCTGATCGTTGATGGCGGTAAGACGCCCGCGCACCATGGGATAGAGGGCGCTGCGGGCATCCGTGGCATCGGACAAGGCCGAAGCGAAGGCATCCCGCTCCTGGGGCTGGATATTGATGGCGAAGTGGTTGGGGGTGTCCTCAGGCAGTTGGGCCTGCCAGGTAGTGAGCAGATCGCCGCGCACCAGGGCGATCATGGCCACGGCGAAGAAGGTCACCGAGAAGGCCAGCAGCTGACCGAGGCTGGCATGGCGACGCCTTGCCAGCTGCTGTCCGCCCAGCCGGACGGCGGTGGCCATGCCATCCCGCGGGCCACCTCGCGGCAGCCGCGAGGTGGCCCGCAGCACCAGGCCCAGCAGCGCCCCGCCGAGTCCCCAGAGCACGACCAGCATCACCAGCCCCCCCAGCAGCAGCCCGGCGGCGAGCCATGGATCGCCGGAGTAGAGCCACAGCAGCCCGCCAAAGACCAGCGACGCCATACCCACCACCAGCCAGGCCGAGGGCGGCAGCGGGTCCAGCTCGCGGCGCAGCACCTTGAGAGCGCTGACCCGCTTGAGACGCAGCAGGGTCGGCCCGGCGAAGCCGGCCAGTACCGCCAGGGCGGTGAATACCCCGAGCCACAGCGGCAACAGGCCGGGTGCCGGCAGACTGAACGGCAGGAAGGCCGACAGCAGCTGTACCAGCAGCGCCTGCCCGGCCAGGCCCAGCAGGGCCCCCAGCGCCGAGGCCGCCAGTGCCAGCCACAACAGTTGCAGTACGAAAAGGCGCAGCAGCTCACGCTGGGTGGCACCGAAGCAGCGCAACAGCGCCGCGGTATCCAGGTGGCGGTCGACGTAGCGCCGGGTGGACATGGCCACGGCCACGCCGGCCAGCAGCACGGCGGCAAGCCCCGCCAGGCCCAGATATTTCTCCGCTCGCTCCAGGGCATTGCCCAGCTGGGGGCGATCGCTGCGCACGTCGCGCACTTCCACCCCCTCGCGACGCAGCCGTTCCAGCAACGGTTCGACGCGGGCCACCGCCTCGGCGCTGCCGGCGGCCAGCAGCTCGAACTCCACCCGCGAGCCCTCCTGGACGAGGCCGGTGGCGTCCAGGTCGTCGTGGTGCATCATCAGCCGCGGATTGAAATTGCCAAAGCCGGCCGACTGGTCGGGCTCGCGCTCGATCACGCCGCCGACCTCCAGCTCGGTCTCGCCCAGGCTTATCCGGTCTCCCACCTCGAGCTCCATCAGCAGGGCGAGACGCGGCGCCACCCAGGCCTCGCCCGGTGGCGGGCCGTGCGCCAGGGACTCGACGCCATCGCCGCGGTCCACGCGGGCCGTGCCGTAGTGGGGATAGACGTCGTCGACCACCTTGAGGCTGGCCGGCTGGAAGCGGTCTCCGCGGCTGATCATGGAGACCATGTCGACCTGGTCGGAGAGCGTCAGGCCGGCGTCCTCCAGGGCCTCGCGGACCTCCGCGTCAAAGGGCCGGCCCTGCTCCAGCACCACATCGCCGCCCGAGAGCTGGCCGGCCTGGCGGGTCAGCCCCCGATCGAGACGGTCGAGGAAGAAGCCAATCATGGTGGAGGCGGCCACCGCCAGCGCCAGCGCCAAGGCCAGGGCGCGCACGTCGGCGGAGCGCAGATCACGGATCAGGCTTCGGCCGGAAAGGCGCAGCAGGGCCGGCCAGTGGGTTCGGCTCATGCCATCACCTCGTCGCGGGCCATCTCGACCAGCCGGCCATCCTCCAGGCGCAGGCAACGATCGCAGCGCCGCGCCAGGGCATGGTCGTGGGTCACCAGTACCAGGGTGGTGCCGGCCTCACGGTTGAGCGAGAACAGCGCCTCGATGATGCGCTCGCCGGTGACCGGGTCCAGGTTACCGGTGGGCTCATCGGCGAACACCAGCTCGGCCCCGGTGACGAAGGCGCGGGCCAGGGCCACGCGCTGCTGCTCGCCACCGGAGAGCTGCTTGGGCAGGTGGTTCAGGCGCTCACCGAGGCCGACGCGGGTCAGCCAGTCGCGTGCCTGCGCCTCGGCCCCGGGGCTTGGCGACAGCTCCAGTGGCAACAGCACGTTCTCCAGGGCCGTCAGGGTGGGCAGTAGCTGGAAATTCTGGAACACGAAACCGATGCGCCCTGCCCGCAGGGAGGCCCGGCCGTCCTCGTCGAGCGCCCGCAACGACTGGCCGAACAGCGACAGCTCACCGCCGCTGGGCGAATCCAGGCCCGCCAGCAGACCCAGCAGGGTCGACTTGCCGGCGCCGCTCTGGCCAAGAATCGCCACGCTCTCCCCGGGGAACACCGACAGCGACAGGTCACTCAAAATACGCAGCCGCCGCTCGCCGCTCTCTACCTCCTTGGCGAGGCGGTCAGCGTGTAGAATCGGCGAGGCATCCGTTCGAGAGGAGATGGACATGGCGAAGGGCTTCCCTGTAGGTGCGTTGGGCCGGCATGCGCCACGCTGGCTCGCTGGGCGCTGGTTCACGGCGCTCTGCCTGACATTGCTGCTGGCGGGCGGCGTGGCACAGGCGGCGGAGAGACCGGTGCTGCTGGTGATGGGCGACAGCCTGAGCGCCGCCTACGGCATCGAGCAGGGAACCGGCTGGGTCAGTCTGCTGCAGGCGCGCCTCGACGGGAAGGCGCGCGTGGTCAACGCCAGCATCAGCGGCGAGACCTCCAGCGGCGCAGCCGCCCGCCTGCCCGACCTTCTCGGACAGCACGAACCCGATATCGTTGTGCTGGAGTTGGGCGGCAACGATGGCCTGCGCGGCCTGCCACCGCGCCAGTTCGAGACCCACATGGCCGACATGATCGAGGCGAGCCAGGCCTCGGGTGCCGAGGTGCTGCTGCTGGGCATCGACATCCCGCCCAACTACGGCCGCGCCTACCGCGACGCCTTCACCGGGGTCTACACGCGGCTGGCCGACGACTACGATCTCTCGCTGGTGCCTTTCCTGCTCGAGGGCGTGGCCCTGGAGGAGGGCCTGATGCAGGCCGACGGCATTCACCCCACCGCGGCCGCCCAGCCGCGGATTCTGGAGAACGTCTGGCCGGAACTCGCCCCGCTGCTGGAAAAAAACGGCATGGAACTGGCCGGAGACTCGTAGCCGGACCATTCGTGGACTAAACTTGGGCCAAAACGCGTCTCCCGGCCTGTAGGCCCGGTAAGCGCCAGCGCACCGGGCGAATCATGCCCGATGCGCCTTCGGCTTATCGAGCCTACAGAACCTTCACGCCTTGTTCCGGAACCTGTCATGCGTACCGAAACCATCAGCTATTTGAAACAGAATGCCGCGACCCTGGATGTCCATGAGCCGCTAGTGATCACCCAGAAGGGCAAGCCGACCTACGTGATCGAGTCCTACGCCACCCATGAGCGTCGCGAACAGGCCATCGCCCTGCTCAAGCTGCTTAGCCTGGGTGAAAGGAGCCGTGAAGAGGGCCGGTCGATGTCGCCGGATGAGTTCCTGGCGAAAGTCAGGGCCCGTCACACTGCGAGGCGGGGTGAGTCGATGTGAGGAGGCCTTAGGATGGATGTCATCATCGAAGCCACAGCGGACGCCTCGCTAGAAAGCTGTGAAAACTTCCTGCTCGACAAATTGGAGATGCCGTTGGACAGGGTCGAAGCCATCTCCCTGCATCTCATCACCACGACAATCGAGCGGCTCTCCTCTCGGCCGGACACCTATCAGGTTTGCAGACTCGCCCTTGAACTCGGCATAAGCCATTACCGCGAGTTGCTGATCGACGGCTACCGGGTCATCTATCGTCTCTGGCCTGAGCAGGGGGAGGTCTCCGTTTACCTGTTCGCGCATCAGCGCCAGGACTTCAAGCAATTGCTCTTCGAGTATCAGCTGCTCTACTGAGCCACCGTCGCCGGGGTCTTCTGCCACTGCTGGAGGCCGAGCCCGCCGAGGATCAGCACCAGGCCCACCAGGGTGGAGGGCAGGATCGGCTCGCCGACCACCAGGAAGAGCAGCAGGAGCGACACCGGCGGCGAGAGGAAGATCAAGTTGGAGACCTTCGCCGTGCGCGAGACCCGGTGCACGGCTAACTGCCAAAGGACGAAGGCGATACCCATCTCGAACAGCCCCACATAGATGCCGGCCCCCAGCGCCGTCCAGCCGTGCCAGGACAGCCCCGGCCCGGCCAGCAGCAGCACAGTGAGCACTGGCACGCCGACGCTGAAATTCTGCCACTGGGCCACCAGCGGCGGGCGATGATCCCGGGCATTGAGCAGCCAGTAAAGCGCCCAGAGCAGCGTCGAGGCGAGCGCCAGCCCGACGCCCAGCGGGTCGGCGAAGGCCACGTCGAACACGGCCCCGCGGGTGGCGATGACCCAGACGCCGGCATAGGCGATCAGCCCCGCCAGCACGTCGATGCGCGTCAACCGCTGGCCGAGGATCGGCACCGCCAGGAAGGCCATGGCCAGCGCCCAGGTGTAGTTGAGCGCCATGGCTTCCTGGCCGGGCAGGCGATCGTAGGCGCCGAACAGCACCAGGTAGTAGGCCACTGGATTCATCAGACCCGCCCAGGCAGCAGTTCGCCAGCCGTGCCTGAGCGCCTGCCCCAGCAGACCCTGGCGTGCCACCAGTACGCCCATCAGTGCCCAGGAGACGAGCGAGGCAATCCACATCAGCGCCAGCGGCGACATGTAGCCCAGCGCTACCTTGAAGGCGGTGGCCACAGTGGACCACAGCGCCACCGCCCCCAGGCCGAAGAGCATCGCCTGGCGATCACCGGTCATGGACGCCAGGCTCATCGGTCTAGGTGCCCCAGGTCACGGTCGGGGTCGAGGCGGTCGCGCACCGCCTGCTTCAGGGCCTTGATGTCGGGGAAGCCACCGTCGCGCTTGCGCTCCCAGAGCGACGCCCCGTCATAGAGGATCTCGAAATGGCCGCCATGGGAGGGCACCAGGGCCACCTCCTCCAGTTCCTCGCCGAAGGTGGAGAGCAGCTCCTGGGCGTACCAGGCGCTCCGCAGCAACCACTGGCACTGGGTACAGTAGTGAATTCGGATACGTGACATGGAGCCTCGAGTGCCGCAACAATAATAGCCTCGATGATAACAGCCAGGGAGAGCCGATGGCCGCCCCCGAGATCAGTCAGACCCGCCTCTTCGAGCGGCTCACCGGTGACGAGGACAGCCGGATGTGCCGGGATATCCCGGAGGAAGCCTGCGTCGAGCAGCCGCGCAACTTCTTCCTGCATCTGCTCGCGGCACTGGGCAACAAGCTGGCCGATGAGCTCTCCAGTGCCCGCCTGGTGCTGCCCTGGCTGCTGGGCGTGATCGGTGCACCGCTGTGGATGGTCGGGCTGCTGGTGCCGATCCGCGAGTCGGGCGCCCTGCTGCCCCAGCTGTTCGTGGCCGGCTTCATCCGGCTCAAGCCCGAACGCAAGTGGGTATGGGTGCTGGGCGGCACCTTGCAGGCCACGTCAGCCGCCCTGCTGGCCCTGCTGGCGTTGATCGGAAGCGGCAGCCTCGGGGGTAGTCTGGTGCTGGTGGTGCTGGTAGCGCTGTCGCTGGCGCGGGGACTGTCGTCCATTGCCACCAAGGATGTGATGGGCAAGACCATCGCCAAGCAGCGTCGCGGTACCCTGATGGGCTGGAGCGGCAGCGTGGCCGGCGGGATGACACTGGCCGCCGGCGGTGTGCTGATGCTGTTCGGCGACCGCCCCGGGGAGCTGGCACTGGCGGTACTGCTCGGGGTGGCGGCGCTGGGCTGGGCCGTCAACGCCCTGTGCGCGGCACGCATCCGCGAGACCCCCGGCGCCGCGGAGGGCGGGGAGAATGCCTGGGAAAGCGTCAAGCTGGGGCTTCGCCTGCTGCGCGACGACCGCGATTTCCTGCACTTCAACCTTTCCCGCGCTCTGCTGCTGGCCAGCGCCCTGGCCCTGCCCTATGTGGCGCTTCTCGGCCAGCAGCAGAGCGGTGCCGAACTCGGCGGGCTGGGCATCCTGATCATCGTCTCGGGGTTGGCCGGCATGCTGGCGAGCCCTGTCTGGGGCAAGCGCGCCGATTCCTCGAGCCGCCGAGTGATGCGCGATGGGGGCCTGGGCACCGCCGCCGGCTGCCTGCTCGGAGCGGGATTCGCCTGGCTGCCCGGCGCCTGGACCGAGACCGTATGGCCTTATGCGCTGGTCTATGCGCTGCTGGTGATCGTCCATGCCGGTGTCCGCCTGGGCCGCAAGACTTACATCATCGACATGGCCGGCGCCGACAAGCGCGCCCTCTATGTGGCGCTCTCCAATACACTCACCGGCGTGCTGATGCTGCTGCTGGGCGGCATCGTCGGCCTGCTCGCCCAGTGGTTCGGCAGCGCCGGACTGCTCGCGCTCCTGGCGCTGATGGGCCTCGGCGCAGCCGCCAGTGCCTGGCGTCTGCCCGAGGTGGAGTGACCCGCCGGCATGCCGACGCGTTGAAATCCCGACGCCGGCTAGCCATGATGAGGGCAATATCCCGCCCCTTGCCGCCATGTGATGCGGCAGAGGCATCGCGACAGGAACCCCCTGCATGAAACGATCCCCCCTGATCAGCCCGGAACTGCTGGAACGCATCATCGATGCCTCCGAGGATGGCATCGTGGTCGCCGAGCAGGAGGGCGACGAGAACATCCTGATCTACGTCAACCAGGGCTTCGAACGCCTCACGGGCTACAGCGCCGATGAGATCCTCTACCAGGACTGCCGCTTCCTGCAGAACGAGGACCGTGACCAGCCAGGTCTCGATACCATCCGCGAGGCCCTGAAGGCGGGTCGCCCCTGCCGCGAGGTACTGCGCAACTATCGCAAGGACGGCACCCTGTTCTACAACGAGCTCTCCATCACCCCCATGTACGATGAGGACGACCACCTCACCTACTACATCGGGGTACAGAAGGATGTCACCGAACGCATCGAGGCGCAGCAGGAACTCGAGAGGCTCAAGGCCGAGCATGGGCTGAGCTGAGGCGTCGCAACACGGCGGAAAAAATTTCATCCGGGGGCTTGTCCTCGACCTTTCTTGTCGGTATATAGCCTGCAGGCAACCGCCGTTGCCTTCAGGCGCTTCAGGTTCCATACCCGGGACGGGAAGCGATCGAATGATCCGCCGAACGACAGAGCGTTCGGCCCCGGGCCATGGGAGGACATCGCATGAGCCATGAACCCCTTCTCGACACCTCCGACGATGACGATCAGGACTACCTGGAGGCGGTCAATGATGACTACGGTCGCGTACGCCCCAGCAGTCGTGCCGATACACTCAAGGCCCGCCGACGCGTGGAGGCCCTCATCGAGGAGCGTCGCCTGCGGCGCGCCATCGAGGATGACTGGGCACTAGAGGAAGAGGAAGAGTAGCTTCTGGTCTATTGCAGTTGGAAGAACCGCTCGCGGCTTCTCCAGCGACAGGTCCTCGGGGAGGCGATGTAAACCCTTCCCAGGGCGCTACCGATGCCATCCCTGGCATAGGACCTCCCCTTCGACCTGTCCCTGGCGCCCCTCGCTTTAGGTATCTGCAATAGACCTGCCCTGACACCCGGAGATGCTGGTCTTTGGCCTGCCTGGCCACTATCATCGTGGCCACTGAACATCCTCCAACCAACGGGTTCCCATGGCGCAATACGTCTACACCATGAACCGGGTGGGCAAGGTCGTGCCCCCCAAGCAACACATCCTCAAGGACATCTCCCTGTCCTTCTTCCCCGGCGCCAAGATCGGCGTACTGGGCCTCAACGGCTCAGGCAAGTCCACCCTGCTGCGCATCATGGCCGGGGTGGACACCGAGATCGAGGGCGAGGCCCGCCCCATGCCGGGACTGAATATCGGCTACCTGCCCCAGGAGCCTGAACTCGACGACGACAAGAACGTCCGCGACACCGTCGAGGAGGCGCTGGGCGCCATCAAGGAAGCCCAGGAGAAACTCGACGGCGTGTATGCCGCCTATGCCGAGCCGGATGCCGACTTCGACGCCCTGGCCACTGAGCAGGCGCGCCTGGAGAACATCATCGAGGCTTCCGACGCCCACAATCTCGAGCGCAAGCTGGAAGTGGCCGCCGAAGCCCTGCGCCTGCCGCCCTGGGACGCCCGGGTCAGCCACCTTTCCGGTGGCGAACGACGCCGCGTGGCGTTGTGCCGCCTGCTGCTCTCCAGCCCCGACATGCTGCTGCTCGACGAGCCCACCAACCACCTGGACGCCGAGTCGGTGGCCTGGCTGGAGCGATTCCTCCACGACTATTCCGGCACCGTGGTGGCCGTCACCCACGACCGCTATTTCCTCGACAACGTGGCCGGATGGATCCTCGAGCTGGACCGTGGCCAGGGGATTCCCTTCGAAGGCAACTACTCCCAGTGGCTCGAAGCCAAGGAGAAGCGCCTGGAGAAGGAGGCCAAGCAGGAGGCCTCGAAGAACAAGGCGATCAAGCAGGAACTGGAGTGGGTGCGCAGCAATGCCAAGGGCCGTCAGGCCAAGAGCAAGGCTCGCCTCAATCGCTTCGAGGAGCTGCAGTCCGGCGACTTCCAGAAGCGCAACGAGACTAACGAGATCTACATTCCGCCCGGCCCGCGCCTGGGCGACAAGGTCATCGAGTTCCACGATGTCGCCAAGGCCTTCGACGACAAACTGCTCTACGAGGACCTGACCTTCACCGTGCCCAAGGGCGCCCTCGTGGGCATCGTCGGCGGCAACGGCGCGGGCAAGTCGACGCTGTTCAAGCTGATCACGAATCAGGAGCAACCCGATGCCGGCGAGGTGGTGGTCGGCGAGACCGTCGACATCGCCTATGTCGAGCAGCTGCGCGATGCCCTGGACGACAAGCAGACGGTGTGGGAGGCGGTCTCCGATGGCCAGGATGTCCTCAACATCAACGGCCACGAGGTCTCCTCGCGGGCCTACGTGGGCCGTTTCAACTTCAAGGGCAACGACCAGCAGAAGCGCCTGAGCGAGCTCTCCGGCGGCGAACGCGGCCGTCTGCAGCTGGCCCAGACCTTGAAGCAGGGCGCCAACGTACTGCTGCTCGACGAGCCCTCCAACGACCTGGACATCGAGACCCTGCGTGCCCTCGAGGAAGCCCTGCTGGCCTTCCCGGGCTGCGCCCTGGTGATCTCCCACGACCGCTGGTTCCTCGACCGTATCGCCACTCACATCCTGGCGTTCGAAGGCGACTCCCACGTGGAGTTCTTCGAGGGCAACTACACCGAGTACGAGGCGGACCACAAGAAGCGCGTCGGCGACGACACGCCGCACCGCATGAAGTACAAGCGCATCGACGCCTGACCGGCGGCCGGCTTTGCCGGAGCTGCAAGCTGCAAGCTGCAAGCTTTTGATTAGCTGAATGTTGGATGACAGAAAGCCAACCCCACATACCCGAGGGTATGTGGGGTTTTCTTATGACTTACGGCTTAACGCTTACAGCTCCTGGGTAGAAGGAGGTTGCCCCGAACGACAAGACGCGCCATAAGGGGGACTCTTGCCGCGAGGAGTCACCCATGAGCGTCTTCCTTTCCTGGCCCATTCACCTGCTCAAGGCTTACCGGCAGAGCATCGCCTACCTGCCCTCCTTGCTGGCGTTGGCCTACGCGCTGCTGAGCCTCGTGGCCCTGCTGCTGCCGGTCTCCGACGACCGGCTGCCGACACAGCTCACGATGCTGGGCCTGGAGGCGCCGGAGGAGACCAGCGCACTGCTCGCTGCACTGCTCGGCGGCATGATCTCACTGATGGTCTTCAGCTTCTCCATGGTGATGTCGGTGCTCTCGCAGGCTGGCGGGCAGTTCTCCCACAAGCTGGTGTTCGGCCTGATCTCGGAGCGTCACCACCAGTGGGTGCTGGGCCACTACCTGGGGACCATCCTCTTTCTCCTGATGCTGCTGATGGTCCCGAATGTCGCCGAGGGTCAGGCGACCTGGCGGTCGCTGGCAATCTACCTAGCCTGTGCCATGACGGTCCACTGTCTGGCGCTGTTCGTCTACTTCATCCACAACGCCTCGCAGTCGATCCAGATCGACGCAGTAGCCGCGGACCTGCACCAGTCGACGCTAGTCTCCCTGCAGACACTGCAGTCCCGCCAGCAGGGCAAGGAGTGGAGGATACTGGCGGTTAACCCGTCATCCGGCCATCGCCACCATGCCGTGCATGCCCGCCGCGCCGGCTACCTGCAGAATGCCGACCTCCCCGCTTTGGCCGACCTGGCGCGCAGGGTCGATGGCGCCGTGCACCTGAACTTCCGCTTCGGGGACTATGTGGTGGAGGGGCTGCCGATCCTCTCGCTGGAGGCGGAGGCGGACCCCGAGGCGAGCTGGTGCGACGAGATCCGAGCGACCCTGACCTACGTGGAGGGAGAGTCGATCACTGAACACCACGTATTCGGCATGACCCAGCTGATGGAGGTCGCCCTGAAGGCACTGTCGCCGGGCATCAACGACCCTGGGACCGCCCGCCTCTGTCTGCATCGCCTGACTGACTTGCTGTGCCGGCGCCTGGAGTGGCGGCCCTGCGATGCGCTCTTCGACCAGGACGGAACCTGTCGGGTGACCTGGCAGGTAGAGGATTTCGAGAGCCTGCTCTATCGGCTCTTCCAGCCCATCCTGCGATACGGCAGGGAAGACCTGAGCATCGGCCTGGGCGTGCTCAAGGCCCTGAAAACCCTTTCGCTGTTCGCCGAGAAAAAGGATCTCGAGACCCTCCAGGCCCATGCCGACCGGGTGGTGGAAACGCTGTCCCACGCGGCGGACCACCCGCTGGACCGGCGCTTCATCTCGGCGCGCCTGGACGACGGCATCCACAGGCTGACGCTACCGGCCACCCTGCCCGGCCGGCAGGATGCCTGACCACCGCCAGCCAGCGTCAGTAGAGCTTCGGCTCGCCCGGCGGGCGGGTCTTGAAACGCCGGTGAAGCCAGAGGTACTGCTCAGGGTGCTTGCGGATCGCCGCCTCGATCACCGCGTTGATACGGGTGGCATCGGCCACGTCGTCGCCGCTGGGGAAGTTCTCCAGCGGCGGAAGGTACTCCAGGGTATAGGTGCGGTCATCGGGGTTACGGTGGAAGATCAGCGGGATCACCGGAGCGCCGGTCATGCGCGCGATGCGCGAGGTCATCCGCACCGTGGCCGCCGGGATACCAAAGAAGGGAGCAAAGACGCTGGCATCGCGGCCGAAATCCTGGTCCGGGGAGTACCAGACCGCATGTCCCGCCTTGATGCGACGCACTACGCCACGCAGGTCATGACGGTCGAGGACCATATCGAAGTAGGGAGCACGGGCACGCCCCATGAAGCGGTCGAAGAGCGGGTTGTCGTGGGGGCGCTGCACTGCGTCGGCGCGGAAGTAGAGCGCATGCAGGGCGGCCCCCAGATCCAGGGTGGAGAAATGCACCCCGAGGATCAGCACGCCCCTGCCTTCGGCCTGCAACCGGGCTCGGTGCTCCTGGCCCAGAAAGGTGACACGATGGCGCAGATGCTCCGGATCGCGGCACCAGCCGGTGGCCGTCTCGACGATGCCGATGCCGTTGGCGACAAAGGTCTCGCGCACCAGCCGCGACTGCTGCGCCTCATCGAGTTCCGGGAAGCAGAGGCGGATATTGGCCTCGGTGATATGGCGGCGACGTTTGACGAAGCGCCAGGCGGCAAGGCCAATCGCCCGGCCGATCCACAGCTTCAGCCGCCAGGGCAGCCAGGCGACGACATGCATGGCGCCGATGCCCAGCCAGGTGGGCCAGTAACGCGGATGAGCGAAGGAGGTCTGGGGGGTGTCGTCCCTGGACATGCGTGTTCCCGTGGTGCTGCGTTCAGTCCGGGCCATGATAGCGCCTGGGGACCCTGGGTAGCACGCCACTGAGCAGGGTGTAGCTGATGGTGTCGCAATGGCGGCCCACCTCGTCCACCGACAGCAGCGCGCCGTTCGCGGCGCGCCCCCAGAGCACCACCTCGCTGCCGATGTCCGCCTCGGGAATCTCGGTGATGTCCACCGTCAACATGTCCATGGAGACCTTGCCGGCGATGCCCGTGCGTTGTCCGTTGACCAGCACCGGGGTGCCGTCGACGGCATGCCGATCGTAGCCATCGCCGTAGCCGCAGGCGACCACGCCGATCCGCGAGGGGCGTGGAGCCCTCCAGCGTCCGGCATAGCCCACCGGCTCACCGGCGGCGAGCTCACGCACGGCGATGATCTCGGAACGCAAGGTCATCACCGGCGACAGCCGACGGCTCACCTCGTTGGAAGCCTCCAGCGGGTCGCTGCCGTAGAGCATTACCCCGGGACGGTTCCAGGCGCCGTGGGCCTCGGGCCAGGCCAGGGTGGCGGGCGAGTTGGCGAGGCAGATAGGCGCCTCGAGCCGTAGCGCCAGGTCGTCGAGCAGTTCGAGCTGGCGCCGGAAGTAGCCGGGGTCCAGGGCATCGGCGGTGGAGAAATGGCTCATCAGGTGCAGGTCGCAGGCCCGGTCGGGCGCTGCGGCGAGACGTGCCCAGACGGCGTCCGCCTGCTCCGGCGAAAACCCCAGCCGATGCATCCCCGAGTCCACCTTCACCCACACCGGGATGGGTCGCACGGGCCGATAGGCGAGCAGCGCCTCCAGCTGCCAGTCGGTGTGCACCGCGATCCACAGCCCCAACGCCTCGACCCTCTCGAGCTCGACGGCCTCGAAGATGCCCTCGAGCAGCACGATGGGCGCCGTGATGCCCCCCTCGCGAAGGATCTCTGCCTCCTCGAGGCAGGCCACGGCAAACGCCGGCGCCAGGCCCTCGAGCGCGCGGGCGCAGGCCAGCGCGCCATGACCGTAGGCATCGGCCTTGATCACGGCGACCGCGCGGCTATGGGGGGCCTGGTCTCGGGCCAGGCAATAGTTGTGACGCAGGGCGTCGAGGTCGATGTCGGCAATCAGCGGCCGGGCCATGATCGGGATCCTGGAGGGATTGGCAGTGGCGTGCCGGTGCCGGAGGTCTACCCCGGCACATGACGTCACTCGAAGATGGCATCCAGCGAGAGGCCCTGCTTGTCGAGCATTCGGCGCAACTTCTTGAGGGCTTCTACCTGGATCTGTCGAACGCGTTCGCGCGTCAAGCCGATCTCTTCGCCGACCTGCTCGAGGGTCGCGGCCTCGTGGCCGCGCAGACCGAAGCGACGCACCACCACCTCCATCTGTTTCTCGGTGAGCTCGGCCAACCACTCGTCGACATGCTGGCGGACGTCGCCATCGACCAGGGTGGACTCGGGGCCCTGGTCACTGTCGTCGGCCAGCGTCTCGATAAGCGGCTTGTCGCTCTCGCTGCCCATCGGATAGTCCACGGAGGAGACGCGCTCGTTGAGGCCCATCATCTTCTTGACGGTCTCCACCGGCTTGTCGAGGTAGTCGGCGATCTCCTCGGCCGTGGCCTCGTGGTCGAGTTTCTGGGTCAGTTCGCGGGCGGCCCGCAGATAGATATTGAGTTCCTTGACCACATGGATCGGCAGTCGAATGGTGCGAGTCTGGTTCATCAGCGCCCGCTCGATGGTCTGGCGGATCCACCAGGTGGCGTAGGTCGAGAAACGGAAACCGCGCTCGGGGTCGAACTTCTCCACCGCCCGGATGAGCCCCAGGTTACCCTCCTCGATCAGGTCGAGCAGGGTGAGGCCCCGGTTGAGGTAGCGCCGGGCGATCTTCACCACCAGCCGCAAGTTCGACTCGATCATCCGCGAGCGCCCCAGCGGATCCCCCTTGCGTGCCAGGCGGCCGTAGTGAACCTCTTCCTCCGGCGTCAGCAGCGGCGAAAAGCCGATCTCGTTGAGATAGATCTGAGTGGCATCGAGACTATGACGTTGATGGCGATCCTCACGGCTCAGCGCCTTCTCGAAGGCTTCCTCGTCGCCGACCACCACGTCCTCGTCTTCGATGTCCTCCCGCTCTTCCCTTACCTCGACAGCCTCCTCGTCCGCCTCGTCGGCAGATGCCAGATTCACATCCTGAAGGTCCCGTTCAAGCATGCTCATCGAATAGCTACCCCATGGTTGCGACCGGGCGTCGTGTATCCGTGGCCGGATGGTCGACGCATGACATTATTATTGTGTGATAACCCGTACTTCCTTCAGCAGCGGCTGAACGACCGCCGGAATCAGCGGCCCGGCAGAAACTCGAGGGGATTCTGAGGCTGCCCGTCCTTGCGTACCTCGAAGTGCAGCCTCACATCCTCGGCATCGCTGTCGCCCATGGTGGCGATGACCTCTCCGGCCTCGACCACATCGTTCTCCTTGACGTTCAGGGTGTCGTTGTGGGCATAGGCACTCAGGAACTGATCGTTGTGCTTGAGCAGAATCAGCTTGCCGTAGCCCCTGACACCGCTTCCCGCATAGACCACGATTCCCGGGCCGGCTGCCTTGACAGGTTGCCCCTTTTGCCCCGCGATATCAATGCCGGCGGTGATGCTTCCCCCCTCGCCGAACTGGCCGATCACGTCACCCTCGACCGGCCACTGCCAGGCCACCTCGTCCACCGGTGTGTAGCTCCGCCCGGCCCGCTGTTCGGACGCCGGCTCACCGGCGACAGAGGTTCCGGCATCGGTGCCATCATCGCCCGTCTCCGATGATGCCTGGGCCACCTGGGCCGCCTCATCCTCGGCTGGGGCGTCAGGTGCATCGGGGGTATCGGTCTCGCTCTCCGCTGCCCCGTCAGCGGCCTGCTCTTCTTGCGCACGGGACGCCAGTTCACGACGTTCGGCCTGGTCGCGCTCACTGAGGCTGCCGTCCGCTCCCGGGCTGTCGTAGCTGTAGACTGGGCCCGGGCCCTGGTCGGCGCCCGAGACGGCATCGGCGCTCTCCATGGCCGCCTGACTGGGCCCCTGGGGCGAGTCATCTTCCTCCTGGCGCTCGGTCGCGAGGCGACGATTGCGCTCGATGGCACTCTCGTCTGGCATCAGCCAGTCGAGTTCCTCATCGCTTGCGGAAGACTCGCCGCCGAGGCCTGTAGCCACGACCCCGCGGCCACCGGACGCGTCCTCGCCGCCCTGTTCGGGAGCGGAGGTGGCGCTTCCCTCGCCGCCCAATACCAGGCGCTGCCCGGGCTCGATGCGATACGGGGGGCCGATACGATTGAGACGTGCCAGATCGCGGTAGTCCATGTCATGGCGCCAGGCGATGCCATAGAGCGTATCGCCAGCCTCCACGGTGTATTCGGCGGGGGTCGCATCCGCCCGGCTGGCCGACAGGTCGCGTACCTGGACCGGCCCGCGATCGTCCTGCTGGGCGGCACAACCGGCCAGCACCATGGCCAGGCCGGATATTAGAACTACCTTACGCATTGGAGCCTTCCTCCTTGTCAGCACCTTGCCGCTTACCGGGTATCGCGGGCCGATTCGCCCGGCCAATCAACAGCACCAGAACCGCACCGGCCAGCATCAGAGCCACCACTGCCGGCAGCCGGGCAGGATCGCCGGTCAGCTCGGCGAAGTCGCCCGGGGTCAAGTAACGATAGTCGAGGGGAATCATCTGGCCCTCGGAACCCAGCTGGTAGCGTACCAGTTCCCGCCATGGCCAGAGTACCGGTAGCGAGCCGATGATGAAGCCGACCAGCAGTTGCAGGGTCGCGGTGTGATGGTGACGCAGCAGCCAGGAGAGCAGCCGCGAGAAACCGAACAGGCCGATCAGGCAGCCCGCCCCGAACAGCCCGATCAGCCCCATATCGAAACCGCGGATGCCCTGCATCACCGTGCCATAGAGGCCCATGGTCAGCAGCAGGAAGCTGCCCGACACGCCGGGCAGCAGCAGGGCACTGATGGCAATGGCCCCGCCTACCACCAGCACCAGGTCGGGACTGCCGAGCTGGGTGACCAGCGGCATCAGCGATGGCAGGCCATGGGCGAGCAGCAGGCCACCGGCGAGGGGCGCCAGGTGCCACCATTTCCAGTCGGCCGGGTGGCGGCTGACGACCACGGCCGAGGCCGCTACCAGGCCAAAGAAGAAGCCGTCGAGCAGCTGGGGAAGATTATCCATCAGCCAGACGACGATGTGGGCAACGCTGACCAGGCTGATGGCGATGCCGGCCAGCAGCGGCAGCACGAAGGTGAGGTTGAGATGCGTCGCCAGCAGCGGCAAACCGCCGCGTCGCCAGGCAACGAAGGCGCTGGGGCCGAACTGCTTGATGCTGTGAATCAGTTCCTCGTAGATGCCGGTGACGAAGGCGATCGTGCCACCGGATACGCCGGGCACCGCGTCGGCGGCCCCCATACCGGCGCCTCTGAGGAAGATACCGAGATGACGCTTCAACAGCGGACTCCTTTCAACGTATGACTCCTTTCAACGAATGACGCCTTCCAGCAGCGGCACGAACCGCACCGCCTCCAGTCGCTGTGTCTCGAAGCTCTCACCGCTGCGGCGCACACGGGTCAGCCATTGTTGACCATCAGGCTCGGCCAGCGGCGTGATCAACACTCCCCCTTCTCCGAGCTGGGCGAGCAGCGACGCAGGCAGCTCGCTGGCACAGGCCGTCAGCAGGATCACATCGAAGGGGGCCTCTTCCGGCCAGCCATGGCCCCCGTCGGCGAGGCGCAGCCGGGTATTGTGGACCTCGAGCAGACGCAGGCGACCACCGGCACGTCGATGCAGGGCATTGATCCGTTCTACCGACCAGAGTTCCTTCACCAGCCGCGAAAGCACCAGCGTCTGGTAGCCCGAGCCAGTGCCGACCTCCAGCACCCGCGACGGCGCTTCCTGGATCACCAGTTCGGTCATCCGGGCGACCACCCAGGGCTGTGAGAGGGTCTGGCCATGGCCGATGGGCAGCGAAGTATCCTCGTAGGCTCGATGCGCCAGGGCCTCGTCGAGAAAGAGATGACGCGGCTCACGGGCCATAACCTCCAGCACCCGGGGGTCGCGTATTCCCTGGTCGGCCAGGCGGCCCACCATGCGATCCCGGGTTCGCTGCGAGGTCATGCCGACACCGCGCAGCAGGTCAGGTGAGTGCATCCAGCCAATCCTGCACGTCGTCGCGCGCTGCATGCCGTGTCAGGTCGGTGTGCAGCGGCGTGATGGAAACATGGCCCGCCTCGATGGCGGCGAAATCGGTGTCCGGCCCGTCGTCGGCATTCTCGCCCACGGCGGCAATCCAGTAGCGCAGCCGGCCCCGGGGATCCCGCACCTCCAGAGGACGGGCCGCCGGGCCGCGATAGCCCATCCGGGTAACCCGAAAGCCCTGGATCTCGTTCCATGGCAGGTCCGGCACGTTGACGTTGAGCAGGCTGCGCGGCGGCAGCGAGAGCTGGTCGGCCGCCCCCACCAGGCTCGCCGCCACCCGGCCGGCGGTCTCGAAATGGCGCGAGCCCACCAGGGACATGGCAATGGCCGTCATGCCCAGGTTACGCCCCTCCATGGCAGCGGCCACCGTGCCGGAGTAGAGCACGTCGTCGCCGAGGTTGCCGCCGTGGTTGATGCCCGAGATCACCAGATCTGGCCGCTCGTCCCAGACACCGTTGACCCCTAGGTAGACGCAATCCGCCGGAGTGCCATCGACGCTGTAGAAACCGTTGTCGAGGGAGGAGAGCGCCAGCGGCCGGGTAAGCGTGAGGGAGTTGCTGGCCCCGCTCTTGTCGCGGTCCGGCGCAACGACTCGCAGCCGCGCATGAGGCAGCAGAGCATCATGCAGGGCACGCAACCCCGGGGCGTGTACCCCGTCGTCATTGGATAGCAGCAATCGGCGCATTACAGGCTCCTGTCAGTGGTCGGGGCCCCGAGAGAGGGGTGGGAGATCAGTTCACGCAGTACGGCCGTGGCAAAGGCGCCCCGCGGCAGGCTGAAGTCCAGCCAGAACTCGCCGTCGCCGCGGGTCAGCCGTGGCTCACCCAGGCGCAGCCGCAAGGCCCGGCGAGCCAGGCGCACACCGGCGCGCTCGAGCCCCTCGCACAGGCCGGGGTAGCGCCCGGCCAGGGCAGCCTCGTGGGCTCCCGCCTCGCCGGCGGCACGCGAGGTGCCGAGGCCCCAGAGTATCCCGGCGGGATGCAGGTCGAGGCGCCGGGCCCGTTCGCCAAGTTCGGCAAGTTGGGCGGCATCGTCGGGCGCCACATCAAACTGGCTGGCGTTGCCATCGAGCATCACCACCTCGCCGGGCAGCGGCGTGGCCCAGCTGTGGTCATGAACCCGGGCGGCCAGCAGCTCGTTGAACAGGAAGCTGCGGGCCGCCGAGAGCAGCATGCCTTCGCGGTCATCGCGCTTGCGCCAGCCGCGGGCCAGCACGGCCCGGGCGCGCTGCAGGTTGCGCCCTTCCGCGCCGAAACGCTGCGGGCCAACATAGTTGGCGACGCCCGCGTCACAGAGGCGCTGCCAGCGCGCCTCGAGCGCCGGGTCGTCCACGGCTGCCCCGGTGATTCGCAACTGGAAGCGATTGGCCCGATGCACGCCCCGCTTGAGCTTGCGTGGATGACGGGCGTGGTCGAGCACCCGGATACCCCGCTCGGCGAGTTGGGTCACCAGCCCTTCGGGAGCCTCCTGGCCGGGCAGTTGCACGGAGAACCATTGACGGGTCACGGCGACACGGTCCTTCATGCCCGCATAGCCGATCACTCGCGACGACACCTCGCAGAGCCGGGCCAGCTCGCGGGCCACCATGGCGGTGGTCAGGTCGCGCTTCTCGATGAACAGCCAGAGGTGCTCGCCCTCTCCTTCGGGAACGAAGTCGAGGGCCTCCTCGACCAGGAAGTCTTCGGGCACGGCGCGATAGTCGCCCGCCAGCGGCGCACCCAGCTCGCCCTCCAGTACCCGCGGCCAGGCCGGCGGCCAGTCGATGGCATCCTGGACGTTGGGGGATGCGACCTCACTCACCGTCGGCCTCCCCGTCGCGGCGCACCAGCAGCGTCACTGCCTCGGCGGCAATGCCCTCGCCGCGGCCGGTGAAGCCGAGTCGTTCACTGGTGGTGGCCTTGACGTTGACCGCCCCCCGGTCAACACCCAGGTCGTGGGCGATATGTCGCGTCATGGCATCGATGTGCGGCGCCATCTTCGGCGCCTGGGCGATCAGGGTGGCATCCAGGTTGCCGACTCGATAGCCGGCCCCGTCCACCAGCCCGATTACGTGGCGCAGCAGAGCACGGCTGTCGGCGCCGGCCCAGGCCGGATCGGTATCGGGAAAGTGGCGGCCGATGTCGCCCAGCGCGCAGGCGCCCAGCAGGGCGTCGCAGATCGCATGGAGCAGTACATCGCCGTCGGAGTGGGCAACGAAACCGCGGTCGAAGGGAATGGCGACGCCGCCGATCATCAGGTGGTCGCCTTCGCCGAAGCGGTGGACATCGAAACCGTGGCCGATTCGCATCATGTGGTCTTCATGCTCCCTTCCTCCCGAGCGGACGCCTCGGGGTGGGTCGCCGAGGACGCCTGGGCGGCCAGAGCCTGGGCCGACAGTACCAGCTCGGCCAGGGCCAGATCCTCGGGATGAGTGATCTTGAGGTTGTCGCGACGCCCGCTGACCAGCCGTGGTGAGTACCCTGACGCCTCTACCGCCGAGGCCTCGTCGGTCACGGCGATGCCCGCCGACAACGCCTCACCCAGGACACGACGCAACAGGCCGAGGCGAAAGCCCTGGGGGGTGAAGGCATGCCAGAGGCCTTCACGGGACTCGGTGGTACGCACCCGGCCGTCGCCATCGTCGCGTTTCATGGTATCGGCCACCGGGGCCGCCAGCAGCCCGCCCACGGGGTCGTCCGCGATGGCCGCCAGCAGCCGCGTCAGGTCATCGACGGTGACGCAGGGCCTTGCCACATCGTGGACCAGCACCAGGTCATCTTCCGCCGCCTCGGGGGCGATGGCATCCAGGGCGTTGACCACCGAGTCGACCCGCTCGGCCCCACCGGCAGCCCGCCGCCAGTCGGCGAAGGGCACCCATGCCGGGTCGAAGTGGTCATCGTCGAGGTCCAGGCAGAGGCAGAGCCGGGCAGACGGAAAGGCCTGATGGAGCCGCGCCAGGGTACAGGCCAGCACCGGCCGGCCGGCCAGCGGCAGGTACTGCTTGGGGCGGTCGGCGCCCATGCGCCGCCCCTGCCCCGCGGCGGGCACCACCAGCCACAGGCGGGTACTCACTGGCTCGCCTCCGTTCCGGGTGCCGGCATGCCCACCAGGCCGGCATTGACCTCGAGACCGGTGTTGTCCACCGCCACACCGGGCACCCAGAAGAACTGCTCGTCAGTGCGCACCATGCCGATGTCGCTGCGGGCCCGCTCCTCGATGGCATCGAGGCCGGTCTTGAGATCCACTACCTCGGCGGCCAGGCGCGCATTGCGATCGCGCAGCGGCTGGTTCTCTTCCTCAAGAGCATCCACCCGTTGGCGCACCTCGGTGAGTTCACGCATGCCGCCCTCGCCGAGCCACAGCCGATACTGCAGAAGCCCGAGCAGGATGATGAGCACGATGGCCAGCCACTTGAGCATGCAGGATGTCCGTCTCGGGGTTGTCGATGGCGGACATTATGCCAGTTTCGCTGCGCTTCGGCAGAACCATGCGGGCACTGTCAGCTCTCCCGGAAGGGCAAGGCGGCCTCCGCTGCCCGGGAGTAGGCCTCGACGTGAACTCGCTCCTCGGCACAGAAGCGCGCCACGGCGTCGCGCAGGCGCGGGTCGGCGATGTGGTGCAGCGAAGTGAGCCGCCGCGGAGCAAAGCCTCGCGAGAGCTTGTGCTCCCCCTGGGTACCGGGGTCGAAGAGGGTCAGACCGCGTTCGAGACAATGCTCGATGCCCTGGTAGTAGCAGGCCTCGAAGTGCAGGCAGTCGGCCAGCACCTCGCTGCCCCAGTAACGCCCGTAGAGGGTGCGCGCGCCCTGCAGGCAGAGCGCGGCGGCCACCGGTCGCCCCTCCAGGCGAGCCTGGATCAGCAGCAGCGACTCGGGCAGCGTACGGCGCAGCCGCTCGAAGAAGTCGAGGCCGAGGTAGCCGTGGCGGCCACGCTCCAGATAGGTGATCTCATAGCAGCGAAAGAAGTGGGCCAGCGCTGCCGCGTCGATGGCCTCGCCCTCCAGGCGATGCAGGGTCAGGCCCTGATCGGCCACCAGGCGCCGCTCGCGGCGGATCGCCTTGCGACGCTTCGCGGTCAACGCGGCCAGGAAACCCTCGAAGTCGCCATAGCCGCGATCGCGCCACTGGAACTGCACGCCGTCACGCGCCAGCAGCGACGGACAGGCCGCCTGCCAGGCCTCGACCTCGGCCGGCTCGGCAAACAGCAGATGCCAGCTCGACAGCTCGCTGACCTCCCAGACCTCGGCCAGTACACGCCGGACAGCCAGGGGGTCGAGGTGGGACGCCAGGGCCAGCCGTGGCCCCGGTGCCGGGGTAAAGGGAATCGCCGAGAGCCCCTTGGGATAGTAATCGCCGCCGGCGCGCTCCCATGCCTCGGCCCAGCCCCAGTCGAAGACGTATTCGCCGAAGGAGTGATGCTTGTGGTAGTGCGGCATGACGCCGACCAGCGCCTCGCCCTGCCAGAGGGTCAGGTGGCGCGGTACCCAGCCGGTGGCGGGACTCACCGCCCCGCTGGCCTCAAGGGCATGCAGGAATTCGTGGCGCAGGAAGGGATGGTCGTCGCCGACCAGGGCATTCCAGGCCGCGGCCGGCACCGCCTCAATGGCGGGCAGTTCGCTCAGGACCAGCTCCGACATGGGGACTCCCGGGGGTAAAAAGGGACTTACGGCTGACAAGCCGTTGGCAGAAGGCCTACATTGTGCCCAGTGCCCGAGCCCCCTTCCATCCTCATCGACACATGGAGATGTGCATGACCGACGCACGCGCCCTGCAGGCGCGCCTGGACCAGCAGCGCCAGGCCTTCGCCACCGAGCCTTTCCCCTCGGCGGCGACCCGTCGCGACCGCCTCGCCCGCCTGGCGAACATGACTCGCCACCACCGCGACGAGATCGCCCAGGCGATCCACCAGGACTTCGGCCATCGCGCCGAGGCCGAGACACGTCTGGCCGAGGTGTTTCCCCTGCTGCAGGCGGTGCGCCATGCCCGCCGCCATATCAAGCGGTGGATGCGCCCGCGGCGCGCCGCCGTGCCGTGGCGGCTGCAGCCGGCCCGGGCGCGCATCCATCGCCAGCCGCTGGGTGTCGTAGGCATCATTGCTCCGTCCAACTACCCCTGGAGCCTGGCGCTACTGCCAGCGGTGGATGCCCTGGCTGCTGGCAACCGGGTGATGATCAAGCCCAGCGAGCAGACTCCCACCACCAGCGCTCTGCTGGCTCAACTGGCCGAGCGCTACTTTGCCCCGGAGGAGCTGTGCGTGATGACGGGCGATGCCGACACCGCCCGAGCCTTCGCCGCTCTGCCCTTCGACCACCTGCTGTTCACCGGCAGTGCCCGTATCGGCCGCGAGGTGGCAAGGGCCGCCGCCGCCAACCTCACGCCGGTGACCCTGGAACTCGGCGGCAAGACCCCGGCCATCGTCGCCGATGATGCCGACCTGGCGCATGCTGCCCGACGCATCGCCTTCGGCAAGTGGCTCAATGCCGGCCAGACCTGCATCGCCCCAGACCATGTGCTGATCGACGCGGCGCGGCTGCCAGCCTTCATCGAGGCGATCCGCGGAGCGGTCAAGACATTCTATCCACAGGGAACTGCCAGCGACGATTACTCCGCCGTGCTCGGCGAAGACGCCCGCCGGCGGCTCGAGGATGTGATCGACGAGGCCCGTGATCATGGCTGCCGGGTCATTGAACTCGGCGAACGCCAACTACTGGACCAAGGCAAGAAGCTGCCGCCTACCCTGGTGGTGGATCCCACCGCCAACCTGTCGATCATGCAGGAGGAAGTCTTCGGTCCCTGGCTGCCGGTGATCGGTGTACGCGACTTCGAGGCCGCCCTGGCCAGGGTCGCCAGCGGGCCCAGCCCCCTGGCGCTTTACGCCTTTACCGACGACCCTGCCCGTCGCCAGCGCCTGCTGGAACAGAGCCGCTCGGGCGGCGTAGTCTTCAACGACACCCTGTGGCACTACGCCGTGCCTGCCCTGCCTTTCGGTGGCATCGGCGAGAGCGGCCTAGGGGCCTACCAGGGCGAGGCCGGCTTCCTGCGCTTCAGTCATCAGCGCAGCGTTTTCCTGCAGGCACGCCACAATGCTGTAGGGCTGCTCGACCCACCGTATCGCAAGTGGCTGCTACGGCTTCTGGGGCTCTAGCATGATCCGCTCGGTGCGCTGACGCTTGAACTCGACATGAATGCCGATCCATCGGTAATAAAACTACAAAGCTCACCAGATAGCGGGTAGCATAGGCGGAAAACCGGATATTTTATTGGTAAGTTTACAACACAACCGACGCTCGATTCCGAGGTGACCCATGGCCAGCACCACCCCCGCCCTCCACCCCACCGTTGCCGACGTTACCCGCCGCATCCGGGAGCGCTCCGCCGAGCGTCGCGCGCTCTACGAACAGCGCATGGCCGACCAGCACAAGCGCGGGGTGCACCGTGGCGAACTCTCCTGCGGCAACCTGGCCCACGGCTTCGCGGCCTGCGGCGAGACGGACAAGAATTCGCTGAAGCTGATGAACTCGGCCAACCTCGGCATCATCTCGTCCTACAACGACATGCTCTCGGCCCACCAGCCGCTGGAGACCTTCCCCGAGACCATCAAGGACGCTGCCCGCGCCATGGGCTCCACTGCCCAGTTCGCCGGCGGCGTGCCGGCCATGTGTGACGGCGTCACTCAGGGCCAGCCCGGCATGGAGCTGTCGCTGTTCTCCCGCGACGTCATCGCCATGGCCACCGCCGTGGGCCTCTCCCACAACATGTTCGACGCCGCACTCTACCTCGGCGTGTGCGACAAGATCGTCCCGGGGCTGTTCATCGCCGCGGCACGCTTCGGCCACCTGCCGGCCATGTTCGTGCCGGCGGGCCCGATGCCTAGCGGCCTGCCCAACAAGGAGAAGGCGCGTATCCGCCAGCTCTACGCCGAAGGGAAGGCGAGCCGCGAGGACCTGCTGGAGGCGGAATCCGAGTCCTACCATAGCCCCGGCACCTGCACCTTCTACGGTACCGCCAACTCCAACCAACTGATGATGGAGATGATGGGCCTGCACCTGCCGGGCACCTCCTTCGTCAACCCTGGAACCGGGATGCGCGAGGCGCTCACGCGCTACGCAACCGAGCAGGCGGTTCGCAACACCGAACCCGGCGGCGACTATCGCCCCTTCTACAAGCAGATCGACGAGCGCGCCATCGTCAACGCCGTGGTCGGTCTGCTCGCCTCGGGCGGCTCGACCAATCATACGCTGCACCTGGTGGCCATGGCCGCCGCCGCCGGCCTGACCCTCACCTGGGAGGACTTTACTGACCTCTCCGCGGTGACGCCGAGCCTGATGCAGGTCTATCCCAACGGCCAGGCGGACATCAATCACTTCCAGGCCGCCGGCGGCATGAGCTACCTGTTCCGCGAGCTGCTGGGGGCCGGACTGATTCACGGCGACATCCCTACGGTCTTCGGCACCGACCTGACCGCCTATACTCAGGAGCCTTTCCTGGAGGAGGGCAAGCTGGTGTGGCGCGAGGGGCCGGAGGCGAGCCTCGACACCGAGGTGCTGCGCGGCGTGGCGACACCCTTCGCCCCCACTGGCGGTCTCACCGTGGTCGACGGCAACCTGGGCCGCGGGGTGATCAAGGTCTCGGCAGTGAAGCCCGAGCACCGCGTGGTCGAGGCCCCGATCCGCATCTTCGAGGACCAGAACGACCTCAAGGGCGCCTTCGAGGCCGGTGACCTGGACCGCGACGTGATCGCCGTGGTCCGCTTCCAGGGGCCCAAGGCCAACGGCATGCCCGAACTGCACAAGCTGACGCCCTATCTCGGTGTGCTGCAGGACCGTGGCTACAAGGTGGCCCTGGTCACCGACGGGCGCATGTCCGGCGCTTCCGGCAAGGTGCCGGCAGCCATCCATATCAGCCCCGAGGCACTGGACGGCGGACCGCTCGCCAAGCTGCGCGATGGCGACATTGTGCGCCTGGATGCCGACAGCGGCCGCCTCGAGGCCAAGGTCGACGCCCACGAATGGGCCGAACGCGAGCGGCGCAACGGTGATCTGGATCACTACCACGTGGGCCTGGGCCGCGAGTTGTTCGGCGGCTTCCGTCACCTTGCCATGCGCGGCGAGGAAGGCGCCGGTGTGTTCGGCGGCTTCGAGGCCGACGACCTGGCGCGCCAGGAAGGTCAGATCCATGAAGACGACGCCTGAGGATCCATCCGATGACTCGCTCAGCCCTGATCGGCGATATCGGTGGCACCAATGCACGCTTCGCCCTGGTGACGCCGGACACCTTCGCGCCCCGCGACATCCAGAGCCTGCCCTGTGCCGACTACCCGGGTCTGGTCGAGGCGGTCCAGGATTATCTCGAGCGGGTCGGGCTGACGGGCGATGCCACGCCCCGCGAGGCCTGCCTGGCCTTCGCCTGCCCGATACGCGGCGACCGAGTGAGCATGACCAACAATCACTGGACCTTCTCCCGGGAGGAGGTCCAACAGACGCTGGGACTCACGCTCTTCAAGGCCATCAATGACTTCACCGCCCAGGCGCTCGGCGTGCCTCACGTGGCCGACAGCGACCTGGTGGAAGTACAGCGCGGCCAGGCGGTGCCCCATGCCGCCAGGCTGGTGATAGGCCCGGGTACCGGGCTGGGCGTGGCCGGGCTCTTTCCCGGGCGACGCGCCTGGATCCCGCTACCTACCGAGGGCGGCCACGTGACCTTCGCGCCCACCGACGAGCGCGAGCAGAACCTGTTGCGGCATTTCCGCAACCGCTACGGGCGCGTCTCCGTGGAGCGCATCCTGAGCGGCCAGGGGCTACTCGACCTCTATCTTGCCCATTGCTCGCTCAAGGGCGCTCCGCCGCAGCATGCAAGCCCGGCCGAGGTCACCCGGGGGGCCGCGGGCGGCGACCCGGTAGCCCGTGATACCCTGCTGCGGTTCCTGAAGATCCTCGGCGACGTCTGCGGCGATGCTGCCCTGACCATGGGGGCCCGGGGCGGCGTCGCCCTGTGCGGCGGCATCCTCCCGAGATTGCTCGAGTGGCTGCCCGAAAGCCGCTTCCTCGAGGCATTCACCGCCAAGGGGCGCATGGGCGCCTACACCGGGTCTATCCCGATCCAGGTAGTCACCGCGCCCTGGACGGGCCTGCTGGGCGCCGCCGAGGCCCTGCACAACGAAGAAGTCGAGTGAAGCGAGGAAAGAGCTCGAATCACTCGACGGAGGAGGACGAATGATTCCCGAATCGCTTGCCCGGCTGGTCGAGGAGACTCGCGGCCAGCGCCGTGCCGAGTGGGCCGGCCGCGAGGTCTGGCTGGCCAACGAGGCGTGGGGGCAGCTGGCGGTATCCCTACAGGGCGCCCAGGTGCTGCACTTTCTACCGTCGCCCGAAGACGCGACCGCTGAGGGCTCTCCTCCTGCGCCGCTCCCTGACGCGTCCGACGACACGGCCAGTGCCTCGAGCCCAGGCGCGAGCGAGGAATCGCTGGTGGCCGGCGGCTGGCTCTGGGTGACGCCTACGCCCCAGGCCCTGCCGGGGGCCATCCGCGGCGGCATCCCGCTGTGCTGGCCCTGGTTCGCCGACGAGAATACCGCCGACGAATCCCCGGATCGCTCCGGCCCCATGCACGGCCCGGCGCGCAAGGCCCCGTGGCGACTGGATGCCGTCGACGAGCACGAGGAGGGGGTGGAGCTGCACCTGTCGCCCGAGGAGCGCCTGCATGGCCAGCTTGTCCCACGCGCGGTGATCCAGGCCAACGCCCGGCGCCTGCATGTGGAGCTGATCACCGAGCACGCCGGGGAGACACCGGTGAAGATCACCGGGGCCCTGCACAGCTACCTGGCGGTCGCCGATGCCTTCGACTGCCGGGTCGAGGGCCTGGCCGGCGCCACCTACCTGGACAAGCTGGCCGACTTCGCCGAGCGCGACCAGCAAGGCGAGCTGGGCGTGCGCGGCGCACTGGACCGCATCTACCGCAGCAACGCCGAGCTACGCCTCGACGACGGCACTCGCCGCCTGCGCGTGGCCCGCCAGGGCAGCGATTCCGCGGTGGTCTGGCAGCCCGGCGACACACCCCCCGAGGACACCTCGATCGAGGCCGCCCGCCATTTCCTCTGCGTCGAGTCGGCCAACACCCGGCTCGACCCGGTATGGCTGGTGCCCGGCGCCCAGCACCTGCTGGGCACCACCCTGAGCCGTGAGGAGACAGCGACACCATGACCCCCGTGATCAGCTTCGGCGAAGCCCTCGTCGACCTGCTTTCCAGCCGTCTCGGCGACACACCGGGCGTCGCCGCCGACGCCCCGGAGACCTTTAGGCCCTATGCCGGCGGCGCCCCCGCCAACGTGGCCGTGGCCTGCGCCCGCCTGGGCGTGCCCAGCCGCTTCCTCGGCATGCTCGGCGAGGACCATTTCGGGGATTTCCTGGCCGCCGAGCTGGCCGCCCATGGCGTGGACACCTCCGGCGTGGTGCGCACACGCGAGGCGCGCACGGCTCTCGCCTTCGTCTCCCGCGATGCCGCAGGCGAGCGCACCTTCGACTTCTACCGTCCGCCGGCCGCGGATCTGCTCTACCGCCTGGAGCACCTGCCCGCCGGCGTCTTCGCCGAGCCGGCCATCGTGCACTTCTGCAGCAACAGCCTGACCGAGCCCGAGATCGCCGAGACCACGCTGTCCATGGCCGAGATGGCCCACCGCGCCGGCTGCCTGGTGAGCGTGGATGCCAACCTGCGCCACAGCCTCTGGGAAGGCGGGACAGCCGACATCAGCCTGGTCACCCGTCTGCTCGACGCCGCCGACCTGCTCAAGCTCTCGACGGAGGAACTGGACGACCTGCGCGCCGATCACCCTCGTGAGGGCTGGCTGGCCGAACGCTTCGCCGCCGGGGTCAAGGTCGCGGTGATCACCGACGGTCCGGGTGAGGTGATGCTCGAGGGCGTCGGCCTGGATGAGCGAATCACGCCACCGCAAGTCCAGGCGGTGGACACCACGGCCGGAGGCGACGCCTTCATCGGCGGCCTGCTCGCCGAACTTGCCGAGTACACCGCCGACAAGGGCCTCGACACCGACTGGCACCACGACACCGCCTTCCTGCACCGTGCGGTGGAGATCGCCTGCCGCTGCGGCGCCCATGCCGTGACGCGCCCCGGCGCCTATGCCGCCCTGCCGGATCGCGACGACCTGGCAAGGCTGAGAGGCTAGCTCTACGCCCGATGCATCTTCGGCTTATCGGGGCCTCCATCCCGCCCTCTCTCGACTGGGGCAATATGCGATATCGCCCCAGCCGCAGACGCTGGCATCGTATATATCTTTGGCATATCCCGCATCACTGCTATGATCGGGATATGGACAGCGTATATACCGAGGTTGAAGCCATGCCACAAGGATCAGTATTCCAGTCAAACCGCAGCCAGGCGGTACGGCTGCCCAAGGCGGTCGCCTTGCCAGATGACGTGAAGCGCGTGGACGTGGTGGCAATTGGCCGGGCGCGGGTGATAACCCCTGCGGGCGAGTCGTGGGACAGCTGGTTCGAGGAAGAGGGCGTCACGGCGGACTTCATGGACGTTCGCGAACAGCCCGCGGAGCAAGAGCGCGAGTCCTTCTGATGCTCAAGTACATGCTCGATACCAACATCTGCATCTACACCATCAAGAACAAGCCGACCCAGGTGCGTGAAACCTTTAAGCGGCACCAGGAGCAGCTGTGTATCAGCACGGTCACCCTCATGGAGCTGATTTACGGTGCGGAGAAGTCGACACATCCGGAGCGCAACCTGTACAGCATCGAGGGATTCTCGGCACGCCTTGAAGTGCTGCAGTACGATGCCGATGCGGCAGCCCATACAGGTCAGCTAAGAGCCGAGCTGGCCAAGGCAGGAGCGCCGATAGGCCCTTATGACCAGATGATTGCCGGTCATGCCCGTTCGAGGGGGCTGGTGGTGGTGACCAACAACATCCGCGAGTTCGAGCGCGTGCCAGGCCTTCGCCTAGAGGATTGGTCCACCACGAACAGCTGAATGAGAAAATGACCGTGCCCCAAAAAGGCCCCGGCTGAGCCGAGGCAAGGGACAGCTACCAGCTGTCGAGAGAGCACAGGCTGACACTCCCCACCCGCCGCGCTTCGCGCTTTGGGCGAGGGTTCCAAGGTCACCCTCAGAACCTTCCTGCTTCGGCACGCCTTCACTAGTCAGCGGCTAAGCCGCTGCCCCCGCTCCAGTCGCTCCACAGGCTAACCCCGCCAGCCCGGCGGTTCGGATATTCCTGGCTGCATTGATGTCGCGGTCGATCGCTTGCCCGCAGCCCTCGCAGTGCCAGTGGCGCTGCGAGAGCGGCAGCTTTTCAACCATGTGTCCGCAGCCGTGACACCGTTTGCTGCTCGGCAACCCCTGGCTCACTTTCACCACTTGCCGCCCTGCCCAGTCGGCTTTGTACTCAAGTTGACGGACAAATTCACCCCAGCCGGCATCACTGATGGCTTTAGCCAGTGAACGGTTCTTGATCATGCCGGCGATGTTGAGCGACTCGACACACAGCACTTGGTTTTCGTTGACGAGCGTGCGAGTTGCTTGATGGATGGCGTCGCGGCGACAATCCGCGATCTTGGCATGTAATCGCGCCACCTTCTGGCGCAGCTTGTTCCGGTTGCGCGAGCCTTTCTGCTTTTTCGCCAATCGGCGTTGCAGGTACGCCAACTTCGCCTCATGACGTTTGAGGTGGCGAGGATTGCCCGACTTCATGCCCTCGCTGGTGATGAAGAGATCGGTCAGGCCCAGGTCAATCCCGGTCATCTGCGGCGTGATCGGCAGCGCCTCGGGCGAGAACTCGCATA
>JBNJKT010000013.1:0-129187 GCA_051751285.1 Pseudomonadota bacterium | reverse complement strand
CATACATCCATGCTATGTGCTTCGCTATGTTGAAGGCCACGAAGATACGCATCTACCCCACGACCGAGCAGGTGGCGTTTCTGAACCGCCAGTTCGGCGCGGTGCGTTTCTGCTACAACACCGGCCTTCGCATCATGTCCCATCGCTACAAGCGCCACGGCCAGTCGTTGAGTGCCAAACACGACATCAAAAAGTTGCTGCCGGTGGCCAAGAAGTCCCGCCAGTATGGCTGGCTGAAAGAAGTGGATTCCATGGCTCTCCAGCAGTCGTGCATCAATCTCGACCAAGCCTTCCAGCGCTTCTTCGACCCCAAGCAGAAGGCCGGCTACCCGCGCTTCAAGAGCAAGCGGGGCAAGCAATCCAGCTACCACTGCGTCGGCGTCAATGCTGGCGATAGCTGGATCAAGGTGCCCAAGCTCGGGCCGATCAAGGCCAAGGTTCATCGTAAGGTTGAGGGCAGGCTGAAAAGCATCACCCTGACCCGGACGGTCACCGGGAAGCACTACGCCTCGCTGCTCTACGAAACAGAACAGGTCGCCCCGGCACTGCTGAAGGATGTAGACGCTGCCGGTGTCGTCGGCCTCGACATGGCGTTGTCGCATCTGGCCATTGACTCCACCGGCCGCAAGATCGCCAATCCGCGATTCCTCAAGCAGGCGCAGAAGAACCTCAAGCGCAAACAGCAGGCGCTGGCCCGCACGAAGAAGGGCAGCGCCCATCGAGCTAGGGCACGGCTGCTCGTCGCCAAGGCGCACGAGCGGGTTGCCAATGCCCGCAATGACTTCCAGCACAAGCTCTCTCGACAGATTGTTGACGACAACCAAGCGGTGATCGTCGAGACGCTGAAGGTCAAGAACATGATGAAAAACGCCAGGCTCGCCAAGCACATCGGCGATGCGTCATGGCATTCCTTGACGGCCAAACTGGACGACAAGGCCAAGGAGCAGGGCAAACATCTGGTCAAGATCGACCCGTGGTTTGCCAGCTCCAAGACCTGCCATGTCTGCCAGCACAAGATAGAGGCTATGCCGTTGAGTCTCCGGTCGTGGGAGTGCCCCGCCTGCCACACACAGCACGACCGGGACATCAACGCGGCGCTGAACATCAAGCATCAAGGCATAGTGAAGTTGAAGGCGGAAGGGCTGTCCGTCTCTGCCCATGGAGGCTTGCGTAAGTCCGGCATGTCGCCGGCTGCTGCCTGAGAAGTGGGAAGCCTCCCCCGTGGCGCGTCAGCGCTTAGGGCGGGGAGCAGTCACGCGTGACCATTCTCGCGCAGGCGACGCTCGAAGATCGCTTCGCCCACGTCCACCGCTGGCTGATAGCTGACGCTGAAGGCTCCGAGGGCGCGAAGGGCGTCTTCGAGCTGCTGATCCTCGCGCAGGGCCAGGGCATCGAAGCCACAGCGGGTCATGTAGAACAGCTGGTCGACCAGGACGTCACCGATGGCGCGCACCTCGCCCCCATAGCCGTAGCGTTCCCGAAGCAGGCGGGCCAGGGTGTAGCCCCGGCCGTCGGTGAAAGCGGGAAAGTCGATGGCAACCAGTGGTGCGGCGCTGAGGGCGGCGGCCAGGGTATCGTCCAGCTCGGTATCACTGGGCAGCCAGGGAGCGAGTCCCTCCTCGCCGGGGAACTGCTGCCAGAGGGTGAACGGCACGATCACCGGTCGGCGTGACGGCATCGCCTGTTCATCGCGTGACAGTGCCCATTCGTCCTGTTCCGGCTGTCCCATCTTGATCAGGGTGCGGGCGTGTTCGAGCTGCTGATCTGGCGCGTTGTCATTTGGCATAGACTCGCTCCTTGAAGGGCTTGAGACCGATGCGGCGATAGGTATCGAGGAATCGCTCATCTTCGTGCCGCTGCTCCACATAGACTCCCAGCACCTTGTCGATCACGTCGGGAACATCCTCACGGAAGAAGGAGGGGCCGAGGATCTTGCCAAGCGAGGCGTCATCGGTCGAGTTGCCGCCAAGCGAGACCTGATAATACTCCTCCCCCTTCTTGTCGACGCCGAGGATGCCGATGTGGCCGACGTGATGGTGCCCGCAGGCGTTCATGCAGCCGGAGATATTGAGGTCGAGCGGCCCCAGGTCGTAGAGGAAGTCGAGATCCTCGAAGCGCTCCTGGAGTGCCTGGGCGATGGGGATCGACACCGCATTGGCCAGGCTGCAGAAATCACCGCCCGGGCAGCAGATGATGTCGTTGAGGGTTCCCACGGTGGGATTGGCCATGCCCAGAGCGTCCAGTTCCCACCACAGCGTCTCGAGGTCGTCCACCGGCACGTCCGAGAGCACCAGGTTCTGTTCATGGGTGACGCGAATCTCCCCGAAACTGAAGCGATCCGCGAGATCGGCCACCGCCTCCATCTGGTCGGCGGTGACGTCCCCCGGTGCGTGCTCTCGGCGTTTGAGCGACAGGGTGACGGCCTTGTAGCCCGGTACCCTGTGGTCGGTGACGTTGTTGGTGACGAACCTTGCATAGGCACGATTCTCGGCGCGAAGTCGCTCGAAATCGGCGATTGCCGTGTCGCCGACGGGGCGACGCTCGGGCTCGGGAAAGTGGCCACGAGCGGCCGTCACGGCGGCAGGCGTCAGCGTCTGGGGGCCATCCTTGAGGTGGGCCCATTCTGCCTCGACACGGCGTTGGAACTCTTCGATGCCCAATGCCTTGACCAGGATCTTGATGCGGGCCTTGAACTTGTTGTCGCGGCGGCCGAACTGGTTGTAGACCCGCACGCATGCTTCGAGATAGGTGAGCAGGTGCTGCCAGGGCAGATCATCACGTACCACATCGCCGATCATCGGCGTGCGCCCCAGGCCTCCGCCGGCCAGCACCCGGACCTTGAGTTCCTCGTGCTCGTTGCGCCACAGACGAAGGCCGATGTCGTGGACCTGGATGGCGGCACGGTCCTCCGCAGCACCACTCACCGCGATCTTGAACTTGCGCGGCAGGAAGGCGAACTCCGGATGCAGGGTCGACCATTGGCGGATCAGTTCACACCAGGGGCGCGGGTCCTCCACCTCGTCGGCGGCAATACCCGCGAACTGGTCACTGGTGGTGTTGCGAATGCAGTTGCCACTGGTCTGGATGGCATGCATCTGGACCTCGGCCAGTTCGGCGAGAATAGCCGGCACATCTTCCAGGGCCGGCCAGTTCAGCTGCAGATTCTGGCGAGTGGAAAAGTGTCCGTAACCTCGGTCATAGCGACGCGTGATCGCCGCCAGACGCCTGAGCTGATGGCTGCCGAGCATGCCGTAGGGGACAGCAATGCGCAGCATGGGCGCATGCTTCTGGATATAGAGGCCGTTCTGCAGTCGCAGTGGACGGAACTCGTCTTCCCCGAGGCGGCCGGCCAGGTGGCGATCCATCTGGTCGCGGAATTGAGCGACGCGCTCATCCACGAGAGTCTGGTCGTAGGTGTCGTACCGATACATTCAGGCGTTTCCTGCAGGTCGAAGCGGGTGAAGGAGAATGCCAAGAAGGGCAACATACTCCTCTTCCTATATTCTATGAAAGAATAAATAATCATAGAATTTAATTAAAAAGTTATCAATCAGCAGGACATTGCCTCGGATCGGCTGGCGACAAGTGGGCTCGGGCAGCATCCGTGTTTCTGGGGAAGAGAGGGCAGGCGGCCCGCCGCAGCGGGCCGGAAGGGTCAAGCCGGGTCGTAGGAGAGCACCGGCGCGAGCCAGCGCTCGAGTTCCTCTACGGCCATATCCTTGCGTCTGGCCAGCACCTCGACTTGGTCCCGGGTGATCTTGCCGGTGGAAAAATATTTCGACCTCGGGTGGGAGAAGTACCAGCCGGCCACTGCGGCTGCGGGCCACATGGCGAAGTTCTCGGTGAGCGCGAGGCCGGCATTGTCGGTGGCCCGGAGCAGACGGAACAGGGTCGCTTTCTCGGTATGGTCGGGGCAGGCCGGGTAGCCGGGTGCCGGGCGGATACCCTGATACTTCTCGGCGATAATCGCATCATTGTCCAGGGACTCGTGCGGTACATAGCCCCAGAACTCCTTGCGCACCCGCTCGTGAAGGCGTTCGGCAAAGGCTTCGGCCAGACGGTCGGTGAGCGACTGGATCAGGATGGCGTTATAGTCATCGCCGGCGGCCTTGTACTGCTCGGCAAGAGCCTCCACGCCGTGCCCGGTAGTGACGGCGAAACCGCCGATCCAGTCGGGCTTGCCGTTGGGCTCTCCGTTCGCGTCGTAACGGGGGGCGATAAAATCCGCCAGGCTATGGCAGACGCCGTCGCGGTTCTTGGTGGTCTGCTGCCGGATGTGATGCAGCCGCTCGACCACCTCGGTACGCGACTCGTCGGCATAGACCTCGATGACATCATCATCGACGCTGTTGGCAGGCCACAGGCCGATCACGCCGCGGGCCTGAATGCGCTTCTCATCGATGAGCTTGCGCAACATCGCCTGGGCATCGTCGAAAAGGCTGCGAGCCGCCTCGCCGACCTTGGGATCGTCGAGGATCTTCGGGTACTTGCCGGCCAGTTGCCAGCTCATGAAGAAGGGGGTCCAGTCGAGACGTTCGACCAGTTCCTCGATATCATAGTCGTCGAACACCTCGAGGCCGGTGATGGCAGGCCGCGGCGGCGTGTAGCCGTCCCAGTCCATGGCCGGCTTGCGCTGGCAGGCCTCGGCGTAGGAGAGGTCGGCTGCCTTGGGGCGACGCTTGGCGTTGCGTTCGCGTACCGTTTCGTACTCGGCGCGGATCTCGTCGATATAGGCCGGCTTGAGGGTCGGGGAGAGCAGCTTGCCGGCCACCCCCACGGCCCGCGAGGCATCGGTGACGTAGATCACCGGATGCTCGTAGCCGGGCTCGATCTTCACCGCGGTATGGGCCTTGGAGGTGGTGGCGCCGCCGATCAGCAGCGGCAGGGCGAATCCCTGGCGCTGCATCTCCTTGGCCACGTGAACCATCTCGTCAAGCGACGGAGTGATCAGGCCGGATAGGCCGATGATATCGGCATTCTCGTCGCGGGCGGTTTGCAGGATCTTCTCGGCGGACACCATCACCCCGAGGTCAATGACCTCATAGTTGTTGCACTGAAGTACGACGCCGACGATGTTCTTGCCGATGTCGTGAACGTCCCCCTTGACCGTGGCCATGACGATCTTGCCCTTGGCCTGGCTATCGGCGCTCTTCTCTGCCTCGATATAGGGGATCAGGTAGGCCACCGCCTGCTTCATGACCCGGGCCGACTTGACTACCTGGGGCAGAAACATCTTGCCGGCGCCGAAGAGATCACCGACCACGTTCATGCCATCCATCAGTGGGCCCTCGATCACGTCGATGGGCCGCTCGGCGCGCTGCCGGGCGAGTTCGGTGTCTTCCTCGATGTAGGCGGTGACGCCCTTGATCAATGCGTGCTCGATGCGTTTCTCGACCGCCCAGTTACGCCACTCCAGGTCTTCCTTCCTGGCCGGGCCGCTGCCGTCACCCTTGTACTTGTCGGCCAGGTCCAGCAGTCGCTCGGTGCTGTCACTGCGCTGGTTGAGTACTACATCCTCCACGGCCTCGCGCAGCTCCGTCGGCAGGTCATCATAGACGGCAAGCTGGCCGGCATTGACGATGCCCATGGTCAGCCCGGCGCGAATGGCGTGGTAGAGAAACACCGAGTGGATCGCCTCGCGCACCGGGTTGTTGCCACGGAAGGAGAAGGAGACGTTGGAGACGCCGCCCGAGACCAGGGCGTGGGGCAGATGCTCGCGGATCCAGCGGGTGGCCTCGATGAAGTCCACGGCATAGTTGTCGTGCTCCTCGATGCCGGTGGCGATGGCGAAGATATTGGGGTCGAAGATGATGTCTTCCGGCGGGAAGTCGAGCTCGTCGACCAGGATCCGGTAAGCCCGACGGGAGATCTCGGTCTTGCGGGCGAAGGTATCCGCCTGGCCCTGCTCGTCGAAGGCCATGATGATGATGGCAGCGCCGTAGCGCCGGCAGCGGGTCGCTTGCTCGCGGAAGGCGTCCTCGCCCTCCTTCATGGAGATGGAATTGACCACCGCCTTGCCCTGCACGCACTTCAGCCCTGCCTCGATGATCTCCCACTTCGAGGAGTCGATCATGATCGGCACCCGGGCGATATCTGGTTCGCCGGCGATCAGGTTGAGGAAGTGCACCATGGCTTCCTCGGACTCGAGCATGCCCTCATCCATGTTGATATCGATGATCTGGGCGCCGTTCTCCACCTGTTCCAGGGCCACTTCCAGCGCGGTGGTGTAATCCTCGTCGACGATCAATCGCTTGAAGCGGGCCGAGCCGGTGACGTTGGTACGCTCGCCGACATTGACGAACAGCGACTCGGCATCGATGTTGAAGGGCTCGAGGCCGGAAAGTCGGCAGGCGCGAGGCCGATCGGGCACTCGGCGCGGCGCCAGCCCCTGGATGGCGGCATGGATCGCCGCTATGTGCTCGGGGGTGGAGCCACAGCAGCCGCCGATGATATTGACCAGCCCGCTCTCGGCGAACTCGGCGACGATCGCCGCCATCTCTTCCGGGGTCTGGTCGTACTCGCCGAACTCATTGGGCAGGCCGGCATTGGGATGGGCCGAGACGAAAGTGTCGGCCTTGGTGGCAAGCTCCTCGACATAGGGCCGCAACTCCTCGGCGCCCAGGGCACAGTTGAGTCCGATGGAGAGCGGCCTTGCATGACGCACCGAGTTCCAGAATGCCTCGGTGGTCTGGCCCGACAGGGTGCGCCCAGAGGCGTCGGTGATGGTGCCGGAGATCATCACCGGCAAGCGTTCGCCGCGACGTGCGAAGACCTCTTCCAGGGCATAGATCGCCGCCTTGGCGTTGAGGGTGTCGAAGATGGTCTCGATCAGGATGAGGTCGGCGCCGCCTTCGATCAGTGCCTCGGCGGCCTCGTAATAGTTCTCGCGCAGGGCGTCGAAGGTGACATTTCGCTTGGATGGATCATTGACGTCAGGCGACAGTGACGCGGTGCGCGACGTCGGGCCCAGCACGCCGGCCACGTAGCGCGGCACTCCGGTCTCTTCGGTAACGGCGTCACAGACTGCCCGGGCCAGGCGCGCCGACTCCCGGTTGAGCTCGGGCACCAGCGCCTCCATGCCGTAGTCGGACTGGGAGAGGCGGGTGCTGTTGAAGGTGTTGGTCTCGACGATATCGGCCCCGGCCTCCAGGTACTGGCGATGAATACGCGTCACCAGGTCGGGGCAGGTCAGTGCCAGCAGGTCATTGTTGCCCTTGAGATCACTCGGCCAGTCGCTGAAGCGCTCGCCGCGAAACTCCTGTTCGGAGAGCCCGGCAATCTGCAGCATGGTGCCCATCCCGCCGTCCAGCATCAGGATGTGTTCGTTGAGGCGGTCAATCAGCGTGGCGGTCAGGGCGGTAGGTGCGGCGGCCATGGGTCGAATCAATCTCCAGCGTGGGGCATCAGGGGTCGTGCCTGCAGCGGGGCACCGGGGGTCTTCTGTGAGGCTATACGCTGCGCACGAGGGGCGGTCTACATCGGCAAGCCGTCCGGAACGGCTCTCATCCTAGCAAAAGCCAGGGCGCCCCGGCAGGGGGCATGATAAAACCCAGCAATTCAGTCGGGATTGTGTCGGCCGCACAGGTCGCTTACCATTGTGGACATCACACTTTCTGTACATGTCGCGACGCCCCGCCGCGGCATGTCGCGATAGCGAGAGCACCATGAGCGACAGCATCCAGATCACCGACAGCGCCCAGGACTACCTCGCCGAACTGCTCGAGAAGCAGAACGTCGAGGGCATCGCGGTCCGCATCTTCATCACCCAGCCGGGCACTCCCTATGCCGAGACCTGCCTGGCCTACTGCCGGCCCGGGGAAGAAGAGCCCAGCGACGAGCTGCTGGAACTCGAGAAGCTCCGCGTTTACCTGGACAAGAACAGCTTGCCCTTCCTCGAGGAGGCCGTGGTCGACTTCAACGCCGATCGCATGGGCGGGCAGCTGACCATCAAGGCGCCCAACGCCAAGATGCCCAAGGTCAATGCCGACAGCCCGCTCGAGGATCGCGTCAACTATATCCTCTACAGCGAGATCAACCCGGGCCTGGCGTCCCACGGCGGCGAGATCAAGCTGGTCGAGCTGACCGACGACCAGGTGGCCGTCCTGGCGTTCGGCGGCGGCTGCCAGGGCTGCGCCGCGGTGGACCTCACCCTCAAGGACGGCGTGGAGAGGACCCTGCTGGAGCGTATCCCCGAGCTCGCCGGCATTCGCGACGTGACCGATCATACGGACACCACCAACGCCTACTACAGATAGTGGTGAATGGTTAACTCACTCTCGGGAATCTGAAGGCTCCGCCACGGCGGGGCCTTCGTCGTCTCCGGGTACCTCCTCGCGAGTGCGGTCAGCTATCGGTGCCTGCCAGAGACAGCGATGAAGCTGTGTCTCCAGGTCACGCAGGCGGCGCACCTGCTCCTCCAGCAGCTGCTTCTGCTCGTCGATACGCGCCTGCATCAGAACCTGCTCATGCTGCAGCGTCCGGCTGCGCTCCTCGGCCTGGTGCCGCGCCCATTCGGTCTCGCGGTGCCGCTTCTCCTCATCGGCCAGGGCACCGCGCGCCTCCTGCACGAGTTGCTGAGCCCGCTCCAGTCGCGCCTCGAGCTGCTCCAGCCTCTGAGCATGGCGTTTCTCGGCGGTCTGTCGTTCCTGGCGCGCCTCGTCGAGCAGACCCATCAGTCGCGCCTCGCTGCTCTCGTGACGTTTTTCCTCCTGTGCCAGGCGTTCCTGGTGGCGGGCGGCCTGCTCCGTCAGAGCCTGTTGCTGTTCGCGTGTCTGGCGCTCATTTTCCTGCTGCAGGCTCGCCAACTGCGCCTCGAGCCTTGTCTGTCGGGTAACGAGCTTCGTCTCCTGCTCCGCCAGTGCGTCGCGTTCGGCCTCTCGCCGCGCAAGGTCGCCGCTCTGCTCCTCGAGACGCTGCTCGGTACGCGCCAGGTGGGCCGCCAGCGCCGACTCACGCTGTTCGGCATCCTCGGCCCGACGCGACGCCTCGCCGGCTTCCTCCCGCGCCGTCTCCACGCGACCCTCTGCCTCCTCTCGATAGTGAGCAAGCGCCTCGTTGGCGGATTCCTGGGCCTTCTCCCACAGCGACTCCGCGAGTTCCTGCAGGGCCTGGGGCATGCCCCGGGGCGGAGGCAGGTCGCGGTTCTGCTCACGCCGTGTCCGCCACTCCCTCAGGTGTTCGCTGATGGTCGTGAAGCTTCCGGTCCCGAGCACCTCACGCACCTTGTGCACGCTGGGCGCCTCTCCCTTCTCCAGCAGGGCATCAATGGCCCGCTGGACATCCTCGTAACGCACGCCGCTGCGCGCCATGGTCATGTCCTCATGGTTGTCTGCCGGGGCTGCCCCTGAGCGATCAGGGGCAGTGTACCCCCTGGCGTCTGGATATTGAAGATTATTACGTACTACATTACATGTAATAATATTTACGGTATTCGAGAGAAAATCAAGATTACGCGGCTTATCTTGATTTTCATGCCAGGAAGGCCCGATACTTGCCCCGCAAGGAGCAAGGAGCAAGGAGCAAGGAGCAAGGAGCAAGGAGCAAGGAGCAAGGAGCAAGGAGCAAGGGGCAAGGGGCAAGGGGGGATATGGATAGTACGGTAAGACCGGCCACGCCCGGCGAGTCGATATCGGCGGCAATCGAACGACTGCCTGCACCGCCGGGGCAACGACAAGACCTGCATATCGCCGCCGGCAGCGATGCCGAGGCTGTGACGCAGTGGCTTGCGGAGTACCGGGCCTCTCCCCGGACCCGGCGCGCCTACCGTCGTGAGGCACAGCGGCTTTTACTGTGGCTGGGCGAGCAGGGCAGGGGGCTCGATGCGCTGCGCCGGGAGGACCTGGAGGCCTTCGAGGCCTTCCTGGCCGACCCACGTCCCGCCGAGCGCTGGATCGGACCAGTGCGCCCGCGCCATGATCCTCGCTGGCGGCCGTTTCGGGGACCGTTATCGCCCGCCAGCCGCCGGCAGAGTCTGGTGATCCTGCAGGGCATGTTCGCCTGGCTGGTGGAGGCGGGTTGGGTCCGCCACAACCCCTTCCGGCTGATGCGCGACAAGCGCCGCCGCCTGGATAACCGCCAGGGCGGGGTCGAGCGCTACCTGGAGCGTCCATTGTGGGACTGGCTCTGGGAATGGCTGAGCCGACCGGCGGAGGAGGGTGCCTCGTTTCGTTACCGTTACGAGTTGACCCGGCGGCGCCTAATCTTCGGCTTCGCCTACCTGCTGGCCCCGCGGATCAGCGAGATGAGTGCGGCACGCATGAACGACTTCCAGCGTCGAGAGGGGCGCTGGTGGTGGCACGTGGTGGGGAAGGGCGACAAGATGGCGCGCATCCCGGTGCCGCCGGACATGATGGCGCTGCTCGGAGAATGGCGCAGTACGCTGGGCCTGGCGCCGGAACCGTCGCCGAATGACGCCTCACCCCTGCTGCGGACCCTGGACGGCCAGAGAGGGCTGGGCGACAACCGCCTCTACCGCCTGATCCGCGATGGTTTCGGGGAGGCGGCCGAGGCGCTCGAGCGGGAAGCAGGCGAGGCGACTCAGGCCGAGGTGGGGCGCCTGCGGCAGGCGACACCGCACTGGCTGCGCCATACCGCCCTGACCCATCAGGCCCAGGCCGGAGTGGAATTGCGCTATCTGGCCGCGACGGCCCGCCATTCGCGCCTCGACACCACGGCGCGCTACCTGCATGCCGAGGACGAGGAGTGGCATCGCCAGCAGGCACAGCACGGGCTCGGGGACACAGGGGAGGCGCCAATCCACGACGAGCATCGAGATGGCAGCCGCGAACCGTTATAATGTCGACAGCCAATGCCAGGAGAGATCATGAGCGCCGAGACCACCGCCGAACAGGCTCAGCAGGAGCTTCTCGACGAGTTCGAGATGTTCGACAACTGGATGGATCGCTACCAGTACATCATCGACATGGGCAAGCAACTGCCGGCCTTTCCCGAGGAATGGAAAGTCGAGGAGCTGAAGATCCAGGGCTGCCAGTCCAACGTCTGGATGCATCATCGCCGCGATGGCGAGACCCTGCATTTCGATGCAGTCTCCGATGCCGCCATTGTCTCAGGGCTGATCGCCGTGCTGATGCGCATCTATAACGACCGCCATCCGGCGGACATTCGTGCCACCAGCCCGCACTTCATGAAGGACCTGGGGCTCGACAAGCACCTGTCACCGACCCGAAGCAACGGCCTCAACGCCATGCTGGAGCGGATCTACCGCGTGGCCGAGGCGGAAGCGGCCGCCTGATCAGCGGTTGTCCGGCTTCTGTTCATCTGTCCGGCACCGGAACTGCTCGTCCAGTTCCGGGTCTTCCCGGCAGAGCCGCTCGCTGGGTCCCTCCGGGACCGGGTCGATGCCCCCTTCGCAGCCCGGGTGGCAACGGGAAATTCGCCGCACTGCGAGAATGCCGCCCTTGAACGGGCCATGTACCTGCAGCGCCTCCAGGGTATAGCTCGAGCAGCTTGGCCAGTAACGGCAGCGCGGGCCCAGCAGCGGGCTGAGCGTCAGCTGATAGAGCCTCACCGCGGCGATCATCAGCCAGCCAAGGAGCCGGCCCAGCCAGCGCGACAGGCGATGGATCCCGGCGGCCAGGCAGGACACGTCGTTCAACCCTTGCCGTAGAGCGTATCGGGGTCGATCAGCGGGTCGCTGGCGATACGCGCCTCGTCGCCCTCCAGCGCCACGTAGAAACAGCTACGCCGGCCGCTGTGGCAGGCGGGCCCCGTCTGGTCCACCTGCAGCAGCAGGGTGTCGCCGTCGCAGTCCAGCGCCGCGCTCTTCAGGTGCTGTTGCTGGCCGGAGCTTTCGCCCTTGCGCCACAGTTGGCCCCGTGAGCGCGACCAGTAGCAGACCCGGCCAGTCCGCAGGCTCTCTTCCAGGGCCTTGCGGTTCATCCAGGCCATCATCAGCACCTCGCCGCTGTCATGCTGCTGGGCGATGGCCGGGATCAGGCCGTTGGCGTTGAAGCGAATGGCGTCGAGGATCCCGGCCAGGGGGAAGCGGCTATCGCCGGGAGCGCGTTCGAGGCTCTTGAAGGTATCGCTCATGGAAACTCCGCGGAAGCGGCAGGGGGCTCGGCTGCCTGTCGACAGGCGTCGCACTGGCCCAATAGCTCGATGGTCTGGCGCTGGACCTCGAAGCCCAGCTCCCGCGCACGTCGCGCCAGGTGGTCGTTGATCTCGTCCAGGTGCAGCTCCTCGACCCGGCCACAGAGGCGACAGATCAGCAACTGGAAGCCGTGGGCATGCTCGGGGCAGGGGCAGGCCACATAGGCGTTGAGTGACTCGATGCGGTGCACCAGACCCTGGTCGATGAGAAACTCCAGGGCGCGATAGACGGTAGGAGGCCGTGCCGCGGCGTGTTCTGCTGCCAGGCGGTCGAGCAGGTCATAGGCCTTCAGGCTGCCGGGGGCGTCGGCGATCATCTCCAGCACCCGTCGACGAATCGGCGTGAAGCGCGCACCACGCTGCTGGCACTGCCGCTCGGCCTGTCGAATCATGTCGCGGGGATCGGTCATGGCACCCGGAGCAATGGCTGGGAAGAAGCGTCATTCTACGCGCCGTGCCGGCAAGGGGCCAGCCGTCCGCACTGTGGGGCGCCGGGGGCGAGCCGAAGAGGAGGTCCTACGCCAAGGATGGCGTCGGTAGCTTTCAGGCTGTCTCGCGCAGCTCGCTGGAGCGGGCGAAATGGTGCTGGGCGAAGGAGACCCTTTCGTCGGGCGCGACCCCCTCGGGCTGGCGTTCGATCAGGTCGAGCCGGGAGCGCAGCCCCTCGCCATTGGCCATCTGGATCGCCAGCCCCGGGCGGGCGTTGAGCTCGAGCAGCATGGGGCCGTGGTCCCGGTCGAGCACCATGTCGGTGCCGAGATACCCGAGCCCGGTCATCTCGAAGCAGCCGGCGGCCAGTCGCAGCAGGGTGCCCCAGTCGCTGATATGCAGGCTGGCGAGCTCGTGCCCGGTATCAGGATGGTCGTGTCGCGTGCGGTCGAACTGCACCCCGCGGATCGCGCTGCCGCTGGCGATGTCGATGCCCACCCCCACGGCCCCCTGGTGCAGGTTGGCCTTGCCGTCCGAGGCGGCGGTGGAGAGTCGCATCATCGCCATCACCGGATAGCCCTTGAAGACGATGACCCGGATGTCCGGCACCCCCTCGTAGGTGTACTCGGAGAAGGACTCGTCGAAGTTGATCAACGCCTCGATCAGGGCCACGTCCGGGGAGCCCCCCAGGGAGTAGAGCCCGGAGAGGATGTTGGAGACATGGCGCTCCACGTCGCCGAGGGTCAGCTGGACGCCACTGGGCTTGATGTAGCGGTCGCCCTCGATCCGCTCGATGACCAGGATGCCCTTGCCGCCGCTGCCCTTGGCCGGCTTGATCACGAAGCCGTGGTGGCCGGAGAGCATGGGGCCGATGTGCTTGACACCGAACTGGGTGGTCACGGTGCCGATCAGCGCCGGTGTGCTGATGCCGTAGGCCTGAGCCAACAGCTTGGTCTTGAGCTTATCGTCCACCAGCGGGAAGAGGCGTCGGCTGTTGTAGCGTCCGATATAGCGTATGTTGCGCCGGTTCATGCCGATGATGCCCTTGGCACGCAGGCGGGCGGGTGTCGTCCACATGGCGTCAGTCCTCCGTCACCGGCTTGAAACGACGCAATTCGAGCAGACGATACCCCGTGTAGTTGCCAAGCAGCAGGATCAACGCCATCAGGATCAGCTGGACGCCGAGGAAGTTGAAGGTGATGTGGCGGATCCAGGGATTGTTCATCGCCAGATAGGCCAGAACCGCGGTGAGCAAGCTTCCGCCCCCCTGAATCAGCACCTGCTTGGGGCCTTCCTCCTCCCAGAGGATCGACATGCGCTCGATGGTCCAGGAGAGGATGATCATCGGAAAGAAGGTAATGGTCAGCCCGGCGTTGAGCCCGAAGCGATAGGAAAGCACCGAGAAGACCGAGATGATGGCAATGACCGTGATGATCACTGCCGACACTCGCGCCACCAGCAGCAGGTTCAGGTAGGAGAGGTAGTTGCGGATCACCAGGCCCACGGCGACCACCAGCAGGAAGCCGACCAGCCCGGTGATAAGGGTGGTCTGGATGAAAGCCAGGGCGATCAGCACCGGCATGAAGGTGCCCGAGGTCTTGATGCCCACCAGCACCCGCAGGATCACCACCATCAGGGCGCCGATGGGGATCAGCAGGATAGTCTGGAAAAGCGCCTGATCCTCCAGTGGCAAGCTGTGGATGGAGAAGTTGATCAGGGTATCGTCGGCCAGCTGGCTACGCACCGCCGCTGCCGCGGGCTGGTTGCGGACGAGCATCGAGAAGCCGACGCGGGAGTTGCTGCCACCCTGAACTTCCAGCACCGCCTGTCCAGCGGACTCCCAAAGGAGCAGATTGTCCGGTCGGCCTTCGGTACCGGTGCGAGGATCGAACAACGTCCACGCCTGATCATCGAAGACCTGGATCCAGGGCATCAGACTCTGCCGCCGCCGGCCATGCTCGAGCATCAGGCCGCTGACCTCGCGCGCCGGGACACCGGCCTGGTTGAGCAGGCGTACCAGCAGCGGGGTCCGATCAAACTGGGTCAACAGTAGGCGGGCATTCTCGCCTTGACGCTCCTCGGTGAAGTCGAGTATCAGCTCGCGGGCGAAGGTGAAGGGATCGGCACTTCGCGCCCAGGCTCGCTCGATCACCTGGCTGGCTGCGGTGTCGTAAGGCCTCTCCCAGACAATGTCACGACGCAGGGGAGGGGACTCGACCCCGGAATGACGCGCCTCCGGTGCAACCAGGGCCTGTACGCTGTAGTAGAGCTGCTGGTCACCGGTCGCCGTGCGAGTGGACCATTCCGCTCGTCGACCACCGTTCTCCTCGAGGAAGGCGAGCCCGTAGCCGGGTGAGGCCGTATGCTCGGTGAGGATGCGATATCCCTGCTGACTCGAGGGAAGCGCCAGGTTGACCTTGACGGGTTTGCCATGGGCATCAAAGTTGACCTGGGCCTCGATCTCCCAGACCTGGCGCTGTTCGCCCGGTGTCCAGGGCACCTCGAACTGCACATGGCGATGGATGCTCAGGGCGATACCGGCGATCAGCAGGAAGCCAACGATCAGGTAGAAGGGCAATCGTGACATGGCGCATCCTTGGGGAGACTTGGGTCAGGCGTCGTGACGTGCCTCAGCTGCCGGCGTCCTGGTCGTCGCGATCAGCGGCTTCGTCGGCGGCGGCTTCCTCTGTCGGTCGCCCGCCAGGAAACTCGGGACGCTCATGCAGATACTGCTCGGCCACGTCGATCACCGCGATATCCATCAGGAAACGCCGGCCCAGCAGCACCGGATGGTCCAGGTGGGTGCGATCATTGAGGGTGAACTGTACCGTCTCGCGAAGCGGCCCGAGCGTCATGAGGAGGCTGATGACCGGCCGGGAATCCTCGCCGGAGGCCTGGATGATACGGACCCGGCGCTCCACCGGTGCCTCGATCCACTCGTCACGGACGCTATCGACCACGGCGTCGTCATCGTTCAGGCCCAGCTTGAAGCGTACCCAGTTATCGCCATCACGCTCGAAACGGGTGATATCGGTGGCCGACAGCGACGAGGTGGTGGCACCCGAATCGATGCGGGCCTTGAGGTAGGTGCCGACACTGGATAGACCGACCCATTCGCTGCGCCCGAGGACTTCCTTGTTGTCCAGACGCGTCTGTTGCTCAGGACACTGGCCGGTTACCTCAGGAGCGTCAGTATCGCGGTCGAGACGTTCCACGTCACCACGCAGGTGGCGCAGCTGGCCGCCGAGCTCACGAACCTCGGCAGTCAGAGCCTGCTGCTGGTGAAATTGCCGATCGAGCCTGGCCTGGTGAGCGGTAACGCAGCGCGAGGTGACAGAGTCTTCCAGACGATCGATGCGCGCCTGGAACGCCGCGTCGGTCACGACCGGCGGGGAGGTCTCACGGTCGGGCAGCAGCGTGCAGCCGCTCGTCAGCAGGGTGGCAAGGATCATGGTGCCGACGAACGGCAGGCAGTGACGCATGTACATGGCTCGGGCATCGAAACGATGCGTGATCATAAGGAGTTGCCATCAGCCTTGTCCAATGTCGGTGCAACGCGACAGCAAGAGAATGTCAGTACCTGGATGTGCCATGCACATGCTTTATTTAACATAATATACATTATACGAACCTTTAGGGATCTGCCTTTTTGGCTCTCCTTCATGCCGCTCGAGGCATCTCGTCATGATACAAGTCGGGATGGCGTCGACATGGCGATTCCGCTAGCATTTCTGTACAAGACCTTTAAAGGAAATATCAATGTACAGGAAATGGCTCTTTCGCCTCGCAATGCTACTGCTTCCGCTCGGGCTTCTTGCGGGTTGCAGCAGCGTCGCTATCGACCGCTACGAAGGCACCACCCCGCGACTCGATATCGGCGAATACTTCGATGGCCAGACGCGCGCCTGGGGCATGGTGCAGGATTACAGCGGCGAGGTGCAGAGACGCTTCACCGTGGAGATCGATGGACGTCTCGAGGGCGACACCCTGACCCTGGACGAACGCTTCACCTACGACGACGGCGAGACCGATCGCCGCGTCTGGACCTTCGAGCGTCAGGGCGAGGATCGCTGGATCGGCAACGCCAATGATGTGGAGGGTCCGGTGGAGGCACGCCAGGCCGGTCACGCCTTCACCATGCGCTACCGGCTGCCCGTCGAGGTCTCGGGACGCGAGATCACCTTCACCCTGGACGACTGGATGTATCTGCAGCCCGACGGGCGGCTGATCAACCGCACAGCGATGAAGAAATTCGGTGTCACCCTGGCCGAGATCACCATCGTTTTCGACCAGATGCGCTAACGACAACGCCCCCGACTCGCATTAGCAGGAGCCGGGGGCGTCGAAGAATCGTCTCGAACGTCGATTATCGATCAGAGCGGCTTCTTGTCGTCGGCCTCGGCCGGCGCATAGGAGCCGTCTTCACGATGCACTTCGTGGCCGGTCAGACCAGGCGTGAATACGCAGGCCAGATGCATGGTCTTGCTGGCGCGCAGCAGGTGCTCGTCATGCTGGTCGAGAATGTAGATGTCACCCGGCTTGATGGGCCAGATCTTGCCGTCGGCCAGTGTCTCGACCTCGCCTTCCCCTTCCATGCAGAACACGGCTTCGAAGTGATGCTTGTAGTGGATGTGGGTCTCGGTACCCTCATAGATGCGAGTGATATGAAACGAGCAGTTGCCACCGTCATCGGCAAGTGACAGACGGGTGCTGTCCCAGTTGCCATTCTCGGCCTTGACCAGGCGGTCAGTCTTGCGTGCATCATCGAGATTACGAACGATCATGGTTGATCTCCATTAGTGTCAGTGACAAAGCGGCCGGCTCCTGCCGACCGGTCGATGACCGTGCCACCCAAGGGCGACATCCTTAGACTATCAGCTAAGCGCCTGCCTAGTGCTGGTCTCGAGTATATCGAGGCCCTCGTTAAGCTCTTCATCAGTGATGGTCAGCGGACATAGGCATTTGACCACCTCGCCGTCCTGGCCGCTAGTCTCGATGATCAGCCCATTCTCGAAGGCCTTGTGGGTAATCTTGTCGGCGATATCGCCGCTGCCCACATCGATGCCGCGCATCAGGCCTCGGCCGCGCTCCGAGGCCTCGATACCCAACTCGTTTATTACACCGGCAATCTTCTGGAAGCGCTGGGCCACTATCTCCCCCTTACGTGCCACCTCCTGGGCCAGCGCATCATCACTCCAGTAGTGGCGGAGCGCGGCGGCGGCGGTCGTGAAGGCCAGCGCGAAACCACGGAAAGTGCCGTTATACTGGCCCGGTTTCCAGATATCCAGTTCGGGGCGCATCAGCACCTGGGAAAACGGCAAGCCCAGGCCGGAGAGCGACTTGGAGTTGGTGACGATGTCAGGAACGACGTCGGCGTGTTCGAAGCTGAAGAACTTGCCGGTACGGCCGCAGCCTGCCTGGATGTCGTCGACGATCAGCAGGATGTCATGGGCGCGACAGATGTTCTCGAGGCGTTTTAGCCAATCGAGACCGGCAACATTGATGCCGCCCTCGCCCTGCACCGTCTCGACGATGACACCGGCCGGGATGTCCAGGCCGCCGGACTTGTCACCCAGCAGCTTCTCGAAGTAGTCCAGGGTGTCGGCGCTGTCGCCCAGGTAGCCGTCAAAGGGCAGGAAGCTGCCGCCGACCGTCGGTACCCCGCCGGTGGCCTCGCGGAACTTGCGGTTACCGGTAGTCGCCAGTGCCCCCATGGTCACGCCGTGGAAGCCGTTGGTGAAGGTGACGATATTGTGACGGCCCTTGGCATTGCGAGCCAGACGAATGGCCGCCTCGACGGCATTGGTGCCGGTCGGTCCCGGGAACTGGACCTTGTAGTCCAGGCCACGCGGTTTCAGGATCACCTCATCGAGGGCATCAAGGTAGTCACGCTTGGCGGCCGTCCAGAAATCCAGGCCATGAATGATGTTGTCTTCGGCCAGGTAGTCGAGCAGTGCCTGCTTGATCTTCGGGTTGTTATGGCCGTAGTTCAGGGTGCCGGCACCGGCCAGAAAATCGATGTACTGGCGGCCGTCCTCGTCGGTCAGGCGGGCATTCCGGGCCCTGGTGAAGACCACCGGAAATGAGCGGGAATAGGTCCGGACTTCGGACTCCATGCGTTCGAGGATCTGGGTCTGCATGTACGACTTCCTGTTGGCAATAGAAGGGAATCCAGACGCGGCGATAGCGCGACTGAAGGCGTGAGGGGATACCTGCCACCTGAATAAGGTAGGTCCAGGGAAGAGCAGCGCTTAGATACGATCGGTCTGGAAGGGGCCGATGCGCACGAGGTTTTCGGGATCGTGCTCGCCACCGAGCTGGTCAGTGGAAAAATATTCACGACTGTTGAGCGGGGCCTGCCAGCGCGCGGCCAGCCGTCGAAACAAGCCCCACGACGCCTGGTTATCAGGAGTGATGGTGGTCTCGAGGTGGTGGACCTCGGCCATTTCCGGACGGGTCATCACGGCTTCAGCCAGGCGCCGTGCCAGGCCCGTGCCGCGTGCCTTCTCGCCGACCGCCACCTGCCACAGGAAATAGGTATCGGGGGCATTGCTCTTCACGTAGCCAGAGACGAAGCCGACGATCTCGCCCTCCTCATTGGTGGCCACGGCACAGCTATCGCGAAACTGGGTCGCCAGCAGCAGATAGGCATAGGCGGAGTTGACGTCCAGCGGGGGGCAGGACTTGACCAGTTCGTAGATTCCCCAGCCATCATCGGGATTGGGCTTGCGGATGAACAGCGGATAGGCGTCGTGGCCCACCACGGCATCAGCAACAGTAGGACGTGCAAGATCGGCGGAGGGTGTAAAAGGCTCGGTGGTCGTGTTCATTATCATGGTTCGCTGTAGCGAATTCAGGAGCAATCATACCAGCGGCATACCGGCAATTCAAAACCATGATTATCCTGGCGCCGCTCATTCATAATGGAAAATTATGTTGCGCCGTCCATCCCCGCCAGTCGTGCCGCTTCCTTTCGATCATAGCCCACGGTGATAATGTCGGGATTACAAAATGCAGCGGGCCAACCCGGTGATTGTCCCGCTGCGACGTTGCCTCCGACGAGAACATCAGGACCGGGTTGGCACACGCATGGTCACGAATTCCTCGGCGCCGGTAGGGTGGATGCCCACGGTGGCATCGAAGTCGGCCTTGGTAAGGCCTGCGCGCACGGCCACGGCAATGCCCTGGATCACCTCGCCGGCCTCTTCACCCACCATATGGGCCCCCACCACCACATCACTCCGGTCGTCGACAACCAGCTTCATCAGGCAGCGCTCGCCACTGCCGGAAAGGGTGTGCTTCATGGGACGGAAGTCGGCGACGTAGACGCGGATCTCGCCACACGCCTCGCGGGCCAGCTCCTCGGAGAGCCCCACCGTGCCGATATTGGGATGGCAGAATACCGCGGTGGGAATATTGCGGTAATCCAGCGGGGTCGGCTCGGCCTCCTCGAAATGGTGCCTGACCATCTGCATGGCCTCGGCGAGCGCCACCGGGGTCAGCTCGGCACCACCGGTCACGTCGCCCAGGGCCAGGATCGAGGGCATGGAGGTCTCGAAGCGCTCATTGACCTTCAGATGACCGCTATCGGTCAGCGCGATGTCGAGGCAGTCCAGGCCCAGACTCTCGAGGTGGGGACGGCGCCCGGTCGCCGTCAGTACGGCATCCACCTCGAGCTGCTCGCCATTGGTGAGTCTGACCCGCAGGCCCCCTTCGACCTTCTCGATCGAGGCGATGTTGGCTTCGAAGTGCAGCTGGACACCCTTCTTGGCCATCTCGTCGCGGGTGAACTCGCGAACCTGCCGGTCAAAGCCGCGCAGGAACAGCCCCCCGCGATAGACCAGGTGGGTATCGCTACCCAGGCCATTGAAGATGCTGGCAAACTCCACGGCGATATAGCCGCCGCCAAGCACCATGAAACGCTCGGGAAAGGTCTCGAGGTCGAACACCCGGTTGGAATCGACCACATGCTCATTGCCCGGGAAATCGGGCACCCAGGGCCAGCCCCCTACCGCGACCAGAATCTTTTCGGCGCTGATTGTCTCGCCGTTGACCGAGACATGATGTGCATCCTGCACTCGGGCACGGCCGTTGATCAGACGCACTCCGGATGTATCCAGCAGGCGCCCATAGATGTCGTTGAGCCGCTTGATCTCGCTTACCTTGTTGTCGCGCAACGTGGCCCACTCGAAACGCGGGGCCTCGGACAGGTGCCAGCCGAAGCCACCGCTATCCTCGAAGGCCTCATGAAAATGCGCCGCATAGGAATAGAGCTTCTTGGGTACGCAGCCCACGTTGACGCAGGTCCCACCCAGGTAGCGCTCCTCCGCCACGGCGACCCGCGCGCCGGTGCTGGCGGCGGTGCGAGCGGCACGTACACCACCGGAACCTGCCCCGATCACGAACAGGTCATAGTCGAAGTCTGACACGCAAATCTCCTGTCGAGGGGGCGAGCCTCGCTCGGCCCGCCTGTGAATCTCGAGGTGGATCATACCAGCCGAGACGACGCCCCGGGAGAGCAGTTGACCCCCCCGGCAGGCAGGGTTAAAAGGGGCCACGATTACGCTGCCTGTCGAATCTTCCGGAGAATTCCCATGAAGCGCGAGATCGAGACACTGCTGGCCAACAACCGCAACTGGGCCGAGAAGATGTGCCGCGACGACCCGGACTATTTCGCGCGCCTGGCCCGCCAGCAGAGCCCCGAGTACCTGTGGATCGGCTGTTCCGACTCTCGGGTTCCGGCCAACCAGATCATCGACCTGCCCCCGGGCGAGGTCTTCGTCCACCGCAACGTCGCCAATCTGCTCCACCACAACGACATGAATGCCCTGTCGGTGGTCCAGTTCGCCGTGGACGTGCTGAATGTCCGTCACATCATGGTGGTCGGTCACTATGGCTGTGGCGGTGTGCGGGCAGCCGTCGCCGGCGGTGAGTGCGGCATGGTGGACTACTGGCTGCATTCTGTCCGCGAACTGTACAGCCTCCATCGTGATGCCCTGGAAGCGCTCCCGCTTGATGAGCAGGTCGACCGCATGTGCGAGCTCAACGTCGAGGCCCAGGTCAATAATCTCTGCCGGACCAAGATCATCCAGCGTGCCTGGCAGCGCGGCCAGTCACTCTCCGTGCATGGCTGGGTCTATGGGCTGAGTGACGGCCGGGTCTCCGATCTCGACTGCAGCGTCCATGGTCTCGACCAGGTCGCCACCCTCTATCGTATCGATCGCATCGCGCCCACCGGGGACTGACCCAGGCCACTCACCACGGGGCTCATTCACCATGCGCATGACAGCTGTCACAATTTCGATTGTGCCTCCATGCCCGGTCTCACTATGTTGTTATCTGGACCTTCACGGTCTCGCACCAACAACAAGTCAACCGGCATGGAACGACACATGACTCTCAAGAAGACCCTGCTGGCGAGCGTGATCGGCGCCGCCATGACCACCGCTGTGCTGCCCACCCTGGCCAGCGCCGAGACGACCCTGCGCATGGCCTATGATGCCGACCCGGTATCGCTGGACATTCACGAGCAGCTCTCCGGCGGCATCCTGCAGCTCTCCCACATGACGCATGATCCTCTGGTGCGCTGGACCAGCGAGCTCGACTTCGAGCCACGCCTGGCCACCGCCTGGGAACAGGTCGACGACACCACCATGCGCATGAGCCTGCGTGACGACGTCGAATTTCACTCCGGTAATGGCTTCACCGCCGACGACGTCGTGTGGACCGTCGAGCGCCTCAAGCGCAGCCCGGACTTCAAGGCGATCTTCGAGCCCATCGAGAGCGTCACGGCAGTCGACGAGACCACGGTGGAGTTCAAGACCGCCGACCCGTACCCGCTGCTGCTCAACCTCGCCACCTATATCTTCCCGATGGACAGTGCGTTCTACAGCGGCACCGCCGAGGATGGTGACCCCAAGGACGAGATCGTCAAGAACGGTAACTCCTTCGCCTCGGCCAACCTCTCCGGTACCGGTCCCTTCACGGTGGTCGAGCACCAGAAGGGCAACCGCATGGAATTCGAGCGCTTCGACGGCTACTGGGACGAGAAATCGCCGGGCAACGTGGATCGCATCGTGCACACACCGATCAGTGAGAACGCCACCCGCGTAGCCGCCCTGCTCTCCGGCGATGTGGACTTTATCGCCCCGGTGCCGCCCAATGACCTGGACCGGGTACGCGATGACGAGGATGTCCAACTGGTTACCATGTCCGGCACGCGAATCATCTTCTTCCACATGAATCAGGAGCGTGTGGACGCATTCCAGGATCCCCGCGTGCGTCAGGCCTTCGCCTATGCCGTCAATCAGGAGGCCATCGCCGACCGCCTGATGAAGGGTTTTGCCACCCCGGCGGCTCAGTTTTCCCCGCAGGGCTACGCCGGCCATGTAGCCGACCTCGAGCTGCGCCATGACCTCGAAAAGGCCCAGCAGCTGATGGCGGATGCCGGCTATGGAGACGGCTTCGAGATCTCCATGATGGCGCCCAACAACCGCTACGTGAACGATGCCAAGATCGCTCAGGCGGTGGCCGCCATGCTGGCACGCATCAACGTCACGGTAGACCTCAAGACTCTGCCCAAGGCGCAGTACTGGGGCGAGTACGACGACCGCGCGGCTGACATGATGATGATCGGCTGGCATTCCGACACCGAGGACAGCGCCAACTTCCACGAGTACCTGACGGCCTGCCCGGATGCCGACACCGGCGCCGGCCAGTACAACGCCGGTAACTACTGCAACCCGGAGCTCGACAAGCTGGTGGCCGAGGCCAACCTGGAAGTCGACCTCGAAAGGCGGGCAGAGATGCTCCAGCAGGTCGAACAGACCCTGTACGACGAGGCCGCCATCGTGCCCCTGCACTGGCAGGACCTCGCCTGGGCTTCGGCGGACAACGTCAATATCGAGCCGATCCTCAACGTGATGAACTTCCCCTATCTCGGGGACCTGGTCGTCGAGGAAGAGTAAACCTGCCCGCGCCGGCCCCGCGTGGGCCGGCCATCCCAAACCCTGACCCCTGCGACGCGCTCGGCCAACGAGTGCGTCGTCGCGTGTTGCACACCGGACGCAAGCCATGATCGCCTTTCTGATCAAGCGCCTCTTTCATGCCCTGCTGGTGATGTTCGTCATCAGTGTCATTGCCTTCGCTATCCAGGACAACCTGGGCGACCCCATTCAGCAGATGGTCGGCCAGTCGGTTCCGGAAAGCGAACGCGAGATCCTGCGCGAGCAGCTGGGTCTCAACGACCCTTTCCTGGTGCAGTATCTGCGCTTTGCGGGTAATGCCCTGCAGCTGGATTTCGGCTACTCCTACATCTTCAATCAGCCGACCACCGAGGTGATCCTGCGCCACCTGCCGGCGACGCTGGAACTGGTGTTCGCCACCACCCTGCTGATCGTTCTGCTCTCGGTGCCTATCGGCGTCTACAGCGCGATCAGGCCACGCGCCTGGCTATCGCGCTTCTTCATGGGGGTGTCGATCATCGGCATCTCCATCCCGGTCTTTCTCACCGCCATCATGCTGATCCAGCTGTTCGCCATCGGGGTGAGCTGGTCCCCCTTCCCTGCCGATACCGGCTGGGGGGCATGGCTCAACGACCTGATCACCACCGAGGGCGGCATGCCGGCCTACGGGCGTGGTGATCCGGTGCCCGTCTTCGGTACCTGGGCCACCAATTTTGCCTCGCTTGAAGGCCTTACCTACCTGGTGCTGCCCACGATCTCCCTGGCCTCGATCATGCTGCCGCTGTTCATCCGCCTGATCCGCGCCGAAATGCTCGAAGTCCTGCAGTCGGAGTACGTGAAATTTGCTCGCGCCAAGGGTATCTCGCTGCGCCGCATCTACTTCCTGCACGCCCTGAAGAACACCATGCTGCCGGTGATCACCATGGGCGGCGTGCAGATCGGTACTCTGGTGGCCTACACCATCCTCACCGAGACGGTCTTCCAGTGGCCGGGCATGGGACTGATGTTCCTCAACGCCATCCAGCGCTCCGACGTGCCGCTGATCATCACCTACCTGATGATCGTGGGTCTGATCTTCGTGATCACCAATACGCTGGTCGACCTCATCTATGGCCTGGTCAATCCCACCGTCAAGCTGACAGGGAAACCCGCATGACAACCACGACACCCCAGGTAGCAAGCCGCTGGTCGCGCTTTCGCAGCTCCTACCTGCTGTACAGTTTCAAGCGTGATCTCGTTGCCCAGCTGAGTCTTCTGGTCTTCATTGCCCTGGTCGCCGTGGCCGTTCTGGCCCCGTGGCTGGCGCCCATGAACCCCTATGACCTGGCGCAAATCGACATCATGTCCTCGGAGCTGCCGCCCTTCTGGATCGAGGGCAGCGACCCGGCTTACCCGGTAGGCACCGATGCCCAGGGTCGAGACATGCTCTCCACGATCCTCTATGGTGCCCGTGTGTCACTGATCATCGGCTTCGGTGCGGTGGCCCTCCAGGCCATGCTGGGGGTCAGTTTCGGTCTACTCGCCGGCTATCTGGGTGGCCGTGTGGATGCCTTCCTGATGCGCCTGGCCGATATCCAGCTGTCATTCTCCACCCTGATGGTGGCCATCGTGGTGGGTGCCCTGGTCAAGGCGATCTTCGGTGGCGCCACCTTCAGCGCCTACGCCGTACCGCTGCTGGTATTGATCATCGGCCTGGCCGAATGGCCCCAGTACGCGCGCACGGTGCGCGCCTCGGTGCTGGCCGAGCGCCACAAGGAGTACGTCGATGCGGCGCGGGTGATGGGCTTTACCAGCCGGCGGATCATGTTCCGCCACATCCTGCCCAATACCCTGTCGCCGATCTTCGTCATCTCCACGGTGCAGGTGGCCAATGCCATCATCTCAGAAGCTGCCCTCTCCTTTCTGGGCCTGGGAATGCCCGAGACGCAGCCATCGCTGGGCTCGCTGATCAAGTCCGGCTTCGACTACCTGCAGTCGGGCTCCTGGTGGATCACGCTGATTCCCGGCCTGGTGCTGGTGGTGCTGGTACTGGTGATCAACCTGCTAGGTGACTGGCTACGCGACGTCCTCAATCCGCGACTCTACAAGGGCTGATCCATGCCACTCCTCGACGTCAACCATCTCGATGTGCGCTTCGCCCTTCGCCGCGGCGATGTTCAGGCTTTGCGCGATGTCAGTTTCAGCCTGGAGCGTGGCGAACGCCTGGGCATCGTGGGCGAGTCCGGCGCCGGCAAGTCGGTGGCGGCCTTCAGCCTGCTCAACCTGATCGCCAAGCCGGGCTATATCGCCGGCGGCAGCATCCACTTCGACGGCCAAGACCTTACCCAGATGAGCGACCGGGCGCTGCGCCACGTGCGCGGCCACCGCATGTCGATGATCTTCCAGGATCCGATGATGACCCTGAACCCGGTGCTCTCCATCGGCGAGCAGATGGTCGAATGCCTGAAGGCCCACCGGCGGATCTCGAGCCGTGAGGCCCGGGCGATCGCTCTGCGCAAGCTCGAGCATGTGCAGATCCCCTCGCCTTCGGCACGCCTCGACCAGTACCCCCACGAGCTCTCCGGCGGCATGCGTCAGCGCGTAATCATTGCCATTGCACTGCTGCTCGACCCCGACATCATCATCGCCGACGAGCCTACCACCGCACTGGATGTGACCATCCAGGCCGAGATCATGGCGTTGCTGCTTGATCTCTGCGAGCAGCACAACGTCGGCCTGATCCTGATTACCCACGATCTGGGCGTGGTCAGCCAGGTCACCCAGCGCATGCTGGTGATGTACGCCGGCCGGGTGATCGAGCAGGGTCCGACCCGGGAGATCATCAACGACCCTCAGCATCCCTATACCCAGGGGTTGATCAACGCCCTGCCCCAGATGGCCACCCCGGGCAGTCGACTGAACCAGATCCCCGGCAGCATGCCCTCGCTGGACAACCTGCCGACTGGCTGCGCCTTCCATCCGCGCTGCGGCTTCATTGACCGCGCCGACGGCACGACCCGGCGCGCCTGCATTGATGAGGTTCCCGGCTTCGTGACCTCCGGCAACTGCCGGGTCGCCTGCCACATGGTTGCCGAGATGCTCGAGCGCGAACGCATCCCGGCCGAGGAGATTCGCTGATGAATGCGACCGCCCAGGCCAACACCCAGGCCGAGACCCAAGCCCCTGTCCAGCCGCCCGAATCAGCGGCCCCGCTGCTGGAGATCCGCGGCGTGGTGAAGCGCTTTTCGCTCTCCGGGGATTTCCTCGAGCAGCTGAAGTTCAAGCGTGGCAGGATCGTTCGGGAACAGCAGTTCGTGCATGCCATCAACGGCGTTGACCTGGATATCCAGCGCGGCGAGGCGCTCTGCGTGGTCGGTGAATCTGGCTGCGGCAAGTCCACGGTGGCACGTACCGTCATGGGCCTGCTCCATCCCAGTGCCGGTGAGGTCCACTATGACGGCCAGCGCATCGACGATCTTTCCCACAAGGCGTTGATGCCCTATCGCCGTCGCATGCAGATGATCTTCCAGAACCCTTATGCCTCCCTCAATCCGCGGATGACCATCCAGCAGACCCTGGAGGAGCCGATCCGCCTGCACCATCCGGACTGGACACCTCAGCGCATCAAGCAGCAGGTCGCCGACGTGATGGCTTCAGTGGGTATCGCGGCTGACTGGGGCGGGCGCTATGGCCACGAATTTTCCGGCGGGCAGCGTCAGCGCATTGCCATCGCCCGTGCCCTGGCGGTGGACCCGGAGTTCATCGTCGCCGACGAGCCGATCTCGGCGCTGGATGTGTCGATCCAGGCTCAGGTGCTGAACCTGCTGATGGAGGCCCAGCAGCAGCGCAACCTGACCTACCTCTTCATCACCCATGACCTGGCGGTGGTCGAGCACTTCGGTACCCGGGTGGCGGTGATGTACCTCGGGCGGGTCTGTGAGATAGCACCGACGGCGACGCTCTTCGCCCGTCCGCGACACCCCTATACGCAGGCCTTGATGTCGGCCATCCCGCGTCTCGAGGACGATCGACCCCAGCACATTCGCCTGGAAGGCGAGGTACCCACCCCGGTCAACCTGCCCTCAGGCTGTGTCTTCCATGGCCGCTGCCCACATGCCAATGACCGCTGCCGGCGCGAGATCCCGCGCCTGATCGCCACCGATGATGGGGGCCAGGTGGCCTGTCACGCCGTGGAAGAGGGGCGCATCGACTGATGCCCATTGCGGTATGGCACAATGCCGGCACCGACACACGGCTCCGGTACCCACGAGGAGCGACATGGAACTGCGCTGGCTGGAAGACTTCATTGCCCTGGCTCGGACCCGGCATTTCTCCCGCGCGGCGGATGAACAGAACGTCACCCAGCCGACCTTCTCCCGGCGCATCAAGCTGCTCGAGGAGGAGATGGGCACTACCCTGATCAACCGTCAGACCCTGCCGCTATCGCTGACTCCGGCCGGCGAGGAATTTCTGGGCCTCTGCCAGGAGGTCACCCGCCGGGTGGCGGCGACCCGGCAGCGGTTGGTCCACCTCGCCGAGGAGCAGGCTGGACAGCTGCGCCTGGCGGCGCCGCAGAGCCTGCTGGCGAAATTCCTCCCGGAGTGGCTCGCCGGTTGGGCCTCACCCCCTCCGTTGACGCCCTACCTGCGAGCCACCAGCTGGCTGGCCAGCGACTTCTTCGAGGCCCTGGCTCGCGACGAGTGCGATCTGGTGCTCTGCTACTGGCCGCAGGGCGCCTGCCCGCTCATGCCCGAGAGCGAGGGACTCGAACACCGCTGCCTGGGAACGGAGCGGATGATCCCGATCTCGCTGCCCGAGGCCGACGGCCGCCCACGTTTCGATCTGGAGGCCAGGTCATCCGGCACGTTACCGCTGATCGCCTACCACCCTCGCGGTCTGATCGATCTGGCCCTGCGCAGCCACCTGGAACACCTGCCTGCAGCACCCCATTTCCAGGTGCTTCACGAAAGCATACAGAGCGGTAATATTCGCGAACTGGTCGGCCTGGGCTATGGCCTGGGCTGGCTGCCCGAGCGTACCGTGCGCGGCGACCTGGTCGCCGGCCGGCTTGTACGGGCCGGCGATACACGCTGGGAGGTTCCCCTGGAGATCCGTCTCTACCGCCGTCGGGGCCACTCTCAGCCCGCCCTCGAAGCCCTCTGGGAGGAACTATCCAACGGCACGACTCAGCGTTATCTCCTATCCATTTCTTCAACGGAGCCCCCATGACCGGAGCTGACACGTCCTCGTTTACCGCCTCCCTTCAACGGGACCATCTGGTGGCCCTCCAACAGGCCTACGGCGACGTTCTGACACGACTGGGGCTGGATGGGGTTCTGCTCTACAGCGGTCACCCTCGCGCCCACTTTGCCGACGACCAGGAAGCAAGCTTCGCCGCCTTTGGCCATTTCATGCACTGGACCGGCCAGGCCGATCTGGCGCGCAGCTGGCTGTTGATCCGCCCGGGCGAGCGACCGAGTCTCAAGGTCCATGCCCCGGACGATTTCTGGCACCTGCCTGCCCGCCTGCCCGACGAGGCCTGGGTAGAGGCCTTCGAGGTCGAGATGGGCCGCGACGACGCCCCGCCCACCCTGCCGGCCGGTCGTTTCGCGGTGCTCGGTGACGTGTCCGTGACGCTCGCCGAGTCGCTCGGCGCTACCTGCAATCCAACTGATCTATTGGGCGCACTGGACGAGGGCCGGGTGCGCAAGAGCGACTACGAGATCCGGTGTCTACGTAGCGCCAACCAGCAAGCGATGGCCGGGCATCGTGCAGCGCGACGCACCTTTCTGGCGGGCGGTGCCGAGCTCGATATCCAGCTTGCCTACCTGGGCGCCTCCCGCCAGCGCGAGACGGCGCTTCCCTATGCCAGCATCGTGGGGCTCAATGCCCATGGCGGCGTGCTTCACTACCAGCATTACGACGCCGCTTCACCCGCCAGGCAGCGCAGCCTGCTGATCGATGCGGGCCATCGCTACCGGGGCTATTGCGCCGACATTACCCGCACCTGGACGGGGCCCGATGCCGATCCCACCTTTGCCCCGCTGATCGAGGGTGTCACGGCCTTGCAACGCCGGCTGATCGAGGCCCTGTCGCCGGGGGTCGACTATGTCGACCTGCATCGACGCATGCACCAGGGGCTGGGGCAGCTGCTGGCCGACCAGGGGCTGGTTCACTGTTCGCCCGAGGCGGCGGTGGTCCAGGGTATCACGCGAGCCTTCTGCCCCCATGGCCTGGGCCATTCGCTGGGCCTGCAGGTCCACGACGTGGCCGGCCGGGTGGACGAGGCGGGTCGGAACCTGCCGCCCCCCGAAACGGACCCTGCCCTGCGCCTGACCCGGGAGCTGGAGGCTGGCATGGTGGTCACCGTGGAACCCGGCCTCTATGTGATTCCCATGCTGCTGGCACCGCTGAGGGAGGGCGCAGCGAGCCGCGACATCGACTGGACACTCGTCAACCGCCTGGCCGACCATGGCGGCATCCGCATCGAGGATAATGTGGCGATCACCTCCGCCGGCCACGACAACCTCACTCCGCCGGAGTGACGCCCCGATGGACGCGACCTGCAACGCTGCCGACTTTCGCCCGCCGCAGGGGCTTGCCAACCGGCACATCCAGACCCTGCTGCCCCGCTGCCTGCCGCGACCGGTGATCGACGCCGAGACCGAGATTCTCGAGCTCCCGGACGGGGATTTCGTCGAGCTCGCCTGGGCACGACCGCAGCCCGACCGGGCGGAAGCGCCCATCCTGGTGCTCTTCCACGGGCTCGAGGGATCACTGGATTCGCCCTATGCCCGACAGCTGCTGCACACCGCTGCCAAGCTCGGCTGGCGAGCTCTGCTCATGCACTTTCGCGGGTGCGGTGCCTCGCCCAACCGGCTGCCCCGGGCCTATCACAGCGGCGATACCGCAGATGCCTACTGGCTGATCGGCGAACTGGCCCATCGCTATCCCCGCGCCCTCAAGGTCGCCGCCGGCGTCTCCCTCGGCGGTAACATGCTGGTCAAGCTGATCGCGGAACAGGGCGGCGATGGCCTCGATCTGGCGGGGGCCATCGTGATAAGTGCACCCCTGGACCTTTCGGCCTGCGCTGATACCCTGCACCACGGCATTGCCCGAGTCTACGAGCGCCATCTGCTCGGCTCGCTGAAGCGCAAGATGGCCCCTCGCCTTTCCAGTGGCGAACTGCCGCTTTCGATCACCCCTCAGGCGCTCGAGGCCCTGGAGAGCCTGCGTGACTACGACGAGGCCGTGACGGCCCCGCTGCACGGTTTCGATGGCGCCGAGGACTACTACCGCCGTGCCTCCGCCGGCCCGCTGCTGGACGAGATCGAGATACCCACGCTTATCCTGCATGCCGACGATGACCCCTTCATGCCGCCGGGGCTGTTCGCGAGATTGCCGACACCGTCCCCTTCAGTGCGAGTGGAGATCGCCCGCCATGGCGGGCATGTGGGCTTCGTGGAGTGGCGCCAGAGGCGCCTTCAGAGCTGGCTGGCCCGGCGGGTCGGCCAGCAGCTCGTCGACTGGCAGTCCACGGCGCGGATCCTCTCTGCACCGCACGGGCCTCACCAGGCCGATATCGCCACGCGCATGAGCCTGAAGCGGGGAAAACCGTGAAGGCCGTTCCATCGCGTGACTTGATCTGGATCAGGAAAGGTAATAAATCACGGCGTTGTTAACCCAGGTTGGCAGACCCATGCGGTGGGCGTATCTACGCTCTCCGACACAACGGTCACACGACATTCGCCGGGCTCGCGACAGGCCGCCCGGCGTCATCTCCTCCCATAACGACAACCGAGGTGGCCCATCGTGAACACGCCAAGCTTCGATACCCGCCGCGTCCCTCCGCCCGCCATGGCGCTGGGCCGACACCACGACATCACATTGACCGAGGAAGTGCTTGCACTGGCCAACGATCACGAACACCATGAGTACTTTCGCTACCATTGGCTGTCGTTGCGCTTTCTGACCTTTCACACCGGCATCAGCCGGCTGATGCAGGCACTGGCTGACGAGAGCCAGCAGCGCATTCAGGCGTTGATCGACCTCTCGGCCTCACTGCCACTGGACAAACCCGTCCTCCAGAATCCCCCCACACCGGCCGGACAGGATGCCGAACCGATCGCCAACGCCCACTTCTTCATTATCGATAGCGACGTCGCGACTCAGGCACTCAGCCGTGCCAAGCTGGAAGAGTGGTGGTCGCGGCGCTTCTACGAGCGGCTGCAGGCGTACAACGCCACTCCCCAGTTGGACGCCTGGCTAAACGGCTGCATCAGCCAGGCGCGGGCGCAGTTCCAGGTCCTTCAGGAAACCGAAGGGCTGATGCCGGCATCGCCCTGCCGACCGCAGCAAATGCCGCGTCCGGTGATTCGCCACGGCTGACCTCGCCTCGACAGCGGATCGTGCGGCAGCCGACCGATCGAGCCTAGCATTCATGACGACAAGCACGACGCCGGTGACACTGCCTATACACAGCCTGTCTCGACAGACTTCCCTCAGGAGCCTCACGATTCCAACCCATCAGCGCGTTATCTTGGCCGCCAGGTCATGGAAATGAGCCTGTTCCAACAAACCCTGGGACGCCACGTCGACCTGAGCGATGCGGAAAAGATCCTGCTGTCAAGGTTCGAGCAGTGCCCCCAGATTGCCGGCAAGCATCAGATGCTGTGGCGCCCGCGCGCCAAGGTTGGCGAACTCTTCATTCTGCAGAGCGGCTGGGCCTGCTCGATCCGCTGTACCGCAGACGGCGAGCAGCAGGTGATCGAACTTCTGCTCCCGGGGGATATCATCGGGTTACGGGAATTCACCTTCGGCCGCCACGTCAGCGAAGCCAGCATGGTGACGCGAGGAACCATCCAGCCGTTCCACCACGAGAATATCGTCGATGTCATCGCTGCCTCCACGCCGCTGGCCATTGCGCTGTTCGCGACCATCAGCCGCCAGGAAGCCCTGCTTACCGAACGCATGCTGATCACCTTGCACCGCAGCGCTCGCTCACGACTGCTGCATTTCATGATCGAGACCTTCTTTCGCCTCGACAAGGTGCGTCACGTCACCCTGGCCGCGTTTGATTTCCCCGTCTCTCAGCGGCTACTGGGCAGCATCCTCGGCCTGTCGGCGGTGCATATCAACCGCATTCTCAAGACGCTCGAGCAGGACGGGATACTCAAGAAGTTTCGCGGCCATATCGAGGTCTACGATGCTAAACAGCTGTTCGAGGAGGCCCAGTTCGACCGTGACTACCTGGGCGACGAAATGGACGGCTTGAAACAGCGCCTGGCGCAGCTGCAGCTTGGCGCTGCGTCGGCGAACGGGCCGTGATGCTCAGCCCAGCGGACAGCTGACGCCGGTGCCCTTCAGGCCACAATAGCCACCGGGATTCTTTGCCAGATACTGCTGATGGTACTCCTCGGCGTAATAGAAGGCCTCGAGAGGCTCGATCTCGGTAGTGACCTCCCCCTTTCCGCTACGCGCCAGTGCCGAGGCATAGGCCTCCAGGCTGCGCTCGGCCGTCTCGCGCTGTGCTGGCCTGGTGGTGAGGATGATCGAGCGGTATTGACTGCCGCGATCATTGCCCTGGCGATGACCCTGGGTCGGGTCATGGGCCTCCCAGAACACCCGCAGCAGGGTTTCCAGGTCGATCTCACGGGGATCGAAGACCACCCGCACCACCTCGGCATGGCCTGTCCGGCCGCTGCAGGTCTCCTCGTAGGTGGGGTTCGGCGTCACGCCGCCGGCGTAGCCCACGGCGGTGACATGCACGCCCGGCAACTGCCAGAAGAGCCGTTCGGCCCCCCAGAAACATCCCATTCCCAGCACGATCTCCTCCATCCCTTCGGGCCAGGGCGGCTGCATGGCATGGCCGTTGACCAGATGGATCCCGCTGATCGGGATTGGCGTGTCGCGTCCTTCAAGAGCATGGTCGGGGGACAGTGGCATGGCGTTGACTCCATCGTCTGGTGAAATGTACATCTGACCTGCCTCACGGGGTCGGCGGATCGCCCGGCAGGCTGAAACTGTAGACCAGGTCGACCGCCTGGGAAGCCCCGGAGACCGCCTCGAGATAGAGGTTGCGCCACAGCTGATAGCGCAGAGTGATCTCGGCAATGGGCGAAAAGACACCCACCCCGTAGCCGATGCTCAGGCGGTCGGTGAGGTTGCCGGAAACCACGACCTGACTCTCCTCCCCTGCCCCGGCGGTATCGAGGCTCAGGTCATCGATGCCGAAGGCTTCGCCGATGGCGCCCACGGCACCACCAGTCTGACCCAGGGTGATCCCGATCAGTGCCGAGGTCAGGGCCCCATCGGCGCCGCCGCTGCTGTCCGGAGCTCGTCCGCGCAGCAGGTAAGAGAGCGCACTGGCTTCGTCCATGGCCGGTTCCGAGAAGATCTCGAGGCTTGGTGAATCGGCCGAGCCGCTGACGCGCAGACCGGCAATCACCTCGTCCTGGGTGGCCGCCGGATTGCGAATCGCCTCGAATTCGAGCAGCGGCTGACCCGGCGGTCCACTGAAGAAAAGGATCCCCTCGCGGATCACCAGGTCCTGCCCGAAGGCCTTGAAGCGACCGTCGACCAGATTGACGTCACCGAATAGCTGGACGGGCCCGTTCTGTTGACGTACCTCGAGATTGCCCGAGAGCTTGGACGTCAGCCCGTAGGCTTCGAGTTGCATGTCCGGTCCCAGCGACAGCGTGATCAGGATATCCGTCGCCATGCCGGCACGCGCCATGGCCTCGGCCGTGGTCTCCCCCGTTTCATCCTCTCCCGCGCCGGCGCGCTGCGCAGCCGCTTTTCGCTCCGCTTCAGCCTCGGCCTCAGCGGCGCGCTGGTCCTGTTCCTCGGTGATGATCACTTCATCGGGGCTCGGCGCCTCGGCCGACGAGGGCACCTCTCCCACCTCGAGTCGCGCCCAAGGAATATCGACCGTGCCACGGACTCTCAGCTGTTCGGGGGTGGCGCGGATTCTCAGATCCGGCGCCAGGCGCAGACGCCCGAACTCGGGCAAGACCGCCAACAGGGGGTCATCGACGGCCCGCAGGTCGACGGAGGCCTGCCAGCTGCCGCCGCCGGACCATCGAGCATTGCCCCCGATCTGCAGGCGTCCCTCGTCAGCCGCCAGGAAGCCGTCGATGTCAGCCCTATCACCGGTCAGTTCGAGGACGAGTTCCCCGTCGCGAACCTCGAGCGGTAAATCCAGACCGCCAGCCTTCAGCCCCGAGAGAACGAGCCGACCATCCAACCGTGGCGTCTCGCGGTTGCCGGTGATGCGAATATCACCGCCCAGGCCCCCCTCCAAAGCCTCCAGGCCGGTGGCCAGGGGACGATAGGGACCCAGGCGCAAGTCATCGATGCGCAGTTGGCCGTCGAGGGCGCCCACGGTCAAGGGCTCGTCGACGGCCAGGGCCAGGCGTACCTCGCCGCTGTCGGCCAGCCCCAGTACCAGGTCGAGCTCCGCACGGGCCTCGCTCGCCGTCACCTCCAGACCCAGGCGGGTGCCGGGCACCGACCAGGGCCGGCCGTAGGCATCTTCGCCAGTGACCTCGGCGCGGCTGTCGAGATCGGCGACCAGTTGCCAACGCCCCCCACCGGCCGACCAACCGGCCTCGATGGCTCCGTTGTTCTCGCCGCTGATACGCCACCCCGGCGGCATGGCAGCATCGGCCAGGTCCATGGGTAGGTCACGGATCGCGAGCACGGCCCGACCGGCCTGGGCCGATGCCTCCAGCGGCTCGGTCAGGCACACCTCGCCTCCCTGGCGGCGGGACAGACAGAACGGTGAGACACGCGCCGAGCCCGCAGGCAGGTCAGCATCGAAGGTCAGTGTCTCGGCGAGGCGGATATCACCGAATTCGCTGTCGATCTCCAGTGGCGACAAAGCCCCGCGATAGCGCTCACGAGCGCTGTCGAGTCCGCCCTCCAGGGCCAGGACCAGCCGCGACAGCGGCAAGTCATCGCCGCCCTGGGCGGCCAGGCGCAGGCGGTGCTCCGAGAGTCGCCCGTCAAGGTCCAGGGTAAGGCTGTCGAGACGCTGCTCGCCGGTCTCCACGCGGCCGATCTCCAGGGCCAGCGCCAGGTCGGGGTCCTCCAGCCCGACGACCTGCGCCGTCAGGTCGAGGGACGCCACGGTATTGTCAGCGAAGGCCAGCGATCGGCCCGTCAGCGTGAGATCGAGCTCCGGAGCCTCCAGGCTGCCGGCCGTGGTGAAGCGTCCGGCCAGGTTGCCGCCGAGGTCGGGGTAGAGGCTATCCAGGGCGGGCATGTCCAGGTCGCCGGCCAGATCCAGGGCCTGACGGCTTACCCGCCCGGCCAGGCTGAGCCGATTGGCGCCCTGACGAAAGTCGAGGGTTTCGACGTCCCAGCGCATATCGCTGTCGCCGGCGAGGACGGCCTCGAGGCTCAGTGGCCGATCGTCCAGCACGCCCTGGATGTCCAGCGCCGGCACCTCGAGTCGCCAGCCCGCGTCGTCCTGAATGAAGGCCAGCTCAGCCCCGCCACCCAGGCGCCCATCGAATCCCTCGACGAAGCGCCCGGGATCCAGATTGTCCAGCGACAAGGTGGCCTCGACGTCCAGCCCGTCGCGCCAGGCGGCCTGGCCACGGCTGACCAGCACGGCCCCTTGCTGGTTGACCGTCAATGGCGACCAGCGGAAGTGTTCGAGATCACCACTGCCACTGACCAGCAGGCCGGTGGGCGGCAGGTCCGGCCCCTGGGCATTGAGCGACACCCGGGTACGATAGTCGATCAGGCTGCCCTCCAGGTGCACCGCGAGGTCCTCGACCTGCCAGGGCTCGGCGGGCGCTTCGCTCGCCTCTTCTCCCTTATCGACCGCCTCTTCTCCCGCCTCGGCCGGCGCGTCTGACTGGGGCGGTGCTTCCTGCGTCTCGTCGACCGGCGTGACCTCGGCCCCGGGCAATGGCCACTGGAGGGCATCGCTCTCCAGTGAAGCGGTGAACGGCAGAGTCGGGTCGAGGGCGTCAAGGCGGGCCACCAGATGGGCATCGACGGGACCTCGAGTGACCAGATCGACCTCTAGATCGGCCAGGCTTCCGGCCAGGACAAGCTCGATACGCTCTCCCTGCAGCGCCGGCATCCGCTCTGGAAGGAAGAGATCGGCAGCCAGTCGGGCCTCCAGGGGATAGTCGTCACGAAGTGACAGACGGGCCATCAGCTCCGCATCGGCATCGGGCGTGGCAACTGCCAGAGTGTCGATCTCGACTTCCTGCCCGCGGGCCGTGAGGCTCAGGAGGAGCTCCTCTACGCCATACTCGACCGACCCGGCAATGGCGAAGTCCTCGATGGTGAGCTCGGGTACCTCCACGGCCATGGGCAGGGTCACGTCGGGAAGTTCGCGGCGTGGCTGCTCGTCGAGGGGCAGGTTGGCGAGGCCTTCCAGTTCGGCGGCAGCCTGGGCCGGTAGTCGAGAGCGCACGGCAATGGCCGCATCGATGGCCACCGCCGAGGGCCGCGCGCCCTCATGCTCGGCCTCGCTCAGGGCCAGGCGAGTGCCGGCAGAGAGCGGGAGGGTCAGCCGCGCGCCGGCCAGCCGGGTGGGCAGCAGGGTCAGGGTGCTCCGCTCTGCCTGAACGCCGGTGGTGAAGGAGTCCCAGGTCAGCTGTGTGCCATCGGCAAGTTGCAGGTTCACATCAACCAGCGAAACCTCACGCAGTTCCACCGGGAACGGTAGGCGGATCTCCTCGAGTGCCGTTCCTGCGCCCTCCTCTGGCTCTGGCTCCGGTTCTGCGTCCGCTTCGGCCAGGCGGATATCGGCGCCTTCCACGGCCAGCCGGTCGAGACACAGCCGCCCCTGCAGGACGCACTCCTCGGACCAGGCCAGCTCGAAACGCGTCAAAGCGATACGGGCCGGCCCGGCCTTCAGACGAAGGTCATGCAGCACCAGGCGATCCAGCGGTGCGCCCTCCACGGCCCCCAGCTCGTAGAAACCGCGCTTGGCACCCTGCTCGAGCAGGACGCCGGTGCCCCATGGGGAGAGCGCCAGGCCGAGCAGCAGCAGCACCAGGCCGATCAGCCAGATAGGCAGGACAATCAACAGTCGGGCCAGGGCCCAGGTCAATGCGCGGGTTCTCAAGATGCGAGCTCTCAGAATTCCGGGCCGATAGCGAAGTGGATGCGGAAGGCATCATCGGCATCGAAGGGATGGGCCACATCGAGACGAATCGGACCCACCGGGGAGATCCAGCGCACCCCCAGACCGGCGCCGGTTTTCATGTCGTTGGGGCCCCAGTCGCTGAAGGCATCGCCGGTGTCAATGAAGCTCGCCGCCCACCACTTGCCGGTGATACGGCGCTGGGCCTCGATGCTGGCGGTGAGCAGCTGCTCGCCGCCGATCAGCCGGCCCTCGTCGTCCTCGGGGGCAAGGCTCTCGTAGGCGTAGCCCCGTACGCTGCGATCGCCGCCGGTGAAGAAGCGCAGCGAGGGGGGAATGTCCGCGAAGTCATCGGTGGTGATGCTGCCAAGACCGACTCGACCCACGAAACGATTGTCGTTGCCGACCTTGCGGATCCATTCGCTGTCGCCAGTCAGGCGCAGGAATTCGGCGGCCGAACCCCACCAGTCGCTGGAGTACTCCACGGCCAGGCGCTGGCGATCTCCCCAGGTGGGAAAGGTGGGGTTGCGCGTACGGGTGCGCGACCAGCTGATGCCGGGATAGAGCAGCAACACCTGATTGGAAACGCCGGCCTGGGTGAAATCCTCGAAGGTGCCGCGCAGATAGAGACTCTGCTCCCAGTCATTGTCGAATTTCCAGCGACGTGCCGCCTCCAGGGTACTCTCCAAGGTCCGGGTGTCCTCGTTGTCCTTGTGGCGCAGACCGTACTGGAAGCGATAGCTGTCACGCAACGGGTCCGCCAGCGGCAGCGTGTAGACCCCCGAGAAGCGCTGGTCCGGCGCCGAGATGTAGAGGTCGTGATCCAGGCCATGACCATAGCGGTTGATCCAGGGCTGGTCCCAGGCAAATCGCAAGCGAGGGCCGACGTCGGTGGCATAGCCCACCCCTACCTCGAACTGGTGGCGGTCAGCGGGGGTCACCACCACGTCGATCGGTACCTCGGGAACGCTGGGACGCTGGAGGCTGGCGGCCGCCAATAACGACTCGGCGGCGATGCGAGGCTCTGCGACGACGGGTTCCACTCCCGCCACATCCAGCGACTGCCACCAGGTCGGTTCTGCCTCCGGCAACGCCAGGCGACTCAGTTCCCGGGCGAGACGCGGACGAACGTTCACCGAGGCAAACCATTCGGTCTGGCCCAGTCGCTGATTGAACCTGGCAACCTTGCTCGCCAGGTAGGGTTCCCCGCTGGCGAAGGGGGCCAGGCTTTCCAGCCGGGCGGTCTCGATATGATGGCCCCGGAAGTTCACGTCACCAAAGCGATGGCGATGGCCACTGTCCAGCGCCAGATAGAGACGGGCACTGTTGGCGTAGGGCCTGACCTCCATCCGGCGATCGGCGAAACGCCAGTCGAAGTACCCCCGTTCGAGGGCGAGATTGGCCAGCCGGCTGCGCAGACTGTCGAAGGGGGCATGGCGCAGGCGATCCCCTTCTTCCAGAGGGAAAGCCTCAATGGCCTCGGTGAAGGGAGGATCTCCCGCGGCATCACCGGTCACGGAGAGTTCGAGGACCTCGATCAGCACCGGCTCTCCCGGACTGATGGTCAGCGTCACTTGAGTTGGTGAATCGGGATCGTCGAAACGCGGCTCGATCCGGGGCGAGTAGTAACCGTATACGCGCAGCGCCTCACTGCTGCGCCGCAACACCTCGCTTTCCAGTCGATCAGGGCTGTACTGCTCGGCCTCCAGCCCGTCGAGGTAGAGGCTGACGTTCTCCGCCAGCGGGTCCTCGATGCCCTCGATGGTCGCTTCGAGGGCCAGAGCGCCGGGCGCGAGGCCCAGGCACAGTGCCGCCAACCCCAGGCGTGTATAAACGCAACTATCCATTGCTAACGCTTCCTGAACTGGCGACAAGTCATTCGCGCAGGGCCTCGAGCTGGGCGTTCATGACGAGCTGCGACTGGCGCAGCTCACGCAGCTCGGACTCCATATCTCGAAGCTGGTTGCCCAGCATTTCCATCTGTTCCTGCGCATCATCGCGTGATCCCGCCATCGCTTCAACGTCAGCCTCGAGGCTTGACAACGCCTCTTCCTGGGAGGTCAGGCGCGATAGTTGAGCATCACGCTGGCTAGCGAGGCGCCCATCCAGCTCGTCCAGTTCATCCAGTGCTGCCTCCTGGGCCTCATTGAGGGCGGCGAGACGTTCCTGAAGTGCGGCTCGCCCCTCCTCGCCCGCCCGTTCCAGGGCATCCAGTGAGGTGCGGGTCGCGGCCAGGATGGCGGATTGCGTATCATTCTCGTCGCTCAGTGCGGCGAGCCGGCCATCGAGAGACGTCGTGGACTCTTCGAGGGAGGTCACCGTGTTCTCGAGAGGCGTCAGGCGCTGTTCCAGTCGTGCATCGCGCGTAGCCAGGCGTTCGTCGATGACGGCATCGAGTTCGGCTTCCAGGTTGGCCAGCTCGTCCATGCGAGCCTGTAAGGTGGCGAAAGCCTCTCCGCGCCCTTCTTCCGCATCGAAGCGAGCATGCACGTTGGAGAGTTCGCCGCTGACTCGAGCGAGTTCCGCCTGCAGGCGGGTGCGCTCCTGCCAGCCGACCCAGGAAAGGGCGACACCGGCGGCAATCAGCAACACCACCAGCAGCCATAACGGCCAGACTCGCGGTGGCGGAGGCTGACGCCAACGTGGCGCCGAGAGACTGGCATCCGGATCCGGGACGATCGGCCGGCTGTATCGGGAGGCATCCGGGCGCTCTGCCATGGCGAACTCCTTCTCTGGAAAACAGGGTGGCCGGGGCCGCCGGCAGGCGCCGTCTGATTGGCGCCTCCGGAGCCGGGTGCTATGCTGCCGCGACAGCACCGACACATCGACTTGATAGTGTAAGGTTTTTCGTCACCGGAACGCACGGGGTACATCAACGCCAGCTTGCCGGGCCTTGAACTCCGCCAACCCGATGGCGCGCCATGGAGTGCTGTGCCAAGACGCCGCTGACAAGGAGAGAGATTCGATGGCATTCGAACTGCCCGCACTGCCTTACGAGAAGAACGCGCTGGAGCCGCACATCTCCGCCGAGACCCTCGAGTACCACTACGGCAAGCACCACCAGGCCTACGTGAACAAGCTCAACGAGCTGACCGATGGCACCGACGACGCCTACAAGTCGCTGGAAGAGATCATCAAGTCCTCTTCCGGCGGCTTGTTCAATCAGGCGGCTCAGGTCTGGAACCACACCTTCTATTGGCACTGCCTGGCGCCCAACGGTGGCGGTGAGCCGAGTGGCGCACTGGCCGAGGCCATCGATGCCAAGTTCGGCTCCTTCGACACGTTCAAGGAAACCTTCAACGCTCAGGCCGCGGGCAACTTCGGTTCGGGCTGGACCTGGCTGGTCAAGACCGACGACGGCGGCGTCGACATCGTCAACACCAGCAATGCCGATACCCCCATCGCCCATGGCCAGACCCCGCTGCTGACCATCGACGTCTGGGAGCACGCCTACTATATCGATTACCGCAATGCGCGTCCCAAGTACCTCGAGAACGTCTGGAACGTCCTCAACTGGGATTTCGTCGCCCAGAACTTCAGCTGATCACGAGGCGCTCCGGCGCCTCATTGTCCTCGGGTGCCAGGTCAGGGATCGGCGCGGCGCCCGATTCCCCGATAGTGCATGCCACAGGCGGCCACGTGAGCGGGGTCATAGATGTTGCGTCCATCGAGCAGCAACTTCTCGCCGAGCCGCTCGGCCAGCCGTGGCCAGTCGGGGTTCCAGTAGGCCTTCCACTCGGTGACCAGCATCAGCGCATCGGCTCCCTCGCAGGCCTCCAGGGGCTCCCCCCGGAACACCTCGAGCAGCGGATGCTCGCCGACCTCGGCCAGCACCGCGGGGATCGCTGCCGGATCGTGCAGTCGAACCCGCACCCCCTGAGCCCAGAGCGCGCGCAACAAGGTGAGCACCGGCGCCTGATCGATGCGGGCCGTGCCGGGCTTGAAGGCCGCTCCCCAGATGGCCACGCAACGGCCCTCCAGGCGACCATGGAAGTGCGCCCAGAGCTTGCGGAACAGCGTCTCCTTCTTGTGCTCGTTGATATCAAGCACCTGATCGAGCAGTGCCGAGTGGCGTCCGCTCGCCGACTGGACGTCGGCCAGGCGCATCAGGTCGCGGGAGAAGTTGGGTCCGCCGAAGCCGCAGCCGGGGTAGAGATACTCGTAGCCGATGCGCGAGTCGGCGCCCATGCCCTGGCGGACGTATTCCACGTCCACTCCCAGGCTGTCGGCCAGCCCGGCGATATCGTTCATGTAGCTGATGCGCGTGGCGAGCATGCCGTTGATAGCCAGCTTGGTGAGCTCCGCGGCGCGCCGAGGCATTCGCTGGAACACCTCGCGACGGCGGTTGAAGGCGCGCAGCAGCTCGCGCACCTGACGCTCCGCCCCGTCGTCGTCACAGCCCAGCAGCCAGCGGGAGGGCCGGGTGAAGGTCTCCCAGGCGCGCCCCTCCTCGAGCAGGTCGGCCAGGGCCACCGCCCGGCAGCCGGCAAGACGCGATTCCAAAAGCTCGGTCTCCCCCACCGGGAAGGTGGAGTTGTTGATCAGCACCGCCCCCGGGCAGAGACCGTCCATCAGGCGCTCGACGCTGTCGGTCGCATCCTGACGCTGGTCCGGGGAGACGGCGAGCCAGAATACGTCGCAGGGCTCGCCGCCGACAGCGTCCCGCTCGTCGGCGACCAGGCGCAGGCTGCCCTGGTTGATTCCCTCCTCGAGCCGGCGCATCAGCTCCGGTTCGCTGGACAGCCAGCCGCTGGCGGAGAGCGCCGGCCAGTCAGCCGAGGCATGGGGCAGCCAGGTCACCCGGTGGCCGACCCAGGAGAGCGCCGCCGCCGCGGTGGCGGCGGCCAGCTCGCTGCCGTGGATCAGTACCCGCATGGGCCTCACTCCTCTCCGGCGTAGCGCGACAGCAGCTCACGAAACCCTCGGCCGTAGCGCGGGTGACGGCGACCATAGGCGAGGATCGCCTCCAGATAGCCCAGCTGGTGGCCACAGTCGTAGGTCTTGCCACGCATCCGCCAGGCGTCAACGCCTTCCTCGCGACGCAGGGTCTCGATGGCATCGGTGAGCTGGATCTCGTTGCCGGCACCCGGTGGGGTGTCGGCAAGCAGCGAGAAGATCCGGCCCGGCAACACATAGCGGCCGATCACCGCCAGGTCGGAAGGCGCCTCATCCACGGGGGGCTTCTCCACCACACCGGCGATGGGCCGTGATTCGCCGGGGCCGGGGAGCTCGCCGCCGGTGTCGACGATACCGTACTTGTGGACCATGTCGTGGGGCACCTCCTCGACCATCAGCTGGCTGTGTTGGCTGGCCTCGAAGGCGGCGATCATTCCCGCCAGGTCATTGGGCTCGATACCCTCGCCGTCGACCAGCACGTCGGGCAACAGCACCGCGAAGGGCTCGTCATCGCCTACCACCGGGCGCGCACAGAGCACGGCGTGACCCAGGCCAAGCGGTTCGGGCTGGCGCACACTGATGATGTTGACGTCCGCGGGCACGATGGAGCGCAGCTCCTCCAGCAGCTCCGTCTTGCCCTTGGCCTCGAGGCTCGCCTCGAGCTCGAAGTGCTTGTCGAAGTGATTCTCGATGGCGCTCTTGGTGCCGTGGGTCACCAGCACGATATCGCGGATGCCGGCGGCGACGGCTTCCTGAACCACGTACTGGATCACCGGCCGGTCGACGATGGTGATCATCTCCTTGGGAATGGCCTTGGAAGCCGGGAGACAACGCGTGCCGAACCCGGCAACGGGAAGAACGGCCTTGTTGATCATGGTGCGGTCCCTGTCACTGTTGAAGATATGGCCATCGGGAAAGCGTGGGAATGCCCTCCCGGGAGCAGGTACAATGCTCCATGATACCGGACCAAGCCCGGCCTGCCAGCGTGTCAGGTCAGCGACTTCATGGAGACAGCAGATGAGTGCAAGCCACCCGGAAGCGGGCAATGTCGACCAGGCAGAGATCGCCAAGTTCGAGGCCCTGGCAGATCGCTGGTGGGATCCGCAAGGCGAGTTCAAGCCGCTCCACGACATCAACCCGTTGCGGCTGGACTTCATCGATGCCCGAGCGGGGCTGGCCGGGCGACGAGTGCTCGACGTGGGCTGTGGGGGAGGCATCCTTGCCGAGGCCATGGCCCATCGTGGCGCCGAGGTCACCGGCATCGATCTGGGCGAGGCACCATTGGCCGTGGCTCGGCAACACGCCAAGGAGAGCGGGGTGGCTATCGGCTATCGCCATATCAGCGTCGAGGAGATGGCGGCTACCCAGCCCAACGAGTTCGACGTGGTGACCTGTCTGGAGATGCTCGAGCACGTGCCGAACCCCGCCTCGGTGGTTCACGCCTGCGCTACCCTGGCCAAGCCCGGCGGCCAGGTGTTCTTCTCGACGCTGAACCGAAATCCCAAGGCCTATGTGCTGGCGGTGCTCGGAGCCGAATACGTGTTACGCATGTTGCCTCGCGGCACCCACGACTACCGGCGCTTCATTCGTCCCTCGGAACTGGCCGGCTGGTGCCGCGAGGCAGGGCTGGAGGTGCGTGAGCAGAACGGCCTGGTCTTCCATCCGCTGACCCGTCGCTATGCCCTGTCGACGCGCGATGTCTCGGTCAACTACCTGATGCACTGTCGCCGGGAAGCGACGAGATGACCGGGCACCTTCCCAGGGCCCTGCTCTTTGACCTGGATGGCACCCTGGTGGATACCGCACCGGACCTGGCCCGGGCCACCAACGTCCTGCGTCACCATCATGGGCTGCCGGCGCTGCCCTATGGGGTAATTCGCGCCCAGGTCTCCAACGGCGGTAGTGCCCTGGTAACCCTGGCGCTAGGTCTCGACAAGGAAGCCGAGGGCCACGGCCAGGCGCGTGCTTTCCTGCTCGAGGCCTACGGTCGTGCGGTAGCCGAGGAGAGCCGGGTCTTCCCCCCGCTGGAGCAACTGCTGGCCGAATGGGAGGCAAGCTTTCGTCCCTGGGGAATCGTTACCAACAAGCCACGGGCCTATGCTGCGCCACTGATCGAAGCGCTGCAGCTTACCCCTGGCGCCCTGCTCTGCGCCGACGACCTGCCGGTCAAGAAACCCGACCCCGAGCCCCTGAGAGAAGCCGCGCGTCATCTCCGAGCGGCACCTGCCGACTGCTGGTATATCGGTGATCACCGCCGCGACATGCAGGCGGCACGCGCGGCCGGCATGGCCGCGGTGGCGGTGGGCTATGGCTATATCGAGGAAGGGGACGACTACCGAGGGTGGCCCGCCGACCTCTGGTTCGATACGGCCGAGGCGCTGGCGGCGGCCCTGAGAAATACCGGGCGAGGAAAGTAATTGGCCCCCCGGGAGACCCGGGGGCCATCATCATCCATGTTTCGGTGGCTGGGCGTCGAACTTCTCACCATTGTGGCCGCGGCTGTCCGGGCCCATCAGCCACAGATAGGTAGGCATGATCTCCTCGGGAGTCCGCAGCATCATCTCGTTCTCGCCGGGATAGGCAGCCTTGCGCATGGTAGTTCGCGTGCCCCCTGGATTGAGGCTGTTGACGCGCACCGACCCCAGGTGCTCGACCTCGTCGGCCAGCACCTCGACGAAGCCTTCGGTGGCGAACTTGGACACCGCGTAGGCCCCCCAGTAGGCCCGACCACGACGCCCCACGCTCGAGGAGGTGAACACCACCGAGGCGTCCGGCGAACTCTTCAGCAACGGCAGCAGGGCCTGGGTCATCCAGATCGGCCCATTGATGTTGACCTGCATCACCTGCTCCCAGAGCTCGGGATTGTACTGCTCGAAGGGCGTGATGCGCCCGAGGATCCCGGCGTTATGGAGGATGCCGTCGAGGCGGCCGAACTCCTTGTCGAGGGTCTCGGCCATGTCATGGTAGTCCTTGAGCGTGGCCCCCTCGAAGTTCAGCGGAAAGATCGCTGGCTGGGGCCCTCCGGCAGCTTCGATCTCGTCGTAGACCTTCTCCAGCTTGCTGATGGTGCGGCCGAGCAGGATCACGGTGGCCCCATGGCCGGCGAAGGCCAGCGCCGCCGCGCGACCGATGCCATCCCCGGCGCCGGTTACCAGGATAATGCGGCCGTCGAGCAGGTCGGCCGCAGGCTGGTAGTCGATCTTGCAGGTCATCATTATTTCTCTGCCCCTCAGTTGCCTGCCTGGCGCAGGAAATCATCGGCCAGGCCGGCGGCGCTGCTGTCGGGATGCTCCTCGCGTACGCGGTCGAGCAGCGCCCGGCTCTCTTCCGGGCGTCCCTGGCGAGCCTCGAGCAGGCCTAGCTTGTAGAGAGCGTCGGGCACCTTGCTACTCTCGGGAAAGTCCTCCAGGACCCGGCGGAACGCGGCATCGGCGGCCTCCAGTTCGCCCTCGGCGGAATGGAGCTCGCCGAGCCAGTAGTGGGCGTTGGCGGTCAGGCGGTTATCGGGATGCTCGCTGACGAAAGCGTTGAAGGCACTGATGGCCTGGCCGAATTCGCGGGCCTGAACGTGGGAGAAGGCCGCCTGATAGGCCGACTGAATGCCGGGATCCTCTGCACTTGGCGAAGGAGCCTCGGCGACCTGACGGGCGCTTTCCTCGTCCACGGCCGGAACGGCCTGGTCGACCCCGCCACTCGCCGCCATCAGGCGATCCTCGATGTCCATATATTGCTGGCGGGTCTGAAGGCGCAGCTGCTCCAGCTGGTGGCGCAGTTCCTCCACCTGCCCGCGCAGCTGCCGGAGCTCTTCCTGGTGCTTCTGGACCTGGTTGAAGAGCACCAGACTGCCGCCGGCCTCTTCACGAGTGGCCGCCTGGTCATAGAAACTACCGGATCCGGATTGTCCAGTGAGGTCCTCCACCACCGGCTGCTGCGCCACAAGCGGCGTCGCTACGGTCAGCGGGAGAAGCAGAACTCCCGTGCCGCACAGTCTCTTAAGACCCTGTCTCATCGTTCTCTCCCTCGTGGAATCGGCCCGGCTCAGTAGGCGAAGACCACTCGACGGTTCTGGGCGTAAGCTTGCTCATTCTGACCGCGTGCTGCAGGACGCTCCTCTCCGTAGCTCACCACCTCGACCTGGGAGGGTGAAACGCCCTGGACATTGAGGTAGCTCTCGACTGCATCGGCACGACGCTCACCCAGCGCCAGGTTGTATTCGCGCGTTCCGCGCTCGTCGGTGTGCCCCTGCAGAACGACGCTAGCGCCAGGGTTGGCGCGCAGGAAACGGGCATGAGCGGTCAGCACCGGCTCGAACTCGCTACGAATGGCGTCACTGTCGTACTCGAAGTAGATGGTTCGGGTCTGCGGAATACGATCGTCGCTGGCGGCTCGCTGTCCGTCACGACCGTCACGGTCGCCGTTGACGCCACGGCCATCGGCCGTTCCGGTGGAGATGCCACCGCGATCGGTGCCACCGGTGCCATCCGTCAAGTCGCCGTCCTGACCACCTCCGGTGCTGGAACAGCCGGCCACGAAGGCCAGGGACAGGGCGATGGCCAGGGTTCTGGCATAAGGCTTGAGCTGCATCGTGAAACTCCTTGTGGGCTACATCAGTTCAGAAACGGGGACCATGCGGGTTCGCGGACATCACCCTGTGCTGCCGGCAAACGAAAGGAGGCACGCCCATCCGCTGAGATCCCACCCAACACCCCGTTGCCGGCCTGGTGGGTGGCGAAGATTACCATGGTGCCATTGGGCGCGACACTGGGGGATTCGGCATGCCCGGCTTCGGTCAGGGCCACCAGGCGGCCACTTTCCAGATCCTGGCGCGCTACCTGAAAGCCATTGTTGCCCCGGTGGATCAGGAAGATCGCCTCGCCGTCCGGCGCGAAACGCGCGCGGGCATTATAGTTGCCGGTGAAGGTCAAGCGCTCTTCCTCGCCGCTACCCAGGTCGAGACGGTAGATCTGCGGGCCGCCACTGCGATCCGAGGTGAACACCAAGCTGCGGCCATCCGGCGACCAGGTGGGTTCGGTGTCGATGCTGGAGTTGTTGGTGACACGCCGGACATCGCGCGCGCCGATGTCCATCACATAGATTTCGGGCTGGCCATCCTTTGATAGCGCCATCGCCAGGCGGCGACCATCCGGCGACCAGGCCGGCGCGCTGTTCAGTCCCTCGAAGGAGGTGGCACGCACGCGCCGGCCGGAGGCAAGATCCTGGATATAGATTGCCGGGCGCTCGGTCTCGAAGGAGACGTAGGCCAGCTTGCCGCCATCCGGCGACCAGGCCGGCGACATGATCGGTTCGTCGGAGGAGAGGATCTGCTTGCTGTTGCGGCCATCGGCATCGGCGACATGCAGGGCATACTGGGTATCGGGACCGATACCGCTGGAGGTCACGTAGGCAATGCGGGTGGAGAAGGCACCGCGGATGTCGGTGATCGCCTCGAAGATCTGGTCGCTGATGTAGTGGGCGGCGTCTCGCAGCTCGGAACGACCCGCGGTCACGGACTCACCGAGCATGCGTCGTTCGCCGCTGACGTCCATGAGCTCGTAGCCGATGCGATAACCATCGTCCTCGCGACTGACCCGACCCACTACCAGGTATCGCACGTCCAGGGCGCCCCACTCACCGAAGCGGACCTCCTCGCTCGAGGCCGGGAGCTCGAACATGGCGCGGCGCTCCAGCGGCTCGAAATAGCCGCTGCGCTCAAGATCATCGGAGACGATCTGGGCAATGTCCTGGGGCAGGTCGTCGCCGTCGGCAAGGGGCACGATGGCGATGGGCGTGGCGCGATCACTGCCACGGGTGATCTCGATGGTCAGATCGGCGGCCTGCGCCAGGCTGGTGAACAACAGCAGCGTGGCAGCCAGCCAGGTGGTCTTCAGGACGTTCATCAGCGGATATCCCCCGGTCGGAATCGCAAGTTGAATTGACGGTAGTCGCGTTGGACAGACGCCGGTAATTGGCGCAGCTCTGCAAAAGGTGCAGCGGCCTCCACGGCCTGGATAGCAGAACGGTCGAAAGCGTTGTAGCCGCTGCTCTGCTCAATGGTAGCCGCGAATAGCTCCCCTGAGGGACCCAGCCGCACCAAAATGTCGGCGGTGGCCCCGTCGGGCACGTTGGGCGGAATGACCCAGGCTTGCTCCACGGCTCGACGCACCAGGTTGATGAAGCTGTTGGCCGCCTCGCTGGACTGGCGAGCATTGGCCGCACGCTCTTCGGATTCCTGAATAAGGCGCTGCATTTCAGCTTCTTGCCGTTCTCGCTCACGACGGGCCTGCTCCTCGGCCTGGCGCTGGCGTTCGGCTTCCGCTTCCGCCTCCGCTTCGGCCTGACGCTGGCGTTCGGCTTCCGCCTCGGCCTGGCGTTGGCGTTCGGCTTCCGCCTCGGCCTGGCGTTGGCGTTCGGCTTCCGCCTCGGCCTGGCGTTGGCGTTCGGCTTCTGCTTCGGCCTGGCGCTGACGTTCGGCTTCTGCTTCGGCCTGACGCTGGCGTTCGGCTTCTTCCTGGCGCCGCCGCTCGGCTTGTTCCTCGCGTTCACGCGCCTGCTGCTCGGCCTGCTCAGCACGACGGGCGGCCTCCTCCTCCGCGGCCCGGCGAGCCTCCTCGCGAGCCTCAGCCTCAGCCTCTGCCTCAGCCTGACGCTGTCGCTCGGCTTCAGCAGCGTCCTGGCGCGCCGATTCCTCGACGGCCTCGTTCACCTCGGCGTCCGCCTGGCGAGCGGCGTCTTCTTCGGCGCGCGCCGCGGCTTCCTCCTCATCCTGGCGAGCTGCCGCCCGGGTGCGGGCCTCCTCGGCACGCTGGGCTCGATCGGTGGTGGTCTCGGTGCTGACGAGCGTCGCCTGAACGATGCTGGTGCTTGGTGGTTCGATCTCTCGCTCGGGAAAGCGGATCACGCTGGCCACCAGGATCGCCAGGTGCAGGGCGATGGCGAGCACTAGCGGCAGGCCATAGCCCACGCGTCGGTCATGTCTGGCCATCTGGGCTCCTCAATTTTCCCCGGGAGGCGGTTCCGAGATCAGCCCGACATTGCTCACCCCGGCGGTCTGCAGCGTGCTCATCAGCGTCACCACCTGGCCATAGGGAACATTGCGATCGCCATGAACCATCACCGGTGTGCCGGGCTGACGCTCGAGCAGGATGATCACGCGCTCGGCGATTTCATCAATGCCAACCTCGCGTGGTTCATCGCCGCCCACCCAGATCGAATACCGACCGTCACTCTCCACTGCGACATTGATCGGGTCGCTGTCCTCGGACGGATCGATGGGCTCCGAGGCTACCTGCGGCAGGTCGACCTGAACGCCCTGGGTCAGCATTGGCGCGGTGATCATGAAGATCACCAGCAGCACCAGCATCACGTCGATAAAGGGTACGACGTTGATCTCGCCCATGGGCTTGCGACGCCCGCCACGATTGAAGGGTCCTAGCATGAAAGCCTCTCCTTCAGTCGGCGCCGGAGTCGGACCGACCCTGCAGGTTGCGATGCAGGATGGAATGGAACTCTTCGGCGAAGTCCTCGTACTTGCCCAGCAGGCGGCTAGATTCCGCGGAAAGCCGGTTGTAGAAGATCACCGCGGGAATCGCCGCAAACAAGCCCATGGCGGTAGCGATCAGCGCTTCGGCAATCCAGGGGGCCACGGTGGACAGAGTGGCCTGCTGGGCCATGGAGAGAGACTGGAAGGAGCCCATGATGCCCCAGACGGTCCCGAACAGCCCGATGTAGGGGCTGGCCGAGGCGACCGTGGCCAGAAATACCAGGTGCAGGCTGAGGCGGTCTTCCTCGCGGGACCAGGCCACGCGCATGCTGCGCTGGACCCCTTCGAGAATCGCCTGGGGGCTACGGGTCTTGGCCAGCAGACGGTTGAACTCGCGGAAGCCCGCACGGAAGACGTGCTCGGCCCCCTGGGTATCCTGTTCGGCGGGGGTCTCGCGGTAGAGATCATTGAGGTCGACGCCGGACCAGAAGCGGTCCTCGAAGGCACGGTGTGCCTTGCGCGCCCGGCGCAACACGAAGGTGCGCTGGAAGATCACCACCCAGGAGAGAATTGAGCCGATCATCAGGATCAGCATCACGATCTGCACCACGCCACTGGCGTTAATGATCAGGTGGGGTATGGACATCGAGTCGTTCACGGGCATCCTCGTCGGTCTTGGTCTGTCGTCACGGAAGTGGGCGTCCGCTAGTCGGAGGCGCGTTCATGAGGCGCCAGGTCGAAGTGTTCCCAGGCTTGACGGGTCACCACCCGGCCACGCGCGGTGCGCATCATCAGACCCTGCTGGATCAGGTAGGGTTCGATGACGTCCTCGATGGTGTCTCGCTCCTCACCAATCGCCGCGGCCAGAGAGTCGATGCCCACCGGGCCACCGTCGAACTTCTCGATCATCGCCAGCAGCAGGCGCCGATCCATGTGATCGAGGCCATGGTGGTCCACATGGAGCATATTCAAGGCCAGGTCGGCGATCTCGGCATCCACGCGACCCTGGGCGCGCACCTCGGCGAAGTCACGCACCCGGCGCAGCAGCCGGTTGGCAATCCGCGGCGTACCCCGGGAACGGCGCGCGACTTCCTTGGCGCCCTCCCGGTTGCTCTCGACGCCCAGCAGGCGTGCAGAGCGCACGACGATTTCGGTAAGCTCGTCGACGCTGTAGAACTCCAGTCGCTGGACGATGCCGAAGCGGTCGCGCAGCGGCGAGGTCAACAGGCCCGCCCGGGTAGTGGCGCCGACCAGCGTGAAGGGAGGAAGGTCGAGCTTGATCGAACGCGCCGCCGGCCCCTCGCCGATAACGATGTCGAGCTGGAAATCCTCCATGGCGGGATAGAGAATCTCCTCCACCACTGCCGACAGGCGATGAATCTCATCGATGAAGAGGACGTCGCCGGGCTGAAGGTTCGTGAGCATGGCGGCGAGGTCACCGGCCCGCTCGAGCACCGGCCCAGAGGTGGACTTGAGCCCCACCCCCATCTCGGCGGCCACGATGTTGGCGAGCGTCGTCTTGCCGAGCCCCGGCGGGCCGAACACCAGGGTATGATCGAGGCTCTCCTCGCGGCCACGCGCAGCGCTGATGAAGATATCGAGCTGCTCGTGGACCCGAGGCTGGCCGATGTAGTCCACCAGCCGCTTGGGACGAATGGCGTGGTCGACACCGCTCTCCCCGTCACGCGGGTCGGCGGCGATCAGGCGATCAGTCTCGAGCATGGTGGCCATCCGGCATCAGGTGCAAGCATGGACGTGGCATCGGTTCACCCCGCCAGACGACGGGTCAACGCCGCCTTGATCATCGCCTCGGTGGAACCGGAGGCCTCGAGACCGACCAGCATCCGTGTTGCCTCAGCGGGCTTGTAGCCCAGACTGACCAGGGCCGCCTCGGCATCGGCGACAGGGTCCGGCGTATCGGATGATACGCCACCCGCGGCAGCGTGGGTGCCGACGTCCAGCTCACCCGGCTGCTCCCAATGAGGAAAGCGATCACGCATCTCGATGAGCAGCCGCTCGGCGGTCTTCTTGCCCACGCCGGGCAGCCGTGTCAGTGACTTGACATCGTCGTCCATCACGCAACGCACGAAGGCGTCCTCATCCATCCCGGAGAGGATGCCCAGGGCCAACTTGGGGCCGATGCCGTTGACCTTGATCAGAGCACGGAAAAGCGCTCGCTCCTGCTCACGGGCGAAACCGAAGAGCAGATGGGCATCATCCCGGATGGTCAGATGGGTATAGAGCGATACCGACTCACCGGTGCCGGGCATGGCCACCAGGGTGGTCATGGAGGCTTCCAGTTCATAGCCGACACCGGCCACGTCCACCACCATCCAAGGGGGCTGTTTCTCGAGCAGGGTGCCGCGCAGGCGTCCTATCATGAAATTCGCTGTCCCTTGGGTTGGAGTCCATCGCGGCCCGGGGCCGTCTTCGGGCCACTATACTGTTCGCCAGTGCCGCATGCCAGCCCGGGGGAACAGCGTTCGACAATCTGGCAGCGGCATCACGCAACGCCGGGCATCATGGCCGGAAGTGACGCCATGATACGCCTTTTCGGCGGCTGTGATGTCCTCCGAAGCTCCCCTCGCGAACCAGCCCCAGACGAGCATGGGCATGGGTGAGCGCGACGGCCAGGGCATCGGCGGCATCCGCCTGGGGGGTGGCCGAGAGGCCTAAGATGGCCGTCACCATGTGTTGCACCTTGCTCTTGTCGGCACTACCGCTGCCCGTCACGGCCTGCTTGATCTGGCGAGGGCCGTATTCGCTGACCGCTAGACCATGGTTGGCCGCGCAGACGATGGCCGCGCCGCGGGCCTGACCGAGCTTGAGGGCTGAATCGGCATTCTTCGACATGAACACCTGCTCGATGGCGAATTCCCCCGGGCCGTGCACCGCAACAAGCTCGCCGACCCCGGCATAGATCTGAGCCAGGCGCTGCGCCAGGTCGTCGGCCTGGATGCGGATGCAACCGCTGGCAACGTAGCGCGGCGTCGGCATGGTGACGTCCAGCACCCCGTAGCCGGTGATCCGCGAGCCGGGGTCGATGCCGAGGATCAGCATCGGCAAGGCTCAGTCGAACTGGTCGAGGACATCGTCGGCAAACTCCGCATTGGTGGTCACGTTCTGGACGTCGTCCAGGTCCTCTAGCATGTCGAGCAGCTTGAGGACCCGGTCGGCGAGCTCCGGCTCGGCGATGAGGGTAGTGGTTTCCGCATAGAGCCCGACGTCACTCTGATCGGGTTCGATCCCCGCCGCGACCAGGGCATCCTTGACCCGGCCGAACGAATCGGGCGTGGTGACCACCTCTAGGCGGTCATCGTCACGGAGCTCGATCTCCTCGGGCTCAGCCTCCAGGGTGGCCTCGATGGCCGCCTCCTCGGTGACACCCTCGGGCAACAGCAGGCGCCCCTGACGGTGAAACATGAAGGCCACCGACCCAGTGGTGCCGAGGTTGCCGCCATGCTTGCCGAAGGCATGTCGCACCTCGGAAACCGTCCGATTGCGGTTATCGGTCATGCACTCGACCATCACCGCGACCCCCTCGGGCCCGTACCCTTCGTAGACGCACTCCTCCAAGGCGTCCCCGTCGGCATTGCCGGCCCCACGGTCCACCGCCCGCTGGATGGTCTCCTTGGTCATGTTGTTGGCCAGTGCCTTGTCGACGGCGGCCCGCAGCCGAGGATTGTCGGACGGATCGCCGCCGCCCTGACGGGCGGCCACGCTCAGTTCACGAATCAGCTTGTTGAAGATCTTGCCTCGCCTGGCGTCCTGTGCCGCCTTGCGATGCTTGATATTGGCCCACTTGCTATGGCCGGCCATGGCTACCTCCTGCGGTACCTTAATATCTGTTCGAGGCTGTCACCGTCGCCTCTTCTATCTGGTAAGCCGCGTTTCCTCTCTCAAGGAGTTGAGACGTCACCGGCGCCCTGAGGCGCCGGTGACATGACATCGATTCAGCGGAGTCGCCATCACTCGCCGGTAGTCTCCGCCTTGGCCTTCTGCCGCAGCCGAATGTTGAGATCCTTGAGCTGCTCGGCATCGACCCCGCTGGGCGCGTCGGTCATCAGGCAGGCGGCGCTCTGGGTCTTCGGGAAGGCGATCACCTCGCGGATGCTGCGCGCCCCGGTCATCAGCATCACCAGGCGGTCCAGGCCGAAGGCGAGCCCGCCGTGGGGCGGTGCCCCATACTGCAGGGCGTCAAGCAGGAAGCCGAACTTCTCACGCGCTTCCTCCTCGCCAATGCCGAGCACCTCGAGCACCGTACTCTGCATGGCGCGATCATGGATACGGATCGAGCCGCCACCCAGTTCGGTGCCGTTGAGGACCATGTCATAAGCCCTCGACAGCGCCGCGATCGGGTCTGCCTTGAGGGTTTCCACGTCGCAGGCCGGTGCGGTGAACGGATGGTGCAGGGCCTGCATGCGGGCGCTGCCGTCGTCCTCGAACATCGGGAAGTCGACCACCCACAGCGGCGCCCAGTCGCGTGTGTAGAGGTCAAGATCCTCACCGAGTTTCACGCGCAAGGCACCGAGTGACTCGTTGACGATGCGCGTCTTGTCGGCACCGAAGAAGACCAGGTCACCATCCTCGGCGCCGATCCGGTCGAGCAGTTCCTCGACCACGTTCTCCATGAACTTGACGATGGGCGACTGCAGCCCCTCGAGACCCTTGCTGCGGTCATTGACCTTGATCCAGGCCAGGCCGCGGGCGCCGTAGATGCCGACGAAACGGGTATAGTCGTCGATCTCCTTGCGCGACAGCACGGCGCCATTGGGCACCTTGAGCGCGGCCACGCGACCGTCGTCGGCGTTGGCCGGGCCGGAGAACACCTTGAAGTCGACCTGCTTCATCAGGTCGTCGACGTCGGTCAGCATCAGCGGGATGCGCAGATCCGGCTTATCGGAGCCGTAGCGGCTCATTGCCTCGTCCCAGCCCATGCGCGGGAAGGCCGGCAGCTCGACGTCAAGCACGTCCCGGAACAGCTGGCGTACCATCGACTCGGTGATCGCCATGATGTCGTCCTCGGTGACGAAGGACGCCTCGAGGTCGATCTGAGTGAATTCCGGCTGGCGGTCGGCGCGCAGATCCTCGTCGCGGAAGCACTTGGCGATCTGATAATAGCGGTCGAATCCCGACACCATCAGCAGCTGCTTGAACAGCTGCGGCGACTGGGGCAGTGCGAAGAAGCTGCCCGGGTGGGTGCGACTGGGCACCAGATAGTCACGCGCCCCTTCCGGGGTGGCACGCGTGAGGACCGGGGTTTCGATATCGAGAAACCCCTGCCCTTCGAGGAAGGCGCGCACGCTGTGCGTGATGCGCGAACGCAGCCGCAGCTTCTCGACCATCTCGGGGCGACGAAGGTCGATGTAACGATGCTTGAGGCGTACCTCTTCACCCACCTTGCCGTGCTCGTCGAGTTGGAAGGGCGGCGTGGCGGCGGTGTTGAGTACTTCGACTTCGCTGGCCAGCACCTCGATCAGGCCGGTGGGCATCTTGGCGTTCTGGGTGCCCTCCGGACGCAGCCTGACACGGCCGACGATGCGCAGCACGTACTCGTTGCGGGCACTATCCGCGTTGGCAAAGGCCTCGGCGGTATCGGGGTCGACCACGACCTGAGCGATGCCATCGCGATCGCGCATATCGAGGAAGATCACGCCCCCGTGGTCACGGCGGCGATGAACCCAGCCGCACAGGGTGACCGTCTGATCCACCAGGGTCTCGTTCAACTGGCCGCAATAATGGCTGCGCATGTCAAATCCTGTTCTGTTGCATGAAATAGTGAAAGGCGGCGTCGGGCGGCTCAGGCCGCCGCCCCGTCCTTGCTCGGCGTCTTGTCGACCTGGCTGCCCTTGTCGCCGGCCAGGTTCTTCTTGCTGCCGGTCTTGAAATCAGTCTCGTACCAGCCGCCACCGGCCAGTCGGAATCCGGCGGCGGAGATCAGGCGGTTGAGCTCGGCCGCCTTGCACGCCGGGCAGTCTCTCAGCGGCTCGGCGCTGATTCTCTGAAGCTTCTCCAGGCGGTGGCCGCAGGCCTTGCACTCGTATTCGTAGATGGGCATGGTTTGATCACTCCCGATGTAATGACATTACCCATGGGTCAAGCACGGGCAGGGGCTATCACCGCCTCGCGCTGGCGTTGTGCGATGATGATGTAAGGCCGGCCTGCCGATAATCCAAGCCTGCCTCGAAGGCGGGCTATTATAGCCTGTCGCGCCGGGCAAGGCCCAGCCCTGCCGCAGCCTGCTGCCCGACTCGCCTGTATCGACAAGGAACTTCGCATGAAAGCCGTCATTCTCGACGCCGCCAGCCTGGGGCCCGATGTCGACCTGGCCCCGATCCGCCAGCACCTCGCCAGCCTGGATGTGCATGAACAGAGTACTCGCGACCAGGCCGCCCAGCGGCTTGCCGGTGCCGACGTCGCCATCGTCAACAAGGTGGTGCTCGACGCCGACATCCTCGACGCCCTGCCCTCGCTCAAGCTGATCTGCGTGCTGGCCACCGGCACCAACAATATCGACATGGCCGCCGCCGAACGTCTGGGCATCACCGTAAAGAACGTCACGGCGTACGGCACGGCCAGCGTGGCCCAGCACACGCTGATGCTGATACTGGCCCTCGCCAACCGGCTGCCCCTTTATCAGCGCGATGTCGCGGAGCAACGCTGGAACGAAAGCCCTTTCTTCTGCTTGATGGATCACACGACCCTGCAACTGGAGGACAAGCGACTGGTGATCGTCGGCCAGGGCGAACTGGGTTCGAAGGTGGCACGTCTGGCGCAGGCCTTCGGCATGCATGTCGATTTCGCCGCCCGCCCTGGCAACGAGGCCCATGACAGCCGCTCCGGGCTACGTGAACTTGCGCCCGAGGCGGACGTGATCAGCCTGCACTGCCCTCTTACCGAGGCCACTCGGCATCTGGTCGACGATGCCCTGCTCGCCAGCCTCAAGCCCGACGCCCTGCTGATCAACTGCGCCCGGGGCGGGATCATCGACGAGGAGGCAGCCCTCGAGGCGCTGCGTCGGGGACGTCTGGGAGGCCTTGGCGTCGACGTGCTGCCCGAAGAGCCACCCCGTGAGGGACACCCGCTGCTCGACGCCCTGAACGAGACGCTCAACCTGATCGTCACACCCCACAACGCCTGGATCACCCCCGAGGCCCGCCAGCGTATCGTGGCCCTCACCGCCGATAACCTGCGCCACTGGCAGGAAGGTTGAGCACAGAGGCTCGTATGCTGCACAACTTCGGCTCCATCAACCTCGATCAGTTCTATCGTGTTCCCCATCTGGTGCGTCCCGGGGAAACCCTGGCCGGCCGCAACTACCGGATAGGCCTGGGCGGCAAGGGGGCCAACCAGTCGCTGGCCATGGCATGCGCCGGCGGGCGGATCCGCCACTGGGGACGCCTGGGGCGCCAGGATTCATGGGCCCGCGACATGCTGCAACACACCGGTATGGAGGTCTGTCTGGGCGCGGATGGCGATGCCATCAGCGACGGGAATGCCGATACCCTGGCCTGACGACGGGCAATCGAACCGGTGCGAGATGCGCCGGGGCATCGCACCGGTTCCTGGTGGCGTCAGCCGGTGCGGAAATCATCCGGCTCGTGGGTATCGATTACCTCGAATTCCACATGGGTGACCCGGGCATTTTCCGGCCCCTCCCACAGCCACTCGGCGAGCCGCTTGACCTCCTCGCGCTCGCCGCACATCAACACCTCGACCCGCCCGTCCGGCAGGTTGATCGCATGGCCGGTGATCCCGGCCTTGAGGGCCCTCTCCCGGGTCGCCCCCCGGTACCAGACACCCTGCACCTTGCCCGTCACCAGCGCTTTTGCGCAGCACTTGTCCATGGCCATCTCCTCTCTCATCGCGATCAGTGGCTTATGGTCCTTTCTACCAGCCAGGCCCGACCTCGGCCAGCCTCCCGGCCTTCCTGTTCGAGGGCCAATGCCCTAGTCTTGTCACTATCCCCGGACGCCACACGGCCACAAGCCCTTAGCGGCCGAGGATCGCCCTACCCGGGACGACACAACCACAATGATCATCCTCACGAGGGAGTTCCAGCATGTCAGTCTTCGACCACCCCGAATTTGACCACCATCGGCAGATCGTATTCGGCTGCGACGATGCGAGTGGCCTGCGCGCCATCATTGCCATCCACGACACCACCCGCGGCCCGGCCCTGGGCGGCCTGCGCATCTTTCCCTATGCCAGTGATGCAGAGGCTTTGACCGACGTGCTGCGCCTCTCCCGAGGGATGACCTACAAGTCGGCCCTCGCCGACCTGCCGCTGGGTGGCGGCAAGGCAGTGATCATCGCCGATCCCCGCCGCGACAAGACGCCCGAACTGCTTCGCGCCATGGGCCGGCTGGTCGACGGCCTGGGCGGCGCCTACATCACCGCCGAGGACTCCGGCAGCAGCGAGGCTGACATGCGGCTCATCGCCGAGGCAACCGAGCATGTTGGCGGCCTGCCACGCCATGGCGGTAGCTCGGGTGATCCGTCGCCCTTCACGGCCTGGGGAGTGTTCTGCGCCCTCAAGAGCGCCGTCCGCCATGGCCTGGGTCGCAACGACCTGACAGACATCAGGGTAGCGGTACAAGGGATCGGGAACGTCGGGGCCCACCTGGCTCGCCACCTCCATGCCGCCGGCGCCCGGCTGGTGCTGACCGACGTCGACGCCACTGCCCTGGCTCAACTTGCTGAGGAGCTCGATGCCGAGGCCGTGGCACCGGCCGCAATCGCCGACGCCGAGGTCGACGTCTTCGCGCCCTCCGCCCTGGGGGCCGCGCTCTCGGAAACGGTGGTCGACCGCCTGAAGGCCAGGGCAGTCTGCGGCGCCGCCAACAACCAGTTGGCCGCCCCGGCGATCGCCGAGCGCCTGATGGCCCGCGGCATCCTCTATACGCCGGACTACGTGGCCAACGCCGGCGGGGTCATCGAGATCGCCTGGCAACGTCGAGATGACTACCGCCGCGATGCCGTGATGGCGCATATCGAAGGGATAGGAGCCACGCTGGACGAGATCTTCACCCGCGCGAATCGCGAGGGAGTCAGTCCTGCCGTCGTGGCCGACGTCCTGGCCCGGGAGCGTTTCGGCGCTGTCAGTTGAGGCGCACTAGCGCATCGTGATGCCGCCCTGAAGGTTGGCCTTCGCCGGCCTTCAGGGTTGTCGGGCTCTGGGTGTTTCACTCACTCCTCCAGCAGCTCGTGGCGGACCAGCACCGCGGAGTTGCGCGGCACCACCGCCTTGCCCGAAGCCAGCAGGTGGCACTTGGTGAAGGCGGCGCCGAACAGCAGGATCAGCGAGCTGTAGTAGACCCACAGCAGGATCATCACCACCGACCCGGCCGCGCCATAAGTGGAAGCCGTGGCCGTGTAGGCCAGGTAGACGGCAATGGCCGAGCGTCCGATGGCGAACAGTACGGCGGTGACCAGGGCGCCGACCAGCACATCCTGCCAGCGCAGCACCACGTCCGGCAGCACCTTGAAGATGGTAGCGAAAAGTGCGGCGATCACCGCCAGCGAGACCAGGAATTCGGCACCCTGGGTCAGGAAACCGACGAAGGGCAGCAGGTCGTCGGCCGCCTGCAGCATGGCCCGTATGACCACGCCAAGCACGAGCGATACCAGCAGAATAAAGCCGATGGAGAGCACCACGGTCAGCGACAGCAATCGGTTCTTGAGGAAGTTGAGGGCACTGTTGCTGCTGGGCCTGGCCGTCACCCCCCAGAGGGTGTTCAGCGAGAACTGCATCTGGGCAAAGACGGTGGTCGCACCGACCAGCAGGGCTCCCACACCGAGGACGGACGGCAACAGGCCCGACTCCTCGATGCGCGATTGGGCGACCGCCTGCTCGATGGCCGCGGCGGCGTCATGGCCCATGGTACCCTGTAGCTGGGCGACGATCTGACCGTGGGCGGCCTCCTCGCCGAGTACCACGCCGATCACCGTGACGGCGATGATCATGGTGGGTGCCAGAGAGAAGAGTGTGTAGAAGGCCAGCGAACCGGCATAGCTGAAGGCGTTGCGCTCGAACCACAGCTTGGCGGCCCCCCGTACCACCTTAGTCCAGAACAGCCACGCTTCCCTGATGGTCGCCACACTCGCCTTGATCATCCCGCTCCCCGCGTCCTCGTCATTTCCTTCAGGATACCCGAATGTAGTCGGCCAGCCGAGACCGCTGCCAATTGCAGCGTATCGCGGGCCTGATCATAATGGGCACCGCTCGTGTTTTCCCTCTTTTCCCAGGAGGCCCCATGACCTCACGACCAGACACCGAGAGCCCTGCCGACTTCGATTGTCTGGTGTTCATCGGTCGTTTCCAGCCTCCCCACCTGGGGCACCTGGCGGTGATCCGTGAAGCGTTGCGCCATGCGCGCCAGGTCATCGTGCTGGTGGGTTCCGCCTGGCAGGCTCGCTCGCTGCGCAACCCATGGCGCTACGAGGAACGCCTGCGCATGCTGCGCAGCGCCTTCGAGGAGGAGGAGAATACCCGGCTGGAGATAGTGCCGCTGCTCGATGCCCTCTACAACAACGATGTCTGGGTGCGCGACGTCCAGCGCAAGGTACGCGACATCGCCAGCCCTGAGCACGCCCGGCTGCCGCGCATCGGCCTGATCGGTGCCAGTCGCGGCCAGTCCAGCTACTACCTGGCGCTCTTCCCCCAGTGGGAGTCGGTCAGCGTGCCCCTGGTGGAAGGCATCTCGGCCAGCCGTATCCGCGAGCGGCTGTTCCGCTCCCCCTCCTCGGCAGACGATTACCTGAGCACCCATGCCGCTCACGACTTGCCTCCCGGAGTGGTAGCGCGAATATGCGACTTCCTGGAGGAGGCACCCTACGGCCAGCTGGTCGAGGAGCAGCACCTTCTGGACCAGTACCGCCAGGCGTGGTCCCAGGCCCCCTACCCGCCGATCTTCGTTACCGTGAACGCCGTGGTGGTGCAGTCTGGACATGTGCTGCTGGTCAGGCGCACCGCTGCTCCCGGCAAGGGACTATACGCCCTGCCCGGCGGCTTCATCAGTCCCCATGAACGGCTGATGGACGCTTGCCTGAGGGAGCTGCGCGAGCGGGTGCGCCTCAAGGTGCCCGAGGCCGTGCTCAAGGGCTCGCTGCGCGGCCAGCGGCTGTTCGACGAACCCCACCGCAGCTGGCGGGGGCGCACCCTGGCCGAGGCCTTCTACTTTGCGCTGCGTCCCGAACAGCAGTTGCCCCAGCTCAAGCCGGTCCGGGGTGGTGACCATGCGCGTTGGGTCCCCCTGGCCGATCTCGACCCCGAAAGTCTTTTCGAAGATCACTTCTTCATCATTCAGGATTTTCTGGGACTGCCCGCGGATTTTGGACGGTCGTGAGTCAATCTTCAGGATCATGCCTGCAGAAAGTCGCGGGGCAACTTCATCATCTGCCGCCAGAGCTTCTCGACCCCCGGCTTGTGCACCAGCGAACAACGGTATAGACGGATCTCCAGCGGCACGTCCCACTGTTCCCCACCGGCCCTGACCACATGACCCTCTCTGAGCTCCTGGCGAATGCAGAAGTCGGGAATCCAGGCCGTGCCCATACCCTGCATCACCATGCCCTTGAGCCCCTCGGCCATGGCCGTCTCGTACACGGTTCTCAGGCGCATGAGCAAGGGATCGTTCTTCAGCAGCATGCGCACACTGCGCCCCAGAAAGGCACCCTGGGTATAGGCCAGGTAGGGAATCGACTCCTGACCCTCCAGCGGGAAGCGCGGTCTTCCCTGTGCGTCTGGCACGCTGACCGGCAGCATCTTGACCTGGCCGATGGAGAAGGAGGGAAAGACCTCGGCATCGAGCTGCATGCTGGCGTAGGGATCGTAGTAGGCAAGCATGAGGTCACAGTTGCCCTCGCGCAGCACATGGATCGCATCCCCCACGTTCATGGCTACCAGTCGGGTAGGCAGTTCGCCCAGGCCCTGTTGAAGACGCGAGATCCACTGGGGGTAGAAGCTTAGCGCGAGGGAGTGGGCGGCAACGATATCGAGCGCCTCGTTGGCCATGGCCAGGCCGCGCAGGTGGCCGAGACTCTCGTTGAGCTGCTCGACGATATTGCGGGCAGTGACCAGGAACAGCTGACCCTCCGGAGTCAGATCCACCGGCGTGGTCGAACGGTCAACCAGAGTCACGCCGACGGCCTGCTCGAGAGAGCGGATTCGACGACTGAAGGCCGGCTGGGTGACATGTCGCTGACGGGCCGAGGCAGAAAAGCTGCGCGAACTGGCCAGGGCAACGAAGTCTTCCAGCCACTTGGTCTCGAGATTCACCCGCTCTCCCCTGCGTATCTGCCTACACGACTCCTGCCGGGGAGCCTTCGAAGCCGCTAATGTACCCCAGTGGCACTCAGGACCCAAGCCGACTCACTGGATCGGCGAGAGCAGGTAGGCGGCCCGGGACAGCAGCTTGCGCCACAGCGGACGACGAGTCAGCTCCTCGAGCGCCACGCGACGGCAGTCGGTGAAGTCGCGCTCGAGCATCAACCGTACCTCGGCGGCGAACTGGCGGTCGGGTACCACGGCGGTGATCTCGAAATTGAGCCGAAAGGAGCGGTTGTCCAGATTGACCGTGCCGACACTGGCCGCGGCATCGTCGACCAGCATCACCTTCTGGTGCAGAAATCCCGGTTGATAACGGTAGACCCGGACCCCGGCACGCAACATGTCGGGCAGGAAGGAGAAGGCCGAGAGGAAGACCAGCAGGTGGTCGGGGCGTTCGGGCATCATGATGCGCACATCGACCCCGCGCATCGCCGCCAGGCGCAGGGCATCCTGCACGCCCTGGTCGGGCACGAAGTAGGGGCTGGTCACCCAGAAGCGTTCGTGAGCGCTGTGAATCGCGAGCTGCACCAGCAGACTCGCCGTCTCCTGAGTGTCCGCAGGTCCGGAGGGCACGATCACCACGTTCTGGTTGGCGACCGCACTCGGCCAGGGCGTCCAGGTCAGCGAGATCATCTCGCCGGTGGCCCAGTGCCAGTCCTCCCAGAAGGCTTCCTGCAGGCCGAGTACGCTGGGGCCGCTGAGCTTGAGGTGGGTATCGCGCCAGTGCCCGTGGCGGGGGTGCTGCCCGAGGTATTCGGTGCCGACGTTGAAGCCCCCGAGCCAGCCTTCCTTTCCATCGACCACCAGCACCTTGCGATGGTTGCGGAAGTTGAGCTGGAAGCGATGCTTGAAACCACGGGAGGAGCGGAAGGCACTGACCTCAACGCCGGCCTCGGAAAGGTCACGGAGGAAGCGGTCGCCGAGCCCGCGACTGCCGATCTCGTCATAGAGAAAGTAGATGCGCACGTCGCGCTCGGCGGCCTGCTGCAGGCGGTGCTTGAGCTCGATGCCTAGGGCATCGTCGCGGACGATGAAGAACTGGATAAGGACGTATTCGCGGGCCGCCTCGATTCCGGCGAAGAGGCTATCGAAGGTCGCCTCGCCGTCGATAAGCAGTTCCGCGTGATTGCCGCGAGTCAGCGGCATCATCGCCAGCTGCTCTACAGCACGAATGTCTGTATCTCCGATGTCAGGCAGGTAGGGGTCGAAGCGGTCGCGGTAACGGGCCAGCAGGCGGCGCAGCACGGTATCGCGCTCGCCCCGGGCCGAGACATAGCCGTAGAAACGCGGGCGACCGAAGATCCAGTAGGCCGGCACCGCCACATAGGGCATGGTGATCAGCGAGATGATCCAGGCTATGGCCCCCTGGGAGGTGCGGCTGGACATCAGGGCCAGCACCGCCGAAACGAAGCCCAGCAGGTAGGTCAGAAAGATCGCCAGGCCGATCAGCCAGGAGGTCATGGTCGGTTCCCCTTCCATAGGAGGACGACACCGCGGTCAGAATACAGTTGCCTGCAGCATACTCCCAACGATGGCGGCCCCACCAGATGGCAGGGCCGCAGAGTGCTAGGTTCATGGATCACGCCGCACTATCCATGGCTCCGGGGACAGGTCATAGAGGAGACCCTACGGGTGGACTCGAACGTTGCCAGCGTATCAGGCGCGCTCGGCGATGATCTCCTTCCACTTGGCGGGACCGGTCTGGTGAACCGAGGTGCCCTGGCTATCCACGGCCACGGTCACCGGCATGTCCTCCACCTCGAACTCGTAGATGGCCTCCATGCCCAGGTCCTCGAAGCCCACCACGCGGGCTTTCTTGATCGCCTGGGCGACCAGGTAGGCGGAGCCCCCCACCGCCATCAGGTAGACCGCCTGATTGTCACGGATCGCCTCGATGGCCGCTTCGCCACGCTCTGCCTTGCCGACCATGCCCAGCAGGCCGGTCTCCTCGAGCATGGTGCGGGTAAACTTGTCCATGCGGGTCGCCGTGGTCGGACCGGCCGGCCCCACCACCTCATCACGCACCGGATCCACCGGCCCCACGTAATAGATGAAGCGCCCCTTCATGTCCACCGGCAACGGCTCACCCTTGGCAATCATGTCGACCATGCGCTTGTGCGCGGCGTCGCGGCCGGTCAGCAGCTTGCCGTTGAGCAGCAGGGTGTCACCAGGTTGCCAGGTCCGCACCTCTTCCGGCGTTACGCTGTCGAGATCGACGCGCTTGACGTTGTCGCCGGCCTCGCGGGTAACCTCCGGCCAGTCCTCGAGCTTCGGCACCGGAAGCGAAGCGGGCCCTGAGCCATCCAGGGTGAAGTGGGCATGACGGGTGGCGGCACAATTGGGAATGATCGCCACCGGCTTGTTGGCGGCATGGGTCGGGAAATCCTTGACCTTGATATCGAGTACCGTGGTCAGACCGCCCAGGCCCTGGGCGCCGATGCCGCTCCGGTTGACCTTGTCGAACAGTTCAAGACGAAGCTCCTCGGCGCGATTGGCCGGGCCGCGCGCCTGGAGATCCTGGATATCGATGGGATCGAGCAGCGCCTCCTTGGCGATCTCCATGGCCTTTTCGGCGGTGCCGCCGATGCCGATGCCGAGCATGCCCGGCGGGCACCACCCTGCACCCATCTTGGGCAGCTGTTCCATCACCCAGTCGACCACGCTGTCGGAGGGATTGAGCATGGCAAACTTCGACTTCGCTTCGCTACCGCCGCCCTTGGCGGCGACATGCACCTCGACGCTGTCACCGGGGACCAGCTTGTGGTGAATGACGGCCGGGGTGTTGTCACCGGTGTTCTTGCGGGCCCCGTCCGGGTCGGCCAGCACCGAGGCGCGCAGCACGTTGTCGGGCAGCTGGTAGGCGCGCCGCACGCCCTCGTTGATCATGTCGTCGAGGCTCATGTCGGCCTCGAAACGAACGTTCATGCCGATATGCACGAAGACGGTAACGATACCGGTGTCCTGGCAGATCGGGCGCTTGCCGAAGGCGCACATCCGCGAATTGATCAGGATCTGGGCGATGGCGTCCTTGGCCGCCGGATTCTCCTCTCGCTCATAGGCCGCCGCCATGGCGTCGATGAAGTCCTTGGGGTGGTAGTAGGAGATGTACTGCAGGGCATCGGCGACGCTCTGGATCAGGTCGTCCTGGCGAATCACGGTCATGGGCAAGGGACTCCTTGGCGTTATCGGCATGCCCGCGCCGGCGGAGCTCGAAGGGCGTTTCGGCGGGGCTTGAACGACGAGCATTATACCCTACCGTCTTGGTTGTCGACATTGGTGTGGGCGAAGGTCTGATTGTATGTAAATCAGTTATAGAATAGATAACGGTATAAGTTTTATCCCGACCATTAGCCCGCTGGCCGGCGATCTGGCGATGCAAGCGATCGACGGATCTCGGAGCCCTCGGGCATGACGGGCGCCCCTTCAGGCGGACCCCAGGAGCAGTTGGCGCTCCTTGAGCTCGTGCAGGCGATCACGCAATCGGGCGGCTTCCTCGAACTCCAGGTTCTGAGCCGCCTCGTGCATCCCGTCCTCGGTCCGAGAGATCTCCTTCAGCAGTTCCCTTGGAGACAGTTCAGCGGGATCATAGAGCGCCTCGCGCTCGGCCACCTTGCGTTCGCCCTTGCGCCCCTTCTTCTTTCCGGGCGTCTGGGCGGCCTCCATGATGTCGGCCACCGAACGCGTTACCGTGGTTGGCGTGATGCCCTGGGCCGCGTTATGGGCAATCTGCTTGTCGCGGCGCCGCTGGGTCTCGTCCATGGCGCGGCGCATCGAATCAGTGATCCGGTCACCGTAAAGGATCGCCTTGCCGTTGGCGTTGCGCGCCGCACGTCCCATGGTCTGAATCAAGGAACGCTCGTTGCGCAGGAAACCCTCCTTGTCGGCATCGAGTATCGCCACCAATGACACCTCGGGAATGTCGAGCCCCTCGCGAAGCAGGTTGATCCCCACCAGCACGTCGAACTTGCCCAGGCGCAGGTCACGGATGATCTCCACCCGCTCCACGGTATCAATGTCGGAGTGGAGGTAGCGCACCCGCACGCCATGCTCATCCAGATACTCGGTGAGGTCCTCGGCCATGCGCTTGGTCAGGGTGGTCACCAGCACCCGCTCCTCCACCTCGCAGCGCAGGCGGATCTCCGATAGCAGGTCGTCCACCTGGGTGGAGGCCGGACGCACCTCGATCTCGGGGTCCAGCAGGCCGGTGGGGCGTACCACCTGCTCCACCACCTGGCCGGCATGCTCGGCCTCGTAGGGCCCGGGCGTTGCCGAGACGAAGATGGTCTGCGGACAGATCGATTCCCATTCCTGGAAGGTCATCGGGCGATTATCCAGCGCCGAGGGCAGCCGGAAGCCGTACTCCACCAGAGTCTCCTTGCGTGAGCGGTCGCCCTTGTACATGCCCCCCACCTGGGGAACGCTGACGTGGCTCTCGTCGATGAATAGCAAGGCGTCACTGGGCAGGTAATCAAAGAAGGTCGGCGGCGGCTCACCGGGGTTACGCCCGGAGAGGTAGCGCGAGTAGTTCTCGATGCCGTTGCAGTAGCCGAGCTCGAGCATCATCTCGATGTCGTAGAGGGTGCGCTGCTCCAGGCGCTGGGCCTCGACCAGACGATCGTGCCTGCGCAGCCAGTCGAGGCGCGCTACCAGCTCTGACTTGATATCGTCAATGGCGCCGAGGATGGTTTCCCTGGGCGTGACATAGTGTGACTTGGGATAGATGGTCATGCGCGGCACCCTGCCTCGCACCTCGCCGGTAAGCGGGTCGAAGAGACTGATGGTGTCGATCTCGTCATCGAAGAGTTCGACACGCACCGCCTCATCCTCGGCATCGGCCGGGAAGATGTCGATGACGTCGCCGCGCACCCGATAGGTGCCACGCTTGAAGTCCATGTCATTGCGCGTGTACTGCAACTCCGCCAGGCGGCGCAGGAACTTGCGCTGGTCGATCTGCTCGCCGCGCGTGAAGTGCAGACGCATCTTGAGGTACTGGTCGGGGTCGCCGAGGCCGTAGATGGCCGAGACCGAGACCACGATGATCGCATCGCGACGCTCGAGCAGCGCCTTGGTGGCCGAGAGGCGCATCTGCTCGATATGGTCGTTGATCGAGGCATCCTTCTCGATGAAGGTGTCCGACGACGGCACGTAAGCCTCGGGCTGGTAGTAGTCGTAGTAGGAGACGAAGTATTCCACGGCGTTGTCGGGAAAGAATGCCTTGAACTCGCCATAGAGCTGCGCCGCCAGGGTCTTGTTGGGCGCCATGACGATGGTCGGACGCTGCTGATTCTCGACCACATTGGCCATGGTGAAGGTCTTGCCGGAGCCGGTGACGCCGAGAAGCGTCTGGTGCGCCAGCCCTGACTCCAGACCGCTGACCAGCTCCCGAATGGCGGCGGGCTGATCGCCGGCAGGCTGGAATCTGGACTGCAGACGAAAGGACTTGCTCATGGCGGCTCCGATAACAGAATGGGCGCCTACGCGGCGCCCGGGAGTGAAACGTTACTCGACCCGGATCAGGCCTCGGCATTGCTGTCGACGGTGCGGGTGGTCACCTCCACGGTGGACGTGGTCATCAGCCGGTGAATCGGGCACTTGTGGCTGATCTCCTCCAGGCGGGCCCGCTGCTCGGAATCCTCGATGCCATGGAAGGTCATCGCCACGTCCAACCGGTAGGTCCCGTGGCGCTCCTGGCTGTCGTCACGATTGACCGTGACACTGATTCCCCTCAGCGGCCACTTCTTGCGCCGGGCGTACATCTGCGAGGTAATCGCCTTGCAGGCGCCCAGCGAGAGATCGAAGTAGTCATGGGGATCGGGCGCAGTCCCTTCGCCGCCGTAGGCTTCGGGCACGTCGACGAACATATCGTCGAAGCCCTCCAGTTCGACCCGCTGGCGAAAGATATGGTTGCGCTCACTGACGACTTCAATGGTCTTCTTCATCACTTGACCTCGATACCCAGATTGAGAGACTGCACCGCCTCGATCAGCAACTCACGCCTGGCTCGCCCCTCCACCTCGGCTCCGTGTCGGCCGACCTCGACACTGTCGACACCGTCCAGCATCATCAGGGCAGTGGTGATGCGGTTGACCTGGTCGGCGTTCTCGACGCCCTGAAAGTTCAATGACTGATGGATCATGGGCGGCTCCTAAGACGGCATGAATGAGCGGAAAGGCCCGAGTCTAGCATGCCACCCGAGCGCCGGGCAGCGCTTGCAATAGTGCCCATCCGCCCTCATCAAAGAGGCATGTACATGCTCAAAGCCGAACCACAAGGAGCCCGGAGATGAAGGATTGGATCACCGCCACAGGCGGTCGGCAGGAAGCCGACTATCGGGTGACGTTCGACACACCCGATGCACCACGACTGGCTCTGGATACTACCGTGATGACGCCTCTCGCCCATCTCGGGGTGCTCGACGTCGAGGGCCCCGATGCCGAGTCCTTCCTGCAGGGCCAGACCAGCGCCCAGGTATCGCTGGCGGACGGCAATCTTGCGCCGCTGACCTGCTTCTGCACGCCCAAGGGGCGCATGCTGGCCAACGCACAGCTGCTGCGGGTCGGCCCGGCCCATTATCGCCTCATAATGCACACCAGTCTGGTGACTCCGCTGGCCGAGCACCTCAAGAAGTTCGCCCCCTTCTACAAGGTCGAACTCCACGAGCGCGATTACCTGGCACTGATTGGGCTTGTCGGCCACGAGGCGGCAGCGCTCGCCGAGGTACGCTTCGACGCCCTACCCTCCGGGCCATGGCACCAGGCCGGCAATGACGAACTCCAGGTATTGTCACATCCCGGGCCCCGGCCGCGCCTGCTGGTCTGTCTGCCAGCCGGGCGTGCCGAGGAGCACTGGCAATGGCTCAAGGAGCACGCTACACCGGTCGACAATGCCGTGTGGCGGCTGCACGATATCCAGGCCGGGCTTGCGTGGCTCGAGGCCGACCAAAGAGATACCTACCTGCCCCAGATGCTCAACTGGGAAGCGCTTGGCGGTATCAGCTTCAAGAAGGGTTGCTATACCGGCCAGGAAGTGGTTGCCAGAGCGCACTTTCGCGGCCAGGTCAAGAAACGGCTGATGCGAGCCCAGCTGGAAGGCCATAAACTCCCCAGGCCGGGCAGTAACGTCGAAGATGCCGAAGGCAAGCGGCTGGGTGAGGTGCTCCATGCCGAACTCGACGCCTACGGCCAGGTCGAGATACTGGCGGTGATGAGCACGAAGGAACCGGCTGAGCCGCTGAGCCTCGAGGGCCAGCACCTCAAGCTGCTCAAGCAGCCCTATCCCATCGAGAGAGTCGACCCGGAAAGCATGGCGGCGAAAGGTTAGCTCTCTACCAATTCACTCAGTGAAAGCAAGGCCAGCTGATCACGGCGGCCCACGCCTGCCTTGTGCAACACCGCTTCACAGTGTCGGCGGGCGGTGTTCATGCGAACCCCCAGCTGCCGGGCGATTTCCCGGGACGTGAGTCCTCTGAGCATCAACTCGGCAGTCTCTCTTTGCCTTGGGCTCAACGCAAAGCGCTGAGCCAGCGCGGCTGCCAGATCCTCCAGATCCAGAGCGCCCAGCGAAATCTGCAGTTGCCCACCCTCCTCACCGGAAAGTTCGGGTAAGGGCAGCTGGATCAAAGGCTTGCCTGCCCTTTCTCGGCAAGTCTGCGGACCATCGCTACCAAGCTTGTTCACGGTGGCGGACACCCTGGCCTCGGCGATGGCCTTGTCGAGTCGCTCCTGGTGACGATGGGCCCGGTCGATGGCACTGAAGCCGAAGCTGAACGCCGGCAGCAACAATCTCAGCAGTGTCTCCGTTCTGCCACTAACGAAACCGGGATCATCATCCCCCTCGAACCCGAAGGCGAACAGCGCCTCGCCAACGGCCAGCCGTGTGGTCATGCCGATGACGTGATGCATGCCGGCCGGTGCGAACGCCTCCTGAAAATAGGCGGCTCGCGTGACGCTTTCCCGCTCCGCCAGCACATTCTCGTGATAGACCCCCGAGCCCAGGCGTCGCCGTGAGAGATTGATCCGGTCCAGGTCGGGGTCCGTGGCCCTGAGATTCCCTTCGACATCCACGCCGTCGAAGACACGTGCGAAATAGGCTTCGATTTCCGGGCCGGCCCGATGGGTAACAATGATAGGCACCCCACCATCGAGCCAGGCCCCCATCGCAGCCTTCGCCTGCACCAGCGTCGCCACCTCGGCCAGCAGATCCCCGATCCGGCCCCGATCGAGGCGGATATTGAGAAGCGCTTCCTGAAGCCGCGTGATCTGTCGAAGTTCCCTGCTCGATAGCTCCATGACCCTAGCCTTGTCGATCGGCCGGCATAGTGCAACTGCACCATGCGGAGGGCGCATACGTCTGTCTAGGCTAGAAATTGCCAACATTCATCCGCGCGGTATCGAGGAGGGAACCATGAAGCATCCGATCATGACCGGGCTGTCCATCGCGCTGCTGGCGTTGCCATTCAACCTGCACGCACAACCGACAGGAGGAGCGTCGATGCTCATTCTGGACGGCTCGGGAAGCATGTGGGGCCAGATCGACGGCACGCCCAAGATCACCATTGCCCGGGAGGCGATCGATACCATGATGGGGGAATGGCCGGCAAACAGTCCCATCGGGCTAATGGCCTACGGGCATCGCCAGGAGGGCCAGTGTGGCGATATCGAGACCCTGATCGAACCCGGCCCCCTGGATCGAGCTGCCTTCCGTCAGGCCATGGAGAGCGTCACCCCGCGCGGCAAGACGCCCATCGGCCGCTCGGTGGAAAGGGCTGCCGAGGCCTTGTCCCATGAGGACCGAGCCTCCTCGGTGATCATCGTCACTGACGGACTGGAAAACTGCGGTGCCGATCTATGTGAACTGGGAGCACGCCTCGAGGCATCGGGAACGGCGTTCACCGCCCATGTGATCGGCTTCGACATCGTCGACGAGGACGGCCAACTTGCCTGTCTCGCCGAATCGACCGGGGGACGCTACCTGGCCGCAGGGGATGCCTCGGAGCTGACCGACGCCCTCCAGGTGGTCAGCAAACCTGAGCCATCTACCCCGCCGGCCGGCCCCCTCTTCGTCGATGAGTTCGAACGCGTCGAACTGGGGGAGGACTGGACGATCGATCACCCCGAGCCGTCGGGTTTCATCCTGGACGACGGCAAGCTGGTCACCATGACGGTGCGTCCCGGTTACATGGGTGATGCCGCGGACCAGCCCAATGTCTTTCGCTGGACGGGCGCGACACTTCCCGAGGGTGACTGGACTCTCAGTGCCGACTTCACTGCCAGGCTGGGAGAGGTCAAGAGCCTGGGAGGGCGACGTGCCATCGTGCAAGTCGGACGTTACCAGGATGTCGACCAGTACATCTCTGCCTACATCGTTCGCCAGGGCAATTCCAACGATGACATGTGGCTCAGGCTTCGCTCGGTCTCGGGTGGAAACGCCTCGGTGGCCGATGTGGAGATCGCCGGCGACACCCGTGGCTATGATCTGGCCCGCATCCTGCGCGACTTCGAGGAGAAGGGGGCGACGCTCGCCATCATCAAGCGCGGCCGTGACTATGTCGGCCGACTGGAAATGAACGGCTGGGCGATGCAGGAAGGGGGCCCCGAGGTAATCGAGACTGATCCGCTTCAGGTACTCAGAACCACGGGGGATCCCGCGCTCTTTGCCGGCACCCTGGGATCGGAACAGACCATCGCGGAGTTCCGTCGCGTCGAGATCCGGGGAGCGCCATGATACATCGTCTCGTCCTCATAGCATTGCTCACTACCGGGCTTGCCTCTCAGGCAGCAGCCATGCCGACGCTCACCGCCATGGCGCCGCTGACCCGCCTCAGCGAGAGCGGGCCCACCAGCGCCTTGGTGAACCTCATGCTCAGCGCTCCAGCCGAGGAGCCCTTCATCGTGATGGTCACCACCTCCGACTTGACCGCCAAGGGTGGCATCGACTATGTCCCCATGGCCGAGCCCGTGACTTTCCTCCCGGGAGACATCTACAAGCAGGTGGAGGTCGCCATCATCGACGACCCCGAGGATGAGCCAGTTGACGAGATGTTCCAGTTGAACCTCGGCGATGTCATTCCCCTGGGCGACAATCCGCTGCCGCCCGTGGTAGTGGCGTTGCCGTTTCTTCATTTCACCATCGAGGACAACGATCACACGCTGTCGACCGATGCCGCCGACGTCAAGGCGGGCGAACCCGTGCTGGTGAATATCAACCAGCGTTTCGATTCTCAGGATACCGTCGGCACCTATGTGCGCATCAAAGGCGGTACCGCAAGGCTCGGCGTCGATATCGCACCGCCACTCCGCACCGGTTTTCTTCGTGCGGGAAAGACCGAACAGACACTGGGCTTCGAGACCTTCGAGGGCATGTCCGAGGAGGACAGAACCGTCGTTTTCGAGGTCGGCGGTAACGCCCCGGGCACCGTGACCGTCGAGCCCGAGACACTCAGGGTCACGATTCGAGGCGAGCCGTCCGAGTTCGAACCCGCCATGCTGCAATATGGCCCGGGCACCGGCTATATGTACTATGCAGGCGATCTCGTGATGGAGCGCCCTTTCCCGCCCCAGAACTTTGACATCGAGATGCGCGTGCATATGGGCGGTTCGCGTTTCACCCTGCGTCAGCAGGGAACCTCCTTGACCTTCGCACGTGTCTGCCGCAAAGACGTCGATGCCAGTACGGCCATGGCCTCGATTCAGGGGATGTCGGTCGACGATATGCGCGAGGCGGGCGAGGAACTGTGGCGTGCGGCCTACCAGGTCGATGGCGTGCCGTTCACCTATGTGGTGGCCGGCGATCCGGCGGAAAAACTGGTTGGCTATGCCACCTCGAACTACTCCACGGACGGGATGGCCCACGAGCAGTATTTCACTTATATCGTCACCCCCGTTGTACCGAAAGAACCTGAGACGGCCGAGGTCCCCCGCCTGCCCCTCGAGAGGGATCCGGTCGTGCCGCCGACGGCGGCACGCGATGCCGTCGCACGGGCCATCGCCGACGACATGGGGCTCTCGGCAGACGCCTTGACACCTTACCTGACGACCTCGCTGGGATCCGGCACCAACTCGGTCAAGGTGGCCCTGTGGCTGGGCCCGGACGGCCAACTGGTCCAGCCCGGCCGCGACGACCTGGATCCCTGTGACCCGGGCTACGGCGAGATGGTGCCGGCAGTAAGCCGCGTGATCTATACCGTCCACGCCTTCGAAGATCGTTTCATCGTCCAGTCCAAGACCCAGGATATCGAGACTGGCCGTTACGAGCGCGCCTACATGGAAGATTTCGACGCCGCGTCGAACTCACTCGACGAGGCCGTGATGCGCGCCCACGAGGGTCTTTTACCCGACATAGCCGCGCCGAACGACTGATGGCCAACGCGAAACATCGCCACGGAGGTCCACTGTGCCTTTACTACGTTCGAGTCTGATCGCCACTACCTGCCTGTTCGCCGTCTCCGCCTACGCTGGTCCCTGCGGCACCGCACCGGAATCGCAACATCCCTCGCTTTATCCCCTTCCCGACGAGGAGCGATGGGGTTATGTCGGCGACGACGGCGAATGGCGTCTCGCACCGCAATGGCGACAGGTGCGCCCCTTCTCGGAAGGACGCGCCGCGGTGGAAACCGACGAGGGATGGGGCCTCATCGACAGCAGTGGCGCCTACGTCGTGCCACCGGGTGCGCGGGATGCCGATGCGGTGATCATCGACGAGACACGTTATCACCTCTCACCTTACAAGCCGTTTTCCCAGGGCTGCAGCGCGGTGACCCCAGAGGAAGGATCGCCGCATTTCATCACCCCTGACGGTACCCGCTGGGATCCGCCCTCATTCACCGAGCATGACATCCTCGATATCGGCGCCTTTTCGGAGGGCCTGGCCTGGGTACGTATTGCCAGGAATGACGGCAACGAAACAGGCTGGATCGACACCGATGGTCGCTGGGCGATCGAACCCGAATATCACGATGGTGGAGATTTCGCAGCCGGCCGCGCGCCGGCTGCAATGTCGGACACCAACTGGGGCTATATCGACAGAAACGGTGCACTGGTTTTTCCGAGCAAGTTCGTTCTGAGTGAGGCGGGCCCTTACGCCGATGGCCATGCCCCGGTGAAGCTTGGCGACGAGATCGGCTACATGGACGCCGAGGACTGGGCGATCCGCGAGATCCGCTTCGCCGATGGCCGTCGCAAGGCGATGGCGGCGGCAGGCCCCTTCGCCGATGGCCTCGCCCCCGTTCGGGAGGCTGGGGCTGACAACCCGGCTCCGGTCTGGATCGACCAGGATGGCGAGGTCATCATCGACCCTGAGGCAGACAGTCGCCTGACGATCTGCAATGAAAGCCGTCTGTCTCGCTATCATGACGGTCTACTGCCACTGGTCGTGGGCGATGGCACCAATCTTTGCGGCAACACGCCCGAGATCGCCCATGAGGGGCTCGGCGACCTGCGCATTGGACCACAACAGATGCTCTGGGCACTGCCCTGGGCGCGCGACAAGCTGGTCTGGCTCGACCGGGACGGCCACGAGGTGATCGACTCTAGCGCGTGCCGTCGCCCCGCTGGCATGGAACCGTTACCCGTCGAAGCCTATGCCGGAGTGCTGGCCGCGGGCGCCTATCGAATGGAAGTGTCTGGCGCCGCCGAAGGCCAGTTCGGTCCTGTCCGCGCCGATGCGCCCTGCAACCGTTCCGAATACACGCTCGCCGAAAACGAAGGGACCAATGATGGCGGGCCGTGGCGGTTCAGTTTCAGGGGCGAGGCACGCTGGCAGGATCATCCCGTCCATACAAGTCTGAGCCTCAACCTGCCTGAAGGACTGTCCGCGGGCACCCATGAAGTGGGTGAGTTCGGCGACGACACGGCGGTGAATGGCCTGCTCTGGCTCTCCCTTCAGCAAAGCCGGGCGTCAGATTCGAAGCGGCCCGCTACTTACCGCTCGCTGGGCGGGACGCTCACGCTCTCGAAATTCGACCAGACGTCGGCAACCGGGCGCCTGGAGGTCACGCTGGCACCACACGATGCGCCTGAGCGGACAATCAACCTATCCGCCCGCTTCCGGGAGATCCCCTACACCTTCGCCCCGGAAATCGAGATAACCCGACTCACCGGCGCCCTGGCCGAGATGCAGGAGCAGATGCCCGACGACCCTCTGGTGAACTTCTTCACCCCCATCGAGGTAACAGAGGCAGACGGACGACTTTCCGTGGTGTTCGGCACACAGGGACCCAACCTCGAACTGGTCTTCCCCGCCGATCATTCTGGCCCCTTCACCGCCGGACCCGACGAACCGGTTTCGGCCAGCCTCTCGGAGATGCCGGTCAGTGCAGAGGGAACCCTCTCGCGCGCCGACGATGTTCTCGCTGGCGATATTGATGTCCAGATCCTGGACCACCCAAGATTCGAAGGCGGTGCGGGCATGTCGATTCGTTTCGCCCATGTGCCGCTGACAACGTCGTCAGACGAATAACGAAAACAGTCGACGAGCGGTGGCGGTGCTGTCCGCCGCCACCCGCTGCGGCGCCTGATCGCGAGTCTCTGCCACCACCCGGACTACCTCGGCGACATTGGCCGGCTCGTTGCGCTCGCCCTGATGGTTGGCGAGCGGCATGTCGGGACTGTCGGTCTCCAGCACATAGCCGTCGTCGGGCAACGACTTGACCGCCCGGCGCAGCCGCTTCGCCCGATCATGGGTGACCGCCCCACCGAGCCCCAGCACGAAGCCCAGGTCGAGAAACTTCTTCGCCTGCTCGGGCGAGCCGGCGAAGGCGTGGATCAGCCCGCCGGCGGGGGGATCAAGCTGGCGCAGGCGCTTGGCCACCTTGTCGTTGGCCTGCACGCAGTGGATCACCACGGGCAGTTGGCACGCCTTGGAGATGCGCAGTTGGGCGTCGAAAAAGTGCCATTGCGCGTCCCAGCTCTTCTCTAAACGCCCATCGATACCGCACTCGCCCAATGCCACTACCCCTGGATGGGTGTCGAGCATCTCTTCCAGCGCCTCGAGATCCATATCGCAATGATCATCGATAAAATAGGGATGCAACCCCAGGCAGACGCTGACGTCGTCGCGCTCACCCAGTGCCAGCACGTTGGGCCAGCGGGCTCGGGTAGTGCCCGGCACCACGTAATGCCACACGCCCGCAGCCCTCGCCCGCTCGAACACCGCCTCGCGGTCGGGGTCGAAATCGGGGAAGTCCAGATGGCAGTGGGCATCGATCAGCATAGTAACAAGGAGCAAGGAACAAGGAGCAAGGCAAAGGCACCCTTGCTGAATGCTTGAAGCGAGTGGGCGCCGGGGGCGGGTCGGAGAGGAGGTCCTATGCCAGGGATGGCATCGGTAGCGCCCAGGGAAGGGTTCACAGCGCCTCCTCGAAGGCCCGCCGCCGGATCAGCCCCGAGCGATCCGGCGACTTTTTGCCAAGGTATCAGTGTTCACGGGTCGGCTGGAAGCGGATCTCCGGCCAACGCTCCTGGGTCATCTGCAGGTTGACCCGGGTCGGCGCAATGTAGGTCAGGTAGCCGCCGCCGTCGATGGCCAGGTTGGCGCTGGCCTTGCGCTTGAACTCATCGAGTTTCTTGGCATCGGTGCTGTAGATCCAGCGGGCGGTGTTGACGTTTACGCCTTCGTAGACACAGTCGACCTTGTACTCCTCCTTGAGGCGATGGGCGACCACATCGAACTGCAGAGTGCCCACGGCACCGAGAATCAGGTCATTGTTGTCCAGCGGCATGAAGACCTGGGTAGCACCCTCCTCGGAGAGCTGCTGTAGACCCTTCTGCAGCGCCTTCATCTTCAGCGGATCCTTGAGGCGCACGCGCTTGAACAGTTCCGGAGCGAAATGCGGAATGCCGGTAAAGCGCATGTCCTCGCCCTGGGTGAAGGTATCGCCGATCTGGATGGTGCCGTGGTTATGCAGGCCAATGATGTCGCCTGGCCAGGCCTCTTCCACCTGGGAACGGTCCGAGGCCATGAAGGTCAGGGCATCGGCGATCTTCACGTCCTTGCCGATGCGCACATGGCGCATCTTCATGTTCTTCTCGTACTTGCCCGAACAGACGCGAAGGAAGGCGATACGGTCGCGGTGATTGGGATCCATGTTGGCCTGGATCTTGAATACAAAGCCGGTAAGCCGCTCGTCCTCGGGTTCCACGACGCGGGTGTCGGTCTCGCGCGGCTGGGGCGGCGGCGCGTACTCGACGAAGCCGTCCATCATCTCGCGTACCCCGAAATTGCCCATGGCGGTGCCGAAGTAGACCGGCGACAGCTCGCCCCGCAAGTAGGCTTCGTGGTCGAATTCGTGGGAAGCGCCGCGCACCAGTTCCACCTCCATGCGCAGCTCCTCGGCCTGCTCCTCGCCGAGCACCGTATCCACCTCGGGATTGTCGAGCCCTTCGATGCGCCGGTCATCGGGAATCTGACTGCCCTGCCCCTGGGTGTAGAGATGGATCACGTCGTTGTAGAGATGATAGACGCCCTTGAAGTGACGGCCCATGCCGATCGGCCAAGTCATCGGAGCACACTGGATGTTGAGCACCTCCTCGACCTCGTCCATCACCTCGACGGGGTCACGGACGTCGCGATCCATCTTGTTGATGAAGGTGAGGATCGGCGTGGTGCGCAGACGACACACGTCCATCAGCTTGATGGTCCGCGCCTCGACGCCCTTGGCGCCGTCGATCACCATCAGCGCCGAATCCACGGCGGTCAGGGTGCGGTAGGTATCCTCGGAGAAATCCTCGTGGCCGGGCGTGTCGAGCAGGTTGACGATGCGCCCGCCATAGGGGAACTGCATCACCGAGGTGGTCACCGAGATGCCACGCTCCTGCTCCATCTTCATCCAGTCGGAGGTGGCGTGGCGGTCGTTGCGCTTGCTCTTCACCGAGCCGGCCATCAGGATGGCGTTGCCGAACAGTAGCATCTTCTCGGTGATGGTGGTCTTGCCAGCGTCGGGGTGCGAAATGATCGCGAAGGTTCTGCGCAGCCCGACTTCACGGGCCAGGGTGGGGTTTGACATCAATGCGGTGCCTGGTCAGGACTCGAATGGGAACTCGAAAAGACGCCCATGATACCGCGACACGCCGTGGCTCTGCACCCTGCCCAAGTCTCGGCACGATCTCTGCAAACCACCCCCAACCCCGTAGTGACGAGGCTGACTTCTTCAGGAGATGAGCAAAGCTCAATCCCAGTCGGGAGAAAAGTCCGGATTGGCGATACGCTCGTCGCGGTCCAGCCTGGCGATCGCCTCGAGTTCGTCATCGCTGAGGGTGAGGTCGTCAGCCGCCAGGTTGGCCGCCAGATGCTCGTGCCGAGTCGACGACGGGATGGCCACCACGCCACGCGACCGGGTCCAGGCCAGGACAACCTGGGCGGAGGTGACACCATGGACCTCGGCAATAGCCTTCAGCGTCTCGTCCTTCAGCACCTTGCCCACAGCCAGGGGCATGTAGCCGGTCACGGTCAGGCCGCGAGCCTGGCAGTGCTCCACTACCGCACGATTCTGCAGGAAGGGGTGCACCTCTACCTGGTTGGTCAGCAGCGACTCCGGGCCGAGGATCTCGAGGGCCCGATCGACTTGAGCGATGGTGAAATTGGAGACCCCGATGTGGCGTGCCTTCCCCGCCTGCTGCACTTCGCGCAGGGCCGTCAGGTAGTCGGCCATGGGCACGGCGTCATCCGGAGAGGGCCAGTGGATCAGCAGCAGGTCGACGTACTCGGTACCGAGCTTCTCCAGGCTCTCTTCGACACTGGCCTTGAGGGAGGCGGGCTCCAGCCGATCATGCCACACCTTGGTCGTGACGAAGAGCGCCTCGCGCGGCACCTCGCTTTCGGCGATGGCCGCGCCGACGTCCTGCTCATTGTCGTACATCTGGGCGGTGTCGATGTGGCGAAACCCCAACTCCAGGGCATCGTGGATCACACGTTTCAGGGTGTCCCCTTGAAGGCGGAAGGTACCGAGGCCGGGGTTGGGCAATATCGAGTTGCTCATGAAATCTCCTTGTCGTGGCAAGGGGTCGGTATGACACCCTATTACGTGACACTCTTCTAGTTGCGGCAGGTGCCGCCGACTTCAAGGGCCCCCATTGCTCGGGGCCATGCCTGCCAGGGGTGACCTACACTGATGGCCATCATCGGGGTATCCAGCCGGAAGCACCTATGCCGATATCACTCGATCGAGGAGGAAAGAGTATGCAGGACATAGACCAAAGCGACGACATTCCGCGGGATGGATCAACTCCTCCCGAACGTCCTCTGGCACCACAACCGGATAAATGGACCCCTCCCAGGTGGCGGCATCGACACGCCTTGAGCGGCGGAGAACGGGAAGCCGAAGGGAAGGGTGACCTCTATGCCACTACCGATCGCATGGCTCATGCCAGCCTGGGCAGAATGACCGGCGGGGTATCACCGATCGCCATCATGCAGGCCTTCAGCGACTGGGCATGGCATCTGAGCATTTCGCCGGGCAAGCAGGCCCAACTCGCCGAGGAGATGGGACACGAGATGAGCCGCCTGTGGGGTTTCCTGCCGCATTCGATGAACGAAGAGGAATGCAAACCCTGTGTCGAACCGCTCCCCCATGACGACCGCTTTGCGGGGGAGGAGTGGCAGAAATGGCCTTATAACGTCTTTTCCCAGTCCTTTTTGCTGACCCAGCAATGGTGGAACAGGGCCGCGACGGGCGTGGATGGCGTGGACCCCCACCACGAAGACATCGTGAAATTCACGATTCGCCAGTTTCTCGATGGTTTCGCGCCGACCAACTCGCCCCTGACCAATCCCAACGTCGCTAGACGTACCCTCGAGACCGGCGGCAAGAACTTCATCGACGGCTACATGCACTTCCTCGAAGACGCGCGTCGCATGATGATGCATGAGCCGCCGGTGGGAGCCGAGGCGTTTCGACCCGGCGAGACGGTGGCTGTGACGCCCGGCAAGGTCATCTATCGCAACCGTCTGATGGAACTCATTCAGTATTCGCCGACAACGGACACGGTGAAAAGCGAACCCCTGCTGATCATTCCCGCCTGGATCATGAAGTACTACATCCTGGATCTCTCGCCACACAACTCCCTGGTGCGCTGGCTGGTGGCGCAGGGGTATACGGTCTTCATGGTGTCGTGGAAGAACCCGGACGCAGAGGATAGCGATCTGGGAATGGAGGACTATCGCAAGCTGGGCATCATGGAAGCCCTCGAGGTCGTCAATGAGGTGGTTCCCGACCGCCAGATCCATGGTGTCGGCTACTGTCTGGGAGGCACGCTGCTGTCGATCGCGGCGGCCGCCATGGCACGCGATGGTGACGACCGCCTTGCCTCGCTGACCCTCTTCGCTTCCGAGACGGATTTCGAGGAGGCTGGTGAACTGGAACTGTTCATTGACGAGAGCCAGGTGAGCTTTCTCCAGGACCTGATGTGGCACCAGGGCTATCTGGATAAGTGGCAGATGCGCGGCACCTTCGTTTTCCTGCGCTCCAATGATCTCCTGTGGTCGGCCTTCGTGAAGTCCTACCTGATGGGAGAGACGCTACCCATGTTCGACCTGATGGCGTGGAGCACCGACTCCACTCGAATGACCTACCGGATGCACTCGGAATACCTGGAACGGCTCTACCTCGAGAACGCCCTGGCCAAGGGGGACTATTTCGTGGACGACTACGCGGTAGTGCTGAGCGATATCAAGGTGCCGATCTTCACCGTCGGCACGCGCACCGATCACATCGCCCCCTGGAAGTCCGTCTACAAGATTCATCTGCTGACCGACACGAACGTCACCTTCACGCTGACCAGCGGCGGCCACAACGCCGGCGTCATCAGCGAGCCTGGCAAGCGCAAGCATGTCTACCAGATCGCCGACAAGCCCGCCGATGCCTCCTATGTAGCGCCCGAGACCTGGCACGAGAAGGTACCCGAACGGCAGGGTTCCTGGTGGCCGGAATGGCATCGCTGGCTTCTCGAACACTCCAGCGGCGAAACACCCCCGCCGCCGATGGGTGCTGCCGAAACCGGCCATACCCCCCTGGAGGACGCACCGGGCCACTATGTGCTCCAGCAGTAGACCAGAGGCACCAGGCCGAAGAGGACGATGGCGGAGGGTGGCCGGTAACAGGCTCATCGCTCTCGCAGGTGCTCCAGGAAGCTCAGCAGCACCGGGGTCACCGCGAGCACCAGCAGGGTTGAGAAGGCCAGGCCGAAGGCGATGGAGACTGCCATGGGGATCAGGAACTGCGCCTGCAGCGAGGTCTCGAAGAGCAGCGGCATGAGCCCGCCGATGGTGGTCAACGAGGTGAGCAGTACGGCGCGCATGCGCTGCACCACCGCCTCGTTGAGCGCCGCCTCGATGTCCAGCCCCTGATGACGCTGGTGGCGGTAGAACGCCACCAGGATGATGGCGTTGTTCACCACGATGCCCGAGAGGCCGAAGAGCCCGAACAGCGAGAGCATGGTCAGGTTGAGACCCAGCATCCAGTGTCCCAGCAGAGCCCCGACCAGTGCCAGCGGGATGATCGCCATGACGATCAATGGCAGGCTCCACGAGGCGAAGACCCAGGCCAGCACCACATACATCAATCCCAGACCAATCATCAGCCCGGTACGCATGTCGGCGAAGGTCTCGCGCTGGTCGGCAGCGCGGCCTTCGAAGCTGTAGCGCAGGCGGTGCGTGGTGGCAAGGGACGGCAATACCTCCGCGGATACGGCATCGAGCACGCGCTCGGCGGAGGTCGTCTCGGTATCGAGCTCGGCGGTCACCTCCACTGCCAGTCGGCCATCGGCATGGCGCAACGCCTCGAAGCCCTGGCGATAGTCCAGGGCCACGACCTGGTCGAGGGGCACGAAGCGCCCATCAGGAACGCGCAGGGCGAGACGCGACAGGGTCGAGAGCCGCTCGCGCTGCGCCCGTGGCAGCAGCACCCGTACTTCGATCTCGTCGGCGCCATCCTGATAGATCTGCACCAGCCGGCCGTCGAAGGCATCCCTAAGCTGGCGACCGAGATCGGCGGTTGTCAGTCCCAGGGCCTGACCCTGGGCGTTGACCCGGTAGATCAGCTGCTCACGCCCCCAGGGCATGTCGTCCTCGGTGTCGAGCACGCCGGGCAGTTCGCGCAGCGAACGGGAGAGCGACTCGGCGGCGGCCTTGAGATCACCCGCCTCCTCTCCGGTCAGGCGGATATTGACGTCCTTGCCCGGCGGGCCCGCGGTACGCTCGTTGATGGTCAGATTCTCCAGCCCCGCCGGTTCGACGATGCGCGATCGCCAGGCGCGGATGAACTCGGCATTGCGCACGTCGCGGTCGTCGGAGGCGGTGAGCTCCACCATGATCGAGCCGACGTTGTCGCCGGTGCGGGCCTGCATGCCGCTGGCGAGCGTCGCCCCGTGCCGCGTCACGGCGTGCTGGACCAGATATCCCCCCAGAGCCTGCTCGGACTCGTTCAGCGCCGCTTGCATGTGCGCCAATAAATCATCGACACGCTCGCTGTCGGTGCCTGCCACGAAGCTGGCATTGGCATAGAGGACGTTGGGCTCGGGCGTGGGAAAGAAGTTGAATTCCAGGCGCCCCCCGACCAGCAGGCCAAGGGTGAAGAGCACCACCGCAGCGGCCGAGGCCAAAGTGGCGGCGCGATGGCGCAGGGTCAGTGCCGAGAAGCGCCGGAAGGGTCCCTCGCGGAAATGCTCGAAGGCCACCTCGAAGCGCTCGCGCGGTCGCGACAGCGGGTGGCGCCGGGTTGTACGGCCCGGCACGAACGCATTGCGCAGATGGGCAGGCAGCACCACGAAACACTCCAGCAGGGAGGCAACCAGCACGCAGATCATGATCACCGGAATATCGCCGAGGATGTTGCCGATCACGCCACCCACCAGGAGCAGCGGCATGAAGGCGGCCACCGTGGTCAGCGACGAGGCCAGCACCGGCCAGATCATGCGCCGGGCCGCCCCCTCTGAAGCGTGACGAGCAGGCTCGCCCATGCGGAAGTGGGCGTCGGCGTCCTCGCCTACCACGATGGCGTCATCAACGATCACCCCCAGGGCCATGATCAGCGCGAAGAGCGATATCATGTTGATCGATCCGCCGATGCCCCAGAATACCGCCATGGCCGCCATGAAGGCGGTGGGAATGCCGATGGCCACCCACAGCGCCACCCTCGCGGGCAAGAAGAAATAGAGCAGCAGCAGGACCAGCGCCAGGCCACCCAGACCGTTGCTGATCAGCAGCCAGATTCGCTCGGCAATCAGTTGCCAGGTCTGGTCGTGAACCTCGAGCGCGACGCTGGGTGGCAGCTCAGGACGAGTCTCTGCCAGCCAGCTCTCGAGCACATCGGCGGCGGCCAGGGAGTTGCCGTCCTCGCTTCGCTGCAGCATAAGCTCCACCGCAGGATGGCCGCCACGGCTCAAGGTCACCTGCTGCTCGCGGGACTCCTGGCGGATGGTGGCAATATCGCCCAGTCGCAATTGCACCCGCTCGCCACTGATCACCGGCAGGTCGGAGAAGGCTTGCTCGTCGCGGCGCTGTTCCAAAGCGCGCAGTTCGCGGGTGCTGTCCTGCTGGCCGAGCAATCCTGCAGGCAGGTCCCGGGACATGCCCTCGACCCGCTCGGCAATCTCCGCAAGACTCATCTGAAGTCCCTGAAGTCGCTCCGCGGGCACCTCGATGCTGATCTGCTGTTCGGGCAGTCCGCTGATTTCCACCCGATCGATGCCCCGCTGCAGCAGTTCATCTTCATAGCGATTGGCCAGGTGCCGCAGTGCCTCCTGGCTCACCTCGCCATGCACCAGTAGCCGGGCCACCGGCTCGTAGCGGGTGGTCCGGGTGACCCTTGGTTCCTCGGCATCGGCGGGCAGGCTGGTAAACTCATCAACCCGCTGGCGGGCGTCATCCAGCGCCAGAATCGGGTCGCTACCCTCGGTGAACTCCAGGGTGATGTTTGACACCCCCAGGGCCGAGGTGGATGTCATCCGCTTGAGGCCATCGAGGCTGCGCAGGCGCTGTTCGAGAGGCACGGTGATGCCCTGCTCGACGTCCTCCGCGGAGGCGCCACTCCAGACCGTACGCACGCTGACAACGTCCAGGGCGAACGAGGGGAAGAACTGGATGTTCATGCGTGACAGACCCAGCACCCCACCAAGCAGCATCATCAGCATGATCAGGTTGGCAGCGACCCGGTGGTGAACGAAGAAGCCGATCACACCGCGCCGTCGGCTCATGGCGGGGTCTCCTCACCGGCTTCGGTCGACTCGACCTTCAGCCCCTGGATGGCATTGGGCAGATGAGTGATGATCACTCGGTCATCCTCGTCCAGCGACTCGCCGCTGACCAGGGCCCAGCGCTCGCCGTCGTCAAGGACCACCTCGCCATGACGGGTCACCACCAGGCGCTGCATTCGGCCTTCGTCATTCATCAGATAGAGAACATCGTTGCCGTAGAGGGCACTCTCGGGAACCGGGAGGCTGCCGGGGATGGCTGGGCGCACCAGTGACACGGCCAACAGGCTGCCGGGTCGCAATCCCGCCCCGCCGGCCTCGAGACGAAAGATAGCCTCGATACCGGCGGGGTCGCTCTCCCCGGCCAGTCCGACCAGCACGAAGCGGGCAGCCTCATCACCGGTGGCCTCGAGCCGCCTCTCATCAGCCAGAGCGTGGCGCAGCTCGGCCTGGTAACGCCCGGGGATGCGTGCCCTCAACTCAAGACCCGCTTCGGGATAGACGCTGAGCAGTTCGCTGCGGGCGGCTACCTGGTCGCCTGGTGCCACTCGGATGCGCGTGACAATGCCATCGAAGGGCGCCTCGACGCGGCTGCGCGCTGCATCACGACGCGTGGCGGCCAGGGCAGCCCGAGCACGGGCCAGGCCCGCCTGGAGAGACTGAAGGCGCGCGGGATGCTCAGCGATGGCCCGCTCCCTGGCCTCCACCGTCACCCGAGCCCGAGCCAGCTCGTTGCGTGCCGCGTCCAGGTCGGACTGGGAGGCCAGGTTGCGCTCCACCAGAGAGCGGGTGCGTTCCAGCTGGCGGCTGGCGTTATCCAGAAGCTCACGTTCGCGTACCAGGGTCTCGCGATCACTTTCATGGCGCACCCGCTCGTTTTCCAGCTGCGCCCGGAGGTCGGCCACCTCGGCCTCGGCCTGCTCCAGCGGCGGACGGATATCGGCCTCGTCCAGGGCCACCAGCAACTCGCCGCGGGCGACTCGCTGGCCTTCACGAACCGGTCGCTCGGCGATACGACCGGCCAGCGGGGCAGTGACCCTGAGCGTCTCGGGGGCCGTCACCTCGCCATAGAGCGGTAGAGCCGGAGCATGACGCCCGGGAATGGCCCTCAGGGTCTCGACCCGCCAACTGCGCTCTTCCGGGGTGACGCTGGCGCTTTCAGGCCGGGTGGCTCGCAGCCACAGGAAGACCGCCACGCCAAGGGCCAGAATCAGCAGGGGAAGCAGGCGTCTAAGCATCGGCTAAGTTCCACTGGTAATATCGATAGGCCTCAAATATACGCCTTCGGCAGAGGATTGTCGGCGCCTGTGTCCACCGGGCGACACTGTGCCTCAGAGGGTCGCGAAGGCACAGTGTCGCCCGGATCGGGTATCATTTGGCCTGACCATCTCATGGAGTCGCCATGCCAGCCACCCTGCCCCTGCCGCTCTCCACGCCGAACCGCAACCTGGTGCGGCTGACGATCGTGCGTGGCATCACCTGGACCGGTTTCCTGGCCGCGATCATCATCGGCATCGAACTGTTGGGCTTCACCCTGGAGGTGCCCGCAGTGATTGCGGTGATCATCGCCATGGGGGTGATCAACATCGCCACCTGGTGGCGCATGGGGCGCCCGCGGGCGGTAACCCACGGCGAGTACCTGCTCCACCTGCTGCTCGACGTCTCTGGCCTGACGCTGCTGTTCTACTTCACCGGCGGCTCTCACAATCCCTTCATCAACTATTACCTGGTGCCGGTCACCATCGCCGCGGCGACGCTTCCCTGGCGGCATGCCTGGGTGGTAGCCGCCGCCTCCATGGCCGCCTACAGCTTCCTGATGATGGCCTATCAGCCGGTACCGCAATTCGCCCAGGGCCAAGACGGGGGGACCCTCAGCCTTCACGTGCTGGGCATGTGGCTCAACTTCGGACTTTCGGCAGGGCTGGTCACCTTCTTCATCTACAAGATGGCCCACGCCCTGCGCAGTCGCGATCAGGCCTTGTCACGCACACGTGAGGCCGCCCTGCGCAACGAGCAGGTACTGGCCGTGGCCACCCAGGCGGCGGGGACCGCCCATGAGCTGGGTACCCCGCTCTCCACCATGGCGGTGCTGCTCGGCGAGATGCGCGAAGAGGTCAGGGACCAGCCGGCTCTGACCCGGGACATCGAACTGCTGCGCCAGCAGGTCGATACCTGCAAGTCGCGGCTGCGCCACCTGGTGGAGAGCGCCGACCGCCGACGCATGGCCGAGCCCGAGGTCCATGACGCCCGGCTATGGTTGACCTGGGTGGTGCAGCGCTGGCTGGTGCTGCGTCCCGATGTCAGCCACCACCTGAAAGTCACCGAGCGGCGCGGCCGCCCCTGGCTGGCGGTGGATGCCACCCTCGACCAGGCACTGACCAACCTGCTCAACAACGCTGCCGATGCCAACCCGGACGATATATCCATCCGCCTCGACTGGAACGACGACGAGGTAATCATCGACATCCGCGATCATGGCCCCGGTGTGGCGATGTCCATCGCCGACCAGCTGGGGGAAACCTTCGTCTCCACCAAGAGCAAGGGGCTGGGTATCGGCCTCTTCCTGACCCACGCTACCATCAACCGCTTCGGGGGCGGCGTAAGCCTGTACAATCACCCCGAGGGCGGCACCCTGACCGAGGTGACACTGCCGCGCAGTCAGTCCCACCCCTGAAACCCGACGACTGCGCGAACCCGTGCCCGTCTGCGAGGACAAGATGCAAGAGAACGCCGAACGCCTGCTGATCATCGATGACGACGAGATGTTCTGCCACGTGCTCGACCGCGCCCTGAGTCGGCGCGGCTTCGAGGTGCTGGTCGCCCATGACGCCGCCCGGGCCCTGTTCCTGGCACGCCGCCACCAGCCTCAGCTGGCCACGCTGGATCTCAAGCTTGAGCAGGAATCGGGACTGAAACTATTACCGGAACTACTCGAGGTCGTGCCGAACTGCCGAGTGGTGGTACTGACAGGCTATTCGAGCATCGCTACCGCGGTGGAGGCGATCAAGCTGGGCGCGGTGAACTACCTGTGCAAGCCCGCGGATGCCGACGACGTCCTCCTGGCCCTGTCACGAGCGGAAGGCGACCCGGAAACCGAGGTGGCTGACAATCCACCCTCGATCAACCGCATCACCTGGGAGCATATCCAGAAGGTGTTGCAGGAGCACGACGGCAATATCTCGGCGACCGCCCGGGCGCTGGGCATGCACCGCCGAACCCTGCAGCGCAAGCTGCAGAAGCGGCCGGTGAGACGCTAACGATGCAAGCGGCCAAGCGGCCAAGCGGCCAAGCGGCCAAGCGGCCAAGCGGCCAAGCGGCCAAGCCGAGGCTCAAGCTTCAAGAAAAAATCGCAACGAGGTTCCTTGGCGGCTTGGAGCTTGTGGCTCTGCGCTTACTGCGCCGTCCAGCCCAGGTCAATGTTCCAACTGGACCCGGTGACGGCCCCGGCGAGATCAGAGGCCAGGTAGCCGACCAGTTCGGCCACCTCAACAGGCTCGATAAGGCGCTTCACCGCCGCATTCTTGAGCATGATGTTCTCGATAACCTCCTGTTCCTTCATGCCGTGCATCTTGGCCTGGTCGGCGATCTGATTGTCGACCAGCGGTGTCTTGACGTAGGCGGGACAGATGGCATTGGCGGTAATGCCCTGGCTTCCGCCCTCCAGCGCCGCGGTCTTGGTGAGGCCGATCATGCCATGCTTGGCGCTGATATAGGCCGATTTGCCCGGTGAGGCCACCTGAGCATGGACCGAGGCGATGTTGATGATGCGGCCCCAGCCATTCTCGCGCATCGAGGGCCAAGCGGCCTGGGCGAGCAGGAAAGGAGCGGTGAGCATCAGGTCGATGATCTGGCGCCACTTCGTTTCCGGGAACTCCTCGATGGGCGAGACATGTTGAATGCCGGCATTGTTGACCAGGATATCGACACGTCCGAAACGCTTGATCGCCTCGGCCACCGCGGCCTTGCAGGCTTCGCCATCGGTCAGGTCTGCCTGGAAGAAGGCGGCCCCCGCCTGCTCGGCGATCTCCTTGCCCGCCGGATTGAAGTCCACGGCCAGGACCTGATGACCCTTTTCGCAGAAATGGCGTACCACAGCCTCGCCGATGCCGCTGCTGGTACCGGTAATCAGGGCGACGCGGGGGGTGGAAGCGTTGGCGGTCATGCGTGACTCCTCTGTCCTGTGTATCGGGCCGGAACCCGAGCAGGCCCCTCAAGGGCCCGGGGTGGTGGTATCAATGTCCGCCACCAGCATAAGGCGGATGACGCAGCGCGTCATCCGCTCATGTATTCGACGCAGTCGATGTCATTACCCGCTCCATCAGCTGCTGGGCGAGTCGACTGCCCTCCTCTAGTGAACCCACATCGGAAAGGTCATCGAGAAGCTCGCAACGCCACCAGCCATCTGCCTCCCCCAGGGGTTCGAACATGAAGGGGTAATGCCCGGAGGGCAGCGCCAGCATCAGGTGTCCTGTCATCGGCCGTGGCGCGCCTGGTTGGTCGATGACCAGGGCCAGAGAGAGCGAGACGGGCGTGACCAGAGCACCCAGCAGTCCTCTGCGACCATCCTCGAGCCGGTGGAGCTGGAAGCAGATGGCATCCACCCCCAGCCGTGGGTTGAAACGAGGATCACGCTTGGCGTCCTTCAGATGGCAGCGGCTCCAAGCCTCGGGCAGCTGTCGCAGTCGAGCATACTGTTCACCGGTCAGTGCCTGCATGAGATCCTCCGGCGCGTTAGAGGCGTCATTATAGCCATCGTGTCGATCATTCGGCAGGGTGAGGGCAAACTGCTAGCATGAAAGGCCGCTTTTTCCCCCCTGCCGAGGAGCCCGTATGACACCCACCCAGCGACTGGAGATCGCCGTCGACATCGCCCGCGAGGCCGGCCGAATGATCGTCGAGGCTCGTGAGCATCAGGTCTTCGGCCAACGCTACAAGCATGGCCAGGAGCTGGTCACGGACACCGACGTCGAGGTGGATACGCGCATCGGTGAGCGCCTCGAACAACACTTCCCCGGAGAGGCACGCCTCAGCGAGGAGCTGACCCCGGATCGGCAGGTGCTCAACAACCCGCAGGCTTTGTGGGTGGTGGATCCCATCGACGGTACAGTCAATTTTGCCCATGGCCTGCGTCATGTAGCGGTCTCCATCGGCTGGGCAAACGAGGGTCGCACCCGCCTGGGGGTGGTGCATGCTCCCTTCCTGGGCGAAACCTTCACTGCGCTTGACGGTCAGGGGGCCTGGTGCAATGACCAGGCGATCCATGCCAGCCGCACCGGCAACCTGTCACACGCCCTGGTCGGCACCGGCTTTCCCTATCGCCGTGACAGCCGCATGCCGCTGATGCGACGCCTCACCGCCGTGCTGGCACACTGTCAGGACGTGCGCCGCAACGGCTCGGCAGCCCTGGATCTGTGCGATGTGGCCTGTGGTCGGCTGGACGCTTACTACGAGAGCGTATCGCCCTGGGATTGTGCCGCCGGCTGGCTGATCGCTCGAGAGGCGGGTGCCCGTACCGGGCACCTCTATCCTGGTCCGGCAGGGATTCCCGTAGACCTCTACGGCGAAAACTTGCTGGTGACCAGCCCCAAGCTGCATGACGAGCTCGGTGACTTGCTGCGACGAGCCGATGCCGGGGAAATCGACCCGTGAGCAGCGCGATAGCGGGTTGTCATTAGCCTGCAAGGAGGCGGCTATTGGCGAAACGTTGCCTGCACCGTCACAATGGCAATCCATTAGGTTGATCACACTTCACGCACCCTGCCGTGCAAGGAGTCGTTGAATGTTCGTCGTTATCTTCGGTCGCCCCGCCTGCCCCTTCTGCGACCGGGCCAAGGCGCTCGCCGCCCGGCTCGAGAGTTCCGGTGCCATCGAGGGTCACCGCTACATCGATATCCATGCCGAAGGCATCACCAAGGCCGACCTGGAGAAGACCATCGGCAAACCGGTACACACCGTACCGCAGATCTTCGTCGACCAGACCCATGTCGGCGGCTTCACCGAATTCGACCGCTATGTGCGTGACCAGGCACTGCTGACGGTAGCTAGCTAAAACGACAGGCAGTGAACCATCCACGCCCCGGCGCACAGAACTTGACCAGCTTGCTTCTATTCCAGGTAAACCCGTCACGACGAACGTCTTCCCCGCGTTGAATGCCACTCCCGAACCGCTGCCTATACTGGCGGCGTGCAGGCACGCACAGGGCATCACGGACAGAGGGACAAGGCACGATGCAACGGGAAGAGTTCGTTCAGCAGCTTTGGCTGGACTATATCCACCAGCATCCAGACGTCGGCAGTCTACGGCTATGGCCCGTGGAGGCGCCGGCGGAATACCTGGCGATCCTGACACTGAACCATGGCCCCTGGGCCATGGAGGCCCTTCTACCGACCCTGGCGCGATTTGGATACCGCCCGCACCAGCGCTATGCCATGGCCGATCGCGGCCTGCTTGTCACCTTGCTCACCGCACCGGACGATGGGGCCTGGATACTGCTCGCCGAGCTCCAGCTGGGCACCCTGTCACGACGGCCCCGGGAACACCTCCACCAGCTGGTCGGTAGCGCCGACCCCCGGGAGGCTCGCAGCCAAGCCCTGCTCTGCCATGGCCGTCCCTGGCCGATGCCTGACTGGAGCACCTACCAGGCCCTCCACCAGGCCCACCCATTAGCCGGCTGGCTTTCGGTGATGGGGCCAAGGGTGCATCACGCCGGATTCGACTGCCAGCGCCTGGGACACGACATCACAGAGCTCGACGTTCAACTGAAGCAAAAGGGTCTCACCGGGACCAGCGACCACCATCACGGTCTCTTCCCTGTCTCACCCCTGCTCGACTACCGCTTCTATGCCACCAGCTCGCGTCGCCTGGCTTTCGCCGAAGGCGACGAGCACCGTGTCGGCCTTGGTGGACTCTCTCTCGTCCAGAAACAAGTCAGCGCCAATCAGGAGCGTGCGGCCGAACTCCTGCTGCCACACCATACTCGTTGCGAAATCTCCTGATCGCTGACCATCCACAGAATCTGTGGATAACGCTGTGCATCATGCGCGCGAAAGAGGGGCCCGGGCGGATGCCAAAGGGCCTGGCTGGGAATGATCAATTTTTCGGCAGCCTCGCTGTCGATGCCAGGATCAGCCGGTAACCCGGGGCACCCTGAGCGCCCTCCCCCGGAAACTTCGCCAGTCAGGCGCTTCGCGCCATGCCGAGCGCACCAACAAGAGCGCCCCGGACACTGGTCCGGGGCGCTTGCCTTGTCACCCTCAGGAAGATCAGGTTTCGAAGGTCATCTCCGGAACGTGATCAGGCACCACCAGCTTGCCGGCGGTGAGCGACTTGATCTCCTCCACGGAGACGCCCGGCGCTCTTTCCTTGAGGTGGAAGGCACCATCCTTGATCTCCAGGTAGGCGAGGTCGGTCAGTACTCGGTTGATGCAGCCCGCGCCGGTCAACGGCAGGTTGCAGGACTCGAGCAGCTTGGACTCCCCATGCTTGGAGGCGTGGGTCATGGTGCAGATGATGTTCTCGGCACCGGCTACCAGATCCATGGCGCCACCCATGCCCTTGATCAGCTTGCCGGGAATCATCCAGGAAGCGATGTTGCCGTTCTGGTCGACCTCGAAGGCGCCCAGTACGGTCAGGTCCACGTGCCCGCCACGGATCATGGCGAAGGATTCGGCCGAGGAGAAGATCGCCGCTCCCGGGCGCGCTGTCACCGTCTCCTTGCCGGCATTGATCATGTCCGGGTCGACCTCGGCCTCGGTGGGATAGCGCCCCATGCCGAGCAGGCCATTCTCGGACTGCAGCATGACGTCGATGCCGTCAGGGATATAGTTGGCCACCAGGGTCGGGATGCCGATGCCCAGGTTGACGTAGAAGCCGTCCTCGAGTTCGCGCGCCACGCGCATTGCCATCTGTTCGCGAGTCAGTGCCATCTTCTTGCCTCTTGTGTTCGGTGGAGAAGCGGTCGTTGGAGAAAGAGCGTCGGGCTCAACCCTCGCGTACGGTGCGCTTCTCGATGCGCTTCTCGAAGGTGCCCTGAATCAGGCGGTCGACATAGATGCCCGGGGTGTGGATCTGGTCGGGCTTCAGCTCGCCGGGTTCGACGATCTCCTCGACCTCGACCACGGTGATCTTGCCAGCGGTGGCGGCCATCGGGTTGAAGTTCTGGGCGGCGTCGCGGTAGACGACGTTGCCGTAGCGATCAGCCTTCCAGCCCTTGACGATGGCGAAATCCCCCACCACCGACTCTTCAAGGATGCAGTGGCGACCGTTGAACTCGCGAACCTCCTTGCCCTCGCCGATGGGCGTGCCGTAGCCGGTGGCAGTATAGAAGGCCGGGATACCGGCACCACCAGCACGCATCTTCTCCGCCAGCGTCCCCTGGGGGGTAAGGACAACCTCGATCTCGTCGTTGAGCATCTGCTTCTCGAAGAGCGCATTCTCGCCGACATAGGACGCATGGATACGACTGATCTGCTTGTCCTCGAGCAGCAGACCCAGGCCGAAGCCGTCTACGCCGCAGTTGTTGGACCATACCGTCAAGTCCTTGACACCGCGACGCTTGATCTCGGCGATCAGGTTCTCGGGAATACCGCAGAGACCGAAGCCGCCGGCAATCACGGTCATGCCGCTCTCGATACCGTCCATTGCCTCTTCGTAGGAGTACACACGCTTGTCGAATCCGGCCATAGTGGCGCCTCGCGTTGTTGTCGATTGAGTCGTTGTCGATTGAATCGTTGTCGGATGAATCGTCGTGGAGCGAAAAGAGATGAAGCGAATGGTAAGAATGTCAGCCCAGTGTTGCTGTTGCCAATATATTTGTTAAGTTTGTTTTATTTATTGATTGATTTAATCCCATAATATATTAAACCTTGGTAGCATACTGTGACCGTCAAGCAACTGCGCGCCTTCCTCGCCGTGGCCCGGACCCTGAGCTTTACCCAGGCCTGTGAACACCTGCACCTCTCCCAGCCGGCCCTGAGTCTGGCGATCAAGGGGCTAGAGGAGAGCCTCGGCGGTCGCCTGCTGATACGTAGCACCCGCAGCGTACGGCTTACCCCGGAGGGTGAGACGCTCGTCCCGCTGGCCAAGCGCCTGATCGCCGAGTGGGACAATACCGAGGAGCTGCTGCGCCAGCGCTTCACCCTGCAGCTGGGGCGGCTGGCGGTGGCCACCATGCCCTCCTTTGCCAGCAACCTGTTGCCACCCGCTCTTAGCGTATTCCGCCAGCGCCATCCACGGGTCAATGTCACGGTACATGACGTCATCAACGAACAGGTAATCGAGATGGTCCGTGCTCGCCAGGTCGAACTGGGGCTGGTGTTCGAACCCGAGGCCACTGGAAGCCTCTCCTTCTCCCCCCTGTTTCGCGACCGCTTCGTCGCCGTGGTGCCGCCCGAATCGCGCCTGGCAGAGCGTTCACGACTCGGCTGGCCGACGCTGATGACCCGTGACTTCATTGCCCTGCAACGCCCGTCGATGGTGCGCCGGCTGCTGGAACAGCAGTTGGAGAATCGGGGCTTCACCCTGCCCGCTGCCTTCGAATGCCACCAGCTGACCACCGTGGGACGCATGGTCGCCAGCGGCCTGGGCGTCAGTGCTGTCCCGTCGCTATGCATCGCGCAGATGCAGGAGCTCGGCGCCATCTGCGTGCCCCTCGATGATCCAGTGATCGAACGCGACGTCGGCGTGTTGACCTGGAACAACCATGAACTCTCTGTGGCTGCCCTGGCGTTGCAGGAAGTCCTCGCCGAAACCATTCGCGCCCCTGGTCTGGCAGCAGGACATTGACCCGGCAGCTGGGCAGCCCGCGGTCGATCCATTAGCATGGCAAACTTGTAAACCCGGCCAAGGAGACAGGCATGCCAACCCTCCGGGGGCTCGTCAGCGTCCTGCTGCTGACTCTCACTACCCTCGCCTGGGGCATCCCGCTTATCCTGCTCACCCTGGTCAAACTGGTGACCCCGGGGCGTCAGCTGCGTCGCCGGGTGCTGACGGCGCTGAACTGGGTCGCCCTCAACTGGGTGGGAAGCAACCTCTGGTGGATGCGTCGTTGGCTTCGGCCGCGGCTGGAGATGGTAGTGCCCGACGGGCTTTCACGCGAGCAATGGTGGCTGGTGCTCTCGAACCACCGTAGCTGGACCGATATCTTCCTGCTGTTCTTTGCCCTGCATCGGCGCCTTCCCATGCCCCACTTCTTCGTCAAGCGTCAGCTGATCTGGATCCCCATCGTCGGACTGGCCTTCTGGGCCATGGAGTTCCCCATGCTGCGTCGCCTGAGCCGCGAGCAGCGCGAGCGCAATCCACAGCTGGCGCGTCGCGACCGAGAAGCCACCGAGCGCATGTGCCGCCACGCCCGGGAGCGCCCCATCGCCATCTACAATTTTGTCGAGGGCACTCGCTTCACCCCCGCCAAGCAGGCCGCCCAGGGCTCACCCTATCGCCATCTGTTGAAGCCTCGCGCCGGTGGCATCGCCCAGGTAATGAGCCTGCTCGGCGATCGCTTGGGCGGTATTCTGGATGTCACCCTGCACTACGAGAAACCTGCCCCCAGTTTCTGGGGCTTCCTCTGTGGCCGTGAGGGACCGGTACGGCTGGTCGCCCGGCGACTGGAAGTCCCCACCTGGATGCTTGAGGGTGACTATCACGATGACAAAGACTACAAGGAACGCTTCCAGTCATGGCTCAATGCCCTTTGGCAGGACAAGGATCGCCAGCTCGACTCATCGCGCTGACCCTCATGCTGGTCAGCCTGGCACTGTTATTGGTCGGTTGCGCCGGACGCGGTGGCGACGGTGATGGCCTCACGGACGAGAACACCGCCGGCCAGTGGATCACCATCCAGCGCGGCGACACCCTGGGCGAGATCGCCCGCCGCGCGGACGTCCCCCTGGTGCGACTGGAGCGCTTCAACCCTGGCGTCGACGCTCGGCGGCTGGTCGTGGGGCAGCGTCTGCTGGTTCCCGGACGCGATGAGCGGGCCCCTTCCGGCGGGCCCTACCGCTACCGCGTGCGGCCCGGAGACACCTACAGCGCCATCGCCCGACGCTTCGGCGGCCGCACCGATCGGATTGAGGCGGCCAACCCCGGTATTGCCCCCACCAACCTCAAGGTCGGCCAGCTGATCCAGGTACCGCTGGGGGGCCGACAGGCAGCATCCACGGGCGCCAGCGGGGGCAGCACAGCGAGCAAGGCATCCAGCACGCGCCAGGCTAGTCGGCCGACAAGCAAGCGCCTGCCGGACCCGGGAAACCTGCCCGCTTCCGCGCACGGCTGGCCCTGGCCGCTGGACGACTATCGAGTCGAGCGTCCCTTCGGGGCCGACGGCCGCGGCACCCTGCAGCCCATGCTGCTCAGCACTCGTCGGGGCAGTCGCGCGCAGGCCGTGGCCGACGGCGAGGTGCGTTTCGCCGACAGCATGCGACAGCTGGGCAAGGTGGTCATCGTCCACCATGCTGACAACCTCCAGAGTGTCTATGCCCTCTGCGCGAAGCCCCTGGTCGCCAGCGGGGACTCGGTCAAGCGTGGAGCCCCGGTCTGCGAAATCGGCCAGCAGGACGGCAGCCCACGGCTGCTCTTCGACATGCGCCATGGTGGCAAGCCCATCGACCCGGCCCGGGTACTGCGCTGACGGAGGCAACGCGTTCCGGCACGGCCGGCCGTCACGCGTTCTTCATCCCCGTGACGCGCTGCTGTCATGCCCACGCGGCATCCTCGGCGGTGTCAGCCCTTCCGGGCCTGCCACCGTGAGAGGAGCTCCATGCGCATCTGCCTGGTCAGCGAAACCTGGTCCCCCGACATCAATGGGGTCGCTCATACCCTAGGACACCTCAGTGCAGAGCTACACCAGCGTGGCGTGTCCCTTCAACTGATCCGACCCCGACCGGCGGACGCGGCTACGCCACGGGCAGAGGGAATGGAAGCGGAGCTCCGGGTACCGGGGCTCGGCCTGCCGGGCTATCGCCAGGTACGCATCGGTCTGCCGGCCACGGCGGCCATCCAGCGCCTGTGGCGCCAGCAGCGCCCGACGGCTGTCTACCTGGCCACCCAGGGACCGCTGGGCTGGTCGGCCCTGAATGCCGCCAAGCGGCTAGGCATCCCGGTGGTCAGCGGCTGGCACACCAACTTCGACCACTACTGCCGCGACTATGGTCTGCCCTGGCTGGCGCCGCTGGTTCTGCGCCGCCTGCGCCACTTCCACAACCGCACGACCGCGACCCTGGTGCCGACCAGCGACCAGGCCAGGGCGCTGGCCGGCCGAGGCTTCGCCAACCTGCGGGTCATGGCACGCGGCATCGACGGCGGACGTTTCTCGCCGGTCCATCGCGACCCGGCCCTGCGTGCCACCTGGGGGAGCAATGCCCATCGCCCGGTAGCACTGCATGTCGGACGCCTGGCCGCCGAGAAGAACCTCGACCTGCTGCGCGACACCTTCACGGCGATGCTCGCGGCTCGTCCGGATATCACCCTGGTGGTGGTCGGTGACGGCCCGGGGCGAGCCGCACTGGAGCGGGCTCTTCCCGACGCCCACTTTGCCGGTTTCGTCGACCGGGAAAGCCTGGTGCGCCACTACGCCAGTGCCGACCTCTTCGTTTTCCCTTCGATATCCGAGACCTGGGGCAACGTGGTCCTCGAGGCCATGGCCAGTGGCCTGGCCGTGGTGGCCTTCCGCCATGCCGCCGGCGCCGAGCTGATCGACGACGATCTCAACGGTGTCAGCCTGGCAGTGGGTGACGATGCGGGCTTCCGGGAGGCGGCCGCGGCCCTGTGCCAGCAGCCTGCCCGCTATGCCCGCCTGGGACGCGCCGCCAGGGAACGTGCCTTGACATACCGTTGGTCAGCGATTGCCGATACCTTTCTCACCACCCTGACTCAACCCCGGGAGCATCACGATGAAGCCGCATCCGCCTGCCGTGTTTGAACGTCTCGACCTCATCGAATGGCAGCTCTGCTGGCGCCTGGCCGGCTTCAACGCACACCGGCCCTGGCTGGCCCTGTTGCGCCTTTCCAGCAAGCTGGGGGACTGGCCGCTATGGGTCGGACTGATCATCGTCCAGCCGCTGCTCCACCCTGTCGGCAGCGGTCAGAAGATGGCCCAGTATACTGTCACGGCGCTGGTGGCCATCGGCATTTACCGGCTCCTCAAGACCCGCCTGTGTCGCGAGCGGCCCTTCATCACCTTCACGGGTATCATCCACTGCAACGAGCCGGCACGGGACCGCTACAGCTTTCCCAGTGGCCATACCATGCATGCCGTATTGTTCTGCACCCTGACCGCCGCCCATGCTCCCTGGCTGCTGCCCTGGCTGATTCCTGTCGCATTGCTGATTGCCGTGTCACGCGTGGGCCTGGGGCTGCACTACATCAGCGATGTCGCGGCCGGCGCTCTGCTCGGGCTGGTCTTTGCTCTGATCAGCCTGCAGCTGACCGGCTGACCGAATACCCCTGGCCGCTACCGGGTCGGGCTGGCATCCTGACCTCATGCGTTCCGGATATGCCCAGAAGGGCGAACCTCTGCTCGATTCGCCTCCCCTGACACTGTTCACCGGCCTGCTCGGCGAGCCCACCGCGACCCGACTTCTGGCGCAGCTCGACCAGACGCTGGCATGGCAACGACCGACTCTCCGACTTTACGGCCGGGAGCATCCGATACCGCGGCAACAATTGTGGATGGGCGATCCCGAGGCTCGCTACCGCTACTCGGGTCGTGACTTCTCACCCGAGCCCTGGCATCCCGCAGTAGCGAGCCTTCTCTGCACCGTCATCCAGCGCCTGGCCAATGCCGGCCTCCCGGCGCGTTTCAACAGCGTACTCCTCAATCGCTACGCCGATGGCCAGGAGCGCATGGGATGGCACAGCGACAACGAGCCGGAACTCGGCCCGGACCCGCTGATCGCCGCGGTGAGCTTGGGAGCAGAGCGCCCGATGCGCTTCCGCTGGCAGGATCGTTCGCATGACGCCTTCAATGTCTGGCTACCCCATGACACTCTGCTGGTGATGGGGGCTGGCGTGCAGAGCCGGCTGCAGCATGCCCTGCTGCCACGCCAGCTGCCCGGGCTGCGCATCAGCCTGACCTTCCGCCTGGTGAACCCGACGGTGTCGCCTGCCTGACACCCTGCAATCCTCGCTGCACTTCCTTCATGACTAAACGGCTACCCCGGGTCGGGATCGCCACTATTGGGGATCAAGAGAGATAACGGTATAAATTGAGAGACGTCAGCCCCGATGGTAACCGGGCGTGACGAAGGGCATCTTGGTCACCGTCATCGGCAGACGCTTGCCGCGCACCTCGGCGTACACCGTGGTACCGACCTCGCTGGCCTCGATGGCCACATAGCCCATCGCCACCGGCTGGCCAACGCTGGGGCCGAAGCCGCCGGAGGTCACGCGACCCAAATGGTGATCTTCGCCATCATAGAGTTCGGCCCCCTCGCGCACCGGGGCGCGCCCCTCGCCGAGCAGTCCCACCCGCTTGCGGCGATGGTCCTTCTCGGCCACCTGATGCAGGATCAGGTCGGCGCCGGGGAAACCACCGGCGCGCTCGCCGCCACGACGTCGTGGCTTGCCGATGGCCCAGATCAGCCCGGCCTCCACCGGCGTCGTCCCGGTATCGATATCGTGACCATAGAGGCAAAGCCCTGCCTCGAGGCGCAACGAATCACGAGCGCCCAGGCCAATCGCCTCGACCTCTTCCTCCTCCAGCAGGCGGCGCGCCAACGCCTCGCACTCCTCGGCAGCCACCGAGATTTCGAAGCCGTCCTCGCCGGTATAGCCGCTGCGGCTGACCCAGACATCGATGCCCGCGATGGTGAAGTGGCCATGCTGCATAAAGACCATCTCGCAGGCCTCGGGGCTGAGCCGCTGCATCACCTCGGCCGCCGCCGGCCCCTGCAGCGCCAGCAGGCCTCGGTCGACCATCTCGATCTCATGGCCGAGCAGGCCACGATGCAGGTGGGCAAAATCCTGTTCCCGACAGGCGGCGTTGACCACCAGATAGAGGTGATCCCCCGCATTGACCACCATCAGGTCGTCCAGGATACCGCCCTCCTCGCTGGTGAACAGCGCATAACGCTGCATGCCTTCGGGAAGGCCGACGATGTCCGCCGGCACCAGAGTCTCCAGTGCCTCGGCCGGCCGCGGGCCGCGAACGAGGATCTGCCCCATATGGGAGACATCGAAGAGCCCGCAGGCGCGACGGGTATGCTCGTGCTCGCGCTTGACCCCCAGCGGGTACTGCACCGGCATGTCATAGCCGGCAAAGGGCACCATCTTGGCCCCCAGCTCCACGTGCAAGGCGTGCAGGGGCGTGTACTTGAGTTTACTCATTGCATCATCGCTCATGAATTGGGCGCCAACGCAAGAGAGGTGCCCCTCGGGACACCTCTCCAGCATGAATCACCTTCAGGATTTGTCGTGGTCCAGTTCCTCACCCGGCAGGATGTCCTTGCCATCGAAGTAGTCACGGGCCAGCTTGAAGACCACCGGCGACAACAGCGCCAGGGCGATCAGGTTGGGAATGGCCATCATGGCATTGAAGACACTTGCCAGCACCCACACCAGGTCAAGGTTAGCCATGGCCCCGATCGGGATCGCAACGATGAATAGCACGCGGTAGAGCGTGATCGAGCGGGTGCCGAACAGGAACTGGAAGCACTTCTCGCCGTAGAAGGACCAGCCCAGGATGGTGGTAAAGGCAAAGACCGCCAGGGCAAAGGTCACCACGTACTCGCCGATACCCGGCAGCGCCAGATCGAAGGAAACCGCCGTCAATCGCGCGCCGGTCTCACCTCCGCTCCACTCGACGCTGGTCAGGATGACCAGAGCAGTAATGGAACAGACAATGATCGTATCGATGAAGGTCCCCAGCATGGCGATCAGGCCTTGCCGGATCGGGTTCTTGGTCTGCGCCGCCGCATGAGCGATGGGCGCGCTGCCAAGGCCGGCCTCGTTGGAGAAGATGCCGCGCGCCACGCCAAACTGAATCGCCATGGCCACACCGGCACCGGCGAAGCCACCTGCCGCGGCGATGGGATTGAAGGCATGATAGAAGATCAGGCTGAAGGCCTCGCCGATCTGGCTGGCATTGAGAATCAACACCAGGATACCTGCCAGCACATAAGCAATCCCCATGATCGGCACCAGCTTGCCCGCCACCCTGGCGATACGCTTGATGCCGCCGAGGATCACGGCCCCGGCCAATACCATCAGGATCAGGCCCGTCAGCCAGTGAGGCATGCCCAGCGACTCACTCAACCCCTCGGCCACCGAGTTGGACTGCACGGTGTTGCCGATGCCGAAAGCCGCCACGGCACCGAAGAAGGCGAAGGCACCGCCCAGCCATAGCCACTTCCTGCCCAGGCCGTTCTTGATATAGAACATCGGCCCACCCACGTGGTAGCCGGTGCTGTCGGTCTCGCGGTAGCGCACCGCCAATACGGCTTCAGCGAACTTCGTCGCCATGCCCACCAGCGCCGTGATCCACATCCAGAACACCGCCCCCGGACCACCCAGAAAGATGGCGGTGGCCACGCCGGCGATGTTGCCGGTGCCAATGGTGGCGGACAACGCCGTCATCAAGGCATTGAAGGGCGAGATCTCACCCTCTTCCTGCTTGGTCTTCTTCTCGCCCGGCGCCAGCTTGCGATCGCGCCCCTGCCACATCAGCTTGAAGCCGGTGCCAAGCTTGCGAATCGGTATCAGCCTCAGACCAGCCTGCAGATAAATGCCGACACCCAGCAGGAGGATCAGCATGGGAACGCCCCATACGATACCTTCCACCGAGCTCAAGAATGCCATTAATGCTTCCACGAGAGTCTCCCTTGTTCACGCTTGTTGTTGTGACCCGTCACGAACACCGAACTTTCCCCAACGGAGAAGACGAAATCGTATGGACAGGCCAAGCTTCGACGAAAGATCGACAGGACTAACACCTTCACGATAGCGGATCCTGCCACTGGTGCACCAGCCCGACGCTGTGCAGAAGACACAGGTGGCGTGGACGGTGACATCTTCTGTTTCCTATCGGAAACGCGGAAGCCTACTGGGGGTAATGCCATGGAGCAAGAGAGGGAAACACTCGGCGGCTCCGGCACTGGACGAATCGGCCCTGGCGGACCACTCTTTGAACGGGTCGAAGACCACCATGCGCCGAGTCGGCCCGCCGGGAGGACTCGCCAAATGCCGCCAATGGCGTTAGCATTCGCGAATCCGAAAACCTTTTTCGTATAGGAAATCACGATGAGCTCTATCCCCGCCAACCTGCGCTATGCCGAAAGCCATGAATGGGTCCTCGACAATGGCGACGGCACCGTGACCATCGGCATCACCGACCATGCCCAGGAAGCGCTGGGCGACGTGGTCTTCGTCGAGCTTCCCGAGGTGGGCCGCACCCTGGCCGTGGGCGACGAGTTCGGCGTCATCGAGTCGGTCAAGGCTGCCTCCGACCTCTACGCACCGATAGCCGGCGAGATCCTCGAGGTCAACGAGGCCCTCGAGGATAGTCCCGAGACCGTCAACGAGTCCCCCTACGAGGATGGCTGGCTCATGAAGGTACGTCTCGAGGACGCCGGCGGCCTCGACGACCTGCTCGATGCCGACGCCTACCAGGCCGTCGCCGCCGCCGAGGAGTGATCCTCATCCCGGCCCCCCTCCTGGCACCGGCCAGCCCGCGCCGGCCAACGAAGAGAGGCGCCCGATCCGGCCTCGTCCCTGACGGGGCCGGCCCGTTTCGATGACCCCAGGGGCAAGGCCCCGTCACGCATACAGGGTATTCCATGGCTTTCGACAACCGCCGCCTGGCCGAACTGGCCGCTCACGATGCCTTCCTCCAGCGCCACAACGGACCGGACGGTGCCGACGTGGATGGCATGCTCTCCACTCTCGGCATGGAGAGCCTGCCTGCACTGATCGAGGCGACCGTCCCCGCGGGCATCAGGCTGGGGCGTGAGCTGGACCTGGACCCGCCCAGGAGCGAGGCCGAGGCCCTGGACTACCTGCAGCGCCTGGCCCGCCGGAACCGGGTCGTCAAGAGCTATATCGGCCAAGGTTACTATGATACCCACCTGCCGACCGTGATCCAGCGCAACGTGCTGGAGAATCCCGGCTGGTACACCGCCTACACTCCCTACCAGCCAGAGATCTCCCAGGGTCGCCTGGAAGGCCTGCTCAACTTCCAGCAGATGGTCATGGACCTGACCGGCATGGAGCTGGCCAATGCGTCGCTGCTCGACGAGGCGACTGCTGCCGCCGAGGCCATGGCGCTATGCAAGCGAGCCAACAAGAAGGCAAAAAGCGACGCCTTCTTCGTCGCTGAGGACGTCTTCCCCCAGACCCTCGACGTGGTGCGCACACGCGCCGCCTGGTTCGGCTTCGAGCTGGTGGTGGCCCCGGCCGAGGAACTCGCCGAGCATGAGGTCTTCGGCGCCCTGCTGCAGTACCCGGGCGACAGCGGGCAGGTTCGCGACCTGGCACCGCTGATCAAGGCGGCCCGCGAGCGCGACGTAATGACCTGCGTGGTCGCCGACATCATGGGCCTGGTGCTGCTCAAGGAGCCGGGGGCCATCGGCGCCGACATGGTGGTGGGTTCCTCGCAGCGCTTCGGCGTGCCCATGGGTTATGGAGGCCCCCACGCCGCCTTCTTCGCCACCACCGACAAGCTCAAGCGCTCGATTCCGGGCCGCATCATCGGCGTCTCCCGGGACAGCCGCGGCAACACGGCGCTGCGCATGGCCATGCAGACCCGCGAGCAGCATATCCGCCGCGAGAAGGCGACCTCCAACATCTGCACCGCCCAGGCGCTGCTGGCCAACATCGCCGGCTTCTACGCCGTCTACCACGGCGCCGAAGGGCTGCGTACCATCGCCTCGCGTATCCACCGCCTGACGACGATCCTCGCCGAAGGCCTCAAGGCCAAGGGCGTCACCCTGGCCCACGACAGCTGGTTCGACACCCTGCGCTTGACAGGCCTGGATGCCGGCAAGCTCCATGGGCGGGCCATGACCCACGACCTCAACCTGCGCTACTTCGCGGGCGGCGACGTGGGCCTGAGCCTCGATGAGACCACCACCGCCCACGATGTGGATACCTTGTTCGATGTGCTCCTCGGCGAGGAGCACGGCCTCTCGGTGCGTGAACTCGACGACCGCGTGGTCGCGGCCGGCACCAGCGGCATCCCGTCGGCGTGCCAGCGCGAGTCGGACTTCCTGACCCACCCGACCTTCCGCCGCTACCACAGCGAGACGGAGATGCTGCGCTATCTCAAGCGCCTGGAGAACAAGGACCTGTCGCTGGCCCATGCCATGATCCCTTTGGGCTCCTGCACCATGAAGCTCAATGCCACCAGCGAGATGATCCCGATCACCTGGCCGGAGTTTGCGCGCATCCACCCCTTCGCGCCCCGCAACCAGGTAGCGGGCTACCGGCAGATGATCGACGAACTGGCCGCCTTCCTGGTGGAAATTACCGGCTATGACCACATTTCCATGCAGCCCAACTCCGGCGCCCAGGGCGAATACGCCGGCCTGGTGGCCATCCGACGCTACCAGGCCGCCGAGGGCGAGGGGCATCGCGACGTCTGCCTGATCCCAAGCTCCGCCCACGGCACCAATCCCGCCTCTGCGGCCATGGCGCGGATGAAGGTGGTGGTGGTGGAGTGCGATGGCGACGGCAACATCGATCTCGACGACCTGAACGCCAAGGCAGAGAAGCACCGCGATGCCCTCTCGGCGATCATGATCACCTATCCCTCTACCCATGGCGTGTTCGAAGAGAGCGTGAGCCGGGTATGCGACATCGTGCATGAGCACGGCGGCCAGGTGTACATCGACGGCGCCAACATGAATGCCCAGGTGGGCCTGACGCGTCCCGGCGATTTCGGTGGCGATGTATCGCACCTCAATCTGCACAAGACCTTCTGCATTCCCCACGGGGGCGGCGGTCCGGGCATGGGGCCGATCGGGGTCAAGGCCCACCTGGCTCCCTTCGTCGCCAATCACGTGGTGACGCCGCTGGAGGGGGTCGAGGCGAGCTGCGGTGCAGTCTCGGCGGCGCCCTTCGGCTCGGCCTCGATCCTGCCGATCTCCTGGGCCTATATCAAGATGATGGGGGCCCGCGGCCTGCGTGAAGCCACCGAGCTGGCGATCCTCAACGCCAACTACATCGCAAGGCGGCTCGAGGGGCACTACCCCGTGCTCTACAAGGGGCGCAACAATACCGTGGCCCATGAATGCATCATCGACATCCGCCCGCTGAAGGCCGAGTCCGGCATCAGCGAGGAGGACATCGCCAAGCGCCTGATGGACTACGGCTTCCATGCCCCCACCATGTCCTTTCCGGTACCCGGCACACTGATGATCGAGCCCACCGAGTCGGAGTCCCGCTACGAGATCGATCGTTTCTGCGACGCCATGATCGCCATTCGCGAGGAGATCGGACGAGTCGAGGCCGGCGACTGGCCAGCGGACGACAATCCCCTGGTCAACGCGCCGCACACCATGGCTGACCTGATGGATGACGGCTGGGCTCGGCCCTATTCGCGCGAACTCGGTGCCTTCCCCTCGGAGGCAGTCAAGGCCGCCAAGGTCTGGCCGGCGGTCAACCGGGTCGACAACGTCTTCGGTGACCGGCAGCTGATCTGCTCCTGCCCAAGCATCGACGAATATCGGGAATGACCTGGCCAGATGCGTTCAGGCCTCCTGGCGCTCGACCCCCTCGCTGAAACCGAAGCGTTCGTGACGGCGCTGCTCACGGTAACCCTCGAGCAGCCGCACGTAGCGCCGCGGCATCTGCTCGCCGTCGCGGATGACCAGGTGCAGGGTCTCGTGGACCGGCTGGGACAGGGAGAGCTCCTTGACCTGGCGCTGCCAGGGCGAGGTCTCCAGCACCACCCGGGAGACTACGGTGAATCCCAGCCCGCGCGCCACGGCATCCAGCACCATGCTCACCTCGTTGGTAAAGCCCTGGCGCGGGAAGTCGCTCATGGAACGGAAGTCGGGAAAGTTGGCCTTCAACAGGGCACCGGCGTGATCCTCCCCGCCCGAGTAGCTGATGAAGCCGATCCCCATCAGATCGGCCAGCCCGTTGCCGGCGAAGTCCGCCGGCACCACCAGACAGAGTGGCTCCTGGTGCCAGGCCTCGCAGTCGAGGTCAGGATGGCGCACGACCTCGGTGACGATCCCCAGGTCATGTCGACCGTTCAGCACGTCGGTGACGATCTCGGCGTTGAAGGCGAAGCTGTAACTTACCGTGAGACCGGGCTGCATCTGCTGCTGGCCGAGGATGAAAGGATAGAGCATCAGGCCGACACTGCCCGGGGAAGCAAGGCGGCACTCGCCGCTGTCCAGGCTGTCGTTATCCAGGGAGTGGCGGAACTGCTCATGCTCGGCGAACAGTTTGAGGGCGTAATCGTAGGCGCGCCGTCCGCTCTCGGTCAGGACGAAGCGCCGCCCCTGGCGATCCAGCAACGGCTTGCCCAGATACTCCTCAAGCTTGCGCATATGCTGACTGACCCCGGGCTGGGTCATCTCCAGACGGCGAGCGGTTCGCGTGAAGCTGCCGGTCTCGACCAGGGTGATAAAGGTGCGGAAATAGCGGGCGTTGAACATGGGACGTCACGTCGCGGGCAAGGGCCTGGCAGCCAGGAGTCTACCAGTTCGCCGTCGGGGCCGCAGCGATGCCACGCCGGTGGCCCGGCGTGGTAGCATCCGGGGACGCACAACGCCGTTATGACGATCAGGAAACGCCAAGGATGCCCGACACCATTTCCACCACCATCTCGCCGGAAGGCAGCCTCGAGATCCTCTCACAGCAGGAGGTCGAGCGCCTCCACGATACCTCGAAGAGCGGCCTGCACGATCTGCTGCGCAACTGCTCGCTGGCGGTACTCAATTGCGGCAATCTGACCGATGATGGTCTTGTCCTGCTCGAGACCTACCGGGACTTCGACATCGAAGTGCTGCAACAGGACCGCGGCGTGCGCCTCAAGATCACCAATGCCCCCGCCGAGGCCTTCGTCGACGGCAAGATGATTCGCGGGATCCGCGAGCACCTCTCGGCGGTGCTGCGCGACATCGTCTATGTCTACAACGAGATCCAGACCCGCCATCGTTTCGACCTCGAGACCGCCGAGGGCACCACCAATGCGGTCTTTCACATTCTGCGCAAGGCCGGGACCCTGAAGCCGGGACGAGACCCCAGCCTGGTCGTCTGCTGGGGTGGCCACTCGATCTCCCGTGAGGAGTACGACTACACCAAGTCGGTCGGCTATCACCTGGGGCTTCGCGAACTGGACATCTGCACCGGCTGCGGGCCCGGTGCCATGAAGGGACCCATGAAGGGCGCCAATGTGGCCCATGCCAAGCAGCGTCGCACCCAGGGGCGCTATCTGGGGGTCTCGGAGCCCGGCATCATCGCGGCCGAGGCGCCCAACCCCATCGTCAACGAACTGGTGGTGATGCCCGACATCGAAAAGCGCCTCGAAGCCTTCGTGCGATTGGGGCATGGCATCCTGGTGTTCCCGGGCGGTGTGGGCACCGCCGAGGAAATCCTCTACCTGCTGGGAATTCTGCTGCATCCCGACAATGCCGACATGGAACTGCCGCTGATTCTCACCGGTCCCGCCGACTCTGCCGACTACTTCAAGCGCATCGACGAGTTCCTTGTCTATACCCTGGGCGAAAGAGTGCGTCGGCTCTACCGGATTATCATCGACGACGCCGTCGAGGTGGCACGCACCATGCGCAAGAACATCGATACAGTGGCCGAGTATCGCCGCACCCGACAGGACGCCTTCTATTACAACTGGCGGCTGACCGTGGCCAGAGACTTTCAGGAACCTTTCGAGCCCACCCATGAGGCCATGGCCGGCCTGGCGCTGCACCGTGACCAGCCGGTACACGAGTTGGCCGCCAATCTGCGCCGGGCCTTCTCGGGCATTGTTGCCGGCAACGTCAAGGAGCAAGGCATCCGCGCCATCGAAGCCCATGGCCCCTTCCGTCTGCACGCCGAACCAGAGCTGATGGCGCGCCTCGACGAGCTGCTGGCCTCCTTCGTCGTCCAGGGCCGCATGAAGCTCGCCGGGGACTATGTGCCCTGCTATACGCTGGGATAGGAACAAGGGGCAAGGGGCAAGGGGCAAGCACTGTTCGCCCACACTCTGACAGGCTACAAGGCTGTCTTAGTAGGGTTTCCTTGTGACTTGCTCCTTGAACCTTGTAGCTGGTGCCGAGTTCAGCGAGGCACCCTGACCCACAGCCACAGGGCATGCAGCAGCAGCCCCAGGGTGGCACCATGGGAAACCAGCAGCTCCCAGCCGAAGAAGTCGCTGGTCAGGGTGTGCCAGGCCGCCATCACGACCAGACCCACGCCCAGACAAAGCCCCAGACGACGCAGCAGCGCAGGAAGACGCGAGCGCGCCTCTCCGGGGAGCAGTCGCCACTGCAGCACGGCCACCACGGCCACCACGGCCAGGGCCATCAGCATCACAGAAAGGCGTGTCTCGTGGCCTCCCACGAGGTAGCGCGGCAGGGTCGCCAGCATCAGGATCCCGAGGCCCAGCAGCAGGCTGAGGCGCTCCGGGGTCGGCGTCGCTCCCACGTCAGGCCACCTTCAGCTGCTGGTCAGCGATCCACTGTTCGACCCAGGGCAGGGCCTCGTCATCCGCCATGAAAGTCTCCATGGCATCCACTTCGAGGCGCTCGCCCAGCCGCAGGGCACCCTGCCCCTCGAGCAGCGCATCAAGATGCCGTCCGGCGCCGCAGAAGGTCTCGCCGTAGGAACTGTCACCCAGGGCGATAAGGCCATAGCGCAGCCCGTCAAGGCCGGGACTCTGCTCCTCGAGATCGCGGGCGAAGGGTACGATGTTGCCGGGCAGGTCGCCGCTGCCGGTGGTCGAGGTGCAGAAAAGTGCCAGGTCGGTGGGCGAGCCGACAAGGTCGTCGAGGGTCGGCTGATCGAAGATGGCCACCTCGTACCCGGCCTCCTCGAACAGCGGCTTGACCTGCTCGGCGACATCCAGGGCACCGCCATACATGGTACCTACAAAGATCTTGAGCATGGGCATGTCGTGGAATTACCTGAGAATTTCGGTCGGATATTAGCATGGGGGTGTGGCATGAGGCCACGCCTGGCCGCCTGCAGTGTGATCAAAGCCCGAGTATAATGGTCGGCTTTCCCCTGGACGTGCACGGAGGCATCATGCAGCAGACCTTCGAGACCTGGATCACCCCGATCATGATCGGTGGCCTGATCCTCTTCATGGGCTTCATCATCTGGGACCTGGCGAAGAAGTCCCAGGCCGGCCGCTTCGGCACCATCATGCTATTCGTGGTGCTGGGCGCCGGAATGCTGGGCTATATCCTGAAAGTGGTCATTACCTGGATACTCGAGAATGGCAACGGCGTCTGAGCACGCGACGGCGCCTGACCATGAGGGCGTCTAGGAAACCGATAGATGACGCCACTCATATGAGTGGCGTCATGCGTGGTCAGCAGGAAAGTCAGTGGACCTCGCCGCGATACTCCTCGACCTGACTCTTGAGCTTCTGCCCGGGGCGGAAGGTGACCACACGCCGTGCCGAGATCGGAATCTCCTCGCCGGTCTTGGGATTGCGCCCGGGGCGCTCGCGCTTGTCGCGCAGGTCGAAGTTGCCGAAACCCGAGAGCTTGACCTGTTCGTTCTCGCGAAGGCAGCCGCGTATTTCCTCGAAGAAGGCCTCCACCATGGACTTGGCCTCGCGCTTGGAGAGGCCAAGTTCGGCGTGCAGATGTTCAGCCAGTTCCGCCTTGGTCAACGCACCCATGTTGTCGTCCTCATGGCGCTGGTCCTGCCGATCGACGAGATGCACGAAGCTCAGGCACGCAACTCCGCTCCCAGATGCTGACGTGATTCCGCGACGATGACATCAACCAACTGATTGATTTCCTCGTCATTGAGCGTGCGCGATGGATGCTGCCAGGTCAAGCCTAGAGCCACGCTCTTGAGGCCATCCGGCACTCCCTTGCCCTGATAGACGTCGAACAGGTGGGATTCGACGAGCCACTCGCCGGCCTGGGCCCGGATGGTGTCGAGCAGCGACTGCACCGGCAGCTCCTGGTCAACCAGGAAGGCCAGGTCGCGACGCACTTCGGGATGACGCGACAGTGGCGTGAAGGCCGGCACCCGACCCTGGGTCAGGGCATCCAGGCGCACCTCAAAGAGCAGGGCATCAACCTTGAGACCCAGTGTCGCTCGCACTGCCGGATGAAGGGTGCCAATCCAGCCGGCCTCTTCGCCGTGATGCAGGATGCGAGCGCACTGGCCGGGGTGCAGCGCCGGGTGCTTGCCGGGTTCGAAGCGCCAGGCTTGTGGCTCACCAAGGGCCAGCAGACTCTCCAGGTCGCCCTTGAGGTCGAAGAAATCGACCGGCTCCCGGCCGCCGGCCCAGCCTTCCGGCTCGCGGGGGCCGCAAACCAGCGCGCCGAGCATCGGGGTCTGGTGCAGGTTGTCGAGGTCGCCACGGAAGGTGAGCCCCGTCTCGAACAGGCGCACCCGGCTCTGCTGGCGATTGAGATTATGCTGCAGGGCCCGTACCAGCCCCGGAAAGAGGCTCGCCCGCATCACCGACAGGTCGCTGGAGATGGGATTGGCCAGCGTCGGCGACACCGCCTCGGGATGCAGCGCCTGCTGCAGCTCGGGGGCAACGAAGCTGTAGGTCACGGCTTCCTGGTAGCCGCGCGCCACCATCTGGCGACGCAACCGTGCCAACGGCGTGTGTGCTTCGTGGGCCGGGCGCAAGGCCAGGCGAACCAGAGGACGGCGCACCGGCAGACGGTTATAGCCATGGATGCGTGCCACCTCCTCGATCAGATCTTCCTCGATGGCGATATCGAAGCGCCAGCTCGGGACCTTCACCGTCCAGCCCTGCTCGGAGGCCTCGATCACCAGACCCAGCCGCTCGAGAACCTCGGTGACCTCCTCATGGGGCAGCGACTTGCCCAGCGCCTGCTCCAGGCGCGAGGCCCTCAGGCTGGTCCGACGGCCGTCCGGAAGGTGTGGCTCGCTTGCGACCTCGACCAGCGGCCCTGGCTCGCCACCGGTGATCGCCAGCAGCAGGGCGGTGGCCCGCTCGGCTGCTTCACGGGCCAGGCAAGGATCGACACCGCGTTCGAAGCGGTGCGAGGCGTCGGTGTGCAGGCCATAGGCACGCGCCTGGGCGGCAACTGCCAGCGGCGCGAAGAAGGCCGACTCGAGGAAGACGTCGCGGGTTTCAGGGCTTACACCCGAGTGCTCACCGCCCATGACGCCGGCAATGGCCAGTGGAGCACGTTCGTCGGCAATGACCAGGGTAGCGCCGTCCAGGGTAATCTCCTGGCAGTCGAGCAGCACCAGTTGCTCGCCTTCCCGGGCCAGCCGCACGACCACGCTGCCGTGGAGGTTGGCGCGATCGAAGGCGTGCAGGGGCTGGCCGAGTTCCAGCATCACGTAGTTGGTGACATCCACTACCGGGTCGATCGCGCGGATGCCGCTGCGGCGCAGCCGTTCGACCATCCACAGAGGCGTTTCGGCGGTGACATCGATGCCCTTGATCAAGCGACCGATGTAGCGCGGACAGCGCTCCCCGTCCTCGACGCGCACCGGGAAGGTCTCCTCGTGAACAGGGCTCACGGGAGCCAGGTCGGGCCCCTCGACGGCCAGGCGGTTGAGCACGCCGACCTCGCGGGCCAGCCCCTTGATGCTCAGGCAGTCACCACGATTCGGGGTCAGGTCCACCTCGATGGTGTGATCGTCCAGGCCCATGAAGGCACGGAACTCCTCGCCCACCGGTGCATCGGCTGGCAGCACGAGAATGCCGGCAGAGACCTCCTCCTCGAGGCCAAGCTCGGATGCCGAGCAGATCATGCCGCAAGACTCGACGCCACGCAGTCTGGCCTGCTTGATGGTGAAGTCGCCCGGCAGGACCGCGCCGACTCGTGCGAAGGGGACCTTCTGTCCCGCTGCCACATTGGGCGCCCCGCAGACCACCTGGACGGTCTCGCCACTGCCGTCGTCGACCCGGCAGACGTTGAGCTTGTCGGCATCGGGATGGGGCGCCTTGCCGACCACCTCCGCTACCACGACCTCGCTGAAGGCGGCAGCCACCGGCTCCACGGCATCGACTTCCAGGCCGGCCATGGTGATCTGGTCGGCCAGTGCCTGGGTGGAGAGCGCGGGCGAGACCCAGTCACGCAGCCACTGTTCAGAAAATTTCATGTCAGATCCTATCGCTGTGTTCTGCTTGTCCGGGGGGCGATCAGGCGAACTGCCTGAGAAAACGCAGGTCGTTGTCGAAGAACAGCCGCAGATCGTTGACGCCGTAGCGCAGCATGGCCAGACGCTCGGCGCCCATGCCGAAGGCAAAGCCGGTATAGCGCTCCGCATCGATGCCGGAGTGGCGGAACACCTCGGGATGCACCATCCCGCAGCCCATCACTTCCAGCCAGCCACTATGGGAGCAGACCCGGCAGCCTTCACCACTGCACATCACGCACTGGATGTCGACCTCCGCCGAGGGCTCGGTGAAAGGAAAGTAGGAGGGCCGGAAGCGCACCGCGAGGTCGTCACGCTCGAAGAAGGCGTGCAGGAAATCCTGGATAGTGCCCTTGAGGTCGGCGAAGCTGACATCCTCATCGACCAGCAGTCCTTCGACCTGATGGAACATGGGAGTATGGGTCAGGTCGGAATCGCTACGGTAGACGCGCCCGGGACAGACGATACGGATCGGCGGCACGGCCTCCTTCATGGTTCTTACCTGCACCGGCGAGGTGTGGGTCCTCAGCAGCCGGGTGGCATCGAAATAGAAGGTATCGGCCATGCCCCGCGCCGGATGATGGGCAGGAATATTGAGAGCCTCGAAGTTGTGATAGTCGTCCTCGATCTCGGGACCGACCGCCACATCATAGCCGATGCGAGTAAAGAGTCCCTCGATGCGCTCCAGGGTCAGCGTCACGGGGTGCAGGCCACCGCTGGGCTGGCCACGTCCCGGCAGGGTCACATCGAGGCGCTCTGCCGCCAGGCGCGCCTCGAGGGCCGCCTTTTCCAGCGCTTGACGCCGAGCGTCCAGCTCCTGACCCAGGGCCTGCTTGGCTTCGTTGATGCGCTCACCCGCGGCCGGACGCTCCTCGGCCGACAACTTGCCGAGCCCCTTGAGCAGGGTGGTGATCTCGCCCTTCTTGCCGAGATAGCGAACGCGCAGGTCGTCCAATGCGGCCAGACTGTCGGCAGCGTGGATGGCGTCGCGGGCCTCGGCAACCAGAGTGGGAAGATGGTCCATCCGTTGAACTCCGAAGTCTTTCAAAAAGCGGTCATAAAAAAACAGGGGAAGAGCGGCTGCTCTTCCCCTGCGACGATCATGGTCCGGCGACGTATACCGCGGCCGAACAAGGGTCGACGTCCCTTACTGGGCAGCCTTGGCCTTCTCGACGATGGCGGCAAACGCCGCCTTCTCGTGAACGGCCAGATCGGCCAGCACCTTTCGGTCGATCTCGATGCCGGCCTTCTTCAGGCCACCGACGAAGCGGCTGTAGGACAGGCCGTGCTGACGGGCACCGGCATTGATGCGCTGGATCCACAGGGCACGGAACTGGCGCTTGCGCTGGCGACGGTCACGGTAGGCATACTGACCGGCCTTGATGACGGCCTGCTTGGCCACGCGGAAAACGCGACTGCGGGCACCGTAGTAGCCCTTGGCCTGCTTGAGAATCTTCTTGTGACGACGACGGGCGACAACGCCCCGCTTGACACGAGTCATGACTTACTCCTGACGTAAAGTTTGTTCACCCAAGGGGTTACAGGTTCGGCAACATCCGCTGGATGAGCGGCTTGTCGGCGTCATGAATCTGCTTCATGCCGCGCAGCTGACGCTTCCGCTTGGTGGACTTCTTAGTCAGGATGTGACTGCGAAACGACTGCTTGTGCTTGAAGCCGTTGGCCGTCTTCTTGAAGCGCTTGGCAGCGCCACTGTTGCTCTTGATTTTCGGCATGAGATCAACTCCGCTCGAGGTTTCTTAAGAAAACCCGCGGCCGACGGAAGGCATTGCAGTCTTCCGCCCGTTGGACTGGCCATCGGATCACTTCTTCTATTGCTGCTACTGCTTCTTCTTGGGGGCAATGATCATGGTCATCTGGCGCCCTTCCATCTTGGGGAAGGACTCCACGGTCCCGATCTCCTCGAGATCGGCGGCGATCCGCTCCATCAGCTTGCGGCCGATGTCCTGGTGCGCCATTTCGCGACCGCGAAAACGCAACGTGACCTTGCCCTTGTCGCCACCTTCGAGAAAACGGATCAGGTTCTTCATCTTGACCTGATAGTCACCCTCGTCAGTGCCAGGCCGGAATTTCACTTCCTTGACCTGGATCTGCTTCGTCTTCTTCTTCTGAGCAGCCTTCTGCTTCTTCTGCTCGAAGACGAATTTGCCGTAGTCCATGATCTTGCAGACGATCGGATCGGCATTGGAGATCTGCACGAGGTCCATACCGGCCGCTTCGGCTCGCTCCAGCGCTTCGCTGGTAGGCACGATGCCCAGCTGCTCGCCGTCGCTGTCGATCAGGCGAACCTGATCCTCGGTAATCCGCTCGTTCATGGGGGGGCGCTTGTCTTGAACACGCCCTCTTGGGTTGCTTCGCTTGATGGTTCAGTCTCCACTTCAGCTTGGGAAGATGTCGTTATTGCCGCTCGGCCCGAACACGATCGATGAAGGCATCCACCCCCATCGTACCAAGATTCTCGCCACTGCGCGTACGCACGGCCACCGAGTCGGACTCGACTTCCTTATCTCCCACCACCAGGAGATAGGGGACCTTCTGCAACGTATGCTCGCGGATTTTAAAGCCGATCTTCTCGTTCCTCAAGTCCGACTTGACGCGCAGACCGACTTTCTGCAAACGCTCCACCAGCGAGACGGCATAGTCGCGCTGGGCATCGGTGATGGTCATGACCACCACCTGCTGGGGCGCCAGCCAAAGCGGCATGGCCCCGGCATAGTGCTCGATCAGGATACCGAGGAAGCGCTCGAAGGACCCAAGGATAGCGCGATGCAGCATCACCGGCGTCTTGCGGACACCGTCCTCGTCGACGAACTGAGCCCCCAGCCGTCCCGGCAGATTGAAGTCGAGCTGCAGGGTACCACACTGCCAGACCCGATTAAGGCAATCGCGCAGCGAGAACTCGATCTTGGGCCCGTAGAAGGCGCCCTCGCCCGGCTGCAGCTCCCACTCGAGGCCGGTGGCGTCGAGCGCGGCCTCGAGACCGGCCTCGGCTCGGTCCCAGAGTTCCGGCTCGCCCAGGAAGTCATCGTCGGGTCGCGTGGAGAGCTTGAGTTCCACATCATCGAAGCCCAGCTCCCGGTAGACCTTCATGGTCAAGGCAATGAAGGCCTCGGCCTCGGACTGGATCTGGCCCTCGGTGCAGAAGATATGCGCGTCGTCCTGAGTGAAGCCACGTACCCGCATGAGGCCGTGCAGCGCGCCGGACGGTTCGTTACGGTGACAGCTGCCGAACTCGGCCAGGCGCAGCGGCAGGTCCCGGTAGCTCTTCAGCCCCTGGTTGAACACCTGGACGTGACAGGGGCAGTTCATCGGCTTGACCGCGTAGTCACGCTTCTCCGACTCGGTGGTGAACATCATGTCGCTGTAGTGCCCCCAGTGACCGGAGGCCTTCCACAGCGAGAGATCGACGATCTGCGGGGTCTTGATCTCCTGGTAGCCATTCTCCACCTGGACACGACGCATGTACTGCTCCAGCGCCTGGTAGATGGTCCAGCCGTTGGGGTGCCAGAACACCATACCCGGCGCCTCTTCCTGAAGATGAAACAGGTCCATCTTCTTGGCCAGCTTGCGGTGGTCGCGTTTCTCGGCCTCCTCGAGCCGCTTGAGGTAGGCCTTGAGCTGCTTCTTGTCGGGCCAGGCCGTACCGTAGATACGCGTCAGCATCGGGTTCTCGGCATTGCCGCGCCAGTAGGCACCGGCCAGCTTGGTCAGCTTGAACGCCTTGAGGTGCCGCGTGTTGGGGACGTGTGGTCCCCGGCACATGTCCACGTACTCCTCGTGGTGGTAGAGACGAATGGTCTCTCCCTCGGGAATCTCGCGAACGATCTCCTGCTTGTAGGGCTCCTCGCGATGCAGGAAGGTCAACATGGCCTGATCACGATCGACGTACTCGCGTACCACGTCATACTCATGGTCGATCAGCGCCTTCATGCGGGCCTCGATTACCTCGAGATCCTCGGGGGTCACCGAACGACCGAAGTCGACGTCGTAGTAGAAGCCGTCCTCGATCACCGGGCCGATGGCCATCTTGGCCTCGGGATAGAGCTGCTTGACAGCATGGCCGATCAGGTGGGCACAGGAGTGGCGGATAACCTCCAGCCCTTCCGGGTCCCGGGCGGTAAGAATCGCCACCTCGGCGTCGCGGTCGATGACATCGGCGGCGTCCACCTGAACGCCGTCGATCTTGCCGGCCACGCACGCCTTGGCCAGGCCGGGGCCGATGCTCTCGGCCAGTTGCATCACGGTGAGGGGGGCGTCGAAGGATCTCTGACTGCCGTCGGGCAGGGTCACGATGGGCATGAAGGGTTCCTTGTGCGCAGTGGTGATCCATACCAGGGAACCAGAAAAGGCTTTCAATAGGGATCACACTACGTCAATTCAGTGCTTAACAGTTTGATTTTGAACGATTTAACATTTCATAAGCAATCACTGGCTTTCACTCCATGTCAGTCGTTCTTGTATGGTCCTGTGTATGGTGACAAGCATGGTTTCGTGTATGGTATAGGTTTCCAGGAGAACCACGCCAGCACACAGAGCCATGAAACGAACTGCCATCAAGCGTCGGCCGCTGGCCGATACCGTGATCGCCAGCCTAGAACCGGAATCCAAGGAATACCGGGAGGCTTACGGGCTCGATAGATTGTACCTCGTCGTCTCGCCGTCAGGGCGAAAACGCTGGGAGGTCCGCTACAAGAAGCCGACCTCGGGACGCTGGGCCTGGATGGGTGTTGGGGGTTACCCCGACGTCTCAGTCAAGCTCGCGCGCAGGCGCGCCCAGGAAGTCGCCGAGCAGGTAGCCAACGGCAACGATCCGCTGGCGCAACGCCGAGCCGAGAAGGCCGAACAGACCAACGAGCGCATGATGTCGTGGTCGGTCACGGCTGAGGAGTGGTTCCGTCACAAGCAGCGCGAAGGCCTGACCAAGACTACGTTGCGCCTCATGCGCAGCTGGCTCGATAACGACGCCCTGCCCCTGCTGGGCGAGATACCGATTTCCAAGGTCACGCGCGCAGACTGCGTAAGGGTACAACAACGTATAGAGGAGCGGAACGCCCTGTCATGGGCCAGCAAGGCGCGCGTCTGGATGCGTGGCATCTTCCGCTACGCCATCGCCCATGGCCGCTGCGACCACAACCCGGCCGACGAGCTGGCGGTAGTGGCCCGTCGCGCACCCCAGGCCATCCCGCACCCGCATCTTCGAGAGGCCGAACTACCCGGTTTCCTACGCGCCCTGCGCCGCGTAGGCAGCGGCCCCATTGTGAAGACAGCCGCCTGGTTGGTCGTTCGCACCGCCTCGCGCCCGTCCATGGTGCGCTGGATGCACTGGGATGAGCTGGACCTTGATGCCGGGCTATGGCGCATATCCAAGGAGCGCATGAAGGCACGACGCGACCATGTCATGCCACTGACCCGGCAGATAGTGACCGATCTTCGCTATCTCAAGCCAATGGCCGGGCGCGAAGGGCACGTTTTCCCCGGCCACGGGGAGACCCCGGTGGTATCGCCGAGTGCCATCAATAGCTGCATCGACCTCGCTGGCTACAAGGGGCGCATGACCGGGCACGGGGCACGTCATACCGCCAAGACCCTGCTGTCCGAGCATGGCTGGCCGCGCGACTGGACGGAAATGCAGCTCTCCCATGCCTTGCCAGGCGTCGAGGGCGTTTACAACCAGGCAACGTGGCTCAAGCCACGACAGGTGATGATGCAATGGTATTGTGATTATCTGGATGCGCTGGAGGCGGGGATAACGCTTGAGCAGATTGAGGCGTTCGATGCCCAGGTGTTGATGCCGGGCATGGGATTGATGGCGGGATCGTTGGAGAGAAATGAAGCACTCGTATCGAGATAAGCACCTCGCCATGCTGGCGCATGAAGGGCTCTACAAGGGGTGCTGATATTAACGAAGCAGAAATGGGCAGGCATGATTACCCGGGACCCGACAATTACGCATAAGGCTCAGCCATCTTCAGGAACCGGTTCGGCATCGGCGACGTTCTCGCCGCCACCGTCAGAAAGCCCGGGATCATGGCCTTGAGGTCATAGCGCCGATTGACCCGATACTCGAACTCGGCCAGGTAGCGTGGGGCATGCGGTCCGCGGATGTGGTGGAGCGATCGAGCCGCCGTCGAGAACCACATCAAGCGCTTCAAGAAGCCGCTGCCGCCACTGGCTGCCGCCACTGGATGGGGCAACCCCCAAGGACCCCGCCAAGCACGATCCCCTAGCCTTCCTGATCGTCAAGAGCATGCTGCTCACCGGTTTCGACGCCCCCATCGAGGGGGTGATGTACCTGGACCGCTCGCTATGCGAGGCGGAGCTGCTGCAGGCGATTGCGCGGGTCAACCGCACTGGCCACGGCAAGACCCACGGCATCGTGGTGGACTACTTCGGTGTGGCCAACCACCTCAAGGAGACGCTGGCCGCCTATAGGTAAGCGACCATTCCGGCATCTCGCCAGCAAGCAACAAGTCATTGATAGCCTTTGACTCTTATTATCTTGACGTTTTATTGCTCTCAGCTATGAATGGTGGTCAGTTGCCCATCGGCGCCTCTCGGCGAGATGCCGATTGAGGTGATGGATCGTGCTGACGGGTGGGGGAGCTACGACAAGGCGGACAATCGAGGTAGCGCCTTCAGCGTCGAGGACCACCATCGGTTCGCAGCGGCGCCCAGCCGCAGCCTGATCTGGCGAGCGTGCACCGTAATCGTTGCCGCCACCTTGAGTACCTGCTCCCGTAGTCGTATCAGGCTCCAGCAAGGCAGCGCCTTTTAGCGAGCTGCCTGCTCGCGCACAGCCTCCAGGTCCCAGTCCTCGAGCAGTGCCACGGCCGGCTCCTGTGACTCCAGCCCCTGGCCGTTGACCTGCATCAGGATGCGGCCATCCATCAGGAAGGAGACTTCGGCGTTGCCAAGCTCGGCTTCCCACTTGAGCAGCGCAGAGTCACGCCCGATGCGGATACGCTCCATGTTGGGCTGGGCCGCGATCATCGCCGGATTGCTGAACATCGCCGACATCGCCTGAACCATGGGGTTGTCGATCATCAGCTTCGCGGTCAACCTGCCATTTCCCGACTCCTGACGATATTCGCGCTCCAGCATGCTGCCGCCGCCGCCGCCGAACATCGCCGCCCCTCCGCTGACGCTGGACTCTACCGAAGCCGCGCTCCAGCCCTCGGGCGCCTCGGGAAACGTCTCGGCGATACGCCCCGACATCAGTTCGCGAATATCGTTGATGGCGAACTCGAGCTCGGTAATGGCTGCGCCATACTCTGCTTCCTGGTAGAGCTCCAGACCCAGCTCGATCTGCTCCAGGACCTCATCGGCCTGGACCGGCGCAGCGACGAGCCCCATTGCGGCGACCAGTGCTCCCGAACTCAACAATCCCATGCCACGCTTCATCTCGTGCTCCTTCTTGGTTTTGGTTTTATTACGGCAAGATCCCGACAAGGGTGCGGGAGGAAGGCTGTCAGCCTCGCGAGCCGGCTGGCGAGGCGGGGGATTCGTCGGGGGAGGCACCCCCGGCCGGTCCGGCCGCCCGCTGCTTCAGCTTGCGAAACTTCTTCGACATGCCATCGAGCTTGGCTTCCCATTCGGGGTCGGGCTGCTGCCCCTCGATAGTCTTGAAATAGGCCTGCATCATGCAGGTAATAGCGAAGGGTTCCAGCAGTGCCACCTTGACGCTCCAGGCGAAGAGCAACGCCACAATCACGCCGGTGGCGGACCAGCCACCGGGAATCAGGTAGGCCACCAGGGCTGCCGGGGCCAGCATGATCAGAAATACCAGCAACGAGAGGCCGTAGACGATCAGCGCCAGCCAGGCGGCATTCTTGAGCATGGGCTTGGCGTTCTGGCCGTAGAGCACGAGGGCATCACGGGAGGAGGCCCAGGCGTTGTCGGAGCGCGTCTTGATGCAGTGGGCCAGGATCACCTCGTCGATGAACCCGACGGCGATCTTGAGGAATGCCTCGAGAAGGCGAATGAACTGCCGCGCGCCGGGTATCGGCAGCAAGCCGAAGATCCCGCGCATGAGGCCGGTGATGGTGCGCAGCACCCCTTGATCAGCTGATCGATACCAAACAGCAGGCTGGCCTGGCCGAAACGCTCCCGAACCACCGTCTGCGCATGGTCGATCTGACCGCGCCCCTCGGGCAGCGTCTGGCCGTCGAGCAATTCTACCAGTACAGCGATATGCCCTGCCTTGACGACGTAGAGCAGGTACTCGCGCAATACATACATCACCGCGCCCACGATACCGAACCCGATGGCGCCGCCCCAGAAGGTGCTGGCGGCGCGAAATCCCTCGTCACCCAGGCCACCGATACCCCAGCCCACGCTAGCGCCGGCCCCCGTCATCAGCACATAGGCCAGCGCCACACCGAAGTAGACGGCAAGGCGAAAGAGGATGAATGGCAATGTCTTGAGCATCAGACCCAGGGCCTGGCCGATCTTGAAATCCCACATGGATGCCCCCTGCTGGGTCGTCTTTTCTATCCGTTTCAGATACTTCCGGTTCACCCTGCAAGGTTAGCCGTCCTGTGGCGGCATGATCCCGTTCGTTTGCAGGGGGCTGGGGCATCCTGCCGCTTGACCTCGAGCCTGCCGCGGATCAGTGGCAGAGCTGAAGGGTCCATTTGTCGGGCCCGGTGGGTCCGCGCCGACACTGCTGCTGCCGCCCTGCCTGGTCGAGGATCCAGCGACCATCACTTCCCAGCATGAAGTGCAGCCGATAGCGAAGGGCATGGACGGCATCATCCCTGAGGTTGTCCAGCCTGAGGTTGACCTCGATACTTCCCGAATCGAGCATTCGCTGGCTCACCGTTTCCGACGTCACCGGATTGAGCTCCCTGAGTCCATAGTGCTCACGAGCCTGCGCAACGGGATCCTGGGTAGCGCTCACCTTGGGAAGTTCGAGACGTTGGTAGTCGCTCAGGGCCTCTACCTCAGAGGCCCTTTTGTCGGCCCGCCACAGACGCACCAGCGCGCGGGGAAAGGTCGGGGGGTTACCCGCCCAGGCTAGCTGGGTGCCATCCGCGCTCAAGGCCAACGCCTGGGCAGGGCCCTGCCGTGGCATGGGCAGGGCATCCGAGGCGGCCTCGGCATCGTGCCCGTGCAACAGCTCCGCAGGCAAGTCCTCGGCCCGCTCGACGACTCGGCCCGTCTCCAGCAGATAGCGCTGTACATCGCTTCCGCAGGCCGCCCAGACGCTGCCACCATCTTCGGAGAAGGCGACCTCGCGACAGCCCTGGCCGCCAGCCAGTGCCTGAATCAGACGGCCCGTCGCCGGGTCCCAGAGCTTGAGCGAGGCATCCGCCGCCACCCCAGGGTTCCAGCTGGTGCTGGCCAACATCTCGCCGTCGGGGCTGAAAGCCAGGCCCGTGATCGGCAACGGCCGGTCCACCTCAGGCGAGCGATGCCCCTCCAGTCGATGACGCGGCTCACCGAAGGGCACCTCGCGGACCTCCAGGCTACCGCTTGTGGCAATGGCCATGCGCCTGCCGTCCGGTGAGAGTGCGAGTTGCTCCACGCTCTCCCCCTCGACCTCGATCTCATGCTGCAACTCGGCGCCCGTCCAGTCCGACCTGCCATCGGCCATGGCGATGCCAAGCAGTCCACTCGCCATCAAGGCGAGGACCAATGCTACCCGCCAGCTTCCCGCAAGGGGCCGTGTTTCATAGGACTTGCGATGCGACACCTTCTCCTCCGATAACGTCGTTGATCACGCTTTCCATCTCGCATCCAACTTCCAGCTTTCAACTTCCCAGGCCTAGTCCGAACTCCAGTTGTACGTCCTGTTGAAACGAAAGTGTCACGGGTAACGTCACCTCGAGCGTGACATCGCTGCGATCTCCGACCACTACCAGGTTGGCCTCGGGGTGAGAAGGCTCGGGCGTTTCGTCCTGGTCAGGGACAGTGATGCCAAGCAAGGAGTCTCCCCGCAGGAAACAGGAGAGCTCGAGCGGCTGGTCCTCTGGTCGCTCTCGGCGGTCATCGCGACACGTCATGGTGTGGCCATCCACATCGAGATCGACTCCCCAGCCAGGGACATCAGTGAAGTCGACGTTCTCAACCCGCACCCGGCGAACGTCATCACTGGCGAGGAGAAGATCCAGTTCCAGTTCCATGCGGATCGAGGACGCCTGACGATGAGGCACGTCCGGGGAAAATACCGGAACTCGCAGCCATCCTTCTTCAAGATTGGATTCAACCTGGTGCTGCATCAAAAAACCGTTGTCGGCAGGATCGAAACCGAATAGCGCTTGTGGTGACCCCTCTATTTCCAGCAGGTCATTTCCCTGATCATCTGTGAGCGATACAACCCTGGCTTCATCTCCAAGGCTGGCAATGCCGGGCAATGAAATCCATAGATCGAACGTCATATGCTTGTGATCGGCATCGGTAGGCGTGGCGGGTTGGGCGATCATCAACCTTTCGACTTGCACATCGACTGTCTCCGCCAGCGCCACGCTGGCGGAGAGTGCCAAGATGCTACCCATTGCAAGGTTATTGATCTGCTGTCGCATGTATGATTCCTCCATATTTTGCTGACGCAATCGCGAGTCGCATCCAGCCTTTCGTTATGAATGTTGTCGATTGAAATAGCCAGTTTATTGGTTTTTATGAACATTCAGACCATCGGCATCACCGCCTTGCGTATTCCAATCAACCGTCATCCAGCGCAAGGCGAAACCGTTCGTTTACCGAGACGCCGCCATAATCGATCTTGAGTTCGTCGGCCGACGCACTGCCGGCCAGGAGCAGGGCCACCAGACAGACGATTAATCTCACCGTCACTTTCACCTCGCTTTATCCATCAACCTTTTTTGTTATTCACCAGCCTAGGAACACTGCCTTGCCGTGGCCCCGTTCGTTTGAAGGGGGAAAACGAACTCGAGTGGCGGGATGATGGCCAGGTACTTACCTGTCCTGGCAGCCCCCCTTGCCGTCAAGAGCGCCAAGGAGCCTGCCATGAAGAAGCGTTGCCTGACTTGCCTGTGCCTCACCGCCGCCATGCCGATGTCGGCCCTTCAGGCCGTTTCCGGGATACTGCCTACTCCCGAGGGAAGCGTGCTGTTGCGGGTGAGCGGCGAGATCGGCAAGACCAATGTTGAAGGAGAGGCCCACTTCGACCGCACCATGCTCCACGACCTGCCCCGGCAGACCCTGAATACCTCGACGGTAGTGACCGACGGGGTTAATCGCTTCGAGGGCTTCCTGATGAGCGACCTGCTGGACCACGTCGAGGCAGGAGGCCAGCAGGTCGAGGCCCGTGCCCTGAACGATTACGTGGTAGAGATCCCGGTCGAGGATTTCCGCGACTTCGATGTTCTGGTCGCCGATCGCATGGACGGGGAACGATTGACCCCGCCTTTTTCATCAGGCCCTGTGCTGAGCGGGATTTCGGGCATCTCATCGACGCTCAGCCAGCCATTCCGGCATCTCGCCAGCAAGCAACAAGTCATTGATAGCCTTTGACTCTTATTATATCGACGTTTTATTGCTCTCAGCTATGAATCGTGGGCAGTTGCCCATAGGCGCCTCTCGGCGAGATGCCGATTGAGGTGATGGATCGTGCTGACGGGGGGAGCTACGACAAGGCGGACAACCGAGGTAGCGCCTTCAGCGTCGAGGACCACCATCGGTTCGCAGCGGCGCCCAGCCGCAGCCTGATCTGGGTTGCCGCCACCTTGAGTAGCTGCTCCCGTAGTCGTATCAGGCTCCAGCCCTGGCACGTCTGCGTCTCGACCAGGCAGCGCAACCCGTGCAGCATCTGGTAGGCGCAGAGACTCAGCAACAGGTTGGCCTGATGGCGTGCCATGACCTGCTGCACTATGGAGCCGCCACGGTCCGTCGACGAGAGATGGACATTGAGCGCCGACTTCAGCTCGCCCATGTGGGCCTCGGCCTTGCCGCGCTTGCGGTAGATCGTCAACACCGCCTCTGGCGGATAGTTGAGGTTGGTGACCAGAAAGAAGGCATGGAACAGCAGGTCCTCCGGCTTTTCCTGGACGACGAGCACCACACGGCGCGGTGACTCCCAGCTTTCCGCCTGGTATTCCAGGTCATGGCACCCCTCGCAGGGCGTCGTCGGTGGCCGCCCGGGTGGCCGAACGAGGTAAGGCTCCGCCTTGGCTTGCAGCACCGAGCTGCTCTGCAATCGGCCCAGATAGGCAATATCGCGGGAATCCATCGCACGCAGCGTTTCGCCATCGTTGAAACCGGCATCCAGGCGCACCCGTATCTGCGACACGTCCAGGTTCATGCCTTCCGATAGGCGCTGCACCAGATGGGGAATCCAGGTATAGGCGTCTTCCGCCGTTCCGGCATTCCTCTCGCGCAACAGCCTATAGCCCGCCGACCCTGTCACCACTTTCGGCCAGTGACGCGATCAGCGGCGAGGTGATGCGTGCCTTGGCTTGCCCGTTGTAGGCGGAGCCGCCCTGGTGGCCAAAGACCTCGATGGGCAGGCCGTCGATATCCAGGGTTACCTGACGTGGCCGGTGGGCCGACGATAGCGAGCGGTACCGCCAGATGGCCAACCGCAGCAGCCCCTCGTGCACGATATCGATGTTGTCATCCGTCCCCAGACAGCCGAGCAGGCGCGACAGGGTCGCTTGGGAGGGGCGCGCCTGGCCCAAGGGCGTCAGCCCCCGAGCATCGCTGCACACCAGCTGCCACAACGGATCCTGCTGGAGCGTGCCGGTGTCGTTAAGGTCGTACTAGCCCATGGCCCGCTGTAGCACGATGGCTCGCAGCTGGCTGGCCAGCGAATGACAGACCCGTAGCGGATCACGGGGATCGACGAGGTGATCTTCCATGACTTCGATGACACCGCTGCGATTGAGCGCTTCACGCAACAGCAAGGCACCGGCGTCACGGGTGGTGGCATCGCCGCTGAGCTGCACGTTGACGGAGCCGTTGCAGGACGGCGACCAGGTCGTTAGGGTTTCACCCATGGCGGTTGGTCCTCCTGAATCAGGTTCTGCTGGGAACTCTCTGATTTGATCAGTAGGATACTAACCGCCATCTTCTTTTCCAGGGCTACCCGGTGAATACCAGGGGGTCACATCAATTTCGCTCGCTGAGTAAAAGCCAACGGTAGGTGATGAGCACAGAGTGATGACAGTGCATGACTCACTCGTAGCGTTGCAAGCTGAAAACGAACGCTTGATAACCTTGTTGGAAGCGCACGGCATCGACTGGCGTTCAGTCACCGAGCGGCCGCCTTCGCTTCATCCACCACCCGCGATGACCACTTCCCGGCTCTCCCCTGCTGACAAGGTCGCTTTGTTCCAGCGACTGTTTCGGGGCCGCACCGATGTCTACCCCCTGCGATGGGAAAGCAGCACAACCGGCAAGTCCGGCTACTCACCCGCCTGTGCTAATGAGTGGCGTCCCGGGATCTGCCAAAAACCCCGAATCAAGTGCAAGGAATGCCAGCACCGACAACTGCTGCCGCTATCGGATGCCGTCATCTACGACCACCTGGCCGGCAGGCACACCATCGGTCTCTATCCGCTGCTGGAAGATGATGGATGCTACCTGCTCGCCGTGGACTTTGATGAGGCAGAATGGCGAAGCGACGTCCAAGCATTCGCACAAACATGTCACGAGCTCGAAGTGCCAGTGACTCTGGAGATCTCGCGGTCCACCAAGGGGGCTCATGCTTGGGTCTTCTTTTCCGACAAGGTCCCCGCTCGTGAGGCCCGTCGCCTGGGAACCGCATTGATCAGCCACACCTGCGCCCGTACCCGCCAGCTCAAGCTGACCTCCTATGACCGCCTCTTCCCCAACCAGGACACGATGCCTAAGGGCGGGTTCGGCAACTTGATCGCTTTACCCCTGCAGAAACACCCTCGACGGAATGGTGGCAGCATATTCGTCGATGACGATCTACGACCCTATTCCGACCAGTGGGCCTTCCTGGCTGCGGTCTCTACGATGGCGCCCCATGATATCGAGCCCACCATCCTGAGTGCTCTCGGGGAAGCGCATCCACTAGATGTCACCTTCATCGGCGAGGAGGATCTGGCCACACCATGGCGGCGATCCCCCAGTTTCCCGAAGCAGCCTCATGCCGGTCAGATGCCCTCATCGCTGACTGTCACACTGGCCAACCTGATCTACTTCGAGAAATCTGAACTACCCCAAACATTTACCAATCACCTGATCCGACTGGCGGCCTTCCAGAACCCGGAGTTCTATAAGGCTCAGGCGCTACGGCTATCCGTATGGAATAAACCCCGCGTCATCGGCTGTGCAGAGAACTATCCCTTACACATCGCTCTACCTCGCGGCTGCCTCGACGCCATTCAGGCCCTGCTGCAAGAGCAGAATATTGAGTTTCGGGATGAGCGCCAGCATGGAACCCCGCTGGACACTCGTTTCACGGGCAAGCTGCGTACCGACCAGGAAGCCGCTGCAAATGAGATGTTGCGACATGACACCGGTATCCTGTGTGCGCCCACCGCCTTCGGGAAGACGGTCACGGCCGCAGCCATGATTGCTCGGCGTGGCACCAACACCCTGATACTGGTCCATCGCCGAGATTTACTCCGCCAGTGGCAGGAGCGCCTTCAGTTCTTTCTCTCCGCTGAGGTTGGCGTGATCGGTGGTGGCAAGTCCCAGCCCACCGGCAAGATCGACATTGCAGTGATACAGTCGTTGTCTCGACAAGGCGAGATCGCCTCCTTGGTCGAAAATTACGGTCACGTCATCGTCGATGAATGCCACCATGTCGGCGCGGTATCCTTCGATGCCATTCTCAAGCAGGTCAAGGCCCGGTTTGTCCTTGGGTTGACCGCTACACCCATACGTCGTGACGGCCAGCAGCCTATTATCTACATGCAATGCGGCCTAATCCGTCATACCGCAGCCCTACCCGCCAACGCGCCAAAAGACCTTTCGATAATGCCACGCTGGCTGAGAATAAGAGTTGAAATTCCCTCTGAGGACGGCATTCAGGCTATTTTTCGCCATCTGGCCAAGGATGATGAGCGAACAGAAACGATCGCCAACGACATCGCCGATGCCTATGAAGCAGGACGGAAGATACTGGTCCTGACAGAGCGCACTGATCACCTCAAGGCTATTCAGGAGGCCATGTCTGGGAAGGCCCTACCCCTCTTCGTGCTCCATGGCCGCATGTCACAGAAACAGCGTGTTGAGCTGATGGCTCAGCTCGACGCACTCGCCCACAATCAACCTCGCATTCTGTTAGCCACAGGCAAACTGGTCGGTGAGGGTTTTGACTATCCCCCCCTTGATACCTTGGTACTTGCCATGCCGATCGCATGGAAAGGCACCCTGCAACAATACGCCGGCCGGCTGCACCGCGAGCATAGCGACAAGGAGAACGTCCGTATCATTGATTACGTGGATGCTGGCCACCCGGCCCTACTGCGGATGTGGAATAAACGTCGCCGTGGTTACCGAGCTATGGGATATCAGATAGGCGAAGAAACACAACATCCGGACCTCCTTTCCTGATGGCCCCCCAATTCATGTATATCGTTGACCGTTCGAGGGTGATCTGGATGCGCCGCCCGGGCCCGTCACATAGCGCTTAGGATCGAGCAGCAACACGGTCACGTATGACAGATTCGATCAGTCGCTTCCCCACGAAGGCCTCGTACAGATAGACCACCCGACGCAGGTAAATATCATTCGGAGAAACCTCCAGCAGCGGCTCCAACGGTAGGTTCGACACGAATCGCCAGGTCGATCCCTTCATGTTTCAGCGCAACGTAGAGTATTGGCAAGCTGATCATCCCTCGGCGCCCGCCCCACAGACAGACCACGGGACACGACTGCGAGCACATCATCAGCCAGTGCAACTATCAGGCTGAAGACGCTACCGGCATACGAGAGACAGGCTTCTCAGAACTCACGGCAACAGCCCGGAGCGCTGCAGCTGTTCAAGGAAACGCCCCTTACGACGATGCTCGGCCACAATCCTGTCCAGGCGCTCCTCGAAGGCGACCTGCTCGCCGCGTTCAACCGCCAGCTCACGGAGGTCTGCAAGCAACTCGGCGGCCACCTCGTAGCCCTTGGGCTGACGACGACCAATCTGGCTCAACGCTTCCTGCCAGGCTCGCTCGCCCAGCCTGGCCACTTGGGCCACTCGCTCCTGACGCTGCTTTTCCTCTGCCACCGCCTGCTCTGCTTCCCGGCGAGCCTTCTCTGCCAGATAGTCCTGGCGATGTCGCTCGTGAGAGGCGTTGGCCTGTATCTTCAATTCAGCCACACTGCGACGAGGGGATTGATGCGCCTGACCATGCTGGCGAAAGCGGCGCTGCAGCTCAGCGGTCACACTGCCGTCGCCTTCCAGCAGGCGCCTCAGCAGTGCATCCTTCTCCTGAAGGGGAAGGAGTGCGAGAAAGCCCTCGACCACACTGCCGGCAGGCGCCTTCTCGCCGGACTCTGCGGCGGCCTCCACCAGCATGGGATCGAGTGCCATGAACTCGGCGAGCGCCTGCTGGCTGGGGGTCATGGGGCCGATGCCCGGCAGCGGTTCAAGAGTCTCTTCGTGGATATAACCCGCCTGCACGGACCACAGCCAACACAGGTAGAAAAGACGCAGATCACCGGAGAGCAGATCATGACGCAGCCCCGCTAGCGCCCCCATCCAGCCGCTTCCATCGTCAAACTCGTCCCAAGCGGCCTCTTCGTCACCTTCGGCATCAATGTCGATCAACCAGCCCTCCGGGGTCTGGCGAATCTCCAGCAGCTCGCACTCATTTAGCTGGAAGGCGTCAAAATCTGCCGGATTGAGTGCGGCGTCGGGTAACCGAATCAACAGCCTCTTGGCCCCCCACATCGCCACGTAGACATGCAGGTCGAAAAAACGTAGCAGCAGCCGGGTGGGGTCGGCCTTGAGGTTTCCCCACTGATAGTGATTGGTGAAGCTGGTGGATGTGATGCGCGCACGGCTGGAAATCGACCGCAGCGCCTGTTGATCATCCGCACTCAAGGGCCGATCCACGGCCAGAAATTCGTAATACTGATATTCGCTCATGGCTTGCTGTAACGGCTCCTGACAACGAACTAGACATGATGGATTGACCTGCCCCTCCTCAACGTCGTGGGTTACGTTGAGTAGGGTCACCAAACACAGAGCCACTATTGAGGGAGGCAGGTCATGAAACAGTCTAACGCAACTCAGCAGGCCGTAGTGGAACACACTGTCACCGAGCGCCTCAGCGCCGCAAGCGACGTTCATGCGTAACGGCCATTCCGGAGCGTCATTTCTCGAAGTGGCCTGACTCTCTATACTGATCCCGTCACCGACGGAGATTCAGCACTCATGCCGACGCAGCGCCACACACGCTATCCCGCCGAGCAATGGCAGGCCTGGATTGACGGGCAGTCCCGCAGCGGTCAGTCCCAGCGGGTGTTCTGTGAAAAGATGGGCCTGTCCAAGAGTTCGTTCCAGC
>JBNJKT010000012.1:0-135728 GCA_051751285.1 Pseudomonadota bacterium | reverse complement strand
CGGTATGTGACAGGGACGGTGCCATGCACGGCATGTGGCGAGACGGCAATCACTTCGAACTGCTTCCCGAGGCGGCCCTCTTCCTGCCCGCGATGTTCGAGGCCGTCGATCGGGCGCGCCACTCCGTGCTTATCGAGCTCTATCTGATGGAATCCGGCCGGCTGGCCACGGCAATGATCGGGTCGCTGTTGCGTGCTGTCGAGCGAGGGGTGTCGGTACTGCTGCTGCTCGACGGCTACGGAGCCATGGGGCTGGCCAGCGCCGATCGCCAGCGTCTCGAGGAAGGGGGAGTGGCGCTGCGCTTCTTCAATCCACTGGGGATGCAGTCGCTGGTGCGAAACCTGACCCGGGACCACCGCAAGCTGGTGGTGGTCGACGGTGAAGAGGCCTTCACCGGAGGCTTCGGGGCTGTGGACGAGTTCCTGGATGCCTGGTATGAGGTGGCGATGCGCATCGAGGGGCCGGTGGTGGCCGACTGGGTCCGGCTGTTTAGCCGGCTCTGGGATTCCCCCATGAGTCGCGGGCCTGGCAGGGCTTCGCTGGTGCGAGGCCTGGAGCTTGCCGCTCGCCATCGCAAGGGCTACCGCGGCATGCGGGGTCGGGTGGTCTGGGGGCAGGGCTATCGCTATCAGGCGATCCGCCACTCGCTGCATCACCGGGTTGCGACGGCCTCGCAGCGTCTGTGGCTCTGTACGCCCTACTTCGTGCCCACCTTTACCCTGCGCAGGCGCCTGGCCCGGGCAGCTCGGCGCGGGGTTGATGTGCGCTTGCTGCTTCCCGGTGAGGTCCATGACCATCCCGGTGTGCGCTATGCCGGCCAGCGCTTCTATGGCCGTCTGCTGCGGGCGGGGGTGCGCATCTTCGAGTTTCAGCCCACCTTCATTCATGCCAAGTTTTCGTTGGCCGATGACTGGGTCAGTCTTGGCTCTTGCAACTTCGACCACTGGAGCCTGCAGTGGAACCTGGAAGCCAATCAGGAGGTGGAAGACCGCCGCTTCGCCACCGAGGTCGCCGGGCTCTTCGAGCGTAACTTCGCGTCGAGTCGAGAGATCGACTCCGAGGCCTGGTCAAGGCGGCCACGCTTGCAGCGCCTGCGCGAGTGGCTCTACGGGATCCTGGACGGGATGCTCACGAGGTTAAGGTAGCTACGAGCTACGAGCTACGAGCTACGAGCTACGAGCTACGAGCTACGAGCTGCAAGGATGGATCAGCCTTGATCCCTTATCTCCTTGTGACTCGCCTCGCTTGGCCGCTTGGCCGCTTGGCCGCTTGGCCGCTTGACCGCCTATCGCCGGCCCTTGCCGCGCCCGGCAGGCTGCTTGCGGCGTGGCTTGGGCTTTGGCGTTTCCGGGGGGACGCGATAGTGCAGGTAGAGGTCCAGCACCAGCTCCGGCAGCTGGGTGACGAGGCCCCGGAGTCGTGTCGTATCGCCGGCCAGCTCCGCCATGTCGGGCTCGTCATCGAATAGCCCGGAAAGCAGCATGAAGGGCAGCAGCAGGGTAGCGGCGGCCTCTTCGTCATCGGTGAACCAGGCGGCTTCATCGAGGAAGACCCCTTCCATGAAGCCGGCGCACCAGTCGCCGATTGGCGTCTCCTCGGGGGCGCTGTCGTCCAGTTTGAGCTCGAAGGGCAGCTCCGGTAGTCCACCCGCTTCCAGCGCCTCGATGGCGTTGGTCCGGAGACGCTCGAATAACCCCAGGATCATCTCGCGCTCGGCGTCGTCCGCGAAGGCCGGTTCGCCATGGAACAGTTCGGCGACCCAGGCCGCCGCCGGCAGGTCGCGCGGGGCCACGGCCAGGGCCATGAGGAAGCCGTGGGCGCCGATCAGGTCCAGGGCATCGGCATCGACCCGTTCGGAATCAAGGAAGTCGTCAAGCAGGTCGAGCTCCTCGTCCTCGAGGAGCGGCTGCGGGATGGGCGCTTCGGCATCGGACATGACAGCTCTCGCAGGGAAAACGTGGGCAGTGGGGAAGGCTTTACGCCTCGACGCGAAGGCGCCATTCTATCATCCCATGACGATACCCGCGCTTCCCGCTCCCGACGCCGCCTGGCTCGAGGCCCTCGACCGGCCGGCCCTTCACCGTTCCCTCATCGAACGGGTCGAATCGGCTTACCGGCTATGTCGCGAGTTGCACCCGGGGCTGCCGCGTCCGGCGGTATGGCTGGACCTGCGCGGCAAGTGCGCCGGCCAGGCGCACTTCGGACGCGGCGGCCTGCGCTTCAATCCGTTGCTTCTGGAGGAGAATCGCCTCGCCTTCCTGGTCGAGGTGGTGCCTCATGAGATGGCCCACTGGCTGGTGCATCATCTGGAGGACGGCCGTCGGGCGCGGCCCCACGGCCACGAATGGCAGACCGTGATGCGTCGTCTTTTCGGCGTGGAGCCCCGGACTACTCATCGTTTCGATACCCAGCGTGCCAGTCCCACACCTTATCGCTATCGCTGTGGTTGCCGAGAACACGGTTTTTCTGCCCGGCGGCATGTCCTGGCACGGCGGGGACAAGGGTACCGGTGCCGGCACTGTGCTCAGACCTTGGTCTATCTCGGCTGTTCCTCTTCCTGAATCCCCCTGTAAGTCATTGTGAATTCTAGAAAAAATGTTGCTACCAATGTCTAAAGGGAAGGCTGCGTCCTGACGTATATGCTGTTATTTGACTTTATGGGGCCGGCACGTCCAAGAGCAACGTGGTCGGCAACATCCACCTGGAGGGTGTCCCCACCCCTGGACAGAGGCATATCCATGACCGAACACCAGAAAGTCCATCCCGTAAGCGAAGAGTTTGCCGCCAAGGCCCACGCCGACAAGGCCACCTATGAGGCCATGTATCAGCAGTCGGTTGATGACCCCAAGGGTTTCTGGGGAGAGCAGGCCAAGCGCCTCGACTGGATGAAGGCGCCGACCAAGATCAAGCATACCTCCTTCGACTCGCACAACGTGGATATCCGCTGGTTCGAGGATGGTACCCTCAATGCCAGCGTCAACTGCCTCGATCGCCATCTCGAGACGCGCGGCGACCAGCCGGCGATCATCTGGGAAGGTGACGATCCCAAGGATGACAAGACGCTCAGCTATCGCGAGCTCTACGAGCAGACCTGCCAGATGGCCAACGGCCTCAAGGAGCTGGGCGTCGGCAAGGGTGACGTCGTCACGCTATACATGCCGATGATTCCCGAGGCCGCTATGGCGATGCTGGCCTGTGCCCGCATCGGTGCCGTGCACTCGGTCGTGTTCGGCGGCTTCTCCCCGGATGCCGTGGCCCAGCGCGTGATCGGGGCCAATTCCAAGCTGATCATCACCGCCGACGAGTCCGTGCGCGGCGGTAAGCAGGTGCCGCTCAAGGACAACGTCGATGCCGCCCTGACCCGCGACGGTACCGAGGTCTGCGAGAAGGTGCTGGTGGTCAAGCGCACCGGTGGTGAGATCGACTGGAAGGAGGGGCGCGACGTCTGGTACGACGATATCGTCGCCAAGCAGTCCACCGACTGCCCGGCCGAGGAGATGGGGGCCGAGGATCCGCTGTTCATTCTCTACACCTCCGGTTCGACCGGGGCGCCCAAGGGCTTGAAGCACACCACCGGTGGCTATCTGCTGCATGCCGCCATGACCCACCAGTATGTCTTCGACTATCAGGACGGCGAGGTCTACTGGTGCACTGCCGACGTGGGCTGGGTTACCGGCCACAGCTATATCGTCTATGGCCCGCTGGCCAACGGCGGTACCACCCTGATGTTCGAGGGCGTGCCCAGCTATCCGACCCATGGCCGCATGGGCGAGATCGTCGACAAGCATAATGTCAACATCCTTTATACCGCGCCTACCGCGGTGCGCGCGCTGATGGCCCATGGCGACGACGTCATGGATTCCAGCAAGCGCGACAGTCTGCGCGTGCTCGGTTCGGTGGGCGAACCTATCAACCCTCAGGCGTGGGAGTGGTTCCATCAGGTGATCGGCAACGGGAAGTGCCCCATCGTCGATACCTGGTGGCAGACCGAGACCGGCGGCATCATGATCGCGCCGCTGCCCGGCGCCATCGATCTCAAGCCGGGTTCCGCCACCCTGCCGTTCTTCGGCGTTGTGCCTGCGCTGGTCGATAACGAGGGCAACGAACTCAAGGGTGCCACCGAAGGTAACCTGGTCATCCTGGATTCCTGGCCGGGCCAGGCGCGTTCCATCTGGGGCGACCACGATCGCTTCGTTCAGACCTATTTTTCGGCGTTCAAGGGCGTGTATTTCACCGGTGACGGCTGCCGTCGTGACGAAGACGGCTACTACTGGATTACTGGCCGTGTCGATGACGTGCTCAACGTTTCCGGACACCGCATGGGCACCGCCGAGATCGAATCCTCCCTGGTGGCCCACGAAGCCGTGGCCGAGGCGGCCGTGGTCGGCTTCCCCCACGACATCAAGGGGCAGGGCATCTATATCTATGTGACCCTGGCGGATGGCTTCGAAGAGAGTGACGAGCTCAAGAAGGAGCTGACCCAGTGGGTACGCAAGGACATCGGCCCCATCGCCTCGCCCGATGTGATTCAGTGGGCGCAGGGTCTGCCCAAGACCCGCTCGGGCAAGATCATGCGCCGCATCCTGCGCAAGATCGCCGCCAACGAGGTTGATGGCCTGGGCGATACCAGTACCCTGGCGGATCCGTCGGTGGTCGATGAGCTGATCGAGCATCGCGCCAACCGCTGAGGGCACTACCCCCTCCATGGCAGGTGACCATCGCCTGCCGCGTTGCCACATGGCATGTCAAAAGCCGACCCCTCGGGGTCGGCTTTTTCATCCATGGCAGACGCAGCATCGACGATACTCGAGAGCCCTTGGGAATCGCCTTGGCCATGGGGTACCATACAGTCGACAATTTGTAGAGCCCAGCGTGGCGGCCTCGGTCCGCTGCTCGAGGAACCGGAGGAAGATCCATGGCCTTTGCCCAGAAATTCATCGTTGCCGATGACCATCCGCTGTTCCGTGCGGCTCTGACCCAGGCGCTGCGTCAGCTCGCCCCCCAGGCCGAGATTGTTGAATCCGATACAATGGAAGCGACCACCGAGGTGGTCACCCGCCATCCCGATGCCGACCTGATTCTGCTGGATCTGCACATGCCGGGTGCTCACGGCTTCTCCGGCCTGATCCAGCTCCGCGGCCAGACGCCGGATATTCCGGTCGCAGTGGTCTCCGGCAGCGATGAGGTCCATGTGGTGCGCCGCGCCATCGACTACGGGGCTTCAGGCTTCATTCCCAAGTCGTCATCGCTGGCGCTGATCGCCGAGGCGGTGGGCGAGATCCTCGATGGCGAGGTCTGGCTGCCGTCCGAGATGGCCGAGGCGATGGGCGAGTCCAACGAGGAGGAGACGAAGTTTGCCGAGGCCATCGCTTCTCTGACGCCCCAGCAGTTTCGGGTGCTCAACATGCTTACCGAGGGACTGCTCAACAAGCAGATCGCCTATGAGCTGAGCGTCTCCGAGGCCACCATCAAGGCGCATGTCACCGCCATCCTGCGCAAGCTCGGTGTGCACTCCCGCACCCAGGCGGTGATCGCCGCCCAGAAGCTCGAGGTCGAACCGCCGAAGGTGGAGTCGTAGCGCCGAGCGCCGAGCGCCAAGGCGCAAGCTTCAAGGAAACGCGAAACCCACCGTCAGGTGGGTTTCTTGTTCCAGGTCTCAATGTTTTCCTGTTTTGGCAGCTTGGCAGCTTGGCAGCTTGGCAGCTTGGCAGCTTGGCAGCTTGGCAGCTTGGCAGCTTAGCCGCTTGGCGCCCGGCTGGCCTGCAGGGTGCGGGTTAGCAGGGCACGCAGGGCGGCGGGGCGCACCGGCTTGAGCAGCAGCTGATAGCCGGCGCGCTTGACCTCCTCGGCCACTTCCTCGGTGCGATCGGCGGTGATGACGATGCCGGGCACCGCACCCTCCAGCCGTTCGCCGAGTGCCTCGAGGGCCATCAGGCCGGTGACTTCGTTGTCCAGATGGTAGTCTGCGAGTATCGCGTCCGGAGCGCCGTCAAGGTGGCGCATCACCGACTTGGCTCCGCCGATGGTGGTAGCCGTGAATACCTCGCAGCCCCAGCCCGAGAGCATCGCCTTCATGCCCTCGAGGATCAGCGACTCGTTGTCGATACAGAGAATGCGGGTGTCGGCGAGCTTGTTGCCGGCGCGTTTGGGCGTGGCCTCCTCGGCCTGCTGTGTCGCGGTGCGAGGCGCGACCACCGGCACGCTGACGGAGAACATGGTGCCGAAGCCCTCCTTCGAGCGCACCCTGATGGGATGATCCAGCACCCTTGCCATACGGTCGGCGATGGAGAGCCCCAGGCCCAGGCCCTTCTCGCTCTCCTTGTGACGCGTGGCCTGATCAAGGCGCCGGAATTCCTGAAAGATCTCGAGCTGCTTGGCTTCGGGGATCCCCGGGCCCGAGTCCCAGACTTCGATGGTGATGCGTTCGCCATGGCGTCGGCAACCCAACAGTACGCGTCCTGCCTGAGTGTAGCGGATGGCGTTGGAGAGGAAGTTCTGGATGATCCGCCGCAGCATCTGGGGATCACTGTCGACCCACTGGCGAGTCGGCACTACCACCAGGTCCAGGCCGCGCTCCTCGGCCATCACTTGGAACTCGGCACGCAGCGGGTGAATGATATCGGCCAGGGCGAAGTGGCTGCGTCGCGGGGTGAGGGCGCCGGCATCCAGCTTCGAGATGTCGAGCAGGGTGCTCAGCAGCTCCTCGGCGGCCTGTAGCGAGTTGTCGATATGGCCGATGGTGCGCTTCATGTCCTCCGCCGCCATCTCCTGGGCGAGGGCCGAGGTGAACAATCTCGCGGCATTGAGCGGCTGCAGGAGGTCGTGGCTGGCGGCGGCCAGGAAGCGTGTCTTGGAGGCATTGGCATCCTCGGCCAGTTGCTTGGCCTGGCGCAGGGCGAGTTCGGCCTCGGCGCGCACCCGGTTCTCCTGGCGCAGGGCGGCATTGGCCTCGGAGAGGGCCTGAGTACGCTCGCGCACCCGTTCTTCCAGGGTCTCGTTGGTTTCCTTGAGAGCAATCTCGGCCAGGCGTCGCTCGGTGATGTCCTGGTAGAGGGCGAAGAAGCCCAGTATCGACCCGCTGTCGCCGAAATGAGGGGTATAGGTGACCAGCATGTAGCGCCGTTCGTCGCCGAGGGGTAACGAGACCTCGAAGTTGACCCGCTCACCGGCCAGGGCGCGCTCGATCCATGGCGTCCGCTCGCGTGCCATGCGGGGGTCCATCACCTCCTCCACGCGCTTGCCGATCACCGCGTTGCGGTCGATGCCGAAGGCCTGCTCGTAGGCGCGGTTGGTAAAGAGGTAGCGGCACTCCTTGTCGAAATAGGCGATCAGCGCCGGTACGTTGTCGGTATAGATGCGGATGTTGTTTTCGGAGCGGATCAGCGCTTCCTCGATGCGCTTCTGCTGGGTGATGTCCTGGTAGGTGTAGACGAAGCCGCCCCCCGGCATGGGATTGCCCTGCACCTCCAATACGCTGCCGTCCTGGCGGTAGCGCACGTAGCGATGCGGATGGCCCTCGCGGATGTTGTCGATCAGCAGTCGTACGTGCTCCTCGGGATCGCCGGGACCGTATTCGCCGTTGTGAGCGTTGTAGCGGAAGATCTTGTCCATCGGGGCGCCGACGCGGATCAGATGGTCGGGGAAGCGGAACAGTTCCAGGTAGCGCTGGTTCCACACCACCAGGCGCAGGTTCTGGTCGACCACGCTGATGCCCTGGCTGATGTTCTCGATAGTGGCCTGAAGCAGGGCGCGGTTGAACTCCAGCACCTGAGAGGCCTCGTCGACGATGGAAATCACGTCCGAGATGCCGATGCCGCGTCCCTGAAGGGCTGAGTTGACGACGATCCGGGCCGAGGAGGCGCCGAGTACCGAGGCCAGGAAGCGCTCGGTGAACTGGATGACGTCGATGGAGGCCCGGGTGTTGTCCTCCAGGGGGGTGCCGGTGCGCCGGGAATAATCCTCGAAGGCGCGGTTCACCTGCCCGGCGCCCAGGAAGCGCTCGCAGAGCACCTTGAGGTCGCCCACGGTAGTGGCACCGGTCCAGGGGCGGTTCACCGAGGTCTGGCGAGTCTCGACGCTGTCGACGAACAGCGAGGCCTGGATGCGCTCGACGACTCGCTGAGCGGTAACCTGGGAGACAAAGATATAGCAGAACAGGTTCACGCCCAGCGAGAGCATCACGCCATGGGTGAAGCTGTCGCCGACGTTGAGACCGAACAGGGAGGTGGGGGCCAGCCAGGCAACATTCAGCGGGCCGCCGTCGAGCCAGCTCCCCGGCAGTACGCCGGCACCGATCAGGGTGGGCATCAGCAGGCTGTAGGCCCAGATGGCAAAGCCGGCATTCATGCCGACGATCACCCCGAGGCGGTTGCCACGCTTCCAGTAGAGGCCGCCGATCAGTGCCGGCGCGAACTGCGCCGCGGCGGCGAAGGAGAGCATGCCGGTATTGGCCAGGGAGCTGAACTCGCCGATCAGCTGGTAGAAGCCGTAGGCCATGGCCAGGATCACGGCAATCGTGACGCGCCGCGCCCGCAGCACCAGACGGCCATAGTCGCGCGGCTTGGTATCGAACCAGCGTAAGCGGAACAGGGCGGGGATGACGATCTCGTTTGAGATCATGATCGACACCGCCACAGCAGCAACGATGACCATACCGGTGGCCGCCGAGAAGCCTCCGATGAAGGTCAGCAGCGTCAGCCATTCGTTGCCTGCGGCCATGGGCAGGGCCAGCACGTAGGTGTCCGGCTCGATGCCGCTGTCAGCGAAGACGGTCAGGCCGGCCGCCGCGATGGGGATCACGAAGAAGGCGAAGGCCAGCAAGTAGATCGGGAAGAGCCAGCGGGCCTTGGTGGCATCATCACGGTGGATGTTCTCCACCACTGCCACGTGGAACTGGCGGGGAAGACAGAGAATGGCCAGCATGGCCAGCAAGGTCTGCGCCCAGAAACTCTGGCCGAAATCTTGATCGGCCAGTTGACGCTGAAGGCCTAGCTGGGTCTCGGCATGGCCCAGCAGGTCGCCCAGGCCATCGAACATGCCCCAGGTGACGTAGGCCCCGAGTGCCAGGAAGGCGACAAGCTTGACCAGCGACTCGAAGGCCACGGCGTGAATCAGGCCCTCGTGGTGCTCGGTAGCATCGGTATGGCGGGTGCCGAAGAGAATGGCGAAAGCCGCCATTACCATTGCTACGTAGAAAGCCGTGTCGCCGAACAGCGGTGCCTGGGTGATGTCGCCGGCATCGGTGATCACGCTGAAGGAGGTGGATACTGCCTTCAGCTGAAGAGCGATGTAGGGCAGGGTGCCGATCAGCGCCACCAGGCTGGCAAAGGCGGCCAGCGACTGGGTCTTGCCGTAGCGGGAGGCGATGAAGTCGGCGATGGAGGTAACGTTCTGGTGCTTGGCGACGCGAATCATCTTGGCCAGCACCGGCCAGAACAGCAGCAGGGTGAGGATGGGGCCGACGAAGATGCTGGCGAAGGACCAGCCCGCGGTGGCCGCCTGACCCACGGCGCCATGGAAGGTCCAGGAGGTGCAGTAGATGGCCAGCGCCAGGCTGTAGATCACCGGACGTCGCCGGCTTGCTCCATGTTCCCGGGCATGACGATCGCCCCGCCAGGCGATGGCGAACAGCACGCTGATATACAGCAGCGAAACGGCAATCAGCAGCCAGCCAGCGAACATGCACTCTACTCCCTTCCGGATTCGCCCATTCTAGGGCATGGCCGGCCTCGGGACAGCCGTTGTTGAAGGATCGAGTGTTGAAGGATCGAGGGTCAGCCTTCCTTGCAGATAGCGCGGTGGAGCTGGCTGGAGGGCTCGACGCGGCGCATCTCTTCGGTCCGGGGTGTTCGCGCCTCGCCTTCCAGGGGCAGCATTTCCCGGGTTGCACAGTTCATCAGGTAGGCCTGGTGGCTCACCTGGTCCACGTATTCCTTCTCGAAGCGGTAGAGGATGAACTCGACCAGACGGCCGTCGTCTCCTTGGCTCACTGAAAGATTGTCCAGGTCCACGACGGTGAAGGCCGTGGTCATGGGAAAGGCGAATGTCCACGGGCGAAAGAACATCTGGCCTTCCTCCACGGAAATGACTTCTGTCGATTCGGGCAGCTGTTGCTGTTTGTGCTCGAGCCAGGTGTATTCGGTGTAGATCTGGTAGCCGAGCATTCCCAGGCCACCGCATGCCGGGATAAACCAGCGCGGCAGTCGCTTGCCGCTGGCCAGCCGCAGGATCAGGCCGATTCCGGCGGCGCCAAGGCCGGCGAAGACCGCTGCTATTAGGTGCCATATCATGAATCATGCGTCCTTAAAGCGATCGGGCTTCCCTGAGGAAGCCCGATCGGTAGTGGTTTGACTGGCCCGGCTAGCCGGGCCAGGTGGCCATTATGGCTTAGTGCCCGGTTGCGACACCAGCACCCTTGGGATAGCGCACGCTTTCCACCAGGTCCTGGATCTCCTGCGGAGGTTCCTCGGTCGCGTTGGAGACGAGGAAGGCCACGGCGAAGTTGAAGATCGCACCGACCGCACCGAAGGAGAGCGGCGAGACGCCCAGGATCCAGTTATCCGGCGTATTGGGCAGCATGTTGGTGCCCGGAATGAACAGCCAGCCCAGGTAGGTGAAGATGTACAGCAGGGTCAGCAGCAGGCCAGTCAGCATGCCGGCAACCGCGCCCTTGTTGTTCACCCGCTTGGAGAAGATGCCCATCATCAGCGCCGGGAACAGCGAAGCGCCGGCGATACCGAAGGCCAGGGCCACCGTCTGAGCCGCGAAGCCCGGGGGATTCAGGCCCAGGTAGGTCGCCAGCAGGATGGCGCCCCCCATGGAGATCCGTGCCGCCAGCATCTCGCCTTTCTCCGTGATCTTCGGGTTGATCATGGTCTTGATCAGGTCATGGCTGATGGCCGAGGAGATGGCCAGCAGCAGGCCTGCCGCCGTGGACAGGGCAGCCGCGATACCACCCGCGGCGATCAGGCCGATGACCCAGCCCGGAAGGTTGGCGATCTCCGGGTTGGCCAGTACCAGGATGTCGTTGTTGACCTCCAGTTCGCTGCCTTCCCAGCCACGCTCTGCAGCGGTCTCGGTGAAGTCTTCATTGCCGTCGTTGTAGAGCTGAATGCGCCCGTCATCGTTCTTGTCGGTGTAGGTGATCAGGCCGGTCTCTTCCCAGGTCCTGATCCACTCCGGCCGGTCCTCGTAGGCCAGTGGGTTGGTCATGGCGTCTTCATAGCTTTCCACCTGGCCGGCCGCCTCGGGATAGACCGTGGTCATCAGGTTCAGGCGTGCCATGGAAGCCACGGCAGGTGCGGTCAGGTACAGCAGCGCGATGAACACCAGGGCCCAGCCGGCCGACCAGCGTGCATCCGCCACCTTGGGAACCGTGAAGAAGCGGATGATGACGTGGGGCAGGCCCGCGGTACCCACCATCAGCGACAGGGTGAAGAGCACCATGTTGAGCTTGTTGCTGACGTCGGCGGTGTAGTCCCGGAAGCCCAGCTCGTTCAGCACTTCATTGAGCTTGACCAGCAGCGGCACACCGGATTCGGAGTGAGTGCTGAACATGCCGAACATGGGAATGGGGTTGCCGGTCAGCTGCATCGCGATGAACACCGCCGGAATGGTGTAGGCGATGATCAGCACGATGTACTGGGCCACCTGGGTATAGGTGATGCCCTTCATGCCGCCGAAGACTGCATACAGGAACACGATGGCGGCCGCGATCCAGATGCCCCAGGTGTTGGAGACTTCCAGGAAGCGGGAGAAGGCCACGCCGGCACCGGTCATCTGGCCGATGACGTAGGTGATCGAGGCGACCACCAGGCAGATCACGGCGACCAGGCGAGCGGTGTTGCTGTAGAAGCGGTCACCGATGAAGTCGGGCACCGTGAACTTGCCGAACTTGCGCAGGTACGGTGCCAGCAGCATGGCCAGGATGACATAGCCACCGGTCCAGCCCATCAGGAAGGTGGAGTTGGCGTAGCCCCCGGAGGCCAGCAGGCCGGCCATGGAGATGAAGGAAGCCGCGGACATCCAGTCGGCAGCGGTGGCCATGCCGTTGGTGATCGGATGCACGCCACCGCCGGCGACGTAGAAGTCCTTGGTCGAGCCCGCGCGGGCCCAGATCGCGATGCCGATGTAGAGGGCGAAGGAGGCCCCTACGAACAGCAGGTTGATTGCAAACTGACTCATGCTGGCTTACTCCCCGAGTCCGAACTGTTTATCGAGCCGGTTCATCTTCCAGGCGTAGAAGAAGATGATGCCGATGAAGGTGAGGATCGAACCCTGCTGGGCGAACCAGAACCCCAGGTCCGTTCCGCCAACGGGAATGCCGGCCAGCAGCGGGCGAAGAAGGATGGCGAAGCCATAGGAGACCAGGGCCCAGACGATCAGGCACCCCGAGATCAGGCGTACGTTGGCCTTCCAGTAAGCAGCGGCATTGGCTTTGTCGTCTGCCATAGTGTTGCTCTCCACTAGTTGTTCAGATTGGGAAGTTGCCCAGAGCGTTGAGGTTACTCATCAGGACAGTCGTGTCGGCGGAGCCAGCCTTGGCCTGCACAGGCTGGTTCAGCCTGTCATCAGGTTGCCCGCTCCTAGTCGAAGTGCACTATCGACGCGGGATTGTCCTGCATGGCTCACCGCCAATAGTGGGCAGCAAACGCCTAAAATAAATCCCAGACTTTCGTATCATGAAAAGATACCGATGGAAGGGCCTTTAAAAAAGCTCATTATTATCAATGAGTTGAGATTGTCTTGTGGGTAATGTTTCGATGCCAAGGAAGCGCGCATAGGACGATGGTATAGCCTCAAATTACGGAGCAGTTAACCCTTGGTTCCTGACGGTCTTTGACGATGGTCTAAGGTCGCCAGGATAGGACGATTGTCTAGGTTATTCACGGAAACCCGACTTTGCTATCTTGGATCATCTCTGGAGGCGAAGCGCAACCAAGCCAGTGGTGTGATGACCGCAGCGCTACGAGGACAATCCCATGGTCGATGTAGAACTTTCACAGCCCCCTTTCACCTTGCTCGACGAGGAAGGACGGGAGCGCGTTCGTAGCGGCATCGATCTGGCCTATTTCGATCGTGACGAGATCATCCTCGATGCCGGCCAGCCCGGCGAGTATGTTTTCCTGATCCACAAGGGCGAGGTCGCCGAGTTGGACCCGACCCTGCCCGGCGCCCAGTCACGCATCGGCCATTACACCGCCGGTGACCTCTTCGGGGCCATCAGTATCCTCAACGGCAAGAGCCGCTATCGCTTCCGGGCTGAGCAGGAGAGTCTCTGCTATCTGTTGCCCAAGGGGTTGTTCAAGCAGCTCTGCGAGGCGTATCCGGCCTTCTCGGAATTCTTCCGCCAGCGCTTGGCTCAGAAGACACGGCTGCTCACCGAACACCGCGCCGAGGGTGGGGTGACCATGGCCGGTTTCATGCTCGCTCGGGTCAGCGAATGCATGCGCGATCCGCTGCTCGTCGAAGACACGACCAGCATTTCCCAGGCGGTCCACACTCTGAACGACAGTCATGCCGACAGTCTGTTGGTAAAGGGCGAGGCCGGACCGGGCATGGTCACCAAGACCGATCTGCTCAATGCCCTGGTGCTCGAGGAACTGGCCCAGGATAGACCGGTGCGGGAGGTTGCCCACTTTGAGCTGATCACGGCGACGCCGGGCCAGTACCTGTTCGAGGTGCTGGTCCAGATGACCCGCTTCAAGGTGGAGCGGGTGGTGGTGATGGAAGATGGTGCGCCGGTAGGGGTAGTGGAGTTGACCGACGTGCTCAGCTATTTCTCCAGCCGCAGCTACGTGGTCAGCCTGCAGGTAGAGCAGGCCAACAGCCTCGAGGCGCTGGCCGCCGCCAGCCGCCGGACGCCGGAGCTGGTGCAGGCCCTGATGGCCCAGGGCGTCAAGCTGCGTTTCGCCATGGGGCTGCTGGCGGCCCTCAATGGCCGCATCATGAACAAGGCCTGGGGCTTTCTGATCGATGAGCGCTACCACGCCGATAGCTGCCTGATCGTGATGGGCAGTGAAGGGCGTGGCGAGCAGATCCTCAAGACCGACCAGGACAACGGCCTGATACTCGCCGACGATCTGGAATGGCCCGATTGCCACGAGCAGATGCAGCGCCTCACCGAGACGTTGATTGAACTGGGCTATCCTCCCTGCCCGGGCGATATCATGGTCTCCAACCCGGAGTGGGTCGGCACCGAGACCCAGTGGCGCGGTCGCATCGCGCAGTGGGCGGGGAGTCGTGATGGCGATAGCCTGATGCGGCTGGCCATCATGCTCGATTCCCACGCCGTGGCCGGCAACCCAGCCTTGCTCGAGCGGCTGCGCGAGGAACTTTTCGAGCGCTGCAGCCGTGACGAGATACTGCTCTCCTACTTCGCGCGCACGGCGCTGCGCTTCTCCACGCCCTTGACCCTTTTCGGGTCGCTCAAGAAGCCGCAGCACGGCGTCGATATCAAGAAGGGGGGGATCTTTCCCATCGTTCACGGCGTGCGCACCCTGGCACTGGAGCGTCGCATCACCGCGACCTCCACTCTGGAGAGGCTCGAGGCGCTGGTGGCCGATGGTCGTCTGGAAGAGCGTTTTGCCGAGGATCTGGGGGAGGCGCTCTCGCTGTTCACCGAGTTACGGCTGCGCCAGCAGCTCGAACGCCTCGACGACTCGGAAGGGCGTGGCGAGGAACCCGATCGGGTGGTCGTCCAGGAACTCTCCTCGCTGGAGCGGGACTTGCTTCGTGAGGCGCTGCATATCGTCAAGGACTTCAAGCAGCGGCTCTCGCACCGCTTTCACCTCGAGTATTCGTGAGACACGAGGTGGTCAGGGAACGACAACAACAGGAGTTTCATCGATGCTCAAGGCACTGCGGCGTGCCGCCGATCGCCGACGACAGGCTCACGGTGACTATGGCTGGCTCTTTTCCCCCTACACCGGGGACGAGATGATTGCGATCAAGTGCGAGACCACCGGCCTCGATACCCGCCGCGCCGAACTGGTCTCGGTGGCGGCTGTGCGGATACGTGGTGACCGTGTTCTGACCAGCGATTCGCTCTATCTACGCCTGGCGAGGCCGGCGAGTCTCTCCGGCGACTCGATCCGCATTCACGGCCTGCGTGGCATTGACCTGGCCGATGGGGCAGGTGTCGAGGAAGCGCTGACACGACTCCTGGACTTCATCGGCAATCGCCCGCTGGTCGGCTGGTGCCTGGACTTCGACCTGGCGATGCTCAACCGTCAGCTCCGCCCTCTCTTTGGCTTCGAACTGCCCAACGCCGGCATCGATGTGGCACAGGTCTATCGGCGTCAGCTACGTCTCAGCCATCCGGAGGTGGATGTCCGGCCGCGCTTCGAGCAGGTGGCCGAGCGCCTCGGCGTGCCGGTCATGGGACGTCATACGGCCCTGGGCGATGCCGTCACCGCGGCCCTGATCCATCTTCGACTGAAGCGGGGGCCCATGCTGGCGTCGCGGTTCTGCTGATCGGGTGCGCTTCGCCTGGCCATGGCGAGGGTGTTAGGATAGCGTCCGTCATTCCCAGCCGCCCAGGCAGCGCTCGAGACCATGCAAGACGCCCTCATGTTCGATCCCCATGACACCACCGCACCCGATGGCCTGACCGCTGGCAAGCCCGCGTCGACACGCGAGAGTCTCGACGCCAGAGGCAAGCGCGAGTTCAACAAGCTGCAGAAGCGCCTTCGTCGCCAGGTAGGCAACGCGATCATCGACTACGGGATGATCCACGAGGGTGATAGGGTGATGGTCTGTCTGTCCGGGGGCAAGGACAGCTATACGCTGCTGGAGATTCTGCGCAACCTGCAGCGCAACGCCCCGGTCGACTTCTCTCTGGTGGCGGTGAATCTCGATCAGAAGCAGCCCGGCTTCCCGGAGCAGGTGTTGCCCGACTACCTGGAGGGCATCGGCGTCGAGTACCATATTCTGGAGCGTGACACCTACTCGGTGGTCAAGGAGAAGACGCCAGAGGGCAAGACCACCTGCGCCCTCTGTTCGCGGCTTCGGCGGGGCTCGCTCTATGGCTTCGCCGAGGAGATCGGCGCCACCAAGGTGGCGCTGGGCCACCACCGCGAGGATATCCTCGAGACACTGTTCCTCAACATGTTCTTCGGCGGCAGCTTGAAGGCGATGCCGCCCAAGTTGCTTTCCGACGATGGCAGGAACATGGTCATCCGGCCGCTGGCCTACTGCAGGGAGGCGGATATTGCCGAGTTTGCCCGGCTGATGGACTTTCCGATCATTCCCTGCAACCTCTGCGGTTCCCAGCCCAACTTGCAGCGCCAGGTGGTCAAGGAGATGCTGGCCGAGTGGGAGAAGACACATCCCGGCCGCCTGGAGAGCATGTTCAAGGCGGTCACCAAGGTGGCGCCCTCCCAACTGGCCGACCGCGAGCTGTTCGATTTCGCCGGCCTCGAGGCGAAGCAGGCACGGATGCAGGCCGACCGCATCGATATCCTGAATGAGTAATCCAGCTAAAAGCAGCAAGGCTCAATAAACAAGCAACCCCATCGAGCCTTTGCACGATGGGGTTTCTCATTTTCGGCCGAAGGCCAGACAGGCTCTGGCTTGCAGCTTTAGTGCGTGCCCTCTTCCTCGGCCACCTCGATCAGCGTCTCCAGGTCGAGTATGTTCACTTCGCGACCCGAGACGGCCACCAGCCCCTGCGACTGGAAACGGCCCAGGATACGGCTGACGGTCTCCACGGCCAGGCCCAGGTAGTTGCCGATGTCGGCTCGTGACATGGAGAGTCGGAAGCTGTAGGGGGAGTAGCCGCGACGGCGGAAGCGGTCAGAGAGGCTGGTGAAGAAGGTGGCCAGGCGCTGGTCGGCGGTCTTGCGCGAGAGCAGACGCATCATGCGGCGATCGTCACGCATCTCCTTGCTCATGCTGCGGTAGAGTTGCCCGCGTAGTTCGGGCAGTGACTCGGAGAGGGCGTCGAGGCGGTCAAAGGGGATCTCGCACACCGTGGTGGTCTCCAGGGCGATGACCGTGCCGGGGTAGCGCTCCTCGTCGATACCGTCCAGACCCACCAGTTCGCTGGGCAGATAGAAATTGGTCAGCTGGTCCTCGCCGCTGCCCTCGGTGGTCACCTGCTTCAGGCTGCCGGAGCGTACCGCGAAAACGCTGGTGAAGGGACTGCCCTGGCGGAACAGCGACTCGCCCTTCTTGAGCGGCGCCCGACGCCGGATGATGGCGTCGAACTGGTCCATGTCCTGAACCTCGAGCGCCAGGGGCAGGCAGAGCGAACTCAGACTGCACGTCTGGCAGCGGGTCTCGTTCAGCAGTGTACGGCGCCTGCCGGTCGCGGTATCGGGCATGCTCCCCTCCATCGATATTGTCTCCGAGACAGTATGGAGGATAGTCGTCTACCGGCAAAGCATCTCTTAGGAGGTACTCCTATGCGCGAACTCGAGATGCCTTGTGTCCCTCCGGTCAGTCGGCGCGAGCATCGAAGGCCGCTGCCAGGCGGTGGACCAGCAGTCTCCCGGTCGGTGTGACCTCGATACGCTGTTCGCGTCGCCGGACCAGGCCGTCTCGCTCGGCCGGTGCCAGCCGTGCGAGAGCATCGCCAAGGTGTCTGCCGGCATCCAGCCCGAATTCCTGCCCGAGGGTGGTCAGGTCCAGGCACATGTCGCACATCAGGCGCTCGATGGCGCGAGCCCGCAGGTGGTCTTCGTCGGTCAGTCGCAGGCCTCGTTCCACGGGAAGTCGTCCGGCATCCAGGCGTGCCTCGTACTCACCAAGGGTCATGGGATTGCGGGTGACGCTGTCACTCAGTCGGCTAAGGGCCCCGACGCCCAAGCCAAGATGATCGCATGGCGGGAGTGCGCTGTAGCCGTTCAGGTAGCGCGACAGCTTGCCTCGGGCCTGGGCAATGGCCAGTGAATCCTCGGGCCGGGCGAAGACTTCCATGCCGATATGGACATAGCCGGCATCGGCAAGCATCGCCAGGGCGGTGTTGAGGATGGCGAATTGCTCATCGGCTTGCGGTAGATCCTCGGCCCGAATCCGCCGCTGAGCCATGAAGCGCTCGGGCTGGTGCGTATAGTGGAATAACGACAGGCGAGCCGGCGCCATGGCAATCACCTGCTCGAGGGTTTCGGCAAAGCTCTCGCGAGTCTGACCGGGAAGGCCATGCATCAATTCCAGCCCCAGCGATTGGAAGCCCAGCCGGTGGGCTTCGTCGACAAGCTGTTCAGTGAATACTTGAGGCTGGTAGCGGTTGATGGCGCGCTGGACCCGCGGATCCAGCTCCAGTACCGACAGGCTTAGCCGGTTGAAGCCCAGCGCCTGGAGGTGGCGCAGGGTAAAGACATCGGCTTCCCGGGGATCGATCTTGATGCTGTAGTCCCGATGGCGCGAGTTCGAGAGACCGAAGCGCGCGTCGAGCCGGTCGATCAGGTCGCTCATCTGCCCTAGGGTCAGGAAGGTCGGTGTTCCGCCCCAGTGGAGTTGCGAAATTTCCCGCGTGCTATCCAGGTGGCGCGAGACAAGGACCATTTCCCGATCGAGCCGCGAAATATAGGGTTCGACCCGACGAGGGTTCGACGCGGTGATTCGGCTATTGGCGCAGTGGTGGCAGTTTTGACGGCAGAAGGGCAGGTGCATATAGACTGACAGGTCCCGCCCGCTGGCGTTGCTGTGCGCCAGAGCTGTCGCGAGTTCAGTATCGGAGAAGCCTGTCGTGAGGCTTTCGGCGGTGGGGTAGCTCGCATAGTGCGAGCCGGAACCATATCGGCGCAGCAACCCCGCATCGCGGATCAAGGCGATGCCCTGAGGATGGTCGTCGATGATGGCTCGAGCAGTCATGACCGGCACTCCGGAGGTTGAACGTGCCTTCATGCTAGCGGTGAGCGCCGGTGACCGCGTTGAGCTGCGTCAAACGAAGTGAAATTCGCCCGGCGGTCAGTGGCCCGCCGAAACGGGCAGCAGCGCCCACAGTTGCCATAGAGCAAAGGCAATGATCGACAGCGCGGCCAGCGTCCGAGTCGCCGGGTGGCGGATCAGGGCGCCGAGCTGATGAGCCGCCAGTCCGGTGGCCAGCAGTGCCGGCAGGGTGCCGAGACCAAAGGCACCCATCAGGGCAGCGCCGCGCCAGGGCTCGGCAATGGCCAGGCTCCAGGCGAGCATCGAGTAGACCAGGCCACAGGGCAGCCACCCCCAGATCGCCCCCAGGGCCACCGCCTGGGGGAGTTTGACCACTGGCATCAGGCGCCTTCCCAGCGGCTCGAGGTGCTTCCAGAGCCGGCGGCCCACGGCCTCGACCCGTAGCAGTCCCTTCCACCAGTCGGCGATATAGAGGGCCATCAGGATCAGCATCACCGCGGCGAGGGCCTGGAGGGCCAGGCGAACCTGGGGCGTGATGGCGACCAGGGTACCGAGTCCCGCTACCAGGGCGCCCGCCACCATATAGCTGGCGATCCGCCCCAGGTTGTACCCCAGCAGCAGCCCCGAAAGCCGCGCTGGACTGCGCATGCTGGGCGGAACGGCGAAGGTCAGGGCACTCATGATGCCGCCGCACATGCCGATGCAGTGGGCGCCGCCGAGCAGGCCGAAGACGAAAGCGGCGGCCAGAGGCGGCAGGTCGAGGCCGGTTGGGTCCATCAGTCGCGGCGATCCTCATCGTCGGAGGGAGGATCTTGCTCAGCCGCTTGCCGGTCTTGCTTGGGGCGGTCGTTGTCGTCCTCGTCAAAGAGGATGCGATAGGCGGGCCCCTCCAGGTCCTCGAACTGGTCGTGCTTGACGGCCCAGAAAAAGGCCCAGACAGCCAGCCCCAGCAGGATCAGCGAGAGGGGAATCAGCAGGTAGAGGATGCTCATGCGTTCACCAGCCGTGGCGTGTCGCGGTCGGTCTGTCTTGAGGGAGTGTCGCGGTTCAGACGCAGGGCATTGGCGACGACGACCAGGGAACTGGCCGACATGCCGATGGCCGCCAGCCAGGGTGGCACGAAGCCCATGGCGGCCAGGGGCAGCGCCGAGATATTGTAGATCAGCGACCAGGTCAGATTCTGGCGGATGATCCGCCGTGTGGCCCGACCGGTCTCGATGGCCTCGACGATACGCCCCAGGCGTGGGCTGAGCAAGACGGCGTCGGCCCGCGTGCGCGCCAGGTCGGTGGCCCCGTTCATGGCGATGGCCACGTCGGCGCCGGCCAGGACCGGCACGTCGTTGATGCCGTCACCGACCATCGCCACCCGCTCCCCGCTGGCCTGCAGGGCCTGGAGCCGCTCCAGCTTGTCCTCGGGGGTGGCTGCCGCCTGCCAGGTATCGATTCCCAGGCGGCGCGCCATCTCCGCGACTGCGGAAGCGGTGTCGCCGGAAAGCAGTTCTACCGCCAGGCCCCGTTCCTGCAGGGCCATGACGGTCTCTCGGGCATCCCCCCGGAGGCGATCGTGGAGAGAGAACCAGGCTCGCGGCTGGCCCTCCTCGGTCAGCAGTAGCCACTGCCCTTCGCCGGGCAGTGCCGGCGGCGCTTGGGGGGCGGCAAACTCGGGCCTGCCGAGCCGCCAGCGGCGACCGTCGATCCGGCCCTCCAGGCCCTGGCCGGGTCGGCTGAGCACCTCGCTCGCCGTCAGGGTGGTGTCGCGATAGGGACGGAAGGCCCGCGCGATGGGGTGCTCCGACTGGGCTTCCAGGGCGGCCGCCACACTGCGTGCGCGATCCTCACCGAGAGCGTTCTCAGGGTTGCCAGCCGAGCGGGTCTCCACCAGGCTCATTTCGCCGCTGGTCAGGGTGCCGGTCTTGTCGAAGATCACCCGATCGAGTTGCGACAGTGTTTCCATGGCATCGGCGCGGGTGATCAGCACGCCTCGGCGATGCAGGCGGCCATGGCCGGCGGTGAGGGCCGTGGGTGTGGCCAGTGCCAGGGCACAGGGGCAGGTAACCACCAGTACCGAAAGGGTGACCCACAGCATCCGGTCGGGGTCGATGAACCACCAGGCGACGGCGACGCCGAGAGAGATCAGCAGTACCTGCAGCACGAAGTGGTGAGCCATGCGCGCCGCCAGTTGGGCGACGCGCGGTCGGCTGGCGAAGGCACGGTCGGTGAGGTCGACGATGCTGGCCACCCGGGCATCGGCGCCGGCATGGGTGACCTGCACCGTCAAGGGGCTCTCGATGTTCTGGCTGCCGCCGGTCACGCGTTCGCCGACCCCGCGGGTCACCGGCAGGTACTCCCCGGTGAGCATGGACTCGTCGAGGCTCGATTCGCCGGATTCGATCACTCCGTCGGCCGGCACGCCATGGCCGGGCTTGACCAGCACCCGGTCGCCGACGGTGAGCTCGCTGGCGGGCAGGATGCGCTCCTCGCCCGCCTCGGTGAGGCGGATCGCCGAGAGGGGCAGGGCGCCGGCAAGGGCGTTGCCGCTATGCCCGCTGCGGCGCCGGGCACGTCCCTCCACGTAGCGGCCGAAGAGCAGGAAGAAGGTGAACATGGCCACGGAGTCGAAATAGACGTCGCCGTGACCGGCGATCACCGCATAGCCGCTGGCCAGATAGGCGCCGCCGATCGCCAGCGACACCGTCACGTCCATGCCCAGCACCCGGGTCTGCAGGTCGCGCAGGGCGTTGCGAAAGAACGGCTGGGCCGAGAAGAGCACCACGGGGGTTGCCAGGGCAAAGGAGAGCCAGTGGAAGAGGGCCAGGAAGTCGGCGCTGATGTCGTCGGGACCGGATACGTAGATGGGGATGGAGAACATCATCACCTGCATCATGCCCACGGCGGCGACGATCAGGCGTCGCACGTTCATGCGTTCCTCGTGCTGCAGTCGCTGCTGGGCTGCATCCGGCTCCCAGGGCTGGGCCGGGTAGCCGATGGCGGCCATTTCGGCCAGGATCCGCGACAGAGAGACCCGCTCGGGGTCCCAGCTGACCCGCAGTCGGTGGTGGGAGAGATTGACGGCGCTGGTCGCGATCCCGTCCAGGGCATTGAGTCGGTGCTCGATCAGCCAGGCACAGGCCGCACAGGTGATGCCGTCCACGGCCAGGGTGACATGCACCGTTCCGTCGTCTCCGGGGTGAACGAAGCGTGCCTGCAGTCCGGGATCATCGAAGACCGCCCAGGTCTCGGCGCGGGCAGTCTGGCGGTCGTCCGGCCGCTCGGGTAATTCGGTGCGGAAACGGTAGTAGCTCGCCAGGCCGCCATCGACGATGGCATGGGCCACGGCCTCGCAGCCAGGGCAGCAGAGGGGGTGGCGTTCTTCGTCGAGGGTAATGAACCAGGGGGCAGCCGCCGGAACCCGGCTGCCACAGTGATAGCAGCCGGAGGCGACCGGGGACTCTGGCTCGTGGGGTTTCGTTGGCAAACCTTAGAGCCCGGGAACCAGAGCGATCTCATCGTCGCTGGGGAAGTGGGCCTCGCCGGTGAGGCGCCATTCGGCATCCTGACCCTCGGCGGGTTGCAACTGTAGATACCACCGGTAGTTCAGCCGCTCGTCGACCATCCCCACGTAGCGACCTCCCCGGACATGCTCCAGGGTAAGCGAGCGGTCACGGTCGCTGTCGGTGGGAAAGATCAGGGCCAGGTGCAGGCGCTCAGGACGGCGCTCCCCCTGCAGGTCGACGACGATGTCGCCGGTGCGGGTGTCGGCGCGCATGACCGCCTCGAGGCCCAGCGACTGCGCGTGCTCCTGCTTGGCCAGCTGCTCGTTGATGGCAAGGCCCTGCTCGTAGTAGTCACTCCCAACCGAGCCGTCGTAGTAGCGAATCGAAAGCGTAAGATAGACCAGGCTGAAGGTGATCGAGGAGGCCAGCAGGCCGATCAGGAACCAGGGCCAGAATTGCTTGTACCAGGGCGGGATGTTCTCGTGTTCCGCATTCATCAGCGGGTCTCTCCTATGAAACGGATCTCGCGTTCGACGGCGATATCGGCGTTCTGGGCTTCCAGTCGCATGATGATCTCGGTGCTGGGCCGGTCGATGGACTCGGGGGGTACGCTGGCCCGTATCACCAGCTGGCGAGAGTCGCTGGCGGGGACGCTGACTTCACGGGTGTCCAGGGTCAGACCGGGTAGGCCGGAGGCCTCCAGGCGGTAAACGTGCGCCTGGTTGTCAAGATTGCGAACCGTCAGGGTATAGACGTTACTGATGCGTCCGTCGGCGCTCGTCTGGAACATCCGATTGCGATCACGTTCCACGTCGAAACCCAGCGGTGTGCGGTCCGCCACCGCCCAGGCGAAGACACCGATCATCACCACCAGGGCAGCCAGGTAGCCCATCAGGCGTGGTCGCAGGATATGGGTCGGCTTGCCCTCCAGGGCATTCTCGGTAGTGTAGCGGATCAGGCCGCGGGGATAGCCCATCTTGTCCATCACGCTGTCGCAGGCGTCGATACAGGCCGCGCAGGTGATGCACTCGTACTGCAGGCCGTCACGGATGTCGATGCCGGTGGGGCATACCTGCACGCAGAGATCACAGTCGATGCAGTCGCCGTAGCCGGCGGCACGCGCTTCTTCGTGACTGAGATTCTTCTTCCTCGGGCCTCGTGGCTCGCCGCGTGCCGCATCATAGGAGACGATCAGGGTGTCGCGGTCGAACATTACCGACTGGAAGCGCGCATAGGGGCACATGTAGATGCACACCTGCTCGCGCAGCCAGCCTGCATTGAGGTAGGTGAACACAGTAAAGAAGCCGACCCAGAAGTAGGACCAGCCATGAGCCTGGAGGGTGGGCAGTTCCATCACGAGGTCGCGGATCGGGGTGAAATAGCCGACGAAGGTGACTCCGGTGGCCAGTGCAATCAACAGCCAGATGGCGTGTTTGGCCGACTTGCGTCTCAACTTGTCGGTGGTCATCGGCTGCTTGTCGAGCTTGATGCGGCGGTTCCGCGACCCCTCAAGGCGGTGCTCGACCCAGATGAACAGGAAGGTCCAGACGCTCTGCGGGCAGGTATAGCCGCACCAGACGCGACCGGCGAACACCGTGATGAAGAACAGGCCGAAGGCGCAGATGATCAGCAGCCAGGAGAGCAGCATGAATTCCTGGGGGTAGAAGGTCGCCGAGAAGATATGGAACTCCCGGCCGGGGAGGTCGAACCAGATGGCCGGCCGGTCTCCCCAGGGCACCCAGGGCAGCAGGAAGAAGCCCAGCATCAGGGCCCAGTTGGAGGCACGCCGCAGGCGCTGGAAGAAGCCCTTGATCTCCCGCACGTAGATGTGCCTTCGGCTGGCGTACATGTGCTGGGTGACCGCTTCCTGCGGCGTGTGATGCTCCACGGGATCCGGGGTGACATCGTGGGAGGGGATCTTCTCGCTCATGGCAGGCTCACGGCTGGCAAGGAGGGTCAGGGCCGGTGTGGGGGCCGCTCGATGGTTCGCCCATTGTATCGGTGTGGTCATACAACGAGAAAGGGTGCGACCGGAGGCCGCACCCTTATTCATACCGCAGATCGTCGCCTCAGTCTTCCTGGCTCAGGCTGTAGACATAGGCGGCAACGAGGTGGACCTTGTCTTCACCAATATAGGCGGCCTGAGCCGGCATGTGACCGTTACGGCCGTTGCGCAGGGTCTGGCGCACGGAGTCGGCGACGCTCTGGCCCGGTGCCTGGTACAGCCAGGCATCATCGGTCAGGTTGGGTGCCCCGAGCCCCTGGTTGCCGGTGCCGTCGGGCATATGGCAGGCGGCACACACCGATGCGTAGGTGGCAGCACCGCTCTCGGCTCTCTCGGCATCATGCTCGAGACCGGAGAGCGAGAGCACGAACTGGGTCACGTTCTCGATGTTCTCGCCGCCCAACTGCTGCCAGGAAGGCATCAGGCCATTGCGGCCGTTGGCAATGCTGTGAACGATCTGCTCGGGCTCGTTTCCATACAGCCAGGCGTCGTCTGTCAGGTTGGGGAAGCCGTAACCGCCCTGGGCGCCCGAACCGTGACACACCGCGCAGTTGTTGAGGTAGATGCGCTCGGCGACCTGCATGGCCTCGCCGTCCTTGGCCAGCTCCGGAATGGGTATCTCCTCGTACTGGGCGAAGATCGGCGCAAAGCGCTCCTCGGCACGCGCTACCTCCTCTTCCCACTGGCCTTCCTGTGTCCATCCCAGCAGGCCGGCGAAGTTGCCGAGTCCGGGGTAGAGCAGCAGATAGCCGAGCGAAAAGATGATGGTGCCGACATATAGCTGCAACCACCAGCGTGGCAGCGGATTGTCGTACTCTTCGATCTCGTCGGCGGCATGGCCGGTGGTTTCGACGTTGCCCTCGGCATCCGGGGTCTTGTCGGTCTTGCGGTTGGCATACAGCAGCCAGAAGGCAAGCCCGATGGAGCCCAGCGTGATGACGATGATCCAGGCACTCCAGAAGCCGGAAAGGGAGTCACCCCAAAGATTGTTCATGTGTTTCTGTCTCCCCTGTCATGGCGGGAATCGGTCTCGCGCGAGGCGCTCGTGTCACGGTTCGCCGGTGCATCATCCTCGTCGGCGAAGGGCAGGTTTTTCGCTTCCTCGAAGTCCTTGTGGCGTCGCTTCGAGTAGGCCCACAAGGTGAGCCCGATGAAGGCGATGATCAGGATGCCCGTGATGATGCCGCGAAAGGTCCCGGTATCCATAGTCAGCGTGTGCCCTCGAGCACGGTGCCAAGCTGTTGCAGATAAGCGACCAGTGCAGTGATCTCCTGCTCGCCGCGCACCTCACTGCCAGCGTTCTCGATCTGCTCGTCGGTATAGGGCACCCCTAGAGCCCGCAGGGCGCGCATCTTCTTCGGCGTGTCCTCGCCATCCAGGGTGTTCTCGAATAGCCACGGATAAGCGGGCATGATCGACTCCGGCACCACGTCACGCGGGTTGTACATGTGTGCCCGGTGCCAGTCGTCGCTGTAACGGCCGCCGACGCGGGCCAGGTCCGGCCCGGTGCGTTTCGAGCCCCACAGGAAGTTATGGTCGTAGACGGACTCACCGGCCACGCTGTAGTGGCCATAGCGCTCGGTCTCTGCGCGGAAGGGGCGGACCATCTGCGAATGGCAACCGACGCAACCCTCGCGACGGTAGATGTCGCGGCCTTCCAGTTCCAGCGCGGAGAGCGGCTCGAGCCCCTCGACGGGTTCGGTTGTCTGCTTCTGGAAGAACAGCGGCACGACCTCGGCCAGGCCGCCGAAACTGATCACCACCAGGATCAGTACGGCAAGCAGGCCGACGTTCTTTTCGACGATCTCGTGTCTCATTGGTGTCGGTTTCCCCGGTTAGCTCAGGCAGTCTGCGGAATCGGCTGACGGGCGCCTTCGCCGCGCCTGACGGTCATGTAGACGTTGAAGGCCATGATCAGCATGCCAGCCACCCAGCACAGGCCACCGATCAGGCGCACGATGTAGCCCGGGCCGCTGGCCTCCACGGATTCCACGAAGGTGTACATCAGGGTGCCGTCCGGGTTGATGGCGCGCCACATCAGGCCCTGCAGGATGCCATTGACCCACATGGAGGCGATATAGAGCACGGTACCGATGGTGGCAAGCCAGAAGTGCACGGCAATCAGGTTCACCGAATGCATCTCGGTGCGACCGAACAGGCGCGGGATCAGATGGTACATGGAGCCGATGGTGATCATTGCCACCCAGCCCAGGGCGCCGGCATGCACGTGGCCGATGGTCCAGTCGGTGTAGTGGGAGAGGGCGTTGACGGTCTTTACCGCCATCATCGGCCCCTCGAAGGTAGACATCCCGTAGAAGGAGAGGGCCACCACCAGGAAGCGCAGGGTCGGGTCGGTGCGCAGCTTATGCCAGGCGCCGGAGAGGGTCATCATGCCGTTGATCATGCCGCCCCACGAGGGAGCCAGCAGGATGATCGACATGATCATGCCCAGCGACTGGGCCCAGTTGGGCAGGGCGGTGTAGTGCAGGTGGTGCGGGCCGGCCCACATGTAGACCATGATCAGCGCCCAGAAGTGGACGATGGACAGGCGATAGGAGTAGACCGGGCGCTCTGCCTGCTTGGGCACGAAGTAGTACATCATCCCCAGGAAGCCGGCGGTCAGGAAGAAGCCCACCGCATTGTGGCCATACCACCACTGCACCATGGCGTCGATGGTGCCGGCATAGATGGAGGTGGAGTACATGGCGGTGACCGGTATGGCGGCGTTGTTGACGATGTGCAGCACCGCCACGGTCAGGATGAAGGCGGCGAAGAACCAGTTGGCCACGTAGATGTGGGAGGTCTTGCGCTGCTTCAGGGTCATCAGGAAAACGATGGCGTAGCTGATCCAGACCACGGCGATCAGGATGTTGATCGGCCACTCCAGCTCGGCGTACTCCTTGGTGGTCGTCATGCCCAGCGGCAGGGAGATCACCGCGGAGACGATCACTGCCTGCCAGCCCCAGAAGGTGAAGGCCGCCAGCTTGTCACCGAACAGCCGAGTCTGGCAGGTTCGCTGAACCACGTAATAGGAGGTGGCAAACAGTGCCGAACCGCCGAAGGCGAAGATGACGGCGTTGGTGTGAAGGGGGCGCAGGCGGCCGAAGCTCGTCCACGGCAGTCCCAGGTTCAGTTCCGGCCATACCAGCTGCGCGGCGAGGATGACACCGAGGGCCATGCCCACGATGCCCCACACCACCGTCATGATCGCGAACTGCCGAACTACCTTGTAGTTGTAGGTCGGGTGTTCAAGTGCTGTGCTCATGTCAGGTTCCCATCGAACGCGGTTAGGGGGTGTCCCGCGGCATTCTGCCTCGGGGTGACCTCCGCAGGATGATGCAGGTCTTTAACCAATCATGATTCTAGCGCAGGCGTGCGACAAGCTGAACACTCCAAAGTGTTGATTCATGAACGCGGAGCGGCTGAAATTGTCAGATTATTCTCGTCAGGTTTTGCCTCCCATCGGGCGCGATATCCTGCATCGATTGCTGCGGGATGGTGATTCGGGCTGCTGGAATATCAAGGGGCTTGGCCCCCTGGAAGTGCGAGGGGAGTGCCGGGTGGGGCGGCTACTTATGGCCCATGGCGCCGGTGTGGGGCAGGATTCAACCTTTCTGCAACGCTTGCGTGACGCACTGGCTGAGTCGGGCGTCCAGACACTGGCCATCGAGTTCACTTACCTGCAGCAGATGCGGTCTGAGGGGCGGCGCCGTCCGCCGCCAAGGGTCGAGCGTCTGGTCGATGAAATGGCTCGCTGGTGCGACGGCATGTCGCATCGCGACCTGTCGCCTCCCTGGCTCGGTGGCAAGTCGATGGGCGGGCGTGTCGCCAGTCTGCTGGCGGCTCGCGACGGTGCGCCGGGCCTCGTGCTGTGCGGCTACCCCTTCCATCCCCCCGGCAAACCCGAACGCCTGCGGCTCAGTCATTGGCCCTTGCTGGAGTGTCCGACCCTGGTAGTGCAGGGCAGCCGAGATCCCTTCGGGACGCTTGACGAAGTGGAGGGTTATGAGCTCCCGGTCACGGCACGGCTGCACTGGCTCGAGGACGGCGACCACGACTGGAAGCCGCGTCGCGCCTCGGGCAGGACCCAGCCGCAACTGATCGACGAGGGAGCGGCGGCGATCGCCGACTTCATGACGGTCCACTCCTGAAACTCCCATCATGCGGGTGATGCGGGCAAGTCGATGAAAGGGCGGCGGTTCTTTGCTGAGGGATCTCGCTTCGCGGCGACGTGAAAAGCGTTGACATTGATCCGGGCGCCTGTAGAATGCAGCGCCACGTGACCGGGGGTGGTTAGCTCAGCTGGGAGAGCACCAGCCTTACAAGCTGGGGGTCACAGGTTCGAACCCTGTACCACCCACCATCGCTTCGGTGATGCCCGATCATGTCGCAGGAAAGAAGATAGCAGCGGACCGGTAGTTCAGTTGGTTAGAATGCCGGCCTGTCACGCCGGAGGTCGCGGGTTCGAGTCCCGTCCGGTCCGCCAACATCTTCTCCGTCGCAGGTCATCTTGCGGACCGGTAGTTCAGTTGGTTAGAATGCCGGCCTGTCACGCCGGAGGTCGCGGGTTCGAGTCCCGTCCGGTCCGCCATGATGGCAGCACGACAGCAGCAAAACAGCAGTAACGCGTGGGTGATTAGCTCAGTTGGTTAGAGCACCAGCCTCACATGCTGGGGGTCACTGGTTCGAGTCCGGTATCACCCACCACGCGGACCGGTAGTTCAGTTGGTTAGAATGCCGGCCTGTCACGCCGGAGGTCGCGGGTTCGAGTCCCGTCCGGTCCGCCATCTGCTTGCGAATTCTTCAGCCCCGAGGCCTTACAGGTCTCGGGGCTGTCTCGTTTGCCCCAGGCTTTTCCTTGCGCGCTCTCCGCTATTCGTGTCCTGGTCGATGATGCTTTGCGTCATCCGGCGCGATTGTCATACAGTTGTTTTAATCGACCGCCGTTCCGACCGTGAGGATCCTGCCGTGAGTGCTTATCCCCAGCTGTTTCGACCCCTCAGGGTCGGCCACCTGACACTGCCCAACCGGGTACTGATGGGCTCGATGCACACCAATCTCGAGGAGGCGCCGGGCGGTTTCGAACGGCTGGCGGCCTTCTACGCCGAGCGGGCCCGGGAAGGGGTCGGGTTGATCGTCACTGGCGGTATCGCGCCCCATCCCGAGGGCGCCGTGTTCCAGGGAGCGGCGACGCTGGAGCGATCCGAGCAGGTAGCGGATCATCGTGGCGTGGTCGAGGCCGTGCATGAGGCCGGCGGTCGCATCTGCCTGCAGATTCTGCACGCCGGGCGCTACGCCTATACGCCGGAGCTGGTGGCGCCCTCGGCGCTCCAGGCCCCCATCAACCCTTTCACGCCCCGAGCGCTTTCCGGCGACGAGGTCGAGGCGCGCATCGAAGCCTATGCGCGATGCGCGAAACTGGCCAGGGAGGCCGGCTACGACGGCGTCGAGGTGATGGGATCGGAGGGCTACCTGATCAACCAGTTCATCTGCCCCCGAACCAACCATCGCGACGATGCCTGGGGCGGCAGCCTCGAGAATCGCCTCCGCTTCCCGGTGGAGATCGTGAAGCGCATCCGCGAGGCGCTGGGGAACAACTTCCTGATCATCTTCCGGCTGTCGATGATCGACCTGGTGGAGGAGGGCAGTACCTTCGAGGAGGTCGTTACCCTGGGTCGAGCCCTCGAGGCTGCCGGTGTCGACCTGATCAACACCGGCATCGGCTGGCATGAGGCACGTGTCCCGACCATCGTCACCAGCGTGCCACGGGCCGCCTTCACCGAGGTGACACGGCGCATGAGGGCCGAGCTCTCGGTGCCGCTGGTCACCACCAACCGGATCAACATGCCGGAGGTCGCGGAGCGGGTGCTCGCCGAGGGGCACGCCGACATGGTCTCCATGGCGCGACCCTTTCTGGCCGATTCGGCCTGGGTGAGCAAGGCCGCGTCAGGACGAGACGAGGAGATCAATACCTGCATCGCCTGCAACCAGGCGTGTCTGGACCAGATCTTCCAGGGGCGGGTGACCTCCTGCCTGGTCAATCCGCGTGCCTGCCACGAGACGGAGCTGGAGATCGCCCCGACCGATGCGCCGAAGGCGATCGCCGTGGTGGGCGGCGGTCCCGCCGGGCTTGCCACCGCGGTCACCGCGGCCGAGCGCGGCCATGCCGTGACCCTGTTCGAGCGAGGAACGGAGCTCGGTGGCCAGTTCAATCATGCGCGGCGGATTCCCGGCAAGGAGGAGTTCGACGAGACGCTGCGTTACTACCGGGTGCGGCTAGAGAGGCTGGGCGTCACACTGCGCCTGGGAACCGAAGCGGATGTCCAGGCCCTGCGCGACTTCGATGTGGTGGTGCTGGCCACCGGCGTGCGGCCGCGCCGGCTCGCGCTGACGGGCATCGACCATCCGAAGGTCATCGGCTACCCGACGGCGATCACCCATCCCGAGCGGGTCGGCCGGCGCGTAGCGATCATCGGCGCCGGGGGCATCGGCTTCGACGTGGCGGAACTTCTGACCCATGCCGGCGACGCCGCCCCGTCGGTCGCGACCTGGTGCGACGAGTGGGGGGTGGACCTGGCGGTGGCGCATCGCGGCGGCCTCAAGGCGACCGAGCGCCCCGTGAGCCCCCGGCAGGTGACCCTGCTGCAGCGCAAGACCAGCAAGCCGGGCAAGGGGCTCGGCAAGACCACCGGCTGGGTACACCGGGCCTCGCTCAGGCACCGCGGGGTCAAGACGCTGGTCGGCTGCGAGTATCTCGGCATCGACGACGAGGGGCTGCATATTCGCCTCGATGGCGAGTCACGCTGTCTCGCGGTCGACACCATCGTGGTCTGTGCCGGCCAGGAGTCGGTCCGCGAGCTGCTTGATCCGCTGCAGGCGGCCGGGATGGCCGTGCATGTCATCGGCGGTGCCGACGAGGCGGCGGAGCTCGATGCCCGTCGGGCCATCGAACAGGGAACTCGGGTGGCCGCAGGTCTCTGAGGTCCCTGGCTCGATCACTTTCGCCGCACTGGCGCTGACGACTCGCTGGCCTGCTCCGTTGCGATGGCGTTGTGTCACCGTTTAATCCTTCGTGATTCCTCATGAACCGAGTGACGCTCGTCGAACTCTTACCAGGTGAGGGCTCGGCTGCGTTGATTGGTGAGGCAAACCGTTATCCGCTGATGCTGTCTACGCTGATGAGACCCCACCCTGGCCTGTCACTGCCATGTCGAGTGGCCAGGGATCCGGGCATACAGGAGGCATCGATGAGCATCTTCGATCATGTGCAGAACCGCTTCGCTCGCGTCCAGCAGGAAGAGATGAGCCTGCAGGAGTATCTGGAACTCTGCCGCCGGGAGCCCGTGGCCTATGCCTCGGCCGCCGAGCGGATGCTGGAGGCCATCGGCGAGCCAGAGGTGATCGATACCGCGAAGGATCCGCGGCTGTCCCGCATCTTTTCCAACAAGGTGATCCGCCGCTATCCGGCCTTCGCCGAATTCTACGGCATGGAAGAGGCGATCGAGCAGATCGTGGCCTACTTCCGTCATGCCGCCCAGGGCCTCGAGGAGCGCAAGCAGATCCTCTACCTGCTCGGCCCGGTAGGCGGCGGCAAGTCATCCCTGGCCGAACGACTCAAGCTGCTGATGGAGAAGGTCCCCTTCTATGCCATCAAGGACTCCCCGGTCTATGAGTCGCCGTTGGGCCTGTTCTCCCCGGAGGAGGACGGTGAACTGCTGGAGAAGGAGTACGGCATTCCCCAGCGCTACCTCAAGAGCGTGATGTCACCCTGGGCCGCCAAGCGTCTCAAGGAGTACGGCGGCGACATTTCGCAGTTCCGGGTGGTGCGTCTCTATCCCTCCCGGCTCAACCAGGTCGCCATCTCCAAGACCGAGCCCGGCGACGAGAATAACCAGGATATCTCCTCGCTGGTGGGCAAGGTGGATATCCGCCAGCTCGAGCTCTATTCCCAGGATGACCCGGACGCCTACAGCTTTTCCGGTGGGCTTTGCCGTGCCAACCAGGGGCTGATGGAGTTCGTCGAGATGTTCAAGGCGCCGATCAAGGTGCTGCATCCGCTGCTGACGGCGACCCAGGAGGGCAACTACAACCCCACCGAGGGCATGGGAGCGATCCCCTTCGACGGCGTGGTGCTGGCCCACTCCAACGAGAGCGAATGGCAGACCTTCCGTAACAACCGCAACAACGAGGCCTTCCTCGACCGGGTCTACATCGTCAAGGTGCCCTACTGCCTGAGGGTCACCGAGGAGATCAACATCTACAAGAAGTTGCTCGAGCACTCCTCGCTGGCCGAGGCGCCCTGCGCGCCGGATACCCTGCGCATGCTCGCCCAGTTCTCGGTGCTCTCGCGCCTCAAGGAACCCGAGAATTCCAGCATCTACTCCAAAATGCGGGTCTATGACGGCGAGAACCTCAAGGACACCGATCCCAAGGCCAAGTCGATCCAGGAGTATCGCGACGCCGCCGGGGTCGACGAGGGCATGGAGGGGCTGTCGACGCGCTTCGCCTTCAAGATCCTCTCCAAGGTATTCAACTTCGACAACCACGAGGTGGCGGCCAACCCGGTCCACCTGCTCTACGTGCTCGAGCAGCGACTGGAGCAGGAGCAGCTCCCGCGGGAGACCTTCGAGCGCTACCTGCGCTTCATCAAGGAGTTCCTGGCCCCGCGCTACGTCGACTTCATCGGCAAGGAGATCCAGACGGCCTACCTCGAGTCCTATTCCGAGTACGGCCAGAACATCTTCGACCGTTATGTCACCTATGCCGACTTCTGGATCCAGGATCAGGAGTACCGGGATCCCGAGACCGGCGAGTTCCTCGACCGCCAGGCTCTCAACGAGGAGCTGGAGAAGATCGAGAAGCCGGCCGGCATCTCCAATCCCAAGGACTTCCGCCACGAAGTGGTCAATTTCGTGCTGAGGGCACGTGCCCAGAACAACGGCATGAACCCCAGCTGGCAGTCCTACGAGAAGCTGCGTGGAGTGATCGAGCACAAGATGTTCGCCAATACCGAGGAGCTGCTACCGGTAATCTCCTTCAACGCCAAGGCCTCGACGGCGGACCAGAAGAAGCACGAAGACTTCGTGGCGCGCATGGTCGACCGCGGCTACACCGAGAAGCAGGTGCGCCTGCTCTCCGAGTGGTACCTGCGCGTTCGCAAGTCGCAGTAGGCCGAGGAGGTCGACATGACCTATTTCATCGATCGCCGAGCCAATGCCAAGCACAAGAGCGCGGTCAATCGCCAGCGCTTCCTAGACCGTTATCGCACCCATATCAAGCGGTCGGTCGAGGAGGCGGTCAACCGTCGCTCGATCACCGACATGGAGCGTGGCGAGAAGGTCTCGATTCCCGCACGGGATATCTCCGAGCCTGTCTTCCAGCATGGCCCCGGGGGCAAGCGTGGCATCGTCGCGCCGGGTAACAAGGAGTTTGTCGAGGGGGACCGGCTGCGACGCCCTGGCGGCGGGAGTGGCGGCGACGGTGCCGGGGAGGGGGGCGCCTCCAACCAGGGCGAGGGCATGGACGAGTTCGCCTTCACCCTGAGTCGCGAGGAGTTCCTCGACTTCGTCTTCGACGGCCTGGAGCTGCCTCACCTGGAGCGAAAGAACCTGGTGGATCTCGACGAGGTGCGTCCGGTGCGTGCCGGGGTGTCGAAGGAGGGCGTTCCGGCGCGCATCAACATCGTGCGCTCCATGCGCGAGGCCCAGGCTCGGCGCATCGCCATGCGAGCGCCAATTCGCCGGGCGCTGCGTGAGGCCACTCAGGCGCTGGCCGAAGAGGAGCGCAAGGACCCCGTGCTTCGCAATCCTGCCCGTATCGCCGAGCTCAAGGCGGATATCGAGCGCCTGGAGCGGCGCCTCAAGGCGGTACCCTTCATCGATACCTACGACCTGCGCTACAACAATCTTATCGACCAGCCGCAGCCCTCGAGCAAGGCGGTTATGTTCTGCGTGATGGATGTCTCGGGCTCCATGACCCAGGCCCACAAGGACATCGCCAAGCGCTTCTTCCTGCTCCTCTACCTTTTCCTCGAGCGCAACTACGAGAAGGTCGAGCTGGTCTTCGTTCGCCACCATACGGCGGCCAAGGAGGTCGACGAAGAGGAGTTCTTCTATTCCCGGGAGACCGGCGGCACTATCGTTTCCAGTGCCCTGACGATGGTCGACGAGATCATCGAGGCGCGCTATCCCCCCGGACAGTGGAATCTCTATGTGGCCCAGGCCTCGGACGGCGACAACTGGGACGACGATTCCATTACCTGTCGCGAGTTGCTCGTCGAACGCCTGATGCCACGGTTGCAGTACTTCACCTACGTGGAGATCACTCCTCATGCTCACCAGGCGCTGTGGGAGGAGTACGAGCGGGTGGAAGCCGAATATGCCGAGCGCTTCGCCATGCGCCAGATCGTCGATGCAGGAGACATCTATCCGGTCTTTCGCGAGCTGTTCAAGCGCCGCATTGCCAGCACTTGACCATCAGAGCAGGCGGCCCGAGGAGGCAGCATGACCCGACGCAAGCCCATCGCTACCGGTTCCGACTGGAGCTTCGAGATCCTCCACGCCTTCGAGGACGAGATCGCGCGCCTGGCGGATGAATATCGCCTGGATACCTATCCCAATCAGATCGAGGTCATCACCACCGAACAGATGATGGATGCCTACGCCAGCGTGGGCATGCCGGTGGGCTACCACCACTGGTCCTTCGGCAAGCAGTTCCTGGCCGTGGAGCAGGCCTATCGGCGTGGCCAGATGGGGCTGGCCTATGAACTGGTGATCAACTCCGACCCCTGCATTGCCTACCTGATGGAGGAGAACACCCTGATGATGCAGGTGCTGGTCATGGCCCACGCCTGCTATGGCCACAACTCCTTCTTCAAGGGCAACTACCTGTTCCGCACCTGGACGGATGCCTCGTCCATTGTCGACTATCTGGTCTTCGCCCGGAAGTACATCAGCGAGTGCGAGGAGCGCCACGGTGTGGCCGCAGTGGAGCAGCTGCTGGACGCCTGTCATGCCCTGCAGAACTATGGCGTCGACCGCTACAAGCGCCCCTCGCCGGTCTCCGCTGCCGAGGAGGCACGCCGGCAGAAGGAGCGCGAAGAGCATCTTCAGGCCCAGGTCAACACCCTGTGGCGGACCATTCCCGGCCGGGTGCCGGCGGATGTCCTGGTAGGGGGCCACGACGAGGAGGACCCGCTGGGCCTTCGCGAGGGCGGGCGTTACCCCCCAGAGCCCCAGGAGAACCTGCTCTACTTCATCGAGAAGAATGCCCCGCTACTGGCGCCCTGGCAGCGCGAGGTGGTGCGCATCGTGCGCAAGATGGCCCAGTACTTCTATCCGCAGCGCCAGACTCAGGTGATGAACGAGGGCTGGGCGACCTTCTGGCATTACACCCTGATGAACCGGCTCTTCGATGAAGGTCTGGTGGATGAGGGGCTGATTCTGGAGTTCCTGCAGTCACATACCGCGGTGGTCAACCAGCCGGCCTTCGATAGTCCCTACTTCAGCGGCATCAACCCCTACGCGTTGGGCTTTGCCATGTTCAGCGACATCAAGCGTATGTGCCAGGACCCCACCGAAGAGGATCGCGAGTGGTTCCCCGACACCGCGGGAAGCGATTGGCTGGAAGTCGTGCATTTTGCCATGCGCAACTTCAAGGACGAATCCTTCATTCAGCAGTACCTGTCGCCGAAGGTGATTCGCGACCTCAAACTGTTCATGGTGGTCGACGACGACCAGGAGGAGATGCTGGAAGTGGCGGCGATCCACGACGAGCGCGGCTATCGGCGCATTCGCGAGTCCCTTGCCACCCAGTACGCCCTGGCGGTACGTGAGCCCAATATCCAGGTCTACTCGGCGGACATCCGCGGTGATCGTTCGCTGACCCTGCGCCATGTCCAGGATAGCCGTCGCCCCTTGGCGCGCAGTGTCTATCCGGTGATCCGTCACCTTTACCAGTTGTGGGGCTTTCCGGTGCGGCTGGAGTCGGTGCAGGGCGATGAGGTGGCGCGCCGCTACCACTGGCCGCTGCCCGAGGAGGACCGCCGCGATTGAGGCGTTCCAACGACGAGACCCGCGCCATGGCGCGGGTCTCGTTTTCCCATCCTTCTCCTGCTCCCTTCGGGACAGGTCAGGCCTGAGCGGTCCAGGACTGGCACCAGCCGCCCGGTTCGACGCTGTTCTGCGGGAAGAGCTGACAGCCTTGGTTATCGGCCTGGTAGAACATGCAGTTGTCGCAGCGTTCGCCCTCCTCGTAGGCCGGATGGTCGCTGGCGTCACTGGCGTTCTCGACGTAGTTCAGGGCCTGGGCCTGGTCGGCGCTGGGGTCGAGACGCGGCAGGTCCTGTGCAAAGGCACTTTTCGACAGGATGCCTGCTCCGAGGGGCAGGGCGGCTAGGCCCAGCAGGCTGTTGCGCATGAAATCACGACGGCTATGGTCGGCCATGGTCTCTCCTTGTCATCACGTTGGGACTAGGGGTCACGGTGGGGCAATCATGATGCCCGTTCTTCTTGGCGGGTGGTCGATCCACCTCTTGGATCCGACAGGCGCATCCCGACGGAGTTCGTTCTGCCAATAGTAGTAAACTGATGGGAGCATCGCGAACCGATCGAGGCGTATGCGGCGATTCGTCGCAACGTTGCCGATCCCTGAGGAGGTAGGTCATGGCGTTCACTCGATTTTCCTCGCCGATCGGCGAGATACTTCTGTGCGGTGACGGAGCCGGGCTGGAGAGGTTGGTGCTGGCTGCCGAGCAGACGCCGGATCCGACTGAGGTGATTCGGGACGACGAGGCTCTTGGCGAGGCGCGCGACCAGTTGCTCGGCTACCTGGCAGGCCGCAGGCGCCACTTCAGCCTGGACTTGGCCCCGGGGGGCAGCGACTTCCAGCGGCAGGTATGGTCGGCCCTGCTGAGAATTCCCTACGGCGAGACACGGACCTATGGCCAACTGGCTCGACAGTTGGGTCGAGAAGGGGCCGCCCGTGCCATCGGCGCGGCCAGTGGAGCCAATCCCCTGCCGCTGCTGATTCCCTGTCACCGCCTGGTGGCTGCCGATGGCATGGGAGGCTACAGCGGCGGGATTGAGCTCAAGCGCCGCTTGCTGGTCCTGGAGGGGAGCCTTGGCCGGGAGTGACGCCTCGGTTCAGCGTCCTCGCTGGCGCTGATATACTCGCGCCGGCGGCGATGGCCGCCCGGTTGGCCGGAGAACATGTCGTGCGCGCAAGCACCTGGAGCAGGGAGAAGTTCGATGCAGAATGCAGTGATTCTGATCAATGCCGAGAAGGGCCAGGTAAAGGCCGTGGCCGAGCGGTTGGCCGATATCGAGGGGATCAGCGAAGTCTATTCCACCTGTGGCCGTTATGATCTGGTGGCCATCGCACGCACCCGCGATTTCGAGAGCCTGGCAGAGCTGGTGACCGGGCGGCTCAATGCCGTCGAGGGCATTCGCGACACCGAGACGCTCAATGCCATGCAGGTCCACTCCCGCCACGACCTGGAGACCATGTTCTCCCTGGGCTGGTAAGAGGAGCCGAGCCTCACGGCTCGCCACTGGGTGCGACAGATAAGGTTCAAGCATGGCAGCGAGACGAAGGCGCATTGCCAGCCGCTGGCGCGCCCGGGTGCGTCGCTTCGGTATCACGGCGCTGTTCGTGGTCGTGGCGACGGGGCTGTGGCATTACCAGGAGCGTGAGCTACGCGACGGACTCAGTTGGCAGGGTGTCACGACCTGGCAGGAGCTCACCCCGCTGAGCTTTCATCGTGTGCTGCGCAACGACGGCTTCCTGGTGGGGTGGTCCGACGTGCGGGTCAATGCGCTGTGGGTCAGCTACCTGCTGCATGACGTCGAGGAACCGAGCGCCGGACCGCGCCCCGGCTTCCAGCGTGACTGGCGGGCCCTGTGGCCGATCTCGCCGGACAGCTACTTCGGCAGCGGCTATGACCGGGGGCACCTCGCCCCCAACTATGCCATCGCCGCGGTCCATGGCAGCGCGGCGCAGCGCGACACCTTCCTGATGAGCAACATGTCGCCCCAGCGACCCGAGCTCAATCGGCGCCTCTGGCAGCGTCTGGAAGAGGTGGTGATGGATCGCTTCGTACCACGCTTCGGCGCCCTCCAGGTGATCACCGGCCCCGTCTTCCCGGTGTCGTTCCGGGACAACGTGCTCAACCGGGTCGGCCTGGTGGAGGTGCCCGAGGCCTTCTACAAGATCCTGGTGGTGCCGGGGGAGGAGCCGCTGGCGTTGGCCTTCCTTATGCCGCAGCGCGTTAAGGGTGACGAGCCGCTGGATGACTTTCTGGTCAGCATCGATGAACTGGAAGCGCGCACCGGTCTGGACTTCTTCCCGCAGTTGCCCGAGGCGGCCGCCGTGGCACTGGAGGCCGAGGTGGAGACCGCGGGCTGGGGGCTCGAGGCCGTGGCCAGGCTGCCCGGTCGCTTCTGAGCGACGGACACAAAAAAACCGCGAACATGGCGTCGCGGTATCCTGTGAGGCTGCAATGCTGACTCGTCTGCATGACGCGAATGGTGCCCAGGAGAGGACTTGAACCTCCACATCCGTAAGGATACTAGCACCTGAAGCTAGCGCGTCTACCAATTCCGCCACCTGGGCGCATCATGCGGTCGTCGTGTTCGCGGTCATCGCGTATGCGATGGTGCCCAGGAGAGGACTTGAACCTCCACATCCGTAAGGATACTAGCACCTGAAGCTAGCGCGTCTACCAATTCCGCCACCTGGGCGAACACGAGCGATACGAGCTGACAAAGAGCACGGGAGTACACTCCCTGGTAACCGTTCACGTGCAACGGTATACCGATGGTGCCCAGAAGAGGACTTGAACCTCCACGTCCATAAGGACACTAGCACCTGAAGCTAGCGCGTCTACCAATTCCGCCATCTGGGCAGGCGAGGCGTATGGTACCGGATTCATTCGCCGATGCAAGCGGATCTGGCCGCGGCACGACGGATTTTTGTCGACTTCCATGCTTCGCCGGCGCTGCCACGGTTGGGTGATGCGGGCACTGGCGCTATACTGTACCGATGATAATCTACCCCAAATGCCAGATGCCACGCGCCGGACGTCGTCCCCGCGCCCTTTCGATCACGCTGCTCCCGATGCCGCCAAGGATGCCCACTGCATGACCCACTGGACGCTCAGCGACGATCCGCACGCCAAACGCGAAGCCCACAAGTACGACAAGCCCGCTCCCAGCCGTGAATACCTGCTCGCCCGTCTGGAGGAGGCCGGCAAGCCTCTCACCCACGAAGCGATGAGCCAGCAGTTGGGCCTTGAGGATGAGGAGCTACAGGAGGCGGTGCGTCGGCGCCTGGCGGCGATGGAACGAGATGGCCAGGTGCTGCGCAACCGCCGTGGCGCCTATGCACTGATCGACAAGCTCGACCTGATCAAGGGCAAGGTGCTGGGGCATCGCGATGGCTTCGGCTTCCTGCTGCGCGACGATGGCAAGAAGCCCGACCTGGTGCTGCCGCCGCGGCAGATGCGCCGCGTCTTCCACGGCGACCATGTGCTGGTGCGGGTCAGCGGACGCGACCGGCGGGGGCGCGACGAGGCCACCATCGTCGAGATGCTGGCTCGCAACACCCAGACCATCGTCGGCGTCTATCGCGCCAACACCCCGGAATTCGGGGTATTGATCCCCGAGAACGCTCGTATCACCCAGGAAGTGATCATTCCCCACAGCGCCTGCGGCGGTGCCCAGGACGGCCAGGTGATCTCGGCGAAGATCGTCCAGCAGCCCGAGACGCGAGTACAGCCGGTGGGTGAGGTGGTCGAGGTGCTCGGCGAGCGCATGGATCCCGGGATGGAGATCGACATCGCCATCCGCAGCTACGAGATCCCCGCCGAGTTTCCGCCGGATGTCCACGATCAGATCGCCGGCATGTCCGCCGAGGTGGCCGAGCAGGACAAGCAGCATCGCATCGACCTGCGCGACGTCCCGCTGGTGACCATCGACGACGAAAGCGCCAAGGATTTTGACGACGCCGTCTGTGCCTGGAAGACCAAATCGGGCAGCTGGAAGCTGCTGGTCGCCATCGCCGACGTCTCCCACTACGTGCGTCCCGGCAGTGCCCTGGATCAGGAAGCAATCACCCGCGGCAACTCGGTGTACTTCCCGGGCCAGGTGGTGCCGATGCTGCCGGAGCTGCTCTCCAACGGGCTCTGTTCCTTGAACCCGGCCGTCGATCGTCTGGCGCTGGTCTGCGAGATGAACATCTCCCAGAGTGGCGCGATCAGCCGCTACCGTTTCTACGAGGCGGTCTTCCAGTCCCATGCGCGCCTGACCTACAACAAGGTGTCTGCCATCCTCGATGACGAGGGTGAAGAGGGCGACGCCCTGCGCGAGCAGTACCGTGAGCTGGTGCCGTCGCTGAAGAACCTGCACTCCCTCTACCGGCTGCTGCGCGAGGCGCGGGTGGAACGGGGCGCCATCGACTTCGAGACCACCGAGACGGCCATCGTCTTCAACGATGAGCGCAAGATCGAGAAGATCGTCCCGCGCACGCGCAACGATGCCCACAAGATCATCGAGGAGTGCATGTTGGCGGCCAACGTGGCCACGGCGCGTTTCCTCGACAAGCACGACCTGCCGGCCCTCTACCGCATCCACGAAAAGCCTTCGCCGGAACGCCTCGACAAGTTACGCCTGTTTCTCAACGAGCTGGGCTTGTCGCTGGGCGGCGGCGACGACCCGAGCCCCCAGGACTACCGTGACCTGGCCGAGGCGATCAAGGGACGTGACGATGCCGACGTCATCCAGACGGTGATGCTGCGCTCCATGAGTCGTGCGGTCTACTCACCACAAAATAACGGCCATTTCGGCCTGGCCTATCCGGCCTACGCGCACTTTACCTCGCCGATCCGGCGCTACCCGGATCTGCTCGTTCACCGCGCCATCCGCTCGGTGATCCGTGGCCCGCGCCAGACCAATACCGTGCTGCGTGCCGAGGGGGCCAGTGTTGAGCCCCCCAGCAAGTGGGCTCCCTACACCTTCGAACAGATGCTCGAGCTCGGCGAGCACTGCTCGATGACCGAGCGGCGTGCCGACGACGCCACCCGCGACGTGGAGGACTGGCTCAAGTGCGAGTTCATGTCTGACAAGCTCGGTGAGGTCTACGATGGCAGCATCGCCTCGGTGACCCAGTTCGGCATCTTCGTGCGCCTCGACGAGGTGTTCGTGGAGGGACTGGTGCATGTCACCTCGCTGCCCTCCGACTACTACCACTACGAGCCCGAGAAGCATCGCCTAAAGGGCGAGCGCAGCGGCATGAGCTACCGCCTGGGCGACGGTGTCACCGTGCAGGTGGCCCGCGTCGACCTCGACGATCGCAAGATCGATTTCGAGCTGGCCGACGACAAGCCACGCCCCAAACGCCAACCGCGCAAGAGCCGCGGTGGCAAGAAGTCGGCCGAGGGCGGTGGCGGCAAGCCGTCCGAGGCGGGGAGTGGCAAGCCCGGCGACAAGTCGGGCAAGAGCGGCAGGCGCCGTCGTGGCCCGCGTCGCTCGAAGGCGCGCGGCTGATGGCATCAGGTCGCAAGTCTCGGCACGATACCAAGCCGGGGCAGGCAGGCAATGACCGGAAGCACGCCGGGGGCAAGGCGCCTCGCGCGCCTGCCCCGCCCGGAGGGCTCGAGGCGGTGTACGGTGTGCATGCGGTGCGGGCACTGCTCGACCGGGGTGAGGCGCCCCGTGAAGTCTGGGTCCAGGAGGGCTCTGCCGGCACGCGCCTGACCGAGTTGGCCCAGATGGCTCGTCAGGGTGGCGCGCGTCTCCACTCCCGTCCTCGAGACGAGCTCGACCGCTTGGCCCAGGGGGCTTCCCACCAGGGCATCATCGCCTTTGCCGCGCCGCTCGCCTTCGAGGGCGAGACTTCCCTTTGGTTGAGGCTCGAGGGCTGGCCCCATGCGGCGCCGCCACTCCTGCTGGTGCTCGACGGCATCACCGACGTGCACAATTTCGGCGCCTGCCTGCGCAGTGCCGATGCTGCGGGCGTGCATGGCGTGGTCGTGCCCAAGGACAAGGCGGCACCGCTCAATGCCATGGTGCGCAAGGTGGCCTGCGGCGCCGCCGAGAGCATCCCGGTCTACCAGGTCACCAACCTGGCCCGGGCCATGGCCCGGCTCAAGGAGCTCGGGGTCTGGATCACCGGTACCGCCGGCGAGGCCGAGGCGAGTCTCTTCGAGGCTGACTTCACCGGCCCCGCGGCGTTGGTGATGGGAGCCGAAGGCAAGGGAATGCGTCGCCTCACCCGCGAGGCCTGCGATACCCTGGTCAAGCTGCCCATGGCCGGCAGCGTCTCCAGCCTCAACGTCTCGGTGGCCACCGGTATCTGCCTGTTCGAGGCGGTGCGTCAAAGAAGTTTGAAGGACGCCGCTTCGCGGCTTGCGTAGTTCGCCCCCATTCTTTAAGATGCTTGCGCCCGTTCGTCCTGCGAGCGGGCCTTTCTGTCTTCTGACAATCACTCCTTGCTTCCCCTGAGCGATTCGAGATCGCCACTGAGGAAGCTGCCAAACCGCAAGGAGATTTCATGCGTCACTACGAGATCGTCTTCATGGTCCACCCGGACCAGAGCGAGCAGGTCCCGGCCATGGTCGAGCGCTACACCAGTCTCGTCACCGAGAATGGCGGCACCGTGCATCGCCTCGAGGATTGGGGCCGTCGCCATCTGGCCTACCCGATCAACAAGATCCACAAGGCTCACTACGTGCTGATGAACGTCGAGTGCAGCGGCGAGACCCTCGACGAGATCGAGAACATCTTCCGCTTCAACGATGCCATCATCCGCAGCCTGGTGGTTCGCGCCAAGGAAGCCGTCACCGAGGCCTCACCGATGATGAAGCCGGTGGAAGAGAAGCGTGTTCGTCGCGACGAGAAGCCGCGCAGCACCGAATCCGAATCCGCCTGAGCCACCCCATCGCCCCTCTGAAGGAGACTTCCCATGGCACGCTTTTTCCGTCGCCGCAAGTTCTGCCGTTTCACCGCTGAAGGCGTGAAGCAGATCGATTACAAGGATCTGGACACACTCAAGGCCTACATCACCGAGACCGGCAAGATCGTTCCCAGCCGCATCACCGGGACCAAGGCCCGTTACCAGCGCCAGCTGTCCTCCGCCATCAAGCGGGCACGCTACCTGGCGCTGCTGCCCTACACCGACAGCCACCAGTAAAGCACCCGCGCGTGATGTTGCCCGTTGCCCGCTGGATGATGCGCGGCACCCCCCATGCCGCTGCCGGGGCGGCCGTTGCCACCCTGATTCCGTGGCTATTCTGGCTGGGGGCCGCCGTGGCGGCCCTGGCCACGCTCCGGCAAGGAATGGCCGCATCGCTTCCGGTGATCATCGCCGCGGCCGTACCGGCCGGCTGGTGGTGGACCCAGGGAGACGTCATCCCTCTGGCCAGCATTCTGCTGGTCGTGTTGATGGCCGTGGTGCTGCGTTCACGGCTGCGCTGGAGTGAAGCGCTCCTTGCCGGCACCCTGGCCGGGGCGGTGATGATCCAGCTGGACATCTTCCTTCCGCCGGGCGGGGCCGGTCCCGTACTGGAGCAGCTTCGCCAGGGGTCACCGGACATCGCGGAGATGCTCGCCGAGCTCTCTCGCCAAGGCATGGACACCGAGCAGTTGGCTGGCCTGTTGATCAGTGGCGTGACCGGGCTGATCGTGCTGCTTGCCGCCGTGGCTTGCCTGGCCCTGGCGCGCGGCTGGCAGGCCGGGCTCTACAACCCGGGCGGGTTTCGCGAGGAGTTCCATGGCCTGCGCCTGGCGCCCCGGGAACTCGCCATGCTGGTCGTGCTCGGTGTGCTGGGGGCGGTGCTGGGGCTACCGGCCCTGGGCATGCTGGTTTGGGTACCGCTGCTGGTGGCTGGCGTCGCGCTGGTGCATGGTTTTATCGGATTGAAGGGAATGAACGGGCTGTGGCTGGTCGCCTTCTATGTGCTGCTGATCACCACCTGGCCCATGATTCTCATCGTGCTGCTTCTGGCCTTCATCGACACGTTCGCGGACTTCCGCGGACGACTGGCCCGCAGCCACTGACAAAGAGGTTTACGAGAATGGACGTCATTCTGCTCGACAAGATTGGCAAGCTGGGTGGTCTGGGTGACCAGGTCACCGTCAAGCCCGGCTACGGCCGCAACTACCTGGTGCCCTACGGACTGGCCGTGCCGGCCACCAAGGACAACATCCAGGCCTTCCAGGCCCAGCGTGCCGAGCTCGAGGCCCAGGCTGCCGAGCGCAAGGCGGTGGCCGAGGCACGCGCGGAACAGCTGAACGACATCGAACTGTCACTGGTTTCCAAGGCCGGTGACGAGGGCAAGCTGTTTGGCTCGATCGGTCCGCGTGACCTGGCGGAAGCCATCTCCAGTGCCGGGATCGAAGTCGCCAAGAGCGAAGTGCGCATGCCGCAGGGCCCGATTCGCCAGACCGGCGAGTACGATATCGGCCTGCATCTGCATGCCGAAGTCGATGCCACCGTCCGTGTGGTGGTCGTGGCCGAATAAGCAGGTCGGCGCGTCGGGACGCCCGGCAGGGCATGCCCCGAGAAGGGGGCGAGGAGTGAATCCTCGCCCCTTTTTTGCGTCTTGCGTTTCGCCTCATGATCCGGCGCCCTCATCCTGCCCGGGCATGGGGTCGGAGCGCGTCATCGCGTAGAATGATGCTGCCCCTTTCTCCTTGAAGGTCCGTGTCCCATGAACGAACCCCTCGCCCTTGATCGGGAAACCGCCGCCCTCAAGGTGCCGCCGCATTCGCTGGAAGCTGAACAATCGGTGCTCGGTGGCCTGATGCTCGACAACCAGGCATGGGACAACGTGGCCGAGCGTCTGGTGGCGGATGATTTCTATCGTTATGAACACCGCCTGATCTTCAACGTCATGGCCATTCTGGCCGAGGTGGGACGCCCGCTGGACGTGGTCACTCTCTCCGAGGCGCTGGAGGGGCGCGACCAGCTCGATACCGTAGGTGGCCTGGCCTACCTGGCGGAGCTGGCTAGGAGCACCCCGTCCGCGAGCAATATCCGCGCCTATGCTGATATCGTTCGCGAGCGCGCCACCCTGCGCAAGCTGATACGCGCGGCCAGCCAGATCGCCGACGGCGCCTTCACCCCACAGGGTCGCCCCGCCGACGAGCTGGTCGACGAGGCCGAGCGGCTGGTGTTCCAGATCAGCGAGGAGCGCCCCAAGTCCGGGGGGCCGATCGGCATGAGCGAGCTGCTGACCAAGGCGGTGGATCGCATTGACGAGCTCTTCAACCTGCAGGGCGAGATGACCGGGCTCTCCACCGGCTTCCGCGACCTGGATGAGATGACGTCGGGGCTGCAACCTTCAGATCTGGTGATCATCGCGGGGCGCCCCTCCATGGGCAAGACCACCTTTGCCATGAACATGGTTGAACACGCGGTGATTGCCAGTGACCGGCCGGTGATGGTGTTCTCCATGGAGATGCCCGCAGACTCGCTGATGCTGCGCATGCTCTCCTCGCTGGGGCGTATCGACCAGACCCGGGTGCGCACCGGCCAGCTGGAGGACGAGGACTGGCCGCGCCTGACTTCGGCCGTCAACCTGCTGAAGGACAAGCAGCTGTTCATCGATGATACCGCCGCGTTGTCGCCCAATGAGATGCGCTCGCGGATTCGCCGTGTGGTGCGTGAACACGGCAATCTGTCGCTGATCATGATCGATTACCTGCAGCTGATGCAGATTCCCGGCTTCTCCGAGAACCGCACCGGCGAGATTTCCGAGATCTCCCGCTCGCTCAAGGGTCTGGCCAAGGAGTTCGGCTGTCCGGTGCTGGCGCTTTCTCAGCTCAATCGCTCACTGGAGCAGCGTCCCAACAAGCGTCCGGTGATGTCGGACCTGCGCGAGTCGGGTGCCATCGAGCAGGACGCCGACATCATCGGCTTCGTCTATCGCGACGAGGTCTACAATCCGGATAACCCTGACAACCAGGGGCTGGCCGAGGTGATCATCGGCAAGCAGCGGAACGGTCCCATCGGCACGGTACACATGGCGTTCATCGGCAAGTACACCCGTTTCGAGGACCTGGCGCCGGACAGCTACCGCGAGGCTTTTGGCGGGTAACGGGCGCGCCCTTGAGTCCCCGGACCGGCCCCGTATAATGCCGACCCCTCGAATCACACTGTAAGGAGGCAGCATGGCAGGCGAATTCCGACGCGGCAATCGCCGGCGTACCCCGAAGCTCGAAGGGCGAGGTGAGCTTCAGTCGGTGGAGCGTGAAGGCCCCTTCAAGGAGTGGCTGGGAATGCCCGATCTCTATCGCTACCACCTGGTGGTGGACGGCGAGGCCTACAGCTATCAGACCGAGGATACCGAGTTGCCGGTCCAGGTCGGCGACCGGGTGGTGTTCCGCTACAAGGAGACCAAGGCCGGCAACTGGGTGGACCGCAACTCCCTGGGCAAGGCCATCGATCCCTCCGAATATCAGTAAGTCCGGAACCTGACGAAGCGGTCAAGGTCACAAGAGAGTAACGTCGACGACACGTTACCGTCATCAGTTGCACTCAAGCTATTGCCGAACGTGTATCTCGACAGCGTCGACCCGGACATCAGGAGGAAGGACCCATGGAATTTCAGGAATTGAAGGCCTTCGTGGCCCGTCACGACAACTTCGAGATTCGTGTTATCGGCCATGCCGGCAGCCGTTTCTACCAGGTCGAACTGGAAGACATCGAAGGACAGCGCTATATGCTGACTCGCCAGGGCAAGCCGGTGCTGTTCCGCGCGCTGGATGACGTCTATCTGGAGCTCAAGCGCGTCGGCATCCACCGTGCCTACCTGGTCCAGCAGGTGCCCCACGACGAGATGATCGGGCGCGAGGCTCACTATCAGGACCCGCTGACCTCGCGCATGCCGCTGGTCTTCTGATCCTATTCCTTGTCCCTGACCTGCCGCCGCTGTAGCCAACGTCCCAGGCGCACTCGGCGGCGGGCAAACCATCGATATCCCGCATCCATCATACCCTTCACCCCCGGAAGGGTGCTCAGCCATACCAGCCGGCGATAGCCGAGTACCGCGTAGAGCGCGCGGCTGGCATCCATCCCGATGTACCAGCGACCTTCTGCATCGTGGACATGAAGCCGACCCATCATCGCCTCGAAGCTCGTGCCCAGCGACGCGGCATCGAAGTCCGGTGCCTGTATGTCCACCAGCCTGATGCGCGCGCGGTGCGGATGGCCCTCCAGCCAGGCGACCTCGCGCTGGCACAGCGGGCAGTGACCATCATGATAGAGCGTCGCTGGGGCGCAGGCCTCGAGGGTATCGCCTCGTGTCATGGTGTCGTCTCCTGAGTGGCGTCGTAGCCTGCCAGATGCTCGCCTTGTCCATAGGCAGGCGTGGTCTCGAGCTCTGCCAGGAAGGCATCGGCCTTTTCGCGCATGGCCGCTCGCTTGTCATCGTTCATGCGCCGCAGGCTGCCGTAGATCAGCTTCATGCGCGGGTTGCGGCTCAGGGTGTCGGCATGACGCTCGAGAAAGGCCCAGTAGAGGCTGTTGAAGGGGCATGCCGTGGGCCCCGTGACCTGCTTCGGGTCGAAACGACAGTGCCGGCAGTGGTCCGACATGCGGTCGATGTACTTTCCCGAGGCGCAGTAGGGCTTGGAGCCCATCAGTCCGCCATCGGCATGCAGCACCATGCCCAGGGTGTTGGGCAGTTCCACCCACTCGCAGGCGTCGGCGTAGACGGCCAGGTACCAGTCGCAGAGTGCCTCGGGCGCCACGTCGCAGAGCAGTGCAAAGTTGCCGGTAACCATCAGCCGCTGGATATGATGGGCATAGGCATTGTCTCGCGTCATCTCGATGGCGCGCTTCAGGCAGTGCAGGTCGGTGTCACCGCTCCAGTAGAAGGCCGGAAGGCCACGGTTCGTCTCCAGGGCATTGCGTCGCTTGTAGTCGGGCATCCGGGTCCAGTAGAGACCGCGCACATACTCCCGCCAGCCCAGCACCTGGCGGATGTAGCCCTCGACGGAATTGAGCGGTGCACGCCCCTCACGGTATTCGCGCTCGACTGCCTCGCACACCTCGCGGGGTGAGAGCAGGCCAAGGTTGAGGGCCGCGGAGAGCCGTGAATGGAAGAGGAAGGGGTCGGTGTCACTGATCGCGTCCTGAAAACGACCGAAATCGGGGAGCAGGTGTTCGAGAAAATGGCGCAGGTCACCCAGCGCCTGACGGCGCGTGACTGGCCAGTGGAACTTCTCCAGATTCCCGAAATGCGCGGCAAAATGCTCCGCCACCAGCGCCATTACGTCATCCGTGACGGCGTCATGACGGTGGTGCGGCGGCTCGGGAACCGCCAGCGATTCGGGCAGCGGTTCGCGGTTGTCATGGTCGAGGTTCCACTGCCCCCCTGCCGGCTGGTCATCCTCCATCAGCAGGCCGGTTCGCTTGCGCATCAGCCGATAGAAGTGCTCCATGCGAGGTGCCTTGCGACCCTTGGCCCAGGCGGCAAAGTCATCCGGCGTGGTGAAGAAGCGGTCATCCTCGATCAGCCGCCAGGGTAGGGCGGCGTGCTCGCGCTGGCGAATCGCCTGCCACAGCCGCCACTCGCCGGGGCGCACCACGCGGACCTCGTCGCAGCCGTACAGGCCGGCCAGTCGCTCCGCCTCGCCGACCAGTGTCTGCGCATTGTCCGGGTCGTCCAGGGCGCTGTAGTGCACACGGTGGCCCCGGTCGCGAAGCTCGGCGGCGAAGTGGCGCATGGCGGAGAGGATAAGGGCAATCTTCTGGGGATGATGGGGTACATAGGAGCTTTCGGCGGCCACCTCGCACAGTGCCACTACCCCGCCTTCCGGCAGGCCGCGCAGGCTGGCCAGGTCGTGACAAAGCTGATCGCCCAGCAGCAGCACCAGGGGTCGGGGCATGATCCTTGTCTCAAGCTGTACAAATCATTCACATAGTACAACTTCATGTCCCTCCGGGCGAGCGGGCTGATAAACTGGACCCATCATCGATCAGAAGGAGTTCCCGAATGACCCCACCGAACCCGGACAAGGCGTCCCGAGACCTGGATTCACCGGGCAGCGGACGGCTGGCCCATGCCCCGGCCGATCACCCGCCGATGCCGCGAAAGAAGGTCGGCGTCGTGCTGGCCAACCTGGGCACGCCGGATGCCACCGACTACTGGTCGATGCGTCGTTACCTGAGCGAGTTCCTTTCCGACAAGCGGGTGGTCGACTACCCAGACTGGAAATGGCAGCCGCTGCTGCAGTTGATCATCCTCTCGCGGCGCCCCTTCAAGTCCGGCGAGGCCTATCGCGGCATCTGGAACACCGAGAAGAACGAAAGCCCGCTGCTGACCACGACGCGTGACCAGACCCGCAAGATTGCCGAGGGACTGCATTCCGCTTATGGGCAGGATGTGGTGGTGGACTTCTGCATGCGCTACGGCAATCCTTCCACCGACAGTGTGCTGAAGCGGATGCAGGCTGCGGGCTGCGAACGGATCCTTTTCTTCCCGCTCTATCCACAGTACGCATCACCGACCACGGCTACGGCCAACGACCAGGCCTTTCGCACCCTGATGAAGCTCAAGTGGCAGCCGGCGATCCGCACCGTGCCCGCCTATTTCGAACACCCGCAGTACCTCGACGCCCTGGCCAGTTCGGTGCGCGAGGCCTACGACACCGCCGAATCGCCGCCCGAGGTCCTGGTTGCTTCCTACCATGGCGTTCCCAAGCGCTATCTGCTGGAGGGCGACCCCTACCACTGCCAGTGCCAGAAGACCACGCGCCTGCTGCGCGAGCGACTCGGCTGGGAGGAAGAGGCAATCCAGACTGCCTTCCAGTCCAAGTTCGGTCCCGAGGAGTGGGTCGGGCCGGCCACCGTCGAACACGTTGCCGAGCTGGCCCGACAGGGCAAGAAGCACATCGCGGTGGTCTCGCCGGCCTTCTCGTCGGACTGTGTGGAGACCCTGGAGGAGATCGAGGAGGAGATTCGCGATAGCTTCCTGGCGGCGGGTGGCGAGACATTCACCTATATCCCGTGCCTGAATGACCGCGATGACCATATTGCCGCGCTGCTCTCGATCATCGACAACGAGCTGGGCGGCTGGGTCTAGGTCTCGTCAGCCGTGGCCGCGATCCGGGTGCGGCACCGGCTTCTCGCCGATCTCCTCGTCGCGGAGCTCGGGCGGGTTGCCGCGGGTCTTGTCCTCATGGCGCAGTTGCAGGTGCAGGCCGGTCTTGGCCATCAGGTGAGCGCTGACCGGGGCGGTGATGAACAGGAATAGCGTGATCAGCATCTCCTGGATGTCGGGTTTACCGTCGATCACCCAGAAATAGAGCATCGAAGCCACGAGCATGCAGCCGATCCCCAGGGTGGTGGCCTTGGTGGGCCCATGCAGACGCATGTAGAAGTCGCGCAGGTGGGCCATGCCCAGCGAGCCGATGAAGGCGAAGGTGCCACCGGCGATCAGCAGGAAGGCGATTACGCCTTCGAGGAGCACGTAGAATGCCATGGGGCCTCCTATTCGATGATATCGCCACGCAGCAGGTACTTGCAGACCGCCACGGTACTGATGAAACCGAGCATGGCGATCAGTAGCGCCGACTCGAAGTAGGTCTTGGTATTCAGCCACAGCCCCATCAGCACGATCAGCGCGATGGAATTCACGTACATGGTATCCAGCGCCAGGATACGGTCCGGCATGTCCGGGCCCACGGTCAGGCGATAGACGTTGAGCAGCAGGGCGGCCACCACCAGGGCCATGCTGGTCCACAGGGCAAGGTCTAGCATTCGTAGATCTCCTTCAGCGGCCGCTCGTAGCGTTCGCGGATATGCGTGATCAGCGCCTCCTCATCCTCCACGTCCAGGGCGTGGATCAATAGCGTCCGGCCGTCCAGGCGCAGGTTGGCCGATACCGTACCCGGCGTCAGGCTGATGGTGTTGGCCAGCAGCGTGATGGTGAATCGATCCTCCAGCATCAGTGGGTATTCCACGAAATGGGGCCGCAGCCGGCGAAAGGGATTGACGATCATCCAGGCCACCTCGATGTTGGCGATGAGGATGTCGCCAAGCACGCGCACCACGAAGCGCAGCAGTAGCCAGGGTCTGCCTACATGGGGCTGGGCATCCCAGAAGCGATGGGTGGCCAGCGGTATCACTATCGCCAGGAAACCGCCCAGCAGGAACTGGCCGAAGGCGGTGCTGCGTACCAGCAGCAGCCAGACCGCCAGCAGCAGGATCGACAGTAGAGGGGTCGGCAGCCAGGGACGGGGCTTGATCATGGCGTGCCTCCGGCATCGTTCAGCAGGGCGTTGACCACCGCCTGGGGATTGGCCAGCTGATCGGCGGTGGCTTGGGTGTAGTCGCTGACCGGACCGGCCAGGACCACCAGCAACGGTGAGGCACCCAGCAGCCAGGCAACCCCGAACCACTGGCGACGCGGCAGAGCCATACCCGTCGGCTCCCCCTGGCTACGCCAGAACAGCGTGGAGCCGGCCCGCGACAGGGCGACCAGCGCACACAGGCCGGTGCCCAGCAGGATCGGCCACAGCCAGGCACGCTGAACTCCCTCGGCCGAGGCCATCATCAGGGCTTTGCCGATGGCCCCGGACAGCGGTGGCAGGCCGGCCACCGCCACGGCACCAGCGAAGAACAGCCCGGCGAGCCAGCCGCCCTGGAGCAGAGGGCGGCCCCTGACCAGCCGGGTACCGGCCTTGCCGCGCTGCAGGCCGATCAGTTCGGCGAGCAGGAAGAGCCCGCCGGTGATCAGGGTGGTGTGCACCAGATAGTAGAGCAGGGCGGAAACGGCGGCCGGCGAGCCCATCCCGATACCCGCCAGCAGTGTGCCCACGGAGACCAGCACCAGATAGGCGACCAGTAGCCGCAGATCGCGGGCGGCCATTACCCCGATCCCGGCCGCCACCAGGGTGCCCAGCGACAGCCACCACACCCAGGCCTGCTCGAGGTTCGCCAGCGGCCCGGCGTGTTCGCCGAAGACCAGGGAATAGACCCGCAGGATGGCGTAGATGCCGACCTTGGTCATGATGGCGAAGAGCGCCGCCACCGGTGCCGGAGCGGCGGCGTAGGCCCGCGGCAGCCAGAAATAGAGCGGCAGGATCGCCGCCTTGAGCCCGAACACGACCAGCAGCATCAGGCCTCCGGCGGTCACCAAGCCAGCCCGCTCGGCGGGCAGTTCCCCGAGGCGCACCGCCATGTCGGCCATGTTGAGGGTGCCGGTGGCGCCATAGAGCACGCCCACGGCGATCAGGAACAGCGAGGAACCGGCCAGGTTGAGCACCACGTAGTGGACCCCGGCCTGGATGCGCGCCTTGCCGCCGCCGTGCAGCAGCAGGGCGTAGGAGGCCAGCAAAAGAACCTCGAAGAACACGAAGAGGTTGAAGAGGTCACCGGTGAGGAAGGCGCCGTTGATGCCCATCAGCTGCCACTGGAAGAGGCCGTGGAAGTTGCTGCCGCGCTCGTCGTCGCCGGCACAGGCGAACACCACCGCCCCCAGAGCGAGCACCGCGGTGAGCAGTATCATCATCGCCGAGAGACGGTCGAGGACCAGCACGATACCGAACGGCGGCTGCCAGTCGCCCAGTGCGTAGTAGGTGACCTCGCCGCCAGCGGCACGGGCCACCAGGGCAATGCCGATGACCACGAGCAGCGCCGTGGCGATGACCCCGACCAGGCGCTTGGCTCGGGTGGCCCCCTGCCGGCGATATAGCAGCAGGATGCCGGCGACCAGCGGCAGCACCACGGGCAGGACGATCAGATGCTGCATCACGGGCGATCCTCCCCGTCTTCATGGTGGCGGCCATCGACATGGTCATTGCCCGCCTCGCTGCGGGCACGCATGGCCAGGATCACCACGAAGGCGGTCATGGCGAAGCCGATCACAATGGCAGTCAGCACCAGCGCCTGGGGTAGCGGATCGGCATAGTTCGATGGCCCATCGAGTATTGCAGCCCCGTCGGTGGTCAGCCCCCCCATGGAGAACAGGAAGAGGTTGACCGCATAGGAGAGCAGGGTAAGGCCGACCACCACCGGGAAGGTTCGGCCGCGCAAGACCAGGTAGAGCCCGCAGGCGGTCAGCACGCCGGTGGTGATGGCGTAGAGGCTTTCCATCAGCGTTTCTCCTTGCCGGGTCGCGAAGTGGGAGCAGTGTCGAAGCTTTCGGCGGCTTCCTTGGCCGGACGGTGGGGCGTGGTGACCTTGCCCAGGTTGGCGAGGATCATCAGCGTGGCCCCCACCACGGCGAGATAGACGCCGAGGTCGAAGATCATGGCGGTGGCCAGTTCGAACTTCCCGACCAGCGGCAGGCTGAAATAGCTGAAGGCCGAGGTCAGGAAGGGGTGGCCGAACAGCCAGCTGCCCAGCCCCGTGAATGTGGCGACGGCCACCCCGGCAATTGCCACGGGTTGATAGGGGAAGTCGAGGCGCTGTTGGACCCACTCCACGCCACGGGCCATGTAGAGCAGGATCAGGGCCACGGCGGTGACCAGCCCGGCGATGAAGCCCCCGCCGGGCTGGTTGTGGCCACGCAGGAAGATGAAGGCCGACACCAGCAGGGCCAGCGGAAGCAGCGCCATGGAGATGGAGGTAAGAATCGCCGGATAGCGATCCGGTGACCAGAGTCGGCCCTTGCCGTCACTATGCGGTATGAACAGCCGCAGCCGATTGAGCAGCTTGAAGATGGCCAGACCTGCAAGGGCCAGCACGGTGATCTCGCCCAGGGTATCGAAGCCGCGGAAGTCCACCAGGATGACGTTGACCACGTTGTGGCCGCCCCCGCCCGGCACGCTGTTCTCCAGGAAGAAACCGGAGATGGGCGCATTGTCGCGGGTCAATACCGCATAGTTGAGGCTGGCGACCACCATGCCCAGAGCGCCGGCCAGTAACACGTCGCGCAGACTGCGGCGATTCGAGGACTCCCGAGGCGTCTTCTGGGGCAGGAAGAACAGCGCCAGCATCAGCAGGATCATGGTCACCACCTCCACCGAGAGCTGAGTCAGTGCCAGATCGGGCGCAGAGAAGCGGGCAAAGGTGAGGGCGACGACCAGCCCTACCACCGAGAGCATCAGCAGCGAGATCAGGCGGAAGCGATGGGTAGCGGCCGTGGCAATGCCGCCGAAGATCAGCAGCCCGGCCCCCAGCAGCAGGACGCCGTCGAGAGGCTGGCTTTCCAGCTCACCGGCCAGCCCGCTCATGCGCGCCAGGCCCAGACCGCCCATCAACAGGGCAGCGAGCAGCAGCCAGGTCATGTAGCGCTGCAGCGAGCCGCCGTCGAACCAGGCCAGACCCGTTTCGGCGCTGTGCCCCAGGCGCTGCACGGCGGCTTCGAACACCAGTCGGGCATCCACCGGACGAAACCCCTTGAGGAAGCGGCGCAGGTCGGGATGGCGCCAGTAGGTCGCGACGCCGGCGACCAGCGCCACCAGGCTCATCAACAGCGGCAGGTTGACGCCGTGCCAGATAGCCAGGTGGAACTCGTAAGCCTCGCCCAGTACCGCCTGCAGGGCCAGTCCCAGCAGTCCCTCCGCCAGTACAGGAGCCAGGCCCACGATCACGCACAGCACTACCAGCAGTTCCACCGGGGCGCGCATCAGCCTTGGTGGCTCATGGGGTGACTTGGGCGGAGCCTCGCGGGCCGGCTTGAAGAAGACTGCATACACCAGGCGCAGCGAGTAGGCCACCGAGAGGATGCCACCCAGGGTGGCCAGTACCGGCATCAGCCAGCTGAGCCCGCCCAGCACCGGACTCTCGAGGGTCTCGGTGAAGAACATCTCCTTGGACAGGAAGCCGTTGAGCAGTGGTACCCCGGCCATGGCGGCGCCCGCCACGCTGGTCAGCACCGCGGTGACCGGCATGGCGCGACGCAACCCGCCCAGCCGGCCCAGTTCCCGGGTACCTGTCTCGTGGTCGATGATGCCCGCACTCATGAACAGCGCCGCCTTGAAGGTGGCGTGGTTAAGGATGTGGAAGAGCGCCGCGAGCACCGCCATGGGCGTGCCGATCCCCAGCAGCACGGTGATCAGCCCCAGGTGGCTGACCGTGGAGAAGGCCAGGATGCCCTTGAGATCGGTCTTGAGCAGGGCGAACCAGGCCCCGTAAAGCAGGGTGGCCATGCCGACCAGGGAGACGATCACTGACCACAGCTCGCTGCCGGCGATGGCCGGATGAAGGCGCGCCATCAGGAAGATGCCGGCCTTGACCATGGTCGCCGAATGCAGGTAGGCGGAGACCGGCGTGGGAGCCGCCATGGCATGCGGCAGCCAGAACTGGAAGGGGAACTGTGCGGACTTGGTGAAGGCACCCAGCAGCACCAGCACCAGCATCATGGGATAGCGCGGGTCGGCGAGGATGACATCGCCGCTGCCGAGCACCACGTTCATGTCGTAGCTGCCGACCATATCCCCCAGCAGCAGCAGGCCGGCGAGCAGTGCCAGGCCGCCGGCGCCGGTCACGGTCAGCGCCATGCGTGCCCCCTTGCGGGCATCGCTGCGGTGTGACCAGAAGCCGATCAGCAGGAAGGAGGAGATGCTGGTAAGTTCCCAGAACAGCCACAGCAGCAGCAGGTTGTCGGCCATCACGATGCCGACCATGGAGGCCATGAACAGGATCAGATAGGCATAGAAACGCCCGAAGGGCTCCTCCGGCGACAGGTAGTAGTGCGCGTAGAGCAGGATCAGCAAGCCGATCCCCACGATCAGCAGGTTGAACAGCACCGAAAGACCGTCCAGCCGAAAGGCCAGGTCCAGGCCCAGGGTGGGCACCCAGCCGATGGCGAAGCGCAGCGTCTCGCCGGCTGCCAGAGCGGGCAGCTGGCCCAGCATCATCAGCAGCACCAGTGCGGGCAGTACCGCGGTGGCCAGGGAGCAGAAATGGCGTCCGCGTCGCTCGGTGAACGCGGGCACCAGTACCCCCAGCAGGGGCAACAGGGCTATCCACAGCAATGTCATCGATCGGTCTTCCTGCGCGGCTCCGGAAACGGGAGGGCGTTGGTTGTCCCGGGGACAGGATGGCGCGAGCGACCTGCGATCGCACGCCGCCTCTGGATCGGGTCGCCCTCCCAAGGCTTGGCTTTCCCACACTCTAACCCAAAGGGGGCACGCTCGCCGCCTCCTTGCCTTTCAACACCTTGTCTCTATAGAGTTGTCAGCTCTACCCGGTGGGGGCGGCGACTGGGCTGCGGACCCCGCCACGACAGGGGAGTGTGCACGATGCAACTTGCCGTGTTGGGAGGATTCGTGGTCGCGGGGATGGCCCCGCTGCTCCATCACTGGTTCGGGGCCCGAACGCCGCTGGTGATGGCCCTGCTGCCCGCCTCCCTGGCGGCCTGGCTGCTCGGCCAGTGGCCAGCTGTCGCGGCCGGCGATGTCCTGCTGCTGGAGTGGGCCTGGGTGCCCGGGCTCGATATTACCCTGACCTTCCTGATAGACGGTCTTGCCTGGCTGTTCGCCATGCTGATCACGGTGATTGGCACCCTGGTGCTGATCTACTCGGGTGAGTATCTGCGAGGCCATCGCGACCTGCCGCGCTTTCTGGTGGTGATCACCGCCTTCATGATGTCGATGCTCGGCCTGGTGCTGGCCGACAACCTGGTCACGCTCTTCGTGTTCTGGGAGCTCACCAGCGTCACCTCCTACCTGCTGATCGGTTTCAATCACAGCGATCTTGCCGCCCGCAAGGCGGCTCTTCAGGGGTTGCTCGTCACCGCAGGGGGCGGTCTGGCGCTGCTCGCCGGCTTCGCCATGCTGGCGGTGGCCGGCGACAGCTGGTCGCTGGCCGAGCTCACCGGCCGCGGCGAACTGCTGCGCGAGCATGCGCTCTACACGCCGCTGCTGATCTGTATCCTGATAGGCGCCTTCACCAAGTCGGCACAGTTCCCCTTCCATTTCTGGCTACCCAACGCCATGGCGGCTCCCACGCCGGTCTCCGCCTACCTGCACTCGGCGACCATGGTCAAGGCCGGGGTCTACCTTCTCGCTCGGCTGCACCCTGCCCTGGGAGGCACCGACGGCTGGGTGATCACCCTCTCCCTGGTGGGGGCCTTGACCATGGCGACGGGTGCCTTCCTGGCGATCCAGCATACCAACGTCAAGAAACTGCTGGCCTACTCCACGGTGATGGCACTGGGCACTCTGACCATGCTGCTCGGCATCGGATCCGAGGGGGCACTGGTCGCCTTTGTGGTCTTTCTTCTGGGCCACTCGCTCTACAAGGGGTCACTGTTCATGGTAGCCGGCATTCTCGATCACGAGACCGGCACCAAGGACGTCACCGCCATGGGTGGGCTGCGTCGGGTGATGCCGCTCACCGCGGCTGTGGCCGGGCTCGCCGCCCTGTCGCTGGCCGGCTTGCCGCCCTTGCTCGGTTTCGTGGGCAAGGAGCTGATGCTCGAGTCAGTGCTCGCGGCCGATGCCTGGCGACCCCTGCTCCTGCTGCTTGCCTTCACGGCGGCTTTCCTGACCCTGGCCGTGGCGGCCATCGTCGCCCTGCGCCCCTTCTTCGGTGCTCCTCGAGAGACCCCCAGGGCGCCCCACGAAGCGCCGTCTGCAATGCTCGTGGGGCCCGCCCTGCTGGCCCTGCTGTCGCTACTGTTCGGCCTGGCACCGGGCCTGCTCGATTCTCTGGTGTCGGCTACTGTCTCGGGTATCGGCGCGCCCAGGGCCGCGGTGCACCTGGCGCTCTGGCACGGGGTCAACCTGCCCCTGCTGCTGTCCCTGGCCAGCCTGCTGCTTGGCCTTTTCGCCTATCGTCACTGGGACCGCCTGCGGGCAAGACTCGCCCGTCTCGAACCCTTGATGGCACGCGGCCCCGAGGCCGGATACGAGGCGCTGATGGCCGGCCTGGTGATCGTGGCCGAGTGGCAGACCCGCATGCTGCAGAACGGCCATATCCGCAACTACCTGGTCATGACCCTGCTGGTGCTGTTGGGCCTGGTCGGTCATGCACTCTTCTTCCGCCATACCCTCGAACTCGATTTCGCCCTTTCGTTCTATCTCCACGAGGCCGTGGTCGCTGGCCTGATGGTCGCCGGTGCCGTGGCGGCCTGTGTCATGCGCTCGCGCCTGGCAGCGGTGGCGGCGCTCGGCATCATGGGCTTCTCCATCGCCCTGACCTTCGTGCTGTTCAGTGCCCCGGACCTGGCGATCACCCAGCTACTGGTGGAGACCCTGACGGTGATCCTGCTGGTGCTGGTGCTGTTCCGGCTGCCGCGCTTCGCCACCTTGTCCACTCCCATCGAGCGGCTGCGTGACCTCGGTGTGGCCAGCCTTACCGGCGGCCTGATCACCCTGCTGATGCTCTCGGTGCTCTCCGGCGAGCGGCTTCCGCGGATCTCGGACTACATGGTGGCGAACAGTCAGCCGTTGGGTCACGGCCATAATATCGTCAACGTCATTCTGGTCGACTTCCGGGCGCTGGATACCCTGGGCGAGATGTTCGTGCTGGCGCTGGCCGCCATCGGGGTCTATGCCATGTTGCGTTTCCACGCCGAGGCCTATGATGCCAGGCACCATGCTCCGCCCTCGGAGAGCGATGATGGTTAGATCAGGGACCCTGATTCTCAATGCCGCGGCGCGACTGCTGCTTCCATTGCAACTGCTCTTCTCGCTTTTCCTGTTGCTGCGGGGGCACGACGAGCCAGGCGGCGGCTTCATCGCCGGCCTGGTGGCGGCGGGGGCCTTTGCGCTCTACCTGTTTGCCTGCGGGCGTCGCGCGCTCAACGAGATGCTCAAGGTGTCGCCCCGTGACCTGATCGCCATGGGACTGCTGCTCGGGGTGCTATCGACACTGCCGGCCTGGTGGGTCGGCGAACCCTTCTTCACGGCCCAGTGGTGGACCGTCCCGATCATCGACTTCAAGGCCTCGACGCCGCTGATCTTCGATGTGGGTGTCTACCTGGTGGTGGTGGGCTCGGTGCTCACGGCGATCACCGCTCTGGTCAAGACCGATCAGGAAGACGACGAACGCTGAGGAGGCTCCATGGAACCCTTGATGGCCATCACGATCGGCATACTGTTTGCCGCCGCCATCTACATGATGTTGCGTCGCTCCATCGTCAAGCTGGTGATCGGGCTGATGCTGCTTTCGAATGCCGCCAACCTGCTGATCTTTGCCACGGCGGGCATGGTTCGCGGTGCACCGCCCCTGGTTCCCCAGGGCCTGACGGCGCCCGAGGGCGCGGTGGCCGACCCGCTGCCCCAGGCGCTGGTGCTCACCGCCATCGTCATCGCCTTCGGTGTCCTGTCGTTCGCCGTGGTGCTGGTACGTCGTGCCTGGGAGATCGTGCGTGCCGATGACCTGGACAAGATGAAGGATACCGACACGTGAATCCCCAGATCGCGCTGCCCATCCTCATTCCGCTGCTGGCGGGGGCCGTGTCGCTGGTGTTCTGGCGTTCCCGGAGCATGCAGCGGTTCATTGCCGTCGCAGGTACTGCCGGCCTGTTGCTGACCAGCCTGTGGCTGCTGACCACGGTCAACCGCGACGGCATCCTGGTCATGCACATGGGTGGCTGGCCGGCACCCTTCGGCATCAGCCTGGTGGCCGACCTGCTGGGGGCGATCATGGTGGTGCTTACCGGCATCATCGGCTTTGCCGTGGCGCTCTTCTCGCTGGCCACGGTGGGGCGTGGCCATGAGGCCTACGGCTACTTCCCGCTGATGCACTTGCTGCTGGCCGGGGTCGCCGGGGCCTTTCTCACCGGCGATATCTTCAATCTCTACGTCTGGTTCGAGGTGATGCTGGTGGCCTCCTTCGCGCTGCTGATCCTGGGCAGCGAGAAGGCTCAGATGGAGGGGGCGATCAAGTACGTCACCCTCAACCTGGTCTCCTCGGTGATCTTCCTGGTCGCGGTGGGGCTGCTCTATGGCATGGTGGGCACACTCAACATGGCCGACATCGCGCGTCGCCTGGCGACCCTGGAGGACAACGGCATGGTCGATGTCCTGGCGATGATGTTCATGGTCGCCTTCGGCATCAAGGCGGCGGCCTTTCCGCTGTTCTTCTGGCTGCCCGCTTCCTATCACACCCCGCCAGTGGCCGTTTCGGCGCTGTTCGCCGGTCTGCTGACCAAGGTCGGGGTCTATGCGCTGTTCCGGGTGTTTACGCTGATCTTCCACCAGAGCCCGGGCTATACCCACGAGATTCTGCTGTGGGGAGCGGGATTCACCATGCTCTCCGGGGTGCTGGGGGCGGCAGCGCAGTTCGAGTTCCGACGCATCCTGTCGTTCCACATCGTCAGTCAGATCGGCTACATGATCCTGGGGCTGGCGCTGTTCACCCCCCTGGCGATCATCGGCGGGGTCTTCTACATCATGCACCACATCATCGTGAAGACGAATCTCTTCCTGGTCAGCGGCATCGTCCACCGGCTGCGCGGCACCTATCAACTCAAGTCGCTGGGTGGCTTCTATCGCACTCATCCCTGGCTGGCCGTGCTGTTCCTGATCCCGGCGCTGTCGCTGGCCGGCATGCCGCCGCTTTCGGGTTTCTTCGCCAAGTTCATCGTGATCCGTGCCGGCATCGAGGCCGAGGCCTACGGGGTAACCTTCATCGCCCTGCTGGTGGGGCTGCTCACCCTCTACTCGATGATCAAGATCTGGGCCGAGGTGTTCTGGAAGTCGGCGCCGCCCGAGGGCGACGTCGACCCCTATCCTGAGGTTAATTCGCGCGAGATGTGGCTGATGTCGGCGCCGGTGGTCGGTCTGGCGCTGTGCACCCTGTTCATCGGCCTCAATGCGGAGCCCATCTACGCGCTGGCCGAGGCCTCGGCCGGTCAGCTGCTGGCGCCCGAACGCTACATCGAGGCTGTGCTCGGCGAAGCGAGGGAGATGAGGCCATGATCGGTGCCGCCTGGAACCTGCTGCTGGGTTTCGCCTGGATCGTGCTCACTGGTGACTTCAGCGGACGCAACCTGCTCGCCGGGTTGCTCTTCGGCTACCTGGTGCTGGCACTGATCCAGCCTCAGATCCCGGCGCTGGCCGGGCATGCCCAGCGCTTGCCGCGGTTCATCCGCTTCGTCGGCTTCTTCCTCAAGGAGCTGGTGATGGCCAATCTCAAGGTCTCCTATGACATCGTGACCCCACCCTGGTACATGAAGCCGGGAGTGATCGCCATGCCCCTCAAGGCCAGCACCGAGTTCGAGATCGCCTTCGTCGCCAATCTGATCTCGCTGACCCCGGGCACCCTTAGCCTGGATGTCTCCGATGATCGCCGCGTGCTTTACATCCATGCCATGTTTCTGGATGACGAACCTGAGCTGAGGCGCAGCCTGGCGGAGCTGGAGCGCCGGGCGCTGGAACTGTTTCATTAATCAAAGGAGATGGCCACGTGTCTAGCGTGATCCTGCTGAGCCTGGCGGTGATGAGCCTGGCCTTGTGCCTGGCCTTCGTGCGTCTGTTTCGTGGTCCCAGCCTGCCGGATCGAGTGGTGGCACTGGAGCTCTTCTCGTCGATCCTGGTCGGTATCATCGGGGTGATCGCCATTGCCACTGACGTGCCGAGCCTGCTGGATGTGGCCATCGTCATGGCGCTGATGGCGTTCATGGCCGCCATCGGCTTCGCCCGCTTCCTGGAGCGCGGAGGGCCACGGGATGATTGAGTTCCTCAAGGGCGGCCTGATACTGGCCGGGTCTATCTTCATGTTCCTGGCGGCCCTCGGCGTGGTTCGCCTGCCCGACCTGCTGACCCGCATGCACGCCACCACCAAGGCCGCGACCCTGGGGGCCACCCTGATCATGCTGGCGGTAGCGCTGCACTTCGCCCAGGTGGCAGTGGTGGCGCGGGCCTTCGGCGTGATCCTCTTCATCATGATGACCGCACCGGTGGCGGCCCATGTGATCGGTCGCGCAGGCTATTTCGTTGGCTCTCGGCTGTGGGAGGGTACGCTCAAGGATGAACTCAAGCCCAACTACGACCCCTTGACCCATGAACTCAAGAGCGGCAGGGAGACCGAGCGCAACGCCCGCCGCGAGTCCGGGGGGGCGGACGACTCCTGAGTCGGGGCTGTCAGGGTCTGTCATTGCGGGGCCGCCTTCGGGCGGCCCTTTTTATTGAGCAAAACGTGTTTCGTTGGCGAAACCGTGGATAGCGGCAGGCGATATTTAATTGTACAAATGCTGTACCATTATTTTTCCCTGTTCACTTTTGAGGTTGCTCTCCATGCATCGCAAGCCGCATCTCCCCCAAAAGGCCTGCGCGCATTGCGCCCGCTCCTTTACCTGGCGACGGAAGTGGGCGCGATGCTGGGAGGAGGTTCGCCACTGTAGCGAGCGCTGCCGCCGCCAGGGGAAACGCCAGGAGAAATCGCTATGAGCCGTATGCTGGTTTGGCTGCGCAGTGATCTGCGTCTGGCCGACAATCCCCTGTTCCACTTTTCCACACCACCCGAGTCGTTGCTGTGCGTCTTCGTTCTGGATGATGCCTGGCTCGACCCCCTTCCGGGACTGGAGGCCCCTCGTATAGGGTCTGCACGTCTGCGCTTCCTCTGGGAGAGCCTGATCGCCCTGCGCGGCGAACTGCTCAAGCGGGGCAGTGACCTGCTGGTGCGCATCGGCACCCCTGCCGAGGCGGTTGCGGAGCTGGCCGAGACTCACGATATCGACGAAGTGCGGGTGCGTGCCGATGCGGGTTGGGAGGAGCGGCAGGCCAGCATGCAACTGGCCGAGCGGTTGGGCAAACAGGTGGCCCTGACGTGTCATGACAGCGGTACGCTGCTTGACGAAACTTCCCTGCCCATGGAGATGGGGGATGTTCCTGCCAGTTTCTCGGCGTTTCGGCGCAAGGTGGAGCGTCGCTGGACGGTTCCTGTGGCGGTTCCCGCGCCGGTGACCCTGCCCGGCTGGCCGGCCAACGCACCGCGAGGCTTCCCGTCTCTGGGCAAGGTCTGTGGCCGCGCGGCCGCCTGGACACCGGATGCGCGTGGTGGCTTTGCCTTTGCCGGGGGTGAGGCGTCGGCTCGGGCGCGACTCGAGCACTATCTGTGGAAGAGCGGCGCCGTGGCGGACTACAAGCAGACCCGCAATGGCCTTGCCGGCGCCGATTTCTCCACTCGGCTCTCGCCCTGGCTGGCTCACGGCTGCCTGTCGGCGCGCCAGGTCCATGATGAGGTGCGTGCCTGGGAGGCCAGGCACGGGGCCAACGAGTCGAGCTACTGGGTGATTTTCGAACTGCTGTGGCGTGACTATTTCCACTGGGCGGCGTGGCAGGAAGGCGCTTCGCTGTTCGGTGGGCGAGAGCTACCGGCGCCTGACGAGGGCTTTCGCGCCTGGTGCGAGGGCCGTACCGGGGTCCCCTTCGTGGATGCTGCCATGCGCGAGCTCTCCGCTACCGGTTGGCTCTCGAACCGGGCACGCCAGAACGCGGCGAGTTTCCTGGTGCGTCACTTGTCGGGGGACTGGCGTCTAGGCGCGGCCTGGTTCGAACACTGCCTGATCGATTACGACGTGGCCAGCAACTGGGGCAACTGGCGCTACCTGGCCGGGGTGGGGCGCGACACCCGGCCGCGTGCCCTGGACGTCCACGACCAGGCCGGACGCTACGATCCCGATGGTGCCTATGCGGCGCTCTGGGCGCCTGCCGTCGCTGCGCATGGGGAGGGGCCGTGATGCGTGCCGCGATTCCATCCCTGGCGCTGTGGCTCGGCATGGCCGGTCTGCTGCCCTTCCTGGCGAGTGTCACGGTGGCGTGGCTGGCGCCCATCGCATGGCAGATCCTGGCCATTCAAGCCTTTCTCTACTATAGCGCAGTGATTCTGTCGTTCCTCGGTGGTATCCAGTGGGGCGTGGCCATGTCGCTGGAGACGGTGGGCAGCACTGGCTTTCGCGTCCGTCTGTTGCTGAGCATGGCGCCGAGTCTGATTGCCTGGCCGGCACTACTGCTTCATCCACTCACTGGGGCCTGGGTGCTGGCCATCGGTTTCGTGCTGGTGCGTTTCCATGAACTCTCCCTGCATGGCAGAGCGGAGCTGCCGGACTGGTTCCAGTTCTTGCGTATGCGCCTCACGCTGATCGTGCTGGCCAGCCACGCGCTGTTGATCTGGCGGCTCTGGGGAGGTTGAGTGGGCTGGTCTGGCGGCCGGTTCTGGGCGATGATCGGGCCAATCATGGAAATGTCCTGCAGGAGCGACGATGAAACGGATGCTGACCACCCCTCTGCTGCTGGCCCTGTTGGCCGGCTGTCAGGCCTCGCCCTCCAGTGAGGCCAGCGTGGCCGAGGAAGCCGAACCTGGCGAGGTGAACGATGCGATGGTCGAGACAGTGGCCAACGAGCAGGCAGCCCCGGCGGATTTCGCGAGCTGGCTGGCCGGTTTCCGTCGTGAGGCACGAGCAGAGGGCATCGGCGAGGCGACCCTGGCGCGGGCCCTGGACGGTCTGCGCTATCGTCCACGGGTGATCGAGCTCGACCGCTCCCAGCCCGAATTCGTGAGGCCGATCTGGCAGTACCTTGACAGCGCCGTCTCGGCGAGCCGGGTGACCACCGGTCGCGAGCGCCTGGAGCAGCACCGTGACACGGCTCGGGAAATGGAGCGGCGCTACGGGGTACCGGCCGAAGTGATCGTTGCCATCTGGGGGATCGAGAGCAACTACGGTGGCAACTTCGGCAGCTTCTCGACCCTCGAAGCCCTGGCTACCCTGGCCTACGACGGCCGTCGCCGCGACTTCGCCCGCAGCGAATTGCTCGCGGCGCTGCGTATCCTGGACGCAGGTGATATCTCCCCCGAGCGCATGGAGGGCTCCTGGGCCGGTGCCATGGGGCACACCCAGTTCATCCCCTCGAGCTTCGAGGCCTATGCCGTGGATGGCGATGGTGACGGTCGGCGTGACATCTGGGGCAGCATCCCGGATGTGATGGCCTCCACCGCCAACTACCTCGACCGGGCTGGCTGGCAGTCAGGGCAGGCCTGGGGCGTGGAGGTCCGACTTCCCGGCGACTTCGACTACGCCGAGACCGAGCTTTCCACGCGACGCCCCAGCCACGACTGGGCCGAACGCGGTGTGCGCACCCTGGAGGGGGAGCCGCTGCCCGAGTTCGCATCGGCCTCGGTGATCGTGCCCGGCGGGGCGCGCGGCCCGGCCTTTCTGGTGGGCCCCAATTTCCGCGCCATTCTGCGCTACAACAACGCCACCAGCTACGCGTTGGCGGTCGGCACGCTGGCTGACGAGATCGCTGGCCGTGAGGGCATCGTGCAGGGTTGGCCCCGGGGGGAGCAGCCGCTGAGCCGAAGCCAGGTGCGCGAGATGCAGCGCCTGCTCAACCAGCGGGGGTTCGAGGTGGGCGCGCCGGACGGGATCATGGGCCCCAACACCCGACGCGGCCTGCGTGAATTCCAGGCTGCTATCGGCACCACGCCGGATGGCTTTGCCACCGTTAGCCTGCTCGAGCGTCTGAAGCGCTGATTGGCCGGTCCGGAGGATCTCATGACCCTGACTCGTTACCGTCTGCCCTTGTTGGCCGCCCTGTTGTCGAGTATCGCGTTTCCGGCCTTCGCCGGTGACGCGCAAAAGGTCTTTGGCTGGGTGGAGAAGGCGACGCTGGAGCCCTGGGGGGTTGCGGTGAAGGCCAAGCTCGACAGCGGGGCCTTGACGTCATCACTGGACGCTCGCGATATCGAGGTTTTCGACAGGGAGGGCGAGGAGTGGGTCCGCTTTCGCCTCAGGCTCGAGGACGAGGCGAGCGGCGAGACCTTTACCGAACGCCTGACGTTGCCGCTCTACCGCGACCTCCGGGTGCGTGGGGCCGGCGGTCGGGACGAGCGTCCGGTGGTGCTCATGAAGGTGTGTCTCGGGGATACCGTCTATGAGGAGCAGTTCGGGCTGCGTGATCGGGAGGAGATGAATTACCCACTGCTGCTTGGACGCCGTTCCATCGGCCATCTGGGCCTGCTCGATGTGCGCGAGACGTTCCTCAGTGAGCCGGACTGCAGCGCCGACTCTCCCTTCGTGCCGCACGATCCGGACGAGGGGAGCTAGCGTCCCGCCCCGCGCTCAGAAGAGCCGGGCAAGCAGGGCCGTCACCGCCGTCTCCACTCGCAGGATGCGCGGGCCCAGGTGGATGCCCTCGCAGCCTGCTGCCAGCAGCTTTTCCACCTCCCACGGGATGAAGCCGCCCTCAGGCCCCACCAGCAGCAACGCGGGCTCTTCGAGGCCGCGGGGGCAGTCATTCGGCATGCCCGGATGGGCCACCAGGCCTCGGCGCTCCGCCAGCAGTTCCGGTAGTCGATCCTCGACGAAGGGGCGAAAGCCCTTGGAGAGAGTCACCTGCGGCAGCCGGGTGTCGCGGGCCTGTTCCAGGCCAAGCACCAGATGCCGGTGGATCTTCTCCTCGCCGAGCTCCGGTGACTGCCAGTAGCTCTTCTCCACGCGGCGTGTGTTGAGCAGGGTGATATGTTTCACCCCGAGTGCGGTCACGTGTTCCAGGCTGCGTGCCAGCATCCGCGGGCGGGGCAGGGCGAGCACCAGGTGCACCGGCAGTGCCGGCGGTGGCAGCTGATCCAGGGCCGCAACGTCGAAGAGTGCCTCGTCGTCGCTCAAGGCCAGGAGTGCCCCGCGCCCCAGGCGTCCCCCTTCGATGCCCAGCGTCAGGCTGTCGCCGGGATGCGCCCCGTGGACCTCGCGCAGGTGGGCGAGGCGCCGCGGGTCGCGGACGCGGGCCAGGCGGTCGTTCTCGATATCATCGGGAGAAAGCAGGATCAGGTTCACGGGACCTCGACGCGTTGGAGACTGAATGGTGGCTATGCCTTGCATGGATGGTGTCGCGGTGCACAATGGCGGTTCAGGGGTATCCGCCCCTTCGTATAACAAGGAGCAGCGCCGTGCGCGTGATTCGCAAGTATGCCAACCGCAGGCTCTATGATACCGAACAGAGCCGCTACGTGACCCTCGAGGATCTACGTGGCCTGATTCTCGACGAGGTGCCCTTCCGCGTGGAGGATGCCAAGAGCGGCGAGGACCTGACCCGCACCATCCTGTTGTCGATCATCATCGAGCAGGAACAGGCCGACGGCGATGCACAGGTGTTCTCCAACGACCTGCTCGCCCAGTTCATCCGCGTCTATGACATGGCTCAGCCACTGCCTCTGTCGCGCTACCTGGAGCAGGGCACCAAGCTGATGCTCGAACAGCAGCAGCGGGTGCAGGACCAGTGGCAGCAGGCCATACGGCACACGCCCCTGGAGTTCATGCGCGAACTGGCCGAGGAGAACATGAAGTTCTGGCAGAAGACCATCAACCAGGCCGATTCCTCGGGCGAGGACGACAAGGGCAGCGGTAAGCCCTGAGCGGCGCCCCGGGCGAGTTTCTGACATAATGCCGCGACGTTTCTGGCACGGTTGTGAGGTAGTACAGCGGATGAAGGTCCTGATCATCGGCGGCGGTGGCCGCGAACATGCCCTGGCCTGGAAGGTCGCCCAGTCCCCCCAGGTGTCGACCGTTTTCGTGGCCCCCGGCAATGCCGGCACGTCCCGGGAGCCGGGCCTCGAGAATGTCGACATCGGCATTTCCGATCCGGCAGGCCTGGTGGCCTTCGCTCGGGAGCAGGGCGTGGCGCTGACCATCGTCGGCCCCGAAGCGCCGCTGGTCGACGGCGTGGTCGACCGCTTCCGCGAGGCGGGCCTGGCGATTTTCGGGCCGAGCGCCGGCGCGGCCCAACTCGAGGGCTCCAAGGCGTTTTCCAAGGACTTCCTGGCACGCCATGCCATTCCCACCGCCGACTACCGCACCTTTACCACGGTGCCGCCTGCTCTCGAGTATCTGGGGGAGAAGGGCGCGCCCATCGTGATCAAGGCCGATGGGCTGGCGGCCGGCAAGGGCGTCATCGTGGCCATGACTCTTGACGAGGCCGAGACAGCCATCCGCGACATGCTCGAGGCCAATGCCTTCGGCGATGCTGGAGCCCGGGTGGTGATCGAGGAGTTTCTCGAGGGTGAGGAGGCGAGCTTCATCGTCATGGTCGACGGCGAGACGATCCTGCCCATGGCCACCAGCCAGGACCATAAGCGGGTCGGCGACGGCGATACCGGCCCCAACACCGGTGGCATGGGCGCCTATTCTCCGGCGCCGGTGGTCACCGATGAGGTCTTCGAGCGCATCATGGCACGGGTCATCCGGCCCACGGTGCGCGGCATGGCCGAGGAGGGGCACCCCTACACCGGCTTCCTTTATGCTGGCCTGATGATCGACGCCGACGGCAACCCGAAGGTGATCGAGTACAACTGCCGCTTCGGCGACCCCGAAACCCAGCCGATCATGCTGCGCCTGCGCGCCGACCTTGCCCAGCTGTGCCTGGCCGGGGCCCGCGGTGAACTGGCCGGCCATGCCTGCGACTGGGACCCGCGTGCCGCGGTGGGCGTGGTGCTGGCCGCGGGAGGCTACCCGGGCAACTACCGCAAGCATGACCCCATCGAGGGGATCGAGGCCGCCGAGGCCACCGGCTGCAAGGTCTTCCATGCCGGCACCGCCGAGGATGCGCAGGGTCGAGTGGTTACCGCGGGGGGGCGGGTGCTGTGCGTCACCGCCCTGGGCGACGGCGTCAGGGCGGCCCGGGACCTGGCCTACCGGGGGGTGGCCGAGATTTCCTGGCCCGACGTGCTCTTCCGCCGCGACATCGCCCACCGTGCCATCGCTCGGGAACGCGCGGACGCCTGACGGCGTGCGGTCCCGACATAACGAGAGCAGGAGCGAGGATGGAGCGTGTCAGACTGAGCTTTCCCGCGGATGATGTGCTGCACCGTCACCCGCTGACGGTGCGCATCACCGACATGAACTACGGTCGCCACCTGGGCCATGATGCGCTGGTGTCGCTGCTTCACGAGGCCCGCGTGGCGGCACTCGCCTCCCGAAACCTTCAAGAATGGGACCTCGGCGGCTATCCCTGTGTGGCAGCCGATCTCGCCGTGCAGTACCAGGCCGAGACGCGCTGGCCCGATGCCCTGGTGGTGGAAACGGCCATTCCCGAGCCCGGGCGCAAGGCGGTCGGCGTCTACCATCGCATCCTGCGCGAGGCCGATGGTGCGACGGTGGCCACGGCGCGGATCAACCTGATGCTGGTCGACCCGCAAAGCGGCCGCCCGGTGGTGATCCCCGCCGGCGTGCGGGATGCCCTGGCAGGAGCGAACTGATGTCCCGGGAGTATCCGATCATCGCCCTGACCGGCTCTTCTGGCGCCGGAACTACCACGGTGAGGCGTACCTTCGAGCGCATGTTTGCCCGGGAGGCCGTGCATGCCGCCTTTGTCGACGGCGATGCCTTCCACCGCTACACCCGGCAGGAGCTGGCGCGGATCTCCCTCGACGAGCCCGAGCGCAAGGATGAGCTCTCCCACTTCGCCGTGGAGGCCAACCTGCTCGACCGGCTCGAGGTGCTGTTCCAGGAGTACGGTGAACACGGCAACGGTTCCTACCGCCACTATATCCATGCCGAAGACAAGCAGATGATCGAGGCCGGTTACCAGGTGGGCACCTTCACCGAGTGGCAGCCGCTGCCCTTTGGAACGGACCTGCTGTTCTACGAGGGGTTGCACGGTGGGCTGGTCACTGCCGAGCTCGATATCGCCCGCCATGTCGACCTGCTGGTGGGTGTGGCACCGACCATGAACCTGGAATGGATCCAGAAGATCGATCGCGACATGCGCCACCGCGGCTACTCTCAGGAAGCGGTGATCGATACCATCCTGGGGCGCATGAATGACTACGTGCACTATATTCAGCCGCAGTTCTCGCGCACGCATATCAATTTCCAGCGGGTGCCCACGGTGGATACCTCGAACCCCTTCGAGGTGCAGGACATCCCCATCGACGCCGAGTCCTTCGTGGTGATCCGCTTTCGCGACCCGGCCACGGTGGACTTCCCCTACCTGCTGGCGATGATCCAGGATTCCTTCATGAGCCGGCCGCACACCCTGGTGGTGCCGGGATCGCGGTTGTCCCTGGCCATGGAACTGATCCTGGGGCCGCTGGTCCGCCATCTGCTCGCCCAGCGGCGCTTTCGCTGACCCGAGACCCGACCGAGAGGAATGACTCCCATGGATTGTCTGTTCTGCAAGATCATCGAGCGCGAGATTCCCGCCGACATCGTCTATGAAGACGATGACGTGCTGGCCTTCAACGACATCAATCCCCAAGCCCCCACGCATATGCTGATCGTGCCCAAGCAGCATATCGCCACCCTGAATGACATCGAGGAGGGCGATCTGGCGCTGGTCGGCCGGCTGCAGTACACCGCGGCGAAGCTCGCGGCGGAGAAGGGCTTTGCCGAGGAGGGCTACCGGGTGGTAATGAACTGCAACGATCAGGGTGGCCAGACCGTCTTCCATATTCATATGCACCTGATGGGCGGTCGTCGTTTCACCTGGCCGGCTGGCTAGCGCGATCGGGCGTACAGCGCATCAGGTGCATTCTCGAGAGATATGCCATGACCCTTTCCCGCACCGACAATCTGATCCATCAGTTCGATACCGTGTTGAGGACCCTGGTGCCCCACGCGGCGGCTCCCTCGCGCCCCTCGCCAGCCACCGAGGATCTCCATGAGGCACCGATGAGCGACGAGGAGCGCCGACACGCTGCCGGGCTGATGCGCATCAACCATACCGGGGAGGTCTGTGCCCAGGCCCTCTATCAGGGCCAGGGGCTTACCTCCAGGCGGCCGGAGGTGCGCGGCCAGATGGAGCAGGCCGCTCAGGAGGAGATCGACCACCTAGCCTGGTGCGACTCGCGGCTGCAGGAGCTGCATGACCGGCCCAGCCTGCTCAACCCGCTGTTCTATGCGGCCTCCTTCGGCCTTGGTGCCGCAGCCGGCGCTGTGGGTGACCGGATCAGTCTGGGCTTCGTGGCTGCCACCGAGGAGCAGGTCGGCCACCACCTGGAAGATCACCTGGTCAAGCTGCCGCCGGTCGACCAGCGATCCCGGGCGGTGCTGCGCCAGATGGCCATCGACGAGGCCCACCACGCTCAGCTGGCGCTGGAGGCCGGTGGCGCCCGCTTCCCCGCCCCGGTCAAGCTGGGCATGAAGCTGATGTCGAAGGTGATGACCACCAGCGTCTATCGACTGTAAGCGCCGAGCTGCTCAGCGAGGGGCGGTAGGTGTCGAGCAAGTCAACGAGAAACCCCGCCGGACTCGACATCCGGCGGGGTTTGTTTCGTTGAGCTCAGCAGTATCAGTGACATTATCCTGCGGCGCTCGGCGCTCGGCGCTCGGCGCTCGGCGCTCGGCGCTCGGCGCTCGGCGCTCGGCGCTCGGCGCTCGGCGCTCGGCGCTCGGCGCTCGGCGCCTACTCCTCGACGATGGTGAATGAGTGGGTGATCTCGACTCCGCCCTTGACCAGCATGATGGAGGCGCTGCAGTACTTCTCGGCGGAGAGCTCCACGGCGCGCGCCACCTGCTTCTCCTTCAGGCCCTTGCCGCTCACGGTGAAGTGCACGTGGATCTTGGTGAAGACGCTGGGGACCTCGTCGGCGCGCTCGGCCTCGAGGCTGGCCACGCAGTCGGTGACGTCGGCGCGGGCCTTGTCGAGGATATTGAGGACATCGAAGGAGGTGCAGCCGCCCATGCCCATCAGCATCAGCTCCATGGGCCGCGGGCCGGTGTTGCGGCCGCCATGGTCGGGCGGGCCGTCGATGACTAGGCTGTGACCGCTACCGCTCTCGGCAACGAATTGACGACCATCGGTCCATTTCACGCTGGCTTTCATAATACAGGCATCCTTAACTCGGCTATTCGGCAGCTTGCTCGGGGTCATTCCGTCGACAAGCCTGCGAGGAGGCGCTGTGAATACATCCTTGTACGCTACCGACGCCATCCATGGCGTAGGACCTCCTCTACGGCTTGTCCCCGGCGCCCCTCGCTTGGCAGGCTGCTAAGGGGTTAATCAGGCGAAGGCGATCAGCATAGCAGCTGCGGCTTTTATGCTCAGCTTCGAAGGCGACGATCGAGGTCGGCCAGCCGCTCCGGCGTGCCCACATCGATCCAGGCGCCGTGGTGATGATGGCCGCCGACGCGCCCCTCGGCCATGGCGCGCCGCAGCAGCGGCGCCAGGGCGAAGGCGCCGAGGGGCTCGTCCGCCACCAGCGCCGGATCGAGCAGGCTGATGCCGGCGAAGGTGAGCCGTGGCTCGCCTTCGGCGTGCACTCGGCCTTCGGCGTCCAGGTGGAAGTCGCCCTGCGGATGGTGATCGGGGTTGTCCACCAGCACCAGCCGGGCCAGGTCGTCGCCCAGGGCGGGGAGGTCGGCAGGGTCCAGGTCGCACCAGACGTCGCCGTTGACCAGCAGGAAGGGGTCTTCGCCGAGCAGGGGCAGCGCCTGGCGGATGCCGCCACCGGTCTCCAGTGGCGCAGCCTCCCGGCTCCAGGCGATCCGCACCCCGAAGGCGGCGCCGTCACCCAGCGTTGCAACGATCTGCTCCGCGCGGTAGCTGACGTTGATCACCACCTCGCGGATGCCGCCCGCCCGCAGGCGCTCCAGATGATGGACGATCAGCGGCTTGCCGCCCACCTCGAGCAGCGGCTTGGGGCAGTGGTCGGTGAGTGGACGCATGCGGGTGCCGAGTCCCGCGGCCAGGATCATCGCCCTCATGCGCCGGCCTCCAGTCGCGCCGCCAGCGCCGGTCGGAAGGTATCGGAAAGCCACGTCTTCAGGTCCGCGTGGCCCGGCAGGTCGGCGAGGCTATCCTCCAGATGTCCGAGGAAGTGCGGCAGCCGCTCGAGGTAGCCCTGCCGGGCGTCGCGAAGGGTCAGCCGACAGAAGATACCCAGCACCTTGAACGCCCGTTGGGCGGCCATGGCCTGTGCTCGGCGATGGAAGGTGGCGGGGTCGACATCGGCGGGGAGCCGGCCGTCGGCGATGGCGCGCACCCGGAAGTCCTCCACCCAGGCGGCGAAGCGAGCCGGGGGGAAGCGGCAGTAGCGGCCGCGCAGCAGCGAGATCAGGTCGTAGCTGAGCGGGCCGGCCACGGCGTCCTGGAAGTCGATAAGGTGCAGGGTATCGCCGCGTACCATCAGGTTCATGGCGTCGAAGTCGCGATGCACCGCGACCACCGGCTGTGCCAGGGCCTCGGTGATCAGGGTCTCGCGCAGTGCCGCCCAGCCAGGAGGGGCGGTCATGCCCAGCCACTCACCCAGGCACCAGTCGGGGAAGAGGTCCAGCTCGCGGCCCAGCAGGGCGGCATCATAGGCGGGCAGCCTCTCGACGGGGGCGCGATTCTGCAACGCGTGAAGCAGTTCGAGGGCGCGTTCGTGCCAGGCCAGGGTGGCGGGCGCGTCGTCGCCCTGGAAGCACTCCTGGAGCGGGGTATCGCCGAGGTCGTCGAGCTCGATGAAGCCCTCCGCCAGATCCACGCCATGCAGGGCGGGTACCGGCAGGCCGGCCGAACGCCAATGCTCGGCGATGGCCACGAAGGGTCGGCTGTCCTCCCGGTCGGGCGGGGCGTCCATCAGCATGCGGGTAGTGCCGTCGGGCAGCTGCAGGCGGAAGTAGCGCCGGAAGCTGGCATCGCCGGCCGCGAGTACCACCCCTATGGCGGATGCCGGCAGCGCGTGGCGGCGGGCAGCCCACTGGCGCAGCCGTTCGGGTCGCGTGGGGTCGGTGGCCTCTGGCATCGTCGTCTGGCTCCTTGCGTAAAAAGGCGGGTGCGGTTGACGGCCCCCGGGAGGCGCCGCATGCTGAGTTCCCGACGGCGTCGGCGATGGCCGGACCGATGCCGGCAGGACAGGCCGGATGCGGCCTGTATAATACCGATTCATCCCGCCAAGGACATCGTGGAGCATGGGCAAGCGACTCTCGTGGACATGGACTGCCCTGGCAGGCCTGGCCTGTACCGGCCTGGCAAGCGGGCCCCTGGCGGCGGCGCCACCCGAACCGCTGCCGGCCGACAAGCTGGACTGGCAGCCCTGGGGCGATGCGCGCCCGGCCGGCGAGCTGTGTCGCGGCCGCTACGTGATGCCGGATTACCGGTTGCCGCCACCTCCCGGTCAGAAGGTCACCAGCGAGTCCGACCTTGCCGACTACGGAAAAGACGGGGAGACGACCCTGGGGGGCGAGGTCCTGCTGCGCCGCGGCGACGCCCAGCTCGAGGCGCCGAGGGTGCGCGTGCCTGGCAGCCGCGAGACCGCCTATGCCGAAGGCCCCCTGGCACTGCGCGACAGCGGCCTGCTGGTGCGCGGTGATGCCGCCGAGCTGTCGCTGACCAGTGATGCCGCCAGCATCGACATGGCCCATTACGTGGCCCATGAACAACGCCTGCGCGGCGATGCGGTGCGCCTGGCACGCCTCGAGGATGGCAGATATCGCCTCACCGAGGCGAGCTTCACCACCTGCGAGCCGGGCAGTGACTTCTGGCGTCTGGTGGGCAGTGACATCCTGCTCGATCGCGTGCGTGGTGTCGGCACCGCCACGCATGCTCGGCTGGAGATGGGCAGGGTGCCGGTGCTGTATTGGCCCTGGGTGCGCTTCCCCCTGGACGAGCGCCGCCAGACGGGCTTCCTGTGGCCGACGATCGGCCTCTCCAGCGACTCGCTGGACTATACCCAGCCCTTCTACTGGAACATCGCTCCGAATCATGACGCCACCCTCACGCCGCGCTGGATCAGCGACCGCGGCCTGCTGCTGGGCGGCGAGTACCGCTACCTGTTCGAGCAGGACGCCGGACAGATCGAGGGGGCCTATATCGTCGATGACCAGGCCGCGGGAGAGGGAGCCTCCAACACCTCCACCCTGGAGAGCGGTGATGCCCGCTGGTACCTCGATTATCGTAATGAGGGCCGTTTCGACGCACGCACCCGCTACCGTCTGCGCTACGGAGCGGCCAGTGACGGACGCTATTTCGACGACTTCGGCCGCGGCTTCGGCGAGGACGGCACCGCCAGCATGCCGCGCCTTGCCCAACTCGACCACCGGGGGGATGTCTGGCAGTTGCAGGCCAGGGCCCAGGGCTATCAGAAGCTCGATGACCCGCTGCTCGAACGTGACAAGCCCTTCTACCGATTGCCCAGCCTGACCGCCAATGCCCGTTGGTCCCAGGACAGTGGCTTCTACCAGCAGTGGCGCTCCAATCTCACCCATTTCTGGCGGGACGTGGACGAGACGCGGGTGCCCCTTCGTGAGGCGGCCAACGGAGCCCGGCTGCATCTGTCACCGGCCACGGGCTGGCGTGTCGACGGGGCCTGGGGCTATCTGGAGCCCCGCGTCGAGTGGCTCGCCACCGCCTACCAGCTCGACTTCGGCGAGCGCGAGACCGAGCGCGACGAGAGCCTGACGCGCAGCGTGCCGGTCGGCACACTCGATGGTGGCCTGGTGTTCGAGCGTGAGCTCGATCTCGGCGGCCGCGGCTATCGCCAGACCCTGGAGCCGCGCATCAACTATGCCTTTGTGCCGGCGCGCGACCAGAGCGACTTCCCGGACTTCGATACCTCGGAACAGGCCTTTTCCTGGAACCAGCTCTGGTCTCCCTACCGCTTCTCCGGGAGCGACCGCGTGGGGGACCTCAATCGCGTCTCCCTGGGGCTCGAGACTCGGTTGCTGGCCGATGCGACCGGTCGCGAGCGGCTCTCGTTCGGAGTAGGGCAAGCCTACTACCTGGAAGATCGCGCCATCGATATGGAGGGCGATCCCGACAAGTCCGAGCGCGATGACTATGCGAATTTCAAGAGTTACTATCGGGCGACCCGTGACCGCTCGCCACTGGTCACCCGGGTCGATTGGCAGCTCACTGACCACTGGCGCTCGCGCTGGCAGTGGCTCTACGACGACCATCTCGAGCAGACCGAGAGTACCTCGCTTGCCGTGCAGTATCGCGCCGATGCCGGCCATGTACTGAACTTCGGCTACCGCTGGCAACTCGAAGGCTTCGACCCCGCCCAGGAAGACGAGGACGTGGTCAACTACAACCTCGGGGAGTACGACCTCTCGTTCGCCTGGAAGGCCAGCCGCCGCCTGGATCTGATCGGTCGGCTGCTCTACGACAACACCAACGACCGGGCCCTGGAGCAGCTGGCAGGTGTTCAGTGGAACGACTGCTGCTACGGTCTGCAACTGGTCTGGCGCGAGTGGATCGACGACAACGATACCGCCAACACCATCGAGGACGACCTCACCGACCGGGGGGTCTTCCTGCGCTTCGTGTTCAAGGGGCTGGGTGGTGTAGGCGGCGAGGCCGACGGCTACTTCGAGGAGGCGATCCCGGGGTATCGGGCCACTGCCCTCGGTCGGTTCTGAGGCATTCGACAATGACGAGAGGAAAGAGAGACATGCGCAGTCGACATTTCGCCACCCTGGCGTTGGCCTTGTGCCTGGCCGCCCTGCCCTTGGCGGGGCAGGCACAGGAAACCGGCCTCACGGACTCCCAGACGTCAAGTCGCCAGACGCTGGATCGTATTGTGGCGGTGGTCAATGATGATGCCATCATGCATAGCGAACTCGAAGAAAGGGTTGCCCAGGCGCGCAGTCAGATCGCTCGCCAGCAGCAGGAAGTCCCCAGCGACAGGGTCCTGCGCGAGCAGGTACTGGATCGCATGATCGTCGAGGAGATCCAGCTGCAGCTGGCCCGTGACGCTAATCTGAGCGTCGACGACACCGAACTCAATGGCCAGGTGCGAGCCATCGCCGAGGCCAATGGCATGACGCTGGACCAGTTCGCCGACGCCCTCGAGGCCGATGGCCTCTCGCTCTCCGTGGTACGTGACCAGGTCCGTCGTGAAATGATGATGCGCCAGCTCCAGCAGCGTCAGGTCGCCAGCCGCGTCAACATCTCCGAGCGAGAAGTGGATCGCTTCGTGGAGCAGGAGGGTGCCACCCGGGAGGAGGCGCGCCAGGCCCTGTTCCAGCGCAAGGTCAACGCCGAAATGGAGGAGTGGGTTCAGGAGATCCGCAGCCGCGCATTCGTCGACAACCGTCTCGCGGAGGGCTGATGGCCCCGGATGAGGCCCCGGTGCTGGCCCTGACCTGCGGCGAGCCGGCCGGCATCGGGCCGGAACTGGCGGTGATGCTGGTGGCCGACGGTACGCCTCCCGCCCGAATCGTGGCGGTGGGTGATCCGGCACTGCTGGCCGAACGGGCCGCCTCGCTTGGGCGCCGGGTGGAAATCCGGCGGCTCGCTTCCGACGAGTCTCCGCCGTCACCGCGCCCCGGTGTGTTGCCTGTCTGGCCCGTGTCGCTGCGGGCCCCCTCGTATCCCGGTGTGCTCGACACTGCCAATGCCGACCATGTACTCGAGACCCTGGACGTGGCGATCGCCGCCTGCCGCTCCGGCCTTGCCTCCGGCATGGTCACGGCCCCGCTGCACAAGGGCGTGATCCTCGATGCCGGCCATGCCGGCTTCAGCGGCCACACCGAATATCTTCGGGATGCTTGCGGGGTGGAGGAGGTGGTCATGATGCTCGCCACCGACAGCGCCCTGCACGCCCGGGAGGCGGGCTGGCAGGGGGAGGCTGCCCTGAGGGTGGCGTTGGCCACCACTCACCTGCCGCTACGCGAGGTGGCCGACGCCATCACCGCCCCCCGCCTCCAGCGCCTGCTGCGCATCCTCCACGCCGACCTGCAGCGCTGGTTCGGCGTGACGGCACCGCGCATCGCCGTCTGCGGCCTCAACCCCCACGCCGGAGAGGGCGGCCACCTGGGCCGCGAGGAGCTGGACATCATCATTCCGGCCCTGGAGGAGCTGCGGGCCGAGGGGCTGGCCCTTGACGGTCCCCTGCCCGCCGATACCCTGTTCACCCCGCGCCACCTCGAGGGCGCCGATGCGGTGCTGGCCATGTATCATGACCAGGGCCTGCCGGTGCTGAAATACGCCGGCTTCGGCCGCGCCGCCAATATCACCCTGGGGCTGCCGCTGGTGCGCACCTCGGTGGATCACGGCACGGCCCTCGACCTGGCCGGCACGGGGCGCGCCGATCTCGGCAGCCTGCGGGTCGCCGTGGCCCTGGCCGCCGAGATGGCAAGGCGTGCTTAACGGGGCGCCGGGGATAGACCGAAGCGGAGGTCCTATTCCAAGGATGGAATCGGTAGCGCCCAGGGATGGGTTTACAGCGCCTCCGCGATGGTCCGGCACCCCGGGGTCTGTCGCCGGATCAGCCCCGTACGAGATTCAAAAGAAGATCACAGCGACAGAAGGACACCCCTGAATGGCATCCCGCCCACCTGTTCACCAGGCTCGCAAGCGCTTCGGCCAGAACTTCCTGCGCGATCCCGGCGTCATCTCGCGCATCGTGCGGGCCATCGGGCCGCGCCCCGGCGAGCGCCTGGTGGAGATCGGCCCCGGCCAGGGGGCGCTGACCGAGCCGCTGCTCGAGGCGGCCGACGGCCATCTGGAGGTGATCGAGCTCGACCGGGACCTGATTCCCGGCCTGCGCGTGCAGTTCTTCGACAAGCCCGGCTTCGTCATCCACGAGGGCGACGCCCTGAAGGTGGACTTCCAGGCCCTGAGAGGCGAGGGCGCGGCGCTGCGGGTGGTGGGCAACCTGCCTTACAATATCTCCACGCCGCTGATCGTTCACCTCCTCGAGGCCGGGAACGCCGTGGCGGATATGCACTTCATGTTGCAAAAGGAAGTGGTCGAGCGCCTGGCGGCCGTCCCGGGTGGCCCCGACTGGGGTCGGCTCTCGGTGATGGCCCAGTACCACTGCCGGGTCGACGCCCTGTTCACGGTACCGCCGGAAGCCTTCGTGCCGCGCCCCAAGGTGGAGTCGGCCATCATCCGCCTCACCCCCCACCAGGCCTTGCCACATCCGGCCAGTGACGAGGGGCTGCTCTTCACCCTGGTGCGCGAGGCCTTCGGCCAGCGGCGCAAGACCCTGCGCAACAATCTCAAGGGCCGGATTGACGCCGCGACCCTCGAATCATTGGGCATCGACCCCGGGCGTCGACCCCAGACACTTGGCATCGAGGAGTTCGTGCGTATCGCTAACCACCTGGCCGCGGCCGAGCAAGGAGAGGCCTCATGACCTTGACCACCCCGGAAGCGCTCGACCATGCGATCCACGTCGACGTGGCGCCGGATTTCCGCATCGAGGAGTCCGCGCCTGACGAACAGCGCTTCGTCTTCAGCTATACCGTCACGGTGCACAACACCTCCCGGCACAGCGTGCAGTTGCTTGCCCGTTACTGGAAGATCACCCAGGGCAGCGGCAAGGTGCAGGAGGTGCGTGGCAAGGGAGTGGTAGGCCAGCAACCGATGATCGGCCCCGGCCAGACCTTCCGCTACACCAGTCGGGCGATCCTCGATGGGCCGGTAGGAGTGATGGAGGGCGCCTATACCTGCGTCGATACTGCCAGCCAGCGTCCCTTCGAGGTGGCCGTTGCCCCCTTCCGGCTGGCTGGGCCGAACCAGGTGCACTGATCCACACGCCATCGACCCTAGCCAGTCGGCCCTGTCTCACTGACCCTATTTATCCGACCCAGGGGAGCCATGATGACCACCTATGCCGTCGGCGATCTGCAAGGCTGTCATGAGGAGTTCGTCGCCCTGCTCGAAAAGCTCGATTTCGATCCGCGCTGCGACTCTCTTTGGCTCGTTGGCGACCTGGTCAACCGGGGGCCCGAGTCGCTTGCCTGCCTGCGCGAGGTGATGGCACTGGGCGAGTCTGCCCTCACCGTGCTCGGCAACCATGATCTTCACCTGCTGGCGGTAGCGCGCGGCGGGGCTCGCGAGAACCGCAAGGACACGCTTGGGTCAATCCTGGCCGCCCCGGACCGCGAGCGCCTGCTCGACTGGTTGCAGTCGCGTCCCCTGCTGGTGCGCCGGCATTCGGAGGCGCAGGGCGATACCGTCATGACCCATGCCGGCTTGCTGCCGCAGTGGCCGGTCGAGCAGGCTGCGGGGCTGGCGTGCGAGGCTGAATCCTGCCTCACGGGTGAGCGGCCTGGTGCCTTCCTCGAGCAGATGTACGGCAACGAGCCGGCCTGCTGGCGCGACGACCTCGACGGCATCGACCGCCTGCGGATGATCATCAATGTCTTCACGCGCATGCGCTTCATCAATGCCGCCGGCTGCCTCGACTTTGCCGCCAAGGAGGGGCTCGACAGCGCGCCGGGAGGCTTCGCCCCCTGGTTCCAGTTTCCCCGCGACGATGACCCCTGGCTGCTGATCGGCCACTGGGCCGCGCTGCAGGGCGAGACACCGTCGAGCCGGGTGCGTGTCGAGGCGCTGGACACCGGCTGTGTCTGGGGCAGCCGCCTGACCGCCCTGGACCTCGAGAGCGGCAGGCGCATCAGCGTCCCGAGCCGCTTGCGCTGAGTTACTCCTTCCCCACCGCGAGGCTGTCATGACAACCTTCCAGCATCTCGATATCCCGACCCTGACCGACTGGCTCGACGAGCGACCCGCGCTGGTCCTGGTCGATATCCGCGACCCGCAGAGTTTTGCCCAGGGCCATATTCCCGGCAGTCACCGCCTGGACAATGACACGGTGGGTGCCTTCATCGAGGAGACGTCCCGCGAGGCACCCCTGGTGGTGGTCTGCTACCACGGGAATTCCAGCCAGCAGGCGGCGGGCTGGCTGGCCGGCCAGGGCTTTGCCGAGGTCTACAGCCTCGACGGCGGCTTTACCGACTGGCAGCTTCGCCACCCCGATCGCGTGGAGCGCTGAGCAATGGCCAGGACCGGGGCCAAAGCCGAAAGCGAGGACCCGCATCTGCGGGGGCTCGAAGTCTACCGGGTCGGCGGTGCGGTACGCGACGCCCGGCTCGGCTGGCCGGTCAAGGACACCGACTGGGTGGTGGTCGGGGCCTCTCCGGAGGAGATGCGTCGGCGGGACTTCAAGCCGGTGGGTCGCGATTTCCCGGTATTCCTGCACCCCGAGAGCCACGAAGAGTTTGCCCTGGCGCGCACCGAGCGCAAGTCCGGTCATGGCTACACCGGTTTCGAAGTTCATGCCAGCCCCGAAGTGACCCTCGAGGAGGATCTGGCGCGACGTGACCTGACCATCAATGCCATGGCCGAGACCCCGGAGGGAGAACTGGTCGACCCCCACGGGGGCATGGCCGATCTTGAGACACGCCAACTGCGCCATGTCTCGCCGGCCTTCCTCGAGGATCCCCTCCGGGTGCTGCGTACGGCGCGCTTCCTCGCCCGCTACGCCGGCCTGGGCTTCGTCATCGCCGAAGAGACTCGCCGCCTGATGCGTGAGCTGTCGGAGAGTGGCGAGTTGGCCCATCTGGTGGCCGAACGCGTCTGGGCCGAGACCGAGAAGGCGCTGGGCGAGCCGTGGCCGGAGGTCTACTTCCAGGTGCTGGATGACTGTGGCGCCCTGGCGGTGCTGATGCCGGAGCTGTCGGCGGACCCGGCGGCCTTCGACGAGGCGCTGGGGCGCCTTCATCGGTTACCGGAGGACATCGAGGCCGAGTCACTGGCCCGCTGGCGCTGGGCGCGGCTGGTAGAACATCTGGATGACGAGGACCGTGAGGTGCTGGCCGAGCGGCTGCGCCTGCCAAGGGCCCATCGCGAGCTGGCCACCCAGGCGGCACGAACCCGCACGCTGCTGACCCGGGTAGCACGACACGGTCTGGACGGGGCCCGGGTCATGGCCTGGCTCGACGGCGTTGACGCCTGGCGCCGCAGCGACCGGGTGGCGCCGTTGATCAGCCTGGTAAGCCTGGAGGCTCCCGAGCTGGCTGAGGACCTGGCCCTGGCCTGGCGCCTGGCCCGGCAGGTTCTGCCCAAGGCGCTGGTAGCCGAGGGCTACCGCGGGCGTGAATTGGGCGAGGAGCTGTCCCGGCGGCGCTGGGAAGCCATCGAGGGCGCTCTCGCCAGCCCCGGGACGAGTTCCTGAGGCTCAGTCCGTCGTGGAAATGCACCGATTCTGCCAGACGAAGTCCACTGGCCAGAGGTGCTGTTGACCGTCCTCGAATTCGTGCCAGTGGGCGAGGTAGGTCCTGCCGGTGAGGGGGTGGCGGGCGTCGGGGAGCAGCTCGGCCAGCGGCTTCAACACGAAGGCATGGTGCAGTATCTCGTCGCGTGGCAGCTCGACCTCATCGTGAATGCCGGTCAGCTCGCCCACCGTGAGCAGATCGATGTCGAGGGTTCGGGGGCTGAACTTGGGGACCCCCTTGCGGCGGCCGTTGGCGAACTCCAGTCGCTTGCACCAGGCCTGCAGCTCGCCCACCGGGCGGTCGCTGTCGAAGGCTACCACCAGGTTGTAGAAGTTGCGGCCATCCTCGAAGCCCACCGGCTCGCTCTCGAAGACGCGCGAGATGGCGAGTGGGCCGAAGGTCGCAGCCAGGGCATCCAGGCAGGCCCGGACATGGTGCTCTCGCTCGATGTTGCTGCCGATGCTGACAGTGATCCGGGCCATCAGGCGCCTCCCGTCCGTTGGCCGCGTTCGATACAGACGCCCACCGCGGCGGCGGCAGGCACAGCACCAGGCTTGCGCACGGTCAGGCGCAGCCAGCGGATGGCGAATTCGTCGCGCAGGGTCTCGGCCAGGCGTTCGGCGAAGGTTTCCACCAGGGCGACGTCATGCTCCGCGGCGAAGGCCTTGACGCGCTCGCTGATGGCCGCGTAGTTCAGCGTCAGGCCGATGTCGTCATCGGCCGCGGCGGGCCGTATATCAGTGCCCAGCGCCAGGTCAAGCCGCAGCGTCTGGGTGATGCTGCGCTCCCAGTCATAGACGCCGATCACGGTGTCCACCTCGAGCGCTTCGATCAGCACAAGATCCATCGGGGCTCCACGGGCCATTGGCGGATGCGGACCGAGTGATACAAGGGGCCCGCCTGCAGGCGGCAGATTGTACGCCAGCCGGGCGACGGGCGACACCGGGGGACGACCCCGACCTGTCAAGCCCCGCCCATGGCTGGCAGAATCACGGTTTGATCTCGCAGGAGACCGTCCGTGGAGGCGCCACTCGACCTCATCCTCCCGCTGATGGCGATAGGCTATCTCAGCGGTACCTGGCTCGGCGCGCTGACGGTGTGCCGCCTGGCCGGCGTGGGGGATCCGCGGCTGGCCGGCTCCTGTAATCCGGGGTTCTCCAATGTCCTGCGTCTGCACGGTCGTCGCCTGGCGCTGGCCACCCTGGTGGTGGATGTGGCCAAGGGCATGCCGGTGCTATGGCTGGCCATGCGGCTCGGTCTGCCGCCCTGGGGATTGGGGCTGGTGGGTCTCGGCGTGCTGCTGGGACACAGCTACCCGGCCTGGCATCACTTTCGGGGCGGCAAGGGGGTGGCCAGTGCCTTTGGCGTGATGCTGGTGCTCACGCCCTGGGTGGCGCTCTTTTGCGCTGCACTCTGGATGCTGCTGGTCTGGCGGGTGCGCACCGCCTCGGTGGCGTCGTTGGTCAGCGCCACCATGGCGCCACTGGCCAGCCTGTGGCTGGCGCCGGATTTCGCCGGCGTGGTGATCGTCTTTACCCTGCTGGTGCTGGCACGCCACGTACTCAACATCCGGCGGCTGGGGCGTGGCGACGAGCCGCCCTTATAGGCTTCCAGTCTATGGCTCGCTAAGCGTATCCATCGGCCAGCGCGGCACGGCCTTCATGATGCCCGGCTTATCGTGCTCGCCGGCCATCAGGCGCTGGGCGCTGGGACCTTAAAGGGCGCGATCATCGCGGGTTTCATGCCTTGGCGGGCGCTTCCAGGCCATCCATCGGCCAGCGTGGTACCGCCTGCATGATACCGGTCTCGTCGTGTTCGCCGGCCATCAGGCGCTGGGCGCCGACATAGGCAATCATCGCACCGTTATCGGTGCAGAAGCGCCCGCGAGGGTAGTAGGCCCGGGCATTGCGCTTGGCGCACTCGGCCTCCAGGCGTTCGCGCAGCCGTACGTTGGCGCTCACGCCGCCGGCCACCACCAGGCGCTTGAGGCCGGTCGCATCCAGTGCGCGGCGGCACTTGATCACCAGGGTATCGACCACCGCCTCCTCGAAGGCGCGGGCCACGTCGGCACGGGCCTGGTCGTCGAGGCCGCTTGCCTGCTCGAGCTTTCGGATGGCGGTCAGGGTATGGGTCTTGAGCCCCGAGAAGCTGAAGTCCAGCCCAGGGCGATCGGTCATCGGCCGCGGGAAACGCAGTCGCTGCGGGTCGCCGGCTTCGGCAAGCTTCGCCACCTGGGGGCCGCCGGGGTAGTCGAGCCCCAGCATCTTGGCGGCCTTGTCGAAGGCCTCACCGGCCGCATCGTCAACTGATTCGCCGAGCAGGCGGTACAGGCCCAGACCACGCACCTCGACCAGCTGGGTATGGCCGCCGGAGACCAGCAGAGCGACAAAGGGAAAGCCGGGAGGCTCGTCCTCCAGCATGGGGGCCAGCAGGTGGCCCTCCATGTGGTGCACGCCGAGCACCGGGATCTCCAGTGCCCGGGCCATGCCGTGGGCGGTGCTGGCCCCCACCATCAGCGCGCCGACCAGGCCGGGACCGGCGGTATAGGCGATGGCATCCAGCTCGGAGCGGGCCAGACCGGCCTCATCCAGCACCTGCTGGATCAGCGGCAGCAGTCGGCGCGTATGATCCCGGGAGGCGAGCTCAGGGACCACGCCGCCGTACTCGGCGTGCATGGCGATCTGGCTGTAGAGGGCGTCGGCCATGAGGCCGTGCTCGGTGTCGAAAAGGGCGACGCCGGTCTCGTCGCAGGAGGTCTCGATGCCCAGAACGCGCATGATGATGGCTCTGTGGTACGTGGAAGGCGGTATTCTACGCGTTTCGCCTTGCCGACGCAGTGGGGACATAGTGCGGAAACGATTTGCACGAGTCCGGTGTGGCGACTAGAATGTTGACCGCTGCAAGACTGGGTCGTGCACCCAGGAGAGATTTTCAGCGCATCATGCATCGTTCCGGTACGCCTGGCGATTCCGGATACTTTCGTGATGCTGCCTGGTCCTCGCAAGGTGTGCGTACAAACCGAACTCTAGTTACCTAAGGTAGGTGAGTGCTTAATGCCTTCTGTCAAAGTACGTGATAACGAGCCGTTTGACGTCGCGCTGCGTCGCTTCAAGCGTTCCTGTGAAAAAGCCGGTGTTCTCTCGGAAGTGCGTCGTCGCGAGCAGTACGAGAAGCCGACCGCAGAGCGCAAGCGCAAGGCGGCCGCTGCCGTCAAGCGCCATGCCAAGAAGCTTCAGCGTGAGCGCAAGCGTTTCGAACGGCTCTATTGATCCGTACTGGGGGCGGTAGGGGCGTCCAGCCCGCACCGCCTCAAGAGGGACGCCAAGCGGCCGCCTAACGGTGGCCGCTTGTTTTTGTCTCTTCCCGTTTCCCGCAGGATATCCGAATGTCCGGTCAGATTCCTCAGCGCTTCATTGACGACCTCCTGGCCCGTGTCGACGTGGTCGATGTGGTCGGCGAGCGCGTGAAGCTGAAGAAGGCCGGCCGCAACCATTCGGGGCTCTGCCCCTTCCACCAGGAAAAGTCGCCGTCATTTACCGTCAGCGCCGACAAGCAGTTCTATCACTGCTTCGGCTGTGGCGCCCACGGCAATGCCCTGCGCTTCCTGATGGAGTACGAGAACCTGCGCTTCCCGGAGGCGGTGGAACAGCTCGCCGCACGACTCGGCATGGAGGTGCCGCGTGAAGGGGCCGATGACCCTCGTGCTCAGGCTCGCGAGCGCAAGCGCAAGGAGGGGGTCAACCTGCTGGAGCTTTCGGCGAGCTACTACCGCGAGCGTCTGAAGATGCCCGAAGGGCAGGGCGCCCGCCGCTACCTGGCCGAGCGTGGGCTGTCGCCGGAGGTGCAGGAGGACTTTGCCATCGGCTATGCCCCGGACGGCTGGGACGCGCTCAAGCGTCACCTCACGGAGCGGGGCGTCGCCGAGGCGGTGCAGATCGAGTATGGCCTGCTGGTGCATCGCGAGGAGAGCGGGCGGACCTATGACCGTTTCCGTGACAGGGTGATGTTCCCGATCCGCGATATCCGCGGGCGGACCATTGCCTTCGGAGGGCGGGTGCTGGGCGATGCCAAGCCCAAGTACCTCAACTCGCCCGAAACGCCGGTGTTCCACAAGGGTCGCGAGCTCTACGGTCTCTTCGAGGCCCGTCAGGCCAATTCCCGGCTCGAGCGGCTGGTGATCGTCGAGGGGTACATGGACGTGGTGGCGCTGGCCCAGTTCGGCATCCGTAATGCGGTGGCCACCCTCGGTACCTCCACCAGCGAAGAGCACCTGGGACGCCTGTTCCGGATGGTCGGCGAGGTGGTGTTCTGCTTCGACGGCGACCGTGCCGGCCGTCAGGCTGCGGCCCGGGCACTGCAGACGGTGCTGCCGCAGATGATTGACGGGCGGCAGGCGCGCTTCATGTTCCTGCCCGAGGGGGAGGATCCCGACACTCTGGTGCGTCGGGAAGGGGCGGACGCCTTCGAGGATCGCATCACCTGCGCCAGTCCCCTGTCGGAATTCCTCTTCGATCATGCCGCCGAGGGGCGTGATCTGGCGTCGATCGAAGCCCGTGAACGCTTCGCGAGCCAGGTGCTGTCGGCGATCGGCAAGATCCCGGAAGGGGTGCTCAAGTCGCTGCTGTTGACGGAACTCTCGCGGCGTACCGGCGTCGACCAGTCGCGGTTCGAGATGTTGGTCGCACCCCGTGAAGTGCCGGAGTCCGAGCCGCCACTCGCGGAAGACGAGCCCGCAGAGGGCAAGCCACCTCGCTCCGGAAGGGAGCGAGGTGGCTACCCGACAGGCGGAGCGCTGAGCCTGATGGGGCGTGTGCTGCAGTTGCTCGTGCATGAGCCGCGGCTGGTGGAGCGCCTGCCCGAGGAGAGCGACTGGTATCCTGCGGAGGATCCGGAGTCTCGACTCTGCCACGAGGTGGAGCGGCTGCTGCGGGCGGGGCGCTACCGCAGTGCCCAAGTGCTCCTGGCCCACTTTCATGGCACCCCTGAGGGCGAGCGGTTGGCTGAGCTGGCACGCCGCGAGCTGTTGCTTTCGCCGGGCGCGCGGGCCGCCGAGCTGGACGGGCTGGTCGAGCACTTCCGGCGATCTCGTCTCAGGCCGTCGCATCAGGAGGAAGTCGACGCTCTGCTGTCAAAGCAGAAGAGAGGAGAGCGGCTCTCGCAGGAAGAGCGTCAGCGCCTGATGGGACTACTCACCGAGCTGAAAGGATGATGCAGGAGTGAGAAAAGTCTCCTCCCTGCCCTCGGGAAGTTGGCGGCAGGGTTGAATTCTCTCCTACTATCACCACATAGAACCAAGCGCCGATTAATGGCGTAACCAGACAACCTAACACACCTGAATGACCGCGCAAATACACCGAACTGGCAGAAAGGTGGTTTCGCCCGCTATACTGTTCGGCTTATCGAGTTTTTACCGCCTCAGTGCTTCAGGTGCTTCATTCTTCTTCGTCGAGATAGGGTTTCTATGGCTGGAAATGCGCAGCAGCAGTCACGTCTGAAGGAGTTGATCGCGCGCGGCAAGGAACAGGGCTTCCTGACCTATGCCGAGGTCAACGACCATCTTCCCGAGGATATCGCCGACCCGGATCAGGTGGAAGACATCATCGGCATGATCAACGACATGGGTATCAGTGTCGTCGAGGAGGCCCCCGACGAAGATACCCTGATGATGTCGGACCACTCCACGGACGAGTCGGCCGCCGAGGAGGCCGTTGCCGCCCTCGCCGCCGTGGAGAGCGACGTGGGTCGCACCACCGATCCCGTGCGCATGTACATGCGCGAGATGGGGACGGTGGAGTTGCTGACTCGCGAGGGCGAGATCGAGATCGCCAAGCGGATCGAGGAGGGTACCCGCGAAGTGATGTCGGCGCTGGCCTACCTCCCCGGTGCCGTGGATTCCATCCTCGAGGCCTATGATGCGACGCAGGACGAGGAGGCCCCCGGGCGCCTCTCCGATCTCTTCTCCGGCTTTATCGATCCCGATGAGGGGATCCCCGGCGTGGCCGAGGCGGAGGTGCCCGAGGAGGAGCCTCGCGATGAGACCGAGGGCGACGCCGATGACGAGCATGCCGAGGCCGAGGAGGAGACGACCGGCGGCCCCGATCCCGAGGAGGCCCGCGCGCGCTTCGAGCAGATTCGTGAGCAGAATGCGGCGGCGCAGGCTGCCATCGAGGCCCACGGCCGCGGCTCGAAGGCGGCTCAGGAGGAGCTGGCACGTCTCGCTCAGCTGTTCTCTCCGATCAAGCTGGTACCCAAGCATTTCGAGCGGCTGGTGGGACAGGTGCGCATCAGCGTCGAGCAGGTGCGAGCTCAGGAAAAGTCGATCCTGCAGCTCTGTGTGAAGAAGGCGAAGGTGCCGCGCAAGACCTTCATCAAGGCCTTCCCGGGCAGTGAGTCCAATCCCGAGTGGCTCGACACGTTCAGTGCCGCCAACCCGAAGTATGCGGCGCGCCTGGCACCGCTACGTGGTGACATCCAGCGGGCCCAGCGCAAGATCGCCTTCGAGGAGGAGATGATCCAGCTGCCGGTGACCGAGATCAAGGAGGTCAACCGCCGGCTCTCCATCGGTGAGGCCAAGGCACGCCGGGCCAAGAAGGAGATGGTCGAGGCCAACCTGCGCCTGGTGATCTCCATCGCCAAGAAGTACACCAATCGCGGTCTGCAGTTCCTGGATCTGATCCAGGAGGGCAACATCGGCCTGATGAAGGCGGTGGACAAGTTCGAATATCGTCGCGGTTACAAGTTCTCCACCTACGCCACCTGGTGGATCCGTCAGGCGATCACCCGGTCGATTGCCGACCAGGCGCGCACCATCCGTATCCCGGTGCACATGATCGAGACCATCAACAAGCTCAATCGTGTCTCGCGCCAGATGTTGCAGGAGATGGGGCGCGAGCCGACCCCGGAAGAGCTTGGCGAGCGTCTCGAGATGCCCGAGGACAAGGTGCGCAAGGTGCTCAAGATCGCCAAGGAGCCGATCTCCATGGAGACGCCCATCGGTGACGACGACGACTCGCACCTGGGTGACTTCATCGAGGATGGTACCATCCTGCTGCCCATCGACTCGGCGACCGGCGAAGGGCTGATCGAGGCGACACGCAACGTGCTCGGCGGTCTTACCGCTCGCGAAGCCAAGGTGCTGCGCATGCGCTTTGGCATCGACATGAACACCGACCACACCCTGGAGGAGGTCGGCAAGCAGTTCGACGTCACGCGTGAGCGGATTCGCCAGATCGAGGCCAAGGCGCTGCGCAAGCTGCGTCACCCCAGCCGCTCCGAGCCGCTGCGCTCCTTCCTCGACGAGTAGGAGCGTAACGGATAGGGCATCGCCCTTGCCTCAAGCGACGAGCCCCGCAGCTGCCTGCGGGGCTCGTCGCATTGCGAGCGGGAGCGTGGTGCGTGCCGGGAGGGAAGTGTGTCAGCCGGCGCGACGCGCCAGGGCCCAGTAGCGGGCCAGCATAAGTAACTCGATCATGGCGATCAGGATCAGCGCATAGCCGAAGAGTTCCACCACTTCCTCGGCGGCATCCTTGAAGGTGCGCACATAGTTTCGATCAAGAATGGCTTCCCACATCTTGCCACGGCCATACAGGCGCGAGAATACATAGGTGGTCAGGAAGCCGGCGGCGAACAGGCCGAAGGAGAGGCTGTTGGCATAGCCTGCGAACTGCTCGGCGAAGGCCCGGCGGTGACGGATCACGCTGTAGAGGCTGGGCAGGATAATCAGTGCTACCAGCAGCTGCCAGGCCCCGTCGAAGACGTGGGCATCAAGGTGGGCATCCTGCTCGCGAACCAAGGAGCTGGCCACGAAGGCCAGCAGCAGCAGACTGACCTGCGGCAGTTCGCGTAGTCCGAACCTCACATAGAGCAGCAGCAGCGTCGAGAGGGCCAGCAGGCCTGTCTGGGCCAGCTCGGTGAAGCCCCGTTCCGAGAATCGGCGCTCAGGCAAGTAGAGGGCTTCGTAGTAGACCCCCTGGGCGATGGCGGCTACCAGTAGGATATACAGTATGGCCCTCAGGCAGGTGGCGGCGAAGCCAATCGTCATGGAGCGCTCTTCATTCATGCAGGATATCTGGTTCAAGCTATTGTAGCGCCCTGGCCATTGATGTGCCTACTCGGCCGGAGCGCCGGTCGAGGCCCCCCGGCGTGCCTCCTCGACGATCCAGTCATGTACCCCGGCTACCCGGCGGTCGTCCAGGGCGCCCGGCGCATGCACGATGCCGTAGCACATGCCGGTGGGCACCCGCTGGGCGAAAGGGGCAATCAGCGTTCCATTCTGCAGTTCGCCGCGTATCAGCGTCTGACGCGCAATGGCCACCCCCATGCCGGCGATGGCGGCTTCCATGGTCAAGTGGTTACGGTTGAACGTGTAGCCACGCCGCAGGTTGAGGGGCGGTGCCTCGATAGCATCGAGGTATCGCTCCCACTCGGCATGCTCGTGGCTGCCCCGCCAGGCGGTGACGTCGTGCAGCAGGGGATACCAGGCCAGGTCGGCCGGGTGGCGGAGAGGCGGGCGGCCCCGCAACAGGGAGGGGGCGCAGACCGGAAAGATGCGCTCTTCCATCAATGGGGTGATGGCGAGTCCCGGGACGTGGCCGTCATTGAGGTCGAGCGCCAGGTCGAAATCCCCGTCGCGAAGCGAGAGGCTGCTGTCCTCGGCCCTGACATGCAGCTCGATGTCGGGAAAGCGTGCCTGCAGCCGGGGCAGACGCGGCATCAGCCACTTGTGCAGGAAGGAGGGCACGGAGCGCAAGCGAATCACCCCGCTCATCACCCCGCTGCGCAGTCGCCGTACCTCCAGTCCCACGGCCTGGTAGGCTTCGTCCACCACCGCGGCCAGTCGTCGACCCTCCTCGGTCAGCTCCAGCCGACGGGGCAGGCGGCGGAACAGCTTGAACCCCAGTCGCTCCTCAAGCTGCTTGATCTGCTGGCTCACCGCCCCGGTGGTGACATTCAGCTCCTCCGCTGCCCGGGTGAAGGAGAGGTGACGGGCGCTGATGGCGAAGACCTTCAGCCAGGCGTGGGTCTGGGCGTGCAGAAGTCGGCTCATGGTTTAGTATAGCTATACTGTGGGCAAGATATTGTGGTTTGTCATCGAGAGCGTGGCGCACCAGCATAGTCCTGATGATAATACGCGGCCAGCAACGTTCAGTAACGCTGAACTGATGGCGGCTACACGCCGTCCAGGCCACCCAGTCAGTCACGCGAGGCTTTTCCCATGGCAATCAGTGTCTTCGACCTGTTCAAGATCGGCATCGGGCCCTCAAGCTCCCACACCGTGGGCCCGATGGCGGCGGCCCATGATTTTCTCCAGGTGCTGAAGGGTCGCGACCTGCTTGAGCGTGTGACTCGCCTCGAGATTCATCTGCACGGCTCACTCTCCGCTACCGGCAAGGGCCACGGTACCGACCGGGCGGTGGTCATGGGCCTGATGGGCGAGCATCCGTCGCAAGTCGACCCCTCCATCGTCGCTTCTCGCATCGAGACGCTGCTCGAGTCCCACTGTCTATACCTTGATGGCCACCAGCCGATCCCCTTCCACTGGACACGCGACCTGCAGTGGCATGACGAGAGTCTGCCCTACCATCCCAACGCCCTGACCCTGGTCGCCCATGGCAACGGGGATATGCTCCATCGCAACGTCTACTACTCCGTGGGAGGGGGCTTCGTGGTCGACGAGGCTCAGGCGAGTTCCGGAGAGCTGGACAGCGACACCACGGCGCTGCCCTATGACTTCCATTCCGCCGCCGAGCTGATGGCGCTGTGCCGCATGCATGGTATGCGCATCAGTGAGCTGATGCTGGAGAACGAGAAGGCATGGCGCAGCGAAGCTGAAGTCCGCGCCGGTCTGTGGAAGATCTGGCAGGCCATGCAGGCCTGCGTGCAGAAGGGGCTCGCCGTCGAGGGCGTGCTGCCTGGAGGGCTCGAGGTCCGGCGCCGGGCGGCATCATTGCACCGGCGACTGCTGGCCATGGATGGCGATGAGAGCCTGATCGCCTCGACCTTCTCGGCCATGGACTGGGTTAATGTCTTCGCCCTGGCAGTGAACGAGGAGAACGCGGCCGGCGGTCGCATGGTCACCGCCCCGACCAACGGCGCGGCGGGGATCATCCCGGCGGTGCTGCACTACTACATGAAGTTCCAGCCCGATGCCTGCGAACGCGAAGTGGTGGACTTCCTGCTCACCGCCGGAGCCGTGGGGATCCTGTGCAAGAAGAATGCTTCAATTTCCGGTGCCGAGGTGGGCTGTCAGGGGGAGGTAGGCTCGGCCTGCGCCATGGCCGCTGCCGGCCTCGCCGAGGTGATGGGCGGTAGCGTGGGCCAGGTGGAGAATGCTGCCGAGATTGGCCTGGAGCACAACCTGGGGCTGACCTGTGACCCGATCGGTGGTCTGGTGCAGGTGCCCTGTATCGAGCGCAACGCCATTGCCTCGGTCAAGGCCATCAATGCCGCACGAATGGCCCTGCGCGGCGACGGCGAGCACTTCGTCTCCCTGGACCATGCCATCCGCACCATGCGTGATACCGGTGCCGACATGCAGGAGAAGTACAAGGAGACGTCCCGCGGCGGCCTGGCCGTCAATGCCATAGAGTGCTGACGGCCGCCGGGGAGTCCCGGCCCCGAGCAGGATCAGACGCGATGCCCCGCGAGGGGTGTCGCGTCTTTGTTTGCAAGCTATTGATCAAGCGGGTGTCTACACCATTGGTCGAGTTCGGTGCTTCTCCTGTTGCCGTGCCGCGGCCAGTCCTCTAGCTTACGTTAACGTAAAGTGTCATCCAGGCCTTCACTGCCGGAAACAACGACAACAGCATCCACGGCGGATCGCCCGAGCGATCCAGAGAGGACGAAACATGACCCAGGAGTTCATACTGGAAACTCGCGGGTTGACCAAGGAATTTCGCGGCTTCACCGCCGTGGACGACGTCAACCTGCAGGTTCGGGACGGGCATATCCATGCCCTGATCGGTCCCAACGGAGCCGGCAAGACCACCGTCTTCAACCTGCTTACCAAGTTTCTTCCGCCCACCCGCGGCGAGATTCTCTATCGCGACAAGCCCATCACCAGCATGAAGGCCAACGAGATCGCCCGGCTGGGGCTGGTGCGCTCCTTTCAGATTTCGGCGGTCTTCGCCCACATGACCGCCATGGAGAACGTGCGGGTGGCGCTGCAGCGCAAGCTGGGCACCTCCTTCCATTTCTGGAAATCCGAGAAGAGCCTCGATCACCTGAATGACCGCGCCCTGGAACTCCTCGAGGAGGTGGGGCTGCGCGAGTACGCCGATGTGCTCACCGTCGAGATGCCGTACGGGCGAAAGCGGGCGCTGGAGGTAGCGACCACCCTGGCCCTGGAGCCCACGCTGATGCTGCTCGACGAGCCCACCCAGGGGATGGGCGCGGAAGACGTCGACCGCATTGTCGAACTGATTCGGCGCGTCTCGAAAGGCCGTACCGTGCTGATGGTGGAGCATAACCTCAGCGTGGTCAGCCGGCTGTGCGACCGCATCACCGTGCTGGCGCGCGGTAGCGTGCTGGCCGAGGGCGACTACCAGGAGGTATCGCGCAACCCCTTGGTGCGCGAGGCCTATATGGGCAGCGATGCGGCAGAAGAAGAGGAGGCCAGCGCATGAGCCAGGCGGCCGAGGCGATCACCGAGTATCACGACCATGACGGTGCCGAGATGCTGCGGGTCAGCGACCTGCACGCCTTCTACGGCGAGTCGCATATCCTCCACGGCGTCGATTTCGACGTGAAGCGCGGCGAGCTTGTGACCCTGCTGGGGCGCAATGGCGCCGGGCGCAGCACCACCCTAAAGTCGATCATGAACATGGTCGGTCGACGCACCGGCTCAATCATGATCAACGGCAACGAGACCCTGGGCATGAAGCCCCACCACATACCGCGGCTGGGCATCGGCTACTGCCCCGAGGAACGCGGCATCTTCGCCAGCCTCGACGTCGAGGAGAACCTGCTGCTGCCGCCCACGGTGCGCTCCGGCGGGATGTCCATCGACGAGATCTACGCGATGTTTCCCAACCTCCACGAGCGGCGCCGCAGCCAGGGCACGAGGCTCTCCGGGGGCGAGCAGCAGATGCTGGCCATGGCGCGCATCCTGCGCACCGGTGCACGGCTGCTGCTGCTCGACGAGATCACCGAGGGACTGGCCCCGGTCATCGTCCAGACGCTGGGCGAGGTGCTGGTCAAGCTCAAGGAGCGTGGCATGACCGTCGTGCTGGTGGAGCAGAATTTCCGCTTCGCCGCGCCGCTGGCCGATCGCCACTTCGTGATGGAGCACGGCCGTATCATCGAGGAGATCAGTGCCGCCGAGCTGCCCTCGCGGCGCGAGCACCTCAACTCCCTGCTGGGGGTATGACGGCTCGCCGTCCTCCCTGCAGTTCATCCACCGCAATGCAACGCGCATCGACAACAAAACCAGCCCCTTCCGGGGCCACGGAGATGAGATCATGACCTTCAACAAGAAGACACTTGCCAGCAGCATCGCCCTCGCCGCCGCTACCCTGATGGCCAGCGGTGTTCAGGCGCAGATGAGTGATGACGAAGTCCGCATCGGCTACCTGGCCGACATGTCCGGCACCTACCGGGATCTCGCTGGTCCCGGTGGTCTCGAGGCCCTGATGATGGCCGTCGAGGATTTCGGTGGCGAAGTCAACGGCGTACCCATCGACGTGTTCAGCGCCGACGACCGCAACAGTGCCGACGTGGGCGCCAACACCGTGCGTGGCTGGTTCGACGAGGATAATGTCGACCTGGTGGCCGGCATGGTGGCCTCCTCGGTCTCCATCGCCGTGACCAAGCTGCTCGAGGAGAACGACGGCCTGGGTATCATCTCGGGTTCGGCGGCCTCCAGCATCACCAATGAGCACTGCACGCCGAACCACATCCATTGGGTCTATGATACCTACCCGCTGGCCAACGGTACCGCCAAGGCGGTGGTCGAGCAGGGCGGCGAAACCTGGTTCATGCTCACCGCCGACTACGCCTTCGGCCACGCCCTGGAAGGCGACGTGACCAAGGTGGTGGAAGAGAACGGCGGCGAGATCGTCGACACCATCCGTCACCCCTTCCCGACCAACGACTTCTCATCCTATATTCTCCAGGCCCAGGGCTCCGGTGCTGACATCATCGGCCTGGCGAATGCCGGCTCCGACACCGTCAACGCCATCACCACCGCCAGTCAGTTCGGCGTGGTCCAGGGGGGACAGCAGCTCGCCGGCCTGCTGATCTTCCTCAACGACGTTCACGCCATGGGGCTTGAGGACACTCAGGGCCTGCTGCTCACCACCGGCTGGTACTGGGACATGGACGACCAGGCTCGCGAGTGGTCCGAGCGCTATTACGAGCGCACCGAGCGCATGCCGACCATGGTGCAGGCGGGTATCTACTCCAGCACCATGCACTACCTGGAAACCGTGGCCGAGGCGGGTACCGACGACCCCGAGACCATTCGTGCGGCCATGGCCGAGCGCCCGGTGGAAGACTTCTTCGCGCGCAACGGCTATATCCGTGAGGATGGCCGCATGGTTCACGACATGTACCTCGCCCAGGTGAAGTCTCCGGAGGAGTCCACCGGCGAGTGGGATCTCTACGACATCCAGGCCACCATTCCTGCCGAGGAGGCCTATCGGCCGCTCTCCGAGAGCCAGTGCGACCTGGTCAACAACTGAGCACGGCTGGAACCGGCGGCGGCTTCGGCCGCCGCCCCTCTGAGGGGAGGTCCATGACATGACAATGATTTTTGGGGTGCCGTTGGCGGTGTTCATGGGCCAGCTGATGCTGGGCCTGATCAACGGTGCCTTCTATGCACTGCTCAGCCTGGGGCTGGCGGTGATCTTCGGCCTGCTGAAGATCGTCAACTTCGCCCATGGCGCCCAGTACATGCTGGGCGCCTTCGCCGCCCTGCTGGGCCTGCAGTATCTGGGACTCAACTACTGGGTGGCGCTGCTGGTCGTGCCCCTGGTAGTGGGCGGGCTGGGTATGCTGATCGAACGCACTCTGCTACGGCGTATCGCCCATCTCGATCATCTCTACGGGCTGCTGCTCACCTTCGGTCTGGCACTGATCTTCGAGGGTACCCTGATCAACTTCTTCGGCGTGTCGGGATCGAGCTATCCGACCCCCGAGGCCCTTCAGGGCGGCCTCAACCTCGGCTTCATGTTCCTGCCCACCTATCGCGCCTGGGTACTGGTGGCGGCGCTGGTGGTCTGCCTGGGGACCTGGTTCATCATCGAGCGGACTCGCCTGGGGGCCTACCTGCGGGCCGGTACCGAGAACTCGGCGCTGATGCAGGCCTTCGGGGTCAACGTACCGCTGCTGATCACCCTGACCTACGGTTTCGGCGTGGCGCTGGCGGCTTTCGCCGGTGTGCTGGCCGCCCCGCTTTATCCGGTGTCACCGACCATGGGCTCGAGCCTGCTGATCGTGGTCTTCGCCGTGGTGGTGATCGGCGGCATGGGCTCCATCCTGGGGGCTATCCTTACTGGCCTGTCCATGGGCCTGATCGAGGGCCTCACCAAGGTCTATTACCCCGAGGCCGCCAACACCGTGATCTTCCTGGTGATGATCCTGGTACTGCTGCTGCGCCCCTCTGGACTCTTCGGCAAGGAGGCATGACATCATGTCCGCAACCCAGACCCTGACGCCGGCCATGCAGCGGCAGCGTAATGCCCGGCTGCGTCGCAACACCCTCTACCTGGTGCTGATTGCCATCGCACTTGTCGCGCCGTTCGTGGCCTACCCGGTGTTTCTGATGAAGGTGCTGTGCTTCGCGCTGTTCGCCTGCGCCTTCAACCTGCTGCTCGGCTATGCCGGTCTGCTCTCCTTCGGGCATGCGGCCTTCCTGGCCACCGGCGGCTACTTCACCGGCATCATGCTGGCGAGCTACCCGGGGTTGACCCCGGAACTCGGCATCCTGATCGGCACCCTCGCCGCCGTGGTGCTCGGCACCTTCTTCGGGGTGCTGGCGATCCGCCGCCAGGGCATCTACTTCGCCATGGTGACCCTGGCCCTGGCGCAGTTGATGTTCTTCTTCTTCATCCAGGCGCCCTTCACCGGCGGCGAGGACGGCCTGCACGGCGTACCGCGGGGCGAGCTGTTCGGGCTGATCAGCCTCTCCGACAACCTCAGCATGTACTACTTCGTGCTGGCGGTGTTCGTGATCGGCTTTGCCATCATCCAGCGCGCCGTGCACTCGCCCTACGGCCAGGTGCTGAAGGCGATTCGCGAGAACGAGCCACGCGCCGTCTCGCTGGGCTACAACGTCGACGCCTACAAGCTGGTGGCCTTCGTGCTCTCCGCGGGCCTGGCCGGCCTGGCGGGCTCCACCAAGACGGTGGTCTTCCAACTGGCCTCGCTCACCGACGCCCACTGGCACATGTCCGGCGAGGTGATCCTGATGACCCTGCTGGGCGGGGTGGGCACCCTGTTCGGCCCCGTGGTGGGCGCCGGCCTGGTGGTCAGCCTCCAGACCCAGCTGGCCCAGTCGCCGTTGGGCAACTGGGTGAGCGTGATCCTTGGCCTGATCTTCGTGATCTGCGTGCTGAGCTTCCGCAGCGGCATCGTCGGCGAGGTCCAGAAGATGGTGCGCAAGAACTTCAAATAGGCTTGTATGGCCAGAACGACAACGGGCGCCCCAGAGGCGCCCGTTGTCGTCTTGGGGCTCAGCGGCGCAAGGGCAGGAGTCCATCGATATGCGTCACCAGGTAATCGACGAACTGATGCACCTTGGGTGAACGGTGGCGATGGCGTGGATAGACGGCCCAGACCGCGGTGTCGTCGTGACGATAGGCATCGAGGACCGAGACCAGCTCGCCGCTGGTCAGGTGGGGGTCCACGTAATAGTCGGGCAGCTGCGCCAGCCCCAGGCCCTTCAGGGCCGCGTCCAGCAGGGCCGGCCCCGAGTTGCCCTCCCAGGGCCCCGCAACCCTCACCTCGCGGCGAACACCCTCGACGGCGAAGCGCCAGTGATCTCGCGAGCCTACCAGGCAACGGTGGCGGGAGAGCTCCGATAGCGAGTGGGGCTGGGGCATCCGGGTGAAGTAGGACGGCGAGCCGACCACGTACTCGCGACGTTCACAGAGCCGCCGGGCGATCAGCGAGGAGTCCTCCAGATGGCCCATGCGGATCGCGATATCGAAACCCTCGTCGATCAGGTCGACCGGGCGATTGGTGAAGTGGAGGCGCACCCCAAGCTGCGGATAGCGGCACTGAAAATCGTTGACCAGGGGCGCGACGAAGCGCTCCCCGAAGGTGGTTGCGCAGGTCAGGCTGAGGGTCCCGCTGGGGCGTGCCTGAAGGTCCTTCACGGCCGCCTCGGCCTCGCGGAAACCGTCGAAGAGGTGATGGCAGTGCTGGTAATAGAGGGTACCGGCTTCGGTAAGGCGGATCTGGCGGGTGGTGCGGTAGAGCAGGGTGGTGCCCAGCTGGTTCTCGAGCTGGCTGACCAGCCGGCTGACATGGGAGCTGGAGACCTTGAGGCGGCGAGCCGCTGCGGCAAAGGTGCCCGCACGCACCACCTCGATAAAGGCCTCGATCCGATCCCAGTGCTGCATGGTGACTCCTTTCGACGCTATTGTTGCTGTATGGCAATAATGTGATGAGTTTGATGCAGTTTATCCCAGGGCCCCGAATTGCCTAGACTGTCTCCAGGTTCATTACACACAGAATGAGGAAAGCGCCATGAAGTCACGTGCCGCCGTCGCCCTGGAAGCGGGCAAACCCCTGGAACTGGTCGAGATCGACGTCGAGGGCCCCAGGGCCGGCGAGGTGCTGGTGAAGATTGCCGCCACCAGCGTCTGTCATACCGATGCCTATACCCTCTCCGGCGCCGACCCGGAGGGCAATTTCCCGGCGGTGCTGGGGCATGAAGGTGCCGGCGTCGTTGAGGAAGTGGGCGAGGGCGTCACCAGCGTGAGCCCCGGTGACCACGTCATTCCGCTCTATACGGCCGAATGCGGCCAGTGCAAGTTCTGCCTCTCGGGCAAGACCAACCTCTGTGGTGCCGTCCGCGCCACCCAGGGCAAGGGGGTGATGCCGGATGGCACCTCGCGCTTCTCGCTGGACGGCAAGATGCTGCACCACTACATGGGCACCTCTACCTTCAGCGAATACACGGTGCTGCCCGAGGTCTCGCTGGCCGTGGTCTCCAAGGCGGCACCGATGGACAAGATCTGCCTGCTGGGTTGCGGGGTGACCACCGGCATCGGCGCGGTGATGAATACCGCCAAGGTGGAACCGGGCTCTACCGTTGCGGTCTTCGGTCTGGGCGCCATCGGCCTGGCGGTGATCCAGGGCGCGGTGATGGCCAAGGCCTCACGGATCATCGCCATCGACGTCAACCCGGAGAAATTCACGCTTGCCGAGCAGTTCGGTGCCACCGACTTCGTCAATCCCAGGGACTACTCCGACCCCATCCAGCAGGTGATCGTGGACATGACCGATGGCGGCGTCGACTACTCCTTCGAGTGTATCGGCAATGTCAACGTCATGCGCTCGGCGCTGGAGTGCTGTCACAAGGGCTGGGGCGAGTCGGTGATCATCGGTGTGGCCGGTGCCGGCGAAGAGATCAGCACACGGCCTTTCCAGCTGGTGACCGGTCGCGTCTGGAAGGGCTCCGCTTTCGGCGGCGTGAAAGGGCGCACCGAACTGCCAGGCTACGTGGAGCGCTACATGAACGGCGAGATCAATATCGATGATTTCATTACCCATGACATGCCCTTCGACAAGATCAACGAGGCGTTCGAGCTGCTGCACCGGGGCGAGAGTATCCGCACCGTCCTCCACTACTGAGCCACAAGGGAGCGTGACCCATGACCATGACCGAACACCTCGAGCTGGTTTCGGCCAACAAGAGCTTTGGTGGCTGGCACAAGCGCTATCGCCACCGCTCGCGGGCGCTGGATTGCGAGATGACCTTCGCCATCTATCTGCCGCCCCAGGCCGAAGCCGGGCGGGTGCCGCTGCTGTGGTGGCTCTCCGGGCTGACCTGCACCGATGAGAACTTCATGCAGAAGGCCGGCGCCCATCGCGTCGCTGCGGAGCTCGGCGTGGCCATCGTCTGCCCTGACACCAGCCCGCGAGGGACCGACCTGCCGGGCGAGGATGACAGCTACGACTTCGGCAGCGGCGCCGGCTTCTATGTCAATGCCACCCGGCAACCCTGGAAGAAGCATTACCGCATGTATGACTACGTGGCCGAGGAGCTGCCCTCGGTGGTACGTCAGCATTTTCCGGTCAATGGCCGCGAGTCGATCAGCGGCCACTCCATGGGCGGACACGGGGCGCTGATCCTGGCGCTCCGGCGCCCCGGCCACTATCGTTCGGTGTCGGCTTTCGCGCCGGTCGTCAATCCCAGCGAGTGTCCCTGGGGGCAGAAGGCCTTCTCCGGCTACCTGGGAGAGGACCGCGGACTCTGGACCCAGTACGACGCCTGCGAGCTGGTGGCCCGCGGGGCGTCGAGCCAGCCGCTGTTCATCGACCAGGGCGAGGCCGATGACTTTCTCGAGGAGCAGCTCTGTCCCGAGCGCCTGGAGGCGGTCTGCGCCGAGCATGACCACCCGCTGACCCTGCGCCGACAGCCAGGCTATGACCACAGCTACTTCTTCATCGCCACCTTTATCGAGGAGCACCTGCGCTACCATGCCGCGCGGCTGAACAAGCGCTGAGCGAGCGCATGCGTGTGGGTTTTCGGGCTGCCTCCCTTCGGGGAGGCAGCGTCGTTATACTGACGGGACATCATGGATAGGCGAGGGGACCCCATGGCCGAGCGAGTTGGGCAATGAGGCGGGAATGGCTGCTGCGGGCCTGGCGGGTGCTTTGGCGTACCCTGCTGGGCTTCGTGGTGTGTTCCCTGGTGCTGGTGCTGCTGCTTCGTGTGGTACCGGTGTTCGGGTCCATGGTGATGGTTGAGCGCAAGGTCCAGTCCTGGATCGCTGGGGAATCTCTCGATATCCGTCACCAGTGGCAGCCCTGGGAGAACCTCTCCGACCGCGCCAAGCTGGCGGTGATCGCCGCCGAGGACCAGCGCTTCCCGCTCCATCACGGCTTCGATCTGGACGAGATGCGTCGCGCCTGGGAGGCTAGCCGCAACGGCGGTCGCCTGCGCGGGGCCAGCACCATCAGCCAGCAGACGGCCAAGAACCTCTTTCTGTGGACCGGGCGCAGCTGGGTCCGCAAGGGATTCGAGGCCTGGTTCACCGTGCTCATGGAAGCGCTGTGGCCCAAGGAGCGCATCCTCGAGGTCTATCTCAATATTGTCGAGTGGGACAACGGCGTCTTTGGCCTCGAAGCCGCCTCCCGCCACTACTTCGGTGTCTCCGCCGGCGAGCTCAACGATGTCCAGGCCAGCCGCCTGGCGGCGATCCTGCCCGATCCCCGTGAGCGCGATGCGGCGCGTCCGAGCCCTCAGGTGGAGCGTCGCAGCGTCTGGATCCGCCAGCAGATGCGTAATCTCGGCGGCACCGCTTATCTCGAACGGCTCTGAGGGCCGCTTCTCACCACCAGCACCACGCCAGCGATGGCGATGGCCATGCCGGCCAGTGACAGGGGTGGCAGGCGCTCGTCGAACAGCCACCATGCCTCCAGTGCCGTCACCGGCGGGACCAGGTAGAAAAGGCTGGCGACTCGAGAGGCCTCACCTCGCTTGATCAGCGCCATCAGCAGCAGGATGGCGGAGATGGAGAGCACCAGCACCAGCCAGGCCAGGGTCAGCAGAAAGGTAGGGGCCCAGTCGATTTCTCGGCTCTCGAACAGCAGCGCACCCAGTCCCAGCAGCGTCCCCGCGCCGAGGTATTGCACCACGGTGCCCGAGAGCAGCGGCATGCCGGTGCAGAAACGCTTCTGATAGAGCGTGCCCAGGGAGATGCCGACCAGCGCCACCATTACGCTGGCCAGGGCCCCGAGGCCGAATCCCTGGAACAGCATCTCGCCCGGGTCGAGCTTGCCCCCCAGCACCATGGCGATGCCGACGAGCCCCATCACCAGCCCCAGCCACTGCAGGCGGCCCAGCCGCTCGCCCAGCAGCGGACCGGCGAGTCCGGCGGTCAGCAGCGGCTGCAGGCCTACCAGCAGGGCGGCGAGTCCCGCCGGCATGCCCTGATAGATGCCATAGAAGACGCCTCCCAGGTAGGCGCCGTGGACCAGCAGGCCGGAGACCGCAATATGTCCCCAGAGCCTCACGCCTTGCGGCCACTCGCCGGAAACCCAGTGTGCCAGCGGTACCAGCAGGGCGAGGGTTAACACGAAGCGGACGAAAAGGAAGGTGAAGGGCTCGGCATGAGGCAGACCAAACTTGGCGCCGATGAAGCCGGTGCTCCACAGGGCGACAAAGAGGATAGGCATGGCGGCCAGCAAGGCTTGGCGGTGACGTTCCGATGTCATGGCAAAAGGCTTCCAGGATCAGGGGTTGGGGGCATCATCGCGGCCCGAGGGATGTGATGCCAATTTCATGGCTCGTGCTTTGGTCGTAGGTGACGTCTTCATGGAAAATTGGTAAGACCAAGTTTTTGCCAGTCTAGACAGGGCGTTGCGCCCTTCAAGCGCCTGGTCTGACCAATATTCGAGCGTCGTCTGCGTTGAAAGTCGCTATTGGCCGGGGGCGGGCTTTTCGCTACTTTCCACCATGGAAGACGTTTCCAGATTGATGAGACCTTCCCGAGCCCGCAGGGAAAGCGGTACTAGCCGTCCGGTGAATCCTCAGAGGCCACTGGCGTGCGTGAAGGGCCATGGATGACAACAACAAGATCCCGTTGATGTCCGCTTCAGAGTGCGGGCGCACTATCCAATCAGGAGTCCATGCCATGCAAGACGACAAGCAGCCGTCAAGCATCTCTTCCGTCGACACCGACAACACGAAAGTCCTTGAGGAGTTCAAGACGCCAAGCCGGCGTAATTTCCTGAAGGCCGCTGCGGTCGGTTCCGCAGCCGCCGTCGCGGCCCCCTGGGTCGGCAATGTCCAGGCTCAGGAGGGCATTCGCATCCGGATGCAGTCCTCTTGGCAGCCGGGTACCGTCGGCTACCGCACCTTCGAGGAGTGGGCCAAGGGCGTCGTCGAGGCGACCAGCGGCGAGGTGCGCATCGAGCCCTTCCCCGCCGGTGCCGTGGCCGGCGCTTTCGAGGTCGCTGATGCGGTGCGCAACGGCGTTCTCGATGGCCAGAACTGGTTCACCGTCTACTGGCCCGGCAAGATGCCGGCGGGCGTCTTCCTGTCGGCCTTCCCTATGGGTCTGTCGCTGCCCCATCAGTGGGACATGATGTTCGGCGCCTACGGCGGCTTCGGCATTGCCAAGGAGCTTTACCGCAAACAGGGCCAGGAACTGCTGGGCTATGTCCACCACGACTTGAACCTGATTCACTCCAAGGTCCCGCTTCGCAGCTTCGATGATTTCAAGGGAATCAAGCTGCGCATGCCGGGTGGCATCGTCGCCGAGACCTTTGCCTCCATCGGCGCCCAGACCACCCTGCTGCCGGGCTCCGAGGTCTACCCGGCGCTGGAGAAGGGCACCATCGATGCCGCCGACTTTACCGGTGCCGCGGTCAACTATGAACTGGGCTTCTGGCAGGTCGCCGACTACATCATCATGGGGCCGCCCTCCACGCCCTGCCTGCACCAGGCCGTCGACCTGATGGACATCTCCGTCAACCGTCGCACCTTCGAGCGCATGTCCTCGCAGACCCAGGACCTGATGCACGATCTGGTGGCGGGCTACTCCCGCGAGCACTATGCGGCCATCCAGAAGGCCAATGCCGAGGCCTGGCCGAAGTATCGCGAGAAGGGCGTGGAGATCATCCACCTCACCGAGGACGATGCCACCCGTTTCCGCGAGGCTGCCATCCCGCTGTGGTTCAAGTGGGCCAACAAGGATCCGGATGCCGCGAGGCTCTTCAAGGCGCACCTCGATACCATGATGGATCCGGCGGTGGCTTTGATCACCGATGACGACATCAAGGATTACGAACTCAACGTCTGAACCATCTGCACGACCAGACCGGGTGTTGTGGGCCATGGGCCGCAACACCCGGTTTGGGTAAGGCAACACGACTTATCCCGCATCCCGTCGACTCGATGATCCGTAACCATCGCCGGGAGGTGATGGTACCGCGGAGGAGTGCCCATGAATCTTGATATCGAATTCGTTCTTCCGCACTGGCTCTACTGGTCGGTGCTGCTGCTGTTGCCGTTGGTGGTGATGTTCCTCGTCGATCGAAGCTTTCGGCGCGGCGGCACCATCTCTGGCGGCGATACCGCCGAAGTACCGGCCGGCCAGGAGGTCGAGGTCACCTATCAGCCGCCCGGCAATCTGTTCACTAATGTCGTCGACCGCATTTCCGGGTTTTCGGGCCGCTACGTGGCGTACTGGGCGCTGATTGCTCCCTTCATCTTCACCTACGAAGTGCTGGTGCGCTACGCCTTCAATTCGCCGACCAACTGGGCTCATGAGTCGATGACCCTGATGTTCGGCATGCAGTATCTGATAGCCGGCGCCTATGCCCTGCGCGAGGGCGGGCACGTGCGTGTCGATATCCTCTACCAGCGTGCCAAGCCGCTCAACCGGGCGGCGCTGGACCTGGTGACATCGATCTTCTTCTTCATCTTCACCATCGCCTTGCTGTCCACCGGCTGGAAGTTCTTCTCCCAGTCGGTTAGCGATGCGTACTTCTTCGGGTCGAGCTACGCCAACGAGACCTCCTTCACCGAGTGGGCGATCCAGTTCTATCCGGTGAAATTCATGCTCTTCTTCGGCGCTTTGCTGTTGCTGCTGCAGGGGATAGGGCAGCTGTTGCGTGATGGCCAGTCGTATCGCTATCACTGGCGCCTGCATCAGGGCAGTCGGACCCTCGCCCGGGTGCTGCTGATCGTTGCCGGGCTGCTGGCGGCCTGGGTGGCCTTCGAGATGGTCAATATCGCGGTGACCGACTACGACAGCCTGGCGGGGAGTCTCGAGGGTGTTCTGGGCAACGTGGGCATCGGTTCCCTCACGCTGGTGATGTTCGGGTCGCTGATGGTGGTCCTGGTGGCGGGCCTGCCGCTGGCCTTCGTCACCGGTGGCCTGGGGGTCTGCTTCCTCTATCTGATCGGCACCCAGGACATGCTCAACCTGATGCCGTCGCGCATCTTCCCGATGATGACCAACTACCAGCTCTCGGCCATCCCGCTGTTCATCTTCATGGCCTCGGTGCTGGAGAAGGCGGGGATCATCGAGGAGCTGTTCGACGTCGTCTACAAGTGGATGGGCGGCCTCAAGGCGGGTCTGGCCATCGCCACCATCATCGCCTCCACGCTGCTGGCCGCCATGGTCGGCGTGATCGGTGCCGCGGTGGTGACCATGGGCTTGATCGCCTTGCCGGCAATGCTCAAGCGCAATTATGATCCGGAAATCGCCATCGGCTCGATCATGGCCGGCGGAACGCTGGGCATCCTGATTCCGCCCTCGATCCTGGCCATCATCTACGGCGTGATCGCCCAGCAGTCGGTGGGCGAGCTCTATCTTGGCTCACTGATCCCCGGGTTGCTGCTGGCTTTCATGTACGGCTTCTACTGCTGGATGCGAGGCACCCTGAACATCAAGCTGGCCCCGCCGATGCCGGTCGACGACAGGGTCGACATGAAGGAGAAGCTGCGAATTCTGCGCAAGATGCTGGCACCGATCATCCTGGTGATCCTGGTGCTGGGTATCATCTTTACCGGTATCGCCACCCCGGTGGAAGCGGCCGGTATCGGTACCTTCGGCGCCCTGGTGGTGGCCGCCATGCACAAGCGCCTGACCTGGCCCAACCTGCATGCCGCCTGCATGAGCACGTTGGTGGCCTCGGCGATGGTGATGTGGATCATCTTCGGCGCCAGCATCTTCGTCGGCTTCTATATCCTGCAGGGCGGCCAGACCTTCGTGCAGGAGCTGATCTCCGGCGCGGGCCTGAGCCCCTACGCGGTGCTGCTGCTGATGATGGTGCTGCTGGTGGCCCTGGGGATGTTCCTCGACTGGGTGGGGATCCTGCTGCTGGCGGTACCGATCTTCGTGCCGCTGATTGAGGGGCTTACCTTCGACGGCCTGTTCGGCCTGCCCGGCGTCGATGCCACCGATGTGTCGCTATGGTTCGGCGTCATCTACCTGGTCAACATGCAGATGTCCTTCCTGAGCCCACCGTTCGGCTACGCGCTCTTCTATATCAAGGGCGTCTGTCCGCCGCACATCACCATGGCGCAGATCTTCCGTTCCTCCTTCCCCTTCCTGGGCATCCAGGCCCTGGGGTTGATTCTGGTCATCCTCTTCCCGGCACTGGTCACCTGGCTACCCAACCTGGCCTACGGCTGAGAAAGGCATTGGGCCTGTCATGGTACTCGAGGCGCTCCCTGCGGGGAGCGCCTTTCGTCGGTTGTTCCAAGATCTCGAAATTTTACACTCTGTTACTAAATGGTCTGAACTCGCCGTGACGCCAGGCGTCACAGGGGGGCACATTCACAACGCAACACCCTGGAGGTATTCATGCAACGGATGACCGCTCTGTTCTCGGCCGCCCTTCTTTCTCTCGGTCTGGCCGGTGCTGCGCACGCACAGGACACTCAGCAGAGCCAGGACCCGGCCGCCGCAGGACAGGCTCAGGCCCCTGCTCAGGACTTCTCCGATGACCAGCTTCAGCAGTTCGCCGATGCGTCTCAGGAGATCGCCGTGATCTCTCAGGAGTACACTCAGGAGCTCCAGGCGGCAGAAGGTGAGCAGGCCCAGCAGGAAGTGCGGATGGAGGCCAACGACGAGATGGTCAAGGTAGTCGAGGAGAGCGGTCTCGACGTGGATACCTTTAACGCCATCGGCCAGGCTATCCAGCAGGACCCGGAGATGATGCAGCGCGTACAGGAAATGGCCGAGTCGTAAAACCGGTCACATTTCCACCGCAGCAATCGTCAAGCGAAGGCCATCCCACGGGGTGGCCTTCGTTGCGTCTGGCCGCCAGCGCTGCCCCTTTACACCCCCTCGCGGGCATTCCAGACTGGTGGCACTACATGATACGAGTGGGGCGCGATGCATGGATGTTGAACTGCTTGAGATCCGCCAGCATCTTGGCCGCTTCCCCCCCTTCGAAGGGCTCTCCGATGAGCTGCTCGACGAGGTGGCGAGCAGCGTGGAAGTGGCCTACTTCAAGGCCGGCAGCGACATCCTGGTGCTCGGTCAGGAGGTTCACGAGTTCTGCTACATTCGCAGCGGGGCCGTTGAGGTCTATCGTCGCGGGGGCGAACTCTACAATCGCCTGAGCGAGGGCGATATCTTCGGCCACTTCAGCCTGTTGCGGAATCATCGTGCCCGCTTCCCGGCCCAAGCCATGGAAGACAGCCTGATCTATTTCATCCCCGAGGCCGTCTTTCAGCGGCTCTGCGAGGCCGATGACAATTTTGCCGACTTCGTCGAGCTCGAACGACCGCGCCTGGAATCGGCGGTCAAGGAGCACAAGAAGAACAGCGACATGATGATCACCCGGGTGCGCAAGCTGCTGACGCGTTACCCGGTGATGGTCGAAGCGTCCAACACGGTGCAGGAAGCCGCCCGACAGATCACTGATTCCGGGGCATCGGCGGTGCTGGTGCTGGATGCCCCCGCGGATGCGCCTCGCTATACGTTCCGCGACAGCCAGGATCGTTACTGGCAGGTGCGGGGCATCCTCACCGACAGCGACTTCCGCAAACGTGTTGTCGCCGAGGGGCTCCCTCCCGAAACGCCAGTGGGGGAGGTGATAGGCAAGCGCTTGATCGCTATCCAGTCCGATGAGTCGGTTCACGAGGCGATGTTGTGCATGCTGCGCAACAATATCCATCACCTGCCGGTGATGTACCGTCGCCATCCGGTGGGTATCGTCCACCTCTCCGACATCATTCGCTACGAGACCGGCAGCAGCCTCTACCTGGTGAGCAACATCTTCCACCAGTCCAGCGTGGAGGGGCTGGCGCGGCTGACGACTGACGCGCGTGCCGCTTTCGTGCGCATGGTCGAGGAGGGTGCCGACTCGCGCATGGTAGGCAGTGCGCTCTCCACGATCGGGCGCAGTTTTACGCGCCGGCTGCTGGAACTGGCCGAGGATGAGCTGGGCCCTCCGCCGGTACCCTACTGCTTCATGGTCAACGGCTCCATGGCCCGGAACGAGCAGTCCATCGTCACCGACCAGGACAATGCCCTGGTGCTTGCCGACGACTTCGACCCCGAGCGCCACGACGCCTATTTTCTCAAGCTGGCCCAGCGGGTCAGCGACGGCCTCGATGCTTGCGGCTACCCTTACTGCAAGGGCGATATCATGGCCACCAATGCCCGTTGGCGGCAGCCTCTCTCGGTATGGAAACAGTACTTCCAGCAGTGGATCGACGACCCCTCACCGGAGCGTCTGTTGCACAGCTCGATCTTCTTCGATCTGGACGCCGTCTACGGCGAGAATGCCTTCGTCGAGGAGCTCCAGGACCTGGTGGCCAGCCGCGCTCCCAAGAGCCCGCTGTTCCTGGCCGCCATGGCCCGCAATGCCCTGAATCGCACCCCCCCGCTGGGCTTCTTCCGGACCTTCGTGATGGAGAAGGACGGCAAGCAGAACAACTCCATCAACCTCAAGCGCCGCGGTACGGCGCCGATGACCGATCTGATTCGTGTGCATGCCCTGGCCTGCGGGTCGCGGGCCCAGAACAGCTTCGCACGACTCGACGACATCGACCGCACCCAACTGCTGGCCACCGGGGTGAGTCAGAAGCTGCGCTACGCTCACGAGTTCCTGTCGATCTCTCGTATCCGCCACCATGTGATCGATATCGAGCACGAGCAGATTCCGGACAACAACATCGAGCCGGAGAGCATCTCCGACACGGAACGTCACAACCTCAAGGATGCCTTCCAGGTGTTGAGCAACGCCCAGAAATTTCTCAAGTTCCGCTACCCCATGCCCTCACGGTCTCGCTGAGATGGCCATGATTCGTCTACGTCGGCGAGCGTCGCCCCCCAAGCCGGGCTGGCCAGATTACCTGGCTGGCCGCGCCGCAACGGCCAGAGACCCACGCCTGGCCCGCTATTTCGCCGCCGGCCTGCCGGACCCCGAGACCCCCATCGGCGAGGTGCCGATGGTGGCCATGGACATGGAGACCACCGGCCTGGACGAGCATCACCACGCCATCGTCAGCATCGGCGTGGTGCCCTTCACCCTGGGACGCATCGTCCTGGCGCAACGTCGCCACTGGATCCTTCGTCCTCCGCGTCCGCTTAGCAGCAAATCGGTGACCTTTCATCACATCACCCATGCCGATATCGCCAAGGCCCCGGACCTCGACGAGATTCTCGACGAACTGCTCGAGGTCCTGGCGGGGCGCATGGTGGTGGTGCATTTTCGCCACATCGAGCGCCCCTTCCTTGATGCCGCCGTGAAGGCGCGGGTGGGAGAGGGCGTGATGTTTCCGGTAATCGATACCATGTCGCTGGAGGCGCGCATCCACCGCCAGTCGCTACTGGCCCGCTTCAAGCGTTGGCTCGGCCGACCGCCGGCGTCGATTCGTCTCAACGACAGTCGTGCGCGTTATGGTCTACCGCCCTATTCGGGGCATCATGCGCTGATCGATGCCCTGGCCACCGCCGAGCTGCTGCAAGCGCAGGTCTCTCGCCACTACAGCCCAGCGACACCGCTGAGGGTGCTCTGGAGCTGATCCGGCCGGGGCCCACCGGCATTAACGAAGAAGGCGGCCCTGAGGCCGCCTTCCTTGTTGCAGGCCGGCGCCAATGGCGCCGGCATGAACGTCGTCGCTACTATTTGGCGCGTGGCTCGCTCATCAGACCCTTGACGATACCGTAGCACCCCACCAGCAGCACCAGGGTGAAGGGCAGCCCAGTGGTGAGTGCGGCCGTCTGCAGCGCGGCGAGGCCGCCGCCGAGCAGCAGGGCGATGGCCAGTGCCCCCTCGATCAGCGCCCAGAAGATACGCTGGGGCTTGGGAGCGTCCACCTTGCCGCCGGCGGTGATGGAGTCGATCACCAGCGAACCGGAGTCCGACGAGGTGATGAAGAACACGATCACCAGCGTGATGCCGATAAAGGAGGTGATGGAGGTCAGCGGCAGATACTCCAGCATGGTGAAGAGCTGCAACTCCAGGGCGGCATCCTGAACCTCGGTGATGCCTTGATTGACCACCTGTTCGATGGCCGTGGTACCGAAGGCGGTCATCCACACCACCGAGGCCATGGTCGGCACCAGCAGCACCGAGATCAGGAACTCACGCACGGTACGGCCGCGGCTGACGCGGGCAATGAACATGCCGACGAAGGGTGACCAGGCGATCCACCAGGCCCAGTAGAAGGCTGTCCAGCCCTGGCTGAAGTTGGCGTCCTCGCGTCCGAACGGCATGGAGAATGCCGGCAGGTGGGTCACGTAGCCGATCAGGTTATCGACGATGCCGGTGGCGATCATCAGCGTTGGGCCGACGATGATCACGAACAGCAGCAGCAGGGCAGCAAGCACCATGTTGATCTGCGACAGACGCTGAACGCCCTTGTCCACACCGAGCATGATCGAGCCCAGGGCGACCAGGGTGATGCCCAGAATCAGAAACACCAGAGTGGTATCGCCGGCGGGGATGCCGAACAGATACTCGAGGCCGCCAGCCGCCTGGGTGGCACCGATGCCCAGCGAGGTGGTCAGGCCAAACAGGGTGGCGAATACCGCCAGGATATCGATCACGTGCCCCGGCCAGCCCCAGATGCGCTCGCCCAGGATGGGGTAGAAGATCGAACGCATGGTCAGCGGCAGGCCCTTGTTGAAGGCGAAGATCGCCAGCGACAGGCCTACGATGGCGTAGGCACCCCAGGGGTGAAAGCCCCAGTGGAAGATGGTGGCGGCCATGCTCAGGTCGATGGCACCGGCCTGGTCGCCAGCGGCAGCGCCCAGCGGGGCCCAGTCCGTACGTATGCCATCCTCGCCCACGCTGATACCGCCGAAGGCGGTACCGTAGTGGCCCAGCGGTTCCGACACGCCATAGAACATCAGCCCGATGCCCATGCCGGCGGCGAACAGCATCGAGAACCAGCCCAGGTAGCCGAAGTCCGGTGTGGCATCAGCCCCCCCGATGCGCACCTTGCCCAGCGGGGTGAAGATCAGCACCAGCGCCAGGATCACGAAGACGTTGGCGCCGAGAATGAAGAACCAGCCCAGGTTGGTGGTCAGGAAGCTGAACATGCTGTTGAAGATCGGCTCCATCTGATCCTGCAGCGCCAGGGTCAGGATCACGAACAGCAGGATCACGATCGAGGAGAAAAGGAAGACCTTGCCGTGCAGGTCCACGTCGATCCCCAGGGGGGACGCGGTGATGTTGTCCTGGCCGATCACGTAGTCGGTATCGATCAGATTTGCCGCCCCCTGCGGGGCGGGAATGCCCTCGGAGCCGCTATTCGGCTCCTTGGGCTTGTCGTCTTGGGGGTCGTTAGCCACGAGACATCTCCCTTTTTGTCGTCGGGTTGAAGTACATCGGTAAGCTCATGAGTATTAGGCGTCCGAGGGCCGGATCAGGAATACCGAGGCCTTGGTATGGCTGGCTACCTTGCCGCCGTGGGACGGCATGATGACGTCCACATGCTTGGGCGGATGGGTCGGCATGACGACCAGGTCGGCGCCGACTTGGTCGATGGCCTTGATCAGGAGGTCATCGAGATCGGCGATCACATCGGGGCTGTTGATGGTCTTGGTGCTGACAGGCTGACCATGTGCCTCGGCCCGTTCCTTTGCAAAGGCCTCGAGCTTCTGCGCGTATTCCTGGGGTGTCCGCGCCACGCTACTCGGCGCATTGGACGTGACACCCACATAGCAGACTTCGGCATCGTAGTGGCGAGCAAGGTCCGCCACCTTTTCCAGTGCCGGCTCTATCACATCGAGATGTGCCAGATCGACCGGCACCATGATCTTGTGGAACATGCCTGTATCTCCTTGTTGGCCGCAGAGGTGCAGCGCGTCAGTGCATTGTGGCCGTTCTGCGCCAGCTTGCCAGGCCAGCATTCAACGGCGGCACTGAGCGGCTTGCGTCGCCATAGTACTGATCCTGATTAAGAATTACAGCCGACCTGTCGCGTCAAGAGGCATCGGGGTCGCAGGACCCAACCAAAAAAGGGGCCACCTTTCGGTGGCCCCCTGGCTCTGTAGCAGAAGCCTCGCGATGATCGCGAGGCCTGTCACGCCATTACGATTCTGGCAGCCACTGCTGAACCACGTCTTGGTTGTCCTCGACCCACTGCTTGGCGTTCTCGTAGGGGTCGGCATCCTCTTCCTGGTTCATCAGCATGACTTCGCCCATCTGCTCCGGGGTCCACTCGAAGGCATCCAGGATGGCATAGGCCTCCGGCATATCTTCCTCGAGCCCCTGACGAGCGATGGTGTGAATCTGCTCGGCACCGCCGTAGACGTTCTCCGGATCATCGAGGTACTTGAGGTCCCAGCGGGCAAACATCCAGTGCGGTGTCCAGCCGGTGACCACGATGTCCTGCTCGTTATTGATGGCGCTTTGCAGGGCCGCGGTCATGGTGGCGCCGCTGCCACTCTGGAGGCTGATCTCCTCGAGCTCATAAGCTTCGAGGACCTCCTCGGTGAGGCTCATGATACCCGCGCCCGGATCGATGCCGACGATGTTGCCGTCGAAGTCTTCGGCGTTTTCGTCGAGCTCGGCGATGGATTCGACATCAGTGTATGCCGGCACCACGAGGCCGAGCTTGGTGCCATCCAGGTTGGGACCTAGGTCGACGACCTCGTCACCCACGCGCTCCATGTAGTCGGCGTGGGTGGTAGGCAGCCAGGCGGCGACGATGGCGTCGGCATCGCGGCTGGCCACGGCCTGCCACATGGCGGCAGCGGAGAGGGAGGTCATGTCGACCTCGAAGCCTTCCTGCTCCAGCACGGCGCGCACCACGTTGGTGGAGGCGACCTCCGAGGACCATTCCACGTAGGCCAGGTGCACGCTGCCCTTGTCCTGTGCCTGGGCGGCACCGGCAGTGAGAGCTACGCCAGTGGCCATGGCCAGGCCGGCGAGGTGAATGCGACGGTTCAGCGGGTGCTTCTTCATCGTGTACCTCTTTATTTGATGTTCAATGTCTTACATTGAGGTGCATCAGAGTGAATTCAAGGGTCCACTCTCGATCAGCGTTTGTCACCATCAGGTCTTGCGGCCCTTGCGCAGCGACTGGGTCACACGGTCGAGCAGCATGGCCAGGATGACCACGGCGATACCGGCCTCGAAGCCGTCGCCTGGGCGCAGGCGCTGGATGGCGCGCCACACTTCGCTGCCCAGCCCATCGGCACCGATCATGGCCGCGATCACCACCATGGAGAGCGCCAGCATGATGGTCTGGTTGATACCGGCCATTACCGTGGGCAGCGACATCGGCAACTGCACCTTGAAAAGCTTCTGGCTGCGGGTGGCGCCGTAGGCGTCGGCGGCCTCGATCAGCTCTACCGGGACCTGGCGGATGCCCAGGGTGGTGAAGCGAATCGCCGGCGGCATGGAGAAGATCACCGTCGCGAAGATCGCCGATACCGAGCCGATGCCGAAGAAGGGAATCGCCGGAATCAGGTAGACGAAGGCCGGCATCGTCTGCATGAAGTCCAGAACCGGCATGATCGTCCTGTAGAGCCGCTCCGAAAGTGCGGCGGCGATGCCCACCGGCAGCGCGAAAACCACCGCCACCAGGGTGGCGATCACCACCAGGGTAAGGGTCTCGATCATCGGTTCCCAGAGCCCCAGGTTCCAGATCAGTGCCAGGCCGAGGGCGGCACCGATGCCGAGGCGAAGGTTCGCCACCCACCAGCAAAGCGCGACAACGATCGCCAGCAGGCCCCACTCGGGCAGCCACATCAGGCCGTCGTTGAGCGTGTCGATGCCGGTCTGGGTCACCCGTGAGATAGCACGTGTCACGATGGAGTACTCGCTGGTCAACCAGTCGAGGCCGCCCTCGATCCAGTCGCCCAGCGGGATGCTTGGAATTTCGATAGCCATCATGCGTCTCCTGCCGCTGCCAAGTTCTCGTTCGCGTTTTCGCTTCCCTCTTCGCTCAGCTCTGCAGGCTCGGCGGCGCGGGCCAGTTCGTCGAGAACGGCGCCCTTGACCACTACGCCCAGCAGCTTGCGATTGTCATCCACCACGGCGATGGGGAAGCTCTTCTCACTGAACATGGCGAAGAGGTTGTGCAGCGGCTCCTCGGGACCGACGGCGCGGAATTCCTGGGTCATGAAGTCGCGCAGGTTCTCCTGACCCTGCTGTTCGGCTTTCGCAAGGGCGTCCACCTCGACAAGGCCGAGCAGCTTGCGGTCGCGGCTGGTCACGTAAATGGAGTCCAGCCCGTTTTCCTTCATCTTGCGCAGGGTGGTGCGCGGGCCATCCTCTTCACGAGCAGTGGCACGCACCGGCCGCATGGCATGCTGAGCGGTGAGGATCCTGGACATGTCCACCCCCTCGATGAAGCGTGCCACGTATTCGTCCGCGGGATGGGTGAGGATCTCTTCCGGCGTGCCGATCTGCACGATCTCGCCATCCTTGAGCAGGATGATGCGGTCGGCGATGTTGATCGCCTCGTCCAGATCATGGGTGATGAACACCGTGGTCTTCTGCATGCGGTGTTGCAGTTCGAGCAGTTCCTGCTGCATGTCGCCGCGGATCAGCGGGTCCAGCGCCGAGAAGGCCTCGTCCATCAGCAGCACCGTGGAGTCGTTGGCCAGCGCCCGTGCCAGCCCCACCCGCTGCTGCATGCCGCCGGAGAGCTGATTGGGGTAGGCATCTTCCCAGCCGTCCAGGCCGACGTGGTGGAGGGCATTGCGTGCGATTTCGGTCCGCTCCGCCTTGTCCACGCCGCGAATCTCCAGGCCGAACTCGGCATTCTGCTGCACCGTGCGATGGGGGAAGAGGGCGAAGTTCTGGAACACCATGGAGAAGTGGCGGCGACGGCACTCAAGCAAGGCCTTTTCGCCGAGCGCCGGAATATTCTCGCCGTCGATGACGATCTCGCCCTCGGTGGGCTCGATCAGGCGGTTCAGACAGCGGATCAGGGTCGATTTGCCCGAACCGGACAGCCCCATGATCACCAGCAGTTCCCCTTCATAGACATCGAAGTCGATGTTCGACAGGCCCAGCGTCAGGCCGGTCTTTTCGAAAATCTCGGGGCGCTTCAGTCCCTGTTCGCGCAGTTCGAGCGCTTTCTTCGGATGGTTGCCGAAGACCTTGCTCAGGTTGCGTACCCGAATCTTGACGTTTCGGTTCTCGTTCATTGGCTCTGCCTTTTGTCGGCTCCCCGTCGTGGTGCGGGTAGCGCCGAAGGGTCGAGTGTCGTGACATGAAAAAACGACGTCATGATGCCTCACTGCAGCGTTGACAGCGGCATCGCATGACGGTGGAGTGAAACCTACCCTAGCGTTTTTTGAATGACCATTCAAATTAAAGAGCCGGGTGTTGAAGTCCTGCAGGATGGCGCAGGGATGACCCATGTGTCGAATTTGACCACGTCTCGGTCCGCGACAGTCCGTTTCTTCAGTGCTGCGAATATTTTTTAATTATCTGATTTTTATGTATTTATTTCTTTCATGGCAAAACCTGGCGTGCTATGTGCATTTTGGTGAGTACAGTCACGACCACTCAGGGAGAAAGTGATGACCCACCATGAGCTGAGACGAGGAGGCAGTCACAGCGGAAAACGTTCACTTCGGCTGTCGATGCTTGCCATGTTCGCCGCCCTGGCGCTCGGTAGCCTGGCCTTGGCCGGCTGTGGCAACGGGGAGGAGGAGATGGCGCCGATGGAAGAGCCAGCCGGTGAGGAGCCCTCCGCCATGGGACAGGACCCGAGCATGGACAGCCAGGACTCTGGTATGGAGCAGAACCAGGCCATGGATCAGGACCCCGCCCTTGACCAAGGAGGTGCTTCTGGGGAGTCGGATTATTCCATGGAGTCCTCGTCCGAAAGCCTGGAGGAAGGCGACGAACAGAGCGGTTTCTGACATTTTTTCACCGGTGAGCGTTCGACTTCGAACAGTCACCGGTCACCTGACGCCCCGACTACCCTCGATCTTTGAAAAGAGGTGCAAGATGCTGACCAAGGAATATCTCAGAAAGCTCGGAATCCTCGGTGTTTCGTTCGGCCTGATCGTCAGCCCGCTGGCCTTTGGCGACATGCACGAGGAGCCCGTCGATCCCGCCGCCCAGGGCACCGGCTCCGCGGCCGACTCTCCGACCCAGCCGGCAGATCCGACGGCCGGTGAGCCGAACACTCAGGGTGACCCGACCCAGAATCCCGGTTTCGGTGAAGGCACCGAGGCGATGCCCGGTGCCGAGGGCCCGGCCGCCAGCGACGAGGAGACCTACGAGTACGAGAGCGCCGAAGAGAAAGCGCCCTGGGATGAAGAGGGCGACGATAGTGAAGATGAGGAGCGGGGCTGGTAAGCCCTCCGCGCCTCCCCGCGGAGCGGGGCGGGTGCCAGAGTGATGGACGGTTCTCCTGGTCCATGCCACTCCCAGGCCGGTGTATCGTGTTCCCCTCTGGCCGGCCCGGCATGTGACCCCTGGCCTCCGCTGCGGCGGGGGTCCTTTTTGATTGACTATTCCTCCTCGAGACGACGATAGAGGGTGCGCCTGGCGATCCCCAGCACCTCGGCGGTACGCCGCTTGTTGCCGCCCGTGGCCGCCAGCACCTTCTGGATATAGCGTTTTTCCACCTCTTCCAGGCTCGGCCAGTCGGCCCGGGTGGCCGTGCTCGCCAGCGTCCCCTCGGCCCGGATCTCGCGGTTGGAGCGGCGGCGGGCCTCGCCCTGGTCGCGGATTCGCTGAGGCAGATCGGCATGGCAGAGCTGGCCCGCCTCGGCCAGGGTCACCGCCCGCATGATGGCGTTCTCCAGCTCGCGCACATTGCCCGGATAGGCGTAGCCGAGCAGGGCCTCCAGGGCGACAGGCTCGATCCGCTGGATGCGCTTGCCCTGTTCTCCAGCATGCTTGTCGATCAGCGCCGGGATCAGCCGTTCGATGTCGCCCTCCCGCTCGCGCAGCGGCGGGATGCGCAGCGAGAAGGTCTCAAGACGATAGAAGAGGTCGCTGCGGAAGTTGCCATCCTCGATCTCCTGCTCCAGCTGGCGATGAGTGGCGGCGATGATGCGCACGTCCACCGCTTCCTCGCGTTCGGCGCCCACCGGTCGCACGCTCTTCTCCTGCAGGGCCCTGAGCAGCTTGGCCTGCAGGGCGGTAGGCATCTCGCCGATCTCGTCGAGGAAGAGGCTTCCGCCCCCCGCAGCCTGGAAGAGCCCCTGGCGGGACTCGTCGGCCCCGGTAAAGGCGCCCTTCACATGGCCGAAGAACTCGCTTTCCATCAGCTCGGCTGGGATGCTGGCGCAGTTCACGGCGACGAAAGGGCCATCGCGACGCGGGCTCTCGGCATGTACCGCACGAGCCATCAGTTCCTTGCCAGTGCCGCTTTCGCCGAGCAGCAGCATGGGCGCATCGCTGTCGGCCAGCCGGACGGCGTCGTGGAACAGCGACTGCATGGCCTCGCTCTCGCCAACGATGCCGTGGAAGCTGTTTGCCTCTCCATCACAGGCCAGGCGCGAGGCCAGGCGACGGCTCTCCAGCACCCGGTAGACCGCCTCGCGCAGCCCCTCCAGGTCCAGCGGCTTGGTCAGGAAATCGTCGGCGCCCTGCTTGAGTGCCTCCACGGCCTGGTCGATGGTGCCGAAGGCGGTGATCACGATGAAGCCCACCGTGCTCCCCTCGTGGCGCAGCCGCTTGAGCAGCTGCATGCCGTCGATGCCCGGCAGGCGCACGTCGCTGATCACCAGGGCCACCTCGCTGTGGCTGAGCGTGGCCAGGGCCTGCTCGGCACTGGTCGCGGCGAGGCTCGCGTAGCCGGCGTCGGCCAGCTCCTCCTCGAGCAGCTCCAGAATGGCCGGGTCGTCCTCGACGATCAGCAGGGGCAGGGCAGGTGCATCGCGTTGCGTGGCCGGCATGTCGTGTCCGTTCATGGGGTGGTGTCCTCGAGTGGCAGGACGATCTCGACGCCGGCGCCACCCAGGGAACTTTCGAAGGCGCCGATGGAGCCGCCGTGGTCGTTGATGATGCGATGGGCCATGGAGAGCCCCAGGCCGCTGCCCTGGCCCACGGGCTTGGTAGTGAAGAAGGGGTCGAAGACCCGCGTCCGGTCGGCCTCAGGGATGCCATGGCCGTCGTCCTCGATGGTCAGGCAGAGGCTGTCGTCCCGGTGGCGTGCCGCGATCCGGATGTGCCGGACGCCGTCGGCCTGGCTGGCATTGCGCAGCAGGTTGGTGAGGACCTGGACCAGCTGCTGTCCATTGGCCAGCAGCAGCACCGGTGGGTCCGGCAGCATCGGTTCGAGGCGGATATCGCGTGCATCGAGGTCGGCCTCGACCAGTTGACGGGCGTCCTGGACCAGGTCGTCCAGGGCCAACCACTCCTTCTCCACGCTGTGCTGGCGCCCCAGGTCCATCAGCTGGCGGACGATGGTGACGATACGCTGTACCTCGCCCCGGATGCGCTCCAGGCGGCGCCGTTCATCCTCGCCGATGCCATCCTGACGCGCGAGGCGCTGGGCCTGGCCCTCGATGACGGTCAGTGGCGTGCCGACCTCGTGGGCTACCCCGGCGGCCAGGACACCGAGCTCGGCCAGCTTGCGCGACTTGCGCAGACGCTGCTCCAGCTCGATCTCACGGTGCTGTCGGGCCTCGATATCGGCATCCTTCTCGGCCAGGGCGTCGAGCATGTGGTTGAGGGCCAGGCCGAGCCGACGGAACTCATCAAGGCCCTGGGTTGCCGCCCGCTGGCGGCGCTCGCCCCGGGCGACTCGCTCCATCACCTTGAGCAGCCGGCTCAGCGGCCGCTCGATATGGCGCCGGAACATCCACCAGATGCCCAGCACGATGCCCGCGGCACCGAGGCCGAAGGCGACCAGGGCGACCCGGCTGAGAAAGCCGGTGTAGGTCTCGATACCCCTGGTCAGGCGGTTGACCTGCAGCACGCCGAGGGTCCTGCCGTCGGGGGAACTCAGCGGCATCAGTGTCGAGAAGTAGGTCCAGCCTTCCTCGTCGTGATAGTCGCTGCGCATCTCCCCGGCCTCGACCACGGACTGCCGCTCGGCGTCATCGTAGAGTGCCTCGCCGAGCCCCAGGCCATGAATCTCGTTGCCCTCAAGGTCGAAGACATAGGCGCCGTAGATGCGGTTGTAGGAGAAGGCAGACTGCAGGGTCTCCTGCAGCGACTCTGCTGTTTCGCGGGTCAGGGCGTAGCCCAGGGAGGTGCCGATGGCCCGGCTGATGGTCTCGACCTCGGTTTCCAGCTTGGAGCGAACGTTGTCCTCCAGCGACTTGATAGCCACCAGGCTGAAGACCATCAGCACCAGGAAGAGCGGCACGATGACCGTGACAATGATCAGGTTGCGCAGTCGCATGGGCGATCCCTGTGGTCGTCATGGCCGCGTCCGCTGCGGCCCTCGTCGTGGCTAGTCGGCGGGTGTCAGGCGATAGAGGCCGCCGTCGTCGTGGTCGCTGAGCAGGTAGACGGCGCCGTCGCTCCCCAGGTGCACGTCGCGGATGCGGCCGATTTCCCCCTCGAGGATCACCTCGCGCTCGACCACCTCATCGTCGTCCAGGGCGAGACGAACCAGTTTCTCGCTGGCCAGGCCGCCGGCCAGCAGGTCGTGCTCCCACTCGGGAAAGGTGTCGCCGGTTACCTGGGCCAGGCCCGAGGGGGCGAAGCGTCCCTCGAAGACATGCACGGGATCGCGCATGCCGGGGGCGCTGTCGAGACCGATGGGCAGGTTGGTGGCGTAGTCGTTGCCGCGGCTCACCTGTGGCCAGCCGTAGTTGACCCCGGCCTCGAGCCGGTTGAGCTCGTCACCGGTGCGCGGGCCGTGCTCGGTGGACCAGGCGGTGCCGTCGGCACTCACCAACAGCCCCTGGGGGTTGCGGTTGCCGTAGGTGAAGAGCTCGGGCAGGGCGTCCGCGTCCTCGACGAAGGGGTTGTCGTCGGGAACCTCGCCGTCCTCGGTGAGGCGCAGGACGCTGCCGGCATGGTCGCCGGGGTCCTGGGCGCGCTCGGGGCTACCGCGTTCGCCGATGGTCATCAGCAGGGTGCCGTCATCGCGCCAGGCCAGCCGCGAGCCATAGTGGCGGCCCGGCCGGGAGAAGCGGTCCTGGACGAAGAGTTGCTCCAAATCCACCAGCCTGTCGTCCTCGATCCTTGCCCGGCTGAGGGTAGTGGCGCTGCCGCCATTGCCGGCCTGGCTCCAGGTGAAGTAGATCCAGTCGCTGCCTTCCGTGTAGTCGGGATGCAGGGCGATATCGAGCAGGCCGCCCTGTCCATGCGTGAAAACATCGGGTACACCCGACAGGCGGGTGACCTCGCCATCCTCGCTGATCCGTGCCAGGCGACCGGAGCGCTCGGTGACCAGCCACTGGCCGTCGGGCAGCTCGGCGGCCGACCAGGGGTGCTCGAGGCCCGAAGCCACGCGCTCCAGGCTCAGCTCAAGGTGGTCGGTGGCAATGTGCTCCTCGATCATCTCGGCGGCTAACCCCGGGCCGGTAACCAGTGCTCCGCCCAGCAGCAGGGCGGTCGAAACAATGTGACGTGGCGTGGACATTTGGCTTCCCCCTCGATGGCTGTTCTCGTACAGGGACTCCGCCGTGACGAGGGTGTTCCCCGCGGGGCGGGTCGGGAGGCTACATCAGGATCGCCAGCAGGATCGGCAGGTAGACCAGCGACAGCAGCGTCGAGCAGAACACCAGGCTCGCCGTGTACTCGGGCTCACGCTTGGCTCGCTGGGCGAACAGGTAGTTGAACACCGCCACCGGCATGCTCATCTGCAGCACCAGGATGGCCAGCGCCATGGACGGTAGCGCCAGCAGGGTGCCAATGCCCCAGGCGACGCCAGCGGCCATCGGTATGCGCAAGAGACTGAAGCCGATGCCGGACTTCAGGCTCCTCACCTGGATGCTCGCCAGCGAGACCCCCAGGGTGATCAGCATCAGCGGTACCGTGAAGCCCGAGATCAGGTCGACGCTGTTGGCGAGCCAGAGTGGCAGGTCGGTGTCGGTGAGCAGCAGCCCCAGGGCGATCAGAATGGCATACACCACCGGCGTCTTCGCCAGCGCCTTGAGCGGGTTACCGCGGCTTGCCAGGACAGTACCCAGGGTGAACTGGAAGAGTGCCACCGTGACCATGACGGTGATGCCGTACACGAAGCCGGCGCTGCCGAAGGCATAGAGCACCACCGGCAGGCCCATGTTGCCGGTGTTGGGATACATGGTGGGGGCCAGCAGCACCCGCCAATCCTTGCCCAATAGCCGAGCCAGCAGGAAGGCCAGGCCGGCCATGGCAGTGAGCACCAGCGCCGTGGCCAGCATGGTGCGCCCGAAGCTGCCGGCGTCGATCTCGGCGCCGGCGAGGGAAGCGATGACCAGGGCCGGGGTGCCGATGTTGAACACCAGTCGGGTAACAAATGCCACCGGGAAGTCGTGGCCGAGACGTACCCAGGCAAAACCGAGCCCCGCCCCGGTGAGCACGGGTGCCATCACGGCGAAGAGTTCGGCGAGCATGGGCGAGATCCTTGCGTGGCGGTGGGAGAAGGCCAGGTATTGTCGTGAATGCTGGCCCCTCGGGGCAACTCCGGCATACCGCCGGCATGAAAAGCCCGGCACACCCCAGGGCCAAGGATTGAAACGCCAGCGTCTTCAAACGTTACGCGGCGGGAGGGGCCGTAAAAAAGCCCGATCGATGACCGGGCCTGGCGGGCGGATAGCGGCGGAGGCGTTACTCGTTGGAACGCTTGGCAGCCTCCTGAGTCTGTTCCCCGACATTCTCCAGGGCCTGGCCGATGCGGTCCAGGGCCCATGTAGCTCCTTCCTGGGTGGATTCCCATGCGCTGGCAGCGCCTTCCTTGGTGTCTTCCCAGGCCTGCTGGGCACCTTCTCGGGCGTTTTTCCACCAGTCGTTGGTGTACTGCGGCTGCTCGGCGATCTCTTCCTCGCTCAGGTCGACATTCACCCGGTAGTCGATCTCATCGAGGCTGTTGCCGTCCTGGGTCTCGACGGTGAACTTGCCGGATTCGATCACGAAATTCTGATCGCCCTGGAAGTCGAGCAGGTCACCGGTGTCGATGACCAGGGCACGAACCTGCATGTCGTTGTCGAGCAGGATGTCCTCGACGTCGCCGATCTGCTCGCTGCCGGACGTGGCATAGACATCGGCACCGAGCAGTTCGCTTGTCGAATAGAGGCCCTGGGGCTCGGCCATGGCAGTGCCAGCGGCCAGGCCCCCGGCGAGCAGCGCCCCGAGGGAGGCCTGCTTGATAACCTGATTGAGAGGATTGCGGTAAGTCATTCGTTCACTCCTTGTGATTCGTGAAGGTCCTTGCAACCGATGACGCCTGTCGACGCCTCCCTCTTTAGTGTGGCCAGCGGCTGGCAAGTTCAATGGCGGGCTATCGGCGGGCTCTTTCAGCGGTGTCTCAGGCCCCACATGAAGTAGGCGCCGCCCAGCAGCGAGGCCAGCAGGCCGGCGGGGATCTCCGCGGGGAACAGCAGCTGGCGGCCCAGCCAGTCCGCCAGCACCATCAGCAGGGCACCGATCAGCGCGGCACCGGCGAGATGAGCACGGGCCCGGGAGAAGCCCGCCAGCCGGGCCATGTGGGGGGCCAGCAGGCCGATGAAGGAGAGCGGGCCCACCACCAGGGTGGCGCAGGCGGTCAGAAGCGCGACCAGCAGCAGCAGCGCCAGCCGGGCCCGTTCTACTCGAACTCCCAGCGCCGTGGCCGTGGCCGCCCCCAGCGGCAGGATATCCAGCCAGCGGGCGAAGGGGCGTGCCGCCAGCCCCAGCACCACGGCGAGGCTGGCGACCACTGCCGCGCTGAGTGGGTCGACGTAGTAGGTGGAGCCGGAGAGCCAGGCGATGACCTGCTGGCCGCGAGGATCGCCACCGGCCAGCACGATGGCACGCACGGCGTCGAACAGGGCGGTGATCGCCACGCCGCTGAGCAGCAGCCGTTCGGGCACGAAGCCGCTGCGCCGGTTGAGCATCACCAGCACGGCCAGGCTGGCCAGCGCGCCCAGGGTGCCGGCGGTGACCAGGGTCAGGTTGCCGGGAGCGGGGAGCAGAAAGAGCGCCGCGATCAGGCCGATGGCGCTGCCGCCGCTGATCCCCAGCACTTCGGGGCTGGCCATGGGGTTAGCGGTGAGCCGCTGGATCAGGGTGCCGGCGATGGCCAGCATCACGCCGCTGGCCGCGGCCGCCAGCAGCCGCGGCCAGCGCCACGTCAGTACCGCCTCCTCAACAGTGGCGAACCAGCCGCCGGCCGTCTGGCCCAGCAGCAGGGCGAGCAGGCTGGCGGCGAGCACGCCCAGGGCCAGGCCCGCGGCCAGGCGCCCGGGGGCCGGATGGCGCGGGGCCAGGGCCGTGGCGGTACCGGGCGGGCGGCCGGCTTCCAGGCGCAGCCGCGGAATCAGCCACAGCAGCAGTGGCGCCCCCAGGGCGGCGGTGGTGGCCCCGGTGGGTAGCAGGGTGGGCAGGGTGCCGGCGAAGCGCTGCAGCAGCAGGTCGGTGGTGGCGAGCAGCAGGGCGCCGAGCAGCGTCGACCAGACCAGCCGCGGCCCCAGGCGGCGCGCGCCCGCCAGGCGCACGATATTGGGCGCCGCCAGGCCGATGAAGCCGACCACTCCCACCACGCTGACCACGCAGCCGGTGAGGAAGACCGCCAGCCCCAGCCCCGCCAGGCGCAGGTGCTTCAGCGAGACGCCGAGGCTCCTGGCGCTGGCGTCGTCGAGTTCGAGCACCATCAATGGCCGCAGCAGCAGCCAGGCCGCCAGGCCACCCAGCAGCAGCCGCGGGGCCAGGAAGGCGGCGTCGCCCCAGCCGTTCTGGGCCAGCGAGCCGGCGCCCCAGATCAGCAGCCCCTTGAGGGTCTCCTGATGGAAGAGCAGCAGCACCATGCCCAGGGCCCCGGCGTAGAGGTTGACCACCAGGCCGGCGAGGACCACCACTGTGGGGGAGAGGCCGCGGCGCCAGGTCAGGGCGAAGACCAGCGCCATGGCGCCGCCGCCGCCGGCCAGGGCCACCCATTCGCGCCCGGCCAGCAGCAGGCCCGGCGCGAGCAGGGTGGCGGCCATCAGCGCCAGGTTGGCGCCGCTGGCCACCCCCAGGGTGGTGGGCGCGGCCAGCGGGTTGCGCAGCACCTGCTGCATCAGCACCCCGGCTAGGGCCAGGCCGCCGCCGGCCAGCAGCGACATGGCCAGCCGTGGCCACCAGCTGTAGTGGCGCACCAGTGATTCGGCACTCGTCGGTGTCACGGTCGTGAGCGCCCGCAGGCCATCGAACAGCCCCTCCTCGGCGAGCGAACCCAGAACCAGGGCCAGCAGCGCCAGGCCCGGCAGCAGGCAGACCAGGGCAGGGGCGTGGCGGCGGGCGGGCTCAGTCGTCATGGGGCGCCTCCGCCAGGGCGGCGACCAGGTGGTCGGCGAAGCGTTGCGCCGAGGGCAGGGCGCCGAAGCTCCATACCGGGGGCAGGGTGATCAGGGTCGCGTCGCGCACGCTGGGCTGCTGCTGCCAGAGGCCGCTGTCGGCCAGCGCCGTCTCGACGCCTACCGGGTAGGGTTCGACCACCACCAGCCGCGCTTCCAGGCCGGCCAGCCGCTCGAGGCCCACCAGCGAGAAGCCCCAGGCGTTGGTCTCGCCGCGCCAGGCGTTCTCCAGCCCCAGGCGGTCCATCACGGCCTGGTAGAGGCCGCCCTCGCCGAACACCCGGACATGGCGCTCGTCCATGAACTGCACCACCAGCAGCGGCGGCACCCGCTCGGGCAGCCGGTGGCGCAGGGCCAGCAGTCGCGTCTGCGTTTTGGCGATAAGCCGCTCGGCGGCCGCCTCCCGCGCGACCAGGCGACCGACCTCGCGGGTCAGGTTGCGCAGCTGGGGCCAGGTCTCGCGGTCCGGGGTATAGAGCGGCAGGGTCGATATCGGGGCGATGCGCGACAGCTGCGGTGCCAGGTTGGCGAACATCGGCGAGATCAGGATGCGCTCGGGCGCGAGGCTCGCCAGCAGCTCCAGGTTGGGCTGGCTGCGCAGGCCGAGATCGACGGTGGCCTCGGGCAGGCGTGGCGCGCGCACCCAGGCATGGTAGGCGTCGCGCTGGGCGACCCCGGCCGGCGTGACGCCGAGCGCCACCAGGGTCTCGGCCAGGGTCCAGTCGAGGGTGGCGATGGCCGGCTGGGCCAGGGCGCGAGGCGTCGGCACCAGCGCCAGGACCAGCATCAGCCCGGGGACGAGACCGCGGAGCAGCCGGGGGAGCGCGTCAGGCATGGACCAGGGCGACGGGATGGTGGCTGGCGGGATGCGGCATGACGCGCATCGGGATGCCGTAGATGGCCTCCAGGGTGGCCTCGTCCATCAGCTCGGCCGGGGTGCCCCGGGTCAGCACACGCCCACCGTGCAGGGCGACCAGATGGTCGCAGTAGCGCGCCGCCATGTTGACGTCGTGGAGCACGATGACCACGCCGAGCCCCAGCGTCTCGCTGAGCTCGCGGATCAGCGTCAGCACCTCCACCTGGTGGGCGATGTCCAGCGCGGCGAGTGGCTCGTCGAGCAGCAGGAAGTCACTGCCCTGGGCCAGCAGCATGGCCAGCCAGACCCGCTGGCGCTCGCCGCCGGAGAGGGTGTCGACCAGGCGGTCGGCGAAGGCCTCGGTGTGGGTCGCGGCGATGGCCCGCTCGACGGCCGCCGCGTCCTCGCGGGTATGCCGGCCCAGCAGGCCGCGCCAGGGGTAGCGTCCCATGGCCACCAGCTCGCGGCCGAGCAGGTTCTCGGTGGCGGGCAGCTGCTGGGGCAGGTAGGCCACCCGGCGGGCGAACTCGCGCTGGCCCCAGCGGGCCAGGGGGCGGCCGTCGAAGTGCAGCTCGCCGCGGCTCGCCGGCTGCTGGCGGGCCAGCAGCTTGAGCAGGGTCGACTTGCCCGAGCCATTGTGGCCGATCAGGCCGTGCACCCGGCCGTCCTCCAGGGTCAGGTCGGTGGCGGCGAGCAGCGGCCGGTCGGCGATGGCGAAACCGGCTCCGCGCAGTTCGAACATGCAGGGCGCTCCTTCGGCGAGCCCAGGGGGCGGGCGATGGGCGCTACCTTACCCTTGATGATAATGGTTATCAATAAGATCCGTTTCGGGCCGGGCGTCTTCCCGGTATGCTGTGGCGTTTCATCCTTCAGGACGCCATTTCCAACATGTCTGACGCCACCACCTCCAGCTTCCGGGCCCTGTTGCGGCTGCTGCGCTATGCCCGCGGCTATCGCCGCCGGATCATCGCCGCCAGCGCCTGCTCGGTCATCAACAAGCTGTTCGATATCGCCCCGGAGATCCTCATCGGCGTGGCCATCGACGTGGTGGTCAACCAGGAGCAGAGCTTCGTGGCGGGGCTCGGCTTCGAGTCCGCCCGGGAGCAGATCTTGATCCTCGGCGCGCTGACCTTCTTCATCTGGGCCGGGGAGTCGCTTTTCGAGTATCTCTTCCAGGTGCTGTGGCGCAACCTCGCCCAGCGGCTGCAGGCCGACCTGCGCCAGGACGCCTACGAGCATGCCCAGCGGCTCGACATGGGCTTCTTCGAGTCGCGCAGTTCCGGCCAGCTGGTGGCGACCATGAACGACGACGTCAACCAGCTCGAGCGCTTCCTGGACGGCGGCGCCAACGCCATGATCCAGGTCGGCGTCACCGTGGTGGCGGTGGGGGCGGTGTTCTTCGTGCTCTCACCGTTGATCGCGCTGCTCGCCTTTACGCCGATCCCGCTGATCGTGTGGGGCGCCTTCTACTTCCAGCGCAAGGCCGGGCCGCTCTACGCCGAGGTGCGCGAGCGGGTCGGGGACCTTTCGAGTCGGCTCTCCAACAACCTGGCCGGCATCGCCACCATCAAGAGCTTCACTGCCGAGGCCCGCGAGGCCGAGCGGCTGCGCCAGGCCAGCGAGGCCTACGTGGAGGCCAACCGTCGGGCCATCCGCATCAGCTCGGCCTTCATCCCGGTGATCCGCATGGCGATCCTGGCCGGCTTCCTGGCCACCTTCACCGTGGGCGGGATGATGGCCCTGCGGGGCGACCTGAACGTCGGTGCCTACGGCGTGCTGGTGTTCCTCACACAGCGGCTGCTGTGGCCGCTGACCGGCCTGGCCCAGGTGATCGACCTCTTCGAACGCGCCATGGCCAGCACGCGGCGCATCCTCGACCTGCTGGCCGAGCCGATCGTCGTGCGCGACGACGGCGGGCGGGCGCTGGCGGAGCCGGTGCGGGGCGAGGTGACCTTCGCCGACGTGAGCTTCCGCTACCCTGGCAGCGGTGAGGGGGTCAGCGAGGTCAGTCTGGCGGTGCCGGCGGGCCATACCCTGGCCCTGGTCGGCGCCACCGGCTCGGGCAAGTCGACCCTGATCAAGCTGCTGTTGCGCTTCCACGACCCCGCGGCGGGGGAGATCCGCATCGACGACCAGCCGATCCGCGAGCTCGAGCTGACCTCGCTGCGCCGGGCCATCGGCCTGGTCAGCCAGGACGTCTACCTGTTCGAGGGCCCGGTGCGCGACAACATCGCCTACGGCCGCCCCGATGCCCCAGAGGCCGACATCATCGCCGCGGCGCAGACGGCCGAAGCCTGGGCGTTCATCCAGGCGCTGCCCCAGGGGCTCGACACCCCGGTGGGGGAGCGCGGCGTGCGCCTCTCCGGCGGCCAGCGCCAGCGCCTCTCGCTGGCCCGGGCGCTGCTCAAGGACCCGCCGATCCTGGTGCTGGACGAGGCCACCAGCGCCGTGGACAACGAGACCGAGGCGGCCATCCAGCGCTCGCTCAAGCGCATCGCCCACCAGCGCACCGTGATCATGATTGCCCACCGGCTCTCGACCATCGTCCATGCCGACCAGATCGCCGTGGTCCACGGCGGGCGGGTGGTCGAGCGCGGCACCCATGGCGAACTGCTGGCGCGCAACGGGCGCTATGCCGCCCAGTGGCGGGTGCAGACCGGGGAGATCGAGGCGGCGGATTCCCCCATGACGTGACGACATGGGGCGGGCATGGCCCCGTGAACAACGAGGATGAACTTTCGTTGTTAAACGTGATGCGAATCATTATCATAATTATTTGAATCCATCACGCGAGGCTCATCCCCCATGCCGTTCCCTTCCCGCCGCCGCGGCGACATCCATCCCTTGACCCTTGCCATCCGTGGCTGCCTGGGCCTGACCGCCGCCGGCAGCCTGCTGCTCTCCCCGGTTGCCCTGGCCCAGCAGGGGAAAACCGCCCCGGAGGCGGCCACCGACCTGGAGACCCTCACCGTCGAGGCCCAGGCCCTGTCGGTGATCACCGAGGGCACGGCGCGTTACCGGGTGCCGCTTACCAGCACCGCGACCCGGCTCGACCTGGCGCCCCGCGAGACGCCCCAGTCCGTCTCGACCGTCACCCGGGCGCAGATCGACGACTTCAACCTCGACACCACCAATGACGTCCTGGAGAGCACCCCCGGGGTCACCGTGGAGCGCCTGGAGACCGATCGCACCTACTACACGGCGCGGGGCTTCGAGATCTCCAACTTCCAGGTCGACGGGGTGCGCGTGCCGATGCCCTACAACAACGTGCACGGCGACATGGACACCGCGATCTACGACCGGGTGGAAGTGGTGCGCGGCGCCACCGGTCTGATGTCCGGCTCGGGCAACCCGGCGGCGACGGTCAACTTCGTGCGCAAGCGGCCCACCTACGAGCCCCAGGCCTCGGTCTCGGCGAGCCTCGGTTCCTGGGACCAGCGTCGCCTGGAGGCCGATGTCGCCGGGCCGCTGGACGAGGCAGGGCGCGTTCGCGGGCGCCTGGTGGCGGCGGGGATGGAAAGCGACTCCTACCTGGACCGGCTGAGCCGCGATCGGGGGCTGCTCTATGGCGTGCTGGAAGCCGACGTCACCGACAGCACCCTGGTGACCCTGGGCCACACCTGGCAGCAGAACGACACCGACGGCAACATGTGGGGCTCGCTGCCGCTCTATGACTCGGCCGGCAACCCCACCGACTACGATGTGGCGACCAGCTCGGCGCCCGACTGGTCCTACTGGGACGTGGAGACCCGGCGCAGCTTCCTCGAGGTGCAGCAGGCACTAGGCGAGCGCTGGTCGCTGAAGGGCACGCTCACCCACCTGGACATGCGCTCCGACACCCAGCTGTTCTACATCTACGGCACGCCCGATGCCGCGACCGGGCGCATTTCGGACGACCAGCTGACCCTCAGCCGCTACGACCGTCACCTGGAGCAGTGGGTGGCCGACCTGCATGCCAAGGGTGACGTCGACGCCTTCGGGCGCGGCCACCAGCTGGTGCTCGGCACGGACTGGAGCCAGAGCCGCAACCAGCAGCTCTCTCGCTATCCCACGGCGAGCTTCGATGCCGGCGGCCGGGGCCTGCCGCCGCTGGACGACTGGAACGGCCGCTACCCCGAACCCGATGCCTGGGTAGCCTTCCCCGGCACCGACGGCGATGCCACGGTCAAGGAGCGCAGCCTTTACGGGGCGGCCAAGCTGGACCTCGCCGAGCGCTGGACCGGGGTGGCCGGTGCCCGATTGAGCTGGGCTGATACGACCGGCGAACAGTACGGGGTCTCCCAGGCGAGCGACCATGACCGGGTGCTGACGCCCTATGCCGGCCTGATCTATGACGTCACCGACCGGGCGTCCCTCTACGCCAGCGTCACCGAGATCTTCGATCCGCAGACCGAGATCGACCGCAACGGCGACTACCTCGACCCCGTCGACGGCGTCAGCCAGGAGGTGGGTCTCAAGGCCGAGCTGTTCGACGGCGGCGCCGATGCCTCGCTGGCGCTGTTCCGCACCGAGCAGGATAACGTGGCCCAGGCGGCGGGCACCCGGCCGGATGGCACCGCCTTCTACACGGGCGGCGACGGCATTACCAGCGAGGGGGTGGAGGTGACGCTGGCCGGCGAGCTCGCCCCGGGCTGGCAGGCCAGCGTCGGCTATACTTACCTGGAGGTCGAGGACGCCGACGGCGAGGCCACCAACACCTATATCCCGCGCCATCTGGTGCGCGCCACCACCAGCTATCGGCCGGCCGCCCTGGACGCCCTCAAGCTGGGCGCACGGCTGCGCTGGCAGGATGATATCGAGCGTGACCGCGACTTCGCCGAGGGCAAGACCCGCCAGGAGGCCTACGCCCTGGTCGACCTGATGGCGAGCTACGACTTCAGCGACAGCCTGACCGGCTCGCTGAACGTCAACAACGTCACCGACGAGAAGTACCTGACCAGCCTCAAGTGGGACCAGGCCTTCCACGGCGCCCCGCGCCATGTCATGGCTAACCTGACCTGGCGCTACTGAGCCCTTCTGCGGCGAGTCATGCCAACAGGGCCCACCCCGGCAACGGGGTGGGCCCTGGCGTTGGTGTGGCGGTCAGGGCGTCTCGGCGGCGTGGGCCCTCTGGCGGCAGGCCAGCGGACAGTTGCCGCAGACGCCCAGCTCGTCGATCAGGTAGCGGATGCAGCACAGGCGACGCACCCGCCGCGAGGTGCCGTCATTGCCCTCGACATAGCGCACCGGCTGATGGAGCGGGTTGCGACGGCCGTCGGGCAGGGAGCGACTTTCCAGCATTTCCCGGGCGGGTTCAGCGATGTCCGCTGTGGCCAAGGGGTGGTCGGCCAGGGCGTTGGCGAAGTACTCGAAATAGTTGCCGGCGTTGCTCCAGAACACCCTGGGGGAGGCGCCGCTGACCGCGGCCAGCGCCTCGATCAGCGGTGCCAGGTGGCCCTCGAGCAGGGTGGCGAAGCGTGCTGGGGAAGCGAGCTCGGCCAGGGGGCGGCCGGCATGGCGCAGCACCAGGCCGGTGGTCTGCCCCTCTGGCGATTGCTGCATACGGAGCTCGTCGAGCCCCAGCGGCAGGTCGCGCTCGAGCAGCAGGTTGGCGGCCAGGCCGTGGGCCGCCAGGGGGCTGAAGTGCCACTTCGACCACAGTGAGGCCACCGCCCGGCGGTCGCCGTGGCCGTACCGGGCGCCGAAACGCTCGAGCAGCGCCGCCAGACGTGTCGGGTCGAGCAGGTCACGGGCCGGCATGCCCTCGGGCGCTGCCGGCGCGATCGTCGGCGGGGCGAGGTGCCGCAGGGGGCCGACGTAGAGCCGGGCCAGGGAAGAGGGCATGGCGAGACCACCGGAGCCGCGGAAAGCCTCATTATACAAACAATAATCATTATCAACAAAGGGCGACAGGGTATTCGCTCAGACAAGCGCAGCCGGCTATGGTCACCTCCATCGCCATTCGCTATCATACGGCGGCACCGCTCGGTGCCATCCGCTGCAAGGGCCTATAGCTCAGTTGGTTAGAGCAGAGGACTCATAATCCTTTGGTCGCTGGTTCGAGTCCAGCTGGGCCCACCAATGACTACCTCCTTATCTTCTCTTCCATGACACAGCTTTACTCCCGACACCCAAGCAATGCTGGATAGCCTGCGCGCTGCCGTGGCCGAGACCCTCGAGCGCAAGCGTCGCCTCGGCCACTATGCGGTCGTCTGGCAGGACGGCAAGCCAGTACTGATTGGCGAAGATGCCCCCGAGCAGTCCAAGCACCAGCCTTCGGACGACCAGAAACTGAATTGATGCTGTGCCGCGGCGCGTGACCTTCTCGGCCCTCCCGGCCACTTCGTGGCTACCCCAACGCTGTGTATGATGGTTTGCATCAATATCATCAGCACCAAGCACGCGGGGACGCATCGTGAACACGGAGAGTCACTCCCAGACAGCCGCCTTCATCTGGTCGGTCGCCGACCTGCTGCGCGGCGATTTCAAGCAGTCCCAGTATGGCCGCATCATCCTGCCCTTCACGCTGCTGCGGCGCCTGGAGTGCGTGCTGGAGCCCACCAAGGCCGAGGTGCTGTCCGCCGCGCAGACCCACCAGGCGAAGCCCGAGGCGGTGCGCGAGAAGCTGCTGCTGCGCGCGGCCGAGCAGCCGTTCTTCAATGCCTCGCGGCTGTCGCTGGCCACGCTCTCCGACACCCAGGCCGCCGACGACCTGATGAGCTACGTCCAGGCCTTCAGCCAGGACGCCCGGGAGATCTTCGAGCACTTCGAGTTCGAGAGCTTCGTCCAGCAGCTCAACGCCAACAACCTGCTCTACCAGGTGGTGCAGCGTTTCGCCGCCATCGACCTGAGCCCGGCGCGAGTCAGCAACTACGGCATGGGCGCGATCTTCGAGGAGCTGATCCGCAAGTTCGCCGAGAGCTCCAACGAGACGGCGGGGGAGCACTTCACGCCGCGCGACATCGTCCACCTGACCACCTCGCTGGTGCTCACCGGCCAGGACGACAAGCTCGCCAGTGGCGGCATCGTCACCGTCTACGACCCCACCGCGGGCACCGGCGGCTTCCTCTCCGAGAGCGACGAGTACCTGCAGCAGGTCAGCGGCGGCATGAGCGTCTCGCTGCACGGCCAGGAGCTCAACCCCGAGTCCTACGCCATCTGCAAGGCCGACATGCTGATCAAGGGCCAGGCGGTGGAGCGCATCAAGCTCGGCAACACCCTCTCCGACGACCAGCTGGCCGGGCAGCGCTTCGACTTCATGCTCGCCAATCCGCCCTTCGGCGTGGAGTGGAAGAAGGTCCAGAAGCAGGTCACCGACGAGCACAAGCACAAGGGCTACGACGGCCGTTTCGGCCCCGGCCTGCCGCGGGTCTCCGACGGCTCGCTGCTGTTCCTGATGCACCTGGTCAGCAAGATGCGCCCCCGCCAGGAGGGCGGCTCGCGCATCGGCATCATCCTCAACGGCTCGCCGCTGTTCACCGGCGGCGCCGGCAGCGGGGAGTCCGAGATACGCCGCTACCTGCTGCAGCACGACCTGGTGGAGGCCATCGTCGGCCTGCCCACGGATCTGTTCTATAACACCGGCATCGCCACCTACGTGTGGATCCTCTCCAACCACAAGCCCACCGAGCGGCGCGGCCAGGTGCAGCTGATCGACGCCACCGGCCGAGCCAGCAAGATGCGCAAGTCCCTGGGCAGCAAGCGCCAGTTCGTTGCCGACCGCGACATCGAGGAGATCGTGCGCCTCTACGGCGCTTATCAGGAAACCGAAGAGAGCAAGCGCTTCCCGGTGGAGGCCTTCGGCTATCGCCGCATCACCGTGGAGCGCCCGTTGCGCCTCAACTTCCAGGCCAGCCCCGAGCGTCTGGCCCGGCTGGATGATGAGAAGCCGCTCCAGAAGCTGGAGGAGGCCGAGCGCGAAGCCATCAAGGCCGCCTGCGCGAGCCTGGACTCGGAGCAGCGCTTCACCAACCGGGATGCCTTCACCAGGGCGCTGAAGGCCGCGCTCAAGGCGGCGGGCCTCAAGGTCGGCGCCCCGGTGCAGAAGGCCATTCTCAACGCCCTCTCCGAGCGCGACCCGGAGGCCGACATCTGCCTGGACAAGAACGGCAGTCCCGAGCCCGATACCGGCCTGCGCGACAACGAGAACGTGCCGCTGGACGAGTCGGTGTTCGACTATTTCGAGCGCGAGGTGAAGCCCCACGTCCCCCATGCATGGATCGACGAGGAGAAGCGCGACCCGCTGGATGGCCGTATCGGCATCGTCGGCTTCGAGATCCCCTTCAACCGGCACTTCTACCAGTTCACCCCGCCGCGCCCGCTGGAGGAGATCGACGCCGACCTCAAAGCCTGCACCGACCGGATCAAGCAGATGATCGAGGAGCTGTCGGCATGAAGAGTCATAGCCACATGGGTCTTGCGTTGACACTCAGGCTGTGTCACTCGAACATGATGGGCGACATACCCGCCATGCCTCTCCCTGACGCACACTCTGGCGGGTTTTTTGTGTCTGGCATTGGACTGGCTCCCCCCTACCTGCAAGAGGCAGCGGAGAATACAAGGGAAGGAGTGAGGGCATGAGCTTCCCGAAATATCCCGAGTACAAGGATTCCGGCGTCGAGTGGTTGGGGGAGGTACCGGCGCATTGGGAGGTGCCGAGGCTGAAGCATCTTGCTCGTATTAGGAACGGCAGAGACTACAAGGATGTCGAGGTAGAATCAGGAGGTTATCCAGTAATTGGATCAGGAGGCGAGTTTTCTCGCGCTAACAACTACTTGTATAAAGGTGAGTCGGTCCTCTTGGGTCGGAAGGGAACAATAGATAAACCGCTCTACATCAATGGTCCATTCTGGACTGTTGACACGATGTTCTATACAGAGCTCAGCTCAAGAGTAAATGGGCGCTTCCTTTTCTATTATGCCACCTGCTTCAGGTTTGATCAGTATTCAACCAATACGGCGTTGCCTAGCATGGCTCAGGAGGATTTGGCTAACATCCAGTTGGCTGCCCCTGAACCTGATGAGCAGGCACACATCGCCACCTTCCTCGACCACGAAACCGCCCGCATCGACGCCTTGGTGGAAGAGCAGAAACGCCTGATCGAACTGCTCAAGGAGAAGCGCCAGGCGGTGATTTCCGATGCCGTCACCAAGGGGCTGGATCCAGATGTGTCGATGAAAGACTCCGGGGTGGAGTGGCTTGGCGAGGTGCCGGAGCATTGGGCAGTAACCAAGGTTGCTTATCACTATGAGGTGGTCCTTGGGAAAATGCTTGATGAGCGGCGAATTGCCGGGAAGCACCTCGCTCCTTATCTCAGAAATACGGACGTCCAGTGGGACCGGATTAATATAGAAGGTTTGCCATTGATGGACTTCTCTCCCACTGATCGCAAGAAATATGAGCTAGTAGACGGGGACTTACTCGTTTGCGAAGGTGGTGAGGTGGGGCGTGCTGCCATTTGGGAAGGCCAAAAAACAGAGTGCTTTTACCAGAAAGCGTTGCATCGCATGCGACCTCTTCATAAGAAATCAGAAATTCCTCGCTTCATGTTTTACTTGCTGCGTCATGCGTCTGAGCAAGGACGGTTTACTAGCATGGAAGGGAAGTCAACCATTGCTCACTTGCCCGCGGAAACATTGAGGCAATATCAATTCCCTTTCCCGCCAAAAAGTGAGCAAGAAATGATAGTTGGCTATCTGGATCGGACAAGCCGGGAAATGAATAAGTTGGTTGATAAAGCAGAGATCGCGATTCGCCTGCTGAACGAGCGCCGCTCCGCCTTAATCTCCGCCGCCGCGACCGGCAAGATTGACGTCCGCGGCTGGCAGCCCCCGGCGGGCTCATCGGTCACCGCTACCACCACACAAACGGAGATGGTATGACGCAGGGACGCAACATCCGGCTCTTCCTGGTGGACGGAACGCCCAACGGCCTGCTCACCGCCGAGATCATAGGCTGACGTAGCGGCTCTTGGGCCGAAACCTATCTGACGAGGTGCTCCATGTGCGGCCGCTTCGCCCTCTATAGCGACTTCCCCAGCCTGGCAGCCTCCCTCAAGCTGCCGCTGACTGAGGGTGAGCTGACGCCACGCTATAACGTCGCGCCGGGAACCTGGATTTCGGCGGTACGCCGTCATGATGACAGCGACCAACTGGCCCTCGATGCGCTGTGGTGGGGCTATCGGCCCCACTGGGCCGACGACAAGGCTCCGCAACCTATCAACGCCACCGTCGAGAAGGTCGCCACCTCTCCCTACTTCCGCGGTGCCTTTGCCCATCACCGCTGCCTGGTACCGTCAGACGGCTGGTAC
>JBNJKT010000011.1:0-151420 GCA_051751285.1 Pseudomonadota bacterium | reverse complement strand
TGGTAATACAGCTCCTCGCCGCGAGCCAGCATCTCCTGGGAGTTATCGCCGCTCTCGCTGTAGGCCGGCGAGTAGCCAGCGGGCCTGGCCACCGCGGCGCTGGAGCCGCCCTCGGCTTCCGCTTCGCCTTCCGCTTCACCTTCCACCTCGGCAGCACCTTCCGCGTGGTTGCTGGCCAGCATCAGGGGTGCCTCAGAGGGCGAGGTAAAGTTCGAAACGGCCACGTCATCGCCTGCCGAGGCCTGAAGGACGGCCCCTCCCGCCACTAGGGCGAGCAAAGGAGCCGTGTAGGCCAGCTGCCGATTCAGGCGACCCAGCAGCTTGCGGCGCTTTTCGTCGTGCTGTGACATGATTTTCACCCTACGTTGTGGTTGTTCAGGAAATGGTGGGTACGCTGACCCTACTCTTGCGTATCAGCGCTCTTGATGTGTCGACACGCGCGGCCCAGGCTTAATCGTGGAGAAAACCGTCCGCGCACCAAAGCCGCTGTAAGGAATACCCGCCTCGTGCGACCATCAATGATCGATAGACCAGACAACCAGGAACGTCATGCCGGATAGCGTTTTTTCCCCAGCCTCGTCACCGTCCCGAGCGGATTTCTGCCACCCTCTGGCCGAGGCCGTGCGATACGCCGGATATGATGCGGGCATACAGGCCATGCACCCGATGGCGGACACCGGCCTGGCCCATCACCATGTGTGGCTCGAGCGGGAACAGATCGACTGGGTGGCACGATTACCCAAGCAGAGCCAGATGCAGCTCGACACTGCCGCCAACCTCGACTATCAGGCGGCCTGCTTCGACCGCGCCAGCCGGGGCGGCCACGCCCCCTCCTTGCACGGTATCCTCCCGCCCAGCGCGGCGCTGCCGCGGGGTGGTCTGCTGGTGAGCGCTATCCGGGGCCGCCCGGCGCGACTCCCGGAGGATCTTCCCGATATCGCCGAGGCGCTGGCCAGCTTCCATGTCCTGGACGTGCCCGACAGCGAGGTGCGTCCACCACTGCAGTCACCCCCCGACCCCTGGGCGGCGATGCTCGAGGAGGTCAGGGACCAGGCCGGCTTCCTCGACAGGGCCGGGCTGAATACCAAAGCCCGACAGCTGATCGAGGCCGAGCTGGCCGCTCTCCCGGAACGGCTGCCTCCCGGGGCTGGCGCCGAGCCTCGACTGATCAGCTTCGATGCCCACCCGGGGAACTTCCTCGTCACCGACTCCGGACGCGCGGTGCTGGTGGACCTGGAGAAATGCCGTTACGGCCTGGTGGGCTTCGACCTGGCCCATGCCAGCCTCTACACCTCCACCACCTGGGATCTGCAAAGCCGGGCCGAACTCCTCCCCCAGGAGGTGGCCGCCTTCTATCGTCACTGGATGTCCGCCACGGGCTTTGCCGACGAGACCGCCACCTTGCTGGCGTGTCGCCGCGCGATGTGGCTCTGGTCGCTGACCTGGTGTGCCAAGTGGCGATCCAGTCATCTTCTCGAGCGCGATGCCTCGACCAGGGGGGAAGACTGGTCGACGGAACTGAGCGACGATGCGCTGATCGCCCATGTCCGCGACCGTGTCGACCACTATCTTTCGGTGCCCGTTATCGAGCATGTCCAGCAAGAGAGTCGCGTGCTGGCACGCCTCCTCTCCCCCCATGGCCAGGACTAGCCAACGCTTCTCTCGACTGTCCCCTTGGGGCACCCCTCACGAAAAGGAACCCAGTGATGCGCGCTTTCTCCCCTCGGCTCGCCACCCTACTACCGGCCCTGCTGCTCTGCGGCCCTGTCGCCGCGGCTCCCGATCCGACCAACTGGACGGCCGTGCTCGAAGAGGCCAGCGGCCAAAACGTTTACTGGTACGCCTGGGCCGGCGACCAGCGCACCAACGACTACATCGACTGGGTGGCCGAGCGAGTCGAGGAGCAGTTCGACATTGCGCTCACCCACGTCAAGATCGGGGATACCGCGGAGGCGGTCTCACGGGTGCTGGCGGAGAAGCAGGCCGACAATGACGACGACGGCAGTGTCGACCTGGTATGGATCAACGGCGAGAACTTCGCCACCATGAAGGCCAACGACCTGCTGTTCGGCCCCTTCGCCGACGCGCTGCCGCATTTCGCACTCACCTACCCCGAGCAAAATCCCGAGGTGGTCACCGACTTCACCCTCCCCACCGAGGGCTACGAGTCGCCCTGGGGCCGGGCGCAGATCACCTTCTACTATGATAGCCATGAGCTCCGCGGGGATAGCCAGGAGATCGCGACGCCCCCCCAGGATATCCACTCCCTGCGGGAGTGGGCCGAGGCCAATCCGGGGCGCTTCACCTACCCCCGGATACCCGACTTCACCGGCAGCACCTTCCTGAAGCAGGCGCTGATCGCACTGACCGATGAGGACGAGGCGCTCTACGCCCCGGTCGAGGAGAGCGACTTCACGGCAGTCACTGCCCCGCTGTGGGACTACCTGGACGCGCTTCACCCCCATCTGTGGCGCAGCGGTCGCCAGTTTCCCGCCACCGGGCCCGAAATGCGCAGCCTGATGGGCGACGGCGAGCTGTCGCTGGCCTTCACCTTTTATCCCTCGGTGCCCGCCGCCGCGGTGGCCGACTATGAATTACCGCCCAGCACGCGCAGCTACGTGCTGAATGAGGGGACCCTGGGCAACGTTCACTTCGTGGCCATCCCCTACAATTCGCCCCACAAGGCCGGCGCCATGGTGGTCGCCGACTTCCTGCTCTCGCCCGCGGCTCAGGCACACAAGCAGGACCTCAGCGTCTGGGGGGATCGCACCGTGCTGGATGTGACCCGCCTCGATGACGAGAGCCGAGCCCTCTTCACTCTGGACGAGAGCAACCCGGCGATGCTGCCCGCAGGCGCTCTGCAAAACACGCTCCCCGAGCCGCATCCCAGCTGGATGACGGCCCTGCAGGACGCCTGGCAGGCCCGCTACGTCGGCAACTGATGGCGCGGAATAGCGCCTGGGCGCCGCTGCGATGAGGCCCGTCTGATGTTGCTTCGTCTGGCGCCGGCGCTGATCGTCATCCTGCTGGTCGCGCCGATCCTGGCCGGCCTGGCCATGGCGCTGATGCCGGCCTTCGGTTACCTGCCGGTACTGGGGGGAGAGAGCCTGTCGCTCGAACCCTGGCGAGCCCTGTTCGCCGAACCCGGCATCTGGCGCTCGACGCTCATCAGCCTCGCCAGTGGACTCATCGCCACCGCCGTGTCGCTGGCGGTCGTGTTTCTCTACCTGGCCGCCGCGAGCGGCAAGCGGTTCGACCGCTGGATACGACGGCTGGTCTCGCCTTTGCTCTCGATTCCTCATGCCGCCGCGGCCTTCGGCCTGGCCTTCCTGATCGCCCCCTCGGGGCTTATCGCGCGCATCGCCTCGCCGGGGCTGACCGGCTGGGAGCGCCCGCCGGACCTGCTGATCGTCCAGGACCCATGGGGGCTGTCGCTGATCGCGGGGCTGGTGATCAAGGAGATCCCCTTCCTGCTGTTGATGAGCCTGGCGGCCCTGTCCCAGCTCGACCCCGAACGCCGCGTGGCCATGGCCCGCTCGCTGGGCTATCGCCCGACGCTGGCCTGGTGGAAGGTGGTCGCTCCGTCACTCTACCCCCTCATCCGCCTGCCGGTGTTCGCGGTGGTCGCTTTCGCCTCGTCGGTCGTGGATGTGGCGATGATCCTCGGCCCCACCCTGCCACCCACGCTGGCCGTCTCGATACTCACCTGGTTCAGCGACCCCGATCTGGACAAACGCTTCATGGCCTCGGCCGGGGCGATTCTGCAGCTCGGCGTGACCGCTATGGCGCTGGCCATCTGGTGGGGTCTGGAACGACTCGTGGCCAGGCTGATGGGGTGCTGGATCGAGCGGGGTGGACGCGCAAGAGGCGAAAATGGCCTGCGACTGGCCGGCAAGGGCCTGATACTGCTGGCTTCCGTAACCGCCTTTGTGGGTATCGCCGGCCTGACGATCAACTCTGTAGCCGGCTTCTGGCGCTTTCCGGATGCCCTGCCGGAGAACTTCACCGGCGCTCACTGGGTTCAGGCCCTTCCCTCGCTCGCCGGATCGATCGGTTCGACCGCGCTGATCGCCCTGGTCGCGACCCTGCTCGCCGTGACCCTGGCGCTGGGAGCGCTGGAGAACGAGCAGCGGACCGAACGGCACCCCTCACGGGCCCTGTGGCTGCTCTACCTGCCGCTGATCGTGCCGCAGATCGCCTTCCTGTTCGGCCTGGTGGTGCTGATGGAGCAGTTCGGGACTCGACCGACTCATGCCCTGGTCATCTTCGGCCACCTGCTGTTCGTGCTGCCCTATGTCTTCCTGTCGCTGTCCGAGGCCTACCGTCGCTTCGACCCGCGCTGGTCGCGTCTGGCGCTGACGCTGGGCGCCTCGCGCAACGGGGCCTTCTGGCGGGTCCGCCTGCCGATGCTGCTGGCCCCGATCCTCACCGCCATGGCCGTGGGGCTGGCGGTGAGCATCGGCCAGTACCTGCCCACCCAGTTGCTGGGCGCCGGGCGCATCACTACCGTGACCACCGAGGCCGTATCGCTGGCCGCCGGTGGCAACCGCCGGATCATCGGCGTCTGGGCACTGGTCCAGGCCTGCCTGCCGTTGGCGGGCTTCATCGTCGCCATCGGTCTGCCCAGGTTGCTGTGGTCGAATCGTCGCGCCATGCAAGGAGCCCCATGAACGCCAGGCACCGCCTCGAACTCCGAGACATCTGCATCAGCCTGGGTAACCAGGTCCTGCTCGAACTGGATGCCGAGATCGGTCCCGGTGAAGTCCTCACCGTCATGGGTCCGTCCGGCTCGGGCAAGTCGACCCTGCTGGCCTATCTTGCCGGCTTTCTGGCACCCGACTTCCAGGCCCGAGGCCAGGTGCTGCTGGATGGACAAGAGATCAGCGCGCTGCCTGCCGAAAAACGCGGCATGGGCCTGCTCTTCCAGGACCCGCTGCTGTTCCCCCACCTGTCCGTGGCGGGCAACCTGCGCTTCGGCCTGCCCCGGTCGGTGGCTGACAAGGCACAGCGCGTAGAAGGTGCCCTGGCGCAGATCGGCCTGGCCGGCTTCGCAGACCGCGACCCGGCCACACTCTCCGGTGGCCAGAAGGCCAGGGTGGCCCTGATGCGCCTGCTGCTGTCGGCGCCTTGCGCCGTCTTGCTCGATGAACCCTTCTCCAAGCTCGATACGAATCTGCGCCACGAGATGCGCCAGCTGGTATTCGAGCTCCTGCGCGAGGCCGGCCTGCCCAGCCTGCTGGTCACTCACGACCGAGAAGACGCCATAGATGCAAGAGGACGAATAATCAAGCTGAATCATTGATCCACGTCATATTTTACGCAATAGTAAAGATCAGGCCCGTACATTACGGAGATCGACACGATGCGCGATGATCCCGGAACACGTGGCCATACCTCTCAACAGGTCCATGAGCTGCTCAGTTTCCATCTCGACAACCTGCCCCTGGCGGTGATCGAGTGGGACAGCGACTTTCGCATCGCACGCTGGTCGAGACATGCCGAAACCCTGTTCGGCTGGCCGGCCGAGGCGGTCATCGGCCTGCATCCCTTCGACTTCCCCTTCATCCATCCCGAGGATGCCGACTCGGTCAAAGAGGTCACTCAACAACTGTATCTCGGCATCGAACAGCAACATGTCTCGTCCAATCGCAACCTGACCCGGGAAGGCGCCGTGGTCGAATGCGAATGGCACAACTCCATCCAGTTCGATGATCGGGGCAGCGTGATCTCGATGCTCTCGGTGGTGCATGACATCACCGAATGTCGCGAGATCGAGCGTTACCACCAGTACCAGCTGGATCTCTCCCGCAACAGTGAGGAGCGCTGGCGCCGTCTCTTTGCCGAGGCCGCCACCGGGATCGTCAAGGCCGACACCAAGGGCCGCTTTCTGTACGCAAACCGGGCCTTCTGCGACATGCTGGACTACTCGGAAGAGACACTGAGGTCTACCGACTTTCTGACCCTGACGCATCCCGACGACAGGCAGGCCAATCTCGACAAGCTCGGCTCTCTCCTGGCCGGCGATGCCGACGGCTTCATCATCGAGAAACGCATGTTCGATCGCAGTGGCAATGTCCTCTGGTGCCGGAACAGCGTCTCCGCCCAGCGCGATATGCAGGGCACCATCGTCAGCCTGGTCGCCGTGATCGAGGACATCACCGCCCAACGCAAGGCGGAAACACGGCAGCAGTCGCTGGCCCAGCGCCTGTCGAAAAGCCTCGAAAACATGAGCGACGCCTTCTTCCTGCTCGATGAGGACTGGAATTTTTCCTACCTCAATCATCAGGCGGAACACGTGCTGGAACGACCTGCCAACGAGCTGCTGGGCCGCAACGTCTGGGAGGAATTTCCCGAGGCCAGGGAGAGCGAGGCCTGGACCTGCTATCATGCTGCCGTCCGATCCGGTGAGTCGAAGCACTTCACCTTCTTCTATGAGCCCTTGGCCCAGTGGTTTGACGTCAATGCCTATCCCGGAGAGGAAGGCCTGGCGGTCTATTTTCGCACTGTCACCGAGCAGAAACGCCTCGAGGCGCAGCTTCAGGAGGCGCAGCGCATGGAGGCCATCGGCCACCTGACCGGCGGCATGGCTCACGACTTCAACAACCTGCTGACGGTGATAATGGGCAATGCCGACCTGCTCTGCGAGGCATTGGCGGACGATGCTCGACTCAGCCCTCTTGCTCAGGCCGTCGCCGAGAGCGCCCAGCGGGGCGCCGACCTCACCCAACGACTCCTCGCCTTTGCCCGTCGCCAGACCCTGGACCCGCAAGCTACCGATATCAATCGTCTGATCCGCGGATTGACCGAGCTGCTGCGGCGAACCCTGGGCGAGCAGGTCGAGTTGAGCTTCCATCCGGGCCACGACCTCTGGTCGGCCGATATCGACCCTTTCCAGCTCGAGAGTGCGATCCTCAACCTCTCCATCAACGCCCGGGATGCGATGCCGGATGGCGGGTACCTGACCATCGAGAACCGCAATGTGTCGCTGTCGTCGCACTATGCCGACGGTCATCTGGAGCTGGCACCGGGCGACTATGTCTGCATCGCGGTCAGCGATACCGGCACGGGGATTCAGGAGGCTATCCGGAGCCGGGTCTTCGAACCTTTCTTCACCACCAAGGAGAAAGGCAAGGGGACGGGGCTAGGGCTCAGCATGGTCTTTGGTTTTCTCAAGCAGTCCGCTGGTCATGTCAACCTCTACTCGGAGGAGGGCGAAGGCACCACCATCAAGCTTTACTTGCCGCGTATCCGACAAGCAGCCACGGAGCCCAAATCCGCGCCACACGAAGAGACGAACCTGAAGGGCCGCGAAACCTTACTGGTGGTCGAGGACGATATCGCGGTCAGGGAGTACGTCGTGGCGCAACTCGAGGCGGCAGGCTATGTTGTGCGCCAGGCAAAGGATGGCCCGGGCGCCCTGGCGATTCTCGCCACTGACACTGCCATCGACCTTCTCTTCACCGACGTCATGATGCCGGGAGGCATGACCGGGAGAGATCTGGCCATTGCGGCCCTCAAGCGCAAACCCGACCTCAAGGTGATCTACACCTCGGGCTATACCGAGAATGCCATCGTGCACAATGGCAGGCTGGATGAAGGGGTTCGCTTCCTGGGCAAGCCCTATCGTCCCGTCGCCCTGCTCAAGAAAATCAGAGAGACCTTGGATGAAGACTGAACCGCCCGGCAAGAGAAAGCCGCCGCGTCTGCTGATCCTCGACGACGAGGCGATGACCGGCGAGACCATTGCCCGGGTCGCCGATTTCGACGGCTTCGATGCGCGACACATCACCTCGCCGACGACCTTTTTCGAGGAGGCGACGCGTTGGCATCCGGATATCCTGGCCATCGATCTGATCATGCCGGAGATGGACGGCGTGGAAGTGATGGCCGAACTGGCCAGGCTTGGCTGTCGAGCCCGATTGATCATCACCAGCGGCGTGGGCAGCCGGGTACTGGACGCCGCCGCGCGCTCGGCGAGAGAGCACGGCCTGGACATTGTCGGCGTAATTGCCAAGCCCTTCTCGGCCGCGGCGCTTCGCGAACTCCTGCACCAGGCCATCGAGAGCCGCGAGAGCACCGATCACTCGCCAGCCGAGCGAAATCCGCCCAGGGACGTTAACGTCCAGGATCTGGAGGAGGCACTGACCCTGGGGCAGATTCATCTGGCGTATCAGCCCAAGGTGCGCTGTCGTACTGGCACCATCGTGGGCGTCGAGGCACTGGCCCGCTGGCAGCACCCCCGACTGGGCTTCATCCCCCCGGATGTCTTCATTCCCCTGGCCGAGGCGCATGACCTGATCGACCGACTCACCCTTCAGGTGACCGAACAGGCCCTCGACTGGCTGGCCGATATCTCCTCGTATGACACCGCCAGGCGAGTCGGACAACACGTTCTCCAGGAGACTGTGCTGTCACTGAACGTCTCCGCGCGCTCCCTGGGCAATGTTGCCCTGTTCGACGCCATTCTGCAGCGCTGTCGCGAGCGTGACATCGCGCCCCAGCGCATCGTGCTCGAACTCACCGAGACCAGCGCCATGCAGGATGCCACCACCTCGCTGGATACCCTGACCCGGTTGCGCCTGCAGGGTTTCCAGCTCTCCATCGACGACTTCGGCACCGGCTATTCCTCGATGGTCCAGCTGGTTCGCCTCCCCTTCTCGGAGATCAAGGTCGACAAGCGCTTCGTGATGACGGCCAACGATTCGGAGGAATCGCGTGCGGTGATCCGCTCGGTGGTGGAACTGGGCCGCAGCCTGGGCCTGAATACCACTGCCGAGGGAGTCGAGGACGCGGAGACGCTGGCCTATCTCGATGCGCTGGAATGCGATCTGGCCCAGGGCTATCTGATCTCGCGGCCGCTGCCGCCGGAGGCGTTCCTCGACTGGTTCATCGCTCGCGAAGCCCAGCGCGAGGAGCGCCGGCTCGTGGCGCTGGCGGGCCTGGGCCTGCTGAACACTCCTGCCGAGGCACGCTTCGATCGTCTCACACGGCTGGCGCGCCGGCTCTTCGGTGTCTCCACCGTGCTGATCAGCCTGCTGGATCGTGACCGGCAGTGGTTCAAATCCCGGCAGGGCCTGGATATCACCGAGACCCCGCGTGACATCGCCTTCTGCCACAAGACGCTGGAACGCGACGGGCTGATGGTGGTTCCCGACACCCATACCCACCCTCTCTTCCACGACTATCCCGGGGTGGTGGGCGCCCCCTTCATCCGTTTCTATGCCGGCCGGCCACTCTATCTGCCCGGAGGCGAGAAGATGGGCACTCTCTGTCTGATCGACCCCGAACCGCGGGTCTTCGGGGAAAGGGATGCCGAGCTGCTCGATGATCTGGCCAGCATGGTCGAGAACGAGCTGGCACTCTACACGGTAGATAGCCATGATCAGCGCACAGGCCTGCTCAACCGCAGGAGTTTTCGCGAGCAGGCCGACGCAACCTGCCAGCTGTGCCGACGCCTCGGACTCCCCATGGCGCTGGTATCGGCGAGACTCGAAGAACTTCCCACCGTCAACAAGCTCTTCGGGCGAAAAACCGGGGACCGACAGCTCCAGGACCTTGCCGGTCTGATGGCGGAAGTCGCCGAGGATGCCGACCTGACCGGTCGCTATCGCGCCACCGAAATCACCGCCCTGCTGATGGGCACCGATCTCGAGAGGGCATGGCAGATCGGTGGGCGACTTTATCAAGCCGTGGTGCGCCATAATCTCAACCAGACGCCCGATCAGGCCAGTCTCTCACCGAGTATCCGGGTGGCGGAGCTTTCGCCCCATGAAGGACCCTTCGAGCAGCGCCTGGAAGAAGCCTGGCATTTCCACAGCGTGGTTGAGGCCGACTGAGCTCAGAAGTGGAAGAGACAACGCCTGCATGCCGGATATGCCGAAGCTCAGCATCATCATCCCGACACTGAATGAGGCGGGCACCATCGAGACGCTGCTGTCCGAACTGCGGTCATGTGAGGCCGGCGGCGCAGCGGGCCATGTGGAGGTGGTGGTAGTGGACGGGGGCAGCCACGATGATACGGTGGCCCGAGCAGCTCCCCTGGCAGCAAAGGTGATCGTGCGAGAGCCCGGCCGATCCAGGCAGATGAATGCCGGTGCGCGCGAGGCCCGAGGTCCATTCCTGCTGTTCCTGCATGCCGACACCCGGCTGCCCGAGGGGGCCGACCGCCTTCTCGAGCGCGCCCTGTCGGGGGCACATTGCTGGGGTCGCTTCGATATTCGCCTCGGGGGCCGCCATCCCATCCTGCCGGTGATCGCGGCAGCCATGAATCTGCGCTCGCGGCTGACCGGTATCGCCACCGGCGACCAGGCGCTCTTCATGACACGCGATGCCTTCGATGCGGTAGATGGCTTTCCCGACCAGCCGCTGATGGAGGACATCGAGATGTCACGCCGACTCAAGCGACTATCGCCACCCGCCTGTTTGAGAGACAAGGTGATCAGCAGTGGACGGCGGTGGGATCAGAATGGGGCCTGGGCCACCATCCGCCTGATGTGGCAGCTGCGCTGGCGCTACTGGCGGGGGGCGTCGGCGGAAGACCTGGCCCGGGAGTATCGCCATGTGCGCTGACACTCACGCTCACTTCCCCCTGGCGATACTGGCCAAGGCGCCCATTCCCGGACAGGTAAAGACACGCCTGATGCCGGCCCTGGGTGCCGAGGGCGCCTGCCGGCTTCATGAACGGCTGCTGCAGCACGCAGTGGACACTGCGCTGGCAGCAACCTCGCCGCACAGCATCACCCTGTGGACGGCACTGGACCATGCCCATCCCCTGTTCCGGGAACTGGCCGACAGGCACGGCATCAGACTTCGCGCCCAGCCGGAAGGTGACCTGGGACAGCGTATGTTCCAGGCCTTGCAGGCCATGGAAGAGCCTGGACTCCTGATCGGCAGCGACTGTCCAGCGCTGACCCCGGCTCTGCTCGAGCGCTGCCAGCGCGCTCTGACAGAGGCCGACGCGGTCTTCCTCCCGGTCGAGGATGGTGGCTATGCGCTGGTCGGGGTCCGTCGAAACGACCAGCGCCTCTTCGCGGCTATCGACTGGGGCACGAACCGTGTCATGAAACAGACGCGCGAGCGTGCCGATGCGCTGGGTTGGCGACTGGCCTGCCCGGACCGCCTCTGGGATGTGGATAGACCCGAGGATCTTGACCGACTGGCAAATCACTCTGATCCGATCTTGAACGGAGACGGCCGATACCGATAACCGGGCCAGATGACCGAATTGCCCAGAGGAAGGACCTGTATCGTTGGACAAGATCCTCCCGACATTCGCCATATAGAGACGCATCATTCAAGGGAAAATGGGCGCTACTGCCAGCGAAAGTTTTTCCGCTGTGCTTCGATATGCCGACAACCTTTGCAAGGAGAAGTGGAAGAATGCCGGAAACTATTGTCGAAACGAGAGGTGTTGAACACCGTAAGAACTTTGTAAGGAAATCCTGCGGATAACGACATATCGCCTGAGGTCCTGTGTCCTGACTGATGCCAGCTGCTAGACTTATCCATGGACTTAGCCGGGATCTACTCAATCACCAGGATAGGGAACAAGGAACTCACTGATGAATGATAAAGAGGACAGGCTACAGCGACTTACGGCTGTAAGACCACGCCTGGTCTCCTTTGCCCTCATGCATTTACGTGATCGCAGCCAGGCCGAGGATGCTGTTCAGGAGGCAATGATGTCCGCCATCGAAAAAAATGAAAGCTTTGCCGGACGATCCGGTTACGAGACCTGGGTTTTCGGCATCCTGAAGTACAAGATTCTCGACACCATGCGCGTCCAGAAGCGTCATGGACGCTGGCAGCCCCTCGAGGATGAGGACGAAGACGACGCCATCGATCGACAATTCCAGCAGAATGGCCGCTGGCAGGAGAGTGCTCGCCCTTCCAGTTGGGGAGAGCCCGAGGCGACTTTCGAGAACGAACACTTCTGGCAGGTCTTTGATGCCTGCATGATTGCGCTGCCGGACAATGCCGCCAGGGTATTTTCCCTGCGCGAGCTGATGGGGCTCTCCACCGACGATATCTGCCGGGAGCTGGACATCAAGGAGAACAACTGCTGGGTGATTCTGCACCGCGCTCGGCTACGCCTGAGGGCCTGCATCGAGAAAGGCTGGCTGAAGGGGGAGACGGCATGATGATGATGTGCAAGGAGGCGACTCGCCTGATGTCCCTCAAACAGGATCGCCCTCTGACGTTCCAGGAGCGGATCTCCCTGAGATTACATCTTTCCATGTGCGGCGCCTGCAGAGAGTGTGACAGACAGTTTACCCTGCTCCATGAGGCGGGCGAGAAATTCGTGCCGGAGCATGAGCCCGACAAGAAGGATGACCACGAACAGGACGATGACGGGCGCTGAAGGCCCGTCAATGCTGTACTACCTTCAACCTACTGGCCTGCGGCCTGGTTTGCCACGCCCTCGAGCACATCGGCGACCTTGTCCAACGGGAGGTCGCACCCCTTCAGGGCATGGCGTTCAGCCAGGTAATGTGGCGAATTCCACTCCAGCCTGACACCCTCATCCGTCTGCCGCACCACCATCTTCTGGGGCAGGTCCAGCGCCATGCTTCCCTGGCACTGCATCATCGGCGTTCCCACTTGTGGATTACCGAAGATGAAGGTGCGGGTCGCAGGTAATGAGAGCCCTGCACGTTCTGCATTGGCGGCATGATCGACAACGGTCATCAGCGTTAAACCCTTGTCATCGATGGCATCGCGGAGCCGCTCCTCGACAAGATCGATATCACCTTTCGCCTCGAGATGCATCACGCCGTGCTCTTCCGCCTGCACCATCAGCGGTATAGCCACGAATAGGGCCAAGGCCGCCCTGGTCAGCGTCTTCAACATGGTATTTCCCCACTCTTTCAGCGAATGTTCTCTCAGAATGGCCAAGATCCGCGCACAAGGCAAGAACCCCGGACCTGAGGGGGTCAGGTCCGGGGTAGCTGTCAGGGAAAGGGAGATTAACGCCACCAGAAGCGCAGAGCTTCTTGCGTCAGCTCCCATTGTTCCCATTCGCTATCCACTTGAGAATGCTGCTCATCGCCACGCTGGCTGACATGCCTGTCGCGTCGCTTTTCCTGAGAACCCTCCCTCTGCTGGACCGAACTTGTGGTTTCTGCATGCAGTGCCTGACGGCGCTCTTCCTTGAACTCGGAATCCATCGCCATCAGGGGTCCGGCACTTAGCATCAGGGACATTACGGCCAACGTAAAACCTTGGATTTTCATGTTAACACCTAATGATATCCGGGTTATAAAAGACCTTTAATCAGGCCTTGATACTTGGTGAGGTAAAACCCAGGATCTTTACATAAGACCGAAACAGAAAGAGTGAAATTATTGCCTCATCATTGTGATAAAATTCTTCTTACGTGAGAATCTAGCCAATCGTACAAGACGCCATCTATCAGATGCAGGATGTGTGATATGAACAAAGCAGCCAGCTCGATATCCAGAACTCTTTTCTTCGGCCATCTCGTAACGATGACGACATTTTTTGCAGGCCCTGTAACGGCAGCGGATGACCTTCATTTTTCGCCGGACGATATCGTTTCCTGGCCGACTCGCCATTTCGAGGGCGAGACCGAATACCGGGTCATCGAACGGGATGGCACTCGTGTTCTTCAGGCAAGTGCCCGACAACAGGCCTCGGCAAAATACCTGGAACGCGAGATCGATCTTGGCGAGACACCCTACCTCCAGTGGTGCTGGCAGGTGTTCGGGGTTCATGAAGGACTCGACGAGACCCAAAAATCAGGAGACGATTACCCTGCCAGGGTCTATGTAGCACGCAAGACGGGTCTGCTGCCCTGGCAGGTCGAATCGGTGAACTATGTATGGGCCTCGAGCCAGCCTGCCGGCACGGCCTGGCCCAACGCCTTCACCTCGCGCGCTCAGCTCCTCGCCCTGCAGAGTGGCGAGACACGTGTGGGCGAATGGGTGGCAGAAGTGCGAGATGTTCGCGACGACTATCGGCGACTTTTCGGGAGTCGCCCGGAGAGTATCGATGGCCTCGCCCTGATGAGCGATGGCGATAATGCCGGGGTGGATGCCACGGCCTGGTTCACGCACCTCGCCTTTTCCGCGAGCCCTGAGCCGCCCGACTGTCCCTGACACGCCAGACGCAAGATCACTCAGGCAAACTGCGGAGAGCAGGACCCCCAGGAACGGGCGGCGCTACTCCGATGCCTCGGTGGCACGTTTTGCAATGGCGGCAAAAAGGGTATCGAGTTCACGGGCGACCGCTTCCAGTTCCTTACCACCCGCCTCAGTGTAAGGCGCGAGCAGATGCGTTGGCGTCTTCCAGGAGAGCGTGGCGCTGCCATTATCATTTTCGGTGACATAGAAGCGCATGGGGGCTTCGATCATCGCCGGGACGCTCAGCCGCAATATCCTTACCGCATAGTCGTTGCGGAATACGCCCACGACCCGATTGCCAGGGATGGTGACCCCTCGGTTCGCGGCGGCCTCGGTGGGCCCGGCCTCGGTGACCACGAACATGCCCTCGGCCTCCACCGCCTGCTTCAGCGACTGCAGTAGTTCATCATAGTCCTGCCCAGTCGGCGTGACCTGCCATCCCCGGTCAGGCCAGCGGGTCTCGGCGGCCAGCGGCGCGGCCAGGCTCAGCGCCAGCAGGCATGTCGCCAGTATCGCGCGTGTCATCAGGCAGTCCGCCGCGAGAGGGACGCCTGCTCGGCAGAGGCCTGCTGCCAGTGGCGAAGGGTGGAGGGATGCACACCGAAGGTCTCGGGGAGATGTATGCCCGACTGTTCGGCTAACAGGGCGATGATCGCCATGTGGTGAATGCTGTGACTGGTCAGGAAGGTCAATTCTCGGTTCAGGCTGGACGCCAGGGTGAGCGTATCGTCGTCCATGGGGTAGCCAAGCGACAAGGCATTCAGCGACGGGCCATTCCCGAGTGATAATAGCCGGACCTCGATACCGGCCAGATGACTCGCTGCTTGCTGCGGCCATTGCTCGAGGACCTCATCGCGTCGGCGCTGCTCGTAGTCGATGACCTCTGCTTCTCGGTCGAGGCCATCGAGGAGGGCATCGTAATGATCGATGATGTGGCGCACATGCTTGCCCAAGGTGTGACGACCATGCTCGCCGAAGGCCTGTCGATAACCTTCAGGGGTAAGGTCCGCGACCATGCTCCTGAGCTGGGCAAGGGTCAGCAGATTCTCCTCGACGAGGCGTGCCGTGGAAGGAGACGACCGGGAGAAAGATGATGTCATGAGAATGTCCTTGTAATTCCGCTGTGGGTTCCGCTGCGAGTTACGTAAGGGAACCGCCTTGAGGCGGAAAGGGAAAAGGCCAGGCCGCCACCGTGGTGACGGACCTGGTTTCCCGCTGATGGGGAGCGAAAGGCTCAGCCCTCTGCTTCACCCTCGCCTTCCGCTTCACCTTCCGCTTCGCCTTCGGCCTCACCTTCCGCTTCACCCTCGGCTTCACCTTCTGCTTCACCTTCTGCTTCGGCGCCGCCCTCGGCGTGAGCCTCGGCAAGCATCAGTGGGGCCTCCTGGCCATTGGTGTAGCCGAGTTCAGGGGATGTCTCGCTGGCCACGGCCTGGAAGGCCGCACCGCTGGCGACCAGAGCGAGTGCCGGTGCCGTATAGCCGAACTGACGACTGAGGCGACTCAGCAGACTACGACGCTTCTCATCTTGTAGTGTCATGATCATGACCTCCTTGATGCATAGTGGGCGACATGCTGGGCATGCCGTCTTGCAGTGAAGTCGGCTCTTGGACCGGCTTCCTCATCGGCGATGCCATGGCATCACCTTATGCTCGTGCCCCGGATCATCCCTTTGCCATGGCAGGACGACCGTGCGAGGGGGCGGGTTCTACCCGATTGATCAGCCATTCGGTCAGAGAGTCAGCATCTGGCGCATCCGGTCCCGATTTCACGGCGCTTGAGGCAAGGGTGGCGAGCCAGTCGCTCAGTAGTGTCACGCTCTGAGCATCCAGCGCCTGACCATCGCCGGTGAGGCAATTCGGCAGCAGGGCGCCAAGCGCCCTCAGCGGATCTATCGCCGTTAAAGCACTCTCACCAGCACCAGACTCATCGTCCGGCAGCAGCATGCCGCGAATGGTCACGGCCTCGGGCAACTCGCTTGAGTCCACATCGGTGACGCCCGGCAGCGGAAAATCCAGCGGCTCGGCTGTTTCCGGGTTCGCGAGGTTCAGACGCACGCCGCGAGTCAGCACGCCACCGACTGCCTCCCCCAGCCACTGCATCAACAGGCGGCTCTCCTTTTCGTCGGGTAGCAGGCATAGCACCCCGTTACCCTGCGGCGTGACCAGTAGACCAGCGTCAACCACGGGGCGGCCGGGCATCGCCGCCTGGCGAATCAGGTGCGCCGTCAATACCGGGGCCAGCTGGGCCAACGTCAGCCGCGACGCCAGCAGCCAGTCGTCGGCGGCCAGGGCATAGCCGCCGGACTCGCGCAGCACCGTCAGCCGCGGAAGCCGGCTTGCCGGCTCATCGGCCAGTGGCGAGAGCCGCTCGCCGAACCATGTCGTTAACCGTGCCAGGGCGGGACCGCTGCTTACCTCCAGCGACCACTGGAGACCGTCCAGGCTGAGAATCATGGCCCGCCCCGACGGCGATACCGGCGTCGTCTGATCATGGGCGTCGTGGTCTCCCGCCGGCGCCTGCGGCACAACGCCCTGCTGGCAGAGCAGGCCGGTACGGCACCAGTCATGCAGGGTGCTCCACACATCACGCCGCAGTGCCGTACCCTCCGCTGGTACCCCGGCCTCGGTAGTGGCGCGTGCCAGCTCATCGGCGATGGCATCGGGATCCAGCCCCTCGGTCGCCAGCAACCAGGTCAGGGCCGCCGTGTCGTTGGGGCGATAATAGCGACCGCTGCGTGTGTCATAGAGCGCGAGGCGCTCTTCATCGACCAGTTCGGCCACGTGGCGACGCTGTAGCTGCGGGCGCGGTAGAGAACGCCCCGTCAGCCCTTCAGCCAACAACAGATCAGCCGGGGTGGGCAAGGTGAAATAGGGCAGGTAGCGCTCCGGCTCGACGGCCGGCAGCAGCCGACGGAAACCTCCGGCACGAGCCTGTTCGGCTTCGGCCTCGTCGACCAACCGAGCGGCAACATCGAGGCCCTGCTCGGCAGCCTCCGTCTCAGCAGTTTCGGAGAGTGCCTCGCCGGGGATATCGATCAGCGAGACCATGTCACGCACCAGTCCGCCCTTGACCGCTTCCTCGATGCGCCCTCCTGTCTCAGGGGTGGCGCAGATACCCAGCGACGGGCTGAGATTGCACTCCAGGATCCACGGCTTGAGGGTGTCGTCCACCAGGCAGTCGAGTCCCAGCAGTTCATAGCAGCCACGCGGATCGGCACCGACCTCGGCCGTGCGGCTGCGCATGGCATCCACGGCGGAGATGGCGGTCAGGGCCACTAGGTCGTCGATACGCGCGAAAAGGTCAGCGTCGTCGTGCCCCTGATCTCTCAACCAGGTCCGGTATCGCTCCAGGTCGATGAACTCCACCGGCACCTCGGCGCTGCTGTTCAGGGCGTTGATATCCGGATTGGTCAGCTGGCTGAAGGGGTTGTCGGCATCCTCGGGATCCCAGGGCTCGGAGGCCAGCTTGGCGAAGCCCTGGCGATAGAGGTAGACACGCAGCGGCTCCAGGGAGGTAATCAGCACATAGAGTCGCAGCACATACTTGTGGCCGCGAATGGTGTGAGGATTGGCCACATACTCCTGTACCAGCCAGTCCTGGGCGAGCGGCGCCTCGGCGACATCCTGCAGGACGCGTACCCCCTTGCCCTTGGAGGCATTGGTGGGCTTGAGGATCCAGCGCTGGTCGGGGTTGGCCAGGGCGGCATCCTGCAGCGCATGGTAATCACCGGGCATCACGTAGGCATGGGGGAAAAATTCCAGTCGCCGAGCAAGATCATGCTGGGCGCCATGGCTGTACCGAATGCGCTCGCGCAGAGTGGAAAGGCTGTCGTGTAGACGACTCTTGACGGTAAGTGCCGCATTGCCCGGGAAGTGGTTGATCCTGCGAGCCGGCGAAACCCGACGGAACTGTACGGCATCCGGCATACCGGTGATCCAGCCGGCATCCCAGTCCTGCTCGTCCCCGAGTTGCCAGCCCAGAGGCTCCAGGGCCTCACGGAAGAACCGGTCCTGCTCGGCCGCCCGCTTACCGCCCAGCCAGAAGCGTCTTGTCGGCGAATGCTGCTCCGTCATGCTCGAGTTCTCCTGTACGACCATCGTCATGGGCCATTCGTAACTGTGGTCAGCTAATCGTTGAGTCGTGGCTCTCACACGCTCCTTACAGCGATAGCAAACGGAGCCCGATCTGTCGCTCCTTGAATTATGGAACGATCGATACTAAATTGACCATCATGACACGAGGACGACCCATCGCATTCAGCCCGGACGAGGCTGCCAACGCCGCCATGCAGGTCTTCTGGAATCGAGGCTATGAAAGCTCCTCGACCCGGGAACTGCTCGAGGCCATGTGCCTTTCGCGCAGCAGCCTCTACCAGGCGTTCGGTAACAAGGAGCAGCTGTTCCTCGAGACCCTGAGACGCTATCGCGAGGCCCTGCTGGAGCGCCTGGGTCGTCGCCTTGAGGTGGCGCCCTCGGCGATGGCCTTCCTGACCGGCCTGTTCCGCGAGACGGCGCTCGAGGCCGGCAGTGATCGCGCCGCCCTGGGATGCCTGATCTTCAACTCTGCCAGCGAGCTCGGCCAGCGTGACGGCCTGCCCTCTCGGCATGCCCGCCACAGCATCGCCGCCATCACGGCACTGTTCCACGAGGCAGTGAGTCGGGCCCAGGCGGAGGGAGACATCGCCCCGGGCCGGAATACCGACGCCCTGGCCAGCTACCTGACGATGGGCATGGCCGGGCTCAGGACGCTGTTGAAGAGCGGAGCCGATGCCGAACAGGCCGGCCAGGCGGTCGAGCTGCTCCTGGACGGACTGCGACATTGAACGGCCCTTTTTTCATGCCATTTCTGGAACGATTGGTACAGAAATGGCGCCACCGCAGCACTCACGACAACACAGGAGGCACACCCCATGTCTGCCGACTATCAGATGCAACTCTCGCCCCAGACCCTCGACAACGCCGATACCAAGGCGAAGCCACTGCTCGAGAAGGCCAACGCCACGCTGGGTTTCGTACCCAACATGTACGAAGGCATGGCCAAGGCACCGGGCGTGCTGGACACCTACCTGCACGGCTACGAGCTGTTCCGCGAGGACTCCGGTTTCGCGCCGCCCGAGCAGGAAGTGGTCTTCCTGACCATCAGCCGACTCAACGGCTGCGGCTACTGCATGTCCGCCCACAGCATGCTGGCCGACAAGATGTCCCAAGTGCCGGCCGAGGTAACCGAGGCGATTCGCAATGACCAGCCGATTCCCGACGAGCGCCTGGCGGCACTTGCCGAGTTCACCAAGGTGATGTTCGAGAGCCGGGGCAAGCCCACGCAGTCCGACGTCGAGGCGTTCCTGTCGGCCGGCTTCGAGGAGCAGCAGGTACTGCAGATCGTGCTGGCCCTGGCGGTCAAGACGCTCTCCAACTATTCCAACCACGTCAACCACCCGGAACTCGACGAGGCCTTCGCCGGCCACGCCTGGAAGGGCTGAATACCCGTCTTCTTGCACCGGCGCCGAGATAACGGCGCCGTTTTTTATGCTTTAAATGAATAAACACGTCAGAAAGCATTCTTGCCGCCAGATTGCCCTGCCCGGAGGGCACGCCTAGCATCGTGTCATCCCTTTGAGAGGAGCACTCCCTGATGAAACGCACCCTGATACTGGCGGCCGGTACCCTGGCCCTGGCCGGCCCGGCCCACGCCCTGCACCCTTCCCCCCTGGTCGATGCCCGATGGTTGGAGGGGCAGCTCGGCAGCGATGATCTGGTCGTGCTGGACGTGCGATCCGCCATCGATGACGGCGGCGACCGGGAGAGCTTCGAGGCCGCGCGCATTCCCGGCAGCCATTACAGCAGCTATACCGATGCCGGCTGGCGCGAGGAGCGCGACGGCGTGGCCGGCTTGCTGCCCGATGTCGAGGACCTGGAGCGTCTGATCGGCGGCCTGGGCATCGACAACGATGACACTGTGGTCGTGGTCTCGGCCGGCACTGGCCCCACCGACTTCGGCAGTGCCGCCCGCATCTACTGGACCTTCAAGGCCCTGGGCCATGACGAAGTGACGATCCTCAACGGTGGCTTCGCCGGCTGGGAGCAACAGGGCTTCGAGATCGCCAGCGGCTCGGCGAGTGACCCTGAGACGGCCGATTTCTCGGCCACGCTCCAGGAGCACCTGCTGGCCACCACCGAGGAGGTGGAGGCGGCACGCGAGGCGGAGGAACAGCTGGTGGATGCCCGGCCGCCGGCCTTCTTCACCGGCGAAACCCAGTCACCCGCCGCACGGGTGCCGGGCACCATCCCGGGCTCGGTGAACCTGCCCCACAATGGCAGCTTCGAGGCGCGCGACGGGGCCTACTACCTGCAGCCGGATTCCTTGAGTGGCCGCATCGACGAACTGGGGCTCGACCACGAGGCGCCTACTGTAGCCTTCTGCAACACCGGTCACTGGGCCGCCAGCGGCTGGTTCCAGCTCAGCGAGATCGGCGGACTCGAGAACGTCACCATGTACGACGGCTCGATGGCCGCCTGGACCCGTGATGATGAACGTCCCGTGCAGTTGGCCGAGCGCGGCACCGTGCGCGTCGGGGAACTCGTCGACTAGGCCCCTGCCTGCCCCAAACCCAATGACGCCCCGCGGTAGCTGTTCACCACCGCGGGGCGTCGTCTTTGCCGGGCGCTGCGTGTCGCGCGCCCAAGAGCGTCCTAGCCCAGACGCTCGGCCAGGGCATCGAGGTCGGAAACCGTGATATCGGGATCGATACCCCAGGGATCGAAGGGAGCATCCGGAACACGGCGTACCCAGGCGGCATGCAGTCCGGCATGGCGGGCGCCGATGACATCGAAGGCATTACTGGAGATCAGCCAGGTGTCGCCGGGCTCGCTCTCGAGCCGGTAACGCAGGTGGGCATAGACCGCCGGATCGGGCTTGAAGCGCTTGACCTCATCGACGCTGACCACTGTCTCGAAGCGCTCGCGAATCCCGGCCTGCTCCAGCAGCCCCTCCACCGCCTCGCGGCTGCCGTTGGAGAAAGCCACACAGCGGACTCCCGCCTCGGCGAGACGATCCAGGGCAGCCGAGGCCTCGGGAAAGGCCGGCAGCCGGGCGTAGACGCCCATCAGGTGCTCCTTGTCGGTCTCCGAAAAGCGTGTGTGAAATGCACGGTCCGTGAATTCCAGCGCCTCGCGGGTGCAGTGAGAGAAATCCGCATAGGCACCCATCAGGCCGCGCCGGAAACTGTACTCCAGTTGCTTGTCGCGCCAGCGCCGCGAGAATTCCGGCGCCAGGTCGGAACGGTCCTGACCGGCAAGACGCTGTTCGAGCTCGGATACGACGCCATGGGTGTCGATCAGGGTCCCGTAGACATCGAAGGCGAGTAACATGGCCATCTTCTTGCTCCCCTGTCGGTGAAAGCTCCCAGCCTGTAACAGAAGACACTCCGCGACAAGTTTCACGCGGCAAGGTCCCTGACATTCGCCCCTGCCTGACGGGGGTCGAGCATGCGGTCAGGCGACCGTGTCCGCCACCGCCTTGACGGCGCCCTCACGGACCAGTTCGTCGAGCACCGCGTCCACGGCGCGACGGGCCCGCGCGACGATCTCGTCGACCTCCTCGCGAGTGGTGGTCAGCGGCGGCGCGAAGCCGAGAATATCCCCCTGGGGCATGGCACGGGCGATCAGGTTCTCCTGCATCGCCGCGGCGGCGATGCGCGGGCCGACCTTAAGCGTCGGGTCGAAGGCCTCGCGACGTGTCGGGTCGGCGGCAAACTCCAGGGCCGCCAGCATGCCCACGCCGCGCACGTTGCCGACGATGGGGTGGTCGTCGAAGGCGGCCTGCATCTGCTGCTGCAGGTAGCTACCGGTCTCGGCGGCGTTGCGGGTCAGTCCCTCGCGCTCGATGATCGCCAGGTTGGCCAGGCCGGCGGCACAGCCCAGGGCATGACCGGAGTAGGTCCAGCCGTGGCCGATCGGGCCGTACTCGCCGGTCCCCTGCTCCAGCACCTGCCACACGCGGTCGCCGACGATCACGCCGGAGAGCGGCTGGTAGGCGCTGGTCAGGCCCTTGGCCACCGTGATCAGGTCGGGCTTGATACCGTAGAAGTGGCTGCCGAAATCGGCACCGATGCGCCCGAAGCCGCACACCACCTCGTCGGCGATCAGCAGCACGTCGTACCTGGCCAGCACCGCCTGGATCTCGGCCCAGTAGCCCTCCGGCGGCGGCACGATGCCCCCGGTACCCAGCACCGGCTCGCCGATGAAGGCGGCCACGGTCTCCGGCCCCTCGGCCAGGATCATCTCCTCGAGCCTGGTCGCGCAGTGTCTCGAGAACTCGCGCTCGCTCATGCCCTCGAGTTCCGCAGCGCGCTGGTAGTAGAACGGCGCCTCGGTATGGCGGATGGTGTCGATGGGCAGGTCGAAGTGGTCATGGAAGGCCTTGAGGCCCGTCAGCGAACCCGAGGCGATGCCGGAGCCGTGGTAGCCACGCATGCGCGAGATGACCTTCTTCTTCTGCGGCAGGCCACGCACGTTGTTGTAGTAGCGCACGATCTTAAGCTGGGTCTCGTTGGCATCACTCCCGGACATGCCGTAGTACACCTTGGACATGCCGGGGCCAGCGAGCTCGAGGATCTTCTCGGACAGGGCGATCTGCGGCTCGTTGGAGTGCCCCACATAGGTATGGTAGTAGGACATCTGCAGCGCCTGCTCGTAGATGGCCTCGGCCACCTCGGTACGACCGTAGCCGATATTGACGCAGTAGAGCCCTGCGAAACCGTCGATGAACTCGCGGCCATCCTTGTCGACGACATGGATTCCCTTGCCGCCGGTGATCACACGGCCCGGCGCGTCGCCATGGGCGAAGTCGCGCAGGTGGGTGGAGGCGTGGAAGGTCACCTTGCGGTCGCGATCGATCAGGTCCTGGTGCTGCTGGTTCATCTCGTTCTCTCTTTGTTCAATGCTCCCCGGCATCCTGCCGGGGAGAAAGTTCATCAATGGGGTCGGGGGAATCAGCTGCCGGAGACCGAACCGAGGGCACCGAGGCAGTAATACTTGGTCTCCAGGTACTCGTCGATGCCGGTCACCCCGCCCTCGCGGCCGAGGCCGGAGTGCTTGACGCCACCGAAGGGCACGGGCGGACCGGTCATCTTCACCGAGTTGACCGAGACCATGCCGAACTCCAGGGCGCGCATGATCTTCCAGATGCGGCGAATGTCATGGGTGTAGAGGTAGGCCGCCAGGCCATACTCGGTGTCGTTGGCCATCTCGATGACCTGATCATCGTCCGAGTAGGCGGTGATGCCGGCTACCGGCGCGAAGCTCTCCTCGTGCCAGATCTTCATGTCGTGGGTCACGCCCGTGAGCATTACCGGCATGAAGAAGTTCTCGCCCGGGGCCTGGCTCTGATCGCCCGCCACCAGGGTAGCGCCCTTGGAAATGGCGTCGTCGACGATGGCCGCAGCCTTCTCCACCGCCTGGCGATGAATCAGCGGACCCAGGTCGATCTCCGGCTCTAGGCCATTGCCCACGGTCAGCGCTGCCATGCGCTCGGCGAAGTGCTCGACGAAGGCATCGTGGATCGACTCGTGGACCAGGATGCGGTCCGCAGCAAGGCAATCCTGGCCGGCGGTCTGGAACTTGGCCGCTACCGCGGCGAAGGCCGCCTCCCGAGGATCCATGTCCGGGCCGACGATAAAGGGGGCATTCCCTCCCAATTCGAGGGATACACGCTTCACCGTGTTGGCACACTGCTCCAGCAGCAGCCGCCCCACGCGGGTGGAGCCGGTGAAGGAGAGCGCCTTGACGCGATCCTCGGCACACAGGATCCGCGACACCTCGGGTGGATCACCGAGCACCACGTTGAACACGCCGGCCGGGATGCCGGCGCGCTCGGCGAGCTCCGCCAGCGCCAGCGCCGAGAAGGGTGTCTCGCCGGCCGGCTTGACGATTACCGTACAGCCGGCGGCCATGGCGGCGGCGGCCTTGCGGGTGATCATCGCCAGCGGGAAGTTCCAGGGAGTGATCAGCGCAGCGATGCCCACCGGCTCCTTGATGGTCCCAAGCGCCGCATTGGGGATGTGACTGGGGATGGTCTCGCCGAAGGTCCGCTTGCCCTCTTCGGCGAACCAGCGCACGAAGCTGGCGCCGTACTCCACCTCGCCGCGGGCGTCGGGCAACGGCTTGCCCTGCTCCAGGGTCATGAGGGTGGCGAGGTCTTCACGATTGGCTTGCAGCAGGTCATACCAGGCCAGCAGCCGCTCGCAACGCTCGTCCACGCGCAGGGCGCGCCAGTGCACGAAGGCAGCCTCGGCCGCATCCACCGTGGCAGTGATCTGGTGAGCTTCCAGCCAGGGAATATGCCCCAGTGCCTCGCCGGTGGCCGGATCGAACACGGCCTCCTCGCGGCCCCCCTCACCATGGGTCCACTTGCCGTCGACGTAGGCGTACTGACGGAACAAGCGCGGATCGCTGAGCTTGCTGGAAAGAGTCATGCTGTACCTCCCCTGACGCACCGGCCTCATCGAGGTTGTCTGGCCGATGTGGAAAAAACGGGCGAGCCGCCTGTTCGTAACGCAACAGAGCGGCTCGAGGGGGTAAGCATAGCGGCTTTGGCAGTACAGGACTTTTTGTTACTTGCGGCAGGCGGCGCAGGATTTTTTGTCCTTTGCCGCAAAGGTGCGGTTTTTTCTGTGGGTCGAGGATCCCGGGCGTGGCAGCGCTCACCCCGCCGGGGGATTATGCAGCGCCTCCTCGGTGAAGACCAGCAAGCCGAGCTCTGGCCGATAGCCATGGATTTCGGTGACATCCAGTGCCTGCAGGAAATAGAGAATCTCCTCGCTGACCACCTGGCCCGGGACCAGCACCGGGAAGCCCGGCGGGTAAGGGATCACGAAGCTCGCCGAAACTACGTCGCGGCCGGCCCGCATGGCCGCCTGCACCTCGCCGTTGTCGAAGCGCAGGTATTCGGTGTTCTCGTCGTCGTAGCTGAGGAAGTAGGCACAGCGGATATCCCCTTCCGGCGTGTTACCCTCGGGATCGGGACGGAAGGCCGCGTGGAAACGGCTGAAGTCCGGCAGCGGCGGCAGCTCCTTGGTGAGCGAATGAACCCGGTTCTCGATGATCTTGCGCTCCGGACGGCTGCTCTCCTCCCAGCGGTACTCGAACTCCTTGGCCAGCTTGATCAGCACGTCGAGCAGGTAGGCGATGGAGCCGCGGGTAGTGCCGATGTTGGTCATGAACAGCACGGTATTACGCGAGGTCTTGTTGATCTGGATGCCGTACTTGTTCATCAGGTACTCGTTCTTGAAGGTATCGCCGTCGATACCCGTGGTGCCGATGGCGATGGTGATGCGGCTGGGGTCGACGACGAACTCGTCATTGGCCCAGGCCTCCTCCATCTTGTTCCAGCCGGTGGCCGGGTCGTAGAAGGTCTCGACCCCCGACTGCCGATACTCCAGCGGCACCATGTCCTTGTTGACCAGCACCCGGAAGTACTTCTGCAGCAGCGGATGGGTATAGAGCTGCTCGCGCAGCGACAGCGCCGCCTCCACCTGGGCGTGCACCAGTTCGAAGCCCTCCATCTCGGCCTGCATGCGACCTACGTCCAGCGAGGCGATGATCTGGTAGTTGGGCGAGGTCGAGGTATGAGTCATATAGGCCTCGTGGAACGGTCCCTCGACCTTCTGGCGATAGTCCTGATCCCAGACGTGGATCATCGACCCCTGGCGCAGCGACGTCAGTGTCTTGTGGGTGGAGTGGGTGGCATAGGCGCGAATGCGCACCTGATCGGGGTCGGGCAACAGGGGCCGGTCGAGCCAGGTGGCATCATCCTCGGGGTCGAGGGCATCGAACTCGGCACTCCAGGCCTCGTACTCCTCACGGTAGCTGGCGCTGCGATAGCGGTCGCGCAGCGTGCGGGCGGCATGCATGGCGGTGCGTGGGCGATAGGTGGGGTTGAAGCCGGCAAAGGCAAACCACGCCTCGTCCCAGAGGAAGACCAGATCGGGCTTGATCGCCAGACACTCCTCCATCACTCGGCGAACATTGTAGACCACGCCGTCGAAGGTACAGTTGGTCAACAGCAGCATCTTGACCTTGTGCAGCTGGCCCGAGCGCTTGTATTCGAGCAGCGTCTTCTTGATCTCCTTGAGCGGCACCGCGCCATACATGGAGTAGTCATGGAGCGGGTAGGAGTCCAGGTAGCTGACGTGGGCGCCGGCCAGCACCATGCCGTAGTGGTGCGACTTGTGGCAGTCGCGGTCGACCAGCACGATGTCGCGCGGCTTGATCAACGCCTGCACCACGATCTTGTTGGCGGTGGAGGTACCGTTGGTGACGAAGAAGCTCTGCCGCGCACCGAAGGCTCGTGCCGCGTATTCCTGAGCCTTCTTGATCGGCCCGTAGGGCTGCAGCAGCGAATCCAGTCCGCCGGAGGTGGCCGAGGTCTCGGCCAGGAAGATGTTGATGCCGTAGAAGTCGATCATCTGGCCCGCCCAGTGGGAGCGAGTGATCGACTTGCCCCGCGAGATGGGCATGGCATGGAAGACCCCGGTGGGCTTCTTGCTGTACTCGCGCAGGGCATCGAAGAAGGGCGTGCGATAGCGATTGTCGATGGCACGCAGAATGGTGTGATGCTGCTCGATGTAGTCCGTCTCGCGATAGAAGATGCGATTGAAGTGACGGATGTCGCGACTCGCCGTGGCCTCCACGTCGCCGCTGGTGACCAGGAACTGGTCGATCTCGGGGCGCAGCTCATGGATCATGGTGCTCAGCAGGATACTGCGCTCGGCCTCCGAGTGATTCTCCAGTGACTGTTCGGAAATCCCCTCCAGGTAGCTGCGCAGAGCGCTGAGATTGTACTTCGACTTGTAGGGAAACTCGTAGCGGATCAGGCAGGCCTGGATGTTGGGATTGACCAGCACCGCGATCAGCGCGTCCTCGAAGCTGCGTACCGTGACCACGTCATAGACGAAGCGGTCCTCGGGGCGACGCATGTTGTGGAAGGCCTCGCGAACCACCTCCTCCTCGGGCGCCGAGATGTTGTCGACGATCAGCAGCTCGAAGTAGGGCTGGGCCGAGCTATTGGACGCCGGGTGCCCGCGGCGCAGCTGCGCCAGGGCATCGAGGGTCTCGAGGTCCTCGGCATCGGCATCGGTCTCGGAGAGATCAACGTGGCGCCGCCGGTAGGACTCGCTGATCAGCGCCCGCACCAGACGCTTGACCACCTTCTCCAGCAGCCCGTACTCCGCGCGGTCGAACAGCGACCATAGATGGCGAAAATCCTCCTTGGAGGGAAAGGCGTGGTAGTCCTCGATGATCTCGAGCCGCGTCAGCTTGATGTCGACGGCCTTGATCAGTTTCTTGGCCCGGCCCTCGTCATTGAGGCGCACCAGCTGGCCGAGATCACGCTTCAGCGCATTCCAGGTGTCGGCACGCAGCTGGGAGATCTTGTGATAGAAGCCCAGGGCGGTATAGGGCGTATCGGTATGACTCGTCTCTTGCATGGCAACACCCATCCTTGCTTGTTGTTGTCGAGGAACGCGATCAGGGGTGATACGGGTCAGCCGCCGTGAAGTGCGCGGGTTCCGTAGCGTACGGTGATCCGCTCCTCGGGAAAGTCGTCGAAATTAAGGTCCAGATTCATGCCGGGCCAGTGGAACTGGGCGCGCCCCGCCTGAGGGTGGTAGACCGCGGTATAGACGGTCCCCAGGCCGCGCCGGTAATCGTGACGGAACAGCGGCGGGGCCGAGAAGGCCGCGATGAACCGCTCTTCGGTAGTGGCCTCGTCGTCCACCAGGATCGATAGCTGGCGCTCACGAATCAGGGTCTCCGAGGCCAGGGCATGGGCGTACCACTCGATCTTCTTCTGGTGGTTGGTGGCCACCGGCACACGGCGGATGCTGGCGCGGCGATCCGGGCCGATCATCGCCGTCACATAGCGGCCAGCGGCGTCGGCCACGGTGATATTGTAAGCCATGTGGGTGGGCACCCGGGCGAGCACCTCGGAAGCCTCGGGCACGGTGTCACAGAACTCCAGCAGGTAGCGCAAGATGATCGGCGCACCGAAACCCTCGCCCACCGCCTTGCGCCCGCCGAAGGCCAGCGAAACGGCAAGCCCGCGGTCGTTCATGCCGTCGAGCACGCCCCACAGGCAGTCGGACATGGCGATCACTCGCCGCTCGTTCCAGTGGGTGTAAAGGATCGTGCCTTCACAAAGCTCCGGCGGGTAGTCGTAGTTGCGTGCCAGCACCGTGGACTCGGGGCTGGCGAGTACCGCCTGAGAACAGCCGGTGATATAGGGCGGTGGCTGGTAGAGGCTCAGGAATCGCGCGGCCAGGTCGCCGCCGCCGGCCAGGTCGCAGAGGGTGCGATAGGTACCAACCAGTTCCGGCATGTGGCGGCGCAGGGCGTTGTAGCAGGCAAGATAGCCTGGCCGCTCACGCTCTCCCTCGCTGAGGTACCACTGCTCGTAGGCCGGCCAGTGGTAGGCGAACAGCGCCTGCCACCGGGTGCCGGCCGTATCTTCGCGCAGGGTCCGGAAATCGAGCATCTTGTCCATGTCGGCCGACGGCACCTCCCGGGGCGGCAGAGAAACGGTCCCGGAATTCACAATATCTTGAAGTTGCCACCGCCAACGGCATGGCTGACGGCCACCTCCTGCACGACCGGATCCTGCAGCGACTGGCCGGCATACTGGCCGCGGATGCCCTCGATCCACGCCTTGGCGCGCTCGTTGAGCTGGAAATCATCGTCCATCAGCCGCCCCCGGGTGATCAGGATGCCCAGGTCAGCTCCCTCGTAGCGGAAGTCGCCCGCCCCGCTGATGCGCAGGAAAAAGCCCTCGCTCTCATTCTCGGCGGCATGCGGGTGATAGCTGTAGTGGTCATAGCTGACGCTACCGTCACCGGCCATCTTCCAGACACCGGTGCGCGGTGCGGTGGTGAGCAGGTCGACGCTCTCGTCGGTGTGCTTGATCACCAGCTGGCTCCAGCTGTCGACGCTGTCGGGATGGGACCAGCGCTCATTGATCTCGTTGATATCGAGGTCGAAGTCGACGTCGGAGAACTCCAGCAGATGGAAGAGAAACAGCGGGATGTCCGAGTGGGCGAAAGCGGCCACGTTGGTCAGCGAGCTGGCACCGGTGACCCGGGGATTGAGTTCACCCAGGTAGACCTCGCCGTTGTCCATGTCGATCAGGAAGTCGAGTTCGAAGTAGCCGCGGTAGCCCTCCTCGCGCAACGCCTCACCGAACTGGAAGGTATATTCCCGCGCCTTGTCGCGGATCGACTGATCGAAGGCGCCCGAGAACATCTCATTGCCGCACCAGCCGCCCTTGTAGGGGGTCAACGTCTTGAAACCCACCAGTTCGGTCATTAGCGGCCCCACCACCGTACCGCAGCGGGTGGCACACGCCTCGATGGCCGAGCCGCGGCAGTTGATGCGCTTCATGATCTTGACCTCGGCCTCGGCCTCGATCTCCTCGGCGTGCTTGTAGTAGTCGTCCTCGCTGGAAATGAAGAAGGTGGTATGACCGGAGTCACCGAAGGCGGTCTGCACCACCAGGTCGTTACCCAGCTCCTTGCTCACCTCGCAGAGCTCCTGGTAGCTACCCACCTTGGCCAGCACATTGGGCACACTGGGCACGCCAGCCTTGTTGCCGATGCGAACCGTCTCGATCTTGTTGTCCATCCGGCTGCGCAGATTCGCCGGGGGGAACGCCACGCGGAGCCCGAGCTGCTTGCAGGTCTCCTCGGTATGCTCGTCGAACATCAGGAAGGCGGCCACGCCGGCATTCTCGCCGTCTGCCCGTGACTGGATGTAGTCGATCACCTCCTTGTGCTCGAGGAGGTAGTTGTTGATGTCCTCGATGCTCTCGAAATCGCGCGGGAACTTCTCCTTGGGCACGAAGACGTTGCGCTGCTGTCCTTCGAAGCAATCGATATAGTTGATATGGCGGAAATTTCCGACCCAATCACCGATCCCCAGCAGGTTGAAGTTGGTGGCCGAGATGAAATAGATCGGCTCCTTGTTGTTGCGAAAGTGGCGGCGGACATCGGCGATGCTTGTTATTTTGCTCATCATGGTCGCTCCATCATTGACAGGGGAGGTGTCGGGCGCCTTGCGCGCGGCAGGGGTTGCCGAGGGATTACCGAACAGACGGCGCAGCAGTCGAACAAGTGGCTCCAGCACGGGATCTATTCTCCTTTCTGCTGCACTGCCCGCAGGCGAAGGGTTAGTACTCCTCGATGTCGGCGCGCAACGGCTTTTGCAGCGGGCCAAGGGTATCGAGGAAGGGGCTCGAACGTGTCTCGCTGCGGTAGAGCGAGAAGTCGACGGACCGGTCACGGAAGCTCTTCAGCGGCTGACCGAGGCCGCGCAGGCCGGTCTCGCGTTCGCGGCGTACGCGGTTCAGGTCGACCTCGATGGGCATGACCTCCTCACCGGTGCCGGCCTGGTGAATGACGTCACCGGAGGGGCCGACCACGATGGAACGACCGTTGCCGAGGGCCCCGGCGCCATTGATATCGAAAAAGAAGCACTGATTGACCGCGGCATTGGTGCGCGCGATGGACAACTCGATATCACGGTCGATGGTGTCGGTCATGGTCGGGTGAAGGATCACCTCGGCACCCATCGCGGCCAGGGTGCGGGTGGTCTCGGGGAACCACATGTCGTAGCAGATCGAGACCCCGAAACGCGCCACATTGGGCACATCGAAGGTGACGAACTCGCTGCCGCTCTCCACCCCGGCCTCGTAGGGCCGGAAGGGGAACATCTTGCGGTAGCGGGCCACCACCTGGCCGTGGGGGTTGATGACCGAGAGGGTGTTGAAAATGCCATCCTCGGTATGCTCGAACATGGAGCCGGGAATCAGCCAGATGCGATGCTGCTCGGCGATCTGGCAGAACAGGGCCTCGCTGCTGCTGGGCATCGACTGTGCGTGGTGCGGCGAGGCCCCCATGGGCATCAGCTCGCTGAACAGGACCATCTGCACCTGCGGGAAACGGCTCATCAGCACGTCGATCCGGTGGCGCATGGCCTCGGTATTGTCACCATGGTGCAGGGCGTGCATCTGCACACCGGCAATCGTGAAATAGGACATCTTGATCTCTCTGCGTCAGGCGATCTCGGAAACTTCCAGGGCGCTATTGAAAATGTTCCGGCACCATCAGGAGCATGCCGGTGGGATCGCCCGGCCGGGTGAACCTCGGTCCACCCTCCTGCTAACAGCTTATGCCACAAGGTCAGCGGTGATATCAACGTTGAAATCTCGCTTGACCCGCCGGGGACCTCAGGCCAGTTCGTCTGGGGAGAAGCCCGGGGCCGGACGCTTCACCGTCTTGGTGACGATATAGGTGAAGTAGCGCTCGATACCGGCTTCCCCGGTCAGCCAGGCATCCATGAGCCGCTGATAGGCATCGATGGAGTCGGTCTCGAACTTGATCAGGTAATCGACACCTCCGCCCACGGCCACGCACTCGGTGACCTCGGGGGTGGCATGGACCAGCGCCTCGAAACGAGCGAAGCTCTCGGCATTGTGCTGCTTGAGCTCGATCTGTACCCATACCGGGGTACGCTTGACCAGCGCTCCAGCATTGATCCGGGCGCTGTAACCCTCGATGATGCCGGCCTTCTCGAGCCGGCGGACCCGCTCCCAGCAGGGGCTGACCGAGAGGTTGATCGCCTCGGCGAGCTTCGACTTGGTGATGCGGCCGTCGCAGGAGAGGATCTCGAGGATCTTCAGGTCATAGCGGTCGAGTTTCATGAGAGGGTATCGACGATATCAGCAATCACCGCGATGGTGTCCCCCATGTTGACCCGCGCCGGGTGACGCCGGGCCGCCAGCAAGCCGCTGCGCCCGGCGCGGTACTCCACCGGTGCGGTGCCGCTGCGCGTCGGATCAAAGACACGGGCCACCACCTCGCCCTTTTCCACCTGCTCGCCGAGGGCGTGGCAGAGCTCGAGCACGCCGGAGTGCTCGCTCTGCACGTAGCAGCTGGCATCGGGCATATCGAGATAGACCTGGGGTTCGGCCGGCATTTCCACCTCACCAGCCATCAGGCCGTAATGCACCAGGAAATTGCGCACGCCGCGCTCGGTGATCGCCATGCTCTGTGGCGTGGAGGTGCCGCCGCCGCCGAGCTCGGTGGCCACGAAGATCTTGCCCTGGCTCTCCACCGCGGTGTCGAACAGCGCCGCCGCGTCGAGCTCGAACATCATCATCGCGTAGGGGGCGGCAAAGGCCTTGGCGCCTTCCAGGGCCTGGCGCTGCTGCTCGCTATCTTCCAGCACGTGGGAGGCACCGAAGGGGATGATGTCCAGGGTGCGCCCACCGGAGTGCAGATCGAGGACCACGTCGCTCATCGGGACCATCACCCGGGTGAAGTAATCGGCGATCTTTTCGGTCACGCTGCCATCCGGGTCGCCGGGGAAGCTGCGATTGAGGTTACCGCCATCAAGGCCCGAGGTACGCTTGCCGGCCATCACCGCCGGCTGGTTCATGCAGGGCACGATGATCACTCGGCCGCGAACATCCTCGGCCTTGAGCGCGCTCGACAGCTTGAGCAGCGAGGTGATGCCCTCGTACTCGTCACCGTGGTTGCCACCGGTCAGCAGCGCCGTGGGACCCTCGCCGTTCTTGATCACGGTGACAGGGATCATCACCGCCCCCCAGGCGGAGTCGTCCACGGAGATGGGCAGCTTGAGGAAGCCGTGCTGGACGCCGTCGGCGTCGAAGTCGACGGTAGCACTGATCGGGCTGGGACGCTTGGTCATGTCAGGGAACTCCTTGTTCTGATGTGGCATGGGCGCCATGGCCTCCGTGCCACTCGGGGCTGATCTGGCGGCAGATCTACGAGGGGGCGCTGTGAACCCCTCCCTGGGCGCTACCGACGCCATCCCTGGCGTAGGACCCCCTCTACGATCTGCCCCCAGCGCCCCTCGTGATTCGATTTAGTGAGCTCAGCTTCAATCCGTTCAGCGCACGAAGAGCTGGCGCGGAAAGTCGGCCAGAGTCTCGCAGCCGGTCTCGGTGATCAGGATGCTCTCGGTGATCTCCAGGCCCCAGTCGTCCTCCCACAGGCCCGGCATGAAGTGGAAGGTCATGCCGGGTTGCAGGATGGTCTCGTCGGAGGGGCGCAGGCTCATGGTGCGCTCGCCCCAGTCCGGGGGGTAACTGATGCCGATGGGATAGCCGCAACGCGCACCGCCGCGGTCGAAGCCGTACTTGTCCATTGCAGCACCCAGCGCCATGGCGATGTCTGCGGTGCGATTGCCGGGCTTGGCCACCGCCAGGCCATTCTCGATGCCCTCGAGCAGCGCCGACTCGGCGCGCACGAACTCCTGGGGCGGTCTGCCCAGAAAGACGGTCCGCGACATCGGGGCATGGTAGCGCTTGAAGACCCCGGCGATCTCGAAGAAGGTGCCCTCGCCCTCGCGGAACGGGGTGTCGTCCCAGGTCAGGTGCGGGGCGGCGGCGTCACTCCCGGTGGGCAACATGGGCACGATGGCGGGGTAGTCGCCGCCGTAGATCTTGCCCTGCTCGTCTCGCCACCCCTCGATACCGACGCGGTAGATCTCCGAGACCAGCTTGCTCTTGGGCAGGCCCGGTTCAATCACCTCGAGGATTCGCGTATGCATCCCCTCGACGATCTTGGCCGCCACGCGCATGTACTCGATCTCCTGGGGCGACTTGATGGCTCGACACCAGTTGACCAGCGAGTTGGCATCCATGAAACGGGCATGGGGCAACTCGCGCAGCAGGCACTGATAGGCCTTGGCCGTGAAATAGTAGTTGTCCATCTCCATGCCCACTACACCCTCGTGCCAGCCACGATCGGGGAGGATGGTCTGGGCAAGGTAGTCCATGGGGTGCATATCCGGATTCTGCACATAGTAATCCGGGTAGTAGGTGATGTTGTCCGGGTCGATCCAGCAGGTCCGCAAGGCCCCGTTGGCGTCCATCCGTCGGCCATACCACACCGGTTCACCCGCCAGGCCCACGAGAACGCACTGATGCACGTAGAACGACCAGCCGTCGTAGCCGGTCAACCAGGCCATGTTGGAGGGGTCGCTGACGATCAGCACGTCGATACCGCGGCTGGCCATCTCGGCACGCACTTTCCACAGGCGGGTCGCGTACTCCTCACGAGTGAAGGGCAGGGAAACCTGGATCATGAAGCCACTCGCCATCGCATTATCAGAAAATCGGCCCTCTCTGCGCTGAGAAGGCCGGGCCGGGGGGGCCGCATCACCAACGAAGCACCGGGCCTCATGGGGACCGCGGACACTCCGGAGAGTCTATCGATTCCCCTTGATGGAGGTTACTGCCAACCCACGGTAGGTGGTCAAGCATTTCATACTGCTATGTCAGCGATGGCCTGTAAGCCTTGTTCGCAACCTCGTGCGCTCCCATGATGAAAGGCCACGACAAATCCAGGAGGAGGACATGAAGGTACTGGTCCATATCGACGATGCCGAGCGATGGCGGGACGCCCTGTCCGAGCGCCTACCGGATGCCGAGGTATTCACCAGCAGCGCCCCGGCCGAGAAGCGCCGTGAGGCGGACTACCTGGCCGTATGGAAACCCTCTGCCGAGTTGCTCGGAGAGCCCGAGCGACTCAAGGGCATCGTCAACCTGGGCGCTGGAGTAGACGCGCTGCTGGGCAATCCCGGGCTCCCCGCGGGGGTGCCCATCGTCAAGCTGCGCGACGCCGGCATGGCGGAGTTGATCGGTGACTATGTGCGCTACGGCATCCTGCACTTTCAGCGTGACTTCGATCGCTACCGCCGTCAGCAGGCTCGCCGCGAGTGGAAAGAGCATGCGCTGGTCGACAAGGCCGACTGGCCGGTCGGTGTGCTGGGCCTCGGGGCCATCGGTGCCGAGGTCGCCGCCATGGTGGCCGCCGACGGCTTTCCGGTGCATGGCTGGAGCCGCTCGGAAAAGTCGCTCGAGGGCATCAGCTGCCATCATGGCGACGCGGGGCTTGATGAACTGCTCGGCCGGGTCAGGAGCCTGGTGCTGCTGCTGCCGGACACCCCTGCGACACGCCATGTCATCGATGCCGACGCCCTGGCAAGGCTGCCCGAAGGGGCCAGCCTGATCAACCCGGGGCGCGGGACGCTGATCGACGAGACCGCCCTGCTCGATGCGCTTGGTCCAGATAGCGAGGGGGAGACGGAGGGGCGACTGCGCGGAGCCCTGCTCGACGCCTTTCCGGAGGAGCCCTTGCCCGATGCAAGCCCGCTCTGGTCGCATCCGCGTGTCTGGGTCACCCCCCACATGGCTGGCCCCACCCCGCTGGGCGCGGCACTGGACCAGGTGGCCGAGGCGCTTCTCGCCTTCGAGGCGGGAGAAGCCATCGATACCGTCGACCCCGAGGCCGGTTATTGACCCGTCCCCCTACAACAAGCGCCGTGAAGGCCGTACGCTGAAGGGGAAGACACCCAATGAGCTCCAGGGAGGTAGAGGATGACCATGAAGGTGAACTACAGCCCCCGCGACGCGCTGCTTGTCGTGGATATGCAGAACGATTTCTGTGAAGGCGGTGCCCTGGCGGTCCAGGGCGGTAGTGGTCTGGTTCCGGGGATCAACGCCGAGATCGAGGCAGCCCGGGCGAACGGCGCTCTGGTGATCGCCTCGCGGGACTGGCATCCGGTGGACCACGTAAGTTTCACGCATCGTGGTGGCCCCTGGCCGGTCCACTGCGTGCAGGACACCCCCGGTGCGGCCTTCCATCCCGATCTAGCCCTCTCCGATGACACCATCCGCGTCAGCAAGGCCACTGCCTTCGATGCCGACGCCTACTCCGCCTTCGACGGCACCGGACTCGGCGGATACCTGAAGGAGAAAGGCATCGAAAGGGTGATCGTCTGCGGCCTGGCACTGGATGTCTGCGTCAAGGCCACCGTTCTGGCGGCCCGCGAGGAGGGCTTTGATACCCTGTTCCTGGAGCGCCTTTCCGCGGCGGTGGACCCTGATGCCGTGGCCGAGTGCCGGCGCGAATTCACCGATGCCGGTGCCGAGGTACGCTCATGAAGGAGTCGATCCGGCTGCAGGTCGAGGAGGGCGAACTGGCCCTGCTCACCGACCTCTACCAGCTGACCATGACCCAGGCCTACTGGAAGGAAGAGATGCACGAATGGGCCACCTTCAGCCTCTTCTTCCGCAAGATGCCGCCGACTCGCCGTTTCATGCTGGCCTGCGGACAGCAGCATGCCGCAGAGCTGCTCAGCCGGTTACGCTTTAGTGACGAGGCCCTTTCACTCCTCGCCGAGACGGGGCAGTTCGACCAGGAGTTCCTCGACTGGCTGGGCAACTGGCGCTTCGAGGGCGATATATGGACCCTTCCCGAGGGCACCCCGGTGTTTGCCAACGAGCCGCTGCTGGAGGTGGATGCGCCCATCGCCCAGGCACAGCTGCTCGAGAGCCTGGTGATGAACCTGGTGCAGTTGGAGACGGTACTCGCCTCCAAGGCGGTACGCCTGGTGATAGCGGCCCAGGACCGCCCGGTGGTGGATTTCGGGATGCGTCGCATGCACGGGGTGGACGCCGCTGTGCGCGGAGTCCGGGCCTACCGCACCGCAGGCCTGGCCGGCACCAGCAACGTACTCGGCGGCCTGCGCCACGACCTGGCAATCAACGGCACCATGGCGCACAGCTACATCCTCGCCCATGACGACGAAACCGAGGCCTTCCGTGCCTTCGCCCGCCACTATCCCGGTACCACCCTGCTGGTCGACACCCATGACACCCTCGAAGGCGTCCGCAAGGTGATCGAGATCATGCAGGAGGAACCCGAGGTCGGCGTCAAGTCGATCCGTCTCGACTCCGGCGACCTGGGCAAGCTGGCGAAGGGAGCGCGCGCCCTGCTCGACGAAGCGGGGCACGATGACATCACCATTGTTGCCAGCAGTGGCCTGGACGAGCACAAGATCGCGACGCTGCTCGAGGACGGTGCGCCCATTGATGCCTTTGGCGTCGGCACTCAGATGGGTGTTGCCGCCGACGCCCCGGTGATCGATCTCTCCTACAAGCTGGTGGAGTACGCCGGCACCCCGCGAGTCAAGCACTCGCCGGGCAAGATCAACCTGCCGTGTCGCAAGCAACTGTATCGCCGCCAGGACGAAGGCGGCCGCTACGTCGGCGACATCATCGCCCTGCGTGACGAGCAGCTTGACGCCGGCGAGCCACTGCTGCGTCAGCTGGTGCAGGGGGGACGACTCGACGAGAAGGCAATGGCGCTGGCCGATGACGCCCGCGAGCGGGTTACGGACGCCCTCGAGCGATTCCCCGAGTCCGTCAGGCAACTGGCGGAGGGCGACAGCGACTACCCGGTCGAGTTGAGCCCGGGCCTCGAACGTCTGCAGTCGAAGACCTGACGCCGGAGTAGTTCCAGCGAATGGCCCTGGACGTATCACTGCTGACGGTATTCATCGCCGCGATGATCACGGCGCTGGCCACCGGTCTGGGCGCGCTTCCCTTCCTCTTCGTCAAGCAGTTCGGCAAGCGCTGGCTGAGCCTGTTCAATGCCCTGGCAGCCGGCCTGATGCTGGCCGCCAGTCACAGCCTGATCAGCGAGGGAGGCACGCTCGATCCCTGGTTGACCATGATCGGCATGCTGTTGGGTCTCGGTCTGGTGATCGGCTCCGACGCCTGGATTTCCCGCCATGGTTCACCGGACATCAACGAGCTCAGCGGCGCCAATGCCCGCAAGGCGCTGCTGATCCTCGGCGTGATGACAATGCACTCGTTCGCCGAGGGCGTCGGTGTCGGCGTCTCCTACGGAGGCGGAGAGTCCCTGGGCGTTTTCATCAGTACCGCCATTGCTGTACACAACATTCCAGAGGGCCTGGCCATCAGCCTGGTCCTGGTTCCGCGCGGCATGTCGGTGCTCAAGGCAGGGGGATGGAGCATCTTCACCAGCCTGCCCCAGCCCCTGATGGCCGTTCCGGCCTTCCTGTTCGTTACCTGGTTCGAACCCTTCCTGCCGACCGGACTCGGCCTGGCGGCCGGTGCAATGATCTGGATGGTGTTCGCCGAACTGGTGCCCGATGCCATGAAGGATGCCCCCGGAAGTGCGGTCGGCACCACCGTAACCCTGGCCTTCATGGCGATGTTCGCCTTCCAGCACCTGATCGACTAGGCATGCATCTTCCCCCGATACCCGGGACACCAACGCAGCCGGGCCAGGTCGCCCTCGACCTGGCCCGGCTCGCCTCGTGTCATCCAACGGGCGAGTCCCTCGCCCATTGGACTAAAGCAGCCGTATGTTCAGAGCGGCTGCTTGGTGGGACGGATGATCAGCTCGTTGACGTCGACATCCGCCGGCTGCTCAATGGCATAGGTGATGGCCCGGGCAATGGCCTCGGCATCGATGGCCATCTCGTAGAGCTCATTGACGTTCTTGGCGGTGTCGGGGTCGCTGATGGTGGTGGTCAGCTCGGTGGCCACCGCCCCCGGGGAGATATTGGTGGAGCGGATCTCCTCTCCGCCCTCCTGGCGAATGCCCTCGGAGAGCGCCTTCACCGCATATTTGGTGGCGGAATAGACGGCCGAGGCCGGAAAGACCACGTGGCCGGCCACCGAGGAGAGGTTGATGATGTGGCCGGCGTGCTGCTCGCGCATGGTCGGCAGCACCGCGGCGACGCCATAGAGTACGCCCTTGATGTTGACGTCGATCATCTGCTCCCACTCGTCGACCTTCAGCTGGTCCAGGGGCGACAGCGGCATCACGCCGGCGTTGTTGACCAGCACGTCGATGCGGCCGTAGGCCTCCTTGGCGGCAGTGGCCAGGTCCTCGACCTGGTCACGATCGGTCACGTCGGTGACGCGATAGATCGCCTCGCCGCCCTGCTCGACGATCGCATCGCGCAGCGCCACGAGACGCTCTTCGCGACGGGCGCCGAGCACCAGCTTGGCGCCTGACTTGGCCAGGCGGTGAGCGGTGGCTTCGCCAAGGCCGCTGCTGGCGCCGGTAATGATGACGACCTTGCCATTGATCTCGGACATGGACTCTTCTCCTCTGGATTGCATCAGCTTGTAAGGCCTGCGGTCGCCAAGACCACGGGCTCTAGGATTCAGGCCGGCTATTCAGCCGGTCTCGGATTGTCTGTCGTGTCGCAGTGACGATCATGAGGCTAGAGAAGACGACTTCTCTGTCTCGCAATTTTCTAGACCGGTCTACTAGATTCAGAGCATACCTGCATGAAGCGACGCAGGGCTGAGAATCAACCCGTCACGGGAAGCTCACTATCCAGCACCTGGCGGAAGAGAATCGACTCGAAACACTCCATGGGCGCCAGGGACTTGACCGTCTTGGCGCGCAGGATAGCGCCTTCCCAGCCAGCCATAATGAAGCTCGCCAGCGCTTCGGGATCGATATCATCCGGCACCTCGCCGGCGGAGCGGGCCTCCTCGAGACACACCACCAGCCGGTACTCCCAGGAACGAAAGACCTGATCCAGGCGTGCCCGGAAGAGCTCGCTGCGTGCAGAAAGCTCCTGACCCAGGTTACCGATCAGGCAACCGCGGGCATGATCGCAGGAGAGCATGTCTGACTTGCCGACGGCGAAGTAGCGGCGCAGCCGCGTCAATGGGGAAGCGTCGGTCGCTTCGAAGATCGACGCCAGCCGAACGTCGTACTGCGCCGCGAAGGCATCGATCACGGCCAGGCCGAAATCCTCCTTGCTCGAGAAATAGTGGTAGAAAGACCCCTTCGGGACTCCGGCCCGGCTGAGCACCGCATTGATGCCGGTGGCATTGAAGCCCTGCTCGGCAATCAGCTCGGCGCCGATCTCGATCAGCTTGTCGCGGGTGGCGTGCGTCTTCATGGCGACCAGATTAGACCAGTCGTCTAGTTGCGTCAAACCCCGCTACCTGGTCTCAGTCGAACATGGCGGCGAAGCGCTTGAGCCAGGCCGGATGCGCCGGCCAGGCAGGTGCCGTGACAAGCTTTCCGCTGGCCACGGCCTGATCGACATCGATCTCTGCAAAGTCACCCCCGGCCAGGCGCACTTCCGGCGCACAGGCCGGATAGGCCGAGACCCGATGCCCCTCGAGCGAGACCGCGGCGGCCAGCAGCTGGGCAGCGTGGCAGATGGCGGCTACCGGCTTGTCATGCTCGAAGAAGTGGCGGACCATCTCAAGAACCCGCTCGTCGAGGCGCAGGTATTCCGGTGCCCGCCCGCCGGGAACGACCAACCCGTCATAGTCGGCCACCTCCACCTCGGCGAAGGTGGCATTCAGCGTGAAATCGTGACCGGGCTTCTCGGAGTAGGTCTGGTCGCCCTCGAAATCGTGGATGGCGGTGCGCACCTTGTCACCTTCGCGCTTGTCGGGACACACCGCGTCGACCGAGTGGCCCATGGCCTGTAGAGCCTGGAAGGGCACCATGATCTCGTAGTCCTCGACATAGTCACCGGCGATCAGCAAGAGTCTAGCCATGGGGGTCTCCTCGTTGGTGCGGTGGCGACAGAAGCATCGCCCTGCAAGGGCAGCCTAGCAGCCCTTCGGGGGCCCCGCCGGGAAAAGCGCGTGTCGCTCACGGAGGGGAACCCCCGGCCGCATAAAGACTCTCAACCCTGCCCCACCGACGGCCATGGAGTTCCCGCATGTCCCCACCGTTGCGCCTTTATCCTTTCCTCCTGCTGCTCCTGCTGGTGGTCGTCGTCAGTGCGCATGCCGCGGAGCCGCGCCCCTTCGATGCCCGCTATCGGCTCGAGGTCGCCGGCTGGCCGAGCACCACCGTCGAACATCGCCTGAGCCGTGACGGGCTGAACTGGCAGAGCGACATGCGGGCCGCCATCGCGGTGGCTCGGGGACGGGAACGCAGCCTGTTCATCGTCGGGGAAGAGGTGACCCGCTCGCTATACTTCACAAGCGGCTACAGCCTGATGGGCATCGGCAAGGACTATGAACTGGGACAAGAGGCCCTGGCCCGACTGCCCGACCGCCAGGCCGCCCTGTTCGAGCTCTCTCGACGAGCCGCCGACGACGACTGCAACCCACCCTGCCGGCTGCGCTACCTCGACCACCGCGGTCGCGAAGAACGGGTCGAATACCGCCAGCTGGACGACCGGATGCTCGAATTGCCCGCCGGGCGCTTCGAGGCAGTAAGGGTAGAAGTCACCGAGCCGGACGACCCCGAACGTCGCATGGTGTTCAGCTTTCACCCCGAGGTGCCTGGCCTGCTGCTGGCCATGGAGTACCACCGCGACGGTAGGCAAAAAGGCCGACTGACACTGACCGACCTGATTCTCTCCAGCGCCGAGCTCGCTTCCTCACCAAAGAAAAATTGACTAGAGTGAGCGGTTTTCGGTCGCCGTCGGCGGCCCCTGAACGGGAAGGGAGTCTCGTCGATGCTGAGCGGTCTGGTGATCGTGCTGTTGCCGCTGGTGCTGGGGTATCTGGTGCCGGTGCGGGATACCCGGTTGATGACCCTGATCAATCGCGGAGTGAACGCCTCGATCTATGTGATCCTGCTGTTGATGGGCGTAAGCCTGGCGGGCCTGGACAATCTGGCGGGCCAGCTCTCGCGGCTGGGCGGCCAAGCCCTGTTGCTGTTCGTGGTGATCTCGGCCTGCAATCTGGCGGCTCTGTGGTGGCTATCGCGCCGGCTGGGCCTGACCGCCGACCCCGCGATGGTGGTCGCGGGGGCACCCACCAGCAAGTGGGCCGCCATGGCGGGCTCGTTCGCTCTGGTGGCAACGGTGGTGGCCGGCGTGGTGATCGGGCTGCTGCTGGAGTGGCTCACCGGCAGCGGCCTCTTCGCAACAGCCGAGACGCTGGCCGAAGGGGTGCTCTACGCACTGCTGGCATTGATCGGCTGCCAGCTGCGCAATTCCGGGATGTCACTGCGCCAGATCGTGCTCAACCGCTTCGGCCTGGCCATCGCCCTGACCCTGGCCACCAGCTCTCTGGTGGGCGGCCTGCTCGCGGCACCGCTGCTGGACCTCCCATGGAACGAGGGGCTGGCACTGGCCGCCGGCTTCGGCTGGTACTCACTTTCCGGCATCCTGGTCGGCGACCAGCTGGGCCCGCTGATGGGCGGCGTGGCCTTCTTCAACGACCTGGCCAGGGAACTGCTCGCCTTCGTGCTGATCCCGCTGGTGATCCGCAAGCATGCCGCCCTGGCCATCGGCTACGGAGGTGCCACCTCCATGGACTTCACCCTGCCGGTGATCCAGCAGCACGGGGGAGTCGCCTGCGTGCCGATGGCCGTGGTCAGCGGCTTTATCCTATCGCTGATGTCACCTCCGCTGATTCTCTTCCTGCTCTCGATCTAATCCACCGCCACCCTTGCCGGCAGGGTGGCGGCGTGGCCAAGGCTGATCTCAAGCTGCACATTGCCTGCACAGAACCTGACCGATGGCTGCACGTCGAACGGCGAGAATAGGTCACATCCTCGCCGCCCCTCGCTCCCGGAGCACGTCCATGCGCTCACCAAACCTTCCCCAACCGGCCGTATCGCGGCTTGGCATCAAGCTGTTCGCGATCATCCTGGCGGTCAACGTGGCCATCTCCGGACTGGTGTTCCTGGCGGTCTCGCGCAGCCTCGATCAGGGCTTCATCGAATACCTGGACCAGACCCAGACCCGCCGCGCCGAGACGCTGGCCGAGGGGCTCGGCGAGGAGTGGGCCAGCCGCGGCGACTGGCAGTGGCTGCGCCAGTCGCCGCGTGCCTGGCATCGCCTGGTACGCCACCAGCTGTGGCCCGGAGACACGCCGCCGCCGGAGGGCATCGAACGGCGTCTGGGTGACCCCAAGGATTTCGTGCTCCATGACGCGTCCGGCCTGCCGGTAATAGGCCTGCCGCCGGATGACGACGAGCAGGCGGCGACCCTGCGCTGGCTACCCATCGAGAGTGACGGCCAGCAGGTCGGGATGCTTGGTTACCGCCCGCCTCAGCAGCTGATGGCGCGCATGGACCGCATCTTCCTCACCCGCCAGCAGCGTAACCTGAGCATCATCGTCGCCTCCCTGGGGCTGGCCTCGCTGCTGCTGGCAGGGGGCCTCTCCTGGTGGCTGGGACGGCGCACCCGTGGCATGGCACAGGCCACGCGGCGACTCACCGAGGGCGACTACAGCACTCGCCTGGAAGAGCGCGGCCGCGACGAGCTGTCGAGTCTCGCCCACGATTTCAATGTGCTGGCCGCCACCCTGGAGGCCAGCCGCGAGGCCCGCAACCGCTGGGTCTCCGATATCGCTCACGAGCTGCGCACGCCACTGGCGGTGCTGCGCGGCGAGATCGAGGCCATGCAGGACGGCATCCGTTCCCTGGACCAGGACAACCTGCACTCGCTGGCCCAGGAGGTCGGTCAGCTGGAGCGCCTGGTGGCCGACCTGCGCCTGCTCTCGCAGAGCGACGCCGGCGCTCTGGAGGTTCAACTGGCGCCCCTGAACCTGGCGGAGAGCCTCGCCTCTCGCCTCGATGAGGCCGGTGGATGGCTCGAGGACAGCGGCATTCGCCTGGAACACGAGATCGAAGGCCCGGCGTGGATCCGCGGCGACACCCAGCGGCTGCGTCAGCTCTGGAACAACCTGATCGATAACACCTGCGCTTATACTTCTGCCCCGGGGCGGCTGCGAGTGCGGCTCGCCCGCCACCCGGGGCAAGTGAAGGTGACCTGGGAGGACAGCGCCCCCGGCGTGCCCGAGGCCGAACTACCCCGGCTCACCGAGCGTCTCTACCGGGTCGAGGGATCGCGCAACCGCTCCAGTGGCGGCAGTGGCCTGGGGCTGTCAATTGCTACCGCCCTGGCGCGCGCCCACGGCGCGCGCATGGAGGCCTCCCCCTCGCCGCTGGGCGGGTTATGCTGGACGCTGACCTTTCCCGCCATCGAGGACCACCCCTTCAGGGAGCATGCCGCATGAGTAACCCGGACACCGATCAGGACCAGATCCTGATCGTCGAGGATGAGCCCAAGATCGCCCGCCTGGTCGCCGACTATCTACAGGGAAGCGGCTTCACCAGCCACCACCTGGACCACGGCGATGCCGTGCTGCCCTGGCTCGAAGCCTGCCGTACGCGCCCGGAGCTGGTGCTGCTCGACCTGATGCTGCCGGGCACCGACGGCCTGACCCTGTGCCGGGAAATCCGCCAGCGCTGGCCGGCGGTGGCGATCATCATGCTCACTGCCCGGGTCGAGGAGGTCGACCGCCTGCTGGGCCTGGAACTGGGGGCCGACGACTATATCTGCAAACCCTTCAGCCCTCGCGAGGTAGTGGCCCGAACCAGGGCGGTGCTGCGGCGCAGCCGGGCGGCCAGTGAACCCGCCGCCACTGGCAGCGACCTGATTCTGGACGACGAGGGGTGGCGGGCCCTGGCCGACGGCCACGACCTTGGGCTTACCGCCGTGGAGTTCCAGCTGCTGAAGGTGATGATGCACTCACCCGGGCGCATCTTTACCCGCGAGCAGCTGATGGACCACATGTACCGCGACCACCGCATCGTCTCCGAGCGCACCGTCGACAGCCACATCAAGAAGCTGCGCCGCAAGATTGCCGAGACCTGGCCCGAGCGCGAGGTGATCCGCTCGGTCTATGGTGTCGGGTACAAGTATCAGCCGGAGGAGTGATCCCCCGGCAGATGCACGAGCTTTGCACGCTTGCTGCAAGCCGCTTGCACCCCCGGCGACGAGACTGACAGCGTCAACCCGAGGCCCCAAGGAGAACCGCCATGACACGCTCACTCACCCGCACTCTGCTGGCTCCCGCTCTGCTCGCCATCGCCATCGCGCCGCTGGCGCTTTCCGCCGGCGCCGCCCCCGGTGGCGAGGGCAGACAACAAGGCTGGAGCGAGGAACATCGCCAGCAGCACGAGCAACGCCGCCAGGCCCTCTTCGAGCGGGCCGGCATCGACGACGAGACCCGCCAGGCCCTGGAGGAGGCCCGCAGCGAGCACCGCGCAGCGGTCCGCGAACTGCGCGAGGAGCATCGCCAGCGCATGGACGAGATCCTCGGTGAGGAGCAGCGCGAGGCGCTGGAGACCGCCCGACAGGAAATCCGCGAGGAGAGGCGCGCCGAGCGCCGTGAGGCCATGCAGCAGCGCCTGACCGAACTGGTCGACAGCTGGGAGCTCTCCGACGAGGAGCGCGAGTCGCTGCGTGAGGCCCGCGAGGCGATCTACGCCGACATGCAGGCGCTGCGCGAGCGCGACATCGACTCCCGCCAGGAACGTCGCAAGGCCATGCGTGAACTGCGCGAGGAGCACCATGAGGCCCTCGCCGAGATACTCAGCGACGCCCAGATCGCGGAAATGCGGGCGGTACTCTCCCGACACGGCAAGGGCGGCGGTCGCGATGGCCAAGGCGACGACGACGCCAACTGACGCCATTCAGCTGTCGTGGGGTCAACCAATCAGTATGGCGGCCGCTGCAGACGAAAAAAGCTCGCGACCATCAGGCCGCGAGCAAGCATCGAAACAACAGGCAGGAAAGACCCGACCGGTGCCGGGCCCTTGTCATCAGAACCAGACTTCGGTCTGCACGCCGAAGGTCCACTGGCTGCCGGTGAACTCGTCACTGCCGAAGGCGTCGCCGGCGCTGAAGTCATTCAGCTCCTCGTCCCAGTCGCTCCAGCTGGCGAACAGGCGAATCTCCGGACGCTGCCAGAAGCCGCCCACCTGGGGCTTGAAGGTCGGGGCGACGGTGAACTTGGTATAGTCCCCCTCGACCGCGGTGCGACCGTCGAAGCCCTGGGGCTCGAGGTCCATCCACTGGTAACTGGCCTCGTACTGCATCTCGAAGTTCTGGGTCAGCTCGTTGGCCAGGCGCACGTTGAGAGTCGCCCAGCCGTACTGGTCGCCGTCGACGTAGCGGTCTTCGCTGGTCTCCGCCAGGATCGCCGGAGCCACACGCCACCTGGGTGCCACATAGGTGGTGCCGTAGAGGCCGACGCGAGTCGCGGTGGCATCCTCGGTCAGATCGCCGCGAGCACCGATGCCCTTGGTCTCGGCGCCCAGGCCCTGACCGTGCAGCACGGCGGCCTTGAAATTACCCTCCCCCAGGCCGAAGAAGCTGTCGCCGTGGTAGGCCACCATGGTATGGAAACCGGATTCGGCGGCTTCCTGACCTTCACCGATATCGCGCTCGTCATTGTCGGCGGCAGACATGCCGTTGACCATCCACTGCCAGTTACCGAAATAATTGTTGGAGGTCAGGATCAGGTTATCGGTATCGCCGCTGTCATCCCCCGGCGCCTCGCGTGTCACGGGGAAGTCGCTGAAGCTGCGGCCATAGAGGGAGAAGTTGGACGTCCAGCTGTCGGCCAATTGCATGTCGTAGATCCCCGCCCCGGTGCCGGAGAGGAAGATGAAGTCGGTATCCATCCAGTGGATATCGAAGTTGTCACGGTCGAAGCGCTTGCCCGCCCAGATGGAGGCGTTCTCGAAGGCGCCGGTGAAGCTCGGCAGATCGCTGAATTCGGCATAGACCTGGCGCACGTTGAGGTTGGACTCGTCGGCGGTCCAGTCGTTGCTGGTGGTCGTGCCGTCAGCGATCATCGTGCGGTAGTGGGCCTTGGCGCCGTTGTCGAAGCGCATCTTGTAGTTGAAGATCGCCTCGGCGTAGGTGTCCGGCTCGTTGCCCAGGCGCCCCACGGCTCCGCCCTGCGAACCGGCCGGCGTCACGTAGGGGCCGCCCTCGGCGCTCTTGCCATCCTCGCCGATCAGCAGGCCGGAGCGCGCATAGACGTTGAAGGAGAAGCCTTCCTCTCCGCTCGCCTGGCGCTCGACCCTGGCCAGGCGCTCCTCGACCTCGTCCGGTGACAGGCGACCCTCGGCCTGTTGCTCGGCCAGGTCCGCGCGCTGTTCGGCGGCATCGGCCCGCTGCTCGGCGGCGACGATGCGCGCCTCCAGCTCGGCGAGACGCTCCTCGAGGGAGGGATTGTCGGCACCCGCCATCCCGGCGAGCCCCAGGCTAGCGGAAGCGATGGCAATGGCGAGCGGCTTCTTGAACGTGGCAGTGTGCATGGTCGTTCTCGTCCTTTGTTGTTGTCGCGGCTGGTGGTGATCACAGAAAAGGGGATGGCCCCGGTGCCGGGGAGTCGCACCCCGACGAAAGACACTCGAGGAACTTAATCGATTCAGACATTGACCACAAAACCTATTTGTTAATATTACTACCAATGTCTAAGAAGCGACCGAGAACGAAAGGGGTTAGCGGTAATAAAACTACAAAGCACCCCTGCCATGGCATACCCTGCCCCTCCGACATCACGACGAGGACACACGATGACGCCCGGACAGCCTCCCCTCACCCTGATGCTGGGCATGATGCGCCTGCACGAGGCCCCCGAACTCCAGGCACCCGAGCGGCTGGCTGACTGGATCGAGGCCCGTCTCGACCAGGGGCTTGACTGGTTCGACCACGCCGACATCTACGGCGGCGACGGCCGCAACGAGCACCTGTTCGGCGAAGCCTTACGCCGTCGACCGAGTCTCGCCGCCCGGGTGAAGGTGGTGACCAAGGCCGGCATCCTGATGACGCACGGCGAGACCAAGCACTACAACAGCTCACCAGAGTGGCTTGCCGGCTCCATCGACCGGGTCCTGGCGCGACTCGGGGTCGAGCGGCTGGATCTCTTCCTGATCCACCGCCCCGACCCGCTGATGGAGGCCGAGGCCACCGCCCGGGTGCTGGATGATGCCGTCCGAGCCGGCAAGATCGCCGCGCTGGGGGTCTCCAACTTCCTGCCCGAGCAGTGGCGCCGCCTCAAGGCCGCACTGTCACACCCATTGACACACCACCAGCTACAGCTCTCGCTCACCCACTCGGCCCCCCTGTTCAACGGAGAGTTCGATGCCCTGCGCCGGGACGATCTCTCGCCCATGGCCTGGTCGCCCCTGGATGGCGGCGCGCTGTTCGAGGGCGCCGCCGGACAGGCCCTGAAGCGCCTGTCCGCTCACCATGGCGTCAGCCCCGCCGGCCTCGCCCTGGGCTGGCTGCGTCGCCTGCCGGGCTCGCCGGTGCCGGTGATCGGCACCCTCAACCCGGCGCGGATCACGACCCTGCAGGACGAGGCACGGCTGTCCCTGCCTCGTCAGGACTGGTATGCCCTGCTGGAGGCGGCCCGCGGCCACGAAGTCGCCTGACGGCCGGCAAGACTGCGACCAAAGTCGTGGTTGAAATCCAGGCTGAGCAGCGGCTAACTGGGCGGACTACGATCTTAATCGTTTAAGACAGGGGCGCGAACGGTTTTGAGACTCGCGGACGAGGCATCGCAACCGCTCTTTCCCCTACCACAGCGACAACAACAAGTGACGAGGAAGCCAGCATGTACAAGAAAACGCTAATCTCTGCCATCGCCCTGGCCGGCGCTGCCGCCGACAGCAGCCAAGCCCAGGCCGCGGAGTTGACCATCTCCTGTGGCGCCGTCGGCGCCGAGCTCGCGCTATGCGAGCAGGGCGTCAAGCAGTGGGAAGAGAAGACCGGCCACGAGGTCGATATCGTCTCGACGCCCAACTCCTCCACCGAGCGCCTGTCGCTCTACCAGCAGATCCTCTCGGCCCAGTCCAGCGACATCGACGTCATGCAGATCGATGTCGTGTGGCCGGGCCTGCTGGCCAACCACCTGCTCGACCTCGGCGACACGCTGGGCGAGGACGCCGCCGCCGGCCACTTCGACACCATCGTCGCCAACAACACCATCGACGATCGCCTGGTGGCGATGCCCTGGTTCACTGATGCCGGGGTGCTCTACTACCGCAAGGACCTGCTCGAGGAGCATGGCTTCGAAGCCCCCGAGACCTGGGAAGAGCTCACCGAGATCGCCACCGAGATCCAGGCCGCCGAGCGCGAGGCCGGCAACGACAGGATGTGGGGCTATGTCTTTCAGGGCCGTGCCTACGAGGGCCTGACCTGCAACGCCCTGGAGTGGATCGCCAGTTACGGCGGTGGGACCATCGTCGATGCCGACGGCGAGATCACCATCGACAACGAACGTGCCGCCGAGGCCCTCGACCTCGCCGCCAGCTGGATCGGCAAGATCTCCCCCGAGGGCGCCCTCAACTACACCGAGGAGGAGGCCCGCGGCATCTTCCAGAGCGGCAATGCGGTGTTCATGCGCAACTGGCCCTATGCCTGGTCGCTGGCCCAGAGCGAGGAGAGCGACGTGCGCGACAAGGTCGGCGTGGTCAAGCTGCCCAGCGCCGAAGGCCATGAAAGCGCCGCCACCCTGGGTGGGTGGAACCTGGCCGTGTCCCGCTATACCGAGAACCCCGAGCTTGCCGCCGACCTGGTGGCCTTCCTGACCGGCGAGGCCGAGCAGAAGCGCCGTGCCATCAAGGGCGCCTACAACCCCACCCTGGCCGCCCTCTACGAGGACGAGGAGGTGCTGGCAGCCGTGCCCTTCTTCGGCACCCTCTACGACACCTTCACCAATGCTGTGGCACGCCCCTCCGCTCCCACCGGCGACAACTATGGCCGGGTCAGCAACAGCTTCTTCAACGCCGTGCACCAGGTGCTCTCCGGTGACCAGAGCGGCGCCGAGGCCGTCTCCCAGGTGGATAGCGAACTCTCGCGCATCAAGCGCCGCCGCTGGTAACCCAGGAGGTCTCCATGTCGACTCCCGCAACCGATCCCACGCCGCAGGCGGTACAATCTATCGTGCGCCCCCCCAAGGGGGGCTATCGCGGCACCAAGGTCCGCCGCCAGCGGGTTCGCGCCGCCTGGCTGTTTCTCCTCCCCATGCTGGTGGCGCTGGCGCTGGTCGCCGGCTGGCCCCTGCTGCGCACCTTCTACTTCAGCTTCACCGATGCCTCGCTGTCGGATACCGCCGGGGCCGCCTTCATCGGCATCGAGAACTACCTGGTCTATGACGATGGGGCCTGGTACGGCCTGCTGACCGACCCCGTGTGGTGGACCTCGGTATGGAACACGCTCTATTTCAGCGCCGTCTCGGTGTCACTTGAAGTGGTGTTCGGCGTCATCGTCGCGCTGCTGCTCAACGTCGAGTTCAAGGGGCGCATGCTGGTGCGTGCCGCGGTGCTGATTCCCTGGGCCATTCCCACCATCGTCTCAGCCAAGATGTGGGCCTGGATGCTCAACGACCAGTTCGGGATCATCAACCACCTGCTGATGGCGATCGGCATCATCGATGCGCCGATCGCCTGGACCGCCAGCGCCAGCTACTCCATGTGGGCGGTGATCATGGTCGATGTCTGGAAGACCATCCCCTTCGTCGCCCTGCTGGTGCTGGCTGCCCTGCAGATGCTGCCCAAGGACTGCTACGAGGCCGCCGAGGTCGACGGCATCCATCCGGTGCGAGTGTTCTTCAGGGTCACCCTGCCGCTGATCACCCCGGCGCTGATGGTGGCGGTGATCTTCCGTCTGCTCGACGCCCTGCGGGTATTCGACGTGATCTATGTGCTGACCTCCAATTCCACCAGCACCATGACCATGTCGATCTACGCCCGCCAGCAGCTGGTCGAGTTCCAGGATGTCGGTTACGGCAGTGCCGCCTCGACGATGCTGTTCCTGATCATCGCCCTGGCCGTGGTGATCTACCTCTATCTCGGCCGCCGTCAATTGGGAGTGGACCAATGAACCAGTATCAGCTGACCAAGCTCGCCAAGCGGGTCGGGTTCTATGCCTTGATTGCCGTGGTGATGGTCTATGCCATCTTTCCCTTCTACTACGCCGTGATCACTTCGCTGAAACCCTCCAGCGAGCTGTTCCGGGTCGATTTCTGGCTGTCGACGGTGGATTTCGGCAACTACGTGCAGATCTTCACCCAGAAGAGCTTCGTACGCGCCATCTTCAACTCCATCATCGTCTCGCTGTCCGTGGTCTTCATTGCCCTGCTGCTCGGCATCACTGCCTCCTACGCGCTGGGGCGAGTCCGCTTCCGCGGGCGTACCACCGTCTTGCTGGTGATCCTCGGCGTGTCGATGTTTCCCCAGGTGGCGGTGCTCTCGGGGCTCTTCGAGGTAATCCGGGGACTCGGCCTCTACAACAACCCGGCCGGCCTGATCCTCAGCTACACCATCTTCACCCTGCCCTTCACCGTCTGGGTGCTGACCACCTTCATGAAGCAGCTGCCCATGGAGCTGGAAGAAGCGGCGATCATGGATGGCGCCACCCCCTGGGTGACCATCACCAAGGTATTCCTGCCGCTGATGTGGCCGGCCATGGCGACCACCGGCCTGCTGGCCTTCATCGCCGCCTGGAACGAATTCCTCTTTGCCCTGACCTTCACCCTCACCGACGACCAGCGCACCGTGCCGGTGGCGATCGCCCTGATCTCCGGCGGCAGCCAGCATGAATTGCCCTGGGGGCCGATCATGGCCGCCTCGGTGACCGTCACCGTCCCCCTGGTGATTCTGGTGATGATCTTCCAGCGCCGCATCGTGTCCGGTCTGACCGCCGGCGCCGTCAAAGGATGAACCAACACATGGACCCCAAGATGCAAGACAACCTGACCTGGTGGCGCGGCGGCGTCATCTACCAGATCTACCCGCGAAGCTTCATGGACGCCAATCAGGATGGCATTGGCGACCTGGCGGGTATTACCGAGAAGCTGGACTACGTCACCAGCCTGAACGTGGACGGCATCTGGCTGTCGCCCTTCTTCACCTCGCCGATGCTCGACTTCGGCTACGACGTCAGCGACTACCGGGGGGTCGATCCGATGTTCGGCACCCTGGACGACTTCAAGGCACTGCTGGCGAAGGCTCACGCGCTGGGTCTGAAGGTGGTGATCGATCAGGTGATCAGCCACTCCTCGGACCAGCATCCCTGGTTTCGGGAGAGCCGCGCCGATCGCACCAATGCCAAGGCCGACTGGTACGTCTGGGCCGACCCCAAGCCCGACGGCACGCCGCCCAACAACTGGCTGTCGATCTTTGGCGGCCCGGCCTGGACCTTCGATTCCCGCCGCCGCCAGTACTATCTGCACAACTTCCTGACCAGTCAGCCTGACCTCAATTTCCACAACCCGGCAGTACGCCAGGCGCAACTGGATAACATGCGCTTCTGGCTGGAGCTCGGCGTTGACGGCTTTCGCCTGGACACCGTCAACTTCTATTTCCACGATGTCGAACTGCGCGACAATCCGCCGGTCCCCGCCGGTGAAGCCAAGACCCTGGGGGCACCGGACGCCAACCCCTATACCTGGCAGCGCCATGTCCACGACATCAGCCGCCCGGAGAACCTCGACTTCCTGCGCGAGTTGCGTGCGCTGATGGACGAATTCCCCGGCACTACCACGGTGGGCGAGATCGGCGACGACAATCCGCTCGAGCGCATGGCCGAATACACCGCCGGCGGCGACAAGCTGCACATGGCCTACACCTTCGACCTGCTCAACGCGCCCCACTCGCCCGCCTACCTCCGCGAAGTGATCGAGCGCTTTCAGCGCCTGGCGGGAGACGCCTGGCCCTGCTGGGCAACCTCCAACCACGATGTCGAGCGTAGCGCTTCCCGCTGGGGGCAGGATGAAGACCCGGTGGCGTATCCCAAGGTGATGCTGGCCATGCTCTTCTCGCTGCGCGGCAGCGTCTGTCTCTACCAGGGGGAAGAGCTTGGCCTGCCCGAGGCCGATGTGCCCTTCGAGCGCATCCAGGACCCCTACGGCAAGGTGCTGTGGCCGGAGTTCAAGGGTCGCGATGGCTGTCGCACGCCGATGCCCTGGCGCCAGGACCCTCAGGGCGGGTTTTCGGGGGTGGAGCCGTGGCTGCCGGTGGATGAGCGGCACCTGCCGCTGGCCGTCGAGGTGCAGCAGGCCGATCCCGGCTCGCCGCTCAATGCCACCCGCGCACTGCTGGACTTCCGTCGTGCGCATCCGGCGCTGTTCGACGGCGACCTCAGCCTGGTCGACGTCGGCGAGGAGCTGCTTGGCTTCATCCGCCAGAACGACGATGAGCGGCTGCTGTGCGTCTTCAACCTCGGCGCCAAGACCTTGAGCACGGTGCTGCCGCAGTCCGGCACCCTGCTCCAGGGCCATGGCTTCGTGGCGGCACTCGACGGCGATGTCCTGACGCTCCCGGCCTACCAGGCCGCCTACCTCAATCTCGACCGATAACACGACATCACAACAAGGGCCGGCCCCGAGGCCGGCAAGGAGTCGCAAGATGGCCAGCGTGACCCTGGAAAAACTCAACAAGACCTTCGGGCACGACCACATCATCAAGAATGTCGACCTGCAGGTCGGCGACGGCGAGTTCGTGGTCTTCGTCGGCCCCTCAGGCTGCGGCAAGTCGACCCTGCTGCGCCTGATCGCCGGACTCGAGTCGATCTCCGACGGCGAGTTGAGGATCGGCGACGACGTGGTCAACGACCTGCCGCCCCGCGAGCGCGGTGTCGGCATGGTGTTCCAGTCCTATGCCCTCTACCCGCACATGACGGTCTACGAGAACATGGCCTTCGGCCTGAAGCTGGCCAAGATGGCCAAGGAGACGGTCGATGATCGGGTGATGGCCACGGCCCGCATTCTGCAGCTCGAGGAACTGCTGCATCGCAAGCCCAAGGAGCTCTCCGGCGGCCAGCGTCAGCGCGTGGCCATGGGCCGCGCCATGGCACGGGAGCCGCGCATTCTGCTGTTCGACGAGCCGCTATCCAACCTGGACGCCTCGCTGCGCGTGCAGATGCGCAACGAGATCGCCCGCCTGCACCATCGCCTGGGCTCCACCATGATCTACGTCACCCACGACCAGGTAGAAGCCATGACACTGGCCGACAAGATAGTGGTGCTGCGAGACGGGTGCATCGAGCAGGTCGGCAGCCCCCAGACGCTCTACCTGCAACCGGCTACCAAGTTCGTCGCGGGCTTCATTGGCTCACCCACCATGAACTTCATGCCGGCGGAGCTGCTCGGCAGTGATGGCGATGGGTGCAAGGTCAAGACGCCGGGGCTCGGCGAACAGGCCCTGCCCCAGGACGCCAGCGGTCAACGCCCTGGAAGCGAGCTGACCCTGGGCGTGCGTCCCGAGCATCTGCGCCTGGCCGAGGCGGAGGGCGAAAACAGCTTCGAGATCGTCAACGTCGAGTACCTGGGCAACGAGGTCTATGTCTATCTCGAACCCATGGCCGGCGACACCCTGCTGATCCACCGCAGCGAGGCCCCCAGCCGCTGGAGCCTCGGCCAGCGGGTCGCGCTGGTCCCGGATCTCGAGCATGTGCACCTCTTCGATGCCCAGGACCGGGCCCTCGAGCTTGCCACGAGCCGGCGCGCTGCCTGACGGCGTTGCGAGCCGACGTTCTCGAACGACCGCCCGGGCGACTACTCTCCCCCTGGCGGTCCATGCTAGGCTGCTAACTAAATCGTTACAGCCTTATGGAGTCGAACTCGTGCCCCCCTCTCGCCGCATCACTTTGAAGGACCTGGCTCGCGAGCTCGACGTCTCGACAGCCACTATCTCCAACGCCTTCAACCGGCCCGACCAGCTCTCCCCGAAACTGCGCGCGCATATCCTCAGCGAGGCGCAGCGCGTGGGCTACAGCGGGCCCGATGCCCGGGCTCGCAGCCTGCGCACGGGCCGCTCCCAGATCATCGCCGTGATCCTCGCCGAGACCCTCACCTACAGCCTCAACGATGCCGTGGCGAGCGAACTGCTCTCGGGCATCGCCGAGGTACTCGATACCCGTGGCCATACCCTGCTGCTGCTGTCGGGGCGCCAGAACGCCGCCAGCGTGCCCGGCGCCTCGAGCATCGCCGACGGTTTCATCATCTATGGCCTGATGCCCAGCCTGAAGCTGTTCTCCGACCTCCCTCCCGAGCGTCCCCTGGTGGCGGTGGACTTCAATATCGACGATCACGCCGCGGTGCACATCGACAACGAGCCGGCGTGCCTCGCCATCGCTCGCCATGCCCTCAAGACGCCGACCCGACGCCCCGCGGTGATCAACCTGCGGCTGACCGAGCAGCCCTGCAACGGCCGAATCGGCAGTGACCAGGCGCTGCTTTCGGCCGAACGTACCATCACCCGGGCCCGCCTCAGCGGCTTCCAGAAGGCCTTCATCGAGGTCGGCATGGACCCGGCCGAGGTACCGATGTGGAACATCGAGGAGAACACCTTCGAAGTCTGCACGCCGGTGATCGAGGAGATCCTCGATCTGCCGGACGCCGAACGCCCCGACCTGCTGCTGTGCATGTCCGACCGCATCGCCCTGACCGTGGTGACACTCGCCGAGCAGCGTGGCCTGCGCATCCCCGAGGACCTGCGCATCACTGGCTTCGACGGCATCGCCGAGGGACAGTATCGCGCCCCTCGATTGACCACCATCCGCCAGGACAGCACCGAGAAGGGCCGCATTGCCGCACGCATGATACTCGGGCTGGAACCCGCCGAGTCCCGCGTCATGACCACCGAACTGCTGATCGGCGACACCTGCCCCTGATGTCCGCCCAGCGCGCATGGGCGGCAGGGCGCGGATCAGGCCCCGTTGAGGGTGGCGATCAGCCGTCGCGTCCCGCCGTGGTCGCGGTGCTCGCCCAGCCATAGCCCCTGCCAGGCACCAAGGGCCAGGTGCCCGTCGCGAACCGCCAAGGTCAGCTGGGTACCGAGCAGGCTGGCGCAGACATGGGCCGGCATGTCGTCCGGCCCCTCGAGGGTATGGCGGAAATAGGGCAGATCGCCGGGGATCCGCTCGCGCAGGAAGGCATCCAGGTCGTGACGCACGTCAGGGTCGGCATTCTCGTTGAGGGTCAGCGACGCCGAGGTATGCAGCAGTTGAAGGTGCAGCAGCCCGGTGGCCACCTCGCCGAGCCACGGCAGTCCGGACACGACCTCGTCGGTGATCAGATGGAAGCCGCGCGAGCGCGGCGCGAGACGCAGTTCCTGCTGTTGCCACATGGCGACTCCTGAGGTGGGAGGGTAGATGTCGCCATGCTAGCGCGACCCGCCGCCACAACAAAGGACAGGGCCAGGCGCTCAATGTCGACCTCATGAATGAGGCGGGTTGAGGGCATAGAGGGGTTGTCGGGGGCATGGGCAGGGGCAGGAGAGATCGGGTGGATCAGAAGAGATGGGGAGGCCGGGTCACAATGATGTGCATATAACGTCATTTTGACGTATTCTGAGTCTCGCTTAAGATGTACCGAATCGGAAGATGGAGGTAGTAATGGATATTATCGACCAGGATAGCCACAACGACGATACCCGCATGCTGGCTGATATCGGCCTGCCCCGAGAGGTGTACACCAACCAAGTGGCCTTCATCCGGACCGTCAGGGAAGGTCTCTCAGGCCGCATGCTGCAAAAGGCGGTGAATGCCCTGAGTGGTGACAGGGATGTCTTTGTGAGGCTGCTGGAGACCGACTCGGGCAATCTGCATCGGCTGTACAAAAAGAAGGCGCTTGGGCGCGCTCAAACTGAGGAAATCCTCGATACGCTGAAGGCCTACGTCGAGGCTGCTAGAGTGTTCGGCGACCAGGAGATCGCTAAAGAATGGCTGCACAGCGAAGTGCGAGCGCTTGGCGGATCCCGGCCCGTGGACCTGTTCGACACATTCGCCGGGCGAGACATGGTGCGAGATGTGCTCGGAAAGATCGAGTTCGGCGAGTTCAGCTGAATGAAGCTATACCGAATCACGAAAGAACGTTATCTACATGACCTGTCCGGTCAGGGTGGCAGCTACCGTGACGGCGGACGCTGGAATCGCGCTGGGCATCCCGTGCTGTACTTCGGTCTGTCAGCGTCGGTCGTCATGCTGGAAATGGGGAATTACATCCCGAATCCCCGGCAGGTGCCAAAAGACATGGTGCTCGGGATCTACGAGGTCGACACCAGGGCCATCGACACCGTAGAGCTGTCGGACCTGCCCGAGGGCTGGGATCAGTTCCCCTACCCTTCATCCACACAACACCTGGGTTCCGACTTCCTCGCCGCGAACCAGAACCGCATCCTCCAGGTGCCCAGCTGCGCCGCTGGCGGCCTTGATGACATTGCCGTGGTGAACCCACTGCACCCTGAAGTCCGACATATACGGCTGGTCGAAACCGTCACTCAGATCTACAACCCTCGACTGTTCGAGGGCATGAAGTAACAACTGACTGTCTAGTGTCCCGACTTTTCTGGTCCATCGCAGACGGGCGTGAAGCACGCCACCTGAGTCGGCTGGCCGAGGTGATCGTCCATCTCGCCGATCCCCGAGAAGCGGACCCGATAGCCGTTGCGACGCGCCACCCCGAGCGCCCAGTCGCGAAAACGCGCCCGATCCCACTCGAACTTGTGGTCGGGATCGCGGAATTCACCCGGCGGCATGTCGAAAAGCGGGTTGTATTCGTGGTTGGGGGTAGTCATCACCAGCAGGTGCGGACGCAGCCCGCCAAAGACTGCACGCTCGACCCGGGAGAGCGCCTCGGGCGGGACATGCTCGATGGTCTCGACCATGGCCGCCGCCTCGAAACCGACCAGCGCCGGATGGACATCGGCATAGGAGCCACAGACCAGCTCCAGGCGCCCCGCGCGGGCAGCGGGCAGATCCTCCAGGCGTAGCTTGGCCTGGGCCAGCAGTTCCCCGGAGAGTTCCAGGCCCACCACCCGCTCGAACTGCGGGTCACGCAGCAGGTACTGCAACAGGCCACCCGAGCCACACCCCAGGTCGAGCACCCGTCGCGCCCCGCTGGACCTGACCAGCGACACCACGCGCCGCAGTCGCTCCTGGTGAAGGTCGGGGGCCTCGAGGTCGATCATCTCCATGCTGTCTCCATCTGGGCCGGGCGAGAGATGATGACGCATAGCGGCCGAGACGTGTAGCGAATAGGGCGAACTTCATCGAAAAAGGAGGAAATCCCTGCGTCTCATGAAATACCCAGCAACCGGCTTTGCTTCCCACTCCAGGTCACATAGAGCGAATGGACGGCGCGGGTGCCGGCCACGTGCAGCAACGCCCGCTCGTTGAGTTCCCGGGCACGCTGTTCAGTGACGTCCTCGGTGCCGCTCATGGCACGTTCCAGGGGCACAACGCCGTCGCGAATCCCCACCAGGAAGACTACCCGGAACTCCAATCCCTTGATGCGATGCATATTGGCCAGGCGTACCCCATCCACGCTGCTGTCGCTGGCGTCTCGACTGATGGCATGGGTAGCCAAACCCGCCTGCTCCATGGCGCGCTGAACCGGCTTGAGCTGGATGGCGGTACGCCCCACCACGCAGATATCCCGTTCCGCGATGCCCTCCTCCTTCAGACGAGTGATCTCGGCGGCCACCCATTCGGCCTCTTCGGCCTCTGTAGCGAAGCCCTTTAGGGTCGGTGCCTGACCATCGACCAGGGAAAGATAGTCACCGGCGGGATCCAGTCCTTCATCCATGTCATCAATTTCCACGCCCTCCAGCACCGCGGTGGCGAAGCGGCGGATTTGCTCGGTGGTGCGATAGTTGATGCGAAGCTTGCGTCCACGGCCGCGTATGTCGATGCCGCACCGGCTCAAGGATGCCTTGCATGCGTTAACTTCTTTTGAGATGAGCCGCCATTGCCCCATCGGGATTGGAAGCCGAGACGGTATCGATATGATCATAGCCACGGGAGACGAGGTTCTTCTCGCGCCAGCGGTTGCCATTGATGCCACAGGCGATGTAGATACCCAACGAGAGTAGCGCAGCGAGAACGCCGATGCCGCGCTCAATAGGGAACATGGCAAGGATGATGACCGCCACCAGCAGGCAAGCGCCGAGGCCCCATAGCTTCTTCACCAGCGCCCAGATGGGGCCGAAGAAGAAACCCGGCCATGACCAGCCTTGCTTGACGGCTTCGCATTTTCCATCTGGATGCTGGTAAATCTTGAATTCTTTCATTCTACGCTCCCGAGGCACTGGCGCCGCCCTCTGGCGGCGCCATAGCGCTTTGACTAGCTGCAGTTGCCCTTCACCGCCATTTCTAGCTTGCTTACCTCTTCTTTACCTTGCTCTTCGTCGATCAATCGTAGATTCGCTCCGCCAACAAAGGCGCCAATTTTCATGTATTGCTCGATGAAATAGTTGTTGCCTTCTTCTGTGAAAAGTTCGAGGGTGTTGGGAGAAAATTCAGACTCGGTAGCGACTTCGTGCTCCTTGTCGCCTTCTACAGGATGGTAGAAGAAAACACCGCGAGCGCTCTCACCAATACACTCACCATCAATCCAGATGTCCTTCTTTAAGGCCGCTCCGAATGGTGAATCCTTGCGAAACACGTACACGCCCGCCGCACCCTCTTCCGGTGAATCGAACTGCTTGGCCTCAGTGGTATCTTGCAGGGGTGCCATATCAACAGAGGCGCAGCCCGTCATCAGGGCCAGAACGGCAAGTGCAGCGGTTGTCTTCAGCAGTTTCATTCCACTTCCCTACGTTTCTTCTATTAATATTATTGGCAGCTTCATGCCGCCAACCTTTAACTCTTCGATCAAAAAAACTTTTCTGAAGGCATGGCACCGCCCGCGGGCGGTGCCATGCTATGCAAGATCAGATCTTGCCGAGATACTGCATTTTATCGAGCATGTGACCCGGGACATCCTCTACAAGCACCATGGTGATCTCGGATTCACCGTCGGCAGTGGTGGCCACACTCTCACCCAGGGAAGAGTTGATGGTGTCCGGTGAGAGGTTGTACATGGAACCGGTCAGCGGATCGACAATCAACCAGCCGATCAATCCACCGAAGATGAGGTTGCCGCCGACATACCAGCCGTTGGGGGTGGAGTTGATCATCATGGTACGACTTTCATAACCGTCCTTTGAGATCTCAACGGTGTAGGTCTTGCCACCGAAGTAGCTACCATCCGACTTGCGAAGCTGTACGGTCGTCGGCGTGGTATCTGAGTGGACTTCCATGCTGCGTTCGTCGGTAATCAAAACATTCGCGTTGCTCGGGCTGCTGTTGATGGTAACGGCCTGTTCCTTATCTCCCATGATGGAGGCACAACCGGTCATCAAAGAGACAGTTGCGATAGCAGCAGTGATCTTGAGCAGTTTCATTTCAGTTCCCTTATAGTCCATTGCGTATTCGGCGGCTTGCTTCCGCCTTCCTTATCTGCGGCCTTTGGCCGCAGTATTTGGCTTCATGCCAAATTCTTTTCATTTTCAAAAAACACCCACGCTCTCCTGTAATCCTCTTCCCTGCCCAGCGCCCTGCCCTCGCCCACCCAGGGTGTGGAAACTGACCTCCATCAGTCGCGCGTAGGCCTCTTCCTCCACCGGCGTCACGGTAGTCTTGAGCATGTCGATTTCGCGCTCGGGGAACTGGCCGCCGAGCTGCTCACGCACGTCCTTCTTGAAGCGGCGGATCACCAGGCCCTTGTCGCTGAAATCCTGCTCGGAATAATCGCTGGGATTGGCGATGGCCGTGGGATCGAGCATGTTGACCAGGCTGGCGAAGCTCTCCGGCTTGCCGTCGTGGGGCGTGGCGGAAAGCATGATCAAAGTATCAGAACGGGTAGCCAGTAACCTGGCCAGCCGCGAGCGCTGGGAATTGCTGCCCCGTTCGGCGACGTTGTGGGCCTCATCGATGATGATGATGTCCCAGTAGGCCTGCTCCAGGTGGTGGCGGTATTCGATATCCTGCTTGAGGGTATCGATGGAGATGATCGCCCGGTCGAAGTAGTGGAAGGGGCTGTGGTTGGCCGGGATACAGTTGCGCACGCGGGAGAGCCCCTCGCAGGTCAGCACATAGCCGCCGTCCGAGCTGTAGTCGACCCGCATGATCCGCCATTCGGCATCACGGATCTCCACCCGCATCCCTGGTGCGAAGCGCTGCTGCATCCTGCCTCCCCTGCGCGAAGGCACACCTGTCGTGACCGGCATGCAATCCGTGCTGCCCGGGCGGCTCACCAAATGGTTACCGCCTCGATACATTCTTGAACGTATGGGTAGCGTACTAAGGGAGCTGAAGGATGGTCTAGTATTCTTTGGCCGAACGGCCAGAACAATGTGTTTGGGAGACGACCAGAACAATACCTGGCGCGTATTCGAAAAAGGCGCGACTCGCGTCGCGCCATGTAGCCTGTTCGCTGCTGCCGAGGCATCGTCCGACGCCGCCGGTCAGAAGAAGCCCATAGGGTTGATGTCGTAGCTGACCAGCAGGTTCTTGGTCTGCTGGTAGTGTTCGAGGGCCATCTTGTGGGTCTCGCGGCCGACGCCGGACTTCTTGTAGCCGCCGAAGGCGGCATGGGCCGGATACTGGTGGTAGCAGTTGGTCCATACGCGGCCGGCCTGGATGCCGCGTCCCATGCGAAAGGCGACGTTCATGTCGCGGCTCCAGACACCCGCGCCCAGGCCGAACTCGGTATCGTTGGCGATGGCCAGCGCTTCCTCCTCATCCTTGAAGGTGGTCACGGCCACCACCGGCCCGAAGATCTCTTCCTGGAAGACGCGCATCTTGTTGTGACCCTTGAGCAGCGTCGGCTGGATATAGAAGCCCTTGTCGATGCTCGGATCCAGGCTCTCCTTGTTGCCACCGGTGAGGAACTCGGCGCCCTCCTCGCGGGCAATATCCATGTAGGACATGATCTTGTCGAACTGCTCCTGGGAGGCCTGGGCGCCGACCTGGACGTCGGTATCCAGCGGGTTGCCGCGCGTGATCTGCCCCACCTTCTCCATGACCTTGACCATGAAGGCGTCGTACATCGACTCCTGGATCAGCGCCCGGGACGGACAGGTGCAGACCTCACCCTGATTGAAGAAGGCCAGCACTAGGCCCTCGGCGGCCTTGTCGATGAATTCCGGCTCGGCGTTCATGATGTCAGCGAAGTAGATGTTCGGCGACTTGCCGCCCAGTTCCACCGTGGAGGGGATGATGTTGTCGGCCGCGCACTTGAGGATGTGCGCGCCCACCGGGGTGGAGCCGGTGAAGGCGATCTTGGCGATACGTTTGCTGGTGGCCAGCGCCTGGCCGGCCTCGGCGCCGTAGCCGTTGACGATATTGATCACCCCGGGCGGCAGCAGGTCGCCGACCAGTTCCATCAGCTTGAGGATGGAGGCCGGGGTCTGCTCGGCGGGCTTGAGCACCACGCAGTTGCCAGCGGCCAGCGCCGGCGCCAGCTTCCACACGGCCATCAGCAGCGGGAAGTTCCAGGGAATGATCTGCCCCACCACGCCCAGCGGTTCGTGGAAGTGGTAGGCCACGGTGTTGGCATCGATGTCCGCCGCGGTACCCTCCTGGGCGCGGATGCAGCCGGCGAAGTAGCGGAAGTGATCGACGGCCAGCGGCAGGTCGGCATTGAGGGTCTCGCGCACCGCCTTGCCGTTGTCCCAGGTCTCGGCCACGGCAAGCATCTCGAGGTTCTGCTCCATGCGGTCGGCGATCTTGAGCAAGATATTGGAGCGCTCGGCGGCGGAAGTCTTGCCCCAGGCCGGCGCAGCCTGGTGGGCGGCATCCAGCGCCTTGTCGATGTCCTCGGCACTGGAGCGGGGAATCTCGCAGAACACCTCGCCGTTGACCGGGCTGACGTTATCGAAATACTGACCCTTCACCGGTGGCACGAATTCGCCGCCGATGTAGTTGCCGTAGCGTGTCTCGAAGCTGACCGGCGAACCGGACTGGCCGGGGTTGGTATAGATCATGGCGTGACTCCTGAGTGTTGTCGTTATGGCAATACCGCCTCAGTATTGGTCAGGTGTGCCTTCTGCGACATACTCCGGTGGCAGGAGAGGGCCTCCTCCTTCAGCAGGAGCCAAGACGATTCCGAGAGGTTTTACCCATGCATACCCTGATGGTCGCCGATGACCATCCGCTGTTCCGTGAGGCCATCGCGGCGGTGATCGAGGCCGGCCTGCCGGACAGCCGGCTGCTGGAGGCGGAGAGCCTGGACGAGGCCCTGCGCCGTGCCGGAGACTGCGCGGAGCTGGACCTGGTGCTGCTCGACCTGGGGCTGCCCGACGCCAGTGGGCTCGAGGGGCTGCGGGCATTGCGCGCGACCCATCCCTGGCTGCCGGTGGCGATCCTCTCGGCCGACCAGGAGCGGCGCACCATCCTCGATGCCCTCGACCTGGGTGCGGTCGGCTATATCCCCAAGTCGACGCCGCGCGGTGACCTGCTCGCGGCGCTGGCCCAGCTGCTGGAGGGCCAGGTCTACCTGCCGCCGGAGATCATGCGACGTCCCGCCGTCCCCCACTCCCCTTCCGCCGGGGCCGGCATGCCCTCACCGGGCCCTCGCTTCGCCGAGCTGACCGACAAGCAGCTCGAGGTGCTGCTGCGTATGAGCCGCGGGGCCTCCAACAAGGTGATCGCACGGGAACTCGACATCGCCGAGACCACGGTGAAGACCCATGTCTCGGCGATCCTGCGCAAGCTCGGCGTGCCGGGCCGGGTCCAGGCGATTCTCGCCGCCAATGATGCCAACCTCGCGGCCCTGCTGGCCGAGCGTCAGGGCCCGTCACGCTGAGTCTCCGCCCAGCAGGTCGACCAGGGCCATGCGCAGTCGCAGCGGCTTCAGGGGCTTGAGCAGGCAGCCATAGCCAAGCTTGCGGGTCAGGCCCTTGATCGCCGCATCGTGATTGGCGGTGATCACCAGTACCGGGAGCCCCGGCTGGCGGTCGCGCAGCCGCGCCGCCACCGCCAGGCCATCGGGGGCCTCCTCCCCCAGATGGAAGTCAACCAGCAGCACATCCGCCCTCTCCCCGACCGCCTTGCCCTCCAGCTCGGCCAGCGAGGTCGAGGTCACCACCCGGCAGCCCCAGCCCTCGAGCAGCGCGGCCATCCCGGAGCAGATGCCGGGATCATTGTCGATCACCCAGACCCCCGCCCCCTCCAGGACACTCCCCTGCCCCGGTCGCGGCGAGGCGGCCGGAGGGAGGTCGATCAGCGGCAGTCGACCATGGGGGACCAGTACCGAGAATAACGAGCCGCGACCCGGCACGCTGGCCAGCCGCAAGGGATGGCCGAGCATTCCCGCGATGCGGTCGACGATGGCCAGGCCCAGCCCCAGGCCGCGATCCTCTGTCCCACGATTGCCACCCAGGCGCTGGAACTCCTGGAAGATCGCCTCGCGCTGCGCCTCGGGAATGCCCGGCCCGCTGTCCCCCACCAGGATCTCGACCCCCTCGGGGCGGCGCCGGCAGCCCAGCAGGATCTTGCCGCGCCCGGTGTAGCGGATGGCATTGGTCAGGAAGTTGCGCACCACCCGGGCCAGCAGCGCCAGGTCGGAGGCGACCACCGCGCCGCTGCCCACATAGTGCAGCTCGAGCCCCCGGGCCGCGGCCATCTGACGGTACTCCTCGGCCAGGACATCGAGCAGCCGGGCGACCGGGAAGGGGGCGATATCCGGCTCGAGCACCCCCGCATCAAGCCGGGAGATGTCCACCAGGGTGCCGAGCAGCGCCTCCACGTCCTTGAGCGAGCGGCCGATATGACCCACCAGCCGGGTCGAGGGCTCGGGCAGGGGGTGCTCCTCCAGCGCGCTGGTGAACAGCCGGGCCGCATTCAGCGGCTGCAGCAGGTCGTGGCTCACCGCGGCCAGGAAACGGGTCTTGGAGAGGTTGGCCGCCTCGGCTTCCGCCTTGGCGGCATGCAGCTCGGCAAGGGTATGCTGCAGGGTCTCGGTGCGCTCGCGCACCTGTTCGGCGAGCAGCACCGCATGCTCGAAAGCCGCGTAGGGCGCCGCACCCGCCACGCCCGCCGACTCCACGCGCTCCATCAGGGCCGTGGCTATCCGCCTCAGCCGCGCATTCTCCTCCAGCAGTTCCTGCTCCCGCGGGCTGGCGTCGTCAGGCGTCTCCCGTGGCCGGGCGAGATCCAATGGCGACCCCGGTGAAGGTCTGGTTGATGTGCATGCCATGGTGCTGCTCCCCGTAGGTGTTGAAGCCGATCACCCGCGACCGGCCCAGCAGCCACGACGCCTTCGCCATCAGGCCCAGGGCCTCCAGCTCGAACCGGCGCAGGAAGCAGTCGCAGCCGATGATCAGCGCCGGCTCGCCGAGCCGCGCGGTAAGCCCGGTGAAGACCGCTTCGAGGTCCTCCAGCAAGGGGGCCGGCTGCATGGCGGTGAGCACGATGCCGTTCTCCACCGCGCAATAGAAGCTGAGGCTGCCGTCGTCGTTGACCCGCTGGATGGAGCGCACGAAGTGCGCCTCGCCCAGGCGCACCGCCAGCGGATGGCGGGCGAACACGTCAGGCACCAGGGCCTCGACCGGCAGGCCCACCAGCCGGGCATACTCCTCGGCGGCCGGCAGGGCGTTGAGCTCCAGCACACGGCGGCGCTCGCGGTCGGCGCGAGTGACTACCAGCTTCTCCTCCCGCGGGCGCAGGTGGTGGGTGGTGAAGACCTCGAAGGGCAGCCGGGTGTTGATCACCACCACCACCGCCGCCTGGCCGTGGAAACGCCCTTCGGCATGCACATGGGTATGGGCCAGGCGATTGTCGTCACCGGCGGAGCCGCCGAAGCTGGGAATTCGCCCCAAGGCGGCATCCAGGGTCGCCAGCACCTGCTCCTCGCAGCTGGAAAGGCCATCGAGCAGGGTCAGGGCGAAGCTGTGTTCCGCCACCGGCGCCAGGGCCCGACCGCGACAGTCGTCCAGCAGGCCGTCGACCAGCCGCTGGGCACGGATCAGGTCGAAGCCCGCGAGATCATCGACCAGCGCACAGGAAACGGCGAAGTGGCGACGATCGAGGCCGATGGCGACGATGCAGCCCCGCTCGTAGCCCTCGGGGGTGATCTCCCCGGCGGTGGTACAGCCCGCCACTTGCACGCCTTCGAAGGCCTCGTTGAGAGCGACCGAAAGCGCCGCCAGGGGATACTCGGCGCTGCAGAAGAACAGCACGAAGCCGAGTTCGGCATGCCGGAGCGCTCCAGCCAGCTCCCGGGCGGCCTCGCCAGGGTCCCGGCAACGGCTGACCGCCGTGCGCAGCGGCAGGGACGCATCGAGCGGACCAGAGGAGACGGACGAAGCGGAAGAGAGATCGAGCATGTCGGCCTGCCTGAGCGATTTCAGGCAGTGTATGCCGCCTGGACAAGCCGCGACAACGCCGGCCCGTAGCGGGCAGAGACATCCGCCGAAAGCCGAAGGGCGACATACATCGCCGGCGGCGTATCGTGCTTGTACCAACAGCCGGCAGGCCATCGAGGGCCCGCCGGCTGACATTGCAGGTAAGCTGGCTTACGCCTTGGCCTCGACGGCCACCGCCTGGCTGCCACGCTTGATCGCCGCATAGCCCAGGCCGGTGACCAGCGAGCCGATAACGATGGCGGCGAGATACAAGAACACCGGCGAGATGGCATTGGGGATCAGCAGCACGAAGATGCCACCGTGGGGCGCCATCAGCTTGGCACCGACCAGCATGGAGAGCGCGCCGGTGATCGCCCCACCGACCATGCATACCGGGATGACCCGCAGCGGGTCCTTGGCGGCGAAGGGAATGGCGCCCTCGCTGATGAAGCAGAAGCCCAGCACGAAGGAGGCCTTGCCCGCCTCGCGCTCCGGTTCCGAGAACTTCGACCTGGCCACGAAGCTGGCGATGCCCATGCCGATGGCCGGCACCATGCCCGCAGCCATGATCGCCGCCATGGGGCCATAGGTCTCGGAGGCCAGCAGCCCCACGCCGAAGGTATAGGCGGCCTTGTTGACCGGTCCACCGAGATCGAAGCACATCATGGCGCCAAGCAGGATACCGAGCAGCACGGCATTGGCCGAGCCCATGTTCTCGAGGAAGGTCGTGAGCGCCGAGAGGATGGCCGCCACCGGCTCGCCGACCACATAGATCATGGTCAGGCCGGTAATCAGGCTCGCCACCAGGGGAATGATCAGGATCGGCTTGAGCGACTCGACGCTCGACGGCAGCTTCACGTGGCGCGTCACCGCCAGCGCCACGTAGCCGGCCAGGAAGCCCGCCAGGATACCGCCGATGAAGCCGGCGCCGATCTCCGAGGCCAGCATGCCACCGATCATCCCCGGGGCGATGCCCGGGCGGTCGGCGATGGAGTAGGCAATGTAACCGGCGAGTACCGGGATCATCAGGGCGAAGGCGGTACCACCGCCGATCTGCATCAGCGCCGCGGCCAGGGTGCCCTCCTCCTGGAAGGCCTCGATGCCGAACACGAAGGAGAGCGCAATCAACAGGCCCCCGGCCACCACCATGGGCAGCATGAAGGAAACCCCGGTGAGCAGGTGCTGGTAGACGCCCTTCTCCTTGCTGCCCTTCTTCGCCTCACCGCCGGCGGAAGCGCCGCCCGCCTGTTCCACCTCGGCCTCTTCGAGTGCCGCCTCGATGGTCGGCCTGGGCTTCTTCAGGGCGTTGCCGGTGGAGGTGCGGTAGACGCGCTTGCCTGCGAAACGGCCCGCATCGACCTCGATGTCACAGGCCAGGATCACCAGGTCAGCGGCGGCGATCTCCTCCTCGGTGAGCTGATCCTGGGCGCCCACCGAGCCCTGGGTTTCCACGCGGATGGCATGGCCCAGCCCCTTGCCCGCCTCGCTTAATGCTTCGGCGGCCATGAAGGTGTGAGCCACTCCGGTGGGGCAGGCGGTAACGGCGACGATCCTGCGGCCGCTACCGCTATTGTTCCCGGCCTGTTCCGTCAGCGGCGCCTCGTCCTCGGCGAGCGGAACGTACTCGGCCGCTTCGCGACTGGCACGCTCGAGGAAGGCCTGCGGATCGGGCAGGGCCTCGCCGATGGGCGCCCGGAAGAGGCGCTTGCCGGCAAAGCGCGGTGCTCCGGGGACGTGGTCGGCGGCAACGACGATCAGATCGGCGGCGGCGATCGCCTCGGCGGAGACCGGGGTCAGCGGTTCGAGTTCGCTGTGCATCTCCACCTGGACGTCCCAGCCGAGGCGTCCGGCGGCCTGTTCGAGACGACGGGCGGCGAGAAAGGTGGTGGCCATTCCGCTGGGGCAGTCGGTAACGAGGATGGCATTCATGCGATGGCTCCCCCCGCGCTGGCATCGACGTCATTGAGGCGCCGCACGCGGGTCTGTTGTTGGAGTTGCGGGAAGTCGGCGGCGCGGGGGTTGCCCACGCCGACATGGCGGATGGATTCGGCGGAGAGCGCCGTGGCCAGGCGCAGCGCCTGCTCGGCGGTGTGTCCCGAGAGCACGCCGTGCAGCAGCGCGGCGACCAGGGTATCGCCGGCGCCCACGGTACTGACGACCTCCAGGCGCGGCGGCAAGGCCTGCCAGGCGCCGCGACGGCTCACCCAGAGCACGCCGTCGGGACCGGCGGAGAGCAGCGCCTCCTCGACGCCCTCGGCGTAGAGGCGCAGGGCCGCCTTGAGGCGCGCCTCGGCGCTGGTCAGGTCCTGCTGGGCCCAGGCAGCCAGCTCGTGCTCGTTGGGCTTGACCGCAGTGGGTCGGGCGGCGATGGCAGCGGTGAGCGCCTCGCCGCTGGTGTCGACCCACACTGGCAGGTCGGCCCCGCGCAGGCGGGTGACCAGGTTGGCAAGGTCCCCCGGCGTCACGCCGGGGGGCAGGCTACCGGCAATGACCACGGCATCGGGACAGCGGTGGGCGTCGGCCAGGCGTGTATCGAGCCCGTCGAGCAGCCGCTGCCAGGCGGCCTCACTGATGGTTGCGCCGGGGCCGTTGATGTCGGTGACCCGGCCGTCGGCCTCGGCAAGCTTGGCGTTGATGCGCGTCTCGCCGGGCACGCGCAGGAAGGCATCCTCCACGCCCATGGCCTCGAAGGCGCGCAGGAAGGGGCCGTCGTTGTCGGCACCGAGAAAGCCCGACACCGTGACGTCGTGACCCAGTGCTACCAGCACCCGCGCCACGTTGACGCCCTTGCCGGCGGCGGCGAGGTGGGTATTCAGGGTGCGATTGACCGCACCGGGCTCGAGCCGCTCGAGGGCGATCGACAGGTCGAGTGCCGGATTGAGGGTAAGCGTCAGGATGCGGGCCATCAGCGCACCTCCAAGGCGTCGCGAACCGCCTCACTGGTGGCCTGAGCTAGCGCCAGCCGGGCCTGGGTCTGCGCATCGGCCAGGTCGAATTCGGCGAGGCGCGCCTTGACCAGCGGCACCTGACGGGCACTGACCGAGAGCTCGTCGACGCCGAGGCCCACCAGCACGGGAACCGCGATGGCATCACTGGCGAGCTCGCCGCATACGCCGACCCACTTGCCTTGGGCGTGGGCGGCGGCCACGGTCATCTCGATCAGCTTGAGTACCGCCGGATGCAGGCCGTCGGCGTGGGCGGAGAGTTCGGGATGGTCGCGATCGATGGCCAGGGTGTACTGGGTCAGGTCGTTGGTGCCGATCGAGAAGAAGTCCACCTCGGCCGCGAGGCTCGGCGCCAGCAGGGCGCTGGAAGGGACCTCGACCATCACGCCCAGCTGCAGGTCGCTGGCGCGCTCATCAATGGGTATCTCGGCGAGCAGGCGATCGACGATCTCCCGGGCGGCACGGAATTCCGCGACGTCCTTGACCATGGGCAGCATGATGCGCAGCGGCCTGGGCTTTTGGTTCACACCCGCCGGGGGGGCTGCCGCCATCAGCAGGGCGCGAAGCTGGGTCTCGAGCACATCGGGGCGGGTCAGCGTCAAACGAATGCCGCGCAGGCCCAGGAATGGGTTGGTCTCCTGAGGCACCGGCCAGTAGGGCAGCGGCTTGTCGCCACCCACGTCCAGGGTGCGCGCTACCAGCGGGCGGCCATCCAGGGCATCGAGCGCCTCGCGGTACTCGGCGATCTGCGTATCGAGGTCGGGCAGCTTGGCATGGGCCATGAACAGGAACTCGGTGCGCAGCAGGCCCACCCCTTCGGCGCCTCGCTCCACGGCATCGGCAGCATGCGCCGTGTTGCCCAGGTTGGCGGCCACCTCGACGCGGTGGCCGTCGCGGGTGCGTGCCTCGCCGAAGCGTGTCGCCCAGGCCTCCGCCTCGCGACGCTCACGCTCCGCCAAGCGCTGCTCGGCAGCGTCGCGCCGCTCGGCGGAAGGGCTCGGGGTGATGCGCCCCCGTTCGCCGTCGAGGATCAGCTCGGTGCCGTTTTCCAGCGTCATCACCCGTTTTCCGGCACCGACCACGGCGGGAATACCCAGTGCCCGGGCAAGAATCGCGCTGTGGGCGGTGGCGCCGCCGCGGGCGGTGAGCAGGCCTCGAACGCGAGCGGTGTCGAGACGGGCCACGTCGGAGGGACCGATGTCGTCGGTAACCAGGATGTAGGGGTAATCCGGCGGATCGGGGAGCTTGACGTCACACAGCACGCCCAGCACCCGGCGCCCCACATCGCGCAGGTCGGCGGCGCGCTCGGCGAGCAGCGGGTCGGCGAGCATCTCCTGAGCGCGGGCGGCGGTGTCGATGGCCTCCCACCAGCCGGCTTCGGCGGAGCTGCCTTCCTGAATGCCCTCTCGGGCAGCCTGGTAGAGTTCGGGGTCCTCGAGCATCTCCTCGTGCATGGAGAGGATCTGCGCCACCTCGCCGCCCCGGGCCTTGTGTACCAGCGCCTCGAGCTGTTCGGCCCCCTCGCGGATCGCCGCCTCCAGGCGGCGAAGCTCGGCCGCGGGATCGTCGGCATGCTGCGGATAGTCGAATCGCGGCGTGGCGAACACGAAGACCGGGGCGATGGCCAGCCCCGGGGAGGCGGCGATACCGGGATGGGGAGCGTCGACGGGTAGCGGCTCGGGGGGTGGCGTGTCGTCCTCGTGCGGGGCAAGGTGTTCCCGGCTCTCGTCGAAGGGCAGCACCGCTTCGCCGAGGCCGTCCGCCACGGCCTGACACACCGCGGAGAGCGCCGTCTCGGCGCCCTCGCCCTCGGCGGAGAAGGCAAGCTGCTGGCCGCGCCGAGCACCGAGGTTGATCACCTTGGTCAGACTGGCCGCCGACACCGTCTGCCCGCCGCCGTCGGCGAGGCGGACGCGGACGGGCACGGCCTGTTCGCGGGCCACCTGCACCAGCTGCTTGGCAGGCCGGGCGTGCAGACCGTGAGCATTGAGTACCCGGGCCAGGCGGGTATGCGCCGAGGCCGACTCGCCGGCCAGACGCGCCAGCACGGTGGCAGCGTCTGCATCGTGCAGGCTGGGTCCTTCGCCGCTCTCCAGCAGGGCAAGCAGGCGTTCGAGCAGGCCGCGGTGGGCTTCGCCATCGGCAGCGAGGCTGAACACGCCGGTGACCGGCTCATCCGCCTCGCGAAGTGCCGCCTCGGGAGTCGCCAGAGCGAGTGCCGGCACCTCGACGCCGCGGTGGCTGGAGGTCAGCCACAGCCCCTGGCCAAGGCGCACCGGGGTCTGCTCGGCCAGGGCGGCGACGAAGTCGTTGCCCACGCAACCGAGCTGTCGCAGGCGCGCGGCGCCGGCCAGCGCCAGCTCGCGGATATCTCGGGCGGGAAAGCCCAGGCAGAGGGTGTCGGCGTCCAGGCGCGCCTCGACCACCGAGCGCGAGAGCAAGGTGGCAACCTCCTCCTCCGACTCGGCGGCAGCCAGGCGTTCGGCGACGCTGTCGTCGTCGAGCACATGGGTGAGCTGACGCAGGATGCCCAGGTGCTCGTCGCTCTGGGCGGCGATGCTCACCAGGACGTGAACGCGGTTGCCATCGTGCCACTCCACCCCGGCAGGAAACTGCAGCACACGGATACCGGTGGCGCGCACGTGAACGCGGCTCTCGGCGGTGCCGTGGGGGATGGCCATACCGCTGCCCAGAAAGGTGGACGACTGCGCCTCGCGGGCGAAGAGACCCTCGCGATAGGCGGAAGCCACCAGGCCGGCGGCATGCAGCGACGCAGCGGCCTGCTCCAGGGCGTCGTGCCAGTCATCAGCCCGACAGTCGAGCAGGATATCGTCCTGGCGTAGGGTCAACATGATCTTCTCCTGTTCGCTCGGTGACGGGCGATGATCGCCACTCGCTCAGCCGCCTCGGAGACTCGGTATACTCGCTGGCTGAATCGTGTCACCTTTGACGTCATTCATGCTGAATCGATTCATGTTGATTGGCAAGATCGACACGCTACAACTTTAGGAGGGGTGGCAATCGCCGCCAGTGGCGTAGAATCGCCCCAACCATCAACGAGGACGCTCATGACACTCGCTGAAATCGCACGCCTGGCTGGGGTCTCCCGCACCACGGCCAGCTATGTCGTCAACGGCAAGGCCCGCGAGAGGCGCATCAGCCAGGAGACCGTCGACCGGGTAATGGCCGTGGTTCAGCATCATGATTACCGGGTCGACGCCCAGGCCGCAGCATTGCGTCGCGGGGCAAGCCGCCTTCTGGGGCTGATCATTCCCGACCTGGAGAACGTCAGCTATGCGCGCCTGGCCAAGCGGCTCGAGCGGGGCGTCCGGGAGGCGGGCTACCGGCTGCTGATCGTGGGTTCCGACGACGACCCGGAGAGCGAGCGCGAGCTGGCCCTGGCGCTGCGCGCCCAGCGCTGCGAGGTGCTGATCATCGCCAGTTGCCTGCCCACGGAAGACCCCTTCTATGCCGAACTCATGGCGGCTGGCCTGCCGGTCGTGGCCGTGGACCGAGGCCTCGATCCGCACCATTTTGCCAGCGTGGTCAGCAACGACCGTGAGGCCGCCGAGCGTCTGACCCGCTCGGTTCTCGATGACACGGTGACACGCATCGCCTGGCTGGATGCCGTCCCGGCCCTGTCGATCAGCCGGGAGCGGCGCGCCGGCTTTCAGCAGGCACTGGCCGATCATCGGCCGCTGGAGGTGATTGCCTGCGGTGCCCAGCGCTACGACAGTGTCGAGGGGGCCCGGCTGATGCGCGAGCTGCTCGATGGCCACGGCATGCCGGATGCCATGGTCACCGCCTCCTACACGCTGCTCGATGGGGCATTCGATGTGCTGCTGGAGGATGGCGGTCTACCGACATCACTGCGCCTGGCGACCTTCGGTGACAGCCGCCTGCTGGACTTCCTGCCCCTGCCGGTCAACTCCGCGGTCCAGGACCATGACCGCATTGCCACGCTGACCCTGGCGTGCGCCCTCGCCGCCGCACGGGGCGAGTACCGGCCAGGCCTGCAAGTCGTCGCACGTCACCTGCGCTGGCGCCTTCCCGGACGCACTACCCCACAACACGCCTGAAGGTTCATTCGCCAGGCTTCCAGGCCTCGAGAGCGGTCAGTGTTCGCTCCAGGCAGCGATGAAGATCGCTCAGGGCGACAGCAGCCTCGTCCAGCCGCGCTTCCCTGCCCAGGCGTTCCAGCCGCGTGGCAAGCCCCGCCACCTTCACCGCTCCCAGGCTCGACGACTCCCCCTTGAGCTGATGAGCCAGGTACTCAACCCGGGGGGGCGCACTCTCCGCCACGGCCTGCTCCAGGCCGGCGAGATGTTCCAGCGCCTGTTGCCGAAACAGGGTAATGAGGGCGGCCAGTCCCTGCTCGCCCAGGCTCTCTCCCAATGCCGAGAGGATAGCGGGCTCCAGCGTCTGGTCGGCAGGAGCCCTCCCCGCCGAGACGGCAGGCGGGGTTTCCGCATGGTGCAGATGACGCTGCAACGCCGCCACAAGAGCATCCTGGAACAGCGGCTTGGTGAGGTAGCCATTCATGCCGGCCGCCAGGCAGCGGGCCCGGTCGCCACCCGGCCCACCGGCGGTCATGGCCACCACCGGCACCTCTGCCGACCAGCCTCCCCGTGCCCGCAATCGGCGGGTTGCCTCCAGCCCATCCGTGCCGGGCAGTTGTACATCCATGAAGATCAGGTCGAAGCGTTTCCGAGCCGCCTGATGGAGCGCCGCGTCCGCCGATTCCACCACGCTGACCCGGCAGCCCAGGCGCTCGAGCATGGCACGGGCAACCTGCTGATTGACCGGGTTGTCCTCGACCACCAGCAGCCGGGCATCGTCCACACGCCGTTCGAGAGCGGCCACCACCGACTCGCCCGCACTCTCGTCGGGGTCGGCCGCGGCCAGCGGCAACACGAACCAGAACCGACTCCCGTGGCCCACCTCGCTCTCCAGCCCGATACTCCCCCCCTGGGCCTCCACCAGCCGCTTGCTGATGGCCAGCCCCAGGCCGGTACCGCCAAAGCGCCTGGCGGTAGAGGGATCGCCCTGCTGGAAAGGCTCGAACAGCTGGGCCTGACGGCCGGGGCCGATCCCGCCCCCCGTGTCGGTGACCTCGAACCGCACCTGGCTGTCGCCTTCATCACGTACGCGCAGGCGAACCTCGCCCTGCTCGGTGAACTTGATGGCATTGGAGAGCAGGTTGAGCAGCACCTGGCGCAGTCGGCCGGCATCCCCCACAAGAGATGGCGGCAGACCGGGGTCGAGCTCGTACGTCAGGCGGACACCTCGTGCTTCGGCCCGGGGGGCGAAAAGGGATATCGCGCCATCGACCAGCTCGCCAAGGGCGAAGGGGCGCGCCTCAAGCTCCAGGCGCTGCGCCTCGATCTTGGAAAAATCCAGAATATCGTTGATGAGCTCGAGCAGCAGCCTGGCACTGTCATGGATGGTGTCGGCATAGTGACGCGCCCGTTCCGGAAGCGGCTGATCCTGCAGTAAATCACTCATGCCGATGACGCCGTTGAGCGGGGTACGGATCTCGTGGCTGACGGTTGCCAGAAATTCCGACTTGGCATGGCTGGCCGACTCGGCCTGTCGGGCGGTGACCTCCAGCTCGCGGCTCAGCGTCTCTAGGTCCCGCCGTGCGGCGGCATTGTCGCGGGCCTCCCGAAACAGGAAGGCGACCACCAGCGAGGCGGCCAGACTCATGGCCAGGATCAGCAGCAGGAGCAGGCCGTAGAGAGTCTGCAGCTGCTCCCGTTCCCGGGTGGTGGTCTCGGCCAGGTGACCATTGATGGCAATGATCAGCCTCTCGGTCACCCCGCTCAGGGCCTCCAGTCGTTGGGACAGATCAGCCAGGGCGTCATCGCCGAGGCGCTCGAGGCCGCGTATCTGCTGATCCAGGGCCTGCAGGTGCCGCTCGATTTCCGGGACCAGCTCCTCGGACACGCGAATATTGTCGAGCAGCTGGGTGATGTCGCCATCCTGCAGCAGGGTCAATCGGCTGTACAGGAGCTCGAAGCGCAGGCGCAGGGCCTGCAGCGACTCGCGGGAGAGGTCGGGTCGGGCGAGGAAGCTGCGCAGTTGCACCGTGTCCCGGTCGAGCTTGTAGGCGTGCCAGGCCGCATCCCCCCCTACGCTCTCGGCCAGCCTGTCCTGGCGCCAGGCCACCAGACCGACGACCACCAGGGCGGCGGCGAAGAACACCAGGGCGGCGATGGCACCCAGCTTGAGACGCAGGGGATAGCGCAGCAATTCAGGCCTCCGCGGCCAGGCGGGCTCAGGGCACGATGATCCGCTCGACGTGCCACACCGAACGGAAGCGGACGGCCTCGGTGAGCAGTTCGGGATGGTCGTCGAAGGGGTACAGCACGAACAACGGGCCGTACTCACGGATTGTCAGCGGCTCACCGTCTCGGGTCATGGCCAGAATCACGTCGTGGCGACGGAAATCCGATGCCGGCACCTCCGCCTCATAGTGATTGAGAGAAAGGATGCGCACCTGCTCGCTATCCTTGGCCCCGACCGTCTCGAGCAGATCGCGCATCAGCGGGCCCTCGTAGCGACCCTTGTCGCGATGCCAGGGCGTGTGGGTCTCGATGGTGCGTGCCGGCAGGGCCTCGAGCATTTTCCTGTCGAATTGCGCCTCGTCACCGACATTGGTATGCGCGATGTCGCCGCTCACGGTCAGGAGCACCCGTTCCGTGGGCGCCGGCAATGGCGAGGCCAGGGCAATGGAGAGCGGCGAAAGCGTGGAGAGCAGCATGATGAGCGGACGAAGGGCGGTACCGGTCAGCATCGGCAGGTTTCCTGCTAACGGGAAAGATGATCCAAGCGTACGCGATTCGGTGTCGCAGGTCAGGAGACTGTTCGGCAAAAAACAACGGGGGCGCCACGCGCCCCCTGAAATCGCCGATACCTGCCCCTGCAATTTACATCAGCTCTGGACCTCCTCCACCGGTTCCATCGGTTCGATGCGGACCAGGTCCTCATAGGCATGCCAGCTGGCATGGCCCAGGACCGGCAGGATCAGGGCCAGGCCGATGTAGAAGGTCATCACCCCGACCAGCACGCAGCCAGTTAGAATGACCGCCCACAGCAGCATCGGACGAAAATTATTCGCCACCGAGCGGATACTGGCCTCGATGCCCTCCATGAAGGTCAGGTCCTGGTCCATCAGGGTCGGGATAGCCACCACGCTGATGGTGAAGGCGCCGAAGGCCAGCACAGCGCCGATTGCCGTCCCTACCGCCAGCATCATCAGACCATCGACGGTGGTCAGCAGCGAGGCATAGAGCGTCTCGGGGCTGGGCGCCTCGAAACCGAAGAAAAGCGCGAACAGCAGGGTGGCCAGGCGAATCCAGGCGAGAAAGAAGATCATCATCATCACGCCCATCATCGCCAGCTGCCCCGCATGGCCCTTCCAGCCGCCGAAGGCGTCACCCAGGTTGGGGACGCGACCCGCCTCGAGAGCACGGCTGATGCCGTAGGAGCCCACCGCCACCAAGGGGCCTATGAACATGAAGCCGGCGACCAGCGGCAACAGCCAGTGCCAGAGGCCCAGCGTGAAGGCGCCGGCGGTAACGGCGATACTCAGCCCCACCCAGAACATGCCATAGGCCAGACTGACCGCCATGGCCTGGCGAAAATCCTCGAACCCGGCGGCCAGCCAGGCACGCGGCTTGTCCATGCCCACCGACCGGATGCTGATCTTGACATTGGGCGCAGCACCCTTGCCATGCTCTCTTGTTGTTGCTGCATTCATGGTCACACCCCTGTTTACCGCTTGTTGAATCCCGGTGCTGCCGGGCCGCTTCAAGACTACATCCCGGCACACGGCCATCATGCACCCTACATCTCTTAATACCTGATTAATGTAGCCGACGGCAACTCAAATCGCAGAGTGTCTGCCCTCTCAGGACACCCTGCAGAATATTCTGGTGGCGCGGGCTTCACCCCAACGCCTTGTCCAGCATCAATAACAGCAGGACGTCCAACCACGAGCCCACGCGCAACCGCCTCCATCAAAGGGAGGCGGTCGCGGGGTGCTGTTCCCTCAGCGTACGACTGAGGACGTTACTACCACTCAGCGCACGATCATCACCGACATCTTGGTGTGGTGCACCACGTGCTCGGCGTTGGGGCCGAGTACATAGTCGGTAAACTTGCGCTTGTTGTGGGATGCCATGACGATCAGATCCACCTCGAGCTTCTTCGCCGCCTTGATGATGGCTTCCCAGGGGGAGCCATCGACAATCACGCTCTGGGCCGTGATGTCCTCGGGCACGTGGTCGCGAATGAACTCGTGCTGAGCATCCGAGATCGCCTCATGGGCCTTCTTGGCGAAGTCCTTGGGAAAGTAGGAACCCACCAGCGGCATGCGGTAGTCCGGCAGCACCGTCACCACATGCAGGGAGGCGCCGAAGCTCCGGCACAGCGCCACCGCCGTCGGCAGCGCCTTTTCCCATGACGCCTCCTCATTGAGATCCACTGGTAACAAGATCTTCTGGTACATGACGCTCTCTCCTTCAGGCTGACGCCGCGGCGGCGCTACGATCGCGCCGCCGGCGCTGCATCACTACGATCAGACCGAACACCAGGAAGGCCGGAATCCACATCAGCTCCTTGGTCCAGCGATCCACCGGGGCCAGTACTTCAATGATCTCCTGGTCGAAGTCGAAGCCCATGTTCGCGGCCTGGCTGCCGTAGGCCACCATGTCGACCACCGCCCGATCGTCCTCGATCAACAGTTCCAGTCCAAGGTTCTCAAGGCGCTCTTCGCCCGTCTCGCCCTCCGGTACCGGCAACTGCATGTAGGTGGTCATGGGATCGCCATAGGCATCCACACCTGCAATCTGCAAGCGCAGAGTGGCGTCTTCATCGACATCGCCCAGCGCCTCGACGAACTGCGACGGCGGCACGGACTGGTAGGGGTCGTGGATCATGTCCATCCAGAACCCGGGCCGGAACAGCGTGAACGCGATCAGCAGAAGCACGATCGACTCGTACCAGCGGTTGCGGGCCAGCATGAAGCCCTGGGTCGCCGCGGCGAAGATCAACATGGCGATGGTCGACACCACGAAGATCACGATGCCCTGGAGGAAAGAGACATCGATCAGCAGCAGGTCGGTGTTGAAGATGAACAGGAACGGCAGGGCTGCGGTGCGCAGGCTGTAATAGAACGCCTGGAAGCCGGTACGGATCGGATCGCCGCCGGACACCGCCGCCGCCGCGAAAGAGGCCAGCCCCACCGGGGGCGTGACGTCGGCCATGATGCCGAAGTAGAACACGAACAGGTGCACAGCGATCAGTGGCACCAGCAAGCCGTTCTCTGCCCCGAGGTTGACAATGACCGGTGCCAGCAGCGCCGAGACCACGATGTAGTTGGCCGTGGTGGGCAGGCCCATGCCGAGGATCAGGCTGAGTACCGCGGTGAGCAACAGGATCAGCATCAGGTTGCCCATGGCCAGGGTTTCCACCACCTCGGCCAATACCAGCCCCACGCCGGTCTGCGATACGGCCCCGACGATGATGCCGGCGGTGGCCGTGGCGATGCCGATGCCGATCATGTTGCGGGCACCGGTGACCAGGCCGTTCCACAGGTCCAGCGCGCCTTCGCGAAGGTCGGCGGCCATGTCGCTGCGGTTGCGGAAGATCGAGGTGATGGGCCGCTGGGTGAGGATGATGAAGACCATGAACACCGTGGCCCAGAAGGCCGACAGCCCCGGCGAGAGGCGCTCTACCATCAGACACCAGATCAGCACGATCACCGGCAGGATGTACTGCAGACCGACCAGTACCGTGGGCCGGGTCTCGGGGAGCTTGTAGATCGGGGTATCAGGATCGTCGAGTTCCAGTTCGGGGTAGCCCGCTGCCAGCTTGAGTAGCACGACATAGACCACCGTCAACGCGACCGCGACCACCCAAGGAGTCGCACCGCCGAGCACCGGCTTGAGCCAGCCCAGGCCGTAGTAGACCGCCAGGGCGGTGATCATCATCAGCAGCAGACCGCCGAGGAAGCCGATCACCTTGCGCACCAGGGGCTTGGGCGGATTGCTGCTCTCCAGCCCCTGCAGGTCGGCCTTGAGGGCCTCGAGATGGACGATGTAGATCAGGGCGATATAGGAGATCAGCGCCGGCAGGAAGGCGTGCTTGATCACCTCCACATAGGAGATGCCCACATACTCGACCATCAGGAAGGCCGCGGCGCCCATGACCGGCGGCATGATCTGGCCGTTGACCGAGGACGAAACCTCGACCGCACCAGCCTTCTCGGCGGAGAAGCCGACCCGTTTCATCATCGGTACGGTAAAGGTGCCAGTGGTGACCACATTGGCGATGGAGGAGCCGGATATCAGGCCGGTCATGCCCGAGGCCACCACAGCGGCCTTGGCCGGCCCCCCGCGATAGTGACCCAGCAGCGAGAAGGCGACCTTGATGAAGTAGTTGCCGGCGCCGGCCTTGTCGAGCAGGGCACCGAAGAGCACGAACAGGAAGACGAAGCTGGTCGAGACCCCTAGCGCAATGCCGAAGACCCCCTGCGTGGTCAACCACTGGTGGTTGATCAAGCCGTAAAGGCTGACTCCACCATGCGAGAGAATACCGGGCATCCAGGGTCCGGCCAGGCTATAGAGAAGGAATACCGACGCCACGATCATCAGCGGCGGCCCAAGGGCTCGTCGGGTGGCCTCGAGCAGCAGCAGGATACCCGCCACCCCGATGATCACATCCTGCAGGATCGGCGCACCGGGGCGCTGGGATAGCTGCTCGTAGAACATGAACATGTAGGCGCCACAGAAGGCCGCCGCCGCCGCCAGGACCCAGTCCTGGACAGGGATGCGGTCTCGAGGCGACCGCTTGAGGGCCGGATAGGCCATATAGGCCAGGAAGAGCGCGAAGGCCAGGTGGATGGAACGGGATTCGGTGGCACTGAACACCCCGAAACCCAGCATGAACGGCACCGGGGAAGCGATCCACAGCTGGAAGAGCGACCAGGCAGCCGCGATGCTAACCAATAGCTTCCCGGGCATGCCGGCCGGCTTGCGGGCCCCCGAGTCGGTCGAGGCGACCATATCCTCGAGATCGACCTCCGATCCCGAGGTCCTCTTGTTATCCTCAGTCATAAGCGAGCCCTGCTCTGTAACGTTTGACCTGGAAGTCCCTATGGCGATGCCATGCTGCATCCCAAACAGAATACGCGGCCCCCTCGGGTGACCGCGCATTGTTCACCGAGGTGTGCTCACCTCAGTCGAGCCGCGTTACTCGATCCAGCCCTGCTCGCGATAGTAGCGAGCCGCACCTTCATGCAGCGGGGCGGAGAGCCCGGAAGAGACCATCTCTTCCTGTTCGAGATTCTCGAAAGCCGGATGCAGGCGCTTGAAGCGATCGAAATTGTCGAACACCGCCTTGACGGTCTGGTAGATGATTTCCTCGTCGGCCTCGGCGGTGGTCACAAAGGTCGCGGCCACACCGAAGGTATCCACCGGGTCCGGGTTGCCCTTGTAGAGGCCGCCGGCGATGGTGGACTTGGAGTAGTAGGGATACTCCTCGACGATGCTGTCGATATCCTCGTCATTCATCGGGATCAGGCGCGAATCGACGGTAGTCGTGGCCTCCTGGATGGAACCGTTGGGGTGACCCACGACATAGACCATGGCGTCGACGTTGTTATCGGCCAGGGCCGCGGCCTGTTCGGCAGCATCCAGCTGGGATGCCAGCGCAAAGGTGTCCTCGGTCCAGCCCTTGGCCTCCATCACCACTTCCATGGTGTTGCGCTGGCCGGATCCCGGGTTGCCGATATTGACTCGCTTGCCTTCCAGGTCGTCAAGTACCTCGATACCCGAGTCGGCGCGGGCCAGCAGCGTCAAAGGCTCGCCATGGACACGGAAGACGGCACGCAACTCCTCGAAGGCATCTCCCTCGAAGTTACCGGTGCCATTGTAGGCCTGGTACTGAACGTCGGACTGGGCAACCCCCATGTCCAACTGGCCGGACTTGATACCGTTGATGTTGGCCACAGAACCGCCGGTGGAGGGCGCGTTGCACTTGATGTCGGACTCTTCCAGGCGGTTGACCAGGCGACAGATCGATTGGCCAACCACGTAGTAGACGCCGGTCTGGCCACCGGTACCGATGGTGATGAATTTCTCTTCATCCTGGGCCATGGCCGGCGAAGCGAACATCGCGGCCCCCAGAATCGTGCCGGTGAAGGCAGCAGCAGAGAATGCATGGCGTTTCATGGACACACCTCTTTATTTTCAACAAACGGGTTCCGATATGGCAGCCCCGTAACGCGACCGCCGGCGGCTTGGCCGCCCTCTCCTACTTTAGCGAAAAAAGCGGTCATATGATGAGGCCTTTTTCCATACGATGAGTCTAGACCCCACAGCACGTTGAGTGTGCGTTAATTTTCGCCGCCAATTCTCACGCAGAATACTTCCTCTGGCACTATGACAACCTTCCCGACGACTGTGTGTCTGATTACAGCGAATGTCACACGTTTCAGGAGCCCGCATGCAGCTACTTGCCGGCCAGATCGCCATCCCCCGCACCCGCGGTCGCGAGGAACAGCTCGGCCATCTGGACCGTGTTGCCGAGCGGATACGGGGCGCCTGCGCTCGGGAAACCCCCGACCTGATCGTGCTGCCGGAACTGGCCGCCCAGGAGTACGGGGATGACGCCTTCACCTGCCTGGAGGCCCTGGACGACGACCTACACGGGCCTGTCGTCATGACCTTTGCCGACCTGGCACGGGAACTCGGCACCACCATCGCCTTCGGCGTGGCGCGATATGCCGATGGCCGGCGCCATATCAGTCAGGTGCTGGTCGGCCCCGACGGTCGCCTGGCCGGCGTCTACGACAAGCTTCACTGCGCCCAGTTCGGCGCCTCGGGCGAGGCTGCCCACTTCTCGCCGGGCGAGCGGCTGCTGGTCACCGAGGTCGCCGGCTGGCGGGTCGGGGTGATGATCTGCTACGACCTGCGCTTCCCGGAACTGGCCAGGCGTCTGGCCAGGGAAGGCGTCGAGTTGATCCTGCATCCGGTGGCCTTCACCCGGGACTTCAGCTTCGCCAGCTGGCACGCCTTCGCCATCACGCGTGCCATGGAGAACCAGCTCTACTGGCTGAGCCTCAACCGTGCCGGAGAGGCCTGGGGCCAGTCGCTGTTCTCCCCGCCGCTGGTGGACGACGACCATCCTCCCCTCACCTTCGGTAGCGACGAGCAGTGGCACTGGTTGACCCTGGACAAGGAGACGGTAAGAGACGCCCGCGAGCGTCTTCCGCTGGCCCGGGATCGGCGCGATGATCTTGAAGTCCTTCCGCTCTGGCGACCAGACTGAACCATATCAGCCAACAGGAGGGTTGCGAGATGGCCACCATCGAATGCGTTCAGGGTGATATCGCCCAACAATCCGACATCGACGCCGTGGTCAACGCCGCTAATGCAGAGCTGCGTTCGGGCGGGGGCGTGGCCGGCGCCCTACATCGCGCTGCAGGCCCCGGGCTCGCCGAGGAGTGCCGCCCGATGGCACCGATTCGGCCTGGCCAAGCGGTGATCTCCAGCGCCCATGAGCTGCCCAATGACCATGTCATCCACTGCCTGGGGCCGGTCTACGGCATCGACGAACCTGCGGACGAGTTGCTGGCCGCCTGCTATCGCCACGCCCTGGAGCTGGCCGAGCGCGAGGGCATCCGCTCCATTGCCTTCCCGGCGATATCATCCGGGGCCTTCGGCTACCCACCCACCGAAGCCGCACGCGTAGCGCTCGCCACGGTGCTGAAGACACTGCCCGACTGCCCGAATATCGAGCTTGTCCGCTTCGTACTCTTCGATGCCGACAGCACCGCGCTCCATCAGCGCATCCTGGAATCCCTGGAGAGCGGCCAAGAGTAAGGATTGCTAACCGAGGTTGTAACCCAGCACTCGCGGCAACCAGAGGGCAATCTCGGGGAACACGGCCACCAGCAGCAGGGCGCTCGCCATGGCTGCCACGAACAACAGCGCCCAACCGACGGTCTGCTCCAGGCGGACCTTCGCCACTTCCGTGGTCACCATCAGGTTCACCGCGACCGGCGGGGTGAACTGGCCGATGGCAATGTTCATTGCCAGAAGGATGCCGAACCACACCGGGTTCCAGCCGAAGTGCTGCATGACCGGGATGAGGATCGGCATCATGATCAGGTAGATGGAGATGGCATCCAGCAGCATGCCGGCCACCAGCACCGCCAGCATGATCAGCACCAGCAGCAGGGGGCCACTGTCGGAAAGCCCGATGACCCACTCCGCCAGGTGGCGGAAGGTACCGAGCATGGTACCGGCCCAGGCGAAGATGCCGGCCAGGGCGATGATCAGCATCACCACACCCGAGATTACCGCCGCCTCGCCGAGCAGCTCCCAGAGGTCTCGCCAGCTCATTTCCCGCGTCAGGAAGAGGCCCACCAGGGCGCCATAGGCGACCGCCACCACGGCCGCCTCGGTAGGCGTGAAGAGCCCACTGCGCAGCCCGCCAAGGATCAGCACCGGGGCAAACAGTGCCGGCAGCGCCTGCCGAAAGCTCTCGCCCACCCGCGGAAGCTCTGCCCTCTCCGTTGGCGTGCTCCCTTCCCAACCATAGTGACGGGAAACCAGCAACGCCGGCCCCAGCAGCGCCAGCCCGGCTAGAATGCCAGGGAACAGCCCCGCGGCGAACAACGCGCGAAGATCCACCCCAGGGACCACGATGGAGTAGAGGATCAGCGCCACTGACGGCGGGATCAGGATCGCCGTGGAGGCCGAGGCGGCGATCAGCGTCGCCGAGAAGGGCCTGGGGTAACCGGCCTTCGTCATGCTCGGCAGCATTACCATGGCCACCGCGGCGGCATCCGCGGGGCCCGAGCCGCTCATCCCGCCCATGATCATGCAGACCAGCACCGCCACCAGGGCCAGGCCGCCGTGGCGCGGCCCGATCAGTGCCTGGGCGAAGCGCACCAGCCGTGCCGCCACGCCGGCTCGCTCGAAGATCAGGCCGGTGAGGATGAACAGCGGGATGGCGATCAGCGGATACTTGGCGATGCTGTTGTAGGTGTTGGTGCCGAGGGTCGCCAGCATGGTCGGCGACAGGCCGGCCAGAATCCCCGCGGCCCCGGCCAGGCCCAGCGAGAAGGCCACCGGTACCCCGGCGATCAGCAGCCCGGCGAAGGCCAGCAGCATCCAGAGGTCAGGACTCATCCTCGAGCCTCCCGCGCAGGCGATCGCGGGTCTGCTGCACCTGGCGCAGCAGCATCAGTGCCGAGAGCAGCGGCAGCCAGCCGAGATACCACCACTGAGGCACCCCCAGCCCCGGGGATAGCGAGCCCCACTGGAACTCCTGCCAGGTCATCCGCGCGCCGAACCAGGTGATCAGCCCCAGCACGACGAGCCCGCAGCCTCCCTGGAAGAGGATCAGCACCTTGCGCGCGGCCCCGGGCAGGGCACGCTCCAGCAGCGCGATGCGGATATGGCCGTTGCGGCGCAGCGCCACCGAGGCGCCGGCAAAGGTCAGCACCACCAGCAGGAACACCGAGAACTCCTCGGTGAAAGCGAAGGAGACATCGGTGCTATAGCGCACCAGCACATTGGCCAGGCTGATCAGGCCGATGATCAGGATCGCCAGGGTTGCCAGCAGGCGCTCGAGTCTTGCGTCGGGACGTTTCATGGGTGTCGCGGCGTGATGGGGTTCAAGACGCCATCGGCCCCGCTAAGGGGCCGATGGCACGCTCGCTCAGGGAGCTCACTCGCCCTGCATGTCGGCGCGGGCCGCCTCGACAATCTCGCTGCCGATGCGCGGCACCCACTCGTCGTGGACGCTCTCGGTGGCCGCAACGAAGGCCTCGTGCTGGGTTTCGTCAAGTTCGGTGACCGTGACGCCGCGCTCCTTGATCGCCGCCAGGCGCTCGGGCTCCTGCTCGCGGGTCATCTCGATCTCCCAGGCACCGGCTTCCTCGGCGGCTTCCCGCAGCAGGGTACGCTCCGCTTCGGAGAGAGAACTCCAGACCTGCTGATTCACCGCGAACACCAGAGGGTCGTTCATGTAGTTCCACAGGGTCAGGTACTCCTGTCCCACCTGGTCGATGCGCGCCACGTCGAAGACCGAGAGCGGGTTCTCCTGGCCATCCACCGCCCCGGTGGTCAGTGCCGGCTTGGCGTCGGCCCAGCTCATCTGAGTGGGATTGGCGCCCAGGGCCGTGAAGGTATCCTGGAACAGCGGCGAGCCCACCACGCGAATCTTCAGACCCTCAAGGTCCTCGGGCGCGTCGATGGGCCCCTGCGAATTGGAAAGCTGACGGAACCCGTTCTCGCCCCAGGCCAGGGGCACCACGCCGCGGGACTCGATGGCATCGAAGACCATCTCGCCGGCCGCGCCGCCGGTCACCGCATCCACTGCGTCCAGATCGGCCATGAAGAAGGGCAGCGAGAAGAGGTTGAGCTCCGGCACCTGAGGCGACCAGTTGATGGTCGAGCCCACGGCGGCATCGATCAGACCCGAGCGCATGGCCGAGAATTCCCGGGTCTGGTCACCGTTGACCAGTTGGGAATTGGGGTAGACCCGCAGGGTCAGTTCGCCGTCGGAACGCTCGGCGACCAGTTCGGCCCACTTCTCGGCGGCCTGACCCCAGGGAAAGGCGTCGGAGAGAACGGTAGAGACGGATAGCTCGCGGGCCTGCGCGGACAGCGAGAGGGAAACGACGGCGGCGCCGGCCAGAACGGCAGCCAGCCGGGTCAATTGACGAGATGAGTTCATGGCGTGTCCTTGCAATGTCGGGCTTGGGCAGGTCTGCTGCGGCCTGACCGTTAGCGTTGTTGAGGCGTCCATCGACGCCGCGAACCTCAAGATGCCCTGTCATCCCATGTTCATGCAAGACGGCACGTTGTCCTGCCCTGTCCTCGGGTTCAACGCAATTGCTATGCTGTACCGCTTTTTTCCCTTCCGCCCCGAGGAGGCGCTGTGCCGCTTCGTGACCTGGCCCTGGGCCTTGCCGTCATCGTCATCTGGGCGCTGAACATCATCGTCATCAAGCTCGGGGTGGCCGAACTGCCACCACTGCTGCTGACCACGCTGCGCTTCGCCCTGGTGGCAGGACTGCTGGTGCCCTTCCATCCGGTGGCGCGACACCAGTTGCCCTTCCTGCTGCTGCTCTCGGTGACCTTCGGCTCGCTGCATTTCGCCCTGCTGTTCATCGGCCTGGGCCAGGCCGAGGCCGGCACCGGCGCACTGCTGGTGCAGATGGGGACACCCTTCGCCACCCTGCTCGCCGTGGTTTTCCTCCGCGAGCGCCTTGGTCCCCGGCGGCTGGCCGGCCTCGTGCTCTCCTTCGCCGGGGTCGCGGTGCTCGCCGGTGGACCCACCCTCCCCTCGCCACTGCCGACGATCCTGCTGTTGACCAGCGCCCTGGGCTGGGCCGTCTCTCAACTGCTGATCAAGCGAGGCCCCGACGTCTCGCCCATGGCACTGGCCGGTTGGGTGGCGCTGTTCGCCACCCCCCAGGTGGCGCTGGGCTCCTGGTGGTTCGAGCAGGGCCAGTGGCAGGCACTGGCCGAGGCCGGCTGGGCCGGCTGGGGGGCGGTCTTCTACACCGCCGTGATGTCGTCCATCGTGGCCTACGGCCTGTGGTACGGCCTGCTGCGTCGCCACCCGGTCAACCGGGTGGTGCCGCTGACCCTGCTGATGCCGGTGCTGGCCGTGCTGCTGGGGGCGGCACTGATGGGCGACAGCCTGGGGCCCCACAAGCTCGGCGGGGGCGGGCTGGTCATCGCCGGTTTGGCGCTGATCGTGCTGCGCCTCGGTTCGCGACGCCCCGCGGGCTGATTCATTGGGCCGGTGCTGCTGCGCAGAGCCCGCCGTCTCCCGGCCAGCTGACACAGTCGCCCGCGGCCACGCCCATCGCCTCGAAGGCGCCGGCATTGACCTCAAGGGCCGCACGGTACGGCACCGAAGGGCGCGTCACCGGGCACTCCCCCGCCTGGGCAGCCTTGCAGGGGGTCATGCGGTGAATCTCGGCAATACGACCCGCCTCGTCGATGAAGGCAATATCCAGCGGAATCCGCGTGCGATACATCCAGAAGCCATTGCGCGAGGACTGGGGGCGATCATAGAGGAACAGCATGCCCGACTGCTCGGCCAGGTGGTCACGCTCCATCAGGCCTCGGCTACGCTCGGGAATGGTGCGGGCCACCTCCACCTCGAGCCGGTGTGGACCCTGCCCACCGTGGATCACCAGGGAAACCGTCTCGAGGGTCTGAGGCTCAAGATCCGGCCCCGAGTCTGATCCGGCGGCCGGCAGGACCCGCGGCAGCAGGTAGACGGCGGGCAGCAGGGCCAGGCCCAGCAGCAGATGGCGTCGGGTGGTGTTCATGGCGGTTTCCTCAGCGATTGGACAATTCGAAATAGGGAATACGGACTCAAGGCATCAGATGGATCCCGGCAGCCAGCAGCGAGACCCCAACGGTCTCGCCACGAGCCAGGCCGTTGCGGCGCGCGGCATGAGTGGAAAGCTCGAATCGCAGGGTATCGTCGCAGTGGTCGAAGGCCAGTGCCACGGAGGTGATGCCGCCCAGCACCGCCATCTCCACCACTCTGCCCTCGACCGGATTCTCACGCTCCCCCCGTGAAGGGCGGCCGCGACGATGGAGAACCACGTCCGAGGGCGGAAGGTACCAGCTGAGGCGCTGGCCAGGCCTCATTGCCGCCAGGCCCTCCGTCACCTCCAGGCGCCAGGGCCCCCATTGCAGGCGGCGCCCCCCCTCCTCGGCTACCACCGTGCCGGTGAACACATTGTGACGGTCGAGCAGCCGCGCCACCTCGGGGCTGGCCGGCCGGCGGAAGAGCTGCTCGGCCGGTGCCTGCTGCAGGCTGCGGCCAGCGTGCAGTACACAGAGCCGGTCAGCCAGGGCAGCGGCCTCGTCCAGGTCGTGAGTGACCAGCACGATGGGGATCCGGATCTCCTCGCGCAGCAGGGCAAGTTCGCGCTGCAGGCGCCGGCGGGTCACCTGGTCCACGGCCGAGAAGGGCTCGTCCAGCAGCAGCACCCGCGGGCTCCTGGCCAGCGCTCGGGCCAGGGCGACTCGCTGACGCTGGCCGCCGGAGAGCTCGGACGGCAGCCGGTCGGCAAGGCCCTCGAGGCGCACTCGCACCAGCCACTGCTCGGCGGCCTGGACGCGCTCGACGGCGGGCAGATGCTCCAGGGCCACCATGACATTGGCGCGCGCATCGAGGTGCGGGAAGAGTGCATAGTCCTGGAACACCAGTCCCACGCGACGCTGCTGCGGACGCAGCGAGCGCCTTGCCTCGGCATCGAACCAGGTCTCGCCGGCACAGTGGATCATGCCCCGCGCCGGTCGGTAGAGCCCGGCAATGGCACGCAGCAGGGTGGTCTTGCCGCTCCCCGAGGGACCCACCAGGGCCAGCAGCTCGCCGGCGTCGCAGTGGAAGTGGGCGTCCAGCGGGATCGGTCCGGCCTGCTGCAGTTGCACCGTCAGGCGAGCCTGGCTCAAGGGCAGATCCGGCTCAGCCACGGCGCCACCTCCGGCGTCCTGCCAGGCCGTAGACCACTCCGATGGTCAGGAAGGAGATCAGCAGCAGCATGGCCGACATGATGGCGGCCCCGGACTCATCGAAGGCCTGGACCCGGTCGTAGATGGCGATGGCCAGGGTGCGCGTCTCCCCATCGATCGCACCGCCGACCATCAGGATCACGCCGAACTCGCCGAGGGTATGGGCAAAGGTCAGCGCCAGGGCCGAGATCAGACCCGGCCACACCAGCGGCAGCTCGATACGCCACAGCGTACGGGCGGGAGAGAGGCCGCTGCACCAGGCGGCCTCGCGCAGATTCGGCGGAATCGTCTCGAAGGCGCGCTGGATCGGCTGCACGGCGAAGGGCAGGTTGGCCACCAGCGAGGCGATCAGGATGCCGGTGAAGGTGAAGTTGAGCCCGCTGCCGGTCAGCGACTGCCAGAAAGTGCCGAAGGGCGCCTCCACGCCGAAGGCCTGCATGAGGTAGAAGCCCAGCACCGTCGGCGGCATCACCAGCGGAAGCGCCACGAGCGCCTCGCACAGCGGCTTGCCGCGAAAGCGCGAGAGCGCCAGGGTGCGCCCCAGCCAGAGTCCCAGCGGCAGCAGCAGCAGGCAGGTCAGCCCCGCCAGACGCAGCGAGACCGAGAGCGCCGTCCAGTCCATCAGCGGGGGTTGCCCTGGTCTGGCAAGCGGAAACCGTAAGCCGCCAGGATCTGCCGGGCCGCTGGCTGCTGGAGCCAGGCGTAGAAGGCCCGAGCGGTCTCGCCTGCCCCCTCGATCAGCGCCATGCGCTGGACCAGCGGGGCATGCCACTCCTCGGGGATCAGTACCTGCTCGCTACGCGCGGCTAGCGGCGGCGCAAGTGCCAGTGACCAGGCCACCAGCCCGCCGCGGGCCTCGTCTGCCAGGGCGAACTGTGCGGCCTGGGAGACATTTTCGCCGAGGATGCGCAGCGGTTCAGAGTCTTCCCAGAGACCGACATGGTCGAGGACCTGGCGAGCCGCCACGCCGTAGGGGGCATGCTCGGGGTTGGCCAGGGCGATACGCGGCCTGCCCTGCCCGGCCCGATGGACATCGATGGCCTCGCGCACGCCGGCCATCGAGTCCGCCATATCCGGCAGTTCGCCACTGCCGGGACGCTGCAGCCACGCCAGCCGACCCACGGCGTAGACCACCCCCTCATCCTCGGTCCACCCCGCCTCGTGGAGGGCGAGCACATACGCCTCGTCCGCGGACAGGTAGAGCTCGAAGGGGGCGCCCTGTCGGATCTGGCGCTTGAAATTGCCGGAGGAGCCGAAATTCAGGCGCAGCTCCCGTCCGGCCTCGTCCGTGAAGCGCTCGGCGGCCTCGGTGAGGGCGAACTGAAGATCCGAAGCCGCCGCCACGGTAGGCACTTCAGCCAGGGCCACAGGCGCCGACAGGGCGAGCCAGGCGAGGAGGGCCCAGCGCAGGGGAGAGAACATGCAAGATTCCCGAAAGGCGATTAGAGTCGCTGCATTGTCGACCAGGCGCGCCCCGTGGGACAAGGCGAGGCCGAGGAACTCGACCCGGCCTTGATGCGGATCAGGCCTGTTCCCGGGAACGCCCGAGGATCGCCTTCAGGTCGATGCTCGCCTCGCGGGGACTCAGGTCCAGCAGCGCCTCGAGGCTCTCCAGGTGGTGCCGGATGCCCTCCCGGGCCACCTCGGCATCGCCCTGCTCCAGCGCCGCCAGCAGCGTCGTGTGATCGCCCTCCAGGAAGCAGGAGGCCAGGTTCGCCCGCTTGTAGAGGGCGATGACAATGGAGGTGCGCAGGATCAGGTCGGTCAGCATGGCCCCCAGCACGCGGTTGGGCGAGAGCTCCGCCAGCAGGTGATGGAGGGCCAGGGAGTGCTCGATGCGGGCCGGCTCGTCTCCCCGCCCGTGGGCCTCGATCTCGCCCCGCGTCTCTGCCGCCAGCCGATCCCGCGAGGCTGCATCGAGGCGGCCCGCCAGCAGCGAGGCCACCTCCCCCTCGACTAGCCGGCGAGCCGCGAAGGTCTCGCGGGTCTCCTCGATGCTCGGCGCGCGGACTCGCGCCACCTGGTTGGGACGCTGGTCCACCACGTGCTCGGAGGCCAGCCGGGTCAGGGCCTTGCGCACCACCGAGCGACTCACCCCGAAGACCTCGCCGAGGGTCACCTCCGGCAGTCGGGTGCCGGGCGGCAGGCGCTGCATCAGCACCGCCCGGCGCACCTTGTCGACGATATCCCGGTCGCTGATGCGACTCCCGGCCCTGACCTCGGCCAGCACCTCCTCCTGCCATTCGTGCATGAACTGCCCCCTGCGTATTCCCGCCGCCAGCGTCTCACCCCGCGAGCGGAATGACTACATCAAACCCATTCATTGTATACAGGATTCATGTCTCTGGCACGGCGATGTGCCGGGGTCGCGTCGAGGATCGCTTCCAGGACGCCTCAAGGCCGCCGGCTGGCCCAGGGTGGCGACGATCCTGGTGCGACGGTGGGGATCATGGGGTCCTCGGCAGGACCAGGATGGCACGGAAATCGTTGACGTTGGTCCGTGTCGGCCCGGTGACGATCAAGTCGTCCAGAGCCTGAAAGAACGTATAGGCGTCGTTGCGTGACAGGTAGTCGACGGGGTCGAGGCCCCGAGTCCGGGCAAGGGCCCAGTCATCGGGTGAGAACAGCGCCCCGGCATTGTCCTCTGAGCCGTCGATGCCGTCGGTGTCGATGGCCAACGCATGGATACCCTCGGCTCCGCGCAGGGTCTCGAAGAGCCCCAGCAGGTACTCCACATTGCGCCCGCCGCGGCCGTCACCCTGCACGGTGACGCTGGTCTCGCCACCCGAGAGCAGCAGCAGCGGGACTCGGCCCTCCTCGCGGGCGCTCAGAGCCAGGTTCCCCTGGGCGCGCCCCAGTTCCCGTGCCTCGCCTTCCAGGTCATCGCCAAGCAGGCGCACTTCTATACCCTCGGCCTCGGCGGCGAGCCGGGCCGCCTCGAGAGCATCCCGGGCTCGGGCGAGGATCTCGTTCTCGTCGCGGGCGAAAGCCAGCTCACCGGGATGCGGGGCCGAGGTATCGGCTAGCAGATGGCGGCGGACCCCCTCAGACACCGCGATGCCACGGTGTTCGAGGATCGCCAGAGCGTCGCCGGGCGTCGTGGCATCCGGCAGGGTCGGCCCCGAAGCGACCAGGGAAGCTGCGTCACCGGGCACATCCGAGATCAGCCAGGTCAGCACCCGAGCCGGATGAGCGGCCGCGGCCAGGCGCCCGCCCTTGATGGCCGACAGGTGCCGGCGGACGGTATTGATCTCGCGGATGGGCGCGCCACTTCTCAGCAGCGCCTTGTTGATGGCCTGCTTCTCGGCCAGCGTCACGCCGGGCGCCGGCAGGGTCATCAGCGCCGAGCCGCCGCCGGAGATCAGAGCGATGACCAGATCGTCCTCGCCCAGGTCCTCGACGGCCTCGAGCATGCGGCGGGCGGCCTTTTCGCTCAGATCGTCGGGCATGGGATGGGCGGCCTCGAGAACCTCGACATGACGACACTCGGCGTCCAGCCCTTGTGGACCATGGCCGTAGCGAGTCACTACCAGACCGGACAGCCGCGCTTCGGGTTGGTGTTCCTGCCAGGCACGTTCCAGGGCGGCTGCCATGGCGGCTGCCGCCTTGCCGGCCCCCACCACCACGGTTCGTCCAGGCGGCGGTTCCGGGAGCCTGTCGGGCAGAAGCGTATCGGGATGGACAGCGGCGATCGCGGTGTCCGCCAAGTGCCGGAGCCAGGCACGCGGCGTATCGTACGGGCCATCAGTGACCAAAGGACTGGGTGTCTTCATGGGAAGTCTCCTTCACGGAAAAGGCCCGGTGACGGGAGGGTACTTCAGGGGGAACCCACCACCGGGCAAGGATCGCCAGCGGCGATCAGGCAGGCGACGACCCGACGCCTGCCGTCAGGGAGCAGTCACCTCCCTGTCGCTCACCGGCTCTTGTGAGCCGGTGGGCAGACTCACGACTGACCTACCTCATGCTCGGCCAGTGCCTCCAGGGCCCGCAGGATGCCGGCATGATCCCAGTCGGCGCCACCGTGGGCGGCACAGGCCTGGAACAGCTGCTGGGCATTGGCGGTACCGGGCAGCGCAAGGTTGAGGCTACGCGCGCCCTCCAGTGCCAGGTTGAGATCCTTCTGGTGCAGGCGAATCTTGAAGCCCGGATCGAAGGTACGGTTGATCATGCGCTCGCCATGCACGTCGAGGATCTTCGACTGCGCCAGGCCGCCGAGCAAGGACTCGCGGACCTTGGCCACGTCGGCACCCGCGCGGGAGGCGAAGAGCAGGCCCTCGGAAACGGCCTCGATGGTCAGGGCCACGACGATCTGGTTGGCCACCTTGCAGGTCTGGCCGGCGCCCTGGTCACCGATGTGGGTGATGGTCTTGCCCATGATCTCGAGAAGCGGCTGGGCGCGCTCGAAGCCTTCCGGGGTGGCGCCGACCATGATGGTCAGGGCGGCATTGATGGCACCGCCCTCGCCGCCGGAAACCGGGGCGTCGACGTACTCACCGCCGGCGTCCTGAATGCGCTTGGCGAACTCCTGGGTGGCCAGCGGGGCGATGGAACTCATGTCGATCACCAGAGTGCCAGGCTTCAGGCCTTCGATGACACCGCCTTCGCCGAATAGCACCTCCTCGACATCCGGGGTGTCCGGCACCATGGTGATGATCACTTCGGCGGCCTCGGCGACCGCCTTGGGATCGGCAAGCTCCTGCATGCCCTTGGAGGCCAGGGTCTCGTCCAGAGTGCCGCGCTTGACCGTCACCAGCTCATGGCCGGCGTCCAGCAGGTGACCCGCCATGGGGCGACCCATGATGCCCAGTCCGATAAAGCCGATCTTGCTCATGATGTCTCTCCTTACTCGTCTCTCGTCGAAAAACCGCGCTTAGCGCACGCTCTTCAGCCAGCCCAGTCCCTCTCGGGTGCCCGCCCTGGGCTTGTACTCGCAGCCGATCCAACCCTGATAGCCCAGGCGATCGAGGTGCGCGAACAGAAAGGGATAGTTGATCTCGCCGGTGCCGGGCTCGTGGCGCCCGGGGTTGTCGGCCAACTGGACGTGGGCGATGCGATCCAGATGTTTCTCGATGGTCGGGGCCAGATCCCCTTCCATGATCTGCATGTGATAGATGTCGTACTGCAGCTTCAGGTTTCGGCTGCCCACCTCGTCGAACAGCGCCAGGGCCTGCTCGGTGCGGTTGAGGAAGAAGCCCGGGATGTCGCGGGTGTTGATCGGCTCGGCAATCAACAGGATGTCGGCGGCCTCGAGTTTCTCTGCGGCGAAGCGCAGGTTCTCGACCAGGGTCTTGCGCGCCTCGATGTCGCTGACGCCCTCCGGCTGGATGCCGGCCAGGCAGTTGACCTGAGTGTTGCCCAGGACCCGGGCGTACTCGATGGCGCGATCGACGCCGGCGCGGAACTCCTCGATGCGGTCCGGGTGACAGGCAATGCCGCGCTCGCCAGCACCCCAGTCGCCGGCCGGTAGGTTGAACAGCACCTGGATCAGGCCATTGTCGTCGAGGCGCTGTCTGATCTCGGCGGCTTCGAAATCATACGGAAAGAGGTACTCCACACCCTTGAAGCCGGCCTCGGCGGCAGCCTGGAAGCGGTCGAGGAAATCGACCTCGGTAAACAGCATACTGAGATTGGCGGCAAACTTGGCCATGTGAATCTCCCGGTGTCTTCTGGTGTATATCAGCGTACGTCTCGTGCCGCCCGGGCGCCGGTCCGACCAGCTGCCCGGGAAGCGGCCGCCCTCAGCGCAGGGCAGCGATGGAGCTGGGCGCGTCGGCGACGTTCTCGGCCAGTTCCTCGAACTCGTTGATGCCGGCCAGGTCGGTGCCCATGGAGATGTTGGTCACTCGCTCGAGGATCACCTCGACGACCACCGGCACGCGGTGCTGCTGCATCAGCTTTCGGGCCTGCTCGAAGGCCGGGCCGATCTGGTCGGGCTCGGTGACACGGATCGCCTTGCAGCCCAGACCCTCGACCACGGAGACATGGTCCACGCCGTAGCCGTTGATCTCCGGGCAGTTGATGTTCTCGAAGGACAACTGCACCTGGTAGTCCATGTCGAAGCCGCGCTGGGCCTGGCGGATCAACCCCAGGTAGGAGTTGTTCACCAGCACGTGAAGGTAAGGCAGGTTGAACTGCGCGCCCACGGCCAGTTCCTCGACCATGAACTGGAAATCATAGTCGCCGGAGAGCGCAACGATCTCGGTGTCCGGGTCGGCACGGCGCACCCCGAGAGCGGCGGGGATGGTCCAGCCCAGCGGGCCCGCCTGGCCGCAGTTGATCCAGTGTCGCGGCTTGTAGACATGCAGGAACTGGGCACCGGCGATCTGCGACAGGCCGATGGTGCTGACATAGCGGGTATTCTTGCCGAACGCCTTGTTCATCTCCTCATAGACGCGCTGCGGCTTGACCGGCACGTTATCGAAGTGTGTCTTGCGCAGCAGAGTGCGCTTGCGCGCCTGGCACTCCTCGGCCCAGTCGCGGCGATCCTTCAGCCGGCCCTCGGCTTGCCACTCCTTGGCCACCTCGACGAAGAGCTCGAGCGCCGCCCTGGCGTCGGAGACGATGCCGTAGTCCGGCCCGAAGATGCGCCCGATCTGGGTCGGTTCGATGTCCACATGGACAAACTTGCGCCCCTTGGTGTAGGTGTCGAGCGCCCCGGTGTGGCGGTTGGCCCAGCGGTTGCCGATCCCCATCACGAAGTCGGACTCGAGCAGGGTCGCATTGCCGTAACGGTGCGCGGTCTGCAAGCCGACCATGCCCGCCATCAGCTCGTGGTCGTCGGGAATGGTACCCCAACCCATCAGGGTCGGGATGACCGGCACGCCGGTGATCTCGGCAAATTCGGTGAGCAGCTCACTGGCATCGGCGTTGATGATACCGCCCCCGGCCACCAGCAGCGGCTTGTCAGCCTCGTTGAGCATGGTCAGTGCCTTCTCGATCTGGGCGCGGCTGGCGGTAGGTCGGTAGGCCGGGAGCGGCTCATAGGTGTCCGGATCGAACTCGATCTCGGTCATCTGCACATCGATAGGCAGGTCGATCAGCACCGGACCAGGGCGCGAGCTACGCATGATCTGGAAGGCCTGCTGGAAGGCGCGCGGCACCTGAGCCGGCTCCAGTACGGTGATGGCCCACTTGGTGACCGCACCGGCGATAGCCTTGATGTCCACCGCCTGGAAGTCCTCCTTGTGCAGCTTGCCGGTCGGTGCCTGGCCGGTAATGCACAGGATCGGGATGGAATCGGCGATGGCCGAGTACAGGCCCGTGATCATATCGGTACCAGCCGGCCCGGAGGTGCCGATGCACACCCCGAGGTTGCCCGGCTGGGCGCGGGTGTAGCCCTCAGCCATGTGCGAGGCCCCCTCAACATGACGCGCCAGGACATGGTCGATACCCCCGAGCTTGCGCATGGCGGCATAGAAGGGATTGATGGCGGCACCCGGCACCCCGAAGGCGACATCGATGCCTTCCTTGCGGAGCACGTGAACGGCGGCTTCAGCGGCAGTCATGCGCGTCATGAGCTTTCCTCCTGTGAGGGGATTGTTATTTTTGAAAAATATTTCTGTATACAAAGGCTAGGCATCTCGCCGCGGGCCGTCAACAATTTATGGAAAATATTTCCACTTAATTTGGAATAATAAAATACCCAAGCCATTTCATTGGCTTGGGTTACTAAAAAACATGCAGAAAATCAGCTTCTCACGTCAGGCCGGGCACCGACGTCAGGAGTCAACAGAGACGAATCAGGGACGCTTTCGTATCCAATGCCCACGCACCGAGCCACAGCAGCGCTTCGCCGATCCCACGCCCGCTGGCACGCACGTGTCCATTGACCATCTTAACCATGAGTCTTGCCGGGTCCCCCGGGAGATAGGCTGCCAGCAGGCTTTTGGGCGGCAATATCCATCAGAGTGTTCTGCTGCATACCTCAGAACCCCTTGGCTCGACCGCGCGGTCGGGCCGGCTGGGGCTTGTCGCACTTGAGGAACTGGCCATAGCCCGGCTCGCCGCTGGGCCGGCCATCCCTCGAGACCACCTGTCCCCGGCACAGCGTCAGCACCGGCTTACCGGTGAGCTCCACGCCCTCGTAGGGGGTGTAGTCGACGGCGTGGTGCAGGTCGGCATTGCGAATGGTGGTGCACGCAGCGGGGTCCCAAAGCGTCAGGTCGGCATCGCTGCCGATGGCGACGGTGCCCTTCTGCGGATAGAGGCCGTAGATCTTGGCCGGGTTGGTCGCAGTCAGGGCCACGAAGCGCGTCGGGTCGATGCGCTCCTTTACCACGCCCTCGGAGAACAGGATAGAGAGCCGCGTCTCGAGCCCCGGGATACCGTTGGGGATGTGCTCGAAGCTGGCCGACTCGCCGTGCAGCTTCTTGCCCTGGGGGTCGTCAAAGCGAAAAGGCGCGTGATCGGATGAGAAGACCTGGAATACCCCGCTCTCCAGTGCCTGCCATACCGCCTCCTGAGCCGCCTTGTCACGGGGGGGTGGGCTGCACACGCACTTGGCTCCCTCGAAGCCTTCCTGGTCAAGATCAGAGGCCGTCAGCATCAGGTACTGAGGGCAGGTCTCGCCATAGACACGCAGACCACGCCCTTGAGCCCAGCGAATCTGCTCGATGGCCTCGGGTCCGGACACGTGCACGATCAGCAACGGGACATCGATCAGCTCCGCCAGCGAAATGGCCCGGTGGGTCGCCTCACGCTCGGCGATCGCCGAATGCGCCACGCCATGGTAGAACGGCGACGTCTGCCCCTGGGATTCGAGCAACTCGGTCAAGTACGCGATGCAGTCGGCGTTCTCGGCATGCACCATCACCATGCCGCCCTCGCGCCGCGCCATGGCCAGCACGTTGAGCACCTCGCGATCGTTGAGCTTGAGGTCGTCGTAGGTCAGGTAGATCTTGAAGGAGCTGTAACCCTCGTTGATCAGCGCTGGCAGCTCCTCCTTAAGTACCGTCTCGGTGGGATCGGTGACAATCATGTGGAAGGCGTAGTCGATGAAGGCCTTGCCGTCGCTGCGCCGGTGGTAGTCCTCCACGGCGGCACGCAGGCTCTGGCCCTTCTGCTGGGCAGCGAAGGGGATCACCGTGGTGGTGCCTCCCGCCGCCGCCGAGCGAGTGCCGGTCAGGAAGCCGTCGGCCATCACCGCCCCATCCCCGAGCGGCTGGTCCAGATGGCAGTGGGCATCGATGCCGCCCGGCATTACCCAACGCCCCTCGGCGTCTATGATCTCGTCGGCCTCCCCCAAGGCCTGGCCCAGGGCGACGATGCGCCCGTCCTTGATGCCGATGTCGGCATCGTAACTGTCAGCCGCAGTGATGATTCGGCCATTGGTGATCAGGATATCGAAGCGCGTCATGTCCATTACCTTGTCGTTGTTGCCTGAAGCTAGCCCATGGCCTCGGGCAGCCACATCACCAGGCCGGGCCAGAGAATGATCAACAGCACGAACAGCAGCATGATGGCCAGGAAAGGCAGGCTGCCGACCATCACGTCGGTGATGGAGCCACGGCCGCGCACGCCCTGGACCACATAGAGGTTCATGCCGATCGGCGGGGTGATCAGCGAAATCTCCATCATGATCACCAGGAAGATGCCGAACCACACCGGGTCAAAGCCGAACTGCACCACCATCGGCACCACGATGGGCACGGTGGCGATCATCATCGACAGCGTCTCGAGGAAGCAGCCCAGCACCAAGTAGAAGATCACCAGCGCCAGGATCAGCCCAAGCGGCGAGAGCCCCAGGTCGGCGACCCACTGGGTCAGGGTGTGAGGAATGCCGAGGATGCCGACGATATAGTTGAGGAAGAAGGCCGCCACGATGATCAGCATGATCATCGCCGTTGTGCGTGCCATCGACAGGAAGCACTCGTGCAGCATCTTCCATGTCAACTTGCGGTTCCAGGCGGCCAGCCCCAGGGCCGCGATGACGCCCAGGGCGGCCGCCTCGGTGGGCGTTGCCCAGCCGCTGTAGATGCTGCCGATAACGATGGCGAACACGAAGGCTGGGGGCAGCAGATCCACCAGCGAGGCAAGCCGCTCACGAAAGGTCGAGCGCTCGGAGGCCTGGCCCACTAGCCCGGGTCGCAGCAGGGTGAACGCCATGATGGTCAGCATGAAGGCCCCCGCCAGTGCCACACCCGGGAGTATTCCCGCGATGAACAGCTTGCCGATGGAGGTGTTGGTGATGGCACCGTAGATGATCATGTTGATGCTGGGTGGAATCAGGATACCCAGGGTCGCACCAGCCGCCAGGGTGCCGAGCGCCAGACGCTCGCTGTAGCCACGCTCGGCGAAGGCCGGCAGCGCCACGGTGCCGATGGTGGCCGCTGTGGCCACCGAAGAGCCTGACATGGCAGCGAAGACCGAGGATGCCCCGATATTGGTATGCAGCAGCCCGCCCGGCATGCGGTCGAGCCATACCGACAGTGCACTGTACATGCGCTCTGTAATCCCGCTGCGAAGGAGCAATTCCCCGAGCAGGATGAAAAGTGGAATCGCCGTCAGGATGAAGTCGTTGAGGGTCCCCCAAAGGGTATCGCCGAAGGAGTAGAGCAGTGGCGTACCCAAGTACATCAGGGTACCCAGGGTGGCGATGGTGAAGATCGCCACGGCCACGTGGATACCGACCGCCATCATTCCCAGCATGATGAAGAAACCGACCATGACCTCGAAGGCACCGATCATGACTCTGCCCTCCCCGGCTCGGCGGTGATGCCGCTGCCATAATCCTTGCGAGCCTCATCCAATTCATCATCGGCAGAGCGCGGACCATACTCCCGGTCCAGCATCGCCAACTGGCCGGTGGCCAATAGCTTCAACGCTCTAGCGGCCAGCAACACCGTCAATACGGTGAAGACGCCAAGCCCGATCACCCACAGGCCCTGCGGGATCCACAACGGCGTCTGCAGCGGTGTGCTGGCCAGGCTACCGAACTCCAGAGTTTCCTTGAGTGTCTCGACGGCGCGCCACAGCATGAAGACCGAGAAGGCCGCCAGCATCAGAATGGCCAGGGCGTTAAGCGGTGCCTGCAGCCACCTGGGCAGGTGTGTCAGCAGTACGTCGACTCGAGTATGGGCGCGATGCAATAGCGCATAGGCAAAGCTGAAGGAGACGCCGATGGCCAACACGTAGCCACCGATCTCATCGACGCCTTGCAGCGAGAAGTTGAACAACTTGCGGGCCACGACCTCGAAGGTGATCAGCAAAGAGAGACCGAGTGACGCATAGCCGGCGGATATAGCGGCGCCGTGCGCCAGCCGCCTGGCCAACAGATAGGGGGGCGGTGAAGACATCGTGATTCTCCCAAGGCGCCCCGGCCGATCCGTGCCGTCCGGAGCGCGCTAGCAGCATTACTCGGAAATGGTCATGCCGGCGGCTTTACCCACCGTCTCGTTCCAGACTTCGACGCAACCCTCGTACTGCCGGCTGCAGGTCTCGGCCCACACGGGGAGGACCTCTTCCTTGGTGATTGTCTCCACCAATTCACGAGAGGCCGGGTCGATCTCCACCAGCGCCATGTCGTAGGCCTCATGACGGGAGCAGCTGTCCTGCCCGGTATTGCAGGCGATAGCATCGTCATTGACGCCATAGGCCAGCTCCCACATCTGCTCCTCGAGCCGGGCAAAGGCCTCGGTCAGCGCCTGCTGCTGCGACTCGTCGAAGCTGTTCCAGGTATCCAGATTCATGAAGTGGCCCTGGACCGAGTAGGAGAGTGGCAGAGGCACGAAGGTATCGGTTACCTCGGGCCACTTACCGTTGTTGCCGGCAGAGGGGGCGGTGACGCCGCAATCAGCCACGCCACGCTGCAGCGCCAGATAGACTTCGCTGAACTGCAGGGTTACCGGGGTCGCACCGAGCCCTTCTACCAGCCTGGACATTGAAGGAGTGAAGACACGCACCTTCTTGCCGGAGAGGTCACCGACGTCATCGATATCGCCGTTACAGAACATCATCTGCGGACCGAAGGGCCACAGCGTCATCAGCTTGGCGTTGAAACGCTCCTTCAAGCGTGAATCGAAGGCATCACGCACGGCATCGATAGCCTCACGCTGGGTATCCAGATCCGGTGACACCCCGGCCAGGTCGATGCCCTCGAAGAAAGGCTCGTCACGGGAGGCCATGCCGATCTGCACCGACATGACGTCAAAGGCTCCGGAACGGATGTTGCGAAGGGCATCGGCGGCTTCCACGCCGATGGCGTCCATGGTGTTGTAGACCACAGTCAGGTCGTCACGATCATTCAGCTCCTGGAAGAAGGGACGTTCGACCTCATCCACGTGCAGCTTGTTGCCCGAGAAGTTGCCAACCACACGCAGCGTGGTCTCCGCCTGGGCCAAGCCGCCGGCCGCAATGCCGCCCGCGAGCGAAACGCTGAGTGCCAGGGCCTTGAAGGGTGTCTTGATGGACATGGTGTCACCTCGTCTTAGACTTTGTTGTGGGTGTTACATCGGTAATCGAGCATCCGTGTCGTCAGGCGCCTAGGCGCGGGTCCTGAAAAAGCTGCCCCCAGCCCTTGACTCGCGAGGGGTCGACTCCCGCCAGCGCAAGCGTTTTCCATACGGTGACGCTGACCGAGTCATATATCGGAATGCCGAGCTCCCGCTCCAGGGCCGGCACGATTCCAGCCCCGCGTAGGTTAGTGCAGAGAATGGTGATCGCCTGGGGGGCATCACGGGCGACTTCGCGAACCATCTCCGCGAGGGTCTGCTCGTCATAGTCGGAGAACGAGAAGTTCCCCTTGTCGTTGAGGTGCCGCTCGCTCACCACCTCGATCCCCTCCGAGGCATAGTTGGCCACGATTGCCGACTGGATATCGTCAAGGTAGGGAGTCACCAGTCCCAGGCGTGTCACCCCGGTGCGCTCAAGCACCTCGTTGAGTGCCAGCACGCTGGTAGTGGCCTGAACGCCGGTGGCTTGGGTAATGGCGGCGCACAATCGGCGATCAGCCGAGAACCCCATCCAACTGGCGGAGGTGCCGTTCCAGGCAATGACATCCATGCGGGCATCGTTGAGCAGCCCGGCGGCCTCTAGCAGCGGCGCCGGGTCAAACTGAGCCAGCGCCTCGTCACGCATGGAGATCTCGCGGACAGTGAAGCGTTGAAAATGGGCGGTGACCTCGGGAAAAAGGTCACTCAACAGCGCCGCGGTAAAGGGCTCCAGCACGGTATTCGAGGACGGTGTCAGCATTCCGATCAGGGTGCGTTCCATGGGCGCTCCAAGATTGTTCTTGATATTCTGTATACTGTATCCAATCTACGTGTATAGCCTTGCACAGGATGGCAACTTTGCAACCCCCACCCGGGCATGCCACCGCAAATTTATGCAAAAATTAAAGATCAAGCTATTGATTTTAAATAAATAAAAAAATTATAGTATCCTGTATTTTGTATTTTGATTGATCCTGTTCTAGGGTTAAGACAGTCGCCCTGCTCCAGCAGGCGGCCTTCCAGCCACTCGTGGAACCAAGAGGATTTCTGCATGACAACAACAACAGTACTTGCCCGACGCACCTCCGCAGCACTGCTGGCCCTGGGCCTAGGGGCTCCGCTGATGGCCAGCGCAGAGAATCTGCGCTTCGGGGGCAACTTCACCGACGATCACTCCAGCAGTCGCGCCATGGAGATGTTCCAGGAAGCCCTGGCCGAACGCACTGACGGTGACCTGACCGCCCAGCTGTTCCCCAACATGCAGCTCGGTGGCGCTGGCGAGAATGTCGATCAGGTCAGCACGGGTGCCATCGCCGGTACCTGGATCGGAATCTCATACCTGTCGCGCACGGTGCCTGAGCTGGAGGCCTTGAGCCTGCCCTTCGCCTTCAATAGCCGCGAGGAAGCCTTCGAGCTGATAGACGGCGAAGTGGGTGAGATGCTCGACGAGAAGCTAGCCGAGAAGGGCTTTACTGCCCTGGGCTACATGGAGCTGGGCTTTCGTCACGTAACCAATAACGAACGTCCCATCGAGTCCATCGAGGACTTCGAGGGCCTGAAGATCCGGCTGCAACCCAACGAGACTCACCTGGACACCTTCCGCGCAATCGGTGCGAACCCGGTATCAATGGACATCAATGAGGTATACGGGGCACTGCAGCAGGGCGTCCTGGATGGCCAGGAGAACCCCTACAGCATCATCAGCACCAAACGGCTGGACGAGGTGCAGAAGTACCTCTCTGACAGCGGGCACTTCTATGACTTCATTGTGGTAGTAGCCAACCGCAGCACCTTCAATGGACTGAGCGACGAGCAGCAACAGGCGGTTCTCGAATCGATGGACGAAGCCGTGGCCTGGCAGAGGCAGACCGCTGCAGAGGAGGATCAAGCGGCACGGGAAACCCTGATCGAGCGAGGTATGGAGTTCACCCCCATCAGCGACGAGACCCGCGCCGAACTGCGCAAAGCCAGCCAAGTCGTGGTGGACGATCTGCGAGAGAAGATCGGTTCCGAGATCGTTGATCAGGTTCTCGAGGAGCAGGCGTCGTGACACCTGCATGGAACCGGCTGGGGGCAACCGCCTCCAGCCCCTTCAAGCGTTCTTTCCTTCGCGGACTGATAATCCTGGATCGCAGCTCTTACTACGCCATTCTTGTGGCGATGGGCATGATGACGCTGCTCGTGTCAGCCCAGGTATTCACCCGCTATGTTCTATCGAGCTCCATCGACTCTGCCGATGAGCTTTCGCGGCTGTTCTTCGTATGGGCGATCTTCCTGGCCATTCCCCACGGCATTAAGGTCGGTATCCACGTGGGCATCGATGCCCTGGTGACTCATTTCCCGGAGTTCCTTCAACGCCGGCTCGCACAGCTGATGTCCTGGGTAGGTGCCGCCATGATGGGCGCACTGTTCTGGATCAGCATCGGTGCAGTGGCCAGCAAGTGGCAGGAGATGATGCCGACCCTGCCGGTCACTGCCGCCCTCTTCTATATTGCTGTGCTGGTCTGCGCAGCACATAGCTGCCTGCATCTTGTGGCTCAGGCCCTGGGCCTGGAGCCGCTACCCAGCGCCCCGGAACGTCACGGAGGAACCCCGTCATGACGCCGGCCATCATCTTCACCTTCTTGAGCTTCGCGCTGTTGCGCATGCCCCTGGCCTTTGCACTGGGCGTCGCTTCTCTGGTCGGCCTCCATGTCGGCGGCTTGGACTTCTCGATACTGCCTCAGCGCATGATGCACTCGGTCAATAGCTTCCCGCTGATGGCCATCCCATTGTTCATGTTGGCAGGCGAGCTGATGGTGGCGGCGGGCATACTTCAGCGCCTGGTGGACTTTGCCAACTCACTGGTGGGCCGCGTGCACGGTGGGCTAGCCCACGTGGCTATCGTCGCCGGCATGGTGCTCGCGGCAGTGAGCGGGGCCGCCGTCGCCAGCGCCAGTGCCCTGGGCAGCTCGCTGGTGCCGTCCATGCGCCAGCAGTATGGCACCGGCTACAGCAGTGCGGTGGTAGCTTCGGCGGCGAACCTTGGCGCCATCATCCCGCCGAGTAATGCCATGATCGTCTACGCCCTGATGGCTGGCTCCTCAGTCTCGGTTGGTGGTCTGTTCATGGCAGGTGTGGTGCCGGGCATCATCCTGGCGCTTGGCTTCATGGGGCTGGCCACCTTTATCTCCATGCGGCGCCGATATCCACTGGTCGGCGGCGAGCTCGGTCTTAAGCATGTGCTGATTCAAACCTGGCGCGCTCTGCCGATACTCCTGATGCCCTTCGTGGTGGTCGGCGGCATTGTTGCCGGGGCCTTCACCCCTACCGAGGGAGCGGCGATCGCTGTGGTGTACGCCTTGCTCATAGGCTTCTTCGTGACACGCCAGTTGCGCCTCAGTGACCTGCCACGGGCAATGTTCAATGCCGCTGTCACCGCCGCCATGGTAGGCGCGCTGATAGCCTTTGCCTCGACCATGACCTTCGCTTTTACTCTCGACCTGATTCCCATGCAGTTGACTAGCTGGCTTCAGGACTTCACTCAAGATCCGCTGGTATTCCTGCTGCTAGTGATGGTGCTACTGATCGGGGTGGGGATGTTCATCGAGTCCAACGCAGCCTACATCATGCTGGTGCCGCTGCTTGCCCCAATCGCGCTCACCTACGGAATTGACCCGCTTCTGTTCGGCTTCCTGTTTGTGATGAACCTGGTAGTGGGCATGATGACGCCTCCGGTGGGGGTGCTGCTGTTCGTGATGTGCGGCATCTCCCGGATCAGCCTCAACGAGCTCATGAAGAGTGCATGGCCCTTCATCGCCTTCCAGTACGCCATGCTGTTTGCCTGCATCGCCTTCCCGGGCATCGTCACCTGGCTTCCCCGCGCCTTGGGCTATTGAGCCGACCTACATAATCATAACGATTGAAGGAAAACGCCATGAAACTCCTGGTCATCAACCCCAACATTTCAGGCGATGTGACCGATCTGATCGAGTCCGAGGCACGCCGTAGCATCCGATCGGGGACCGAACTGACCATGGCCACCGCTCCGTTCGGGGTGGCCTATATCGAGACGCGAGCCGAAGCACAGATCGGCGGCTATGCCGCCATGCAAATTGCCGCCGAGTGCCATGCTGACCACGACGCAGTGGTAGTCGCTGCCTTCGGCGACCCCGGCCTCTCCGCCTTGCGAGAGATCCTGAGGATTCCGGTCGTGGGAATGACCGAAGCAGCCCTGGTCAGTGCCTGCCAGGTCGGCAGCCGGTTCTCCGTCATCGCCATCTCCCAGCGCATTCAGGCCTGGTATCGGGAGACCATTGCAGCCTGCGGGTTCAGCGACCGCCTGGCCAGCATTCGTGCCCTGGACGAGCCGCTGGCGCACATAGGACGGATCCAGGAGGACCAGGGCGAGAGACTGGTTGCCCTGGCGGAACGTGCCGTACAGGATGATGGCGCCGATGTATTGATCCTCGCCGGTGCCCCGCTGGCGGGGCTGGCCCGCAGCGTAGCCAGCCGCCTGCCGGTACCCGCCCTTGACGGTGTCACCTGCGCCCTGCACCAGGCTCAGGCACTGGTTGACCTCGGCGCCGCCCCACCCACCGCTGGCAGCTTCGCCCTGCCTCCCGAGAAACCCTGCAAGGGACTTCCCGTGGCGTTGGCACGCCTGGTCGGACGAGATATTGCCAGGTCTGTGACTCCGGTCGGCTGATTGTGTATTTACCAAGTGTTCGGAGACAATCACTGCGTCTCCCCAGCAAAGAAGAATGGATGACATGACGATGGAAGGAGCGGCCCTGCTCGGGCGAAGACGCATCACGACCCCCTCACTGGCCGAGGAGGCATACCAGGCGCTGCACGACCTGATCGTTCACGGGCGCCTGGCACCAGGTCAGCGGCTGATCGAGCCGGAACTGTGCGAACAACTCGGTATTTCCCGCACACCGCTGCGCGAAGCCCTGAAGATGCTGGCTACCGATGGCCTGGTGACTCTGAGGCGCAACCGCAACGCTCAGGTATCGCTGATCGACTCTCAGGAGCTGGAGCACCTCTTCGAGGTGGAAGCCGGTATCGAGAGCCTGGCAGCGAGCCTTGCCGCTCAACGCATGACGAATACCGAACTCAAGCGACTGGAGACACTGCAGGAGCGCCTGGAGCGCCTGCTGGAGAAAGGAGATCGGAATGCCTACTTCGAGCTCAACCAGCGAATTCACGGTCTGATCGTGGCCGGTGCCAAGAACCCAGTCCTCACAGAGACCCACCGAAGCCTGCTGGGGCGGCTAGAGCGAGCACGCTACCTGGCCCTGGATCGCCTTGGCCGCTGGAGCGAATCTACCCAGGAACATCGCCAAATCCTTGAGGCCCTCAAGGTCCGGGACAGTGACCAGGCACGACGCCTGCTGGCCGATCATGTGCAGCATACCGGCGATGCAATCGCCGCCATCAATCGACCGCTTCCCTGACCTCGCGGCAAGACGCCCTCCTTTATGGAGCGTACAAGATGCCAGCTCCTTGGGCCCTCGGCTTCCACCGATGGGCACTTATACCAGGGTCACGCGAACCGCCAGCGGATGCTCGTCGCAGTTGTTCCCTTCGCCGCCGCGGTCGACCACCAGGAACTCCCCTTTCCGCTCCAACACCGACTGGATGGCGTGCCAGGTGCCGGCACGGTAGTTGATCCCCTGGCGACCGTCGGTGACGAAGGCGCGCACCTCGGCGGGATCAATCTTGTCGCCCGATGGTGCAACAACTACCACAAACCTTTCTTCATGGAGCGGCATAAAGGCCTGGCTGCCCAGCGGATGGCGCTCCAGGAAGTCGAGCTCCAGCGGTATCTCCACCGGCTGGCTGACGAAGATGCTGATCAGCGTCCGCGCGCCCTCCCCCAGGGTCTCGACCGTCGCCAGGTCGTGATAGCGCCGGGTGCGCCCGGCGTTGATGGGAAACCAGTCTGCCGTTCGCGTATCGATGACGTCGCCGAAGGGGGCGAAGGCCTCGGCGGTCAGCGGCTCGGCTTTCAGTTCCAGCATGTCAGTCTCCAATCCAGAACAGCCATCTATCGGGGCTTACCCGGGGACCCTCTCGTGGGTATCAGCGACCACCAAGGCGCAGCTTGGGGTGGCGATTGACGTCCTTGTAGAGCAGGTAGCGGAAGGGGCCCGGGCCACCGGCGTAGCAGGCCTGAGGGCAGAAGGCGCGCAACCACATGAAGTCACCGGCCTCGACCTCTACCCAGTCCTGGTTGAGGTGGTAGACCGCCTTGCCCTCCAGCACATAGAGGCCGTGCTCCATGACGTGGGTCTCGTCGAAGGGAATCACCGCGCCGGGCTGGAAGGTGACGATATTGACGTGCATGTCATGGCGCACGTCGGCCGGGTCAACGAAGCGCGTGGTTGCCCAGCGCCCCTCGGTGTCCGGCATCTCGTTGGGCGCGATATCGTTCTCGTTGACCACAAAGGCCTCGGGCACGTCGATGCCTTCGACCCGCTCGTAGGCCTTGCGCACCCAGTGGAAGCGCACCGGGGAGTCGGCGTCGTTGTGCAACTGCCACTTGCTACCCGGCGGGATGAAGGCGTAGCCACCGGGCTGCATCTGGTAACGCTCGCCGGCCAGCGTCAGGGTCATCTCGCCCTCCACCACGAAGAGCACGCCCTCGGCCTCGGGGTCGGGCTCGGGGTGTTCGCTGCCGCCACCGGGGGCGACCTCCATGATGTACTGGGAGAAGGTCTCGGCGAAGCCGGAGAGCGGGCGTGCGAGCACCCACAGCCGGGTGCCCTCCCAGAACGGCAAGTTACTGGTGACGATATCGCCGAAGACACCCTTGGGGATGACGGCATAGGCCTCGGTGAATACCGCCCGGTCAGAAAGCAGCTGGGTCTGGGGCGGATGGCCGCCGGCGGGGGCATAGTAGGAACGTTGTTTCATGGAGTGTCCTGAAAGACTCGGGGCCGAAGCCCAGAATTGTACGAGTGAACCGCAAAGGTCAGGGCGAGAGGCGCCGGGGGCAGGCTGAAGAGGGGGTCCTATGCCAGGGATGGCATCGGTAGCGCCCAGGGAGGGGTTCACAGCGCCCCCTCGCAAGCCTGTTGCCGGATCAGCCTCGAGCGGTACGGCTGTTCAAGGGGGGCAGCTACCCGGCGCCGGATGATGCTTCGCCCAATGGCGAGCGATATCAACACGGCGCGCCACCCAGACCCGGTCGTGGGCCTCGATATGGTCGAGGAAGCGCTGCAGGGCACGAAAGCGACCCGGCCGGCCTAGCAGGCGACAGTGCATGCCCACCGAGAGCATCTTCGGCGACTCCTCGCCTTCGGCATAGAGCACATCGAAGGCGTCGCGCAGGTAGGTGAAGAAGTGGTCAGCAGTGTTGAACCCCTGGGGGGCGGCGAAGCGCATGTCATTGCTGTCCAGGGTATAGGGCACGATCAGATGATCATGCTCACGGCCCTGGCTGTCCGCCTGGCGGGTCCAGAACGGCAGGTCGTCGCCGTAGTAGTCGCTATCGTAGAGGAAGCCGCCCTCATCGAGCACCAGCCGCCGAGTGTTGGGGCTGTCGCGACCGGTGTACCAGCCCAGCGGCTTCTCGCCATAGAGGCGCTGGAAGATCGCCATCGCCTTCTTAAGGTGCTCACGCTCGATCTCTTCTGGCACCTCCTGGTAGTGGATCCAGCGATAGCCGTGACAGGCGACCTCGTGGCCCAGCTCCCTGAAGGCATGGGCCACCTCGGGGTGGCGCTCCAGGGCCATGGCCACGCCGAACACCGTGAGCGGCAGGCCGCGGCACTCGAACTCGCGCAGGATGCGCCACACTCCGGCCCGCGACCCGTACTCGTAGATCGACTCCATGCTCAGATGGCGATCGGGGAAGGCGGGGGCACCGATGATCTCGGAGAGGAACTGCTCGGAGCCCTCATCGCCATGCAGCACGCAGTTCTCGCCGCCTTCCTCATAATTGAGCACGAACTGCACGGCGATCCTCGCCCCACCCGGCCAGTTGGCGTGGGGCGGGGTGCGGCCGTAACCGACCAGGTCACGGGGATAATCATGGATGCTGGCAGCGCTCATCACATCTCTCCTTGTTGTTCTATCTGTTGATACGTGTCACATGATGGCTTCAAAGAGGCAAGAGCAAGGCAATATTTATTGTATACAATTAAAAATTAAGCTGTATCCACTCTAGTTGCAAGTGCCACAGCCCTACTAACTTGGATATCCGTGCGTTAGTTGCATCAGCGCCTGGCACTGCATGACCGCGGCATCAAAGCAGTCCAGCAGCTGGCCGCTCCCAATAGACCCATAGCTGTCTGCTAGCCCGGTGAACGCTGCCCCGCCGATAATGATGACTTCAGGGGAGAGTCGCTCCTCCTGGGAACCGAGCGTGGCGAAGAGCCGTCGAGCCGCCTCGTCCCGTTGCCGCGGCAGCGTCAGATCGTCGATCAAGATCGCGTCGATCCCAAGGCAACGGCGAGCCAGCCCCAGGTCATGCAGCACATCGTCAATCATTCGCGGCCAACGTGCTCCAGGCGTGATGATCGAAAAGCGGCTCCCCAACTGCACGGCGGTCAATAGGGATGCTTCCAGCATCCCGACCACTGGCACCGGGCTGAACTCACGCACCGCGGCAATGCCCGGTTCACCGAAGCAGGCCAGCAGGATGGCATCGAAAGGCCTATCCTCCGCTGCGAGGTGGCGCTCTACTAGCGTCACTATGGCAGCTCCGGCCAGAGCACACTCGCGGCGTGAACCGATATAGGCGACACTGTCGGTCGCGGTTTCGGCCACTACATCGACTTGCTCGCCAAGCCGTTCACGGGCACGCTTGGCCATCTGCTCTGTCATCGCGGTATTGGCGTTGCCATTCAGCAGTAGTAAACGCATACATGACTCCTCCTTCAACCCTGGCCCTACAGGCCAAGGATGGAATATACAGTTCATCGGGAAAACAAGACGTGTTCGGGTAGCGCGGCTATCCCATCATGTTGCGAGGTAGCCACAACGCAATATCGGGGAAGGCGATCAGCAGGAAGGTGAAGAGCAGCAGGATTATCACGAACGGGAAGGCGCCCCACATCACTTCGCGAAAATCGCCGCCGCTTGGACGTACACCGTGTACCACATAGAGGTTCATGCCCACCGGCGGCGTAATCAGGCCGATCTCACACATCATTATGATGAATATACCGAACCAGATCGGGTCAATGCCCGCCGCCATGACGATGGGCATGGCCACCGGCACGGTAAGCACCAGCATCGACATAACATCCATGAACATCCCCAGCAGTATGTAAAAGAGGATCAGGATCAGCAGCAGCGCAAGGACCGAGAGGTCGAAAGCCACCACCCACTGGGTCAGGGTCTGGGCAATGCCGGTAAGTGAGACAGTAACATTGAGCATCAGTGCACAGATGATCACCAGCAACACCATGCCGGTGGTGCGGGCCGAGTTGATGCAAACTGATTCGAGCAGGGCCAGATTGAGGCGTCCACCGTGCCAGACGAAGAATATCGCTGTTACCACCCCCAGGGCTGCAGACTCGGTGGGCGTAGCCAGGCCGGCATAGATCGACCCCATGACAATGAAGAAGATTACCAGCGGCGGCACCAGGCTCTTGGAAGCCTTGAGCTTCCCGCTCAGCGGAATCCGTACCTCATCCTCACCGTATTGCTTGCCCCACTGGCTGATCAACAGGTAGAGACTGAATAACAGTGTGAGAGCGATTCCCGGGATAACCCCAGCCAAGAACAACTGCCCCACTGAAACATTGGCCAGAGAGCCGAACACCAGCAGATTAACGCTAGGAGGAATAAGGATCCCCAAGGTACCGCCGGCAGCCAGTGACCCCAGGGCCGGCCCCATGGGATAGCCGCGTTGTTCCAGGGTGGGAAGAGCCAAGGTACCGATGGTTGCCGCGGTGGCCACCGAGGAACCAGAGGTTGCGGCAAACAGCGATGAGGAGGCGATATTGGTATGTAGCAGTCCCCCCGGCAAACGATTCATCCAGATCGATAGAGCATAGAACATGCGGTCGGCGATACCGCCACGCAACAGCAGCTCCCCCAGCAGGATGAACAGAGGGATGGCGGTCAGCAGGCTCTGGTTAAGAGAAGCCCAGATGACTGACCCCATGGACTCAACCAGTGGCATACCGAAAGTAATAAGACCACCCACCACGCCGATAGCGACCATGGCTACAGCGATCGGAATGCCCGCCAGCATCATGCCAAGCATGACCAGGAAGGCGAGAAACACGTAAACGAGCGTCATGACCTGACCACCTCCTCTTTACGGTGGCTGATATCCTCCAACTCCTCCTTGAGCTCGTCCTTAGCGCTACGCGAACCATAGTCTCTCAGCAGCCCACTCGTATCACGACGAGCAAGCAGCAGGGTGGCACGGACAGCCAGGTACACTGCTAGAACACAGAAGATCAACAGCGCCAAGAACCAGGGAGCCTGAGGGTAGACCAGCGGCGTCGCCCAGACAGTGGGCGCCCGGCTGCTATAAGCGATAGTGTCACCAATCACCCCATAGGCCAGCCAGATAAAGAACAGCCCCAGCAATGCCATCGAGACACTGGCGAGCCAATTGATAAAGGCCTGTTTCTGCTTTGACAACCGAGATGTGACGAGATCGATGCGGATATGCGCCCGCTGGATCAATGTCACCGAGAAGGCCAAGCCTGCCGCTACAGCCACCGCATAACCGGAGAGCTCATCGATGCCTCCGAGCGAGATGTTGAAGAGCCTGCGAGTAAGGGTCTCTAGACTCACCACAAAGGAGAGCGAGAAGAAAATCACCCCAAAGACAATACTAAAAATTCTTACCAAACCGTTCATCATAGACCTCCTCTGCGAAGACGGCCGGCGCTATTCTCCGCCGGCCGCATCGCTTACAGCCCCAGATTGGCACCCACGGTGGCTTTCCAATCTTCCGAGCAGCTCGGGTTGGTTTTGTCGCACAGCTCAACGAAGTTAGGCAGGGACATGGTCTCGACGGCCTCATTGACGGTCTGAAGATCCTCCTCAGTCACATCGATACTGGTAAGTGAATAGGGGCGGCCGTTGACACAGGGCTCAGCCCCAGTATTGCAGCGAGAGGCATCCTCATAGAGCTCTTCTGAATAGGCCCAGATCTCGTCGACTAGCTCATTGAACGCCGTCTCGATCTGCGTTTGCTCCGCTTCAGAGAACTGATTCCACACGTTGAGGTTGACTGCGTAGCCGTTCATCGCCATCTGAACCGGAAGGGGATAAACGTAGTTGGTGACTTCCGGCCAGCCTGCGGCATTGGCCGAACTGGGCCCGGTTACGCCACAATCGACCAGACCCCGGGCGATGCCTTGTTGGGTCTCAGGGAAGGAAAGCGGCACCGGTGCGGCCCCCAGGCTCGACATGAAGTTCCCAAGGATATTGTCGTAAACCCGCACCCGCTTCCCCCGGAGATCTTCGAGCCCACTGATCTCCGGCTCACAGAAGATCACCTGGGGCCCCGCCGGCCAGACGCCCAGTAGCTTGGAATTAAAGCGCTCCTGCAGTCGTGCATCGGCCACCGGCAGAAAGGCCTCGACATTCTGGCGAGCAACTTCATAGGTAGGATTCTGGCCAACCAGATCAAAACCGAGCAGAGTCGGCTCATCGCCACTGATCTGCGATAAACGCAGCGAAACAATGCCGAATAGATTGTTGCGAAGCACCCTCAAGCCCTCGGCATCGCTGACGCCAGAGGTATCCACGGGGCTATAGCTTACCTGAGTGTTCACACCGGTTCGCTCAGCGAAGTTCTCGAAGAATGGCTGTTCGAGGTCGTTCTGAATGGCGCCTGAGCCAACCGGTTGACCCAGGGCCCGAACCGAAGCTGGTGCAGCCATGGCTGAGGCAGTAAAGAAAGAAGCTACCAAGGTGGCAGTCACGGGGAGGGCATATTGACGCATCGGTGTTCTCCTTGCCGTTGGAGTCATTGTTGGAGGAGCGGCATGACCAGAGCCAGAGGACTCTATGTGTTACACACACCTAAAACCTATGACAAAAAATACGAAAGATCAATTTTTTGTATACAAAAATATCAAGCTCGCTCAGCTGAGGACACCATCCCCTTGATCCATGAGGGCTTTGGCATCTCTGCTATCAGCACATTGCCCTTACCTCCCTGGGTGAAAAGCCAGCCCCATAACACAATGACTGCATACAATACACGCCAACCAAACTCTCTGCTGATGACCCACTGGGCACCCTGCCAGCGGTTCAGTCAGTAACGCCCAAGCGTAAACGCCAGCGCCCCGGACCCATGGTCCGGGGCGCTGGCGTTGGTAAAGGGCAAAGGAAAAGGAAAGCGCAGGGGCTCAGCAGCCGAAGATACTGTGCAGATCCGGCGCTTCGGCTTCCTCCTCGACGATGGTCAGCGAGGCTTCGATGGCCTTGAGGTGGCGGCCCATGAAGGCCTGGGCGCGCTCACCGTTGCCGGCCTCCAGGTAGCCGATCAGGTCGTCGTGATCATGGGACTCACAGCCCAGGTGGCCGGGGTTGCCATAGACGGCCAGGATCAGCGAGGAGCGCGAGCAGAGCCGCTCGACGAAGTCGGCCAGAGTGGCATTGCCGGATATGCGCGCCAGGCGGGCGTGAAAGTCCGCGGAGAGCCGGATCGCCGTGCTCTGCTCACCGGACTTCAGGGCCTGGCGCTCGCGCCGGGCCATGTTGCGGAGCTCGCGCAGGTCCTCCTCGGTGATGCGCCGGGCGACCTCCGGCATCAGGCCGCACTCTACCATCTGGCGGGCGTCGAACACATCCTTGGCCTCGTCGGCCGTGGGCCGGGTCACGCTGGCCCCGCGGCGCGGCGTCAGCGTGACCAGCTGCTCCAGGGCCAGGCGCTGGAGGATCTTGCGGATGCCGGTACGGCTGATGCCGAAGACCTCGGCCAGGGCGTCCTCGCGCAGGCGTGCCCCGGGCCGCAGGCGATGCTCGATGATGGCGTCGCTGATCGAGCGGTGAATCTCATCGTGGCGCTCGGCACCGTCCCCGTTCTTGCCCGGTCGGCTCGTGCCGCCGCGTTCGGCAACCGTCTGGCGCTGGTTCATCGAGTCACATCCTCCTCTGGTCGTTACCGGCATGCATATTCATTGTATACATATCGGCGGCCTGCCGGCGACCGGTCGACTCACTCCTCCCAGGCAGCGATGATCGCGCGCTCCTCGTCGGTCATCCCGGTCATGTTGCCCAGCGGCATATAGCCACTCGCCACTACCTCCTTGATGTTCGCCTGCTGAGCTTCGAGCTGTTCAAGAGTGTCATAGGCCATGCCGGCCGGCGGCGCATTGAAGCCCGGCTGGGTCGGTTCACGGGAATGGCAGGTCACGCAGCGCGCCTCGATGATCTCGTGCACCTCCTCCAGTTCGGGGGCCACTGAGGCCGAGGAATTGGCCTGGCCACCGCCGGAGGGGGCCGCGATCCAGAAGGCCACCAGAAGCAGCGACACCCCTGCCGCCGGATAGGCCGGACGCCTATGCCCGGCATGCATCAGCACAAAGTACTGGCGGATCAGGGCACCGGCAAAGATGAACAACGACATGATCACCCAGGCCAGCTCATGGGAGTAGGCGAAGGAGTAGTGGTTGCTGATCATCAGCAGCACCACCGGCAGGGTGAAGTAGGTGTTGTGCACCGAGCGCTGCTTGCCACGCTTGCCGTCCAGGGGATTCGGCGTCTCGCCGGCCTTCATCGCCTTCACCATGCGGCGCTGACCGGGAATGATCCAGAAGAAGACGTTGGCCGACATGGCGGTGGCCATCACCGCACCGGTAAGCAGGAAGGCGGCACGCCCCGAGAAGATCTGGCTGCTCAGGTAGGCCACCACCACCATCATCACCGCCACGGCGATGCTCAACAGGCCGTCGCGCTGCATGTCGGGGCTGATGCGCTTGCACAGCTCGTTATAGATCACCCAGCCGGCCAGCAGGAAGACCAGGGCCATGATGTTGGCCTGCCAGCCACTCATGTTCGCCGCCCAGGACCAGTCACTGCCCGGGTTCACCAGGTAGAAGCTCGGGTTGACCATGTAGAGGATGACGAACAGGCCAAAGCCGGTGAGCCAGGTGGTATAGGCCTTCCAGAACGACCAGTGAAGGTCCTCGGGCAGCTTGTCGGGAGCGCTGGCATACTTCTGGTTATGGTAGAAGCCGCCGCCGTGCACCGCCCACATCTCGCCGAAGACGCCCTTCTCCCGGTCCTCGATGGCCTTGGGCGTGCGCAGGCTGTTGTCCAGCATCACGAAGTAGATCGACTCGCCGATCCAGGCGATGGCGGCGATGACGTGCAGCCAGCGCAGCATGAAGTTGGTGAAATCCAGCAGGTAGGCTTGCATGAGGGCCTCGTCAAGCGTCTTGTTATGGGCGTATCGGGAGGGGAGGCCCCTCAGCTTCCACGGTAGGTGGAGTAGCCATAAGGCGAGAGCAGCAGCGGCACATGATAATGCTGGCCGGCATCGGCCACGCCGAAGCGCAGCGGGATCAGGTCGAGGAAGCGCGGCTCTTCGGCCTCGACGCCGCGTGCGCGCAAGTAGTCACCGGCGTGGAAGAGCAGTTCGTACTCGCCGGTGGAGAAGTCCTCTCCCTCCAGGAGGGGGGCATCGCAGCGCCCGTCATCGTTGGTGACGAGCTCCTTGAGCCGGGTGCGATTCTCGCCCTCGAGGCGGAAGATCTCGATGCGGATGCCCTGGCCGGGGCGGCCCTCGGCGGTGTCCAGCACATGCGTGGTCAGGTATCCCATGGGGGTGCTCCTTTGCGTGTTGGTAGGTGCCTGGCGCTGCCCTTGGCGGGCAGGCATCATGAAATCCACACTGAAGACAGTTTTATCCTCTATCGGACTACATTTCAAAGATTTTTTGTATACACTTTGCGGTAAGGCACCGAAATCCCTCGATGCCCCCTCACGGCCTGCCCGCCGCTGCGTGCACCGTCAGGCCGCCACGCCAAGCAGAGGAGCCTCCAGGATGACCGACAAGATCCTCATACCACGCCCCAGCCAGCTCGACCAGCAGGCCTTCGTGGCCCACTACGGCGACATCTACGAGCACTCTCCCTGGGTCGCCGAGCTCGCCTGGCAGCGCGGCCTGTCGCCCGCCGAGGACACGCCCCAGGGACTGGCCGAGGCGATGGGGGCCGTGCTGCGCGAGGCCAGCCCCGAACGCCAGCTCAAGGTGATCCGTGCCCACCCGGACCTCGCCGGCAAGGCGGCGGTTGCCGGCGAGCTGACCGACGACTCTACCCGCGAACAGGCCGGCGCCGGCCTCGACCAGTGCACGCCCGAGGAGATGGCCCGCTTCGAGCGCCTCAATGCCGCCTACAAGGCAAAGTTCGGCTTCCCCTTCGTGATGGCCGTCAAGGGCAGCGACCGCCATGCCATCCTCGCCGCCTTCGAGGCACGCCTGCCCAACGACCCGGCCGAGGAGCGCCGCACCGCCATCGAGCAGATCAACCGCATCGCCCGCTTCCGTCTCGAGGCACGTCTCGGCTGAGAGAAGCTCTTCCAGCACGATCGACATTCGCGCCGGACAGCCGTTTCGTACAGGCGGCGTGTCGATCTACACTTCAAGTGAATCTTTCCCGTCAGGAGAGCCATCATGTTCCGTGATCGCCTCGATGCTGCCGAGCGCATCGCCCAGCGACTCTCTCATCTGAAGGGGCAGGACCCCCTGATCCTGGCCATCCCGCGGGGCGCGGTACCCATGGGCCGGCTGATCGCCGATGCCCTGGAGGGTGATCTGGACGTGGTGCTGGTGCGCAAGATTGGAGCACCGGGCAACCCGGAATTTGCCGTCGGCGCGGTCAGCGAGGATGGCAGTGTGGCGCTGAAAGAGACGGCGCAACACTTCCGTGAGGAGGCGGTAACTCGCGAGACGCAGAAGCAGAAAGAGTTGCTCGAGGAGCGCCGCCAGCGCTACACCCCGGTACGGGCACCTATCGACCCCAAGGGGCGTATCGTGGTGGTGGTAGATGATGGCAGCGCAACCGGGGCTACCATGGAGGCGGCCCTGAGCACACTTCAATCACGGAAGCCGCAGAAGCTGATAGCCGCCATGGGCGCGGCACCGCCCGATACGGTGGAACGGCTCGAATCCCTGGCCGATGAGGTGGTCTGTCTGGAGGTTGACCGGGACTTTCGTGCCGTGGGGCAGTTCTTTGCCGAGTTCGGACAAGTAGAAGAGGAAGAGGTTATTGAACTGCTCGGCAGCGAACACGGCTGAGCTGGCCGAAATGGTGTCCACCAAAAGAACACGGGCGCCACTCGAAAGTGACAACCCGTGAATGCCGGCCGCAGCCGGCGCTTGCCATGCTCGTTAGCCTGATGCCTTACTTGGCTGCCGTGGTGGCGGCCTTGACGCCTTCTTCAGCGAGCTTCTGGCTCTGCTGGACGTACTCCTGACTCAGACTCATGATCTTCTCGGCGTCGGCGCGCAGGCGCTCGCCCATGTCCTGGCCGGCCTTCTGCTGAGACTCGACGACCGCCTTGAGGCTGTCGGCATCGCGGACGTCCAGCAGGCCGCGAGCCTGAGCCATACCCATGTCGGCCAGGGCGCGGATCGCGTCGAACTGGGCGGCGACCAGCTTCTCGGTGTAATCGAGATTGAGGGCGCCAAGGTTGCGTGCGGGTGCCACGAACATGGACTCGAACTGTTCGGTAGCCTGTTGGGTGGTTGCCTTGCTCATGAAACACCTCCGTCTGTGGTAGAAACCGGGCCTATCGCCCGTGTTGCAATGCAACATAGCAGGCCTTTTTGTGCGGCGCAACATGCGGCGCATCAAAATCTCTACTGAGCGACAACGTAGCCCATGAACCGCGACGCCCGGCCGAAGCCGGGCGTCGCAAGGAACTGGCAAGACCGTTTCTCATAACGGTCCTGTTGGGTTTGGGCCCTTCACCTCAGCGATAGGCCCCCTCGATGTCGGTGATGCGCAGGGCCTTGCGCCCCAGGCCGCCGTGCTGATCAAGCATGCGCTCGATCCAGGCGTAAACAGGATCCGCATTGGAGACCAGGTCCGCACTGGAAACACAGCGCGCCCACATGAAGCTACCGAAGACCAGGTAGTCGGCACCGGCCGGGGTCTCACCGTCGAGGAACTCGGCATCCTTGAGTTGGCCACGCAATGGCGCCAGGGCGGCATCCAACTGGGCCAGCCCCTTGGCCGGCGAGTGGAACTCCTCGAGGGCCCGCCCGAAGCGCTTCTCGCGGGTCTCGCGGAAATAGGCTCGGTCGTCGGGATGGATGGCATTGAGCAGGTCCATGATGATGGTGCGCATCATCGCCGGGGCCAGAGCACGCTCGGCATAGTGCATGAAGAAGTGCCCGCGCGCCTCGGCGAACCCTTCGCCCAGCAGCGGCGCCTCGGGGTAGGTGTGATCGAGGTAGCGCAGGATCTCGTAGCTGTCGGTGACCACCTGGTCACCATCGACCAGCACGGGCACCTTGTCATGGTTGGCGAAGGCCAGGGCCTGCTTGTCGGAGAAGTGCCAGGGCTGTGTTTCCACTTCGAGCCCCTTGTGAGCCAGAGCATAGCGTACGCGCCAGCAGTAGGGAGAGAAGCGCAGCCCCTCATCGATACCGCAAAGATCATAGAGTACCCGTGTCATGCCAACTCCTGGTATCCGGTCATGGGTCTGCCCCGATAGTGCCAGCCTTTGCCGGACACCGCCACGCCATCGCCGGCGAATGGCCATACGCCTCGGCCTTGTCTATTGGTCTAACGTTCCACATTGACCGGAGAGGATCGAGTTTTCCTACTGGCCACGGAACCGCCTGAATCGTCAATCATTTCTGAAAGCCTGGCGCGTACTCGGCCCACTCATTTATTGGTAATACCAATTAACCAACAATGGTCAAGCTCTACACTTGCGCTTAAGGTGCTGAGCTTCCACTTGCCCCGTTGGCGAGAAGGGAAATTCCATGACCGAACGTTCCCAACCGAAAGGAACCCATTCATGAACGAAACAATACTCGCGCTGATTGCTTTCGTGCCCCTGTTGCTAGCCGGGGTGCTGCTGATCGGCTTTCGCATGCCCGCCAGGACTGCCATGCCGGTGGTCTTCGTGGTCACCGCACTCATCGGCCTGCTCGCCTGGGAGATGACCTTCACTCGGGTCCTGGCCTCGACCCTCCAGGGCCTGATCCTGACGATCGCGATCCTGTGGATCATCTTCGGCGCCATCCTGCTGCTCAACACCTTGAAGCATTCAGGTGGAATCAAGGCCATCCGTAACGGCTTCTCGGGAATCAGCCCGGACCGCCGCGTCCAGGCCATCATCGTTGCCTGGCTGTTCGGCTGTTTCATCGAGGGCGCCTCCGGCTTCGGCACGCCCGCCGCCGTGGCCGCTCCGCTGATGGTGGCCTTGGGCTTCCCGGCCCTGGCCGCCGTTGTGGTCGGCATGATGATCCAGTCCACCCCGGTCTCCTTCGGCGCCGTCGGCACCCCGATCGTGGTGGGTGTCTCCGGTGGCCTGGACCGTGTCGGTATCACCGAGACGCTTGAAGCCGGCGGCAGCACCTGGATGGAGTACTTCCGCCTGATCGCCGGTGAGGTTGCAGTGATCCACGGCATCGTCGGCATCCTGATGCCGCTGATCATGGTGGTGATCATGGTGCGTTTCTTCGGCGCCAACCGCTCCTGGCGGGAGGGACTCTCCATCACGCCTTTCGCCATCTTCGCTGGCATCGCTTTCTCGGTCCCCTACATGCTGGCCGGTGTACTGCTGGGGCCAGAGTTTCCGTCGATGATCGGCGCCATGGTCGGCCTGGCCATCGTCGTACCGGCAGCACGCAAGGGCTTCCTGATACCCAAGGACACCTGGGACTTTCCTGAGAGCACGTCCTGGCCCGACTCATGGATCGGCAAGCTCGAGATCAAGCTGGATGACGTCACCGGCAAGGCGCCGATCTCCACCCTGATGGGCTGGGTGCCCTATGTGCTGCTGGCGGTGATTCTGGTCGCCTCGCGCACCATCGAGCCCTTCAAGAATGCACTGACTTCCTTCGCCCTGGGATGGAGCAACATCCTGGGCGAGACGGGTATTTCCGGCGCCATCCAGCCGCTCTACCTGCCGGGGGGCATCCTGCTGATGGTGGTGCTGCTCACCGCACTGCTGCACCGCATGCGCATCGGGGAACTCAAGGCGGCCTTCAGCGAGTCCACCCGCACCATCTTCGGCGCCGGCTTCGTGCTGATCTTCACCATTCCCATGGTGCGGATCCTGATCAACTCCGGTGTCAACGCCGCCGACCTGGTGTCAATGCCGGTGGCCATGGCTCAGTTGGTGGCCGACGGAGTGGGCGGGGTCTACCCGTTCTTCGCCCCGGCCGTGGGTGCCCTGGGCGCCTTCATCGCCGGCTCCAACACCGTCTCCAACCTGATGCTCTCTGACTTTCAGTTCAACGTCGCCCAGCAGCTTGGCCTCTCCACCGCCTTGATGGTGTCACTGCAGGCCGTGGGCGCCGCGGCGGGCAATATGATCGCCATCCACAACGTGGTAGCCGCCTCGGCCACCGTGGGCCTGCTGGGCCGAGAAGGCGAGACCATCCGCAAGACCATCCTGCCGACGATCTACTACCTGATTGCCTCCGGGATCATCGGGCTGGTGGCCATCTACCTGCTGGGCATCGGCGATCCGCTGCTCCGCCTGGGCTGAACGCCGCCACCCGCTACAGTGACAACAGCCCCCACGGTCCTGCCGTGGGGGCTGCGTCCTTTGGCCCGGGGGGATTTCATCCCACAACACAAGAGTATATATTGGAAATACTTTCCATTATTATATCAGCAATTGGTCTGACCAGAAGCCCACGGTCTGGACACGCCCGACAAGAAAGCACAGATTGGGAACCACAACCGGTCATCTGCCCGGCCCAGGGAGGCCATGGGCTACCAGCGAGGAAGCCATATGAATATCCTCTATGACGAGCGGCTCGACGGCGAGCTGCCGGCAACCGACAAGGCCGACGTACTGGCCGACCTGCAGCAGGCGGCGCCCGGGCTCACCCTGCTGCACCGTGAGGAGGACCTGCGTCCCTTCGAGTGCGATGGCCTCGCCGCCTACCGCGTGCTGCCCATGCTGGTCGCCCTGCCCGAGACCCTCGAGCAGGTCGAGACGCTGATGAAGCGCTGCCGCGCCCTTGGCGTGCCGGTGGTGACCCGTGGCGCCGGCACCGGCCTCTCAGGAGGCGCCCTCCCCCTGGAAAAGGGCGTACTGCTGGTGATGTCGCGCTTCAACCGCATCCTCGATGTGGACCCGGATGCCCGCATCGCCCGGCTCCAGCCCGGGGTGCGCAACCTGGCGATCTCCGAGGCGGCGGCCCCCTACGGCCTCCACTATGCCCCGGACCCCTCCTCGCAGATCGCCTGTTCCATCGGCGGCAATGTGGCCGAGAATGCCGGCGGGGTGCACTGTCTGAAGTACGGGCTGACCGTGCACAACGTCATGAAGGTGGAGGTCATCACCATCGAGGGCGAGCGCATGACCCTGGGCAGCGAGGCGCTGGATGCCCAGGGCCTCGACCTGCTCGCCCTGTTCAACGGTTCCGAGGGCATGCTCGGCGTGGTCACCGAGATCACCGTCAAGCTGCTGCCCAAGCCCGAGACCGCCAAGGTGCTGATGGCCAGCTTCGACGACGTCGAGAAGGCCGGGCGCGCGGTGGGCGACATCATCGCCGCCGGCATCATCCCCGGCGGGCTCGAGATGATGGACAAGCTCGCCATCCGCGCTGCAGAAGACTTCGTCAAGGCGGGCTATCCGGTGGAAGCCGAGGCCATCCTGCTCTGCGAACTGGATGGGGTGGAAGCCGACGTCGACGACGACTGCGCCACCGTGCGCAAGGTGCTCGAGAAGGCCGGCGCCACCGGCATCCAGCAGGCCCGCGACGAGGCCGAGCGCGCCACCTTCTGGGCGGGGCGCAAGAACGCCTTCCCGGCGGTGGGGCGCATGTCCCCCGACTACTACTGCATGGACGGCACCATACCGCGCCGCGAGCTGCCGCGGGTTCTCAAGGGCATCGCCGACTTCTCCGAGGAGTATGGCCTGCGGGTCGCCAACGTCTTTCACGCCGGCGACGGCAACATGCACCCGCTGATCCTCTTCGATGCCAACCGTCCCGGCGAGCTGGAGCAGGCCGAGGAACTCGGCGGCAAGATCCTCGAGCTGTGCGTCGAGGTCGGCGGCTCGATTACCGGTGAGCACGGCGTGGGCCGCGAGAAGATCAACCAGATGTGTGCCCAGTTCAACCCGGGAGAACTGACCACCTTCCACGCGGTGAAAGCGGCCTTCGACCCCGATCGCCTGCTCAACCCGGGCAAGAACATCCCGACCCTCGCCCGCTGCGCCGAGTTCGGTGCCATGCATGTGCACAACAACGAACTCCCGCACCCCGAGCTGCCCCGATTCTGAGGATTCCCCATGGCGGAGACACGAACCCAACCGACCGATCAGGACATCAGCGAGGCCCTCGGCGACCGCGTTCGCCGGGCCACGGCCGAGGGCAGCCCGCTGCGCATCGCCGGGGGCGATACCAAGGCCTTCTACGGCCGCCCCGTCGACGGCGAGACCCTGTCCACCCGCGAGCACCGCGGGATCACCTACTACGACCCGGTGGAGCTGATCGCCTCGGTGCGCGCCGGCACGCCGCTGGCCGAGCTGGAAGCCACCCTGGCCGACAACGGCCAGATGCTCGGCTGCGAACCGCCCCATTTCGGCGCGGACGCCACCGTGGGCGGCATGGTTGCCACCGGCCTCTCCGGCCCCCGTCGGCCCTGGGCCGGCAGCGTACGCGACTTCGTGCTGGGCACCCGCGTGATCAACCACGAGGGTTACCAGCAGCGCTTCGGTGGCGAGGTGATGAAGAACGTCGCCGGGTACGACCTGTCGCGGCTGATGGTCGGCGCCCAGGGGACCCTGGGGCTGATCACCGAGGTCTCGCTCAAGGTGCTTCCCCGGCCCGGCGCCAGTCATAGCCTGCGCCTCGAGATACCGTTGGCCGACGCCCAGGCCAAGCTAGCCGAGTGGGGGCGCCAGCCGTTGCCCATCACCGCCGCAGCCTGGCACGCCGGTGCCCTGCACCTGCGCCTGGAGGGGGGGCCCAGCTCGGTCGCCGCCACTCGCGAGCGCCTCGGCGGCGATGAGCTGGACGCGGACTTCTGGACGGCGCTACGTGAGCAGACGCTGGACTTCTTCTCCCGAGACGACGCCCGCCCCCTGTGGCGCCTGTCGCTGCCCCACAACACCCCTTCGCTGGCGCTCTCCGGCGTCGAGGAGGCGGACCTGCTCCACGACTGGGCCGGCACCCAGCGCTGGCTGCGCAGCGAGCTGGCCGCCGATACCGTTCGCGAGGCCTGCGCCCGCGCCGGCGGCCACGCCACCTGCCTCGGGTCCCGCGAGGGACCGGGCCAGCCCGACCCCTTCATGCCGCTGGAACCGGTGGTGGCGAAGTACCATCGAAACCTGAAGGCCCAGCTGGATCCCAAGGGCATCTTCAATCCGGGCCGACTCTACGCGGAGCTCTGAGATGCAGACGCACTTTACCGAGGAAGACCTCAAGAAGCCCCATATCCGCGAGGCCGATCGCGTCCTGCGCAGCTGCGTGCACTGCGGCTTCTGCAATGCCACCTGCCCTACCTACCAGCTGCTGGGCGACGAGCGCGACGGGCCGCGCGGGCGTATCTACCTGATGAAGGAGATGCTCGAGAGCCCCGAAGACGACACCCAGGTCACCGAAGAGACACGGCTGCACCTCGACCGCTGCCTCACCTGTCTCAACTGCGAGACCACCTGCCCCTCCGGCGTGGAGTACCACAAACTCCTCAACATCGGGCGAGCCGAGATCGAGCGGCGGGTGCCGCGCAAGCCCGCCGACCGTGCCCTGCGCTTCGGGCTGCGCAAGGCCCTGGTGGAGCCCGCGCGCTTCAAGGCGCTGCTCAAGCTGGGCCAGACCTTCAAGCCCCTGGTGCCGGGCCCCCTCAGGGACAAGATGCCCCCGACGCCGGTGGATGCAGGCGCTCGCCCCGAGGGCAAGCGTCAGGCGCGCCAGATGTTGATCCTCGAGGGCTGCGTGCAGCCCGGGCTCTCGCCCAACACCAATGCCGCCACCGCCCGGGTGCTGGACCGCCTCGGCATCGGCCTGACCCCGGCCCCGGAAGCCGGCTGCTGCGGCGCCATCGACTTCCACCTCAACGCCCAGGAAGCCGGCCGCGCGCGCATGCGCGCCAACATCGACGCCTGGTGGCCCCATGTGGAGGCCGGCTGTGAAGCCATCGTGCAGACCGCCAGCGGCTGCGGCGCCTTCGTCAAGGAGTATGGCGAGATGCTTGCCGACGATCCCGACTATGCGCACAAGGCCGAGCGCATCAGCGCGCTGGCCAAGGACCTGGTAGAGGTGCTGCGCGACGAGGACCTTGGCGCCCTCGAGGTAAAGGAGCGCCGCCGGCTCGCCTTCCACTGCCCTTGCACCCTGCAGCACGCCCAGAAGCTCGGTGGCGCCGTGGAGCAGGTGCTCGGCCGGCTCGGCTTCGCCCTCACCCCGGTGCAGGACGCCCACCTCTGCTGCGGCTCGGCCGGCACCTACTCCGTCACCCAGCCGGAGCTCGCCACCCAGCTGCGCAACAACAAGCTCGACAACCTCGAGGCCGGCAACCCGGAGGTGATCGTCACCGCCAACATCGGCTGCCAGACCCACCTGGCCGGCGCCAACAGAACGCCAGTGAGACACTGGATCGAGATCGTCGACGAAGCACTAACCCCCTAAGGAGAACACCATGCAGACCAAGCCCGTACTGACCCTGGATGACGTCAACGCCATCCTCGATGCCGCCCAGCAGGAAGCCCAGGCCAACGGCTGGGCCGTGACCGTGGCCGTGGCCGACGATGGCGGCCACCTGCTCGGCCTGCGCCGCCTCGACGGCGCCCCGCCCTTCAGCGCCGACGTCGCCACCGAGAAGGCGCGCAACGCCGCCATCGGCCGCAAGGAGACCCAGGTCTTCGAGGACATGATCAATAACGGCCGGACCGCCTTCGTGACGGCGCCCATGCAGGCCCTGCTGGCCGGCGGTGTCCCGGTGCTCGTCGATGGCCAGGTGGCCGGCAGCATCGGCATCTCCGGCGTCAAGCCTGACCAGGACGTCCAGGTCGCCAAGGCCGGCGTCGCCGCTATCGCCTGATTCCGACGGGTACGATACGCTGTGAAGCCCCCGCCACGCGCGGGGGTTTTCATTGGTTCAAGGGTCCTTCGATGCCGCTACTGTATTTCCTGTCCCCGCTGGGTGCCGTGCTGATCTGGTCGGGCAACATGACCATCAACCAGCTGACCGTGGGCACCATCGCCCCCAGCAGCATCGCCTTCCTGCGCTGGTTGCTGGCGCTGGCACTGCTCACCCCCTTCCTGGCGCCCGCCGCCTGGAAGCATCGCGCCACGATTCGCCGAGAGTGGCCGAAGCTGGCCGCGCTCGGCCTGCTCGGCATGGGGTTATGGCAAGGGCTGGCCTATGTCGCCGCGGAGACCACCTCGGCCACCAACATGGGCATCCTGGCGGCCATGGTGCCGCTGCTGACGGTGCTGCTCAGCGCGCTTATCCTGCGCGAAGCCCCGAGCCTCGGCGGCACCCTGGGCGGCATACTGGCACTGGTCGGGGTATCCGTGCTGCTGGGGCACGGAGACCCGCGGTCGCTGCTGGAGCTGACGGTCGCCAGGGGGGATGCGCTGATGCTGGTGGCCGCCACCTGCTACGCCCTCTACGGGGTGATGCTCAAGCGTTGGCCCATTGCCCTGCCCCCCTGGGTGCTGCTCTACGCCCAGGTGATCTTCGCCGTGCTCTTCCTGCTGCCACCCTACCTGATAGGGCCCATGACGCCGGTGGATGGCAGCAACATCGGGCTGATCCTCTACGCCGGCATCCCGGCCTCGATCATCACCACCTTCCTGTGGATGCTGGCGATACGCCAGATCGGTGCCAGCCAGGCCAGCATCTTCATCAACCTGATGCCGCTGTTCAGTGCGCTGATCGCCATGGCCTTCCTCGGCGAGCGGATCGCCCTCTTCCACCTGATCGGCGGGGCCCTGGTGCTGAGCGGGGTCATGATGGCTCAGACCCTGACACGACCGCTTGTCCGGCGCGTTTCAGCGAGACCCTCAGAATGAGGCTACCCCATCCCGGCGTGGCCAATCGTCCTCGCTACCCCAGCTTTCCGCGAAGGCCCGACCTTCCGCCATCACTATCCTTCTTCCTGCGGATGATGCGGCTGCGCCAGACTCAGCGAATCCCCGCACGAAGGAAGGACTGCACGAACTGTCGCTGGAAGAGCAGGAAGGCAACCAGCAGAGGGGCGATGCTGAGCAGGGTGGCGGCGCTGACAGTGGCCCAGTTCACGCCGGTCTCGGGGGCCGAGAAGACGCCCAGGCCCACCGTCAACGGACGGCTTTCCACCGAATTGGTGACCACCAGCGGCCACAGGAAGTTGTTCCAGTGGTGGCTGATGGATACCAGGCCGTAGGCCAGGTACGTGGGCTTGGCCAACGGCACATAGACCTTGAGCAGGATCGCCATCCAGCCACAGCCCTCGACCCGGGCGGCATCCTCCAGCTCACGGGGAATCGTCTTGAAGGTCTGTCGCAGCAGGAAGATACCGAAGGCGCTCGCCACGTAGGGCAGGCCGATACCGGCGATGGTATCGACCAGCCCCAGGCCGCTGGCGATACGGTAGTTCTCGACGATCAACACCTCGGGAAAGACGAAGAGCTGAATCAGCACCAGCATGAAGAGCACGTCCTTGCCGGGAACAGGGAAGCGCGCGAAGGCGAAGCCGGCCAGGGTACAGACCACGAACTGCGCCAGAACCACGCCGGTCACCAGCACGAAGGTGTTCAAGTAGTAGCGGGCAAAGGGCGCCTGCTCCCAGGCATCGGCGAAGTTCTCCAGGGTCAACGGCGCCAGCAGGTCGAAGCGCACCATGAACTCTGAGGGATGGAAGGCCGCCCAGAAGGCGTAGAGCAGCGGAAAGATCCAGATGATCGCCAGCAGCCAGGCGGCAATGGTTTCCAGGCGCGGCAACGAAAATCGACGACTCGCCCGCTCCGCGGAGGCAGTGGAAGTGTTCATTGATAATGCGTCCTGCGGTCGAGCACCGTGAACTTCACCGTGGCGACCACCGCCAGCACCAGCAGGATCACTACCGTGATGGTGGCCGCATAGGTGCGGTCGAAGAAGGAGAAGGCATTCTCGTAGACATAGTAGAGCAGCAGGTTGGTGGCGTTGTTGGGACCGCCCTTGGTCATGATGAACAGATGATCGACAACCCGTACCGCATTGATCAAGGCGTTGATCAGCACGAACAGGGTGGTCGGCATCAATAGCGGGAAGGTCACCCGCCAGAAGAAGCTCCAGCGGCTGGTGCCCTCCAGGTTCGAAGCTTCCTCGAGCTCGGGCGGGATGCCCTGCAGGGCCGCCAGATAGAAGATCATGAAAAAGCCGGCCTCCTTCCAGACCGTCATGACGATCACCGAGGAAAGCGCTACGGCAGGGTCGCCCAGCCAGTTGACTCCGGGAAGGCCGAGCCACCCCAGCAGGGCATTGAAGAGGCCGATCTGGGGCGCATAGAAGAACATCCAGATATTGGCCGCCGCGATCATCGGCAGGATGGTGGGGGTGAAGTAGGCCATGCGCACGAAGCCGCGCCCCGGGAGCCGGGTGTTGACGAAGAGTGCCATGCCCAGCGCCAGGGCGATGGAGGTGGGAATCGTGCCGACGGCGTAGAAGAGGTTGTTACGAGCCACCTGCCAGAAGGTATCGTCCTCGACCAACAGCGCATAATTCTCCAGCCCGACGAAGGAGGCGGGCTCACCGCGAAAGCCGGGCAGGAAGAGGCTGTTGATCAGGGTGGCGATAGTAGGGAGATAGGCGAAGGTGGCCAGCAGCACGGCCGCCGGCAACATCAGCAGCGCACCATAAATCTGCATGCGCCGATCGGGATTCAGGCTGGCCATGCCCGCTCCTCGCAATCAGTGTGAAGTGGCTTTCGTGATGCCCTGCCACCCGGACGAACGGACGAGAGCAGTGTCCGGGTGGCAGGATCCAGATCAGCGCGCGTAGCGCCTCAGGGCGGCATCCGCCTCGCGCTGGGCCTGGGCCAGGGCCTCGGCGGGTGTCATCTGGCCGGTCAGGGCCGCCTGGACGGCATTGTCCAGCGCACGGCGCACGCGACCTCCCTGGTAGGTGGCGAGTTCGGCGGTGCTGTGCTCCAGCTGGTCACGCGCCACGGCTGCCGGCGGGAAGGTCTCGATGTAGTCGCGCAGCGCCTCGGTCTCGTAGGCCGCGGGGCTCACCCCCATGTAGCCCGTCTCGATGGACCAGGCGGCGGCGCGCTCCGGGGCCGTCATCCAGCGGATGAAGGTCATGGCCGCCTGCTTCTCTTCCGCGGAGGTGTCCTTGAAGACATAGAAGTTGCCGCCGCCCGTGGGGCTGCCGCGCTGGGTCTTCATGGGCAGCATGGCCACACCGAAATCGAACTCCGCGGCATTGCGCACGGCCGTGAGGTTACCGGTGCTGTGCCAGATCATGGCCGTGGACTGCTCGAGAAAGTTCTGACGCAGCGTCCCCCACTCGATGGTGCCATCGGGCATGGCCTCGTGCTCCTCGGCCAGCGATACCCAGTATTCCAGCGCCTCGACGGCCGCCGGGTCGTCGAAGTAGACCTCGGTACCGTCCTCGCTCATCAGGCGATGGCCGTTCTGGAAGGCAAAGGCCTGGAACATCCAGTAGGGATAGCCGGTGGAAGGCACCATCACGCCCCACTGCTCGCCGTCGGAGGCCTCATGCACGGCGGCGCCCATGGCGGCCATCTCCTCCCAGGTCTCGGGAGGCTGGTCGGGGTCGAGGCCGGCTGCCTCGAAGGCGTCCCTGTTCCAGTAGAGCACGATGGTCGAGCGCTGGAAGGGAATGCCGTAGGTCTTGCCATCGAGTCGGCCATTCTCCATCAGCCCCGGATAGAAGCTATCGAGCCAGTCCTGCTCTGCCTCGGTCTCGACCAGGTCGTCGAAGGGCACGATGACATCCTGCTCGATGAGATCGAACAGATCGATGGAGAACATCACCGAGAGCTGCGGCGCCTCGCCTGCCTCGATGGCCGACATGGCACGCACCCGGGTATCGTCGTAGTTGCCGGCATAGATGGCCTCGACATCGATGTCGGGGTGCTCGGCCTCGAAGTCCTCGACCAGGTCGTCGACAACATCGGTAAGGGCACCACCAACGGCGACCGGGTAATACATGGTCAACTGGACCTGATCTTGAGACGAGTCCTGGGCGAGGGCCTGGCCGGCACTCAACAGCCCGGCGGTCGCGAGCAGGCCAAAATGCAGGGGGAGACGGGGCTTCATGGAGAGACTCCTGGATCAGAGGTGGCGACTCGGGGGTTGCCTGGTGGATTGCCGGCCTTCGACGCCGCACTTGAGCCAGCGTCACTGCCGTTCGGGGTCTCGCTTGCCGTGAAGGCGAGCAGCGACAGATCATCGCGACGTTCGCCATCGGCGTCGAAAAGGTGGGCCTTGTCCAGAGGCCAGGAGAGCCGACAGGACGAGCCTCGTGTCACCTCCGGCCTGCCGGGGAGGCGTGCCCGCAGCACCTGATTGCCTACGGCCAGCCGCAGGATGGTGTCGGCGCCCAGGTACTCTTCGTCGAGCACTTCGGCAGGCACACCCGAGGCACCTGCGTGCACCTCGATCTCCTCGGGACGAATGCCCAGCAGACCGCCTCCCGCGGCGCTCTCCGCCACCGGGACCCGGGGCTCGCCCTCGATGAAGGCGCCCTCCTCCGCGGCGACCAGACGCACCAGGTTCATGGCGGGGCTGCCGATGAAACTGGCCGCGAAGGCCGAAGCGGGGCGCTCATAGAGTTCGTCGGGGGTACCGTCCTGCACGATTCGACCGGCCTGCATCAGGATCACGCGATCGCCCATGCTCATGGCCTCGACCTGATCGTGGGTGACATAGATCACCGTCATGCCCAGGCGCTCCTGCAAGGCCTTGATCTCGCGCCGCATCTCGCCGCGCAGGCGGGCATCCAGATTGGAGAGCGGCTCGTCCATGAGGCAGATGGGATGCTCGGAAATGATCGCCCTGGCCAGCGCCACCCGCTGGCGCTGGCCACCGGAGAGCTGGGCAGGCTTGCGATCGAGATAGGCCTCGAGATCGACCAGGTTCGCGACCAGGTTCAGGCGCTCGCGTCGCTCCGGCTTCGGCACCTTGCGGCTGCGCAAGCCGAAGACGATGTTGTCGGCCACGCTGAGGTGGGGAAACAGCGCATAGGACTGGAAGACCATGCTGATGCCGCGATCCCCGGGAGGCAGCCAGGTGACATCGCGATCACCGATAAGGATGTTTCCACTGCTGGCCTGCTCGAGCCCGGCGATCATTCGCAGCGTGGTCGACTTGCCGCAGCCGGAGGGGCCGAGCAGGATCACGAACTGCCCCGGCGAGACATCGAAGGATATCCCGTCCACCGCGGGCGGGTCGTCCCAGCGCTTGGTGACCGTCTCGAGACGGATGCGCTTGTCGAGGTCCCCTTCGTCCCGCTCGCTGTCCTTTCCGTGGGCGCCGTCAAGATTCATAGCGTGCCTGTTGCCGTGTCTCGTGAACCGTTCATGCCTGACGAGAGCGTAGCTCGTGTTTCGACTCTTTGGGATCATCCTTACCGGAAAGGATGACAGGGACATGACATTGACTCGACGTCGTGAGGGGCAACGTCCTCACCGGAGCTCATGCTAGACTTGGCCATTCATACTGATCGGGAACCGACGCTTCATGTCCCTCGACGACCTGCATCTCAACCTTCGCAACCTGACGCCTGACGACTACCCGCAGCTCCAGACGCTGATGGATCGAGTCTACGACGACATCGGCGGCGCCTGGCCGAAACCCACCATCGACAAGCTGATCAACGAGTTCCCCGACGGCCAGATCGTCATCGAGGATGACGAGACCATCGTCGGTGTGGCCCTGACCGCGCTGGTCGACTACGACACCTTCTCCAACCCTCACCGCTACGACGACCTGATCGGCAAGCGCGAGACCATCCTCAATGAACCCGATGGCGACGCCATGTACGGGCTCGATGTGCTGATCCATCCGGACTATCGCGGCTACCGGCTGGGCCGGCGCCTCTACGAGGCGCGCAAGGAGCTGTGCCGCTCCATGAACCTCAGGGCGATACTGGCCGGCGGACGCATCCCCCAGTACCACGAGCACTCCCATGAACTCTCCCCGGCCGAGTACCTCGACAAGGTGGCCCGCAAGGAGATCCACGACCCCATCCTCTCCTTCCAGCTGGCCAACGACTTCCAGGTCAAGCGCCTGCTGCGCAAGTACTTGCCGGAAGACGAGAAGTCCCAGGGCTACGCCACCCTGCTGGAGTGGAACAACATCCTCTTCGAGCCGGCGGAAAGGGTGCTGGAAAATCGTCCCACCCAGGTACGGGTCGGTGCGGTTCAGTGGCAGATGCGCGAGTTCGACTCGGTGGAAGCGGTGCTGCAGCAGGTGGAGTATTTCGTCGACGCGCTCTCCGACTACAAGAGCGATTTCGCGATCTTCCCGGAGCTGTTCAACGCCCCGCTGATGGGGCTGCAGGACCGCGCCGCCCAGCAGGACCAGATGGCCGCCATCCGCTTCCTGGCCGGCTTTACCGAGCGGTTCAAGACCGAGCTGTCGCGCATGGCGGTCTCCTACAACATCAACATCATCGCCGGCTCGATGATCGAGGTGGGCGAGGACGACCTCCTCTACAACATCGCCTACCTGTGTCATCGCGACGGCACCATCGAGCGCCAGGCCAAGCTGCACATCACGCCCCAGGAGCGTCGCGACTGGGTGATCGAGGGCGGCGACGAACTGCTGGTGTTCCAGACCGATGCCGGTCGGGTGGGCATCCAGATCTGCTACGACGTGGAATTTCCCGAGCTCTCGCGCCTGCTCGCCGACCAGGAGATGGACATCCTCTTCGTGCCCTTCTGGACCGACACCAAGAACGGCTACCTGCGGGTGCGCCACTGCGCCCAGGCCCGGGCCATCGAGAACGAGTGCTACGTGGTGCTGTGCGGCAGCGTCGGCAACGTGCCCTCCGTCGAGAACATGGAAATCCAGTACGCCCAGTCGTCGGTCTTCTCGCCCTCGGACTTCGCCTTCCCGCACGATGCCGTGCTCTCCGAGACCACGCCCAACACCGAGATGATCATGTTCTCGGACCTCGACCTGACCCGCCTGACCGTGGTGCGAGCCGAAGGCTCGGTGACCAACCTCAAGGACCGCCGCAAGGATCTCTTCGACCTGCGCTGGCGGGACTGGTCCTGGAAGTCCGGGGCCGATCTGGAGGAGAGCTGAGGCAATGCTGGGCCGCCTGCGCCGCTGGCAAGCGGAGCGCTTCGAGACCCACCACCCGCTGCCTGACGCGGAGTGGCGGGAGGCTCGCGACCGCCTGCCCCTGCTCGCCGCCCTGTCCGATGCCGAAGCGGAGCGCCTGGGCTGGCGAGCCTGGCGATTGCTGCACACCAAGCGCGTCAGCCTGCATCCGGAGCTCGCCGAGACGACACCCTTCGACCCACCCGCCCGGCTGGCGCTGGCGGCTCAGGCCTGCCTGCTGACATTGGGCTGGGAGGAAGAGGAACATCAGGAGGCATTCGCCAACGTCCACGAGATTCTCATTCTGCCGGAAGCCTTTCGACGCCGCGTGGCGGATATGGACGAGGCTGGCGTGGTCCACGAGTATGTCGACGAGCGGGCCGGCGAGACATCTTCCCAGGGGCCGGTGGTGGTCTCCTTTCCCGATCTGATGGAGAGCGGCGACTTCACCGGCTTCAACGTGCTGATCCACGAGCTGGCCCACAAGCTCGACCTGGGCAACTCCCTGGATGTGGACGGTTTCCCGCCTCTGCCCCGGGAGATCGACGCGAAGGAGTGGTATCGGGTCTTCATGGGCGTCTGGGAGGACCTCCAGTCCCGCCTGACCCGCGGCGAACCGACACCCATCGACGACTATGCGGCAACCCATCCCGGCGAATGCTTCGCCGTCTGCTGCGAGCATTTCTTTACCGCCCCGGACGCGCTAGAGCATGCCTATCCCGAGCTCTACGCGCTGCTCGGCCGCTACTTTCGGCAGGATCCGCAGGCCCGGCTGCTCAACCCGACGAACGAGCGCTCCGGGTCGAGAGACCCGGCACGCCACTGATCCGGCACCATCATACAGAGGAGGCATTGATGATCGACTTGCGCAGCGACACCGTCACTCGCCCCGGCAACGCCATGCGCGACGCCATGTACGCCGCCCCGGTGGGTGACGACGTCTGGGGCGACGATCCCAGCGTGGCGAGCTTCGAGGCCGCCGTCGCCGAACGTGCCGGCAAGGCCGCCGCCTTGCTCTTCCCCAGCGGCACCCAGAGCAACCTGGCCGCCCTGCTTGCCCACTGCCAGCGCGGTGACGAATACATCGCCGGTCAGAAGGCCCATACCTACAAGTACGAGGGCGGTGGTGCGGCCGTTCTGGGCGGCATTCAACCCCAGCCAGTGGAGAATGCCGCAGACGGCTCGCTGCCATTGGAGCTTATTCGCACCGTCATCAAGCCGGTCGATTTCCACTTCGCTCGTACCCGGCTGCTGGCACTCGAGAATACCATCGGCGGCAAGGTGCTGGATGCCGACTACACGAAGGCGGCCACCGACCTGGCCCGGGCTCATGGCCTGGCCACCCATCTGGATGGCGCCCGCCTGTTCAACGCCAGCGTCGCCACGGACACCTCCCTGGCGACGTTGTGCGAACCCTTCGACACCGTTTCGCTGTGCTTCTCGAAGGGACTCGGAGCACCGATCGGCTCGACCCTGGTGGGCTCGCCGTCGCTGATCGATTCGGCGCGACGCTGGCGCAAGGTGCTCGGCGGCGGCATGCGCCAGTCCGGCATCATCGCTGCCGCCTGCCACTATGCCCTCGACCACCAGGTGGCGGACCTCGCCGACGACCACCGCCGAGCCGCCCGCCTGGCCGACGGGATCAGTGCGCTGCCGGAGCTGGACGTCGACCACCAGGCCACCAACATGGTGTTTATCCGAGTCCCGGAACACCATCTTGTACCGCTGCGCGCCTGGCTGGCCGAGCGCGATATCCTCATCGAGGTGCTCTACGCCACTCGGCTCGTGGTCCACCGCGATCTGAACGACGACGCCATCGAACAGGTGCTCGAGGCGTTGGGTGACTACTTCGCCAGCCGCTGATATCGCATTCGGCGAACAGTCAGTGCCATAACCGCTCGGCATCTCCCTCGGCCAGGCGCGAAAAGGCGTCGTTGATGCTCGGCAGCCAGGATTGACCCGCAGGCGTCAGGCTGAGGCTGAGTGGATGGCGAACGAACAGCTTGTGACCCAGCCGGTCCTCGAGCAGGCGAATGCGCTGGCTGATCGCCGCCTGGGTCACCCCAACTCGCGGCTAGCGGTGGTGAAGCTCAGGGTTCGTGCCGCGGCCTTGAAGGCCTGCAGCCAGATCAAGGGAGGCAGAGCGCTCATGGGAAAGTCATCCATAAATCTTGCTTGGGCATAGCCTCCAAATTAATCGTTTGTCAGCCGGCCGGCGACTCCCCATCCTTGTAAGCCCGATTCCCGATTCCCCATGCCCACTGCAGGAGGCCCGGATGTTCACCGCCTCATCCCCCGAAACCCAAACGACGCCGGTGGAGTCGCGGGAGCGACCTGGTTGCACGCGGCCACAGGCCGGGTCGACGACCAGGCGAACCAACGGCCGTTGACCGAGCAGCGTCGAATGAACCACCTCCAGTTGGGTAAGAGAGGCTGCATCAGGGAAAGTAGCAGTTTACAAAACTGCTTCAGTCATTGCCCTCACGCGAAGGGGGTGCCATGAATTCGGGGCCAACCGGATCCTTGATGCAACGGCTGAGTATGTCGTCAATTTCCTTGAACGCCTGGGGATCCAGTGACCAGCCCTCGACTTCACTGACGGGGTCGAGCTGCTCCGGCCGGCGAGCACCCCAGAGCGAGGTGGTGACCTGGGGTTGGTCGATCAGCCAGCGCAAGGCCAGAGCGAGAACGTTCTTGCCATAGCGTTCCCGGGCGAAACGGTCCAGCTCAGCCACGGCATCCAGATACTGGCGATAGCGCTCCCCCTGGAACTTGGGATCATTCTTTCGCAGGTCATCACCGCTGAACTGCGTGTCTTCTCGCATCTTCCCTGTCAGCATCCCACGGCAAAGACCCCCATAGGTGATGGTGGCAATTCCGTGCTCACGGCAGTAGGGGAGTATCTCGTCCTCTATCTCCCGCTCAAAAAGGTTGTAGGGGGGCTGCAGGCTGTGCAGGGGGACAGTTTTACGGAATTCATCCATCTGGGCGGGGCTGAAGTTCGAAACGCCGATTGCACGGATCTTGCCCGCCTTGAAAAGATTCTCCATGGCTCGGGCCGTTTCCTCCATGGGGGTTACGGGGTCGGGCCAGTGTACCTGGTAAATATCAATGGTCTCGGTCTGCAGACGTCTCAGCGAGTCTTCCACTTCCTTCTCGATACGGCTGGCCGTGGCCTCCCGCCAGACCTTGTCATGATCCGCATTCCAGTTCAGGGCAACCTTTGTGGCGAGCGCGACCTTGTCACGGCGACCGCCCGCCAGCGCCTTGCCAACAATTTCCTCCGAACGCCCAAAGCCGTAGACGGGAGCGGTATCAATCAGACCGATCCCCTTGTCGATAGCGGCATGGATGGTATCAATGGACTGGCCTTCATCGGTGCCTCCCCACATCCAGCCACCAATCGCCCAGGTGCCCAGGCCAACCGGTGTAACCCTGATATCGCTGTTTCCAAAGAGCTGAGTGTCCAAAATGCCTCCCGAAAGTCAGATTGTGAGCGTGGTCGCTGACAGCATAGTCAAGAAACCGTTACCGGAAAGGCCGGCCATCTCAACCGATCACTTATCCTCTGATCCGCCTTATTGTTTTCAGCATACTTCGGCCATGGGCTAGGTGGTGGACATGGATAGTACGCAAGGCTCTCTCGCTGTGAACACGCTGGGGGCCATTGGCTGACACGGGAACCCGCGGGGCCCGTATGCTTTAGCTTTCCTCAGCAGCCAAGCAGGGCGTGGGTAGCGCCAGGGAGGGGTTCTCAGCGCCTCCTCGATGGTCCTGCACTCGGGACCTGTCGCCGGAACAGCCTCGAGCATTACTTCTATCTGCGATAGCCCTGAGTAGCCAAGGACCACGCTTGCATTCCCCATCTGCTCCTGCTTCCGCGGATCGCCCTCACCTTGCTCGCCAACTGGTAGTAGCTATTCCCTCGGCAACTCGCTTTCGTCCTCCTCCCGGTGGCCTGGCCACCAGGCAGGTCGCTCTTGCTCCCACTCCTCCTGCACCAGATGGCGCAACAGGCGACCGCGGTAGCAGAGCATCTGCCACTCGGCTCCCAAACGGTAGCGCACCCGCTCCCAGCCCCCTTCGTCGGCGTGGGTGAAGGGGCCGCCCCGGGCAATCGCGCGGCGATAGACGGCCAGGCAACGCTCGGCACAGCGTGCCTCGTCATAGTCGGCGGCGGTCTCGAGGGCGTCCTCGGCCAGCGGCAAGCGAACATCGGGATCCGTCAGTGCCACCAGTGCCTCGGCCATGGCATCGACATCATCCTCGACAAGCAGCCGACCGTTGCGGCCATCGACCACCACTTCGCGCACGCCGGGGGAATCGATAGCCACCACGGGCAGGCCGGCCGCCATGGCCTCGGCCACCACCATTCCCTGAGTCTCGCTGTGGGAGGCGAAGGCGAAGACATCCATGGCGTGGTAGGCATCGATCAGGGCCTGGCCCTGCAGGCGGCCGGTGAAGTGCACGCGCTCCTCCACGCCCCTGGCCTCGGCCAGTGCCTGGATGTCGCTGCGGGCCTCGCCCTCGCCCACCACCAGGAAGTGGGCCCCGGTCTCGCGCGCCAGCGTCTCGGCCAGCGCCTCGGCCAGGAACACCAGGTTCTTCTCCAGTGCCAGGCGCCCCAGGTGGCCGATCACGTAGGCCCCGTCAGGAATGTCGAGTCGCGAGCGCCAGTCTCGACCGTCGCCAAGGGCAAACCGCGCGGTGTCCACGCCGCTCGGCACCACGCTGATGCGCGGATTGGCCTCGCGGCGAAGCAGCAGGTCACGGATGCTCTCGCTGGGCGCGATCACCTCGTCGCACAGCCAGGTGTACTGGTTGGCGAGTGCCACCGCGAAGCGCTGCATGCGCGGCGAATCGCCGGGCACGTAATGGGTATAGTGCTCGTAGAGGGTGTGATGGGTGAAAATCAGAGGCAGGCCGTAGGTCTCCGCCGCCCGGGCGGCCGTATCACCCAGCAGGAAGGGGTGGTGGGCATGGACGATATCGGGATCGAAGGCCTCGATCGCTTCATGGAGCTGGCCGGGAATCGGCACCGGCAGCGAGAAGTCGCTGCCGTTGAAATGCTGTACCGCCACCACCCGCACCACGTCGCCCTCCTCCCGGGGCTGCCCCTCCAGGCGCGGCGCCACCACCAGCACACGGTGGCCGAGGGCCTGAAGCTGGCGCTTGAGGCGCTGCACCGACTCGCTGACCCCGCCGACGATGGGCAGGTAGGTATTGGTGAACATCAGCACATTCACTGGCAAAAGGCTCCTCGACTCACGGTGGCGACATTCTGCCGGGAAGGCTCGCTACTGGCCATGTCCTTTCAAGCAAGAACAAACTGAAGGGAATGGTACCCGGATTCCCTTTCCTTCGTGCAGGGCTAGAATGGCTGGCACAATCCAGGTATCCCATATGCGCCCCTGCATCCCAAAGGAGGAGTTCCATGTCCCATCGTATCGCCGTCATTCCCGGCGACGGCATCGGCAAGGAAGTGATGCCCGAGGGGCTTCGCGCCCTCGAGGCCGCCGCCGCACGCTTCAGCATCGACCTGAATCTCGATTACTTCGACTTCGCCAGCTGCGACTACTATCTCGAGCACGGCCAGATGCTCCCCGACGACTGGTACGAGCAGCTCAAGGACGCCGATGCCATCTTCTACGGTGCCGTGGGCTGGCCCGAGACGGTTCCCGACCACGTCTCCCTGTGGGGCTCACTGCTGCAGTTCCGCCGCCGCTTCGACCAGTACGTCAACCTGCGCCCCTGCAAGCTGCTGCCGGGCATCAAGAGTCCACTGGCCGGCCGCAAGCCGGGCGACATCGACTTCTACGTGGTGCGCGAGAACACCGAGGGCGAGTACTCCAGTGTCGGCGGCAAGATGTTCGAGGGCACCGACCGCGAGGTGGTGATCCAGGAGACAGTGATGACCCGCACCGGGGTCGACCGGGTGCTGAAGTACGCCTATGAGCTCGCCCAGTCACGCCCGCGCAAGAAGCTCACCTCGGCCACCAAGTCCAACGGCATCGCCATCACCATGCCCTGGTGGGACGAGCGGGTAGCGGCGATGTCGGGGAGCTATCCCGAGGTGAGCGTCGACAAGTTTCATATCGACATCCTTGCCGCCAACTTCGTCATGCACCCCGACTGGTTCGACGTGGTGGTGGCCAGCAACCTCTTCGGCGACATCCTCTCTGACCTGGGGCCGGCCTGCACCGGCACCATCGGGGTGGCCCCTTCCGCCAACATCAACCCCGAGGGCACCTTCCCCAGCCTGTTCGAACCCGTTCATGGCAGTGCCCCGGACATCTTCGGCAAGGGTATCGCCAATCCCATCGGGCAGATCTGGTCCGCTGCCATGATGCTCGAGCACCTCGGCCACCCGGAAGCCGGCCAGGCCATCGTCGATGCCTTCGAGGCGGTGCTCGCCGAAGGGGACGCAGCGATACTCACACCGGATGTCGGTGGCCATGGCACCACCGAGTCCCTGGGCCGCGCCATCGCCGAGCGGATCGCTGGCTGACGCGACAGGAGCCAGACACGGCGACACACGCGCTGGAAGAGGAAACCATCGTGAAAGATAACGAGAAGCGTCTGGGCCCCTACCGCAGCAAACGTGACTTTCGCAAGTCACCCGAGCCACAGGGCAAGGGGTCCCGTGGCTGGCGGCAGGAAGGCAATCCCCTCTTTGTCATCCAGCATCACGACGCCTCTTCCGAGCACTTCGATTTTCGCCTCGAGATCGACGGCACCCTGACGTCCTGGGCGGTACCCAAGGGACCCTCCACCGATCCTGCCGAGAAACGCCTGGCGGTGAGGGTGGAGGATCATCCTCTCGACTATGCGGATTTCGAGGGGGTGATCCCGCCGGGCCGCTATGGGGCAGGCACTGTACTGGTGTGGGATGCAGGGCCCTATCGCAACTTGAAGCAGGACGAGAAGGGAAATTCCCTCTCCATGAGGGAGTCGCTGGAGAAGGGCCAGATCGAGGTCTGGCTGGAAGGCAGGAAGCTACGCGGTGGCTATGCGTTGATCCACAGCAGGATGGGGGGCAGGGAGGAGAACTGGCTGCTGGTCAAGATGGACGACGAGGGCGCCGATGCCCGGCGAAAACCGACCCACACCGAACCCGAAAGCGTGATCAGTGGCCGAACCCTCGAACAGATCGCCGATGAGGAAGACCCCTGATTTTCACAGCCCGCTGAGCACTGGCGTCGAGGCCGGTAACGCAGCTACCCCAGAAACTCCTGGACCTCCTCGAGGACCCGGCAGGCGTTGTCCTTCTGATCGACGAAATGCCTGAGGATGACACAGAGCTCGTGGGAACTGCAGGAATCCAGCATCAGGCGATAGAACTGCCAGGAGTTGCAAGCGGCAAGCAGCACTTGGGCCAGGGTCAATCGCGCGATGCTGTCATCCACCACGAAGAAATGCTCTCGACGCAGTTCCGCCTGCAATTCAGGGCTGAGGCCGCGATGCCTGAGTTTCTCGCCGAGCCCCAGACCCTCGGCCGTCGACAACAGGCCGTCCAGACGTTCTTCACACTCGATGCCCAGGGCCACCATCAGGCGACTGATGGAAGGGTGGGTGGGCAGGAAGCACAGGGCGAACCCCCGGTAACGGTGCATCTCCTCTAACTCGTGATCCCAGACAAGGAGAAACTCCTCTTCCGGCAGGCAGCAGCGGATCGGGCTTTCAAGCATGCTCTTTGACATCGTATCGCACCCCCGTGTTGTCGAGCCTCGTGCACTCTAGACGTGAAGTAACCATGGGATGGCCATGGAGCGCATTGCTCCAGGTTAAGCAAACCCAAAAAAACTCGATCACGGCGTCCGTGTTGATCCGACAGTTGGCCGGAGAGACAACGTAGAAGAAAGGCGCACCGCCGGAAAAAAGGAGGCCGAATTCATGACTTGCGTCAAGCTGCCGCATGCAAAGGGAGGATGTTCAGGAGGCTCAAGGCTACGCTATAAACTTAAAGCTATAAGCATATAACAGGTCTGCCAACACCTAGCGCAGGAGTCACGCCATGGCACGTAACGCAGAACCTTTCCGGATAGACCGCCGCCAGCTTCTCAAGCTGGGCCTGGGTGCTGGTGCCGCCAGCCTGATGTCGCTTTCCGGCCTGCAGGCCGACACCGTCGCCACCCGCGCCCGCATTGTCATCATCGGTGGCGGTGCGAGCGGCATGGCGATGGCCAATCGACTGGCCATGCGCCTCTCCGGCGCCCGGATCACGGTGATAGAACCCCGCGAGACTCATCACTACCAGCCAGGCTGGACCCTCGTCGCCGCCGGCCTCTGGCGGCCCGACAGGACGCTGCGTCCCAACGCCGATTTCATGCCCCGCGGGATCGACTGGATCCGCCAGCCTGCCATTGGCGTCGACGCGGACCAGCGCCGAGTCTTGCTGGCCGACGGCAGTGTCGCCGAGTACGACTACCTGGTGGTCGCCACCGGCCTGCAGCTCAACTATCACCTGATCGACGGCATGTCGCCGGAACTGATCGGCAGCCATGGCATCGGCAGCGTCTATGCCAGTCTCGAGGGCGCCACCCTTACCCGCAACGCCATCGACGAGTGGCTCACCAAGGGCGAAGGCCAGGGGTTGTTCACGGCGGCGCCCACTCCGGTGAAATGTGCCGGCGCACCGATCAAGATGGCCTTCACTACGCTGTCACGCATCAAGGATACCGGACGGCGCAATGCCTTCCGGCTCGACTACCTGACCCCCGGCACGGCCATGTTCAGTCAGCCCTGGATCGACGACTTCCTCAAGCGCCGATTCGACGACGAGGGAATCCAGCGTCGCCACTATTACCGCCTCTCCGCCATTGACCCGGGCGCCCGTCAGGCGGAGTTCACCTTCATCGGCCCGGCCAGCGAGTTCACTTCCCACCACGAACTTCGCCAGGAAGAGTTCGGTCGCGAAGGCGAGATGACCGAGGTGGTCGACTACGACTTCATCCACGTGGTGCCCCCGATGAGCGCCCCGGACTTCATCCGGGAGAGCGACCTGGTCGCCCGCGTGGGCCCCTTCCGCAGCGAATGGCTGGACACTGACATACACACCCTGCAGCACAACCGCTATCCGGAGGTATTCGGTATCGGCGACGTGATCGGTGCACCGATCAACAAGACCGCCGCCAGCGTCAAGGCTCAGGCACCGGTGGTAGAGGCCAATCTGGTCGCCCAGCTTCAGGGACAGACGCTGCCCGCCCGCCACAATGGCTACACCTCCTGCCCGCTGATCACCGATATCGGCAAGGCAATGCTGGTGGAGTTTGGCTATGACAACGACATGGCCTTCCTGCCCTCTTTCTCCTTCATCGACCCGAAGGAGGAATCCTGGGCGGCCTGGGTGCTCAAGGATTACCTGCTGCAGCCTGCCTACTACGCCATGCTCGAAGGCCGTGTCTGAGGAGAAGCGCCATGCAATTCTCGCTTGCCGGCATCCTCGCGGTGCTGTCCCATGCCATCCCGCCTTTCCTGCCGTTGCTACTGGCCATTCTGGTCTTGCTCGTGCTGGCCCAGATGATCGGGCGCCTGCTCGGCTATCGCCTGACCCGCCATCACTGCCTTCCGGCCGGCATCGTCGCCTTGCTGGCGGGTGTCTCGACCCTCTGGTGGCTGCCCGAACTGACTCACTCGCGGCTCGGCTTTGTGGCCACGCCAGCCGACTGGGCCGCGCTGATCGCTGCGGCGGTCGGCGTTTCAGTGATCACCTGGCTGGTGCTGCATCCGTTAAGCTACCTGGCCCGTGGCTCGCGGCGCAGCTGAGTCACAGCGACGAAAAGGCCCCATCCGGGCTTCCCCGACGGGAAAGCGGATGGGGACTTGTCTGTCGCGAGATTCCTCGTGCGCAGCGTCAGCCGGCAAGCCTTGCGGCGATGCGTGCCACATGCTCCCCCTGGAAGCGGGCGATCTTGAGTTCGCGCTCGTCGGGCTGGCGCGAACCGTCGCCGCCGGCGATGGTCGAGGCGCCATAGGGGTTCCCGCCACCGGCTTGATCGAAGATATACTGCTCGCCGATACCATAGCCCAGCGGCACGATCACCATGCCGTGATGGGCCAGGGTGTGCCAGAAGGAGGTGATGGTAGTCTCCTGGCCGCCGCCGGTACCAGTGGAGGTGAAGACGCTGGCCACCTTGCCACGCAGCTTGCCGTTCGCCCAGAGACCGCCGGTCTGATCGAGGAAGGTCCGCATCTGGGCGGACATGTTGCCGAAGCGGGTCGGGCTGCCGAAGATCACGGCATCATGGTCGGCCAGTTCGTCGGGGCTCGCCTCGGGGGTATCGAAGGATTGACCACCGGCCTTGGCAAAGGCATCGGCAGGCATGGTCTCGGGCACACGCTTGAGAGTGACTTCGACGCCCTCGACACTGCCGGCGCCTTCGGCCACGGTGCGGGCCAGAGTATCGATATGGCCATACATGGAATGGTAGAGCACCAGTATCCGTGTCATTGCGCTGCCTCCCTATAGGTTTCGTCTACATAACAACACCAGTGTAAAATCGACAGAAACGAAAGGAAGCGAAGAAAATCGAAGTTATCAGCCAACCTGATCGAAACGTCACGCCTTCCGCCACACCCCTTCGAGGATCCGCACCCGGTCCGCGACCAGGTTGTCGCGCAGATTCCGCCCCATCTCGGCAAACACCTCGCCGAAGATAAGTGCCGGCCCGGGCAGGGTTGGCGCCGACGTTGCGACGGTATCCTCCCGACGGCTGTGCTTGCGTCGCCAGGCAAGAGCCTCCTCGGTGACGTCCCTGACCACCACCGGGGCGAAACCGCCCTCGGTCAGCACTGCTTCCAGGGACTGCCGAGGGCGCAGATGGCTGGTCTCGATGCTCCGTGCCCAGGGAACCGGCAGGCAGAGCGGCGAACGATCGTCACCAGCCACCACTTCGTGGAGCAGCAGCGTGCCGCCGAGTACCAGAACTCGCCGCCACTCGGCAAGTACCGCGGCGATGTCTGGCATGTTCATCAGCGCGTGCTGGCACCACACCACATCGAAGGTGCCATCCGCGAGCGGCATGTGAGCCGCATCGGCGCACAGGAAGCGCGTGCTCTCGTCAAGTCCGGTGGCGCGACTCAACCAGCCGGCCACTTCCACGAAGGCGGCGGTGATATCCAGCCCGGTCGCCTCGGCGCCGAACTCCGCCGCCAGCAGTCGGCTCCCCCCGCCGGTGCCACACCCCACGTCCAGCACCCGGCTGCCGGAGGCGAGGCGCCCCAGCGCCGCCAGGGAGCGGCTGGCCCGTCGTCCGCCCAAGTGCAACTGGTCGATGCCGGCGATCTCTTCCAGGCTGAGGTTGTCGGGGTCGCACCCCGCCTCGCGAAAGGCCGCTCGCAGTCGCGTCGACAGGCTTAGCTCGCCTCGCTCGGCAGGCGCATCGTAGTGGGCATCGAGGTGACGGGCCTGGTCGGGCATGATGCTCTCCTGGTGGCAACCGACGATGCCAGTCTAGTCGCAGCAGGCCCTGTTCCCCATCGTGCAAAGGTCACGGCAGCTGCTGAAATCCGGTCAGCCCGCCGCTGGTCGAGATTTTCACTCCGGGCCCTGCCATTTTCATCTGACCGACCTTCGTCCTTGAGTTCACCAGCGACGAACGGGATGGTGTCACCAATTACCACAACATCGACAACAGGTGCCCGCATGCCTTCCGACATGAGTTTCGAGCAGTTCTTCTCGCGCCTCTGGGACGACTACACCGCCATGACGCCCCAGGCGAGTCGCATCCATGACGCTCTGGTCGCCGATGGCGAAACCATCGTCAACGACCATGTGGCCTTCCGCACCTTCGACCGCGGTCCCATTCGCCTCGCCGACCTCGAGCCCCACCTGCTGGCACTCGGCTACACCCGGCTGGAGCCCTACGACTTCGAGGCCAAGAAGCTGCGTGCCTGGGGCTACCTGCCGCCGCGTGAGGACCAGCCCAGGGTGTTCCTCTCGGAGCTGAAGTGTCGCGAGCTATCGGCACCTGCCCAGGAGATCATCGACGAACTGGTGGCGCAGATCGATCCTGCCCGGATCGCCTCGCCCGAGGTGATGTGGGCCGGCCGTCTCTGGGAAGCACCGACCTGGGGGGAATACCGGACCCTGGCGGAGGAGAGCGAGTACGCCGCCTGGCTGTCGATCATCGGGCTACGGGCCAACCACTTCACGGTCAGCGTCAACCACCTGAGCCACCATGACACCCTGGAGAAACTGCTGGCCAAGGTCGAGTCGTTGGGTTTGGCCATCAATGCCTCCGGTGGACGCATCAAGGGCTCACCCGAGGTGCTGCTGGAGCAGGCCTCGACGCTCGCCGACCGCATGCCATTCACCTTCTCCGGCGGGCGGGTGGAGGAGATCCCCACCTGCTACTACGAGTTCGCTCGCCGCTACCCGGATGCCGAGGGCCGGCTCTACCAGGGCTTCGTCGCCGCCAGCGCCGACCGCATCTTCGAGTCCACCGACGCCCGTCCCGGCCATGCTGGCTGAGTGGCTCGATCAAGGCCTGGAAGGCCGCCCCTCCTCTCCCGCCGAAGGCAGGGTTCCGGGTGGGCGTTTCCGGATAGTCGCTCCTGGAGTGCTCGAACTCGTGCCGGACACCCTCGCCGCGGAGGCGAGGGCCTGTGTGCTCTCGGTCGGTGTCCACGGCAACGAGACGGCTCCCATGGAGATGCTGGGTGAGGTCCTCGCCCGCCTGGAAGCCGGGCTGTTGTATCTGGGAGCGCCGCTGCTGGTGATCCTGGGCAACCCCGAGGCGATCCGGCTCGGCCAGCGCTATGTAACCACCAACCTCAATCGGCTGTTTCGCCGCGATCTCGCGGAGGCGGGTGACGAGCCCGACCGGGCCCGGGCGCTGATGGCCGCGGTAGATGCCTTCTACGCCAGCCATGCCGGCCTCTCCCGCCTGCACTACGACCTGCACACGGCGATCCGCGACAGCCGCTTTCCGCGTTTCGTGGTCGAGCCCTTCGCAGACGCGCCGACGCCCCACGAGCAGTGGTGCTGGCTGGCGGCCGCCGGCATCCAGGCGGTGCTGCACCAGCACCGTCACAGCTGGACCTTCTCGCACTATTCGAAGCACTACCATGGTGCAGCGGCCTTTACCCTGGAACTGGGACGTGCCCTGCCGTTCGGCCACAACGACCTGGCGCCGCTGGCCCCCATGGGCCGGTTGCTCGAGGCGCTGGTCGAGGGTCGTGAGCCAGTCGCCGGCGACCCCCGCGCCATGACCTTCTTCCGCGCCGAGCATGAGCTTCTGCGACACAGCGAGGCGTTCCGGCTCTGCTTTCCCGATGATACCCCCAACTTCACCGAGTTCCCGCCAGGTACACGGCTGGCAGAAGACGCCGTCGCCGGCGAGACCCGGGTCGGAGAGACTCCGCTATCGGTCGTCTTTCCCAACGCCGAGGTCGAGATCGGCGCCCGGGCGGCGCTACTGGTCGTTCCGAGCCCACCGCCGGACTGACCCCCTCACCTCGGCACCTCACAACAACAACCGCCAGGAGAATCCCCATGCCCCATGCCATCCCCCTACCGGACCAAGGTAGAATGCCCGGCTCGTCGCGGCCCCCCTCCGGAAAGGCTCCGGCCTGTTAGAATCACCTATTTTCGATCCCCGGTCTTGATCCCGAACCGCGCCGACCGACCCTCGATGCGGCGGACCGCCCACGATCTGGAGCCCGTTACATGGCCGATACCCCGATTCCGCTGGAAGTGCGCAATATCACCAAGCGCTTCGGCGACGCGGAGGTCCTCAAGGGCCTCTCCCTGAAGGCGCACAAGGGCGATGTGATCACCCTGATCGGCGCATCAGGTTCCGGCAAGAGCACATTCCTGCGTTGCATGAACCTGCTCGAGCAACCCGACGAGGGCGATGTGATCGTCCACGGCGAAGAGATCCGCTTCAAGCAGACGAAACACGGCCGCGAACCCGCCGACTGGAAGCAGGTGGTGCGCATGCGTGCCAAGCTCTCCATGGTCTTCCAGAGCTTCAACCTCTGGGCCCACATGACGCTGCTGGAGAACGTCATCGAGGCACCGATCCATGTGCTCGGCAAGCCCAGGAAGGAGGCGATCGGCCACGCCCGTCAGCTCCTCGAACGGGTGGGCCTGGGGGAGCACGCCGACTACTACCCGGCCCAGATGTCCGGTGGCCAGCAGCAGCGTGGCGCCATCGCCCGGGCACTGGCGATGGACCCGGAAGTGATGCTCTTCGATGAGCCGACCTCGGCGCTGGACCCGGAACTGGTCGGCGACGTGCTGAAGGTGATGCGCGACCTCGCCGAGGAGGGCCGCACCATGATCGTGGTCACCCACGAGATGTCCTTCGCCCGTGACGTCTCCTCCCAGGTGATCTACCTGCATCAGGGACGAGTCGAGGAAGCCGGCCCGCCGGATGAGGTCCTGGGCAACCCGAGCTCCGAACGACTCAAGCAGTTCCTGGCGCCCAAGCACTGAGGCGACCCGGACGAGGAGACATCCATGATCGACCTGCACGGCTACGGCCCGCGTCTCGCGGAAGGGGCCCTGATCACCATCGAACTGGCGGTACTTTCGCTGATCCTTGCCATCGTGCTGGGCCTGCTCACCGCCAGCGCCAAGATGTCGCGCAACTGGCTGGCCCATCGCATCGGCACCGTCTACACCACGGTCATCCGCGGCGTGCCCGACCTGGTGCTGATGATGCTGATGTTCTTCGGCGGCCAGATCGGCATCAACATGGTGACCGACCAGCTCTACGAGCGCTTCGGATGGGATATCTTCATCAACGTCAACGAGTTCGTCGCCGGCGTGGTCACCATCGGGCTGATCTTCGGCGCCTACATGGGCGAGACCTTCCGTGGCGCCTTCCTGGCGGTGGACAGCGGCCAGATCGAGGCCGGGCGTGCCTACGGCATGAACCACTGGCTGGTGTTCCGGCGTATCCGTTTCCCGCAGATGATGCGCCATGCCATTCCGGGGCTCTCCAACAACTGGATGGTGCTGCTCAAGACCACCGCTCTGGTCTCGGTGATCGGCCTCACCGACATGGTGCGCGTGGCCGCCGAGGCCTCCAAGGCCACCCGTGAGCCCTTCACGTTCATGATCATCGTCGCCGCCGTCTACCTGCTGATCGCCACGGTCTCGGAGTGGGGCTTCGCGCGGCTGCAGAAGCGCTACGACGTCGGCTACCGGGAGGCAGACTGATGGAAGCCCTGATGAACTGGCTGGAAACCCAGCTCGCCGACAACAGTATCTTCACCCTGCAGACCCTCGGCTTCTACGGCGAAGGCCTGGTCACTACCGTGCAGCTGGTATTCCTGTCGCTGATCATCGGCCTGGTCATGGCGGTACCGCTGGCCATCGGACGCGGCTCGAAGCACCGCTGGATCAGCCTGCCGATCTTCCTCTACTGCTACGTGTTCCGCGGCACGCCGCTGCTGGTCCAGCTCTACCTGATCTATTATGGCGTGGTGTTCGTCGACGGCATCCAGGAGACCTGGCTGTGGGTGATCCTCGAGAAACCCTTCGTGCCGGCGCTGATCGCCTTCACCCTCAACACCGCAGCCTACACCACCGAGATCTTCCGCGGCGCCATCAAGTCCACGGCCCGCGGGGAGATCGAGGCAGCACGGGCCTACGGCATGTCCCGGGGGCTGATGCTGCGGCGTATCGTGCTGCCCAGCGCCTTCCGGCGCGCCCTGCCCGCCTACGGCAACGAGGTGATCTTCATGCTCCACGCCAGCGCCATCGCCAGCGTGGTCACCATCATGGACCTGACCGGAGCAGCCCGTTTCGTCTATGCGCGCTACTACGCGCCCTTCGAGGCCTTCCTGTTCGTCGCGGCCATCTATCTGTGCCTGACGTTCGCCATTCTTTACCTGTTCCGCTACCTGGAACGGCGCCTGCTGGCACACCTCAAACCGGCCAGCGGCTGACAGGCGCCGCCGATCAGCGTAAAACAAGCGTTGGGAACCAGCGTTTGAAGACGACTGGCTCCCCCTTTCAGACGGACCCCGGCATCCGCTATGGTGGTCCCGTCATCACCCACGAGGTGAAACCACCAACAACACGGGAAGACACCCATGAAGCTACACAAGATCCTGAGCCTCGGCGTGTTCGGCGCCGCCCTGGTCGCCGGCAGCGCCAATGCCGAGGTACGCGACATCCGTATCGGCGTCGACGTGCCCTACGAGCCCATGGAGTACCGCACCCCCGACGGCGAGCTGACCGGCTTCGACATCGATCTGGGCAATGCCCTGTGCGCCGAGATTGGCATCCAGTGCGAGTGGGTCGTGCAGGGCTGGGACGGCATCATCCCCGGCCTCCAGGCGCGCAAGTACGACGCCATCATGTCCTCGATGACCATCAATGAGCAGCGTCGCGAGCAGGTACTCTTCTCCGACCCCTACATCACCCCGCCGTCAGCCTGGTTCGCCCCCGGCGACGTGGAGATCGGCACCCCGTCCGAAGAGACCCTCGAGGGCATGACCCTCGGCGTGCAGCGCGGCACCCTGCAGGACAACTACGTGACCGACATGTTCGGCGACGTGGCCGACGTCAATCGCTATGCCACCGCCGACGACATGGTGCTGGACATGGATTCCGGCCGCCTCGACGCGGTCTTCCTCGACTTCCCGATCGGCAAGTCCACCCTGCTCGACAGTGACGCCGGAAACTACAAGCTGGTCGGCGAGAAGATCACCGAGCCCAAGGAGTACTTCGGTGAAGGCTTCGGCATCGCCTTCCGCCAGCGCGACCAGGAACTGGCCGAGGCTTTCAACGCGGCCCTGGAGACGCTGCAGGACAACGGCACCTACGAGGAGATTCACGAGAAATACTTCGGTACGGAGTGAATCGAACGATAAAGCGTCAGCCGATACGACCGGGGCCTCAGGGCCCCGGTCTTGCGTTCGGGCCCGACCATCAGGGCGGGGCCTGGGGAGCGTTCTCGCGCCGCTCGATGGCCCGGCGCATGAAGGCCAGGATCCAGCGTACCATCAGGGTGTCGTCCACCGGCGCCGAGAGCGATGCCTCCCCCTCGCGCACCCGGTGGTGGCCGACCAGGTCGGCGCGCAGCGCCATCAGGTCCCGGGAGTAGGCCGGGGTGAACTCGGGATGGCCTTGAATCCCCAGGAAGTGCTCACCGAGCTGCATCAGGTAACTGGGACAAAAGGCACTGCCACCCAGCACCCGAGCACCCTTCGGCAGGCGCTCGACCTGGTCCTGATGACTCACCACCAGGTCGAGTTTCGGCTGCCAGGGGTCCATCCAGTCGGCCCGCTCGGTGACCCGGTTGAATGACAGCCCCACGCCCCAGCCCTTGCGACTCTTCGCCACCTCGCCACCCAGGGCCTTCGCTATCAGCTGATGGCCGAAGCAGATGCCCACCAGCGGCTTTCCGGCGGCCCAGAGCTCGCGCACGAAGGCCTCGAGCTCGGCGATCCAGGGCAGGTCATCATTGACCCCGAACTTCGCTCCCGTGGTCAGCCAGGCGTCCACCGCCTCGACATCCTCGGGAATCTCGCCGTCCAGGCAGCGCCAGACGCGAAACTGCAGGGTCGGGTCCACGCGATGGAACAACGCCTCGAACATTTCGGGATAGTTGCCGTGGGTCCCACGTAGCTCCGGCGCCACGTCATCACACTGCAGCAGTCCGATCACCATGCTCTTTCCTCTCCCTCTCATCTCGCCTTACTCTCGATGGGCACCGTCATGTCATGTTCACTGCCGCGTCACAGCCTGGCAGAGGGTCCATCAGCGCAGCACCCGCTTGACCAGCAGCGGCCCGAGGATCTCGAAGATCACGGTCGAGGCCACGACCGCCGACAACAGCATGGGGCCGTGCTCGGGAAAGCGTTCGGCGGCGAGCAACGCCATGCCCATCGCGACGCCGGCCTGGGGGGTCAGCGCCAGACCGAGGTTGCCGGGCAATTCGGCCTGGCGTTTACGAGCCAGATGCACACCGAGCAGCCCGCCCAGGTAGCGCCCCGCCAGGCGCAGCAGGATGTAGGCAAGTGTCAGGCCGACGGCATCTCCCAGGCGATAGAGATCAATGCTGGCCCCCGACAGCACGAAGAAGAATACCAGGAAGGGCCACTCGATCAGCTCGATTTCATTGAACGAACGCGTGTGGTGGCTGGAAAGATTGGCCACCAGGGCACCGGTGACCATCGCCGCCAGCAGGGACGAAACTCCGAGCCAGGAGGAGATCCCGGCCAGCAACAGGATCAGCGCCAGGGCTTCCACCTGGGTCGGCTCGCCCGGCGCCAGGCGCCCCGTCAACCAGGCCGCGGGCAATCCGATCCCTGCCCCCAGCAGCAGGGCACCCCCCAGTTCCCAGCCTGCCTCGATCAGCGCCAGCTCACCCTCACCCGACAGCATCCACCCCAGCACGGCCATGGCAAACCCGAAGGCCACGATCCCCCAGCCGTCATCGATGGCAACGATCCCCAGCAGCAGACGAGCCCGCAATCGGGTATCACCACTGGCACGCACTGTCTCCTGGACGGCTGCAGGGTCAGTCGCCACCGAGATGGCCGCCAGTGATACCGCCACCACGATGGGGAAGCCCAGTGCCAGCAGACCGGCACCCACCGCCAGCGCCCCTACACCGATCACCGAGATCGATACGATCAGGATCAAGGGCCCGATGCTACGCAGGCGATCCAGGGTCAGTTCGCCACCGAGCAGGAAGGCCACCATCACCAGGGCCACCTGGATCAGCGGCTCGGCCAGGCCGTCCAGCGGCCGGCCACCGGTCTGATCCAGGCCCCACTGCTGGACAACCGCCACCCCGACCCCTACCAGCACCAGCAGCGAGATACGCGGCAGGCGGGTTCGGCTGGCCACCGCGTCGGCCAGGATGCTGATGGACAGGATCACGCCCAGCAGTATCAGGCTGACCGATGAAAAGGTCGGGTCGATAGGCAGCCAGGAGAGTGCATCGGGCAGAGTCACCTTGTAGTTCCTCGTCGGTCATGGGCAAGTCGAGTAGCAAGCCGCCAGCCTAGCATGGAGAAGCAAGCCATCGACCCCGAATCATGGAGCCATCACGACCGCCTGGCCGACCGGCCGACCTATCAGGAGGACATCGGCTGTGGTGCCTTGTCGCACCTGACTTGATCCATGTCATACATGAATACCCATCAGGGTCCACACTGAAGATGCGTTACCTTATTTCATTT
>JBNJKT010000010.1:0-152881 GCA_051751285.1 Pseudomonadota bacterium | reverse complement strand
AAGGATCTTCATGGTGTTCTCTCTTTTAGCAGAAGGCCTGAATGCCGGTCTGGCCGCGACCGATGATGAGGGCGTGAACGTCATGGGTGCCCTCGTAGGTATTAACTACCTCAAGGTTGACCAGGTGGCGCGCCACGCCGAACTCGTCACTGATGCCGTTGCCGCCCAGCATGTCGCGAGCCTGGCGGGCGATATCCAGGGAGCGGCCGCAGCTGTTGCGCTTCATGATCGAGGTAATTTCCACCGCGGCACTGCCCTCGTCCTTCATCCGCCCGAGACGAAGGCAGCCCTGCAGGGCCAGACAGATATCGGTCTGCATGTCGGCCAGCTTTTTCTGGATCAGCTGATTGGCGGCCAGCGGTCGGCCGAACTGCTGCCGATCCAGAGTGTACTGGCGGGCGGTATGCCAGCAGTCCTCGGCGGCACCGAGCGCACCCCAGCTGATGCCGTAGCGAGCCGAGTTGAGGCACGTGAAGGGGCCCTTGAGCCCTCGCACCTCGGGGAACAGGTTTTCCTCCGGTACGAAAACATCGTCCAGGACGACCTCGCCGGTGATCGAAGCACGCAAGCCCACCTTGCCGTGGATCACCGGCGCGGAGAGCCCCTCCCAGCCCTTCTCCAGCACGAAGCCGCGGATGTCGCCTTCGTCGTCCTTGCCCCACACCACGAAGACGTCGGCGATGGGGCTGTTGGTGATCCATGTCTTGCTGCCGGTGAGCCGGTAGCCGCCCTCAACCTTACGGGCCCGAGTCACCATGGAACCGGGGTCGGAGCCATGATTGGGCTCGGTGAGGCCGAAACAGCCGATCCACTCACCGCTGGCGAGCTTGGGCAGATACTTCTGCTTGGTCGCTTCGTTGCCGAATTCATTGATCGGCACCATGACCAGCGAGGACTGAACGCTCATCATCGAGCGGTAGCCGGAGTCGACACGCTCGATTTCCCGGGCGATTAGGCCGTAGCAGACGTAGTTGAGGCCGCTGCCTCCGTACTCCTCGGGGATGGTCGCACCCAGCAGGCCAGTCTCGCCCATCTCGCGAAAGATGGACGGATCGGTCTGCTCGTGGCGGAAGGCCTCCAGCACACGGGGAGCGAGCTTGTCGGCAGCGAACTGGGCGGCGCTCTGCTGCACCATGCGCTCTTCGTCGCTGAGCTGTTGATCGAGCAGCAGCGGGTCCTGCCAGTGAAAAGCGGGGTTATGGGACATGTCGAAATTTCCTGTGCTTGTCGTTAGGGCCTGTCGTGACAAGCCCAGTTGATTTTGCTTTGCGGAATTTTATTTCATTTACATCATGATGCTGAACCGATGTGATGCCGTCAAGTTGCCATTGCCATGCCTAGAAGCGTGCCACCAGAAACCAGAACGCCAACAGCGGTGTAGCAAGACAGAGAAAGAGGCCGTTCCAGCGATAGCCGATCCGCAGAGACGAAACGCCCGTGAATCGGGAAAGGATCAGCATCGAGACGGTCATGGGAGATGACATTAGCGCCAGCGTCCACCCCACCAGCAGGGAAACCGCAAGCACGGGTGGCATCAGTCCTTCGACGCCCAGGGTCGGCAAGAGTCCGGCCAGCAAGGTGACGCTGACGATGGGGTTGATGCCAACCTGTGCCAGCAATGCCACCAGCAGCATGGCAACCACCGCGGTGCCCGCGCCAAGGGACGAGAGAAAACCGACGCTGCCTGCCAGAGCCGCCCCATCCACCAATCCCACGCAGAGATGCCCCAGATAGCCCGCCGCTCCCAGCACCACGATCTCGTTGGACGCCGGTGAAATCAGTTTGGGCAATCCGCGATGCAGTGCGACGGCGGCGGCCGGCACCCCCGCCATTCCATGGCGACGGCACTGCCAGCTGAGCCACAGAAAAGCCCCTAGCGGTGCCCCCAGCAGCACGGCCGTAGGCAAGTGCAGATCGAGCCCCCAAGCGAGAAAGAAGATCAATGCCACCAGCGAGAGCAGCAGCAGCGAGAAACGCGCCAAGGGTCGCAGCGAGGGCACGGCGTGTTGTCCGGACGGCTGCATTCGCGGGCCGGTGACTCGGTCGACGCCCCAGCCGATCAGGAACAGCACCAGCGCCGCACCCAGGGCATAGGGCGCCAACTCGATCCAGCGCAGCCCTTCCATGCTGGAGAGCACCACCGCCATGCCAATACCCATGGGCGACACCAATGGCGCCAGGGAAAAACCACGCAGCAGCGCCAGCATCATGCGTCGCTGTCGTGCCTGTTGAACCCACAGACGCCCCTGGGCAGCCGCCATGGTATTGCTCTTCTCGATCATGGCGGCGAAAAGATTGAGCACACCGATATTGAGAATGATGCCGAACAACGCCGAACCCAGTGACAAAATCGGATAGCGCCGGCTGGGAGGCTGAAGCAGCATGGCATGGCCGCAGCGCTTCACCAGCTTGGACCGGTAGGCGGGTAGCCGAAGCAGACCCAGCGCCACCAGAAAGGTCGCGAAGAAGGCGAAGCGTCCAGCCGCCTCGCGCAGCAACTCCAGAGGAGCGGGATCTGCCCATAGCGTCACAAGGCTCAGCAGGAACGCAACACCCAACAAGGTGCGGGCCATGGTCGACAGCCCCCGCAGAGTGACCAGATACCCCGCCAGGGAGATCATGGCCAACCATTGAGCCAGAAGACTGATGAACACCAGGTCTACCAGGGTCGCCAGCGTCACCACCAGCAGCAGGGACGTTCTCAGCCGATCCCGACTCACTGGCCCGCGCCCTCCTCGGCCTCGCTTCCCCGACGCCGACGGAAGCTACCTTCTCCCATCGCCACCAGGTTGCCCACGCTGTCGAAAACTTTACCGCTGGCCATGAAGGTACTGCGCCCCCCTCCTTCCAGCCTACCGATGGCGCGCAACGTATCTCTCTGGGCCGATGCAACGAAGGTGGTGGTGAGCGAGAGCGTCATGGCCTTGCGCAATTGATCGGGCGCCTCGCAATGCAAGCCCGAAAAGCTCAGGGCCACATCCAGCAAGGTGCTGAGGACGCCGCCATGCACGATCCCGCTGCGATTGAGATGACACGGCTCGATCATCAGTTCGATCGTCACCTGATCCGGCTCCCAATCGACGACGTGAATGCCCAGATAGTCCTGGAACCCCACCATTTGCCATGACAACGGCAAGGAATCACTCATGAGGTCTCCCTGCCTTGCGCCATGTCGCGAAGTCGTCCCTTGAGAATCTTGCCACTAGCCGTAGCGGGCAGACTGTCCATCAGCATGATTTGCGTGGGCCGCTTGTAGGGTGCCAGCCGCTCGGCAATGAACGCCCTGAGTGCCGACTCATCCAGGTCCGCCCCCGACTCACACTGCACGAAGGCCACGACCTCCTCGTTTCCCGATACCTGACGGCCCACAACCGCCGACAGCGTCACGTCGGGATGTTCGTTGATCACCGCCTCCACGTCTGGCGGGTAGATATTGAACCCGGAGCGAATGATCAGCTCCTTGCTGCGTCCGACAATATAGAGTTGCTCGTCCTCATCGAAACGCGCGATGTCGCCTGTATTGAGCCAGCCATCGTCGCTGAGGCAGGCACGGGTCGCCTCCGGCTGGCGGAAGTAGCCCTTCATCACATTGGGACCGCGCACCCAGAGCTCACCCACCTCGTCATCGCCTTCGGACGCATCGCCGCTCGCTCCCAACGGTTCGAGGCGATACTCCAGCAGCGGGAGGACACGCCCTACGGTGTTGCTGACATGACGATCGTCGATACGGGTCTGGCTGATGGTTGGACTGGCCTCGGTCAGCCCATAGCCATTGTGCAGCGTCATACCGAAGGCCGCCTCGACCCTGCCTTTGATGTCGGCATCCAGCGGCGAGCCTCCCGCAGAAATGTAGATCAACGCTGGCGCCTCCAGGGCCTTGCCCCGCTGGCGCAGAAACTCCAGGGTTCTCGCATACATGGCAGGCACTCCCTGCAGAACGGTGATCCGTTCGCGCTTCAGGGCATCGAGCATCATCGCCGCATCGAAGCGCGGCACCGTATAGAGAGAGGCGCCGTTGTAGAGCGAGCCCATGCATACCGAAGAGAGCCCGAAGACATGGGACATGGGCAAGACCCCGTAGACACGTTGGCCCTCGCTGAGATGGCGCATGCCCCCTGAGATCGAGGCGATATAGAGAATGGCGCGGTGAGTGAGCATGACACCCTTGGGCGTGCCGGTGGTCCCGGAGGTGTAGATCATCGCCGCCACCTGTTCGCCGCCACCGGCCGCAACCACTTCCGGGTCGCTATCGGCCAGCTCTCCCACCTGCAGGGCACCTAGACTGGGATGCACCAATGGCTCGGCGCCGTGGCGACGACCGTGCTCTTCCGCATCGGGTGACGCCTCACTGGTATAAAAGACGCGCCGCGGCAGACAATTATCGCGGATCAGGTCAATTTCCTTGGCGGACAGGCGCGAGTTGACGATCGCCACCCAGGCATCGAGTTCGCTGGCCGCCAGCAGCAGCACCACCAAGGCACGGCTGTTCTCACCGACGCTCATCAGGCGGTCGCCCGGGCGAACCCCCAATGAGGCCAGCCATTCACGCGCCTCGCGAATCTCGCGCCCCAGGTCGGCATAGCTCCAACGGACCTCGCCATCGACCAGTGCCATCTGGTCGGGAATGCGCCGCGCATTGTCGAGCACACGAGTACTCAGCCGATCGGGCAATTCCGCCACCAGCTCACTGGCCCAGCGACCGAAGATGAGCTCATCTGGCGCTTGGCGTATCTCGGACAGGACCATCAGGACGCCTCCCGCACCATGTTGCGGGCAATCACCAGCTGCTGGATCTGGGTGGTGCCCTCATAGATGCGGAACAACCGCACATCGCGATAGAAGCGCTCGACGGCATACTCCGCCATGTATCCCGCGCCCCCGTGGACCTGAACCGCCCGATCGGCAACGCGGCCGACCATCTCGGCACAGAACAGCTTAGCGCACGAGGCCAGGGTCGAGACATCCTCCCCGTCATCCTTGCGTCGTGCGGCATCGAGAACCATGGTGCGACCGGCATAGGCTTCCGTCTTGCTGTCGGCGAGCATCGCCTGAATCAGCTGATGACTGGAGAGCGGCACACCGAATTGCTGGCGCTCCATGGCATAACCGAGCGACTCCTCCACCAGCCGGTCGGCGACACCGACACAGACGGCGGAAATATGCAGGCGACCGCGATCAAGCACCTTCATTGCCGTCTTGAAGCCCTGCCCCTCGCGGCCCCCGATGATGTTCTCGGCCGGCACCCGGCAGTCGTTGAAGATGATGTCGCAGGTATGGGCGCCCTTCTGACCCATCTTGTTGTCGGCAGGCCCGCGCTCGAGACCGGGGGTGTCGCCTTCGACGATAAAGGCCGAAATACCGCCAGCACCTTTCTTGTCGGGATCCGTTCGCGCCATGACGGTGAACAGATCCGCCTCGGGGCCATTGGTGATGTAGCGCTTGGTGCCGTTGAGAATATAGTGATCACCATCGCGTACGGCCGTGGTGCGCAGGCTGGCGGCGTCAGAACCGACATCGGGCTCGGTCAGGCAGAACGAGCTGAGAAGCTCACCGGTGGCCAGCGGTGGTACGTATCGCGCCTTCTGCTCCGGCGTGCCGTCGATGAGAATGCCCTGGGCACCGATGCCGTTATTGGTGCCGAAGACCGAGCGAAACGCCGGTGACGTCTTGCCGATCTCCATCGCGACCAGTGCCTCCTCTTCCATGGTCAAGCCGAGGCCGCCGAACTCCTCGGGGATGGACAGTCCGAAGAGTCCCATTTCCTTCATTTCATCGAGCAACTCGGGGGGTACGGCATCGTCCTCGGCCAGACGCGCCTCGTTGGGAATGAGTCGTTCGCGCACGAATCGAGAAATGGTATCGAGAAGCTGATTCAGGAGTTCCTGATCGCGAATCATGACGGGTCCTCTTTGTAAGAACTGGATCGATTATCAGTAAACACGCACGCCTTGCATTCTGCACTGTGGAATAAGCGTTCGCATGTCTTGTCAAGCACTCTTGCATAGCCTAGGATGCCAGTCAATAAATGAAACATGATGTCGCTATGCAAAACTATGCGATCATCCTGATACCTTCCATGCATGCTACCCAACGACAAGGAGGCGCCGGCCATGTCGAACGATGCTCCCCAAGTAACGAATGTCAAAAGGCCCTTCCACAGACTCGGCCTGGTCGGTACCGGTGCCATGGGCCGTGGTATCGCCCAGTTGGCAGCACAAGCCGGCCTAGAGGTCGTCTTGCACGATGCTCGTGAAGGGGCTGTTCAGGAGGCCTGTGATTTCATCGGCGGCCTATGGCAGAGAAGTGTCGACAAACATCGATTGAGCGAATCCCAGGCAGCGGACTTCCAGGCAAGGCTGCATGAAGCCGCGAATATTGAGGCGCTTGCCGACTGCGATATCGTTGTGGAGGCAATCGTCGAGAAGCTCGAGGCCAAGCAGGAACTCTTCGCTCGATTGGAGGCCATCCTGAGCGACGATGCCGTCCTCGCCACCAACACCTCTTCGCTGTCGGTGACGTCCATCGCCTCTACCTGTCGATTGCCACAGCGCGTGATCGGTTTGCACTTCTTCAACCCTGTGCCGTTGATGAAGATCGTGGAAGTTATTCCCGGCTTGCGCACCGCGCCTGATGTCGTCGACCGAGTGGAGGCATTGGGCCAGAACATGGGCCACTTCACTGCCCGCGCCACCGATACGCCGGGATTTCTGGTCAATCACGCTGGTCGCGCTTATGGCACCGAGGCCCTGCGAATCCTTGGCGAACGCGTCGCCGATCACACCACCATCGACCGCATCCTGGTCGATCTGGGTGGGTTCCGCATGGGTCCCTTCACCCTGCTCGACCTGACCGGTCTCGATGTCTCCCAGGCGGTGATGGAGTCGATCTATCACCAATACTACGAAGAACCGCGCTTCCGGCCCTCGCCCCTGACCCGGCAACGCCTGGATGCAGGCCTGGTGGGGCGCAAGACCGACGAGGGCTTCTATCGTTACGAGGAAGGCAAGGCGGTAGTGGCGAAGGAACCCGCCTCGCCGGCAACCGCCCCTCTACCGGTGTGGATCAGCCCAGAAGATCCTGAGGCCGCCCAGGCGCTTTCGGCGCTCGTCTCCACAGCCGGCTGGTCGCTGGATGGTGGCGATCGCCCCGGTGCCAAATCGCTGTGCCTGCTCACCCCGCTCGGCGAAGACACTACTGAAGCCGCCCTGCGCCAGGGGCTCGAGGCTCGCCGCTGCGTGGCCGTGGACATGCTGGCCGGCCTCGATAAGCGCCGCTGCCTGATGACCACTCCTGCCACTGAGCGGGAATACCGCGATGCCGCCTGGACACTGCTCGGACATGACGGCACTCCCGTGAGTGTGCTCCACGACAGTAACGGTTTCGTGCTCCAGCGCGTGGTGGCCTGCATCGTCAACGTCGGCGCCGACATCGCCCAACAGGGCGTGGCTGCCCCAGAGATTCTCGATCGTGCCGTGGAACTGGGGCTGGGCTATCCACGGGGACCGCTGGCCATGGGCGACCACTACGGTAGCCTGCGTATCCTCACCATCCTCGACCACCTCTTCGCCGCCACTCGCGACCCCCGTTACCGACCCAGTCCCTGGCTGCGCCGCCGCGCCGCCCTCGGCCTGCCTCTGACCACAACCGAATCGAACTGACAGGAGCCTCTCATGCACGACGCCTATATTTACGACGGCATTCGTACTCCCTTCGGCCGCCATGGCGGCAGCCTTGCCACCGTGCGCCCCGACGACCTGCTGGGCAGGACCCTGAAAGCCCTGATCGAACGCAACGGTTTTGCCCCCGAGACTTACGAGGAAGTGCTGGCCGGCTGCACCAACCAGGCCGGCGAGGACTCGCGCAACGTGGCTCGCCACGGTGCCCTGTTGGCCGGCCTGCCCGTCGAGGTCGCCGGGCAGACCGTCAATCGACTGTGCGGCAGCGGCCTGGCCGCGGTCATCGACGCCGCTCGCGCCACCCGCCTGGGGGAGGGTGAACTGTTCCTGGCCGGCGGAGTGGAGTCGATGTCGCGGGCGCCCTATGTGATGGGCAAGGCCGAGGCCGCCTTCGCCCGCGACCAGCCGCTATATGACACCGTGATCGGCTCGCGCTTTCCCAATCCCTGGATCGCCCAGGTACATGGCAGCCACAGCATGCCGGAGACTGCTGACAACGTGGCCCACGACCTGGGGCTGGGACGCGACGAGAGCGACGCCTTCGCGGCACGCTCCCAGGCGCGCTATGGCGCCGCCCAGGACAATGGCTTCTACGATGAGGAGATACTCGGTATCGAAGTGTCCCAGGGTCGCAAGCTGCCCGCGCTGCTGGTCGACAGGGACGAGCACCCGCGCCCCGGCACCGATGCTGACAAACTCGGCCGACTGTCGTCACTGTTCGAGGGCGGCGTGGTCACCGCCGGTAATGCCTCGGGTCTCAACGATGGGGCCGCCGCCCTGATCGTCGGCAGCCGCCAGGCGGGAGAAAACGCCGGCATCAGGCCGAGAGCGCGTATCGTGGCCGGTGCCGTAGCCGGCGTGGCCCCCCGTATCATGGGTCTGGGACCGGTACCCGCATCGCAAAAGGTGTTGGCACGTGCTGGCATGACACTTGACCAGATGGACGTCATCGAGATCAACGAGGCCTTCGCCGTCCAGGTGCTGGGCTGCCTCGAGGGTCTCGGCCTGTCTGCCAACGACTCGCGCCTGAATGCCAACGGCGGCGCCATCGCCATCGGCCATCCATTGGGCGCTTCGGGAGCGCGGCTGGCGTTGACCGCCCTGCGTCAATTGGAGGTCAGTGGCGGGCGATATGCGCTGGTGACCATGTGCATCGGCGTCGGCCAGGGCATTGCGGCCATTATCGAGCGTCAGGACTGAGCCACACCTCATTCATGACGTCCGCCGGTTCGGGCGTTGTGTTGGTCGAGTTCTGTCGGCGCTCTTGCAGAGCGGCGAGATATGCAATAATGGGGCTTACAAATTGCAACGGTACAGGGAATGCGAATGAACCAACCTGCCCGAATCGATGACGATCAATTACCCCCTGCGAAGGATCGTAGTTTCGTGACCGCGCTGGCGAGAGGTCTGGAATTGCTTCGCGCCTTCGCCCCCGGAGACGATTACCTCGGCAACGCCGAGCTCTCCAACCGAACCGGCATTCCCCGGCCGACCGTATCGCGATTGACCTATACGCTGACCCAGCTGGGCTATCTCAAGCACGATACAAGGCTCGAGAAGTATCGACTGGGAGCGGGCATCCTGGCACTCGGGTATCGTTTCCTGGCCAGCCAGGGCATCCGTGAAATTGCCCGGCCCTATATGCAGCAACTTGCCGATGAGACTGACTGTGCCATCGCCTTGGGCAGTGCCGATCGCCACAGGATGACCTACATCGAGGTATGCCAAGGCAGTGGCCCCCTGGTGATGCGCCTCGAAACGGGGTCGAGGATTCCTGTAACGACCACGGCTATCGGCCGCGCCTGGCTCTGCGGCATTTCCGAGCAACAGCGTGAAGCCTTCCTGGAAGAGGCCAGGAAACGCGATCCCGATGGCTGGCTTGCCATGAAGAAGTCCATGGAAAAGAGTCTGAAAGAATATGCTCGCTATGGCTTCTGTCTATCGGAAGGCGATTGGGAGCGCGAGGTCAGCGCCGTTGCCATTCCGCTGATTCTTGAAGATGGCGCCGAGGTCATGGCGATGAATTGCGGCGGTTCATCCCTCCGCTTGACCCATCGCATCCTGGTCGAAAAGCTGGGACCACGCCTGAAGGAGATCGAGAAACAGATTCACGCGGAACTGCGTCATGGTGTAACACCCTGACAAGTCCGCCTGAAGTTCTCAGCATAATCATCAGGCAGGCTCCCCGTCACACACCTCAGCTGACCTCCACCTGTTCCTTCACCTTGTCGACGATGTAGCGCCCGATAGGCAGCGCCGAGGTCGCCGCCGGTGATGGCGCGTTGCAGACGTTGACGGTGCGTCGCGTGTTGACGAACAGGAAGTCGTCGATGAGCCGGCCATCGCGGGAGACCGCCTGGGCACGTACCCCGGCAGGACAGGGCTGAAGATCGTCGAGCGTCAGTTCCGGACAGTATCGGCTCACCATCGCCAGGTAGCGGCGACGGGAAAACGAGTTTCGCAACTCCGCCAGCCCCGGCCGCACATTGCTGGAGAGCATTCGCCACACCCCGGGATGGGTAAACAGCCGCGCCAGGTCCGGCAGCGAGACATCCGACTTGCGATACCCCTCACGCGCCAGCGCCAGCACGGCGTTGGGTCCAAGGGTAACGCCGCCGTCGATCATCGGTGTCAGATGCAGGCCGAGAAATGGCATGGCCGGGTCGGGAATGGGGTAGATCAGGTGATCGACAATCCCGTTACGCGCCTCGGGCAGACGGAAATATTCGCCGCGGAAGGGGCAGATGATGAAGCCGGGATCACGTCCCAGCATTCTCACGATACGGTCAGCCATCAGCCCCGCGCAGGAGATGAGGTAGCGGGTCGAGAACTCGTCACTGCGAGTCCTGACGACCACCTCGCCGGGCCGCTCCCTGATGCCAGTGACCTCCTGGTCAAAACGGAGTTGTCCACCACGCTGCTCGAACGTCTCGGCCATGGCCCGGGTGATCCGGGGATAGTCGACGATACCGCTGGAGGGCACGAAAAGGGCCCCGACGCCGGTGATCGCCGGCTCACGTTCGCGAAGTTCCTCAGGGGATAGCCATTCGCGCTCGAGACCATTGGCACCGGTACGCTCCCAGAGCCCCTGCATCCGCTCCAGCTCGAGGTCGTTGGTGGCCACCAGCAGCTTGCCGCAGATGCGGGTCTCGATACCGTGGGCCTCGCAGAACTTCAGGGTGGCCCGGTTGCCTTCACGGCAGAAGCGCGCCTTGAGGCTGCCAGGGGGATAATAGACACCGGCATGAATGACCCCGCTGTTGCGGCCACTCTGGTGGTGGGCCGGGCCTGACTCTTTCTCCAGCAGCAGGATACGACGGTCGGGAAAGGTTTCGCTTAGCTGCATGGCGGTGGACATGCCGATGATCCCCCCGCCGATGATGATGAAGTCGTACACGGCTCACCTCGGAATGACAGGCCTACACCCTGAGAATATCCATGATCCCGGTCCGTTTCCATTTTTCGATACAACAAGAGACGATTCACCACAGTGGCGATGATTGGGTATGATAAGCGACACATTCGCAACGGCAGCGCGCCATGGACACCTCATCGAAACAGAACATGGGCGTCAGTGCCTACCACTGGCTGAAGCGCGACATCATACGCGGGGTCTTCACCCCCGGCGAGAAGCTGCTGATGAGCGGACTCAAGGAGCGTTACGGGCTGGGCATCGGGCCCCTGCGCGAGGCGCTGTCGCAGCTGGTGGCCGAGAGCCTGGTGGTCGCCATCAGCCAGCGTGGCTATCGGGTGGCGCCCATGTCGCTGTCGGAGCTTGCCGACCTCTATGACGCCCGAGCCCAGCTGGAGGGGCTGGTCCTGGAGCTCGCCATCCAACGAGGGGGCGACGACTGGGAAGCCGAGATCCTGGCCAAGGCCCATACGCTGGCCAAGGTGACGGAGGTCAACAGTTCCGAGGAGCTCCTCGATGTCTGGGATACCCGCCACAAGGCCTTCCATACGGCCATCGCCGCCGGCTGTAACTCCCCCCATCTGCTGAAGGTCCGCGATAGCCTCTTCGACCAGGTGGAGCGCTATCGCCATCTCTGGCTACGCGAGACGGTCTTCTCCGCCGAGGCTCTGGAGCGCAAGCGACGCGAACATGCTGCCCTCGTGGAGGTCATTCTTTCCCGCGACGCCCAGCGTGCAGCCGAGATGATGCGTGAGCACCTGATGACGCCGGTCCCCATCATCACTGAGGTCATGCGTCGTCAGGGACTCGCTTGAACGACGACAGCAGAACGATCCGCCATCCAGGCGTCAAGGCGGTGTCACGATACCGTCACCCTGATGGGGCAGACTCCAGGGCGTGACAGGGCCGAACAAGCATCTTATCGTATCAGGATGATCAGGCCGCCCGGGACCGGGCCTTATGGAGACGACGACATGCCTCACCTGCTTAGATTCCCTCGCGACCTGGAAACGCGCCTGGAGCGTGCCAGCCACCATATCGGCATCACCAAGGCTGAGCTGATCGAGCGCCTGGTCCAGGACGGTCTGGCCGACCTGGAGACCCAGGTGCACATCGAGGGGGCCGCGACGCCCCGGGTCGAGCGCAGCATCGACCAACTGCTGCGCGAGAGCGGCCTGGGTGCCTGAAAGAGACGCCTGATACAACGTCTCAGGCAAAACCGGCGCGGAACCGCCGGTAGGCCGCCAGGGCCTGCTCGGTCGAGACCGCCTTGAGCCGGACCTCCTGTCCCGGCAGACACTGGGCCAGCCGTGAGCAGGCAAGTGGTGTTAACGCACCGAGCCGGGGGTAACCGCCAATGGTCTGGCGATCATTGAGCAACGCAATCGGCTGGCCGTCGGGTGGTACCTGTACCGCCCCCAGGCCGATACCCTCGGAGATCATGCTGTCCAACCGGCATTGCAGCCGCGGGCCGGTGAGGCGTACCCCCATGCGATCGGCTCGATCGTCCACTCGCCAGGGGGCGTTGAACGCCTGGAAGAGGCTCTCCCCGCTGAATTCGCCAACCTGCGCGCCGGGCAACAGTGCCAGCTCGGCCGTACGCTCATAGGCATGTCGCTCTTCCCGGGGGGCTTCACTCCCGGTGGGAGCACGACGCGGCGTGACCTTCAGGCCCTCGCCCTCGGCAAGCCGATGCCCCTGGCCATCATGGCCTCCCAGCCCCTCCCGCACCACACAGGCCACGCTGCCCAGCACCGGCTGCGCCACGAAACCACCAGCCACCGCCAGGTAGGCCCTCAGGCCGCTGACCGGTGAACCAAACATGAGCCGCTGACCCGATTTCACAGGGAACGAGCGCCAGACGGACAGCGCCTCGCCGTCCAGGGTCGTCGACAGGTCGGCCCCGGTCACCGCCACGACCAGGTCGCGTTCGGCTACAAGCTCGAGGCCACCGAAGGTTACCTCCAGGACCGGCGTTCCCCAGGCGTTGCCCACCAGATGGTTGGCCCAGGCCCAGCCGTGCAGGTCCGCCGGCCCGCCCTGGGTCACCCCCAGCCGGCGCACGCCGAAACGACCGGCATCCTGGAGCAGCGCCAGGGGGCCGGCACGCGTCACGCTCAGGCCGTCTACTGGATGCGTCATCTCCCCTCCTCCATGGGCCGGGTGTCACCCCCCTGGCGCTCGAACTCCGCGCGGTCAATGGGCACGAAGCGCACCCGGTCGCCCACACGCAGCAGGCTGAACCCCTCCCGGTCGCGGTCGAAGAGCACCGCTGGCGTCCGACCGATGAGGTTCCAGCCTCCGGGGGTGACCGCGGGGTAGGCCGAGGTCTGCCGCCCCGCCACGGCCACACTGCCCGCCGGCACACGACGCCGCGGAGTCTCCAGGCGTGGGGCCTCGATGCGGGCGTCAACGCTGCCCATGAAGGCAAAACCGGGGGCAAAGCCCAGGGCGAAGACCCGATAATTTCGCTCGCTATGGCAGGCCACCACCTCTTCGAGGCTCATCCCCGCGAGTTCGGCCAGTCGCGACAGTTCAGGCCCCACCGAGGCGTCGTACCAGACCGGCAGCTCCTTGACCGGTTCATCTTCCATCGCCTCATCGGGCTGAAGCCGCTCGAGAATCTCCACCAGCCAGACTCTGGCCTCACCGGGCGAGAGTCGCAGCGGATCGAAGACCACCAGCAGGGTGGTATAGGACGGCACCAGATCGACGAGGCGGTCACCGAACGTCGCCTCACACTCCCTCACCAGGGCGGTAAGCCAGGGCATGTTGCCCTCGTCGATGGCATCGAACAGCCGCACCATCCAGCCGTCCAGCCCGGCGGACTCGAGGCGTGGCAGCCCCTGCGGAAATGCACCGCTCATGAGGTGCTCGCCAGGCCATCGAGGGCCTCACGGATCGCCTTGATCGCCGCGATCGACTCGGGGTTGTCGCCATGCACGCAGAGGGTATCGGCGGCCAGCACCAGCTCGCTGCCGTCGCTGGCCGTGAGCGGCTCGCCACGGGCGATACGCTGCGCCTGGTCGACGATCACCTCGGGGTCATGGTGCACGGCCCCCAGCTCTCGACGGGAAACCAGTCGCCCCTCGGCATCATAGGCGCGATCGGCGAACGCCTCGAACCACAGCGTCACGCCATGCCGCTCGGCCAGCTTCCGCGCCGCGGCGGGATCCCGCGTGGCCATCACCATCAACGGCAGGCGGGCGTCGAAAGCCACCAGGGCACGCATCACCGCATCGAGAATCTCGGCGTCACGCATCATGTCGTTGTAGAGCGCGCCATGGGGCTTGATGTAACCGACCTCCAGGCCCTCGGCCCGACAGACCCCAGCAAGGGCACCAAGCTGGTAAAGCACCAGGTTCTCGACCTCCTCCGCCGAGCAGGCCATGGAGCGACGACCGAAGCCGACCATGTCTGGATAGGCGGGATGGGCCCCCACGGTGACGCCATGACGCTTGGCCAGGCGAACGGTCATGCGGATCACGTCGGGATCGGAGGCGTGGAAACCGCAGGCCACATTGGCCAGGTCCACATGCGGCATCACCTCGTGGTCCAGGCCCATGACCCAGGGACCGAAACTCTCGCCCATATCGGCATTGAGCAGCAGGGTCTTCATGATGGTCCACCTCCTCTGCGATGATTTGCCAGAATCTATCAAGGTTTCATCGACAAGACATCGCGGTCTAGCCCGCATATCGTTGACTCGGAATGACTCACTGGCACCCCCCTCCTCGCTAACAGTCGCTAGACTCCTTCTGGAAGGCCCGCTGCTCGATATCCCGCAGCGACCACCATGACCCGACACGAGGTAATGCCATGACTGCCCGCTATCCCTTCCTTGCTCTGACCACGGCTGCTGCCCTCGGTATCAGCCTAGCCACCCTGGGCAGCACCGCCCAGGCCGCGACCGAATGGGACATGCCCACCCCCTATGGCGACATGACCTTCCACACCGTCAATATCCGTGAGTTCGCCGACGATGTGCGCGAGGCGACCGATGGCGAACTGGATATCACCGTGCACTCCAACGGCTCGCTGATCGGCCACGCGGAGATCAAGAATTCGGTGCGTCGCGGCATCGTGCCCATCGGCGAGCTGATCATGTCCCGCCTGGCCAACGAGAATGCCATCTTCGAGGTCGACTCGGTGCCCTATCTGGCGGCCAGCTACGAGGATGCCCGAGCGCTGTGGGAGGCCTCCCGGGAGATCATCACCGAGGAGCTTGGCGAACAGCAGCTGCGCCTGCTCTTCGCCGTTCCCTGGCCGCCCCAGGGGATCTACACCCAGCAGGCCCTGGAGGAGCCGGACGACCTCAAGAACCTGAGCATGCGCGCCTACAACACCGCCAGCGAACGGATCGCCCAGCTGGTCGGCGCCGTACCGACCCAGGTCGAGGTGCCGGACATCCCCACCGCCTTCAGCACCGGCCGTGTCGACGCCATGATCACCTCGCCGGCTACCGGTGCCGACACCAAGGCCTGGGACTACCTGAGCCACTTCAACCATGCCCAGTTGTGGCTGCCCAAGAACATGGTGATCGTCAGCGACAAGGCCTTCTCGCGTCTCGACGAGGCCACCCAGCAGGCGGTGCTGGACGCCGCCGCCGAGGCCGAGACCCGCGGCTGGGAGATGAGCCGCCAGGAGACCGACGACGCCCTCGCGGTGCTCAAGGAGAACGGCATCGAGGTCAGCGAGCCGACCCCTGAGCTCGCCACCCTGCTCGAGGAGGTCGGCGAGACCATGACCGAGGAGTGGGTTGGCCGCGCCGGTGACCAGGGGGCCGCCATCCTCGAGGCCTACGAGGCCGCCCGCGACTGACGCCCATCCCGCCGGGACGCCCAGTCCCGGCACCTGCTTGCGGTTTCCGCCATGACCTATCGTCTCAGAGCGCTCTACAACCTGGGCGGCTACCTGGCCGCCCTCTGCCTGATCCTGATCTGTACCCTGATCACCGCCCAGATTCTCGGACGCATCATCGATCGCGTCGCCACCGGCATCGGTGGCGATCGCATCGGCCTGGCGATTCCGGGCCTCTCGCAGATCTCCGGCTTCCTGCTGGTCGGCGCCAGCTTCCTGGGGCTTGCCTACACCTTCGTGCATGGAGGCCATATCCGCGTGACCCTGTTGATCGGACGGCTTCCCCCCGCGCCCCGGGCCTTCATCGAGCTCTTCTGTTTGAGCATTGCCCTGGTACTCGGCCTCTATCTCGGCTGGTATCTCTACTGGCTGCTGGCCGACAGTATCGCCTTCAACGAGACATCCTACGGCCTGGTGAATATCCCCTTGTGGATTCCTCAGTCCGCGATGCTCTCCGGCATCGTGCTGTTCTGTCTGGCGCTGGCCGAGGCCTGGCTGGCCACCCTGATGACCGCCGTGACCCGGCCCTCCACCTTCACCATTGACGACAGCGGCCAGCAATGAGCCCGGGAGACACAGCATGCTCGTGATGATGGCGGTCCTCTTCACCGCCCTGCTGTTGCTGCTCGGCAGCGGCGTCTGGGTGGCCTTCTCACTGCTGGGGCTGGGCTGGCTGGGCCTCTCGCAGTTCACCTCGGTGCCCACCGGCGACGTGCTCGCCTCGAATGTCTGGGGCGACAGCTACAGCTGGGAGCTCACCGCCCTGCCGATGTTCATCTGGATGGGCGAGATCCTGTTCCGTTCGCGGCTCGCCGATGACATGTTCACCGGCCTGTCACCCTGGATGCAGCGCATCCCGGGGCGCCTGCTGCATACCAACGTGATCGGCTGTGGCCTGTTCGCCGCCGTATCCGGCTCCTCGGCGGCGACATGCGCCACCATGGGCAGGATGACCATTCCCGAGCTCACGCGGCGCGGCTATGACGAACAGCTGATCATCGGCACCCTGGCCGGCTCGGCGACCCTCGGCCTGCTGATTCCGCCCTCGATCATCCTGATCGTCTATGGCGTGGCTACCGACCAGTCCATCGCTCGCCTCTTCATGGCCGGCATCTTTCCCGGCCTGCTGCTGATCTCGCTGTTCGCTGCCTATCTGATGCTCTGGTCCTGGCGCTTCCCCGACAAGATACCGCCCGCCGAGACCGGCCTGCCGCTCGGCGAGAAGCTGCGCCGGACGCGCCGGCTGATACCGCTGCTGGCGTTGATCGTCGGAGTCATCGGCTCGATCTATGCCGGCCTGGCCTCGCCCACCGAGGCAGCCGCCGTGGGGGTGGTGCTGTCGCTGCTGCTGGCCAGGGTACAGGGCACCATGGATCGCACAGTATTCCGCGAAGCCCTGCTCGGGGCGGTGCGTACCTCGACGATGATCGCCTTCATCCTCGCCGGTGCCTCCTTTCTCACCGCGGCCATGGGCTTTACCGGCCTGCCCCGCGAACTCGCCGCCTGGATCGGCACGATGGGCCTCTCGCCCTTCATGCTGCTTGCGGCGCTGACGCTGTTGTTCATTCTGCTGGGCTGTTTCCTGGACGGCATCTCGGTGGTGGTGCTGACCACCTCGATCATGCTGCCCATGGTCGAGGCCGCGGGCATCGACCTGATCTGGTTCGGCATCTACCTGGTGGTGGTGGTGGAAATGTCGCAGATCACCCCGCCGATCGGTTTCAACCTCTTCGTGCTGCAGGGGATGACGGGGCGCAATATCCTGTCGATCGCCTGGGCGGCCATGCCCTTCTTCTTCCTGATGATGCTCGGTGTCGTGCTGATCAGCCTCTTCCCCGACATCGTCACCTGGCTGCCGCAGGCCATGGGCAAGTGATTGCGCGACAGGCGCAACGTCCTCGATCTACTCGACAACCCGCCGCGGATCGCGGGGATAGAAGCGTTCGGGCTGTCGCTCGATATGGGAGAAGAAGCGCGTGTCCTTGTAGGGCATCTTCATGAAGCCAGAGACCCCGAGCCCCTCGATGAGCCCCACGGCGTCGAGAATATCATCCAGGCGACGCCGGAATTCCTGCTCCCGGGAGGGGTCGAGCAACCGGTAGTGGCTGTGGATCTTGAGGTGCTGGGGCAGCGCCTCGAAGATGATCATGCCCGTGTGATGGATGTCATTCAGCGCCTCCAGCGAGGCGATGATCGCCTGGGGGAGCACCAGAAACTCCTCCGGGTCGGGACCATCCTCGAAATAGCTGTGCAGGCGCGAGCGGTCCTCGAATTCGGGTACCGCGCTGACCTCATAGTGCAGCCGCATGCCGGGCAGGACCTCGAAGGGTGCCTCGACACTCTCCCGATCCAGGTGCAGGGTGTCGCGGGCATTGAACAGGCAGCTCTTGAAGATGCCGAGACGGTGGATCGCCCGGGCGAGGGTCACCATGTTGTTGACCGCGGCGACGAAGGCGCCGCGGCGCTCCGGGTCATGCAGGTTGAGCGAGGTGTCGATATAGACCCCATCGACCTCCCAGCGCACCGCCAAGCCCCCCACCACCGGGTACTTGCCCAGCCGGCTCACCGCCGCCAGGAAGGCCTTCTCCGTCTCACCCATGTTCTGCATGAAGTTCTTGTAGTAGCGATCGAGCTGGACGTCGTTGATGTCGTTGAGGGTCTCTTGCCCCCCCTCCTCGCGCAGGAAGGACTTGCGCGAGCTGTAAACCACGGTATCGATCTCATGATTCGCCGAGCGACTCCAGACCGGCACCAGGGGAACCTCCTGCGGGGTGGGCAGGTCAAGCATCACCAGTCGTGCGAGGCGGGGCATCTCGCGAATGAAGTGGTCGCCGGCGCGCATTCGCGTCCGCAGGTCGGGGGCGAGCATGCCGTCGAGCATGCGCGCAAATTCCATGGGCAGCCCCAGGGAGGTCGCGGGAATGGCCCGGTGGCCGAAGCGACAGGACTGCGCCGAGGCCAGGGCATAGAGCGTGGCCGCCGCACCCTGTTCGTCGAAGCGCGGCGACGACAGCGCCCCGTTGAGCTGTTCATCGCCGATGAAGTAGACGTCCCCCAGACGGGCATTGGTCTGCTGCAGGTTGTCCGACATCAGCTCCATGACATTGGTCGACACGAACTGCAGGCTGGCATCGAGCTGGGCGAATACCGAAGACCCCCAGTCGATCAGGGCGATGGTCTCGCGGGCCTCATCGAAGACCAGGTTGGAAGGCTTGATGTCACCATGCACCACCGGCTTGCCGGCCGGACCGCTCTCGCGTCGCAAGGCGCGCAGGATATCGGCCAGCTGGTCGGCGATGCGCACCACCAGTCGAGGCGTCAGCCGCCCCTCATGCAACGAGACCTCCTCCATGTTGAAGCCCGGGGCACGCTGCATCACCAGGACCGACTGGCTGCGCACCCGCTGAAAGACGATCAGCTTCGGCACTCGGGGATGGTCGACCTGCTCCAGCATGAAGGCCTCCTCCTCGAGGCGGTCCTGGAGGTGCTGGGGCAGGTTGACGCGCGTGAACTTGAAGACGTACTGCTCGCCTTGCTCGGTCAGCCCGGCGAAGACAAAGCCGTAGGCGCCCTTGCCGATCAGCTCGATATTCCGATAGCCCAGCTGTTCCAGTTGGGCCTGACACAGCGCCACCCACTCCTTGAGCTTGCGTGCGTCGTCATGGCTGAGCAGGTAGATCGACTGCTCTTCCGGAATGTAGAACTGCTGGAGGGACGCCTGGGTCATGTCAGGGCGTCGCCTGCGTGCCGAGCAACCGCTCGCGAATCTGTCGAACCACGGCTCGGGCATCGCGCAGGTCTGCCGTCTCCACGCGCAGGCAGTAGGCACGCTCTTCCTCGGCCAGGGGACGTGCGTCGGCCTGCTGATGCTCCATGATCTGCTCGTCAGCCTCGGAGGGGTCACCGCCCGCTGCCGCTCGCTTGCGCAGCCTCTGGCGCCGCTGCTCCTCGGCCGCGCAGCACTCGAGCAGCAGGCAGGGAGACCCTTGTGCATTGGCGACGTCGATCAGCTGGTCCCGCTGCGCCCGATCCAGGGCCGCGGAGTCGACGATGACGGGATAGCCGGCTGCCAGAGCGTCGGCGGCCAGGTCGGCCAGACGTTGGTAGGTATCGCGGGTGGCTTGCGGTGTATAGAGGTTAAGTTCGGGTCGGGCGTGGCTGTCGGCCAGCGGCGTCAGCCCGAACTGGCGCTTGCGCTCCACGTCTGAGCGTAGCCACAGGAGCCCCAGCGACTCCGACAGGCGCTGGCTCAGCCAGCTCTTGCCGCTACCCGAGACGCCAGTGGTCACCAGCAAGTAGGGCTGGCGAGGCTGGGCATAGCGCTCCGCCAGGTCGATGTAGGACTGGTAGGTATCGAGCAGGCGAGCCCGTTCAACGGCGTCCAGGTTCGAGCTGCCGCAGGTGAGCAGCGCGATCTTGGCACGCACCGTGGCCCGGTAAGCCTTGTAGAAGTCGAGCAGCGGCAGGCAATCGAAATCACCGTATCCCTGCAGGTAGCGGTTCAGTACGCGGCTAGCCAGCGCGGCCGCTCCACGATGCTCCAGGTCCATGAGCAGGAAGGCGAGATCGTTACTGGTGTCGATCCAGCGCAGACCGTCACTGAACTCGATGCAGTCGAACACCCTGACCTCACCGTGATAGAGCACGATGTTGGCCAGGTGCAGATCGCCGTGACACTCGCGGACATGCCCTTCCCGGTGGCGACGCCTCAACTCCGGATCCAGGTGCTCGAGCGTCTCGCGAGTCCAGACCGCCAGACGCTCCAGCTGTTCGTGCTGCTGCGGGTCGTCGAGCAGCGGTCGGATCTGTTCGAAATTCTCTTCGGCATCTGCGCCCACGCGCGCCGGAGAGCCCAGTGCTTCGTCACGAGTCGCCGGCAGGCCCTGGTGGAAATCGGCCAACTGGTCGGCCAGGGCGTCAAGGTGCCCCACTTCCAGGCGTCCCTCCTCCTGAAGTCGGTCCAGCATCTGCGCCGTGTCGAACTGCTGCATGCGGATGGCGTACTCGAAGGGCTCACCCTCGCCGCCCAGCCGCGGCGCCTGCGTACTGCCGGTGATGGGCACGACATCCAGATAGAGCTCCGGGGCCAGGCGGCGATTGAGGCGAACCTCCTCGGCGCAGAAGTGGCGCCGCTGGCCCAGGGTGGAGAAGTCGAGAAAGCCAAAGTCCAGGGGCTTCTTGATCTTGTAGGCATAGTCACCGGTGAGCAGCACCCAGGAGATATGGGTCTCGTGCAGTTCGAAATCGCTGACCGGGTGATCGTAGCACTCGGGATCCTGCAGCGCCTGGATCAGTTCACGACTCATGGAGAGTCTCCTGTTGGGGAGGGTAGCGTCACGAGTGTAGAGAATGGACGGCGGTGAACCAAGCCGAAGGGGACCGCGACCAGGACTATCGCAGATGGACGTAACGCCCGTCCTGGCCGCGGTGGTGGCTCAGCCCAGATGCAGAAGCATTGTCTCGGGCGTTTCCAGATAGCCCTTCCAGAGGTTGCAGAAACGGGCAATGGTGCCGCCGTCGATCAGGCGATGATCTCCGGCCCAGGTCACGGTCATGATCGCCCGCTTGACCACCTTGTCCTGCGCGTCGAAGCGAGGCAGCCACTGGGTCTTGCCGATGGCGACGATCGCCACTTCAGGTGCATTGATGATCGGCGCCGCATAGGTCCCACCCAGTGCCCCGATATTGGAGATGGTGATGGTCCCTTCCTTGAGGTCGGACGAGGCCACCCTGCCCTCGCGGGCATCATTGGTCAGTCGCTGGATCTCGCCGGCGATCTCCAGCAGGGTCAGCCGCTCCACACCCTTGACGTTGGGCACCATCAGTCCCGCCTTGCCATCCACGGCCATGCCGATATTGCAGGACGGCAGGTAGTGGATCTCGTCGCCCGTCTCGTTGAGGCGGCTGTTGAGGATCGGAACGTCGCGGATCGCCAGCGCCATGGCCTTCATGAAGAAGGGCATCAGCGTCAGGCGTGCCTCACGGGCCTGAGCCTCGGGCTTGAGGCGCTCGCGCATCGCCAGCAGATCGGTGACGTCGAGCTCCTCGCCATACTGGAAGTGCGGGATCGTCGAGGCCGAGGCCACCATCTGGCGGGCCATGGCGGCACGCATGCCGCGCAGCGGCTCGATGCGCACCTCCGCCTCGCCGGCCGACGGCTTGGCGGAGGGGGCCGCTTCCCCGACGGATGTCGACGCCGCCGCGCTCGTATCCCCGCGCTCAAGGAAGGCCTGGACGTCCTCTTTCAGCACACGACCCTGCTTGCCGGACCCCGGCACCTCCTCGAGGCGCAATCCCTGCTCGCGCAACAGACGGCGCACCGCAGGGCTCGCCGGAATCCGTCCGTGAGGGCCAAGTCCACTGGCCTGCGGCGCCGCTGACGACGGGGTTGCAGCCGTCGCCGGTCGCGGGGCCGGCTCGGTGGGTGGCGTCGTGGTCGCGGCGGCCTCGCTCGTCTCCTCGGCGTGCGCCGGGGCATAGGCGAACAGCGGCGCGTGGACCCTGGCGATCTCGCCCTTGGCCACGTGCAAGCGGGTGACTCGCCCCGCTTCGGGGGCGGTGATCTCGACCATCGCCTTGTCGGTCATCACATCCACGACCGGCTGGTCTTCCTCGATGTCGTCGCCCTCGGCGATGCGCCACTCCACCACCTCGCACTCGACGATTCCCTCGCCGATATCCGGCAGGATAAAGTCCTTGCTGGCAGTGCCGGGTGACGATGCCGTCGACACAGCCAGCTCTGACTGAGCGCCCTCTTCCGTGTGGGAGTCTGACGGCTGAGCCTTCGGCTTTTCGGTCGACTCCTCCTCGGCCTCGTAGGCAAACAGCGGCGCATGGACCTTGGCGATCTCGCCCTTGGGAACATAGAGCCGGGTGACTCGCCCCGCCTCCGGTGCGGTGATCTCGACCAGTGCCTTGTCGGTCATCACCTCGACCACCGGCTGGTCCTCCTCGATGACGTCACCCTCGTCGATGCGCCACTCCACTACCTCACACTCCACGATACCTTCGCCGATATCGGGCAGCTTGAAATCCGTCATCTTGTCTCTCCTGTCCTGAGCCCGGTCGTCAGAAATTCACGGTGGCGCGGATGGCCTCGACGATCTTCAGGTGATCCGCCAGGTACTCCTTCTCCAGCGTCAGCGGGAAGGGCGTATCCATGCCGGTCACCCGAGCGATGGGTGATTCCAGGTACAGGAAGCAGCGCTCCTGAATGACCGCGGCGATCTCGCCGGCGAACCCCCCGGTGCGTGGCGCCTCGTGGGTGACCACCAGCCGGCCCGTCTTGAACACCGACTCGGCCACGCTGTCCTGGTCCCAGGGCAGCAGGCTGCGCAGGTCGATCACCTCGCAGGAAATGCCGTCCTTCTCGGCCAGTTCCACGGCGCGGTCGATCACCTCCATCTGGGCGCCCCAGCCCACCAGGGTCACGTCGGTACCCTCCTTGGTCACCTCGGCCTCGCCGAGGGGCAGTTGGTAGTCCTCCTCCGGCACTTCACCGACGGACGCCCGGTAGAGACGCTTGGGCTCGAAGAAGACCACCGGATCCGGGTCGCGGATGGCCGCCAGCAGCAGGCCCTTGGCCTGGTAGGGGTCGCGGGGTATCACGACCTTGAGACCGGGCGTATGCGTGAAGTAGGCCTCCGGCGACTGGGAGTGATAGAGGCCACCGGCAATACCCCCGCCGTAGGGGGCGCGAATGGTCAGGCCGCCGACGTTGAAGAGGTCACCGGAGCGGTAACGAAACTTGGCTGTCTCGTTGACGATCTGGTCGAAGGCCGGAAAGATGTAGTCGGCGAACTGGATCTCCGCGACCGGCACCGAACCCTGGGCGGCCAGACCGTTGGCGAAGCCGATGATGCCCTGCTCCACCAGCGGGGTATTGAAGCAGCGCGCGCGACCGTACTTCTCCTGCAGATGGCTGGTGGCACGGAAGACGCCGCCGAAGCTGCCCACGTCCTCACCGAAGCAGAGCACCTTGTCGTCCTCGCCCATGGCGATGTCCAGGGCGTTGTTGATGGCCTGCAGCATGTTCTTTGTCGGCATCTCACTCCCCTCCCTTGGCAGCGACATCGTCACCGGCGCGCACGTCCGGATCCAGGGAGCGCGCGCCCTTCGGGTAGGCGTCCGGGTACTGGCGGATATGGGTCTTCAGCGCGTCGAGCTGACGCTGGAGCTCCGGGGTGACATCCGCATAGACATCGGTCACCAGGCTGTCCAGGGGCGGCGGCGGGCGCTTCTCGGCACGCTTCATGGTCTCCAGCACCTCACGGCGCAGGCGCTCCTGGAGGGCCTTCTCCTCGTCCTCGTTCCACCATCCCAGGTCGATCAGCCAGCGCTGCATGCGCAGGATGGGATCCTTCTCCCGCCAGGCTTCCTCCTCCTTCTTCGAGCGGTAGCCCGAGGGATCGTCCGAAGAGGAGTGGGCGGCCAGGCGGTAGCTCATGGCCTCGATAAGCACCGGCTTGTTGTTCTCCACGGCGATCCGGCGAGCCTCCTGGGTGGCCGAGTAGACCGACAGGATGTCGTTGCCATCGACGCGGATCACGTGCATGCGATAGCCGAAGGCGCGAGGCGCCACGCCATCGGCGGCGAACTGCTCGATGGACGGCGTGGAAATCGCATAGCCGTTGTTGCGGCAGAAGAAGATTACCGGCACCTCGTGCACCGCCGCCATGTTCAGGGCGGCATGGAAATCGCCCTCGGAGGCGGCGCCTTCGCCGAAGAACACCGTGGTGCACTTGCCGTCGCCAGCCAGTTTCTGGCCGTAGGCGTAGCCGGTGGCCTGGGGAATCTGGGTGGCCAGCGGCGAGGAGATGGTCATGTAGTGGAGCTTGCGCGACCCGTAGTGGATCGGCATCTGGCGCCCCTTGCCGTAGTCCAGTTCGTTGCCGAACAGCTGGTTCATGAACTCGTCGAAGGTGAAGCCGCGATAGACCAGGGCACCCTGCTCGCGATACTGGGCCATGATCATGTCGGCATCATCGAGCGCCGCCGTGGCGCCGACCACGGCGGCCTCCTCGCCGGTGCACTGCATGTAGAAGGAGAGCCGCCCCTGTCGCTGAGCGGCGAGCATCCGCTCGTCGAGCACGCGGGTGGCCACCATGGCGTGATAGATGGCCAGTGCCTTGTCATGCTCGAGGTCGGGCGCCTTGGCCCCGTCGTGGAGGGAACCATCCTGCTTGAGCAGCCGGAAGGTGGGTATGCTGAACTCGTCACCGGCCAGGAAGGTCGGCTCGTGAATATCCGCTGTTGTTGTCATCGTCGTGATCCTGTGCCCCTTTTGGGGGCAGTGTTGTCTTTAATGTTCCGATTCGCCAGGGGGTCGCCCCGGGGTCGGTCAACGCAACAAGATTGACGTTAACGTAAACTGGCGAGCTTGGGTAGACCCGAAAAGTCGAAATGATGAGCGCATGCCTCTGCCGTCCAATCAGCGTGAACCGGCCAGAGGCAGTCGGCTGAACAGGCTGTCCACGCTGATCGCCAGCAGCCCGATCAACAAGGCCCCCTGGACCACATAGGCGGTGTTGCCGTTGACGATCCCCGAGATGATCGGATCCCCCAGGTTGCTCGCCCCCACGGTCGCGCCGATGGCCGCCGTGGCGATGTTGATGGTGACGGAGGTGCGGATGCCGGCCAGTATCACCGGTGAGGCCAGTGGCAGCTCCACCTGGCGCAGGATCTGGCCGCCGCTCATGCCCATGCCGCGGGCCGCCTCCATGACGCCGGGATCGATGCCCTCGAGGCCCGCCAGGGTGTTGCGCACGATCGGCAACAGGCCATAGAGCAGCAGCGCCACGATGATCGGCAGGGTGCCGAAGCCCAGCACCGGCACCGCCAGTGCCAGCACCGCCACCGGCGGAAAGGTCTGGCCGATGGAGGCCAGCTGACTGACCAGAGGCAGGAAATCCCGCCCCCAGTCGCGGGTCGCGGCAATGGCGGCCCCCACGCCCAGCAGGATGGCCAGCAACGCCGCCACGCTGACCACCAGCAGGTGGCGTCCCAGCAGGGTCACGAAATCGGCACGCGCGTAGATAACCTGGCGGCTGTCGGCCTCGATCCAGCGAAACAGCCCCTCCAGTTGCCCCATGCCGAAGGTCGCCGCCAGCAGCAGTGCCAGCCAGCCCAGCGGTATGACCCAGCCGCGACCCTTACTCATCGCTGCGCACTCCCACCAGGCGGCGCAGGGAAAGCTCGCCCACCGGAAGATCATCGCCATCCACCACGGTGAGTCGTTCGGCATGCCGCCACAGCATCACCGAGAGGGCTTCGCGCAGGCTGGCGTGCTGGTCGATCCGCTCACGTGCCAGCAGGCGCGGCCCCAGCGGCAGCATCCGTTGACTGACCGGCAGCAGCGCCGCCTCCTTCAGGCCGCGATCCTCGCCCCCGAGCAGCGACTCGACGAAGCCATCCGCCGGTTCACGAAGCAGCTCAAGGGGCCGTCCCTGCTGCACGATACGCCCCTGATGCATCACCACCAGGTGGTCCGCCAACCGCAGCGCTTCGTCCATGTCATGGGTGACGAAGACGATGGTCTTGTGCAGCCGGGACTGTAGCTCACGCAGCTCGTCCTGCAGGCTCTCCCGGGTAATCGGATCCAGAGCGCCGAAAGGCTCGTCCATCAGCAGGATATCGGGGTCGGCGGCCAGGGCCCGGGCGACCCCCACCCGCTGTGCCTGGCCGCCGGAAAGCTGGTGGGGATACTTGCCGGCGAATTCCTCCATGGCGAGCCCTAGCAACGCCATCAGTTCCTCGACCCGTGCCTGGACTTTCGCCTTTGGCCATTTAAGCAGGCGCGGCACCAGGCCGATATTGCGGGCCACCGTCCAGTGGGGAAACAGGCCCGTGCTCTGGATCGCATAGCCCATGCGCCGACGCAGGGTCTCCTCGCGAAAGGCGCGGATCTGCTGGTCGTCGATATGGATCTCGCCCTCACTGTGCTCGATCAGCCGATTGATCATGCGCAGCGTGGTCGACTTGCCGCAGCCGGAGGTCCCCACCAGCACGCAGAGCTCTCCCCGGGACACGCTCAGCGAGATATCATCCACCGCGACGGCGTCACCGAAACGCTTGGTGACATGAATCAGGTCGATCATTCGGCCCCTCCCGGGCGCAGGATATCGGTCAGGGCACCGAGCAGGGCATCCACCAGCAGCGCCAGCAGCAGAATGGGCAGTGCCCCCAGCAGTACCAGGTCCATGGCAGCCTGGCCCAGCCCCTGGAAGATGAAGGTACCCAGGCCACCAGCGCCGATCAGAGCGGCCACGGCGGTCAGCCCGATGGCCTGTACCGTAGTGATACGGATACCCTCGAGGATCACCGGCAGCGCCAGCGGAAGACGCACCTGACGAAACACCTGGCCCCGGCTCATGCCCATGCCGCGCGCGGCATCGATCACCCCGGGGTTCACCGCCTCCAGGGCGACGAAGGTGTTGCGCACCATGGGCAGCAGGCTGTAGCCCACCAGGGCCAGCAGGGCCGGCGCCCAGCCGATACCGCTGACGCCCAGTGCCGATAGCCAGTCAACGTTGGCCGACAGCCAGGCAAGCGGTGCCAGCAGCAAGCCAAAGAGCGCGATGCTGGGGATCGTCTGCAGGAAGTTGAGCATGCCGAAGCCCGCCTTCTGCACCCCGGGCCAGCGACGCATGGCCAGCGCCAGCCCCACACCGAGCACCAGGCTGGTTCCCACAGCCACTCCGACCAGCAGCAGATGCTCGCCGACTGCCCCGAGAAACTGGCCGCTGCGGCCGCGATATTCCTGCCAAAGCGCCAGGGGCTCGAGCCAGCGGGCAAGGCACAGCGCCGCGCTCGCCAGGGGGGGAAGCAGCAATGCCCAACCCAGCAACCGCGACAGGACCAGGCGAGTGCGCAGCTCGATCATTGCCAGCAGCAGCAGGAACAGCACCACCCAGATACCGGCACCGATACCCAGCCGGGCCTGGGGGGCATCGACCAGGGTAACGGCCGATAGCGCCAGCCAGACCGGCAACGCGGACAGCATCAGGACCACCAGCAACAGGGCCAGCAGGAGATGGTGCCGGGCGGGGCGCCAGGCAAACCCGGCAAGCGCCAGCCAGGGCAGCGCCGTGCCCAGGGCACCACTCGCGCCGATGACCTCGTCGACGCGATAGCCGGTGCCTGGCACGATGCGATTGGCGGCCACGCTGACCGTGTCCAGGCCCAGCCAGGCCGCCAGGGCGACCAGCGTCAGACTCAGCAGGACGATGTTGGGGCCGGGTGCCTCCGGGCGCAAGACGGCCTCAATCGTCCAGGGTGTCGAGGAAGTCGGCAGCGACTGCCACGGGATCCCGACCGTTCACCGCCACATCGCCGTTGAGACGCTGCAGGGTCTCGAGATCCAGGGCCTGGAAGACCGGCTCGAGCAGCGACTCGATCTCGGGGTAGGACTCGAGCACCTCCTCGCGTACTACCGGTGCAGGCTGATAGACCGGCTGGACCCCCAGGGTGTCGTTCATGACCACCAGGTCAAGGGCCTGCAAGCCACCGTCGGTGCCGTAGGTCATGGCAGCATTGACGTTACTGGTCTGCTGGGCCGCGGCCCGCATGGTGGCGGCGGTATTGCCGCCGGAGAGTACCAGCAGCTGCTCCTCGGTGAGCTCGAAGTCGTAGGCCTCCTGGAAGGCCGGCAGCGCCTGAGGCGACTCGACGAACTCGGCACTGGCGGCGAGCTTGAAGCCTCCTCCATCGTCGAGATAGGCCGCCAGATCCTCGAGGGTGGCAAGGTCATGCTGGCGGGCGAGCTCGCCGCGCACGCTGATTGCCCAGGTGTTGTTGGCCTCGGCCGGCGTCAGCCAGACCAGGTCATTCGCCTCGCGATCCTTCTCGCGTACGGTCTCGAGTGCCTTGTCGGCATCGTTCCACACCGGGCTGTCGGTCATGTCGAAGAAGAAGGCCCCGTTGCCGGTGTACTCGGGGTAGAGATCGATCTCGCCGGTGATCAGCGCCTCGCGCACGATACTGGTTCCGCCCAACTGGAGGCGATCCTCCACCGCGATTCCGCCCTGGTCGAGGCGCTGCAGGATCAGTTGGCCGAGTACCGAGCCTTCGGTATCGATCTTGGAGGAGACCACCACGGGGTCCTGCGCCTGGGCCGAGAGCGCAATGAGGGTACCGGCGACCAGCGCCGTGCCGCGAGACAGGGGACGAATCATCATCTTCACCCGGTTGCTTGAGAATGTATTCTGAGTATAAGGCCTGTACAGCTTCTCTAACAGACTCCTTGTCAACGTCTGGACATCGCCATGACCCTACCCGAAAAAGGACGCCTCGAGCATTGCCACCACCCGCTGGTTCGCGACCTGGCGTGGATCGTGCTGGCTCCCGATCTGATCGCGATGCCCTGGCCGGGGCGCCCGTCGCGGAGTGATCTGGGCCTGGGGAATGACGAGCGGCTGGCGGCCTGGCTGGATGAGCTGCAAGCGGCGCCCGATGCTCTGGAGGTGCACCTGGCGCCTGCACTCAAGGGACGCATGGGGCTCTATCATGAACGGCTATGGCAGTTCCTGCTCGCCGAGTCGCCCGGTACCCGACTGCTGGCCCATAATCTGCGCATCACCCAGGGCAAGCGCACCCTGGGGGAGCTGGATCTCCTCTACTGCCAGCGCGATGGGCCCCGCCCTGTTCACCTGGAGGTCGCCATCAAGTTCTACCTGGGCCTGCCCCAGGGGCCGGGAGCGGCGGATAGCCAGGCCCGCTGGATCGGCCCGGGCGGCGCCGACAGCCTGGCTGCCAAGCGTGAGCACCTGCATCGCCACCAGCTCACCCTGGCCGGCTCCCCCGAGGCCCGAGAGACCCTGACGCCGTTGCTATCGCCGGGCTGGCCCACCGGGCCGGATGAGCCAACGCCTGAGGTGGAAGCCCGTCTGGCGATGCCCGGCGCCCTCTTTTACCCCTGGCACGACAGTATGCCAGCCCCGCGGGAGGCTACTCCCGATCACCTGCAGGGTCACTGGCTGCACGCGCGGGACTGGTACCGGCTGCGCGACGGCCTGCCCGGGGACACCCTCGGCGCCTGGCTGTACAAGCCCCACTGGCTCGCCCTGCCGCCAAGCGAGGCGCTGCAGCCGCTGCGCGACCTCGAGGCCCGGCTGGCGCAACACTTCACCACGGCGGCTTACCCCGTCCAGTTAGCCTTGTGGCACCCCGACGAGGGCTGGCGCCGCGTCTTTGTCGTCGCCGATGACTGGCCACGGCAGATTCCCCTGCCGCCCCGGGCCAGCGGCTCGCCGACATGAGCGACAGCCGGCGGCAGTCGCCTTCCATCAGAACCGTAAAACGCCCGGCCCGCCTTGCGGCGGGTCGGGCGTCTTCCAACTTCAGGCGTACGGCTTACAGTTCGCGCTCTGGCTTCTCGAACACCCAGCTGGTCCCCTCGCGAGCATCCTTGAGGATGATGCCCAAGGCGGCCAGTTCGTTGCGGATGGCATCGGCGGTGGCGAAATCCTTCGCCTGCTTGGCCGCGGCGCGCGCCTCGATCCTGGACTGGATCTCCTCTTCAGAGAGCGGCAACGCGCCCCCGCCCCCCTGCAGGAAGCGGGTGGGCTCCTGATGAAGCAGGCCCAGCACGCTACCCAGGCGCTTGAGCTCGCGGGCCAGGTGGGGCGCCAGTTCGGTGGCCTCATTCTTCGCCCGGTTGAGCTCGCGGGCCAGGTCGAAGAGCACCGAGAGCGCCTCGGGGGTATTGAAGTCATCGTCCATGGCAGCCGTGAAACGCGCATCGAAACTCGAGTCTACCCCGGTGCTGGGGCCATCGACCGTCTCGTCGAGCACCAGGCCTTCCAGTGCGGTGTAGAAGCGTTCCAGCGACTTGCGCGCCTCCGCCAGCGAATCCGGCGCATAGTTGATGGGGCTGCGGTAGTGGCTGGCCACCAGCAGGTAGCGCACCACCTCGGGGTCGTGGTGCTCGAGCACTTCGCGGATGGTGAAGAAGTTGCCCAGCGACTTGGACATCTTCTCGTGGTTCACCCGCACCGCGCCGGCGTGCATCCAGGTGTTGACGAAGGGCTTGCCGTTGGCCGCCTCGGACTGGGCGATCTCGTTCTCGTGGTGGGGGAAGGTCAGATCCGGTCCGCCGCCGTGGATATCGAAGGTCTCGCCGAGGCAGCACCTGGACATGGCCGAGCATTCGATATGCCAACCGGGCCGCCCCTCGCCCCAGGGCGAAGGCCAGCTCGCCTCGCCGGGCTTGGCGGCCTTCCAGAGCACGAAATCGAGCGGGTCCTCCTTGTGCTCGTCCACCTCGATACGCGCGCCGGCGCGCATCTCGTCAGGGTCGCGGTTGTTGAGCTTGCCGTACCCCTCGAACTTGCGAACCCGGTAATAGACGTCGCCGTTATCCGCCGCATAGGCATACCCCTTGTCGATCAGCGTCACGATCATGGCCAGGATATCGTCGATGTGGCGGGTGGCGCGGGGCTCGTGATCCGGCGGCAGCACGCCCAGGCGGGCCTCGTCCTCGTGCATTGCCGCGATCATGCGCTCGGTCAACGAGGAGATGCTCTCGGCGTTCTCGTCGGCGCGCCGGAGAATCTTGTCGTCGATGTCGGTCACGTTACGCACATAGGTGACCTCAAAGCCGCGCTGGCGCAGGTAGCGGGTGATGACGTCGAAGGCCACCATCACCCGCGCATGACCCAGGTGGCAGTAGTCATAGACGGTCATCCCGCAGACGTACATGCGCACCTTGCCCGGCTCGATGGGGGTGAAAGGCTCCTTGCGACGGGTCAGCGTGTTATAGATCTGCATGTCAGCGCTCACCTTCACCCCTTGTTTTCGTTCTGGCCCTGCTCTTTCTTCTGGACCTTGGCCCAGCCGTCCTTCAGCCCCACCGTGCGGTTGAATACCCGCTTGCCATCGCGGCTGGCGTGGCGGTCGGCGCAGAAGTATCCCACCCGCTCGAACTGGAAGCGACTCTCCGGCTCGGCAGCCGCCAGGCTCGGCTCGCCGATGGCCTGTACGACCACCAGCGACTCGGGATTGAGGTGCTCGAGGAAGTCGGCGTCCTTGTCCTTGTCGGGCTGCTCCTCGAGGAAGAGGTTGTCGTAGAGCCGCACCTCCATGGGTACGCCATGCACGGCGCTGACCCAGTGGATCACGCCCTTGACCTTGCGTCCCTCGGGGTTCTTGCCGAGCGTGTCGAAGTCCACCGAACAGTGCAGCTCACTGACCTCCCCGGCGGCGTCCTTGACCACCTCGTCACAGCGAATCACATAGCTGTTACGCAGGCGCACTTCCTTGCCCGGCGCCAGACGGAAGAACTTCTTGGGCGGCTCCTCCATGAAGTCGTCGCGATCGATATAGATCTCACGCGTCAAGGGCACCTTGCGTACCGCCATGTCCTCGCGGGCCGGGTGGCCGAGCACCTCATAGACCTCCTCGAAGTCTTCCGGCACGTTGGTCAGCACCACCTTCAGCGGCTTGAGTACGGCCATGGCGCGGGGGGCGTTGTCCTCGAGGTCGGAGCGGATGGCATGGTAGAGCATGGCGATATCCACCAGGCCGCCATCGGCGCGGGTCACGCCGATCATCTCGCAGAACTTGCGGATCGAGGCCGGCGTATAGCCGCGACGTCGCATGCCGGAGATGGTCGGCAGGCGCGGATCATCCCAGCCATCGACGATGCCCTCATCCAACAGCAGCTTGAGCTTGCGCTTGGAGGTCAGGGTGTAATTGAGGTTGAGCCGAGCGAACTCGATCTGACGGGGGGTCGCCGGTACCGGCAGGTTAGCCAGGAACCATTCGTAGAGCGGACGGTGATCCTCGAACTCCAGGGTACAGATCGAGTGGGTCACACCCTCGATGGCATCAGACTGGCCATGGGTGAAGTCGTAGGAAGGGTAGATCTTCCACTTGTCGCCGGTCTGGTGGTGGCTGGCATGGCGGATACGGTAGAGGATCGGATCACGCAGGTTGATGTTCGGCGCGGCCATGTCGATCTTCGCCCGCAGCACCTTCTCGCCCTCGGCGAACTCGCCGGTGCGCATGCGTTCGAGCAGATCGAGGTTCTCGTCTGCGCTGCGTTTGCGGTAGGGGCTCGGCGTACCCGCTTCGGTCAGGGTACCGCGGTACTCGCGGATCTCGTCCGGCGAAAGGTCATCGACATAGGCCTTGCCCTCGCGCACCAGGTGCTGCGCCCAGTCGTAGAGCTGGTCGAAGTAGTCCGAGGCAAAGCGCACCGACCCCGCCCACTCGAAGCCCAGCCAGTGAACGTCCGCCTTGATGGCATCGATGTAGGCCTGCTCCTCCTTGGCCGGATTGGTGTCATCGAAGCGCAGATGACAGTCGCCACCGAAATGCTCGGCGAGACCGAAATTCAGGCAGATCGACTTGGCGTGGCCGATATGCAGAAAGCCGTTGGGCTCCGGGGGAAAGCGGGTGACGATCTTCCCGCTACGACCGGCCTCGATCTCCTCACGGATCTGGTTGCGGATGAAGTTCGGCGCGCTGGTGGTGTCGGTGGACATGTCGAAAAAGACGACCTCTGGTTTGGGAGGGGGGGCGGATCGGTGCTTCAGGAGACGCCTGCTCTGCTCGGAGCTGATCCGGCAACAAGCCTGCGAGGAGGCGATGTGAACCCATCCTTGGGCGCTACCAACGCCATACCTGGCGTAGGACCTCCTCTTCGGCTTGTCCCCGGCGCCCCTCGCCGCAGGCCTCCGCGAACACCTCCGGTTCGAGCGGACTCGCTTCGCGCATGGAAGCAAAACCGTTATTATAGCGCCATAGCCGTGGGCAACGCCAAGGCCACTCCCCTTTACCACACAGGAACTTACCGATGATCGTACTTCAGACCAACTTCGGCGACATCGCCGTCGAGCTCTACCACGAGAAGGCACCCAAGACCGCTGCCAACTTCGAGCAGTACGTCCGCGATGGCTTCTACGACGACACCCTCTTTCACCGCGTTATCCCGGGCTTCATGGTCCAGGGCGGCGGCTTCGACACCGACTTCAACCAGAAGCCCACGCGCGACCCGATCGAGAACGAGGCCGACAACGGCCTGAAGAATACCACCGGGACCCTGGCCATGGCCCGCACACAGGACCCGCACTCCGCCACCGCCCAATTCTTCATCAACGTCGCCGACAACGATTTCCTCAACCACAGCGGCAAGAATATCCAGGGCTGGGGCTACTGCGTGTTCGGCGAGGTGGTCGAGGGCATGGACGTGGTCGAGAAGATCAAGGCAGTCCCCACCACCCGTCGCGGCATGCATGCCGACGTGCCGGCCGAGGACGTGGTCATCCAGAAGGCCTACGTGAAGGATGAGCCGGAGGCCTGATCCTCGCCTGTCTTCCACACGCCCGCCCGTCGCTTCCCGAACGAGACGGGCGTGCTTCGTTTCACCGTCTGAACAGGGCCGCCCATGAAAACCCTGCTGATATCCGACCTGCACCTGCACCCCGGCGCCCCCCGGATCACCGAGGGGTTCCTGCATTGGCTGGAAGAGCGCGCCCGGGGCTGTGATGCACTGTACATCCTCGGCGACTTCTTCGAGGCGTGGATCGGCGATGACCTGCTCGACCTGGGGGAGCATGACCCCACCGGCAATGCCGCCCTGGCGGCCCGCGTTGCCGCGGCTCTCAAGCAGCTTGCCCATGGCGGTACGGCCATCTATCTGATGCACGGCAATCGCGACTTCCTGCTGGGCGAGCGCTTCGCCAATGAGTCCGCTGCCACCCTGCTGCCGGACCCCAGCGTGATAGCGCTCGGTAACGAACAGGTCCTGCTGATGCACGGTGACAGCCTGTGCACGCGCGACGAAGCCTACCAGGCCTTTCGCGCCCAGGCGCGCGACCCCCAGTGGCAGGAGCAGGTACTGTCGATGCCCATCCAGGAGCGTATTGCCCTGGCCAGGCAAATGCGCGAGCAGTCCGGAGAGGCCAACTCCAGCAAGGCCGAGGACATCATGGACGTGACGCCGAGCGAAGTAGCGAAGGCGATGGCCGAACATGGCGTCACGACCTTGATCCATGGCCACACCCACCGCCCCGCGGTGCATGCGCTCGAGGTCGATGGCCAGCCTGCAAGGCGCTATGTGCTGGGCGACTGGCAGCCCGAGCAGGGGTGGGAGATCGTCATCGAGGACGGTGGCGAGCCTAAGCTGCAGGCATTCTCTCTTTCCTGAAGCGCGCTGAACGTCGGGACGTCGAACCGAGCGCTCCTGCAAGAACCGAGTCGTTATCGGTTGACCAGACAACCTGCCAACTTCTCTTCCAACTCCTCAGCCTCCGGCAATCTGCCCACCTCGCCGATCAGCTCCAGTCGAGAGTCCCGGCGCCAGGCCGTCTCGCTCAGGCTGACCGCACCATCGGCGCGGTTGTAGAGCTTCCAGCCGTCGGCAGTGTGCAGCACCCCTTTCACGCGCAAGCCACCGGGCAGCTCGCCAAGCAGTGCGGTGAGGCGGTCCAGGTCGAAGACCTCGGCGGCATGCCAGCGCCACCCCAGGGTGGCGTGTCCCAGCGAGGCACCCGCCTCACGCAGCGGCCTGCCAGGTTGCGGTTCGCGCAGCTCGACGTTCTCCAGCATGAGCGGATCGAGCGCCGGGCTGGTTGCCGAACGAGAGGCTTCCCCACGCGCCGCCCGGTGTGCAGCGGAGGCCGGGGCCGGCGTGGTGGCATGCTCACGCCCTTCCAGCAGCAGGGAGAGCGGCAGTTCGCCATGGGGCGCCTCGGCGATCCAGCGCTTGGCCGGCCAGAACTCACCCAGCCAGGTCCGGGCCACCTCGTACTGCGCGGACGTGGCCAGTTCCCGCATGGTCAAGGCCACCCCATCGGCCATGGCCAGCTGGTCATGGAAGGTCTCGTGCTCACGTGATCGCGGATCGTCCAGTCGACGAGGATCGAGGAGCGCGATGATGTCTCGTACGTCCAAGGCCCCGGCGAAGCCCTCGCTGCGCAACACATCCAGCAGCCCTGCCGGATGCCCCAGCCCCGAGGGTTCGATGATGAGGCGATCCGGCCGGTAGCGATGCAGCAAGTTGACCAGGGAGGCCTGCAGCACGAAGGCCAGCTGGCAGCAGAGACAGCCGCCCGGCAGTCCCTTGACCACCAGGTCGTCGCGCTCGGCGAACATCGCCTGGTCGATCCCTACCCGACCAAATTCGTTGATCACCACCGCCCAGCGCTCCCCCTCGGGCTTCTGCTCGATCAATCGGCGAATCAGGGTGCTCTTGCCGCTTCCCAGAAAACCGATAACCAGATGGACGGGCACATTCGCCAGGGGAGCGGGCATGGATAGTCTCCGAAGCGGGATAAGTCGAAGCGAAACAAGTGTTATAGAGTAACATGAGAAGCCAAGCGGCCAAGGGGTCAAGGGGTCAAGGGGTCAAGGAACCAGGCCAGCAACGAAAAAGGAGCAAGCCAAGGGGGTTTCCTTGTCGCTTGCTCCTTGTGCCTTGCAGCTGGCCGTAGGCCTTACCGACGAATCTCGGCTTCTTCGCGCAGGTCATCGAGCAGGCCCTGGATGGCCGCCTGGGCGCGCAGTCGCTCGGCCATGCGAGCCACGAAGGACTCCACCTCATCGTTGGGCTCGCCCGGCTGCACCTCGTCCAGGGCGATCAGGACCACCCGCTCCCCGTCCACGGCATGACCGTAGACCGAGGCGTCGCCCTCGGGACGCGGCAGGCGGAAGGCTACCTGGATCACCGCATCGGAAAGGTTGCTGCCGCCTTGGCGGCTGACCCCTTCCGCCTGCTGCCAGTCGATATCCAGGGACTCGCCCTCACGAAGACGCTCCACCTGCTCGGCGGCCAGCTCGATCAGCGCCTCGCGGGTCTTCTCACGGCGCACCGCCGCCTCGACCTGCTCGCGCACTTCGTCCAACGGCAGCGTGGTCGCCTCGCGATGCTCGGCCACACGCAGCACCAGGCGGCGGTCCTCGTCGAGTTCGATCACCTCGCTGTTGTAACCTTCCTCCAGAACGTCGTCGCTGAAGGCCTGCTCCATCACGCCCGGCTCGGAGAGCACGCCCTCGGCCTCGCCGCGGGCGACCCAGTCGCTCTGCTGAAGTTCCAGCCCCAGGTCCTCGGCCACACTGACCAGATCCTCGGCGGCAAAGCTGTCATCGATCAGCCGCTGAGCCCGCTCGTTGAAGGCGTCGCTGATCTGATTGCTGGCCAGCTGACGCCGAAGCTGCTCGCGACTCTCCTCGAAGGCGGGACGGTCCAGTTCGGTCACCTTGATCAGGTGCAAGCCGTTGTCGGTCTCGACGATCTCCGACACTTCGCCCTCGTCCATAGAGAAGGCCGCCGACTCGAATTCTTCGCCGAAGAAACCCCGGGAGATCACGCCCAGGTCACCACCGGCGTCGCTGGTCGAGGTATCGTCGGACACCTCGGCGGCCAGCTCGTCGAAAGACTCTCCCTCATCCAGGCGCCGCTGCGTCTCCTCAAGGATCGCCTCGGCTTCCTCGCGGCTACGCGCCTCGCCGAACGTGACCATGATATGCGATACGCGGCGATCGGCTTCGGCGGCGCCCTCTTCCCAGGCCTCGCGAAGCGCCTCCTCACTGACCTCGGCCTCCTCGGCCATCTGCTGTCTGTCCAGCACTACATAGTTCAGCCTGACCTGCTCGGAGCGTCGATAATCCGCCTCGTGAGCCGCGTAGTAGTCTTCCAGCGCCTGCTCATCGATCTCGGGCGGCGATGCCAGGTCAGCCGACACCAGGGCGTGGTAGCGAAAGCTGCGGGTCTGGCGCTGCAGCGCGGCGAGGCGCTCGCGCTCTTCCTCCAGGGTGAAGTCGCTCACCGACAGGCCTTGCTGGAGCTGCTGGCGCTTCACATCAACGCTGAGCTGCTGGCGAAACGTCAGCGGCGTAAAGCCGGCACTGGCAAGACGATTGCGAAAGAGATCGCGATCGAAGCGACCGTTGGCATCCTGGAATTCCGGCAGGTTGACGATCAGCTGGTCCAGCTGAGCCTCGGAGACATGAAGCCCCCCCTCATCGGCATATTGGATCAGCAGACGATCGGTGATCAGCCTGCCGAGCATTTCGTTCCGCAGGGCACGCTCCTGCTCGGGCGGCACCTGACCGCTACGGATCGCCCGCTGGACCTCCATTTCCAGCTGCTGACGGGTAATCACCTCGCCATTCACCTCGGCCACCTCGTCGGGGCTGTTGCCCAACAACCCGACCAGCGATTCCACGCCGAAGAGCGCCATGGTCACGACCACGGCACCGATGATGATCTTCGCGCCCCAGCTCCTGGAGCGGTCACGAATACTTTGCAGCATGCAGGCCTCTGCGAATCAAGTGAGTCGGATCGCGGACATTATACGCATCAGCAGGCATCACGCGACGCCAGCAGTGGTGAAGGTAGCCGAAACAGAACCGGAAAAAGAACAGGCGCACCGCCGGGGCGATGCACCTGTTATGAATTTGGCCTCAGTGGTGCGGCAGGCGCCGTTGGCTCAGTTGACGGAGTCCTTGAGCGCCTTGCCTGCCTTGAAGCTCGGCACCTTGGCAGCGCTGATCTCGATCGGCTGCCCCGTCTGCGGATTACGGCCGGTGCGAGCGGCACGCTCCTTCACCTGGAAGGTACCGAAACCCACCAGGGAGACACTATCGCCCTTCTTCAGGCTGTCGGTCACGGTCTCGACCATGGCATCCAAGGCACGAGACGCGGCCGCCTTGGGTATATCGGCAGATGCGGCAATGGCTTCGACCAGCTCGGATTTGTTCACACTTCACCCCTTGACTTTTTCGTAAATTGGCTCTAACCGGCGAGACATTAAGCTGACTGACACGATCACAGCATAGCTGTAATTTATAGCAATACGGCGAAAGATCTGTCAAGCAAACTTCCCTGCCAGACCCCGTCATACCGGGGTTTATACTTCGGTATGACGAGATAATTGTCGTTAGTGCGTACTGACTATCGATGCCGAGGAGATGGAGTCTTCCGTTCTTGAATCCTCCTTTTTCGGCGCCGGCTTATGGGCCAGGGCAACCTCGAGAACATCGTCGATCCAACGAACAGGCCGAATATCGAGGGCGTCCTTGATATTGTCCGGGACCTCCTTGAGATCGCGGCGGTTCTCCTCGGGAATTAGCACCGTCTTTATACCACCGCGCCTGGCAGCCAGCAATTTCTCCTTCAACCCGCCGATGGGCAGCACCTCACCGCGAAGGTTGACCTCGCCGGTCATGGCCACGTCACAGCGCACCGGGCGTCCCGTATAGGCCGACACCATGGCCGTGACCATGGCGATGCCCGCGCTGGGACCGTCCTTGGGCGTGGCCCCCTCGGGCACGTGGATATGCAGGTCCTCCTTCTCGAAGCGTTCGGGATCGATACCCATGGCGATGGCCCGTGCACGCACCACCGTCTGGGCCGCGCTCACCGACTCCTTCATCACATCGCCGAGGGAGCCCGTCTTGTCCAGGCGCCCCTTGCCGGGCGTGATCACCGACTCGATATTGAGCAGCTCGCCGCCCACCGACGTCCAGGCCAGGCCGGTCACCCGGCCGACCTGGTCCTCCTGATCGGCAAGACCGTAGCTGTAGCGGCGCACGCCGGCATAGGGCTCGACATCGGCGGCGGCAAGCAGCATCGGCGCCTGGGCACCCTCCTGGCTCTCCTTCTCGAGGCGCTCGCGAAGCACCTTGCGGCACACCTTGGCGATCTGACGCTCGAGCTCACGCACACCGGCCTCGCGGCTGTAATAGCGAATCAACTCGAGCAGCGCGTCGTCAGAGAACGACAGCTCGTCATCCTTGAAACCGTTGGCCTTGAGCTGCTTGGGCACCAGGTAGCGACGGGCGATGGCCAGCTTCTCGTCTTCGGTGTAGCCCGGCAGGCGGATCACTTCCATGCGGTCGAGCAGCGGGCCGGGGATGTTCATCGAGTTGGCGGTGCAGATGAACAGCGTCTCGGAAAGGTCGTAGTCCAACTCCAGGTAGTGGTCGCTAAAGGTGTCGTTCTGCTCCGGATCCAGAACCTCGAGCAGCGCCGAGGAGGGGTCGCCTCGGTGGTCCATGCCGACCTTGTCGACCTCGTCGAGCAGGAACAGCGGGTTCTTGACCCCGGCCTTGGCCATGCGCTGGACCATCTTGCCCGGCAGCGAGCCGATGTAGGTGCGACGGTGGCCACGGATCTCGGACTCGTCACGCACGCCACCCAGTGCCAGACGCACGTACTTGCGGTTGGTGGCCCGGGCGATCGACTGCCCCAGCGAGGTCTTGCCCACGCCGGGTGGTCCCACCAGACAGAGCACCGGCCCCTTGAGCTTCTTGACCCGCTTGTGCACGGCAAGATACTCGAGAATGCGCGCCTTGACCTCATCGAGCCCGTAGTGATCCTCGTCGAGCACCTTCTGGGCATGTACCAGGTCATGCTTGATGCGGGTGCGCTTCTTCCACGGCACGGCCACCAGCCAGTCCAGGTAGGAGCGCACTACCGTGGCCTCGGCAGAGTGCGGTGACATCATCTTCAGCTTGCCCAGCTCCTGGAGCGCCTTGTCGCGGGCCTCCTTGGGCATGCCGGCTTCTTCGATGGCCTGCTCGTACTTCTCGGCCTCGTTGGGCACGTTCTCGAGCTCGCCCATCTCCTTCTGGATGGCCTTCATCTGCTCGTTGAGATAGTACTCGCGCTGCGACTTCTCCATCTGCTCCTTGACCCGCGAGCGGATGCGCTTCTCCACCTGCAGCAGGTCGATCTCGGACTCGATCAGCGCCATCAGGTGCTCGATGCGGTCGCGTACCCGGTCCATCTCCAGCAGCTGCTGCTTGTCGTCGATCTTCAGCGACAGATGGGCACAGATGGTATCCACCAGGCGGCTCGGATCCTCGATGCCGGAGAGCGAATTGAGCACCTCATTGGGCACCTTCTTCGACATCTTGACGTACTGCTCGAACTGGTTGAGCAGCACCCGCACCAGGGCCTCCTGCTCGCGCTCGCTGAGCGGCTCGCTCTCGCGAAGACTCACTACGGCGCGACTGTAGCCGTCGTCGACGGCGACGACCTCACGGATATCGGCCCGGGATTCGCCCTCGATCAGCACCTTGACGGTGCCGTCGGGCAGCTTGAGAAGCTGCATGATCTCGGCCACGGTGCCGATGGCGAACATGTCCTCGTTATCGGGGTCGTCCTTGCTGGCCTCCCGCTGGGCCACCAGCAGGACGCGCTTGTCGGCCGCCATGGCCGACTCGAGCGCCTGGATCGACTTCTCGCGTCCGACGAAAAGCGGAATGACCATCTGCGGATAGACGACCACGTCCCGCAGGGGCAAAAGGGGCAGACTCAGGGTCTGTTCAGCGTTCTGCTGCATCGCAGACGTTCCTCACACGAAATCGGATGGATACCCAAGGAGTGGGGGCGAACCGGCGCCATTGCAAGGCAACCTGCGCCGGTTCGAAAAAAGAGGGGGAGCGGATCCATCGCCCGAAGCGCCCGGCAGGCACCTCAAGAATGGAACCACTCCCCCCCTCAGGGCGCCTTGCGCCCGACATATCAGCCGTCGGTACCGTCGACTCGCTGCTTCTCCTGCTGGGAGTAGATCAACAGCGGTTCGCTCTCGCCGCCGATGACGGAGGCATCGATCACCACTTTCGACACACCCTCCAGGGAGGGAATCTCGTACATGGTATCGAGCAGCACCGATTCGAGGATCGAACGCAAGCCGCGTGCGCCGGTCTTGCGCGCCATGGCCTTGCGGGCCACCGCTCGCAGGGCATCCTCACGGAAATCCAGCTCCACGTTTTCCATATCGAACAGTCGCGAGTACTGCTTGATCAGCGAGTTCTTCGGCTCGGTGAGGATCTGGATCAGCGCATCCTCGCTGAGCTCGGTGAGGGTCGCGATCACCGGAAGACGACCGACGAACTCCGGAATCAGGCCGAACTTGACCAGATCCTCGGGCTCCACGTCGAGAAGCAGATCGCCCACGCCCTTGGTCTCGTCCTTGCTCTTGACCTCGGCGTTGAAGCCGATGCCGCCCTTCTCGGCGCGATCCCGGATGACCTTTTCCAGGCCGGCGAAGGCGCCACCCACGATGAACAGCATGTTGGTGGTGTCGACCTGAACGAACTCCTGCTGCGGATGCTTGCGACCGCCCTGGGGAGGCACCGAGGCCGTCGTGCCCTCGATCAGCTTCAGCAGTGCCTGCTGCACGCCCTCACCGGAAACGTCCCGGGTGATGGAGGGGTTGTCCGACTTGCGCGAGATCTTGTCGATCTCGTCGATGTAGACGATGCCACGCTGGGCCTTCTCCACATCGTAGTCGCACTTCTGCAGCAGTTTCTGAATGATGTTCTCGACGTCCTCGCCGACATAGCCCGCCTCGGTGAGGGTGGTCGCGTCGGCGATGGTGAAGGGCACATTGAGCAGCCGCGCCAGCGTCTCGGCCAGCAGCGTCTTGCCGCTGCCGGTCGGGCCGATCAGCAGGATGTTCGACTTGCCAAGCTCGACCTCTTCCTTGCCGCCATAACGCAGGCGCTTGTAGTGATTGTAGACCGCCACGGACAGCACCATCTTGGCGCGGTCCTGGCCGATCACATAATCATCGAGGGTGTGACGAATCTCGCGGGGAGCGGGCAGGCGCTCCTCGTCGGTCTCGGCATCGGCATCGAGCACCTCCTCGCGAATGATGTCGTTGCAGAGGTCGACACACTCATCGCAGATATAGACGGACGGACCGGCAATCAGCTTGCGTACCTCATTCTGGTTCTTGCCGCAGAACGAGCAGTAGAGCAGCTTGCCGCCTTCGTCCTTGCCTTTGCCGTCGGCCATTCGCGTACCTCATTCATAATGACGCCCCAGCGTGGCTCACGGGGCGTCGGGTCCACCTCGACGACCTCGGCCGTCGGGAAACGTCTCAGTGCATGAACGTCACTCTGATGAAGTTCACGCTATCAGGATGTCGGTCGCTGTTCCAGCACCGCATCGATCAGGCCATATTCGGCGGCCTGCGGACCGTTCATGAAATTGTCTCGGTCGGTATCCCGGGCGATGGTCTCGAAGTCCTGACCGGTGTGGTGCGCCAGAATCTTGTTGAGATTGTCACGGATACCGAGAATCTCGCGGGTGTGGATCTCGATGTCGGAGGCTTGCCCCTGGTAGCCGCCCAGCGGCTGGTGGATCATCATCCGCGAATTGGGCAGGCAATAGCGCTTGCCCGGCGCACCGCCGGCCAGCAGCAGGGCACCCATGCTCGCCGCCTGTCCGATGCACACCGTGGAGACGTCGGGCTTGATGAACTGCATGGTGTCGTAGACCGACATGCCGGCCGTCACGCCGCCACCCGGCGAGTTGATGTACAGATGGATGTCCTTGTCCGGGTTCTCGGACTCCAGGAACAGCAGCTGCGCCACCAGCAGATTGGACATGTAGTCCTCCACCGGCCCCACCAGGAAGATGACGCGCTCCTTGAGCAGGCGGGAGTAGATGTCGTAAGCCCGCTCGCCTCGCGCGCTCTGCTCGACCACCATGGGCACGAGGCCACCGGCAGCTTGAATATCGAACGGGTTGCTCATCAGGATGGTGTCCTTGGATGCGATGAATGGAAGCGTCGGGTGACGTCCTGCCCGGCCGCGAGGCCGGGCAGGCAATGCCGGGCCATAATCAGGCCTGCTTCTCTTCGCCCGGCTCTTCGGCCTCGGCCTCGGCTTCGTCTTCCTCGCCGGCCTCGCCCTGTTGCTGAGCCGCGGCAAGAGCCTGCTGGTAACTCATTTCCACGTCCTTGACGCTGGCCTGCTCGAGCAGGGCATCGACGGCCTTCTCCTCGAGGACAGCCGACTGGACCTGGGTCTTGAGCTGGTCGTTACCCATGTAGTACTCGACCACCTGCTCAGGGTCCTGGTACTGCTGGGCCAGCTCCTCAACCTTGGCCTTGATCTCGTCGTCGGTGGCCTCGAGCTCATGGCGCTTGATCACTTCGGCCAGCAGCAAACCGACCTGGACACGGCTCTTGGCCTGCTCGGCGAACAGCTCGTCGGGCAGCTGGCTGACATCGAAATCCTCCCCGAGGCCGAACTGCTGGGCCGCCTGGCGCTTGAGGCCATCGGTCTCCTGCTGCACCAGTGCCTGGGGCACCGGGATATCGTTCGCCTTCTTGAGGGCCTCGAGCACCTGCTGCTTGACGCGATTATCGATGGCCTGGGTCGCCTCACGGGTCATGTTCTTCTTGACCTCGTCGCGGAACCTGTCCAGATCCCCATCCTCAACGCCGAATTTCTCGACGAACTCGGCGTCCACCTCGGGCAGGGCCTGGCCCTTCACCGCGTGGACCTTGACCTTGAAGGTCGCTTCCTGACCGGCCAGCTGCTCGGCCTGATAGTCCTCGGGGAAGGTGACCTTGATCTCCTTCTCCTCGCCTGCCCTGGGACCGATCAACTGTTCCTCGAAGCCGGGGATGAAGCTGTTGGAGCCGATCACCAGCTCGTGGCCCTCGGCGCTACCGCCCTCGAAGGGCTCGTTGCCCAGGAAGCCCTGGAAATCGATGGTGATCTGGTCGCCCTCCTCCGCGGCGCGGTCGACCTCTTCCCAGCCGGCATTCTGCTTGCGCAGGGTGTCGATCATCTCGTCGACATCGGCCTCGCTCACCTCGACCACCGGACGCTCGATCTCGGCACCCTCGATGGAAGCGAGCTCGATCTCGGGGTAGATCTCGAGGGTGGCGGTAAACTCGAGGTCCTTGCCCGCCTCGTTGACATTGGCCTCGATCTGCGGATACCCGGCCGGATTGAGATCATTGTCGGAGATGGCGCGCACGTAGCGCTCGCGCATCACTTCGCCCACCACCTCGTCGCGCACACCGGCGCCATAGCGCTGGCGAATCACCGACATCGGGACCTTGCCCTTGCGGAAGCCGTCCAGGCGCACGGTCTTGGCGGCATCCTTGAGACGCGCGGCAACGGCCTCGTCGACCTCGGCGGCCGGCACCTGGACCTTGATGCGGCGTTCAATGTTGGAGGTCGTATCGACGGAAACTTGCATGAAATGTCCTCTACCGGCTGGGGCGTTCTGTGAAAGCGTGAAAGGTTCAGAGGGAGGATTCTAAGAATCTCACCCGATACTGGCAAGCGCCGTGCCTCTACAGATTGGGGCCTGGGGGTATATTACAAGGGCACCACAGGGATTTCGGCACCGCGATCATCATAGGAAAGGCAGATCGGAAAGATGGAGACGAGTAGATCACAACGCGTAAGAGGCGTCGGAAAGGAGAAGACCGAGAGAAGCACGACCTGCTGAGGGAGGCAATGGGGTGGATGATGGGGATCGAACCCACGACCACCGGAGCCACAATCCGGGGCTCTACCACTGAGCTACATCCACCACTGCCTGGGGGTCATGTCGAGATGGGGTGGATGATGGGGATCGAACCCACGACCACCGGAGCCACAATCCGGGGCTCTACCACTGAGCTACATCCACCATTACGACAAGGGTCTTGCTGAAAGCTACAACGGCACGCTCAACTCGCTACCGGCTGCTCCATGCAACGCATGGCGCGCCCAGCAGGAATCGAACCTGCAACCTACGGCTTAGAAGGCCGTTGCTCTATCCGGTTGAGCTATGGGCGCATTCTACGTATCAGAGCGCCTTACCGCAACCCGAAATCAGAAAAACAACTTCTCGATCAACAAGTTGTGGTCGGGGTGGAGGGATTCGAACCCCCGACATCCTGCTCCCAAAGCAGGCGCGCTACCAGACTGCGCTACACCCCGCCGGCTCTTGCACGGCCCTGACGCCGCCGCGGAGGACTCGTCAAGCGCTGCGTATTCTACGGAACTTTCCCCGCGCGTCAAGCGAGAAGCGCACTGCCGCGCCCGGTCGCTTTGCCTTCGCGCCCCGGCATGCGAAAATCCTTCGCCCTTACCACCCACCAGAGGGATGCTCGATGACCGCCCAACTGATCGATGGCAAGTCCATTGCCGCCCGAGTCCGCCAGCAGGTCGCTCGCCAGGTTCAGGCACGACGCGAGGCCGGAGGGCGCGTTCCCGGACTGGCCGTGGTCCTGGTGGGCGAGGATGCCGCCTCTGCGGTCTACGTGCGTAACAAGCACCGCGCCTGCGAGGAGGCCGGCATCCGCTCCTTCAAGTATCAGCTGCCTGCGGATACCCGCCAGGACGAACTCGAGACCCTGGTCGACCAGCTCAACGACGACCCCCGCATCGACGGCATCCTCGTGCAGCTGCCACTTCCCGAGCATCTGGATTCCCGCCCGATCCTCGAACGCATCCAGCCCCACAAGGATGTCGACGGCTTCCACCCCTACAACCTCGGCCGCCTGGCCCAGCGCATGCCGCTGCTTCGCCCCTGCACGCCAAAGGGCGTGATAACGCTGCTGGAAGAAAAGGGTCTCGAGATTCGTGGCCTGGATGCCACTGTGGTCGGCGCCTCCAACATCGTCGGTCGCCCCATGTCCCTGGAGCTGATGCTCGCCGGTTGCACCACCACCGTCTGTCATCGCTTCACTCGTAACCTCGAGGAGCATGTCCGGCGTGCCGAACTGCTGGTGGTCGCGGTCGGCAAGCCCGGCCTGGTCAAGGGAGAATGGATCAAGCCCGGCGCCATCGTCATCGATGTCGGCATCAATCGCCAGGAGGACGGCCGCCTGATCGGCGACATCGACTTCGCCCCCGCCGCCGAGCGCGCCAGCTGGATCACTCCCGTTCCCGGTGGCGTCGGCCCCATGACCGTCGCCACCCTGCTCCAGAACACCCTGCAGGCCGCCGATATTCACGACGCCACGGCCTAACCATCTTTTGGGGTCAGACCCTTCAGCAGACTTAGGAACTAATACCTAAGCATTCTTAAGGGTCTGACCCCGTTCCGGAACCCCGTTCCGCCGCCCATGCACCTTTCGTCTAATTCATCTAGAATATCTCGGGAATTTTACCCCACTCGCGAGCTCCTCCCGATGACCGACCAGAAGATGAACGTCGAAAGCTTCAACCTCGACCACACCAAGGTGAAGGCGCCCTATGTCCGCCTTGCCGACATCAAGACCGGCGAGCACGGCGACACCATCCACAAGTACGACATGCGTATCTGCCAGCCCAATCAGGACCATATGGAGATGCCCGCGCTGCACTCCCTGGAGCATCTGATGGCCGAGCTCTCGCGCAACCACTCCGACAAGGTCGTCGACATCAGCCCCATGGGCTGCCAGACCGGCTTCTACGTGGCCATGATCAACCACGACGACTACGCCGGCGTGCTGGACCTGCTCGAAGGCACCCTCGAGGACGTGCTGGTGGCCGACGAGGTCCCGGCCTGCAACGAGATGCAGTGCGGCTGGGCGGCCAGCCACAGCCTCGAAGGGGCCAAGCAGATCGCCCGCGGCTTCCTGGCCAAGCGCAACGAATGGGGCCAGGTGTTCGCATGACGCGCATCGGCATCATCGGCGCCATGGCCCAGGAGGTCGCGGCGCTCGCCGCCCAGATGGAGGATCGCCGCACACGCCATCATGTGGGCTGCACCTTCCACCTGGGCAAGCTGCACGGCGTCGATGTGGTGATCCTGCAGTCCGGCATCGGCAAGGTGAACGCCGCCATCGGCACCACCCTGCTGCTGGATGTCTATCAGCCCGAGGCGGTCATCAACACCGGCTCCGCCGGCGGCTTCGGTGAAGGGCTCGTGATCGGCGATGTGGTCGTCTCCAGCGAGGTGCGCCACCACGACGTGAACGCCGTGGTGTTCGGCTACGAGCACGGCCAGGTTCCCCAGATGCCCGCCGCCTACTTTCCGGATGCCCGGCTGGTCACCCTGGCCAGGGAGTGTGTCGAACAGCTGGGCGAGGTCAAGGTGGTGGAGGGGCTGATCGCCACCGGCGATGTCTTCATGGCCTGCCCCGAGCTCGTCGCCACGACCCGCTCGCGCTTCCCCACCATGCTGGCGGCCGAGATGGAAGCCGCGGCGATCGCCCAGACCTGCCACCAGTACGGCTGCCCTTTCGTGGTGATCCGTGCGCTCTCGGATATCGCCGGCGGCGGCGACAACCATCTCTCCTTCGCGGAGTTCCTGGAGAAGGCCGCCGCTCACTCCACGCGCATGGTCATGGCCATGGTGGATCGTCTGGCGCACATGGAATCAGCGGCATATCCTGAGGTCGAAAAGGAGAGTTGACGACAGGCGTCAAATAAGGGGATGCCATGCTATTCGATGAGCTACACGAGAAGCGTCACGCCATTATGAATGCCGCTAGAGCACATGGAGCCCATGGCATCCGAGTATTCGGCTCCGTGGCTCGAGGACAGGAAAAACAGGACAGTGATATCGATTTCCTGGTGGATTTCGACAAGGGCTATGACCTTTTCACCCAGCGCATGGCACTAGCCGATAGACTGGCTGAGATTACTGGTCATGACGTCGACCTGATTCCCCTCCACGAACTCAACAGGCACATCAGGGACGCTGTTCTTGCAGAAGCCCGGGAGCTATGAGCAAGGAGTGGCAGCTATACGCCCAGCATATTCTCGATGTTATCGAGAAGATTGCACGCATCAGGCAGCGTGGCGACATCACAGAAGATGACATTATGATGCTGCCTTGAGAAACCTTCAGACGCTATCTGAAGCGACCCAGCGGCTACCGGACTCGAAAAAATCATATTATCCTGATATACCCTGGCATCAGATTAGTGGCTTCAGGAACATTCTGGTCCACGACTATCTTGGCAATATTGATTCCCTGGCCGTGACCGGCGTCATCGACCAGCATCTAGAACCCCTGGGGCAGGCTGTTCGGGAGATGCTAGCCAGTGACAATGCGAGTCGATAGATGAATGTTGAACGCCTCGCTCCGCAGCGGCGCTGGTCAACGGGCTTGCTCATCGCCCTCCCCCTGCTGCTGGCCGGCTGTGCCACTCACCTCGACGGCAATGGTCCCGTTACCACCCCGGCGCTTCCGGAGCCCGTCGACTATCGCGTCGAGCGCCTGGCGCCCCTCACCTATAGCCCAGCCGACTGGCCGGAGAGCCTCGAGGCGCGCGTCCTGCTGCCGGAGACTCGCGAAGACCGCTTGCGCCCCGCCGCCCTGCTGGTGCATGGCGGAGGCTGGCAGCGACGCAGCCCCGACGACATGACCACGATCGCCGAGCGGCTCGCAAGGCGCGGCTACGTGACGGTGAACGTCGCCTACCGCTTCGCTCCGGAATACCGCTTCCCCGCCCAGCTCCACGACCTGCAGCAGGCCATGGCCTGGATCCACGAGCGGGCCGACGAGTGGCGCATCGACACCGACCGCATCGTCGGTGTCGGCTACTCCAGCGGTGCCCATCTGGTCAGCCTGCTGGGGGTCTCCGGCAATGTCGATGCCCTGAACGAGCCTTACGGCGGCGATCATGCGCAACTGGCCGCCGTACTGGGGGGCGGGCTGCCGAGCGATCTCTTCAAGTTCGACGATGGGCGCCTGGTGGTGGAATTCATCGGCGGCACCCGAGCCGAGGAGCCCGAGGCCTATCGGCTGGCCTCGCCGATCTATCACGTCGATGCCGACACGCCGCCCCACTTCCTCTTCCATGGCCGCTGGGACGGCCTGGTGCCGGTCGATCACGCCACCGACTTCCATGCCAAACTCCTCACCCAGGGCGTGGAGAGCGAACTCTACCTGCAGCACTACCGCGGGCACTTCACCAGCTTCCTGACTCGCGACAGCGCCATCGAGGCCGGCATTGCCTTTCTCGAACGGCAACTGCGGGAGGAGGCGTCCAGCACGGTCCTCACTCAAACGCCCCCTACTCAATACGCCACTCAGGCGCCAGTGCCTTCCAGTGATCTCTCAGTACACGCTGATGCTCGTCAGCCATAGGCAGTGACGACAACTGAGACGGCCAGTGGCACCTGGCGCGCTCGACTGTCTCGGCCAGGACTTGCCGTATGGCCGGCCAGGACACGCCAACCCTCACCGACCACCGCCGGAAATCCTCCTCGTTGAGCCGATACCAGTCCTTCTTCCCATTCAGGTTCAGGGCCGCCTCGCGCTCCTCCTCGATATTGGCCCGCGTCGTCACGATGTCATAGGCCGGGGCCAGCGAGGGCGTGTGCCGATCCGGGTAGAGCAGGCTCCAGTTCTTGAGGTGCGCGTCTCCATTCGCCAGCAAGATGTTCACCAGCAGCCGGCGAGCGAACTCCTGAACCGACGCCAGCCCGTCCCCGGTAAACTCCCGCAACAGGCGCCCGATCTGCTCATAGCTCGGGCCATCGTACTTCTCATGGGGGTAGCGGAACAGGACTTGGGCCATGTCCTCGGTATGCACACGCGTTTCCTGCACGCGGTCGAAGCGGCGAATGGCATAGGCATGAGGCTCGTCAGGCAGGCTGATATCGGGCAGGCCTTCCAGGGCTTGCAGCGGTACCAGTCGCACTTCCGGGATCTCCACCCCCGCACTCTCGGCCAGCCGCATGGACGTGAACTCGGCCTCGGGTAGCCTGGAATGGCGTGCGGAAGGCGGCTTGATGATCCAGGTCCCTGGGCCATCCCCACCCGACAGACTGAAGCGCCCCGCTCTCTCGTGCATGGAGAACTTCAGCTGCACACCCGCCAGGGAGAAACCTGCGCCTCCTCGAGCCTGCTGCGGGACCGGACTCACGCTACGGCGATGGGAAAGCACCCAGTCCGGCATGTCATCCGGCATCACCGGGGTTGCCACTAACGCCCCTGGCAGGTCATGCCCCAGCCTGGCCAGCAAGGGAAACTCATTATCGGGATGCACCTTCAGCCGTGAGGCCAGCCAGTCACGAAGAGACCCTTCAGGGAGCAGGTTGGAGAACCAGGGATGGAGGCGCTGCTGACGAATCCAGGCGGTCTCCATCAGCGCCTCGGCCCGAGGAAAGCCCGCCATCAGGGTCAGGGTCAGGGTGGGCCGACCGGGGTCAAGACGCCACGCCTCGTCGAACACCAGGACATTGCGTCCACCCCGGTAGCCCGCCAGGTATGCCACTCGACGGCCGTGAAGCGAGAGCTCGAGCATCTCGACGGGCTCATTGGCCATTGTCATCCTCCTCATCGTCGAGGAGCCCTTGCCAGGGGTCCACATCCAGTGGGGGACGAGACGATAGTCCTTCATCGAGTAGCGCCAATACCGCATGCCACTTCTCGATGGGAATCAACATCAATCGGGCATTCAGACCGTCAGCGGCCTGGTTGAGAGTGTCCAGCCGCGGGTTGCCCCCCGCTTCCAGCCGCTGGTACTGCTGGCGGGTCATCCCGACCCGCATAGCCACCTGTTGCTGTGTCAGGGAGAGCGCACGACGCCGGGTCTTGAGTTGCTCGTGGAGGGACATGCTTTGCACCGTATTCGTTGCTTTAAGTACACAATAGCAACGAATACGGTGCCTGACGAGGTCAGGTTGTTTCCTGGAACCTCCAGTCGAGCGTCTCGCCGGCGGCCAGGGGCACGATGGTCTGGCCCTCGGCATAGGGCAGCGTTTCGGGCAGCTGCCAGGGCTCGCGCACCAGGGTCACGGTGCCTTGATTGCGCGGCAGGCCATAGAAGTCGGGGCCGAAATGGCTGGCGAAGCCCTCTAGGCGCTCCAGGGCGCCGGCCTGCTCGAAGGCGGTGGCGTAGAGCTCCAGGGCCGCGGGTGCGGTATAGGCGCCCGCACAGCCGCAGGCACTCTCCTTGTCGCCGCGCGCATGGGGCGCGCTGTCAGTGCCCAGGAAGAACTTGGGCATACCGGAGGTCGCGGCGGACAGCAGCACCTGGCGGTGACGCTCACGCTTGAGGATCGGCAGGCAGTAGTAGTGCGGGCGAATGCCGCCCACCAGCATGTGGTTACGATTGAACAGCAGATGGTGGGCGGTGATAGTCGCGGCGACATTCGCCGGCGCCGAGGCCACGAACTCGGCGGCATCGGCCGTGGTGATGTGCTCGAAGACCACCTTCAAGTCCGGGTGACGCTCGAGCAGGGGCTTCATGACCCGCTCGATGAACACCGCCTCGCGGTCGAAGATGTCGATATCGGCATCGGTGACCTCGCCATGCACCAGCAGCGGAATACCCAGCCGCGCCATGGCGGCAACAGCCGCTTCGCAATGGGCCAGGTCGGTCACCCCGGAGGCGGAGTTGGTGGTCGCCCCGGCGGGATAGAGCTTCACCGCACGCACCAGGCCGCTGGCATGAGCCCGCTCGATCTCCTCGGCTGGGGTATTGTCGGTCAGGTAGAGGGTCATCAGCGGTTCGAAATGGCTCCCGGCGGGACGCGCCGCCAGGATCCTCTCGCGGTAGGCCAGAGCCATCTCGGTGGTGGTCAGCGGCGGCTTCAAGTTGGGCATGATGATGGCACGGCCCATCTGCCGGGCGCTGGCAGCCACCACGGCGGCCATGACTTCGCCGTCGCGCAGGTGAAGGTGCCAGTCGTCCGGGCGGGTCAGGGTGATCGAGTTCACGGCAGGTCCTGTTTTGAAAGTCTGCATCGAAAGCGTGGGGTTCGTCATGAGAGCAAAGGATGACCAGTATATCGCAACCATACCCGCTTCCCGAGACGGTCCTGCTGATCAACCGCTGGCGAGGGGGAAGCCGACTCTTCAAGCGGCACTGAATGCCGTATCATGAGGCCTGCAATCGCGTCGACACCGACGCCCGGCCCCGTGAGGACTCGATGCCCAAGGTAAGACACTATGCCGATACCGTTGCCATCCTGGCCGGCCTGATGTGGCTGGTGCTCTTCTGGTCGGTGAGCATCTCGGCACACCTCGGCAGCATCGAACCCAGCCTCGCCGCCCTGCTGATGCTCGGCAGCATGATCCTGATCAGCTTCGTGCACCGGCCCATCCGCGTGCTGCTCGGCCGCTACCACGTCCGCAAGCGGCGCACCGAGATGTGGATGCATATCCTTGCCCTGCCCCTGACCCTGGCTTTTCTCCTGGCCATCGTCATCGACCATCTCATCACCCCGATGAATGGCGAGCAGAAGATGCTGCTGTTCAATACCCTCGCCACCGCCGGCTGGCTGGTGTTTGTCTTCACCCTGCTGATCAAGCTGCTGTGTCACCAGGTTCAGTGCAAGCGCAAGGCTAAACGGTAAGTCCTTGTAGGAGCGGTCGGTTCGACGCCTCGACTTGCAGCGCGATTGCTATGGCCCAGCACGAATCGCCGTGCAAGCACGGCTCCCACAAGAGGCGTTGAGCACGAATTGTAGGAGCTCTGCTTGCAGCGCGATCTCAAAACCGATCGGCTCGAAAAGGCGCCATATCGATCTCGGGCGTCTCTCCCTCCATCATCTGCGCCAGCAGGAGCCCGGTGGCCGGCCCCAGCGTGAAACCCTGATGCCCGTGGCCGAGCGCCAGCCAGAGTCCTTGCTGGCCCGGGGCCGGGCCGATCACCGGCTTCATGTCCGGTGTGCAGGGTCGCGCGCCCTTCCAGGGTTCGGCATCCAGCCGCTTGTCCAGCGGGAACAGTTTTTTCGCCGCCCGTTCGGCAGCGGCCAGCTGCTCGAGATGCGATGGCGCCTCGAGCCGCTCCAGCTCCGCGCCGGTGGTGAGGCGAATTCCCGCCTGCATCGGCGCCAGCAGGTAGCCCACCTCGGCATCCATCACCCAGTGGTTGAGCCTTGCCGAGCCCGACGCAGCGTAATGCATGTGGTAGCCGCGCTTGACGAACAGCGGAAGCTCCAGGCCCAGGCTCGAGAGCCAGTCCTTCGACCAGGGCCCCATGGCCATCACCACCTGCTCGGCCTCCAGCACACCCTCGCTGGTGCTCACCTGCCAGCCGCTGCCGTGGCGAGCGACATCCTTGATCTCGCTGCGCTGCACGCGGCCGCCTTCCGCTTCGAAATGGCGAGCATAGGCCTGCACCAGGGCACCGGGATCGGCCACCGTCCAGGGTTGCTCCCAGTGGATCGCCCCGGCCAGGTCGCCGGCCAGGTCAGGCTCCATGGCCGCGAGTTCCTGCGCATCCAGAGACCGATAGCGAACCCCGAATCGCTCGGCGTTATCCTCGGCATCCTTCAGCCGTTCCGCCATGGCATCACGAGTGCGATAGAGCTCCAGCCAGCCGTCACGGCGTACCAGGGCATCGGCACCGGCGGCCTCGATCATCGGCGCATGGGCATCCAGCGAGAGGCAGATCAGCGAGGCATACTCCGGCACGATCTTCGCATAGCGCCTGGGGGCGGAGTTCCGCCAGTACTGCAACAGCGGCATGGAAGCCCTCAACATGCCCTTGAGGCGATAACGAATATCCACCGCGCGATTGGGCAGCACCCGCAACATGGTGGCCAGGTCACGCGGAAAGGGATAAGGCCGCACCGCCTCGCGCTGGATGATGCCGGCATTGCCGAAGGAGGTCTCGCGACCCGGCTCACGGCGGTCGACAAGGGTCACCGAATGCCCGCGACGAGCCAGGTGCCAGGCCACCGATACGCCGACCATCCCGGCGCCCAACACCACGATTTCACGCGCCATGTCTGACTCCTTGTCTGCTGTTCAAGAACGGATACCGAGCATGCACTTTCTCTACGCTAAGGAAAAGTCACGGGGCGAGGTCAGTCGGCCGTGCCTTCCTGCACGTGCAGCTTGGCGCGGATGAAGTCCGAGTGGCTGACGTGCAGCAGCTCGGCCAGGCGCCGGATGCGGTGCTCCTCGAGATGGTGCTGTTCGCCATCGGCCAGGGAGAGCGACCACATCATGCGCACCAGCTCGCAACGCTGTGCATAGTCGAAATGCTCCTTGACCAGGCTGACGAACTGATAGTGGTCCACCGCCGACTCGGCCTCCTCCCGGGCCAGCTGCAGCAGTTCGTCGAGGTCGGTTTCCTCCAGGGAAAAGCGCCGCCGTAACTGGTCGCGCAGCAGGGCGACTTCGCTGTCATCGAGGTGGTAGTCGGCACGCGCCACCTCGAAGAGCAGTGCCGCCGTGGCCAGCTCCAGGGTGGGCGCCGAGGCGGACTTGCCCCCCGCCTCCGTGACCATGAAGTCGTTAAAGAAGCGCTGTATCGAATCGATCATCAAGGTCTCCCCGCAAACGCGTTCGCCGTTGGTCCGCCATCAAACGTTAAAGCCTATCATTGATGCCAAGCCGAGTTGTAAGCGTCGCCTTCGGTCAGGAAGGGTTGCCGTCAGGATCGGCCGACAGGGCCTTGGACAGCGCCTTTTCCCAGCGTTCATCGCGCTGCCCGCAGGCGATGAAGCCGGGATTGAGCAGGCTCTCGCCCTGGTTGCAGCGCAGCGGCTCCAGCGTTTCGGCTTCGAGCACCTGGCCCCCGGCGGCGGTGACGATGGCCTGGGCGGCGGCGGTATCCCACTCGCAAGTGGGCGCCAGGCGCGGGTATAGATCGGCCTTGCCTTCGGCGATCTGGCAGAACTTCAGCGAGCTGCCGGCCGACTGCGTGGTATGGGCCGGCAGTGCCCGGCAGAAGGCCTCGAACGCCTGCCTGCCGTTGCGACGGCTGCCCACGACCCGCCAGGGCTCGCGGTCGGGGTCGGGAAGTGCCCGTACGCCGATAGGTCGTTCGTGATGATCCTTGCCTGCCCCCTCACGGCGGAAGGCACCCTGCCCGACCTGGCCCCGCCAGGTCACCCCTCCCTCGCCCAGCGCCGGCGCATGCACGATGCCCAACACCGGAACGCCGGCCTCGACCAGTGCCAAATTGAGGGTGAACTCACCGTTGCCGGCGATGAACTCGCGAGTTCCGTCCAGGGGGTCGACCAGCCAGTAGCGCGACCAGCCGCGACGAGTGGCGAAGGGAATCTCGCTCGCCTCTTCCGAGAGCACGGGGATATCGGGCGTCTCGCCCTCGAGAAGCTCCAGCAGGGCATGGTGGGCAGCCATGTCGGCCTCGGTGAGCGGGCTGTCGTCGGCCTTCTGCTCGACGGCGAATTCCCGGCGGTAGATCGTCATCACTTCACGCCCGGCGGCCTCTACCCCGGCGATCAGCCGCTCGATGGTGTCGTGGTCCAGCCTCATGCACTTTCTCCCCTTGCTCACTCGCGGCGCTCTCGCCAGCCGGCGCATTCGACCTTAGTCGTAGACAAACGACCGACCTCGAGTATAATGGAAAATCTGTTCACATCGACCAACAGGCCAACAGGGCCTCGGAGACTCACCATGAACGTCAAGCAGATCGCCACCATATGGGACCAGCCCCTCCCCGTGCGTCCGCTCCGCTCAGCGCGTCGCCGCCGCAGCAGCGAACGACTGCTGAACACCTCACGCCGTTCCGAGGCACGCCTGCCGCGCTTCTATATTTAAGGTTCATCGCAGGCTGGTGTGAAGGTTCAGCGCACGACACCGGCTGGCCACACAATCCTCGCAGGCTCGGTAAGCGCCAGCGGCCAGCCTCTCTGCTGGCTGATTCAGATCAGTAGGGAAAGAGTGGCGTCCGGCTAGCCCTCATAGACATCCTTGCGGTGGGCTGCCCGGACCACCAGCACAACCAGCCTCTCATCCTGAATCTGGCAGACGATGCGGTAATCTCCCACGCGGTAGTGCCAGAACTCCGTCAACTCGCCTCTCAAGGGTTGGCCCAGCTGGCGCGGATGATCCAAAGACACTACCCGCTCTTCCAGATAGGCACGAATGCGCCGGCGGTGCTGAGGGTCGATCTTCTTGAAACTCTTTGCCGCCGAGGCCAGATACTCAACCTTCCAGGTCACGCCAGAACGCCTCGGAAGTCATGACGCGATCCCGGCCCTGGCGAAGCTGCTCCAGTGCATGCTCGGCCAGATAGGCATCTTCCAGCTCGTCGAGGTGCTCTGCAATCAGCTTACGCAGGTAAAACGTCTTGGAGCGCCCTGTCGCCCGGGACAGATGGGCCAGGCGTGCCTCGATATCGGGATCCAGGCGGAGGCTGATAGGCATGATGCTCACCTCTTGCGATACATGCGATCAATGTATCGCAGCTTGACAGAAAACGCCAGCGGCCGGCCGCTGGTGGGTTCCGGTTCAGGCCAGGTGGGAAATGGGGGGCTGTTCTCTATTTGCTTGCGGTACCCAGGGCGCAACGCCGCCGGAAGATGCCCCGAGATGAACCCATTAGCCGCTTGATCAATGTCGCCCGTGAGACTAGAGTAGTTTGAAGTAGCTTTTGGTAATACCTCGTATATTGGACGACAAGATGACAAACCCAACATCCCTGAAGCTGGATGACGAACTGAAAGATCGCGTGCGGCAACTGGCTCAATCCCGCAGGCGTTCAGCGCACTGGATCATGCGTGAGGCGATCGCCGAGTATGTCGCCCGTGAGGAGAAGCGTGAGTCGTTCAAGCAAGACGCCCTTCGCTCCTGGGTGGAATATCAACGAACCGGCCTGCACCTGGCCCAGGAGGATGCCGACGCTTGGCTGGCAAGGCTTGAAGCCGGCGAGGATGCGGAGATTCCCGCTTGCCACAGGTGAAACTTGAGTGGACGCCGCAGGCCCTGGCCGATGTACAACGGCTCTATCGTTTCCTCTTACACAAGAACCCCGATGCCGCCCGCCGAGCAGTGAAGGCAATCCGCGCCAACATCGGGATTCTGGCATACCAGCCCCACCTGGGGCGGCTCGTGGAAGACCTTGAACCGGAATATCGTGAATGGCCGATTGACTTCGGTAGTGACGGCTATATGGCATTATACCGGCTCGATGGGCAGAAGGCCGTGATCCTCGCCCTCCGTCATCAGAAAGAAGCCGGGTACTAACATCAGAAGTGGGGTCCACTATAGTCATTGAAGCGTTGGGGATCTCGGTCGCCGAGACGGCTCGACGCCTCGGCATGTCTCGGGTCGCCCTGTCCCGGGTCGTGCACGGGCATGCCGCCATTTCGCCCGATCTGGCCGTGCGCCTCGAACGTGCCGGTGCCGGCACCGCGCGGCATTGGCTCGCGATGCAGACCGCCTACGACCTCTGGCAGGCCGAGCACAGCGCACAACCCGAGGTAAGACAACTGGCCTCCTGATGCCACTCAACAGAGATGGGGCCGCAAAAACGCCTGCGGCCGGCATCGAAGCGTACCGATCTCACACAAGCAGGCCGTCGATCGATGATCGACGGCCTGCTGGATTGTTGCGCTATCCCGGCCCGAGGGCCGGGGATCTAACGCTTACTTGGCAGCCTTGGGAGCGGCTTCCTTGACGGCCTTGGTGGCGGTCTCGGTGGTTTCCTTGGCGGTTTCCTGAACGCTTTCCTGAGCCTGCTTGACGCTGCTCTCGGTCAGCTTCTGGCTCTCCTCGGCGAACTCCTGCTGCAGGGCCACGACCTTCTCGGCATCGCCCTTCAGGCGCTCGGTCAGCTCGGTGGCGACCTTCTGCTGGCCTTCCATGTAGCTCTTGAGGCCTTCCGCGTCCTTGACTTCCATCAGGCTGCGCAGCTGCGCCAGGCCGGTGTCGGTATAGGCCTTGGTGGCCTCGAGCTGGGCGTTGACCAGCTTCTCGGTGTAATCGACGGACAGCGCGGCGAAGGCGCGTGCCGGGGCGAAGAAGGTCTCGAGCTGCGCGGTGTCGAACTGCTTGGTGTCAAAGGCGAATGCGTTGGTCATGATGAACCTCCTGGTTCTGGATGACATGGAACGGGAGATCCCCGCTCTGATGTCATGCACAATAGCAGGGATTTTTGTGCAGTGCAACATATCACGCGACACAGAATCTCGATCAGGCGTCGCCAAGGGCATCGGCGACCGCCCTGCCGAGCCGGCTGGGCCGACGCACCGTGCGTGGCAAGGCGGGGCACAAGCCCAGGCCACCAGCGGAGGATGCGGAATAATCCTGAGCTCAAGCGAGGGAACACAAAAACGCCAGCGGCCGGCATCTCTGCCGGCCGCTAGGTGATTCAGACTAGATGGCAAATCAGGGCCTGCGGCCAATCAGTCATCAATTGTACTAGGTAGCATCAGTATCGGAAATTTCACAATTTCCGGCATCGCAACTGATTTGAAGGTCGCCAGGGTTTGCAGGATCTATAGTGAAAGTACCATTTCCGTCATCAGCGAATGTCTCTGGATCTAAAGAGCCACCATCGCAAGCACTCCAAGTTGTATTATTATTTAAATCATCCCAATCTGGAGTTCTCTGCTGATCTTCAGCTGCAGCCAACCTGGCTATAGCACTAGCCTCACCTAAACAAGCTGAATTTGCTGACCTTGCAGTGTAGTCCTGATACTGCGGAATCGCTACCGCTGCGAGAATACCGATAATCGCCACCACAATCAGCAGTTCGATCAGCGTAAAGCCGCCCTGCGCCTTGCTGAGCGATGTCTTACGTTTCAATTGATTCATTTGACATACTCCCTGCCGTTTACCGCTGACCGTTTGCTGTAGGTTGCGTGTGGCCCTTGCGGTTTTAAGTTGGATAACTAGATGATGACGCCCTTTTCAAAGTGATGCAAGTCGACGCTTCGACTAGCATTCCTGAAATGGCACCTCAGCTCAGCTTTTCCATCGTTTTAACCCGTCATACCTGACAAAAGCAGCGCTGATGGACATCTTACCTAGCTTAACCTCCGCTTACAATAAATTACCACCCTGGCATTTGCAAGCGATACCATGGTGGCAGATGCGCAGGCTACACCTTTTTTTCATGTCGAGGCGTGACCTTGCCTAGCAGCCTTCAACATCTGCTCACCACGAGGCGCCATGAACGAGTACCATTCCCAGCCCCCGGAAAAGCCTGCAGCGTCATCGGAGCCCACGGCCTCGCCGCTGCACGGCGCCGCCCAGCGTAAAGGGTTGCGTGGGCTGGCGCGGCGCATGGTCAACGATAACCTGCTGAGCGAGGCGGCGGCGATGCGTGCCGAATTGGAAGCCCGCGAGGAAGAGGTGTCGCTGCTCCAGCATTTGATCGAGACGGGGATGGTGCCAGCACGTCAGGCCACCTTAACTGCCGCCTGGGAATATGGCCTGCCGATCATTGACCTGGACGCTATCCGACTGGAGAGCCTGCCGCCAGCCAACGATTATCCGGACAAGATCCTCCGACAGCTAGGGGTGCTGCCACTGGTCCGCCATGGCCATCAGATCACCGTGGCGGTGCCCTACCCTTCCACGCTGGCCTTGCTCGACGAATTGCAGTTCGCCACCGGCATGACGCCGGAAGGCATCCTCGCGCCGGTGGACCAGTTGGGCCCGGTACTGGAGAGCTATCTGGCCAGCACCGAGAAGAGCATGCTCGATGCGCTGGGTGATGTGGAAGATGCCGTGGGACAGCTGACCTTTGATGAAGGCGTGGTCGACGTCAGCAATGAGCAGGCAGCGGTGGCCGCAGCCGGCGACGACGCTCCCATTGTCAAATTCGTCAACAAGATCCTGCTGGATGCCATCCATCGCGGCGCCTCGGATATCCACTTCGAGCCCTATGAGACCAGCTATCGGGTGCGTTTTCGCATCGACGGCATCCTCCACGACGTGGCCCACCCACCCTTCGCCATGCGCACGCGCATCTCGGCACGCCTCAAGGTAATGTCGCGGCTGGATATTTCGGAGCGCCGCCTGCCCCAGGATGGCTCCATCAAGCTCAAGCTATCCTCCACGCGTTCCATCGACTTTCGGGTCAACTCGCTGCCCACCGTTTACGGCGAGAAAATTGTACTGCGAATCCTCGACCCCGGCTCGGCGCAGATGGGCATCGAACAGCTGGGCTTCACACCCGAGCAGCGCGCCATGTACGAGGCGGTACTCGACGACCCCCAGGGCATGATCCTGGTCACCGGCCCCACCGGCAGCGGCAAGACGGTGACCCTATACACTGGCATCAACATCCTCAACGAGGTGGAGCGCAACATCTGCACCGCCGAGGATCCGGTGGAGATCAAGGTACCCGGGGTCAATCAGGTGAACGTGATGCCCAAGGTCGGGCTGACCTTTGCCAGCGCCCTGCGCGCCTTCCTGCGACAGGACCCGGACGTGGTGATGGTCGGCGAGATCCGCGACCTGGAAACCGCCGAGATCGCCGTCAAGGCCTCGCAGACCGGCCACCTGGTGCTTTCCACCGTGCATACCAATTCGGCGTCTGAGACGCTGAGCCGTCTGGCCCACATGGGCGTGGCGCCATTCAATATCGCCAGCTCCGTCAGCCTGATCATCGCCCAACGCCTGGCGCGGCGGCTTTGCAGTCACTGCAAGCAGCCGGCCGACATCCCCCTCGAGGTACTGCGTCAACAGGGCTTTTCCGAGGAAGAGGTGGCCAGTGCGACCATTTATGAACCAGTGGGCTGCAAGCACTGCACCAAGGGCTTCAAGGGGCGAGTAGGCATCTACGAGGTGGTGCCGATTTCCGACACCATGAGTCACCTGATCATGACCGAGGGCAACTCACGAGATTTCGACACCCAGGCGCGCAAGGAAGGCCACCCGGACTTGCGCCGCAGCGGGCTACTCAAGGTGATGCAGGGGCTGACCAGTCTGGCCGAGGTCAACCGGGTGACCAAGGACTAACACAACAAAACAGGGACAGGGACAGGGACGACGAACATGGCAACAAAACCCATGCGCAAGCACCAGAAGACCAAGCTCTACCGCTGGCGTTGGACGGGGAAGGGGCCCAGTGGCCGCAAGGTCGCCGGTGAGATCATCGCGGCCCAGAAATCTGATGTGGATAAGATCCTCTCGGGCCAGAACGTCGTGGTCAAGCAGATCCGCCGCAAGAGCGGAATCGGCGGTGGCATGGGCAAGATCAAGCCCAAGGACATCATGCTGTTCGCCCGCCAGATGGCCACCATGGTCCGCGCCGGGGTGCCGGTGCTTCAGGCCTTCCAGGTGGTGGCGGAGAGCCTCAAGAAGCCGGCCATGAGCGCCATGGTGCAGCAATTGATGAACGACGTGGCGGACGGTGCCAGTTTCTCCGAGGCGCTCAAGCAACATCCCAGGCATTTCGACCGATTGTTCGCCAATATGGTGGAGGCCGGGGAGCAATCGGGCTCGCTGGACAGCATGCTCGAGCGGGTGGCGGCGTATAAAGAGAAGATGGAATCGCTCAAGAGCCGGGTCAAGAAGGCGCTCTGGTACCCAGCAGCGGTGATCATGGTAGGCCTCGGCGTCACGGCGCTACTGCTGATCAAGGTGGTGCCCCAGTTCGAAAGCCTCTTCCAAGGCTTCGGCGCCGAGTTGCCTGCGGCGACCCGCATGACGATTGCGCTCTCGGAGTTCGCCCAACAGTACTGGTGGTGGGGCCTACTAGGTCTCGCGGCCTTCATCTTCCTTCTGCGCACTGGCATGCAACGCTCCGAGGCGTTCCGTTACCGCATGCATGCGCTCTCGCTGCGCATTCCGGTGATCGGCGACATCCTCGACAAGTCCTCGGTAGCGCGTTATTCGCGCACCCTGGCCACCACCTTCGGCGCTGGTGTGCCGTTGGTGGAAGCCTTGAATACCGCCGAGGGCGCGGCGGGCAACATGGTCTACGAGCGTGCCATCGCCCGGATCCGCGAGGACGTCTCCTCCGGTCAGCAGCTCAACTTCGCCATGCGCCTCAGCGAGCAGTTCCCGGCGCTGGCGGTGCAGATGGTGGGCATCGGCGAGGAGGCTGGCTCGCTGGACGCCATGCTCAACCGAGTGGCGGACTACTACGAAGAAGAGGTGGACAACAAGGTCGATACCCTCACCTCGCTGCTCGAACCCTTTATCATCGTGGTGCTCGGCGTGCTGGTCGGCGGCCTGGTGGTCTCGATGTATATGCCGATCTTCCAGCTGGGCAGCGTGATTTAAGCGCCGAGCGCCGAGCTGCCAAGCTGCCAAGCTGCCAAGCTGCCAAGCTGCCAAGCTGCCAAGCTGCCAAGCTGCCAAGCCGAGGATATAGGGGGCCAGAGCATTTCCAATGGGAGGACTGATCATGCGCACCACCTACGATGAGGCGGATGACATCCTGGTACTGCACCTTGCAGACAAGCCGATCGTTCGTGAACGCTCACAGGACTGGAATACGCATATCAGCTATGCGGAGGACGGCACCATCGTCGAGGTGGTGATCCTGGAAGCATCGAAACAGGGCGCCTGGCCACTGCTCAAGAGCGAGGCGGCATAAGGCGCCGAGCGCTTTGTGTGAATCGCCGCTCCCACAAAATGCAGGTGATCCCGTGGGAGCCGTCGGTTCGACGCTTCGACGTGCACGGCGATTTTTGTGCCCTCCGCCTTTCGCCGTGCAAGCACGGCTCCCACAACTGCTCCCAGAATAGGTGCCTGATTCCTTGTGGGAGCACTGCTTGCAGCGCGATCTGTGCCCTCCGCCTTTCGCGGTGCAAGCACCGCTCCCACGAAACCCTGCTTCCACAGAATCCTGCTCTCACATCGTCAATCATGCAGCCAGACCGGCGTGCCCGGCACGGCGATCTCGAACAACGCCAGCAGATCGGCGTCGCGCAGGCGAATGCAGCCGTGGGAGCGGGGAATGCCCATGGGCTCGCTGGGCGGGGTGCCGTGCAGGTAGATATAGCGCCGCTGTGAATCGACGCTGCCCCCGCGGTTGCGGCCGGGCTCCAGGCCGCTGAGCCACAGGATGCGCGTGAGGATCCAGTCGCGCCCCGGGTGCTCGGCGGCCAGGGCCTCGCTGTAGACCTCGCCGGTGGGCCGGCGACCGCGATAGACGGTGCCCGGCGCATTGCCCGCACCGATGGCGGCGCGCACCTGGTGCCAGCCCAGCGGCGTGGCGCCGCTGCCCTCCTCCTCCCCGGTACCCTTGGCGGCCGTGGAAACCGCACACTGCCAGTCGATCTCCCGCCCCTGCCATACCGTCAGCCGCTGGGCGGCGGTGTCGATCTCCAGCCACACGCCTTCCGTCGGCGGAAGCTCGGTGAGCACGGGGGTGCGCATCAGCCCGCCTCGCGCTGTGCCGGAAGGGGCTCGGGCAAGGGCGCGTTCATGGCGGCCACCACCACCGGGCGCAGGCGGCGTACCAGGTCGCGCACGCTGACGTGCTCGCCATAGTCCTTCTCGGCGATATCGCGCAGGGCATCCAGGCCGGAGAGCGTGAAGATCACCGTGCCCAGCATGAAGTGAAGCCGCCAGAAGCGCTCGGCGTCGGGCAGCTCCGGCGTGGCCCGGCGTACCAGCTCGGTGAAGCGGGTGAAGACGCTGCCGTACTCCTCCTGGATGTAGCGCCGCAGGTGCCCCTGGGCCTGACTGTAGGCGAGCCCCAGCAGGCGCATGAACACCTTCAGGCTGTGGCGCTCCGCCGGCACCTCGAGCACGCTGCGCGCCATGGTTTCCAGCAACTCCTCCAGGGGGATGTCGCCGCCCTCGTGGCGCGCCTCGAGGTCATCGAGCGCCGCGTGGAAGCGCACGGTAAAGGGGTCGAGATAGCGCGCGAACACCGCCTGGATCAGCGACTTCTTGGAGCCGAAATGGTAGTTGACCGCCGCCAGGTTGACCCTGGCCTTGCTGGTGATGTTGCGCAGCGAGGTCTCGGCGAAGCCGCGTTCGGCGAACAGCACCTCGGCGGTATCCAGGATGCGGGTGACGGTGTCGGGCTGCTGGGCCATGGGAAGCGGCTCCATCTGATGGAAACAATTGTTTGAAAATGAGAAAAGTGTATGACAGCCATGGTGCTGGCTCAATGTCGACGAGTACCGAATGTTTTAAACACGATAAACCTAGCCAGACACCAGCTTGGCTGCCTCACCGCCCTCTGGGTCAGACCCCGGCCAAGCCGCTAGGCCCCCAGCGTGGTGCACGATTCCAACCGTTATACCCCCAGCCGGGGTCTGACCCTCGGGGATTTCTGCCTCCGCTGAAGTCTGATCCTCGGGACGCCTTGGCTCTTCGCGGTTATCGCTTTTACTGGACAGAAAGACATGCTGTATACTTGGCCAGACAGGTGGCGACGCAACCGCCACTCCCTGGTTACCGACCCTGGAGGCCCCATGAGTCGCTCACTCACGGCCCGGCAGCAGAACGTATACGACTTCATCGTCAAGACCATGAACGAACTGGGCTACCCACCGACCCGGGCGGAGATCTCCCGGGCGCTGGGGTTCAAGTCGCCCAATGCCGCCGAGGAGCATCTGCGCGCCCTGGAGCGCAAGGGGGCGATCAAGGTGATCCGCGGTACGTCCCGGGGCATCCGCCTGCCTGCCCAGGAGCCTGAGGCCGCCAACGAGGAGGGGCTGGAAGAGCCCGCCCAGGGCCTGCCGATCATCGGCGAGGTGGCTGCCGGCAGCCCGGTACTGGCCGCCGAGCATATCGACCGCTACTGCCCCCTGCCCCCGGAGTACTTCACCCCCCGGGCCGACTACCTGCTGCGGGTGCGGGGTCTCTCCATGAAGGACGCCGGCATTCTCGAGGGCGACCTGCTGGCGGTGCACCGCACCGAGCGCATTCGCGACGGCCAGATCGTGGTGGCGCGCCTGGAGGACGAGGTCACCGTCAAGCGCTTCCATCGCCAGGGTCACGTGGTCACCCTGGAGGCCGAGAACCCCGACTTCGCGCCCATCGAGGTTGACCTGCGCCATGACCCGCTGGAGATCGAGGGCATCGGCGTGGGCGTCATCCGCGGCGGCAGCGGCCAGGCCCTCTAAGCAAGGCTGGCTGCCCCTCGCCCCATGACCGAGCGCGTGCGCAAGATCCTCCACGCCGACTGCGACTGCTTCTTCGCCGCGGTGGAGATGCGCGACAACCCTGCCCTGCGCGACATCCCGCTGGCCATCGGTGGCTCGCGGGAACAGCGCGGGGTGATCGCCACCTGCAACTACCCCGCGCGCGTCTTCGGCATCCACTCCGCCATGCCCACCGCCCATGCGCTGCGCCTGTGCCCCCATCTCACCCTGATGCGCGGGCAGTTCGATAAGTATCGCGAGGTGTCGTGCCAGATCCAGGCGGTGTTCCACGAACTCACCCCGCTGGTGGAGCCACTGTCGCTGGACGAGGCCTTCCTGGACGTCACCGAGGTCGAGGGCTTTCGCGGCAGCGCCACCTGGATGGCCGAATGGCTCAAGGAGGAGTGCTATCGGCGCACCGGCATCACCGTCTCGGTGGGCGCAGCGCCCTCGAAGTTTCTGGCCAAAATCGCCAGCGACTGGGAAAAGCCCGACGGCCTGACGGTGATCCCGCCGGAACAGATCGACGCCTTCGTGCGCGACCTGCCGGTCAAGAAGTTGCACGGCGTGGGGCCGGCCACCGGCGCCAGGCTCGACGCCATGGGCATCCGCACCTGTGCCGAGCTGCGCGAGCTGCCCATCGAGCGCCTGCTGGACGACTTCGGCAAGTTCGGGCGCCGGCTCTATGAGCTCTCCCGCGGCATTGACGACCGCCCGGTGCGCCTCGAACGCGAGCGCAAGTCGGTGAGCGTCGAGACCACCTTCGACCGCGATCTTCCCGACTTCGAAACCGCCAGCGCCGCCCTCGCCCCGCTCTGCGACAAGCTACAGGGCCGCCTGGAACGTCACGGCCACCCGCCGATGGCGGGACTCTTCGTCAAGGTCCGCTTCGACGACTTCAGCCTCACCACCCTGGAGAGCCGCGGCCTCACCCCCGACGTGGGCAGCTACACCCGGCTACTGGAACAGGCCTGGGCCCGCGCCCGCCGCCCGGTACGCCTGCTCGGCGTCGGCGTGCGCCTGGTGCCCGAGGAAGCTCGGCAACAGCTGACGCTGGCGTTGTGAGGGGTCAAGGGGGCAAGGGGGCAAGGGGGCAAGTCAGGATGTTGCCACCAAGGCTGCCCCGCTCAATGGGTTTCCTTGCTCCTTGCTTCTTGTTCCTTGTCGCTATTTCGTATCGATATAGCGATGGTCGTTGAAGGTGGCGACCCAGCCGGGGTGGTAGACCAGCAGGATGCTCATCAGCATGCCGGTGATGAAGGCCTCGGAGGGCATCAGCAACGGCAGGAAGCGGGCATACTCCAGCGCCTGGCGCAGGGCCTCGGCATCCGAGGCGCCCAGCGCCATCAGCCCCACGGCGGCCAGGCCCGCCGCAAGGGTGGCGATCGCCGAGCCGAAGAAGGCGCAGACGAACAGGAAGACCATCAGATTGTCGGGCAGGCGCCGGTCGACCAGCCGCCAGATGATACCCATCACCAGGGCCGGCACCACCCCGCTGATCAGGACGTTCACCCCCAGCAACGGCCACTCGATGCGCCCCAGCAGCACCATGGCGATATTGATCGCGGTGATCGAGAGCAGCGCCAGCGGCGCCTTGAAGACCAGGGTCAGCAGCGCGGTGAACATCAGGTGCAGGGTCAGCCAGTCCACCGCCTGGGCCCGCAGCTGCCAGAACAGCATCACGATGACGGTAGCGGCCAGCCAGCGATGCTGCAGGGCGTGATCGTCGATCAGCGCGACCCACGGCCGGCGGCTCAACGCCAGGCCGACCACCGCCAGCGAGACCAGGCCGCAGAGCCACAGCAGCCAGGAGGCAAGAACCGGCTCGGCAATCGTCATATCGACTCCATTTCCAAGTTACCGGAGTGTACAACTTAATACGGCTGGACGTATAATTTTGTCGATATAGGGGGAACGCGGTGAAAAGCAGCGAACTCATCAAGGAGCTGGAAGCCGCCGGCTGGGTGCTGGATCGAATACGAGGCAGCCACCACGTTTTCAAACACCCTGACAGACCTGGTGCCATTCCTGTTCCACACCCGAAAAAGGATCTGCCGAAAGGTACTGTCCGCCAGGTTCTCAAACAGGCGGGACTGACATGACTCGCGCGGAGGCACAGATGTACTATCCCATTGCGATCGAGTGGGGAGACGAGAACACTGCTACCGGCATCGTTTTTCCCGACATTCCCGGCGCAATCAGTGCCGGAGACACCCCGGAAGACGCCTACGACAATGCCGTCGAGGCCGCTCATATCGTGCTTCAAGAGCGGGCAGCCCGCGGCCAGCCACTCCCTAAACCGGGCAGGGTCGATGAACACCGCCGCAACCCGGACTTTGCGGGTTGGGGCTGGGGCATGATCGATATCGATCTGACCCCCTATCTGGGAAAAGCCGAGAAGGTCACCGTCACCCTGCCAGGCAAGGTGCTGCGCCAGATTGATGAGTACGTGACCCTGCACGGCATCAAGAGTCGATCAACGTTCCTGAACAACGCCGCTCTGGAGAAACTGCACCATCGATAGCGAACCAGCTCCCTGCCGAGAAGAGATCGCCCGAGTGGACCTTGGGGCAGGAACCGAGGCATGAGGTCACTCCGTCAGGCAAAGACCACGGTCTTGTTGCCGTGGATCAGCACACGATCCTCCAGGTGCCAGCGCAGGCCGCGCGCCAGCACCGCCTTCTCCACATCGCGCCCGAAACGCACCAGGTCGTCGGGAGTATGGCAGTGGCTGACCCGGTGGATGTCCTGCTCGATGATCGGCCCGGCATCAAGCTCCTCGGTAACGTAGTGGCAAGTGGCGCCGATCAGCTTGACGCCGCGCTGGTGCGCCTGATGATAGGGCCGGGCGCCGGCGAAGGAGGGCAGGAAGCTGTGGTGAATGTTGATCATCCGGCCCTGGAAGCGCTGGCAGAGCTCGGGCGGCATGATCTGCATGTAGCGCGCCAGCACCACGCAGTCGGCGCGGGCGTCGTCGACCAGCCGCTGCACCTCGGCGAAGGCGGCCTGCTTGTCGTCGGCCTTGACCGGTACATGGTGGTAGGTGATGCCGTGCCACTCCGACAGGCCGCGCATGTCCTCATGGTTGGAGATCACGCCGGCGATGTCGCAGTCGAGCTCCCCTGCCGTCCAGCGATAGAGCAGGTCCACCAGGCAGTGGGTCTCCCGGGAGACCATCAGCACCACCCGACGCCGCTGGCGGGTGTCGGTGAGCGCCCAGGTCATCTCGAATTCGGAGGCGATGGGCGCAAAGGCCTCGCGCAGTGCCTCCGGCGGCATGCCCACGGAGTCGGCGAGAATCTCATAGCGCATGAAGAAGCGCCCGCCCTCCAGGTCGGAGTGTTGGCTGGCCTCGGTGATCGAGCCGCCGTGGCCAGCGATGAAGTTGGAGACCCTGGCGACGATGCCCAGACGGTCGGGACAGGAAACCACCAGGCGATAGTAGTGTGACATCGGATGATCCCGGTTTGCTGCGGTGGCTGGGGGCGACAGTGTAGCCAAAACAGGGCCTTCGGGCACGCCCGAAGGCGGGGCGAAGGGCCTTCTCAGGTCCGTCGACGCCGCCATGAGGATCCATGCGACTCTGCGGTGCCTGCTGCGCCGAGGTATGGTGAACTCCTCCGGACGCCGACTCCCCCTTCAAGACCGACACGAGGAAATAAGGCCGATGCTCAACACCCGCGCCCTTTCCTACCTGAGCGAAGTGATTCGTCGCGGCTCACTACGCAAGGCGGCCACCTACCTCGGTATCGATGTCTCGGCCATCAGTCGGCAGATACGTTCTCTCGAGGAAAATCTCGACATTCGGCTGCTGGAACGCCATGCCGGCGGTATCAAGGTGACCGAGGCGGGGCGCCTGCTCGTCGACCATTACCATCGCCAGCAGGCGGCTGAAGATGCCGTGGTCTCCCGCCTGTCAGCGCTGCAGGGACTGGTCAGCGGCCAGGTCCGGATAGCGGTGGGCGAAGGCTTCATTGCCGATTTGATATCGGCACCCCTGCAGTCTTTCATGACCACCTATCCCGGTATCGAACTGGAGGTGGTGATGGCCGGCGTCAACGAAGCCAAGGCGCTGGTCAAGGATCGCGAGGTCGAGCTCGCCCTCCTCTACGCGCCGCCCGTCGACCCGCAACTGACCTGCCATGTGGAGACGCGCCAACCGCTGGACCTGATCGTCCCCACCGACCACGAACTAGCCCATTTACCGCGGCCGGTTGCCCTGCAGGACCTGGTGCGATGGCCGATCGGCCTGATGGACAACCCCTTCGGCATGCGCCAGATGATCAATGCCGTGGCCCATCAGGAACGCATCTTTCTGAATGCCCGCTTGCATACCAACTCCGTGGCCGTGCTGAAGAATTTCGTGCGCTCGGGCATCGGCGTAACCTTCATGCCCGAGTTGACCGTGGCCGAAGAGGTCCAGCAAGGGGATATCGCCGTGCTCCCCATGGCGTATGGGCTACTCAGTGATGCGCGAGCCCAGATCGTAAGCCTAACCGGCCGCGAGCTCACGGTGGCCACGAATGCCTGTCTGGAACACCTCTGCAGTGGTATGCGCTTTTTCAATGCCGATGCCCCTCGCCTTCTGAGTGCTGCGCGTTGATGTAAAAACAACACTGACGGGTTTGATTAGTCAACACATCAACGCCTAGTCTGCTGATATGCCGGTCGACAGGCCGGAAGTTCCGCCAACAACAACGTTCGGAGTGCAAGCATGAATCCTACTCGATCATTTGCCGTTTCCTCCCTCGCTGCCGCTGTGCTGGCCGCAGGCGCCTTTGCCAGCCAGGCATATGCCGCCACAACCGTGAACCTGAGCTACAACGGCGCCCCGGATCCCGAGAAGAATGCCGTGCATGTCTTCGCCACCAACCTCAAGGAGCTGGTCGAGGAGAAGACCGAAGGCGAACTCGAGCTCAAGCTCTACCCCAACAGCATGCTGGGGGAGGAACAGGAGCGCATGGAGCAGACGATGAACAGCGCCAACCTGAACATCGCCTCCTTCGCCGGCATGTCGCCGCTGGTGCCGGAAGTCTTCGTGAGTGCCATCCCCTTCCTCTTTGACGACTTCGAATCGGCTCGCACCTTCTTTGATGAAGGCCAGTACTGGCAGGCCGTCGAGGATGCCCTGCGAGAGCGCACCGGGGTGGAGCTGCTGGCCGTCGTCGAAGAAGGCGGTTTCCTGGCCTTCACCAACGACCAAAAGCCGATCTCCTCACCCAGCGACTTCGAGGGCCTGCGCTTTCGCGCAATGGATCCAAGCCAGGTAGCACTCTACGAAGCCTTCGGGGCATCAGGCACGCCAATCCCCTGGACCGAGGTCTACATGGCCCTGAAAACTGGCGTCGCCGATGGTCAGATGAACCCGCCGATGTACATCATCATGGGCAGTCTCTATGAAGTTCAGGACTATCTGACGCTGGCCAACATACAGTACTCGGACCAGTTCCTGGTCGGCAACGGCGCCATGATTGACGGCTGGGACGACACCTTGCGCCAGGCCTTCATGGAGGCCGTCGAGGAGGCCAACCAGATGGCCCGCGAGCACAACGAGTCCCGGGTCGACGAGCGCATCGCCTTCCTTAAGGAAGAGGGCATGGAGGTGATCCGGCCGTCCGAGGAAGAACTGGCGGCGTTCCGCGAGCAGGGCCAGCCGGCCTATCTGGAATGGCTCGGCGAGCAGGACATCGATCCGTCCTTCATCGACATGGCGCTCGAGGATGCGGAGATGACCCACCTCGCCGAATAAGCACCACTTTCATTGAGACATCCTGCAATCCGGGCAGGGGGTAACATTCCCCTGCCCCATGACAGATGGCGTCCATTATGACGTTCCTCAACACTCGCGTACTGGCCATCAGCCGGTCCGTGTCCCTTACGATTTCCAGCAGCCTGCTGCTCATCGATCTGGCAGTGATCCTTTTCGGCGTGTTCATGCGTTATCTTGCCGGAGGGGCGCCCATCTGGACGGACGAGCTGGCCCGCTTTCTGATTATCGGCAGCGTGCTGCTCGGTGCCGGTGCCGTCTGGGTCGAAGGCGGTCACATGCGCGTCGCGCTGATCGAGCGCCTCCTCCCTGCCCCGCTGTGCCGTATCCTCAACGTCTATCAGTGGCTCTTGACGCTGGGCATTGCCATCGCGGCGGCCATTATCAGTTATCGCTACGCCATGTCCGTCTCGATGTTCACCAGCCAGGGGCTGGGGATCAGCAGAACCCTTCCCATGTTGTCACTGCCGGTCGGTTTCGCACTGCTGGCATGGCATGCCCTGTTATATGGTCCGGCGCCCCTGAAGACGCTCACGGAGGAGCCCGCATGACGTTGACCATGCTGGCGGTATTTCTTGTCCACGTGCTACTGGGCTTGCCGCTGTTCATCTCCCTTTTGACCACGGCGGTAGTGGGATTCATGTTCGTGGATCCCGCCATGATCCCGCGCATGATGCCCCAGCAGTTCTTCGGGGGCATCAATGCCTTCTCCTTGATGGCCATCCCGTTGTTCATTCTCGCCGGCAACCTGATGAACGTGACCCGGCTGACGGACCGACTCATGGCCTTCGCCAAGTTGCTGGTCGGTCACCTGCGTGGCGGCATGGGCCATGTCAACGTGGTGTCCAGCGTCTTCTTCGCTGGCGTCAACGGCTCCGCGGTTGCCGACACTTCGGCGCTGGGATCACTTCTTGTACCGCCCATGCGCAAGGAGGGTTACTCCACAGCGTTCGCTGCGGGCCTGACGGCCGGGAGCTCGTTGATCGGGCCGATCATCCCACCCAGCATTTTCATGATCCTCTACGCGTCTCTGACCAACACCTCGGTCGGCGACCTGTTTCTCGCCGGGGTGATCCCGGGCTTGGTGCTGGGTATAGCGTTCATGACCATGAACGCCTGGTATGCCTGGCACAAGGGACTGGAGAAGCGCGGCGGACTCCCCTCACGACGGGAGCTGGCCGTGACGGCACTGGGCGCCCTGCCCGCGCTGGTAGCACCGTTCATCATTGTCTCGGGTATTGTCATGGGCTTTGTTACACCTACCGAATCCGGGGCACTGACGGCGCTGTACGTGGCGCTTTGCGGCCTGGCCCAGGGCAACTTGCGAATCGCCGGCTTCTGGAAGGCCATGGTCGATACTACGAGCCTGACCTCAGCAATCTTCCTGATCATGGCCGCCTCGGCCACCATCAGCTGGCTGCTCTCCTATGCCCAGGTGCCCAACCAGTTCGTCGCCCTGCTGGCCCCTTACATCGAGCAACCGGTGGTGATTCTGCTGCTGCTGAGCCTGATCACCTTCGTCACGGGGATGTTCATGGAGGAAGTCTCGGCCCTGATGCTGTTGACGCCGATCTTCTCCCCCGTAGCGATGATGGCGGGTATTGACCCAGTGCATCTAGGTATCATTATCACCTTGAATATCACCATTGCTCTGATCACCCCGCCGATGGGCGCCTGTGTGTTCGTGGCGGCCGCGGTGAGCCGGCTCGAGATCACGTTGCTGTTTCGAACGATCTGGCCGTTCGTGGTGACCGCGGTCCTGGTACTGATCCTTCTCATCCTGTTTCCTTCCCTCACGCTCTGGCTACCGACCCATCTTGGTTGACCCCATGGAGACTCCTGTGAACCGCTCCCTGTCATCGCCCATCGATCACCACCCTGAGCCTGACTGGTCGGTGGTGAGCCGCATCCCCATCACCGGAAGTGACGAGCCGCTGGTCCCGCTGAGCCTGGCGCCCTCGCCGATCAAGATCTTCCCGGTCTATGCCAAGGAGGACATTCCCGGCGCGATCAACGAATGCTATGTCCGAGAAGGGGTCTATCGGCGGCTGCTGAAGGTGGCACGTTCACTGCCAGCGGAATATGGGCTGATTGTCCTCGACGGCTGGCGACCCTGGCGCGTGCAGCAGTATCTCTTCGATACCCTGCAGGAGGCCATCCGGTCGCACCACCCTGAGCTCGACGAGGAGGCGCTGCTGGAGCGCACGCGGGAATTCGTCGCCGTGCCCAGCCGCGAGCCGAGCTCGCCGAGCCCTCACCTCACCGGCGGCGCCGTGGATGTGACCCTGAGCGATGCCGATGGGCTGCCGCTGGACATGGGAACCCTGTTCGACGAGGCCGTGCCGGGATCCCACACCGCTGCCCTGGAAGCCAGCTCTCGCCCGAATGCCCGGCAGCGACAGGCGCGTGACAACCGACGTCGCCTCTTCGCCGCCATGTGCGAACAGGGCTTTACCAACCTGCCGAGCGAATGGTGGCACTACGATGCGGGAGACCAGCTATGGGCCCATTACGGCGGTCATCCCCAGGCCCTCTACGGGCCGGCGGAGCTGGAGACCATCGAAAGCCGCTGGCGTCGGCAGCTGTGACCGGCACGACACTCACCGTCCGGACGGCAGTGGATCATTCTCGCGGTCCGATGCTGTCGAGGGCGCGTGACGCGCCGATGAATTCGATGAGGCTCTCCAACGGCATGGGCCGCGCAAGGTGGAAGCCCTGAAAGAGGTCGCAGCCATGGGCCATCAGCAGGCGGTACTGCGCTTCGTGCTCGATGCCTTCGGCGACCACCTTGAGCCCGAGGTGATGCGCCATGGAGATGATGCCCTGGATGATGGCGTCATCCTCCGCATTGCGTGTCACTTCGCTGACGAAGCTGCGGTCGATCTTCACCGTGTCGACGGGCAGATTCTTGAGGTAGCTGAGACTGGAAAAGCCGGTACCGAAATCGTCGATGGCCACCCCCACGCCCATGCCCCTGAGGGCATGCAAGATGTCGATGGCACTTTCCGTATCGTTCATCAGCACGCCCTCGGTCAGCTCCAGTGACAGCTTCGGCGCCGGCAGCCCGGTCACCGCCAGGGCCTGGCGCAGGTTGCCGAGAAAGCTCGAACGATGGAACTGCAGTGGCGAGAGGTTGACCGCGACATTGAGGATGCCGTGTCCTGCCTGGTCGAGCATGCGCAGGTCCTGGCAGGCTCTGGAAAGCACCCATTCGCTGATGGGAATGATCTGACCGGTCTCTTCGGCCAGGGGAATGAACTGGGCGGGAGAGACATCGCCGCGTAAGGGGTTGGACCAGCGCAGCAGCGCCTCCACGCTCGCGACCCGTCCCTGGCGATCGATCAACGGCTGATAGTGCAGCTCGAAGGCCTCGGTATCGATCGCTTCCTGGAGCTCGTTGCGCAACGCGACGCGATCCCCCAACCGATGGGTGATCTCGGGGGTGAACCACTGGTAGGCATTGCGCCCTTGCTGCTTGGCCCGGTACATGGCCATGTCGGCCTGCTGGATAAGCTCGATGGCCTGGGAGACCCCGGGGTTGCTGACCGCGATCCCGATACTGCACGACAGCGAAAGCTCGTGCTCACCTATCCGATAGGGCCGGGCAATGATCGGCAGCAGCCGCTCGGCTACCTGCAGCGCCTGCTCTTCGTCGTGCAGGTCGGGCAGCAGTATCACGAACTCGTCGCCGCCCAGGCGCGCCAGCGTATCGCCCGGACGCATCGCCGCGGAGAGTCGCTGTGCAACACCCTTAAGCAGCTGGTCTCCTATGGCATGGCCCAGGCTGTCGTTGATCGGCTTGAACTCGTCGAGGTCGACGAAGAGCACCGCCAGCAGGTGTCCCTGCCGCCTGGCCAGCGCAAAGTCATGGACAAGTCGATCCTCCAGCAGCGAGCGGTTCGGCAACCCGGTCAAGGCATCATGGCTGGCATGGTAGGCCAGCCTGGCCTCATAGGCCTTGTGCTCGGAGATATCATGCTGGATCCCCACGTAGTGGGAGACCCGACCCGCTTCATCTCGCACCGGCGCGATGAAGAGGTCGTTCCAGAAGGGGGTGCCGTCCTTGCGATAATTGCACAGGGTGACATGCACATCACTCTGGCTGGCCAGCTGCTGGCGAATCTGCTGCACCGCCGCCATATCGGTCTCGGCGCCCTGCAGAAAACGGCAATTGCGGCCGATGACCTCCTCTCGCGAATACCCGGTCATGCGCTGGAAGGCGTCATTGGCATAGATGATCGGCAGATCGGGCTGTTCCGCATCAGCGATCAATACTCCGTTGACGCTGGCTTGCACGCTGCGCTCGAGAATCCGCAATCGGGTCTCGTGCTCGCGCCGCTGGGTCACATCCTTGGCGATGCCATAGACACCCTTGATTCGCTGGCCGACAACGATCGGCAGATTGGTGAGATCCAGACGGCGCATCTTGCCGTCCCGATGAGGAATCTGCAGCTCATAGCGGCAGGGTTCACCGTCCAACGTGATCTCGAATTTCTGTTGCACGTAGGCAAGGTCGTTCGGGTTCAGGAATCGAGAAAAGTGCTTACCTATGATCTGTTCGACGGAGAAACCGGTAAACTCGGCACAATGCGCATTGGCGGAAACAAAGTGGCCCTGCAGGTCGAGTGAAAACACCGCATCCGGGTTATAGACAAACAACGAACGGTAGCGCTGCTCACTCTCCCACAACGAACGCCTGTCCTGCTCACGCTCCACGGCCAGCGCCACCAGATCCACGGCCTGTCGCGTCCTTTCGAGCTCGGTATTTCCCGGCTTGCCCGGGCGGCGATAGTAGGTCGCAAAGGTCCCCAACAGGCGACCCTCACTGGCGATCACCGGATAGGACCAGCAGGCCAGGAGCCCCGCGTCGGTAGCCAGCGACTTGAACCCCTCCCAGCGCGGGTCATGCTCGATATCCTCACAGATCACGACTTCACGGCCATGGGCCGAGCTGCCACAGGTCCCCACGCCGGCCCCGATGGGAATCGAGCCGAGCGCCTCACGGAAGCTGACCGGCAGACTGTTACCCGCCACCAGGCGCAAGGTGTGGCCTTCGTCGTCAGCCAGCATGATCGAGCATAACCCCCCCGGCAGCTGCCTCTCGAGCATGGTGCAGATGGACTCCAGGATCCGATCGACCGGCACCTCCTCGGCGATCATCGCCTGGATGGATTGCTGCTGCTCGAGCTGCTCCCGGGCAGCCATCAGGTTCCGGGAATGCCCCAGGGCCAGGCGCACCATCCCCAGGCTGAAGACCAGCAGATAGCTCAGTGTCAGCCCACCCAGGCCAACGGCTGAAGGCACCAGCCCCGCCTGCAGCCAGTTCGCCTCGCCACCGGGGTGCACCGAAGGGCTGAGCATGGTGCCACCCGGCAGGCCGATGTGGCGAACGGCAAGGCGGGAAGCGTCACTCACCTCCCGCGCTCTCATGCCCCGCGCCGCCAGGGCGGTGATCAGCTCGGCGTCACGGGAGAGGTTGACCTGGAAACCCACCAGTTGAATACGCAGCCCTTGCTCGAGGAGGGTCGCCATGTCCAGCACGGCCACCAGCTGCTGGTCACGACTCGGTACCGCGATCGCCATGATCGCCATGCCAGGTGTGCTGTCATCCGGCACCATCATGCGCGGCTCGGGAAACGGCATGCTCAACCAGTCCTGCACGCGCTCGGCATCCGTCCATTCTGCCAGCCACGCCTGAGCCTCACGGCTGCGCGCCTGACGCCACAGCCAGTCCTGGTCGCGGCTCAAAAGGCCGATGACCTCAAGACTCGGCGTATCGCGCAGATTATTGGCCACATCGCGCTGGCGTACGGCGGGTTCCAGTCCCGAAGCGGAGGCATCCAGGCGCTCGGCCATGCGCTGCATCAGCGTCAGGTGGGACTCCATCACCTGCTCGGCATTGAAACGAACGTTGTCGAGCAGGAATTCCGCCTGCTGATTCGTCCGTTGCTGCTGTTGCCAGCCCAGCAGGTACCACGCCAGACTGCTGGCCAGCACGCCGACCAGGCCGGCCGTCACGGCCGCTCTTCCCAACTGGAGCTTCCTGTAGCGCGTTCTGACACTCGCCGCGACCATGGCACTGCCATACGTCAGCGTGAACAGGGCGACCCCCGGCGGAGACGAGATCATGTCCGCCAGGCCCGGGCCATCCGCCGGGAGCAAGAGCGTGGCACCCAGCACCAGGGCCCCGATCAAGAGCAGCAGGCAGCCGCACAGCTGCCACAGCCGACGCCGGCCTGGGCGATCGAGCCCTGACAGCAGACAGCTGGCCACCCCCACCAGCAAGACGGCCGACAGCGGGGATACCCGCGGCTCCCCGGGCAGCCAGTAGAGGCTCGACTGACCGGGGCCAATGAGGGTGTTGTACAGCAGGATATAGCCCATCAAGGCCAGCAGGGCGCCACCCGCCAGAAGGCGTAACCGCGGCCAGCACTGCACCACGGCAACCAGGCCAGCCCCGCACAGCAAGATGGCCAGCGCGGCGTCCGTGGCCAGCAGCGTCGGCAAGGCGTCGTCAAGCCACTGCATCATCCCCGCCAGCCCCATCAGCACGAAGGCGGCCGACACCATCAGCAGCCAGCTGTCCAGGGCGATATCACGGGTCTTGAACGGCATGAACCTTGCTCCCTGCACATGATCGACGCGGTGCCGGGCAGCCGCCGGCCCGTCACGCCCTTGTGGTGATACCCAGGATGATGCGGCGCTTCGAACGCGGATGCCAGTCTCCGTGCTCATCCCCTCCAGGGCAATGAGTCAGCGCGAGATCAGCGGCAGAAGGGCCATATTTCGAGCAGGCTATCGCAGCGGAACTCCGCCTCACAGGCGGCCAGCTGATGCCTGTAGCGCGAGGCGGTAGCCGCAACCTGGCGAGCGGTGCGCTGCACGGCGGGCTTGGCTTGCCAGGAGCCGCGTCGGTAACCGCCCTGCCCTTCGTGGTAGGCCAGATAAAGGTGCTCGGGGTTGTTCAAGGACACCCCGGTCATGCGCCGGGTGCGGGCGTTGTACCAGCCGATGAAGTCGGTGGCGTGTTTCATGTGGGTCCGCCGCGAAAACAGCTGCCCTGCCTCCTCCTCGTACTCGTCCCACACCGGGTCCTGGGCCTGGGCGTAGCCGTAGGCTGAGGAGGGCCGGGTCCAGGGAATGAAGCCGAGCAGCTTGCCGCGGGGCGGCTTCACATGGCTGCGGAAGCTGGATTCGCGCTGGATGAACGCCATCTGGGTCGCAACGGGCGTTCCCCATTTCTCCTGCGAGTCCCGTGCATAGTCGTACCAGTCGGGCTGCTCGCGGAAGATCTCGCAGATGTTCGACGGGTTCTCGGGTGGTGCCGGGGCCAGCATCGCACAGCCCGGGAGCAACGGGAGGAACACCAGAGCGGACAGAAGGCGTAGCGACACCCAACACCGCAGAGTCCGGTTGACAGTGTCAGTCGAGGTCATGGTTCAAGCCTTGTTGACCAGGGGGGCGCCCTGCTTTCAACGGCGCCTTGGGGGTAAACTGTAGCGAAAACAGGGAAACACTGCGACGCGAACCCAGCATGACGACGGCATAAGGAGAGCCGTGGCCTTTCAACAGAAATTCGCCCAGCCCTTGAGACATGCTCTCCACCGCCACCTCTTCTCGCTGCGGGGCCGCCTGCTGCTGGGGGTCGTGGTGATCTGGACACTGTTGTGCCTGATACTGCTGGCCCTTGGCTGGCAGTCCGGCACCCTGCTGGTCGAGGAATCCAACCGCGTGCACCTTCGCTATGAGGCGAACCTGATACGCAACGACATCACGCATGAGATCGAGCAGCGTCTGGAAGTGCTGGAACGCCTGGCCGCTCAGCTCCCGGATCCCTCGCCGGGATCTCTGGCCCAGGGAAACCACGATCCCTTGCTCGCGCTGTTCGAGGGCCTGGTCGTGGTCGATGCCGAGAATACCGTCATCGATGACTGGCCCACGATAACGGGCCGTATCGGCCGGGACATTAGCCACCGGAGCTACGCGCGCTTCATGCGTAATATCCAGCGCCCCCATGTCAGCGAGCCCTTCGTCGGGGAGGTCTCGGGCAGGCTGCTGGTCATGATGCTCGTTCCACGCCACGATGAGAGGGGCCGCTATGCCGGTTTCCTGGGCGGGCTGGTCGAACTCGACCAGAGCGAGCTGTTCACGGGATTCGATCGCCTCCGGCTGGGCGAAGAAGGCCACGTAGTGATCGCCACGGCCTCGGGCCGGCTGATCTATCATCCCGAGCAGAGGCAGAACCTGCCGACGCTGGATAGCCTGAGGGAAGACCCCTGGCTGGACCTGGCGCTGGATGGCTGGGAGGGCGAAGCCAGTGGCCAACTGCGAGAAGGCGGCTCGGCGCTGACGGCCTATCGACAGATCTGGCCCGCCGACTGGATACTGGGCCTCTACCTGCCTCTCGAACAGGTCTATACCCCCCTGACAAACGTCATGGAGCGCATTGCTCTGCGGGCCTTGTGGGTCCTGGGGCTGCTGCTGCCGGTGATGGCAGCCTTGATCTGGCTGGTGTTGCGGCCACTGACGCGCCTGGCCCATCAGATCAAGGAACTGGGTCATGGCCAACGGCGCTCTCTTCAGATAGCCACCCGCATGCACGAACTGCGCCGCATCATCGACGTCTTCAATGAGGTGGAACAGGACCGTGCGAGGACGATGGACGACCTGCAACGGCGCAAGGCGTTCCTCAAGGGAACCCTGGCCGCGTCACCCCAGGGCATGTTCGTCACCGACACCAGGGGACGTCTGACCTTCGTCAACCGGGCACTGAAAGACCTGCTGGGGATCGTACCGCCAGTCCATCTGCCGGCCTGGGCCAAGCGTATCCACGAGGAGGATCGCGAACCGCTGGTGGCCGCCTGGCAGGCGTGCCTTCTCCAGCAAAAGGACCTTGTCCGTCAGTTCCGTTATTGCGGCAAGGAGGGAGAACTCTACTGGCTCGACGTCCACGCCAACGCGATCCGCGTGGACGGCGAGATCATCGGGCTGGTGGGGATCGTCCGCGACATCACCCAGCGCCAGAACGAGGACACCCTTCTCCGTTGGGAAGCAGAGCATGATCCACTGACCGGCCTGCTCAATCGTCGCGGTTTCCAGCGCCGGCTGGAGGAGGCCTTTGCTGCCTGGGAAAAAGCCGGCACTCCATCGTCCCTGATGATATTCGATCTGGACCACTTCAAGAGCGTCAACGATACGGGCGGCCACGCCCTGGGCGACAGAATGCTGCAGCAGGTGTCCGCCGCGATGGGTGCTGAAATACGCAACAGTGATCATGCCGCTCGTCAAGGGGGCGACGAATTCGCCATCCTGCTGCCGGGCTGCGAGCTTTCACAGGCCATGCGTATCGCGGAGTCGCTGCGGGCGAGGATTGCCGCCGATGGGCTGGAACAGAACGGGCAGACGTGGCGGGTGACGGTCAGCATCGGGGTGGGTAGCTTCCAGCCGACGGACCAGACCATCGACGACGTGACAGGGCGTGCCGACGCGGCGAGCTATGCAGCCAAGTCACTGGGGCGCAACAGCGTGGTCGGCGAATGACCGGGCCTTGCAGGAAAGCCGCCGCGGAACGGATAGCCGGCTTGACACCATACACCTAATAACCAAAGGCTATTGGAAAAACCCTTCCTTATTCTTTAGTGTATTTTCCCATGAGTGACAGGCACGCCGTGCCAATTTTCTAGTTCCCGCCAATACACAGGAGCAATCCCATGCTCAAGCGCATTGCCTTGACCACTCTGGCCGCAGGCCTGATGACCGCCGGCAGCCTGGCCCAGGCCGACGATCACGCGATCAAGGTCGGCATGTCCGGTGGCTACTTCCCCTTCACCTTCGTCGAGCAGGACAAGCTCCAGGGCTTCGAGGTGGATGTCATGGAGGCGGTGGCCGAAGAGCTGGACGTCGAGGTCGAGTTCGTCACGGCGAACTTCTCGGGCCTGTTCGGCATGCTCGAATCCGGCCGGATCGACACCATCGCCAACCAGATCACCATCACCGAGGAGCGGGCCGCCAAGTACGCCTTCACCGAGCCCTATGTCTATGACGGCGCCCAGGTCGTGGTTCGGGAAGGCAACGAGGAGATCCAGGGCGTCGAGGACCTCAAGGGCAGGACGGTGGCCGTCAATCTCGGCTCCAACTATGAGGAGCTGCTGCGCGAACTGCCCTACGCCGACCAGATCGACATCAAGACCTACGAGAGCAACATCGAGCAGGACACCGCCCTGGGCCGCGTCGATGCCTTCGTCATGGACCGGGTGAGTGCCAGCCAGGTGATCAAGGAGAAGCCGCTACCCCTTGCGCTGGCCGGCCAGCCGTTCTCCAAGATTCGCAATGCCCTGCCCTTCCGGGACACCGAGGAGGATCGCGCCCTGCGTGACCGCGTCGATAATGCTCTGGACAGCCTGCGCGAGTCGGGCGAGTTGCAGGCGATCTCGGAAGAGTGGTTCGGCACCGATATCACTCGCCCCTGAGGGGCTGAGTCGCTGCCATGCAAGTGCTCGATTTCGATTACATGCTGGGGCTGGTGCCCGTCCTGCTGCGCTACCTGCCGCTGACCCTGCAGATGGCCGCCGTGGGCATGGCGCTGGCCCTGGTTCTGGCCTGCGGCCTGGCCGTGATTCGTGTGCTGCGCATCCCGGGGCTGAATGCGGCCACCCTGCTGTTCATCTCCTTCTTTCGCGGCACGCCGCTGCTGGTGCAGCTCTTCCTGTTCTATTACGGGTTGCCGCAGCTGCTGGCCTTCCTGACCCAGATCAACGGCGTTACCGCCACCATCATGGGACTGACGCTGCACTTCTCGGCCTACATGGCGGAATCCATCCGTGCTGCCATCGTCGGCGTCGATCGGAGCCAGACGGAGGCGGCGCTGTCCATCGGCATGACCAACGGCCAGCTGATGCGGCGCATCGTGCTGCCCCAGGCCACGCGGGTGGCAGTGCCAACGCTGATGAACTACTTCATCGACATGATCAAGGCGACCTCCCTGGCCTTTACACTGGGCGTCACCGAACTGATGGGTGCCACCCAGAAGGAGGCCGCCGGCAGTTTCCTCTACTTCGAGGCCTTCATCACCGTGGCGATCTTCTACTGGATCATCGTCGAGTTGCTGGCCTGGTTCCAGCGGGGCCTGGAAACCCGACTCAACGAGGCGTACCGCCGATGATCAAGGTAAAGGGACTCATCAAGCGCTTTGGCGGAACCGCCGTGCTCGATGGCATCGACCTGGCCATCGAACAGGGCGAGATCATCGTGGTCATCGGCCCCTCGGGAACCGGCAAATCGACGCTGCTGCGCTGCCTCAATTTCCTTGAGCGACCGGATGCCGGCCAGCTGACCATCGGCGACCTGGATGTCGACGTCGCCAAGGCCAGCCGGTCCGACATCCTGACGGCTCGTCGGCGCACGGCTTTCGTGTTCCAGAACTACGCACTGTTCGCCAACAAGACGGCGCTGGAGAACATCGCCGAGGGGCTGATCGTCGTCAACCGCTGGCCCAAGGAGAAGGCCCATGCGCGGGCCAGGGAGATCCTGGAGCGCATCGGCCTGGCCGACAAGGCCGATGCCTACCCCGCCTCCCTGTCCGGCGGCCAGCAGCAGAGGGTGGGCATAGGCCGCGCCATGGCGGCCAAGGCCGAGGTGATCCTCTTCGACGAGCCGACCTCCTCGCTGGACCCGGAATGGGTCGAGGAGGTGCTGGGCCTGATGAAGCAGTTGGCCCGGGAGCGCCAGACCATGCTGGTGGTCACCCACGAGATGAGCTTCGCCCGGGACGTGGCAGACCGGGTGATCTTCATGGAAGGCGGTCGCATCGTCGAACAGGGGCCCCCCGGCCAGCTCTTCGGTTCACCGCAGGATCCCCGCACCCGGGACTTCCTGCGCAAGGTACTGGCGACCCAGGTCGCGCTGGACACTCCGACCTGAGCCGAATGGCTTACGGCCGCGTTGTGGGGCCCGGCGGGCTTCCCGTATAGTGTTGTCACATATTTCCAGGCCCGCCCCTTCCTCGATGCCACAGCCACGCGTCCAGATTCGTCCTCGCCGCCGCCCTCCCCTGTATTTCCTGCCGCTGGGCGGCTGCGGCGAGATCGGCATGAACCTCAGCCTCTATGGACATGGGGAGCGCGGCCAAGGAGATGAATGGATCGCGGTGGACTGCGGCATGACGATCCGCCAGGATCTGCCGGACAACCCCCTCCAGGTGCCGGATCTCTCCAGCCTGGAAACGTTGTCGATCCGGCCCCGAGCGCTGATCATCACCCACGGCCACGAGGATCATATCGGCGCCGCCGCCTGGCTTTGGCCCAGGTGGGGCTGCCCGATCCACGCCACGCCGCTGGCCGCCGGTTTGCTGAGAGCCAAGTTCGCCGAGCGTGGCCTGGCCACCGACGCCATTCAGGTCATCGAGCCAGGCGAAGCCCTGGAAACCGGGCCCTTCACGCTGCGCTACCTGCCGTTGACCCACTCGATTCCGGAGAGCTGTGCGCTGTTGATTGCCGCCGGCGCCCATCGCGTGCTGCACACCGGCGACTGGAAGCTCGATCCCGAGCCGCTGATCGGTTCCCCGATCTCGGCCGAGACCTTTCGCGCCATCGCCCCCGTGGATCTGGTGGTGGGCGATTCCACCAACGCGCCGATAGCCGGTCATTCGCGCAGCGAGGGCGAGGTCGCCGAGGCGCTGACACACACCATCGCCCGTTGTGAGGGGCGGGTGGTGGTGAGCTGCTTTGCCAGCAACCTGGCACGGGTCCTGGCCATCGGCCGCGCGGCCGAGCGCTGCGGGCGCCGCGTCAGCCTGATGGGCCGCTCTATGGAACGCATGGTGGGCGTGGCCCGCGGGCTTGGTTACCTGGACGACCTGCCACCCCTGGTGCCGGTGACCGACCTTGGCTACCTGCCTCCCGAGGAAGTCCTGGTGATCGCCACCGGTAGCCAGGGCGAACCGCGCGCTGCGCTTTCACGCCTCTCCCGGGGGCGCCACGCCCATTTCGAGCTGATGGCCGGCGACACGGTCATCTTCTCTGCCAAGGCCATTCCCGGCAACGAACGGTTGATCGACCGCCTCAAGCGGGGACTCAAGCACTTCTGCGTGACCATCCTCGACGACGAGAATCACCCCGAACTGCACGCCTCGGGCCACCCGGCCCAGGATGAATTGCGCACCTTCTACGGCTGGGTAAGGCCACGCCACCTGCTGCCGGTGCATGGTGAGCCTCGCCACCAGCAAGCCCATCGGGAACTGGCCGAATCCCTCGGCATCCGAGCGCCACTGGCGCCGACGAATGGTGACCTGATTCGCCTGGATGCCGAGGGGCTTTCCCTGGAGGCGCGTCACCCCCAGCAGCCGCACATCGTCAGCCAGGATGCGGTCTCCGCCCTGCCCGGCCTGGGGAGTGGCGACGGCGTCAACCGTTCACGCCATGGGAGCCTGTATCTGGCCATTTCGGTGGCCGCCACCGACTCCGGCTGGACCCGTATCGGAAGGCTGATGCTCGATACCAGTCAGGCGAGCCCGATGGACGAGACCGCCTTTGCCGACTGGCTGGATGACTGCCTCGACAGGATCGAGGTGGATTCCCTGGCAGAATTGCGCCTGGCACTGCAGCCCAGGCTGCTCGGCTGGCTCGCCGATCATCTGCACCGGGTGCCCGAGGTACACCTGCAGATTCTGGCGGTGGAAGCGGAGATGCTGGAGAAGTAGAGCGAATTCTTCACACCGACTGGCGTGATGGTTCATCGCACGACACCGACTGGCCACCCAGTCCCCTCAGGCCCGGTAAGCGCTAGCGCATCGGGCGTGAAAAGGGCGCAATCGTCACGCCGGATGCGCCTTTGGCTTATCCGGCCTACGCAAAATCCCCTCCGTTTTCACGCCCACTGCGGTGAGGCAAAAAATGCCTCAACCCTTGTTGGCGTTCTTCGGCGGACGACCGCGCTTGCGCTTGGGCTGTTCGGTTACCAGATCATCCAGGGAGAGGCCGGCTTCGTTGATCTGCTCACGGATCTCGGCGAGTTTTCTGGCTTTATCGGCTTCCTCTTCCTGGCGCTGTACTTCCTCGTCCCTCTTCTGATCGATCACTTCACCGATGACCTCGGCCAGCTTACGAAGCTGCTCCATGCTCAACTGGCGTGCCGCGGCACGGGCCACGTTCTTGTTGCGGGCGATGCGCTCCAGGGATTCGCTGGACATTAGCGGTCTCCATGCCGAATGTTGGACGGTTGTATTGCGTAATGACACGTCAAAAGTATATGCAATTGCGCCATATTGGCAAGAAAAGCAGCGGGAAAAAGTGGCACAAAGACAGGAAAGATTCACGCCACCTGAACCAGGCAATCGTGCGGGAAACGCCGTGTCAGGGCAGGATTTCTTATGCCTACAAAAATAGCGGGCGACATCAAGATGTCGCCCGCCATGTCATGATGCCGGCCTCGGCCAAGCGATAGTGTCGGCTTAGCCGCCGGTCATGTTCATGAAGCGCACCACCTGGACGTCACCGTCCGTGGTGAAGTAATGACGCTCTGGCTTGAGCGGCATGGCACGCACGATGGCGTGCTTGAGCGCATCCATATCGCCGGGGTGGCGACGCAGAACGGCGCGCAGGTCCACGGAGTGCTCATTGCCGAGGCACAGCAGCAGGCGCCCTTCCACGGTGACCCGAACCCGGTTACAGGTGTCGCAGAAGTTGTGGCTGTGGGGAGAGATGAAGCCAACGCGAGACTCACTGTCGGGCATCTTGAAGTAGCGCGACGGGCCGAGGGTCGATTCGGTGGTGGGAATCAGGGTGTGACGTGTCTCGATACGCGCCTGGACCTCGTCGCTGGAACAGAAGGTCTCGGCACGCGAGTGGTCCGACACATCGCCCAGCGGCATCTCCTCGATGAAGCTGATGTCGAGCCCCTCATCGCGGGCGAAATCGACGAGGTCGACCACCTCGTCATCATTGCGACCCTTGAGGATGACGGCGTTGAGCTTGATACGCTCGAAACCGGCATCACGAGCGGCACGAATGCCATCGATGACCTTGTGCAGGTCACCGGTACGAGTGAGCCGGCGAAAGCGCTCGGGGTCCAGGGAGTCGAGGCTGATATTGAGTCGCTGCAGGCCGCCCTCGCGCAGACGCCCGGCGAACTTGGGCAGGCTCGCACCGTTGGTGGTCATGGCAAAGTCCTTGAGTCCCGGCAGCGCCCCGATATCATCGACCAGGTGATCGATATCGCGCCGCACCAGGGGTTCGCCCCCGGTCAGGCGGATCTTCTCCACCCCCATTTCGGTAAAGGCCCGGGCGACCATCGCCAACTCCTCCAGGGTCAGCACCTGGGCGCGCGGCAGGAAGGTCATCTCCTCGCTCATGCAGTAGACACAGCGAAAATCGCAGCGATCAGTGACCGAAATGCGCACGTAGCGCACCCGCCTGCCGAAGTCGTCGATCAGCTCGTCGGTCATGTAGACATCTCCCAGCGACGGGCATCCTGATGATCGCCGTCGCGTTCTGAAACCCAGTAGTCCCCGCTGGCAGTGTGCTCCTTCTTCCAGAAAGGCGCGCGGGTCTTGAGGTAATCCATGATGAAATCGCAGGCATCGAAGGCGGCGCGTCGATGAGCGCTGGCGACCACTACCAACACGATAGGGTCTGCGGGGTCGAGGCGTCCAATCCGATGGATCACGGTCACGCCCTGAAGCACCCAGCGAGACCTCGCCTGCTCGACGATCTCGCCCAGGGCCGCTTCGGTCATCCCCGGATAATGCTCCAGGGTCAAGGCGTGAACCTCGGGGCGCTCGTTGAAGTCACGCACCAGGCCGGTGAAGCTCACCACTGCGCCAATGTCGCTGCGCCCCTCGAGCAAGGCTCGCTGCTCAACGCCGGCATCGAAGGCGCCTTCCTGCACGCGAATCATCGTTCAGCCTCCGGTCACGGGGGGAAAGAAGGCCACTTCGTCGTTATCGGTCAGCGGCGTGGCATCGCTGGCCATCACCTGATTGACGGCACACAGGACGCGCCCCTGGTCGAGGCCTTCAAAACGGGCATCGAGCGCCTTGAGGGCCGTCTTGAGCCCCGCCACATCGGAACTGGGCAGACGCTCGATGGGGACCGAGACATCGCCGACCCCGAGTCGCTCGCGCAATTCGGCCAGGCACTTGACGCGCAGGCAGGGAGCGGCAATGTCGCAGCGCTGCCCCACCGATACCTCGCCGGATACCCCCTCGCCGGTGACGATCGGTGACGGGGCGGACTCGATGATGGAGGGCGCCACCGCTCGCGATGCCCAGGCTTCGTCACGCCGATAGTCGCCGGACTTGCCGCCTGTCTTGGTATCGAGATGGATACCGCCAATCTCCATCTCCTTGTCCACCGCCTTGCACATGTCGTAGAGGGTCAGACAGGCCACCGAAACGGCGGTCAACGCTTCCATCTCCACCCCGGTTCGCCCGGTGAGGCGGCAGGTGGCGATGACGTGTACACAGGACTCGGCCTCGTCGACGTCGAAGTCGATGGCAACCTTGGACAGCGCCAGGGCATGGCAGAGCGGAATCAGTTCATGGGTGCGCTTGGCGGCCTGGATGCCGGCAATACGCGCCGTGGCCAGTACGTCGCCCTTGGGCAGACCACCCTCGGCGAGCAGCGCCAGGGTCTCCGGCTGCATACGGATGAAGCCCGAGGCAGCGGCCTCTCGGCAGCTCTCCGGCTTGTCGGCGATGTCGACCATATGGGCCTCGCCGCGCGCATTGAGATGGGTCAGGGGCTGGTTGGTCAGAGGCATGGGAGTCAGCGTCTCATGGCAGTCGATGAAGGGGTTGGATGCTCACTGTTTCACCCAGGGTAGCTCCCTCGAGGTCGTCGGTGAGCTCGATCAGGCAGTTGGCTGCCACCATCGAGGAGAGGATCCCGGATCCCTGGGCCCCGGTGCTGCCTACGTGCAGGCGGCCATCGGCATCAGCGTAATAGCGACCGCGCAGGTAGTCGGTGCGCCCAGGGCGGCTCTTCAGGGCTTCGTCGGTGATGGCGATCAGCCGCTCGGGCTCGCATGCCGGCCTGCCCTGCAGCTTGGACAGCAGCGGCACCACGAATTGCAGGAAAGTCACCATGACCGCCACGGGGTTGCCGGGCAATCCCAGGAAGGGCACGCTCCGCTCGCCCAGCAGGCCGCAGGCCAGGGGGCGCCCGGGGCGGATGGCGATCCGCCAGAACGCCAGGCGGCCCACAGATTCCAAGGCAGCCCGGGTGAAGTCGGCGTGCCCCACGGACACGCCGCCGCTGGTGATTACCATGTCGGCATGCCCGGCGGCATCGCTCAGGGCGACAATCATGGCGTCGCGGTCATCGGGAAGGATGCCAAGGTCGATCAGCTCGACGCCCTGCTCGGCCAGCAGGCCGGTCAGGCTGTAGCGGTTGGCATCAAAGATGCCCGCCGGTGGCAGCGGCTCACCGGGCGACGTGACCTCGTCTCCCGTGGAGAAGATCGCCACCCGCGGGCGTCGGTGCACCTTGGCTTCGGGCAGGCCCAGCGAGGCCAGCAGGCCAAGTTCGGCGGCGCCCAGCCGAGTACCGGCGTGCAGCGCCGTCTGGCCCCGGGAGATGTCCTCGCCGGCCCGGCGTACATTCTGGCCAGGCCTGACGCGCTCGGGTTGGCGCACCACCACCGTTTCGCCTTGCTCCTCGAGCTGTTCGAGCATGATCACGGTGTCGGCCCCCGGCGGCAGGGGGGCCCCGGTGGTGATGCGAACACACTCACCAGCCCGTAGCGTCTCATCAAGGCACCAGCCGGCAAGCACCTCACCCACCACTCGCCACTCGCCGGGCAATACCCCAGCAAGAGGCCAGGCGAGGGCGATGCCATCCATGGCGGCGTTGGTGTTCTGGGGTACGTCGATGGGCGAGACGAGAGCCTCGGCCAGTACCCGGCCGTAGAGCTCGGCCAACGCCACGTGCTCAGCGGGCAGTGGCGCTTCGACAAGGCTGGCGAGGCGTGCGCGTGCCTCCGACACCGGGAGCATGCGCTCGCCGAGATCAAAGCAGGAGAGCGTCATGGCGCGGACGCCTCACGCTTGCGCTCGCGAGGCCGTTGGCTGGCCGGCCAGCGGGCGGGCCAGGCCGCGATCCAGTCACTGAGGGCCTCGAGGTCATTGAGGTCCAGCGCCTCGACGCCCGCGGGCAGCGCGAGACTCGCGTCACTGGCTACGGCCCGCACCCAGGGGTCCTCGGCAACGCGCAGCGACTTGCCCAACTCGGGACGATAGAGCTCGAGCTTGGGCAGCGGCCAGGCCTTGAAGCCCTCCACCAGCACCAGGTCGGGATGCTGGGGCCGCACCATGTCGATGAGTTCGGCCAGGTCGGCCTCCTCTCGCCCGGGCGTTTCCATCATCAGCGCCACCCGGGCACGGGACGCCACCAGCATCGGCGAGGCGCCGGCCTGGCGCAGGCGATGGCTGTCCTTGCCGGGCTGGTCCACGTCGAAGGCGTGGTGGGCGTGCTTGATCACCGCCACGCGCAGCCCCCGTTCGCCCAGGCGCGGTAGCAGCTGCTCCAGCAGGGTGGTCTTGCCGGTACCGCTCCAGGCGGCAATGCCGAGCAGGGGCAGGTCCTCTTCGAACGACAGGAACTCGGGTACGCCATCGCTCATGGGTTCGGTCACTTCCAATCCGCTGGCTCCTCTCTTCCGGGTGCTGAAGGCACCCCACTGAGGGCGCGCTCGAGCCGATGCTTGTCGTCGTCGGTATTGAGGTTGGCGAAGGCATCGGGACAATCGCTGACGTCCACCCGACACCAGGCGTGACGGGCGTACCAGCGATCGATCTTGCGTTCTCCGTCGGCCAGGGCCAGCGCCAGGTCCTCGGCGAGGGAGGTGCGGATCAGCGCCACCACCGGATGGAGGCGCTCGCCGTCGAAGGCCACGGCAATATCGCCCTCGCCAACACCGACCACCATCCGATCCACTAAATCCTGGGGCAAGGCCGGGCTGTCACAGGGCACCACCAGCACCCAGGGCGTCCTGGCGGCACACAAACCGCTGTAGATCCCCATCAGCGGGCCCTGGAAGCCGCCCTCGGCATCCACGATCACGCGGTCGGCCAGCGGCGCATAGGCCTCGGCATTGCGATTGGCGTTGATCAGCACCTCAGCGACACGCCCTGCCAGGCGCTCGCGAACATGAGCCACCAGCGGACGACCCGCGAAGGATTCTAGCCCCTTGTCGCGACCGCCCATCCGGCGTCCCTGGCCGCCGGCCAGGATCAGGCCAGTGAGGTCGTCTCGGGTGATCATCGGCTCTCCTGACGAATCGGTCATACTGTGAGTCACAACATGACTCATGATGCCTTAGCCGAACGGCGGGTGCCATGCCGGCCGTCCACGCTGGCGCCCTGCCCTGACGCCGGTCAAGCCATGGCTTATCCCCGTGCCTCCAAGGAGGTACACTATGTTGAAAATATTCCACGAATGCGGCGACAACCGCGTCAAGGATCGACCCATGGACGAGGCATTCGATGTCGGCGCTCGGCTCAAGCAGTTGAGACTGTCACGCGGACTTTCCCAGCGAGAACTGGCCAAGCGGGCCGGGGTGACCAACAGCACCATCTCACTGGTCGAGCAGAACAATGTCAGCCCGTCGGTGAGTTCATTGAAGAAGATACTCGACGCCCTGCCGGTGTCGATCAGTACCTTCTTTGCCGGAGACGAGCCCAGTCAACCACAGTCCTTCTATCGTCAGGGCGAGCTGACCGAGATCGGTGATGGCCAGCTCTCCTGGCAACTCGTGGCCGCGCGGCGACCCGACCGGCGCATGTCGATCATCTACGAGCGCTACCCCCCCGGGGCCGATAGCGGCGAAGAGATGCTGGAGCATGACGGCGAGGAAGGCGGCGTGGTGGTCGCGGGGCAGATCGAGATCACCGTCAACGGCGAGGTGGATGTGCTGAGCGCAGGCGACGCCTACTACTTCGACTCCCGCCTGCCCCACCGCTTTCGCAACCCCGGCGACGAGGAGTGCGTGATCGTCAGCGCCAGCACCCCGCCGACCTTCTCCGATGCTGGCCAGGAGCAGCACCACGCCTGACAGGGTCTGACCGTTGCCATCCGCGGTGAATTACCTGTAGGAGCCATGCTTGCACAGAAATTCGGTTCCCTCACCGCCATAACCTGTGGGAGCCGTGCTTGCACGGCGATGGTGTGCACTCCGCCTATCGCGCTGCAAGCAGCGCTCCTACAGTGAACAATCACTCCTCCTCGGCACGAGGCAGCACCCAGTTGAGGACAATGCCGACCAGGGCGGCGAGGCTGACCCCCTGCAGGGTGAACTGGCCATTGCCGAACTGCATGCCGCCGATGCCGAAGACCAGAACCAGGGACACCACCACCAGATTGCGCGGCGCCGTCAGCGGCTTGCCGGCACGCACCAGGGTGTTCATGCCGATCACGGCAATCGAGCCGAATAGCAGGGTCATGATGCCACCCATCACCGGACCGGGGATGGTCTGCAGCAGCGCACCAAGCTTGCCGACGAAGGCCAGGAGAATGGCGATGCAGGCGGCTACCACCATGATCCGGGGATTGAACGCGCGGGTCAGCGTCACGGCACCGGTGACTTCCGAGTAGGTCGTATTGGGGGGACCGCCGAAGAGCGCCGCGGCGGTGGTGGCCAGGCCGTCGCCCAACAGGGTGCGATGCAGGCCGGGCTTTTCCAGGTAGTTCCTGCGGGTCACCGAGCCGATCGCCACCATGTCGCCGATGTGCTCCACCGCGGGAGCGATGGCCACCGGAATCATGAAGAGGATGGCTGCCCAGTGAAAGCTCGGCGCGGTGAAGGACGGCAGCGCCAGCCAGGCCGACGACTGCACCGGCGTGAAGTCCACCACCCCCATCACCAGCGCCAGGGCATACCCTGTCACGATACCGCCCATGATCGGAATCAGACGGATCAAGCCGCGGCCGAACACCGCCAGCACCAGCGTCACCAGCAGGCTGGACATGGAGAGAAAGATGGCCGCCCCGTAGCCGATGTTGTCGCTGGTCTCGCCGGTGGCCATGTCTACCGCGACCGGCGCCAGTGCCAGGCCGATCACCATGATCACCGGCCCCACCACCACCGGGGGCAACAGTCGATGCAGCCAGGCGGTGCCCTTGAGACGCACGAACTGCGAGATCACCACGTAGACCAGGCCGGCGGCCATCAGCCCGCCCAGGGTGGCGGGGATGCCGAAGTTGGCCACCGAGCCCTGGATAGGCGCAATGAAGGCGAATGACGAAGCCAGGAAGACCGGCACGCTGACCCGGGTGACGCCATGAAAGATCAAGGTGCCGACCCCGGCCGTGAACAGGGCTACATTGGGGTCGAGCCCGGTGAGCAGAGGCACCAGCACCAAGGCGCCAAAGGCCACGAAAAGCATCTGTGCGCCGGTGAGCAGGGTGCGCAAAGGGGTGTCGGTGGGCGTGGCGGCCGGCGCCGTACTGTCAGACATGATCAAGAGCTCCAGAAAGAACAAGGGGAACGAATCGCGCGGCATTCTAACAGCAAGGCGCTTGCAGGGGTCCCCCGTAGATCCGCGGGCCCTCTGCCCTCTTTCAACCTTCCTCTGTCTCGAGGAACTCCTGCAGACGTGTCTCGGCCTGGTCGTCGAAGAGAATGTTGCAGGCTTCGCGCAGACCCGGCGAATGACGAATGCTCTCCTCGGGAACCACCAGTGACACCTTGGAACGACGCCTCAGGAAATCTTCCAGCTTGGTCACCATCTCGCGCCGCCTGGCCAGCTTGAGTTCGCAGCGCAGGTATTCCGTTCCCTCGATGAGCACCTCACCCTGAGTCGGGTCCTGGCGGATGTCCTCGAGCATCTCCAGTGCCTGAGCGCCATAGCGGCGCCATAGCCGTGTGCTCAATGGCTCGGAGGCTTCCGCGCAGGTCATGGCGTCCAGATCCATCAGCCGCGCCTGGTGCATGAAGGCCTCGCGCACCGAGGCATCGGGTTCTCCGTACCAGCGGACATCCGGGTACGGGATCTCGACGCCGAGACGACGCACCTCCTCGACGACTTCTTCACCGACATTGAGGCAGTCGGTCAGCTTGCCACCAAAGATGCTGAGGTGACGCTTTTCGCTGTCGATATCGATGGCATGCTTGCGCGACAGATTGAGGAAGTCACGATCGCCGCCCTTGCTGGGCTTGACCGCCAGAGGACGCACGCCACAGCGCGTCGCGATGATGTCCTCCTTGCCCAGAGGGGTCTGGAGTGCGAGGCGCGTATTGATATTGTCGAGCACGAACCGGATATCCTCCTCCGTTGCGCCGACCTCGGGCTTCTCGACCCGGGTATCCGTCGTGCCGATGCAGGTGCGGGGTCCCATGGGGATGACGAAGAAGAGTCGACCATCGTCGGCAAAGAAGGCCAGCACACGCTTGCTCTCGGTCAACCGCGGCACGATAAGGTGGATGCCCTTGGAGAAGACGTGACGATGGTCGGTATCCTGGCCCGATAGACTGTTGTGCTGATCGACCCAGGGACCAGCGGCATTGATGAGCACCCTGGAGCGAATCTCGAAGGAGCTGTCATCGGTGCGATCCCGAACCTGGGTAATCCAGAGATCTCCCTCGCGGCGCGAGCCCAGGGATTCGACGTAATTCGCCGCCACGGTTCCAAAATCCAGGGCGCCGCGTACGAAGTTGAAGACGAAGCGCGCATCGTTATCGTGCAGGTAGGCATCGGAATACTCGAAGCCTCCCTGGGCATTGCGGGTATCGATGATCGGCTCACGCGCCTTGATGCCTGACGGACGCAGAAAGTTGGGCATACGCGTGAAGGCGCTGCCCATCAGCCAGTAGAGCCAGGTGCCGGCCCAGGGATAGAGGGGATGGTGGCGAAAGCCCTTGTTGATGGTGGTCAGGAAACGAATCTCCTGGACCGTGGACGGATAACTCCTGATCAGGTGGTTGCGGCTCTTGCACAGCTTGCGCACCAGCTTGAAGTCACCGCTTTCCATGTACTTGATGCCTCCCCAGACAAGGTTGGAGGAGTGCATGCTGGTACTGCCAGCGAAGTCACCGCGGTCGATCAGGGCCACCTTGGCCCCTTTCCCACTCAACGCTGCCGCCGCTGACGCCCCATTGATGCCACCTCCGATCACCAGAACATCAAAGGTCTGATCGGGAAGCTTGCGGATATTGTTCTCTCTGAGTTGCATGTCTGGCCCTTTTTCAAAGCAACGGGCCCCGCTCGGACTGCACCGAGCGGGGCCCTGGGTCCCGTTCAGGCAACCGGTTACACGCACTGACGTCGCCCCGGCAACGCCGGGGAAAGGAGAGGGCGGGTCAGACGACCCGCCCGACCATCATTCGCGAGAACCGGCGGCCATCCACGCCTCCATCATCTCGTCGTAGGGGACGGTCGTGCCCTGCGGCATCTCGTCATCCAGCTTCGCTTTCGGCGAACCGGGCTGATCGAGCCAGTACTGCGGGTCACGCTCGTCGTTCAGGTTGGGCGAGTAGGTCTCGAAGACCCTGGCGCGTGCCAGGCGCGCCATGATGCTGTCCATGTCACCGGCCAGATTGTCGAGCGCTTCCTGGGGTGTGATCTCGCCATTGACCGCCGGCGCCAGGTTCTGCCACCAGAGCGGTGCCATGCGCGGATAGTCAGGCACGTTGGTGGAGGACGGCGTCCAGTTGGACTCCTTGGGGCTGCGGTAGAACTCGACCAGGCCACCCAGCTTGGGTGCCATGTCGCTCATCTGCTGGGAGAACACGTCGGACTCGCGGATCGGCGTGAGACCCTCCATGAGCTTCTCCAGCGATACCGTCTTGGAGACGGTGAACTGGGCGAATAGCCAGGCGGCAGTGCGGCGGTCTTCAGGGGTGGAGTCGAAGAAGGTCCAGGACCCCACGTCCTGATAGCCGACCTTCATGCCCTCTTCCCAGTACGGTCCGGTGGGTGACGGCGCCATCCGCCACTTGGGATTGCCTTCCTCGTCGGTGACCGGCAGACCGGGGTCGGTCATGTCGGCGGTGAAGGCGGTGTACCAGAACATCTGCTGGGCGACATTGCCCTGAGCAGGCACCGGCCCGGCCTCCCCGAAGGTCATGCCGCTGGCTTCCGGCGGGGCATACTTGTCGAGCCAATCCACCATCTTGGTCACGGCGAACACCGAGGCCGGCGAGTTGGTGGCACCACCGCGAGACACGCTCGCGCCGACCGGCTGGCTCTCTTCATTCACGCGGATACCCCAGTCGTCCACCGGGTTGCCGAACGGGACGCCGGGGCTGCCCATGCCGGCCATGGAGAGCCAGGAGTCATGGAAGCGCCAGCCCAGCGACGGGTCGCGACGCCCGTAGTCCATGTGGCCATAGACCTTGGTGCCATCGATCTCGCCGACGTGCTCGGTGAAGAACTCGGCGATGTCCTCGTAGGCGGTCCAGTTGGTCGGCACCCCCAGGTCATAGCCGTAGATCTCGCGGAACTGCTCCTGCAGGTCCTCGCGCTGGAACCAGTCGTAGCGGAACCAGTAGAGGTTGGCGAACTGCTGGGTGGGCATCTGGTAGATGCTGCCATCCGGCCCGGTGCCGTATTGCAGACCGATGAAGTCGTCCAGATCCAGGGTCGGCAGGGTGTAGTCGGCCCATTCATTCTCCATGGCGTTGGAGATGTTGATGGTGGTGCCGTAGCGAATGTGTGTGCCGATGGCGTCGGAATCGTTGACGTAGCCATCGTAGATATTGCGGCCAGACTGCATCTGCGTCTGCATATTGTTAACCACATCACCCTCGCCGATGATGTTGTGGGTCACGTCGATACCGGTCAGCTCACTGAACGCCTCGGCCAGCACATCCCGCTCGTAGATATGCGTGGTCAGGCCCTCGGCGACGGTATTGATCTCCAGCTCACGGAAGGGCTCGGCCGCCTCGGCAAACCACATCAGTTCCTCGATCTGCTCCTCGCGGGACAGCGTCGAGTTCTGGAAGTGCTCGTCGACCAGGCGTTCGGCAATGGCGCGCGCGTCATGCTCGTCGGCGTGCAGGCCACCGCTCGCCAGCATGACACTGGCAGCGAGGAGAGAGAGTCGCATTGTTGTCGCTTTCATATTGACCTCTTGAGTTGTGGTAGTCCGTCCGTGGACATTCGGCTCCATGCGTTTCTGTCAGCCCCAGCGCATCAGAACGAGTAGCCAGAGTACCGATGCACCCAGAGCCAGCCAGATGCTGAACGGGGTAAAGCCCACCACCGCAAGGTGGATGTAGGCCGCGGAGAGAAGCCCGATGAAGAGCCGGTCACCGCGGGTGGTCGAGATCGGCAGGAAGCCCTTGCGCTCGACCGTTGGCGAGATGACTTCCCAGGAGGTCATGCCGGCCAGCATGACGGCAATGACCGCAAAGAAGATCGTGGTGGGCGTGGTCCATACCATCCATTCCATGTCGCGTCTCCTCAGGTGCGGCCCAGGGCAAAGCCCTTGGCAATGTGATTGCGAACGAAATAGACCACCACGATGCCCGGCAGTATGGTCAGCGTGCCGGCGGCCGCCAGCGTCCCCCAGTCAATCCCGGAGGCCCCCTTGGTCTGGGTCATTACCGAGGCGATCGGCTGAGCGCCTGTGGAGGTCAGGGTGCTGGCCAGCAGCAGCTCGACCCAGGAGAACATGAACAGGAAGAACAGGGTCACGCCGATCCCCGAGCTAATCATCGGAATGAAGATCTTCACGAAGAACTTCGGGAAGCTGTAGCCATCGATGAAGGCGGTCTCGTCGATCTCCTTGGGCACACCGCTCATGAAGCCCTCGAGAATCCACACGGCCAGCGGAATGTTGAAAAGGCAGTGAGCAAGGGCCACCGCTACGTGGGTGTCGAACAGACCGACCGTGTAGTAGAGCTGGAAATAGGGCAGCAGAAAGACGGCCGGCGGCGCCATCAGGTTGGTCAGCAGCCAGAAGAACAGGTGCTTGTCGCCGATGAACTTGTAGCGACTGAAGGCATACGCTGCCGGCAGCGCCACCGAGATGCTGATCAACATGTTCATCAGCACATAGGTGATGGAGTTGACGTAACCCATGTACCAGCTGGGTTCGGTCAAGATCTTGGCATAGTGCTCAAACGTGAAGTCTTCCGGCCAGAGGGTCAGCCCACCGAGAATTTCGGTATTGGACTGGAAGGACATGTTGAGGAGCCAGTAGATCGGCAAGAGCACGAACACGATGTAGGCCGTCATCAAGCCCCGGCGGCGCCATTGACGAGAGACCGGACGAGCCTGCCGGCGACGGCGGTTGTCGGCGGCCGCGGCACGCTGGCGCACGGCTTCGGGCGTAGTGGGCAATGAATCACTCATGTCATGCCTCCTTGTTATTGTCGTCTTTCTGCATGTTCATGATCGCGGTGTAGAACACCCAGGTGACCAGCAGAATGATCAGGAAATAGATCAGCGAGAATGCCGCCGATGGCCCGAGGTCCTGCTGACCGATGGCCATGGTCGTCAGTGACTGGCTGAGAAAGGTCGTGGAACTGCCCGGGCCACCGCCCGTGAGCACGAAGGGCTCGGCATAGATCATGAAGGAGTGCATGAAGCGTAGCAGCACCCCGATGACCAGAACGTTAGTGAGCTTGGGGAGCTGGATGTAGCGGAACACGGCCCACTTCGAGGCGCGGTCGATACGCGCCGCCTGGTAATAGGCATCGGGAATCGAACGCAGGCCGCTATAGCAGAGCAGTGCAATCAACGGCGTCCAGTGCCAGACGTCCATCAGGATGATGGTCGCCCAGGCATCCACCGGGCTGGCCGTGATGTTGTAGCCGTAGCCGAGTTCCCGCAGGCTCCACCCCATCAGGCCGATATCACCCCGTGTGAAGATCTGCCAAATACTGCCCACCACGTTCCAGGGAATCAGCAGTGGCATGGTGACGAGGATCAGCACGGCCGAGGCCTGCCAGCCCTTCTTGGGCATGATCAAGGCAATGCCGATGCCCAGCGGCACTTCGATGGCCAGCACCGTCAGCGAGAAGGCAAACTGACGCAGCACGGCGGCCTGGAGCCCCGGGTCATTGAGCATCTCCTTGAACCATTCGGTGCCGGTAAAGAAGCGCGTATTGGCGTCGAAGACGTCCTGGACCGAGTAGTTCACCACGGTCATCAGCGGGATGACGGCCGAGAAGGCCACCAGCAGCAGCATGGGCAGGATCAGCCACCATGCGCGATTGTTGTAGACTTTATTCATGGTCGATCTCCACGCGAAATTCGTCGACGTAAAGGCCAATTCGATCGTCCGGGAAGCGCAGCCATGCCTTGCCCGAGGGCGTCTTCTGGTCCTCCTCGATGCGTGCCTTGAGCGCAATGTTGCCCAATTTCAGGTAAACGATAGAGTAGGTTCCCAGATCCTGGGCGTGCTCCACTCGCGCCTCCATGCCGCCCTCGACGGGCTCGGCATGCACCTCGATGAACTCGGGACGGATACCGAGCTTGACGTTGGAGGAACGGGCGTTGGCAACGGCATCGTGCACGTTGTTGCCTACCGTCAGCTGGGTATCACCGGCCATTACCCTCCCGTCACGCGTCGTGACATCCAGGAAATTCATCCCGGGGCTACCAATGAAGTACCCGACGAAGGTGTGGTTGGGCTTTTCGAAGAGTTCTCTGGGAGTGCCGAACTGCACCACTTGCCCTTCGTACATGACGGCAATCTTGTCGGCGAAGGTTGAGGCCTCGAGCTGGTCGTGGGTCACATAGACCATGGTGATCTCGAAGCGCTGGTGGATCTCCTTCAGCTTGCGGCGCAGCTTCCACTTCAGCTGAGGGTCGATGACGGTGAGCGGCTCGTCGAAGAGAATCGCCGAGACGTCCTCGCGCACCAGCCCCCGGCCCATGGAGACCTTCTGCTTCTCATCGGCGGTGAGGTTTTTTGCCTTGCGCTTGAGTTGGGCTGTGAGTTCCAGAACGTCGGCGACTTCCATGACGCGCTCTCGCACGCGCGCCTCGGGCGTGCGCACATTGCGCAGCGGAAAGGCCAGGTTATCGTAGACCGTCATGGTGTCGTAGATGACGGGGAACTGGAAAACCTGCGCAATATTGCGCGCCTCGGGCGGCAGGGCGTTGACCACTTCGCCATCGAACAGCACTTCACCGCTGGAGGGCTCCAACAGGCCGGAGATGATATTGAGCAGGGTCGACTTGCCGCAGCCGGAAGGGCCGAGCAGCGCATAGGCCCCACCCTGGTGCCAGACGTGATTCATCTCGCGAATGGCGTAGTCTTCCGGCGACTTTGGATCGGGCAGATAAGTGTGAGCCAGGGATTTCAGGGTGATCTCGGCCATATCAGACGCCCCCCAGGTGAGTCGGTATATGCACCACCGCCCCTTGGCGATCGAAGGCATAGACCTTGTGGGTCGGGAAATAGAGCGTCACGGGTGCATCGACGGGAAACTCGTGAACCCCCTCAAGGTGAACCGTCATGTGGAAGAGGTCGTTGTGCACGTGCAGAAAGGTTTCGGAGCCACTGATCTCGGCCAGATCGACGGTCATCTTGACCTCGATATCATCCTTGGCGCGCGGGACGAGCGAGATGTGCGAAGCACGCACACCAAAGCGATACTCACCGGGTGCCAGGGTTCGCAGATCCTCGTTGATGGGAAAATGCAGCGACTTGTCAAAGGTCACCTCGGTGCCGGAGATGATGCCCTTCACGATGTTGATCGGGGGCTCGGAAAACATCTCCGCGGTCAGGATGTCGCGCGGACGATGATAGACGTCTTCGGTACGCCCGTACTGCAGCAGGCGACCCTCATGAAGTACCGCCGTGTTTCCACCCAGTGCGAGCGCCTCGGCAGGTTCAGTGGTGGCATAGACGGCGATGCAGTTACGCTCGCTGAACACGGAGCGCAATTCTTCGCGGAATTCCTCGCGGAGCTTGTAGTCGAGGTTGACCAGTGGCTCATCGAAGAGCACGACATCGGCATCCTTTACCAGCGCGCGCCCCATGGCAGTCCGCTGCTGCTGGCCGCCGGAAAGCTCGAGGGGCAGGCGATCGAGCATCTGCTCGATATGCAACATCTCGGCGACCTCTCGCACTCGCCGATCGATCTCAGCACGATCGACCTTGGCCAGCTTGAGGGGTGAAGCGATGTTGTCGTAGACGGAGAGCGCCGGATAGTTGATGAACTGCTGATAAACCATGGAGACGTTGCGCTTGCGCACGGAGCGACCGGTCACGTCTTCACCATCCATCAGGATTCGCCCCCGAGTCGGCGTATCCAGCCCCGCCATCAGTCGCATCAGGGTGGTCTTGCCGGCCAGGGTTCGCCCCAGCAAGACGTTGAAGGAGCCGGGCTGGAGCTCCAGGTTCACGCCCGCGATGTAGGTGTCACCACCTACCACGTGATCGATGTTTTCTAGGATCAAGGACATACGGATCTCGACGGTTCGTTGTTATGTGTTGATTCAGGGACAGCTGAATACAACGTAGCCGAGATTCGCTTTCAAACACAAATGTCGTCAACCGAAAATAGTGATCATCACCCTGACTTCCTTCTTAAAATTTCCATAGGTCATTGTTATTAAATATTTATTGCCAAGCATTGAACTTTTGTCTTAGGGCGAGGCGGGACATGGACAGAACGATGAACCTTGGGCTTCACGCTGCTTTGTGATCGAAAACGAACATTGCACGACATCACAAGGATGGCGCGACGAAAGTCGAAAATCAGGAGCCAGGTGACAAGGAGAAGTGAAACGAAGGGAGGGAAGAATAACGAAGGGTTAGCCCCGAGGTCTTCTGTCCTCGGGGCGGAAGGGAATCGAGAGTCGTGGGATGTCGCTCAGCGGGTGCCGAAGATCTTGTCGCCGGCATCCCCCAGGCCGGGGACGATATAACCGTTCTCATCGAGGTGGTCATCCACCGCGGCGGTGTAGAGCTCGATATCCGGATAGGCATCCTGGACACGCTTGATGCCCTCGGGAGCAGCGACCAGCACGATGACCTTCATGTGCTTGCAACCCCGGTCACGCAGCATGTCCAGGGTGGCGACCATGGTGCCGCCGGTGGCCAGCATGGGGTCGATGACGATGGCCATGCGCTCGTCCAGGTCATTGGCGAATTTGGCGAAGTAGGGCACCGGCTCCAGCGTTTCCTCGTCGCGATAGAGACCGACCACGCTGATCCGCGCACTGGGAATCAGATCGGTGACGCCGTCGAGCATGCCCAGCCCCGCGCGCAGGATCGGAACGATCGTCACCTTCTTGCCCTTGAGCAGCTGCACCGCAATCTTGTTGCCGCTCCAGCCATCGATCTCCTGATTCTGCAGCTCCAGGTCGCTGGTCGCCTCGTAGGTGAGCAGCTTGGCCAACTCGCCGGACAGTTCACGGAAGCTCTTGGTACTGATGCCGGCTTCTCGCATCAGACCAACCTTGTGCTGAACCAGCGGATGCTGGATGGCGTGGACGCTCATGGGGGAACCTCTTGGACGGCGGTGGGTAGCGGGTGGGAGCACCACTTGCACCTCGAAAGGCGGCGGGCACTCATCGCCGTGCAAGCACGGCTCCCACAAGGGTTAAGAGCCTACATAGGGTTGTGGAAGCGGTGCTGGCACCGCGAAGGGCGCCAACCATACATCGCTATGCAAGTCGAAGCGTCGAATCTAGGACTCCCACAATAATTAGCTCGCCATTCTAACCGCATCCCGCATCGAGGTTAAGGCTGAGCGGGAAGCTGCCAGTCGATGGGCTCGCGGCCCTGCTCGACCAGAAAGGCGTTGGCGCGAGAGAAATGGTGGTTGCCGAAAAAGCCGCGATGGGCCGAAAGCGGCGACGGATGCGGGGATTCCAGCACCAGATGGCGCGAGGTATCGACCAGCGCCTTCTTCTGACGGGCGTGACTTCCCCACAACAGAAAGACCGATGGCTCGGCATGCTCGCTTACCGTGGCGATAGCACGGTCGGTGAAGGTCTCCCAACCCTTGCCGCGATGCGAGCCGGCATTGCCCTGCTCCACCGTCAAGGAGGTATTGAGCAGCAATACCCCCTGGCGCGCCCAGTGCTCGAGGTTGCCGTGGTCCACCGGCTGAAAGCCCACGTCCGCCTGCAGTTCCTTGTAGATATTGACCAGCGAGGGTGGGACACGCACACCGGGGCGCACCGAGAAACAGAGCCCGTGTGCCTGATTCGGCCCGTGGTAAGGGTCCTGGCCAAGGATCACTACCTTCACCCGATCCAACGGCGTCAGCTCGAAGGCGCGAAACCAGTCCGTCGAGTGCGGATAGATCACCTTCCTGGCCGCCTTCTCGGCCGCCAGGAAGTCGCGCAGCGACTGCATGTAGGACGCCTCGAACTCGTCGCCCAGCCACTGTTGCCAGCTGTCAGGGAGCGGACAGGCCATGGCTCAGCGCTTCGCCTGATCGACCAGCGGCTCGACATAGGCCACGCCCATGTCCCAGGGAAACTGGATCCAGCAATCCTGAGCCACTTCGGTGAGGTACTGATCCACCAGCGGCTTGCCCTCGGGCTTGGCATAGATGGTCACGAAGTGGGCCTTCGGCAACATCTCACTCACGGCCTTGGCGGTACGGCCGGTATCGACAAGATCGTCGACCAGCAGCCAGCCCTCGCCGTCATGGTCGACGCCCTTCAAGACGTCAAGACCACCCTGATCCATGTGCTCGTAGCTCTTGATGCAGACGGTGTCGATCAGGCGCACGTTGAGTTCACGGGCAATCAGCGCCGCCGGGATCAGGCCACCGCGGGTGATGGCAATGATGCCCTTGAAGTCACGCTCGATCAGCCGGTGGCAGAGCTCGCGCACGTCGCGGTGCAGCTGGTCCCAGGAGACGGTGAAATGCTGGTGGTAGCGATGGGTGCTCATGGGGCTCACTCGTCCTCGGTGAAGGAGCAGACGGCGAAGACACCATACCCGGCCTCACGGATCCGCCGGGATCCGCCGAGGTCGGGCAGGTCGACGATGGTGGCGGTCTCGACCACCTGTCCGCCGCTGCGGCTTATCAGCTTGGCGGCAGCCAGCATGGTACCGCCGGTGGCGATCAGATCGTCGACGATGAGGATGCGGTCACCCTGCTTGAAGGCGTCGGAGTGCAGCTCCACCTCGGCCTCACCATACTCCAGGGTATAGGTTTCGCTGATGGTGCGGAACGGCAGCTTGCCCTTCTTGCGCACCGGCACGAAGCTGCAGCCCAGCTCATAGGCCAGGGGCGCGCCGACGATGAAGCCCCGGGCGTCGATGGCGGCGACGGCATCGATGCCCATCTCCTGATAGCGATGCACGAAGCTATCGATCAGTTTGCGGAAGGCCGCCCTGTTCTGCAGCAGCGGAGTGATGTCGCGAAAGTTGACCCCCGACTGCGGCCAGTCGGGGACGGTGCGGATCACGGACTTGATGTAGTCGCCGTAGATGCTCATCGGGTCTCTCGGTGAGTGAATGCAATCGATAGACAGGAATCAGCCAAGGAACAGGAACTTGCCGGCAAACAGCAGGGCCAGCACGATAACCGCGGGATTCAGGTCCTTGAAACGCCCTGAGAGCGCCTTGATAGCCGCATAGCTGATGAAGCCCAGCGCGATGCCTTCGGCAATCGAGAACGTCAGCGGCATGGCCAGGGCGGCGATCAGCACCGGGGCAGCGTCCGTGGGATCGTCCCAGTTGGCATGGGCCAGGCTACCGGCCATCAACACCGCTACATAGAGCAGGGCCCCGGCGGTGGCATAGGCAGGAATGGAGCCCGCCAGCGGCGCGAAGAACAGGCTGATCAGGAACAGCACCGCCACGACCACGGCGGTCAGACCGGTACGCCCGCCAGAGGCAATGCCGGCGGTGGACTCGATGTAGCTGGTGGTGGTGGAAGTCCCCAGTACCGCGCCAGCCATGGAGGCGCCACTGTCGGCCATCATCGCGCGCCCGATGCGTGGCAGCTTGCCGTCCTTGTCCAGCAACTTGCCCTTCTGGGCCACGCCAACCAGCGTACCGGACGTATCGAAGAGATCGACGAACAGGAAGGCGAAGATCACGCTGAGCATCGCCACGTCGAAGGCACCGGCCAGATCGAGAGCCATGAAGGTGGGGGCGATGGAGGGCGGCATGGACATGAAGCCACCGAACTCGTTATGACCGAAGAGCATCGCCAGCAGGGTGACGCCGAGGATGCCGATCATCACCGCGCCGGTTACCTTGAGATAGGCAAGCGCGGTAATCACGAAAAAGCCCAGCAGCGCATAAAGAGCCGGCGGCTGGGACAGATCCCCCAGTGCAACGAAGGTCGCCTCGTTGGCCACCACGATGCCGGCATTCTTCAGCGCAATCATCGCCAGGAAGAGCCCGATACCCGCGGCGATCCCCAGGCGCAGGGAGAGCGGAATCGAGTTGATGATCCACTCCCTTATCTTGAAGACGCTGAGCAGAAAGAAGATGAAGCCGGAGAAGAAGACCGCCCCCAGCGCCGCCTCCCAGGTATACCCCATGCCCAGCACCACGCCATAGGTGAAAAAGGCGTTGAGACCCATGCCGGGTGCCTGGGCAATCGGATAGTTGGCCCACAGGCCCATGATCAGACAGCCCACCGCGGCGGCCAGACAGGTCGCGACGAACACCGCGCCATAGTCCATGCCTGCCTCGGAGAGGATGCTCGGGTTGACGAAGATGATGTAGGCCATGGTCAGGAAGGTGGTGATCCCGGCGATGACCTCGGTCTTCACGTCGGTGTTGTGCTCGACCAGCTTGAACTGGTTGTCGATCAGGCGTTTCAGCATGGTTATTGTTCCTGCGCGCAGTGACGTCGTGGCGTCCGGGGTGCGAGAAAAGCCGCCTATGGTACCCAATGCCTCGTGATGTTGCGAGGCGCCCAGGGGCTCATAGGCAGCACGGCTCCACCTAGTTAAGCAACTTGCGGGCCATACGCCACCCGGCCGACCAACGAAGACTTGACGGAACGGTCAAGTTTTCCATGGCGCATCAGGCGCCTCGCGCTTGAAGCACTCGCTCCACCGTCTCGACAATGGCCTGGGTCTGGGGGTCGATCTCGATATTGACACCATCCCCCGGGACCCGGTCGACCAGGATGGTGCGGGCCAGTGTCTCGGGAATCAGGTCAACACAGAACCGCGGCCCCTGGTCCGCGGTGGCCGCTTGCACCTCTCCAATGGTCAGGCTGATGCCATCCACTCCGATGTAGCACTTGTCGAACAGGAAGCGGCCCAAGGCGTGAGGCACCTCGAACCAGAGGCGTCGGTTGTTGGGGGCTTCGTCGAGTTCGACCAGTTCGGCTAACGCCATCACGTGACCGGACATGGCATGACCGCCGATCTCGTCCCCGAATCGCGCCGCGCGCTCGATATTGACGCGATCTCCCTCCTTGACTGCACCGAGATTGGTCACCCGCAGGGTCTCGCGCATCAGATCGAAGCTGACCCTCTCGCCCTCGATGGCGGTGACCGTGAGGCAGACTCCGTTGTGGGCCACCGAGGCACCCAGCGACAGGCCCTCGCGCAGCTCTGCCGGCAGCGCCAGCACATGGGTACGAAAGGCCTGGGCCTCATGGATGGCCACCACCTCGGCGGTGCCCTGTACGATGCCAGTGAACATGAACGCTCCTCGTGCTGGCCGGCCGCGAATGGGCCGAGAGAAAGATCGCCAGTCTAGGAAACCCCAGGGACAACGTCCACGACGGGGAAGAGCGAGGGTCGAGTGATATGGGGGAAGGGGGCACACTGAGCGCCATTACCATCGATATCTTCCAGTCATGCCCTTCCACGCAGGAAATTCCACCAGAGTGAAGCTTTCATAACCGCATCATCTCCCATTCTCATTGACATACGCTCGTTCGAAACCTAGAATATTCGGCTACATTTTGAAGGCGCCGATTTGACCCCCGGATTGCGGGCGCCGACGTCGCGGACCGTCCCCGAGACAGCCCACGGCGTGAAGTGCAGCTAAAAGGGTGTGTCCAGCGTTGATGGCCACCCGCCAGGGTGGCTTTTTTCGTGCCTGCCCGCTGCCCCGCCCGCCCCACGCTCGACCGGCGCCCCACCGGCGGCTGTAATGATTCGACTCCACGACGTTTCCAAGACCTACTACCCCAAGGGGCGGCGCAGCGGCACGCCGGCCGTGACGGCGCTCAAGCATGCCGACCTCCACGTCCCCCAGGGCCGGATCCATGGCGTGATCGGCCTCTCCGGGGCCGGCAAGTCCACCCTGATCCGCTGCGTCAACCTGCTCGAACGCCCCACCACAGGCAGCGTCACCGTTGACGGCCAGGAGCTGACGGCCCTCTCCGGGGCGGCCCTCAACCAGGCGCGCCACCGCATCGGCATGATCTTCCAGCACTTCAACCTGCTGACCTCGCGCACGGTGTTTGCCAACGTGGCCCTGCCGCTGGAATTGATGGGAATGAAGCGCGGCGAGATCCGCGAGCGGGTCACCCCCCTGCTGGAACTGGTGGGCCTGGCCGACAAGGCGAAGCAGTACCCGGCACAGCTCTCGGGCGGCCAGAAGCAGCGGGTGGCCATCGCCCGGGCATTGGCCAGCCGGCCCAAGGTGCTGCTCTGCGACGAGGCCACCTCGGCCCTTGACCCCCATACCACCGGGTCGATCCTGGACCTGCTGCGCGACATCAACTCCAAGCTCGGCCTGACCATCCTGCTGATCACCCATGAGATGGAGGTGGTGAAGTCGATCTGCCACCGGGTCAGCCTGATCTCCGATGGCGAACTGGTCGAGGAAGCCGACGTCGGCGACTTCTTTACCGCGCCGAATACCCGACTGGGGCGCGACTTCCTCAACGACTTTCTGGAACTCGACCCGCCCCGCGCCCTGATCGAGCGTCTCGAGGAGACACCCGGGCCACACAGCCACCCGGTGGTTCGCCTGGCCTTCTCGGGCGATGCCGTCTCGACCCCGCTGATCTCGCGGCTGGCGAGGGAGTGCAGCGTGGACGTCAGCATCCTCCAGGCCAAGGTGGAGTCGATCCAGGAGCGCACCCTGGGGCTGATGATCGCCGAACTGATGGGCCCCGCAGAGAAGACCCGCGAGGCCCTTGACTATCTCGAATCCCACGACCTGCAGGTGGAGGTGCTCGGCCATGTCCAGCGCGATGATTGATCTGATCCTCAAGGCCACCCTGGACACGCTCTACATGGTAGGCGTATCGGGAGTGATCTCGGCCCTGGTGGGTATCCCGCTGGGTGTGCTGCTCTACGTCACTCGGCCACGACAGATACTCGCCGAGCCGACGCTCAACCGGGTGCTGGGGGCGGTCACCAACATCGGCCGCTCGATCCCCTTCATCATCCTGATGGTGGCGATCATCCCCTTCACGCGGATGCTGGTCGGTTCGTCGATCGGCACCAATGCCGCCGCCGTTCCCCTGACCATCGCCGCCATCCCCTTCGTGGCGCGCCTTGTCGAGGGCGCCCTCAACGAGATCCCCCCGGGCCTGGTCGAGGCCGCCCAGTCCATGGGCGCCACGCCTTGGCAGATCATCACCAAGGTGCTGGTCCCCGAGGCGCGCGGCGGCATCTTCACGGCGCTCACTGTGACGGCCGTCACCCTCGTCAGCTACTCGGCCATGGCCGGCGCCGTGGGCGGCGGCGGCCTGGGCGACCTGGGCATCCGCTACGGCTACAACCGCTTTAATCCCACCATCATGCTGATCACCGTGGTGATCCTGGTGGTGATGGTCCAGGGCTTCCAGAGTCTGGGGGATTATCTGGTGCGCAAGAGCGATCACAAGTGAGTGAAGACACTGATTTACTGCTGCGCTCGATATCCTGGCCGCCGCCGGAGCACAGCTCCCGGAGTGTAGCCTGCTACATGAGGAGAGCGAGCACCGCCGGCGGCCAGCCTCTCTTCGCTCGCGACGTAAATCAGCGCCTTCCCAAATATAGAAATGAAATATAGTATTTAGCTATTAAAAATTAATCTATTATGCTTTTCATGTAAAAATAGTACGAAAGGAGAACCACGATATGCGCAAGAGCCTGATCGGCACCCTGGCGGCCTCCGCCCTGACCCTCGGCGCCGGAAACGCCCTGGCCGACGAGCACACCATCAAGGTCGGCACCGTGGCCGGCCCCGAGACGGACGTCATGCAGGTCGCCGCCGAGATTGCCGAGCGCGAGTATGGTCTCGAGGTCGAGATCATCGAATTCACCGACTACGTGACACCCAACGCCGCCCTGGCCGACGGCAGCCTCGATGCCAACGCCTACCAGCACGAGCCCTACATGCGCTCCATGGTCGAGGACCGCGGCTACGACTTCGCCATCGCCGGCTACACCTTCGTCTACCCGATCGGCGCCTACTCGGAGAAGTACGACAGCATCGAGGAGCTCCCGGACGGGGCCACCATCGCCCTGCCCAACGACCCCTCCAACGAGGGACGCTCCCTGATCCTGATGCACAACGAAGGGCTGATCGAGCTAGAGGATCCGGAGTTCCTGGAAGCCACGCCGCTGGATATCGCCGAGAACCCCCGCGACTTCGACTTCCGCGAGATCGAGGCCGCCCAGCTGCCCCGCGTGCTGCCCGACGTTGACATGGCCTTCATCAACAACACCTTCGCCCAGCCGGCCGGACTGAGCCTGGACGACGCCCTGATCAAGGAGGGGCCGGAGTCTCCCTACGTCAACCTGATCGTGGTGCGCGGCGGTGACGAGGATCGCAAGGCCATCCAGCAGCTGGTCGAGGCCTACCAGACCGAGGAGGTCGAGGCCAAGGCAGCAGAACTGTTTGGCCCGCAGGCGGTTCCCGGCTGGAAGTGAGTGAACTGCCCTACCCGGGTTTGATGAGTTTGGGGGCCGGCTGCTGTGCCGGCCCCTTTCGTTAAAGGAGCCGCTATGACATCCGACTACTCCCTGCTGGCCCGCCAGCTCGAGGCCCTGCTCGATACCCGCGACTGGCTGACCAACAGTGCCCAGACCTGCGCTTTCCTGATGCAGGAGCTCTCCGACCTCAACTGGGTCGGCTTCTACCTTCAGCGCCAGCCGGAGATGCTCTCGCTGGGACCCTTCCAGGGCAAGCCGGCCTGCCACCCCATCCCCTTCTCGAAGGGCGTCTGTGGCGCCGCTGCCCGCACGCGCGAGACCCAGCGAGTGGCGGATGTGCATGCCGTGGCGGACCATATCGCCTGTGATGCGGACTCCCAAGCCGAGCTGGTGGTGCCCATCGTGGCCAATGACCGGCTGTGGGGGATCCTGGACCTGGACAGCCCAATGAAGGAGCGCTTCAGCGAGGCCGACCAGTCAGGCATCGAGCGGCTGGTCGCGGTGTTCGTCGAGCAGACCGACATTCAATAATCCAATGAAAAACGCCCCCGCGGCCAGGCATGGCAGCGGGGGCGTTTCGGTATCTGGTAGGACCAGGCGGATTTGAACCGCCGACCTCCACGATGTCAACGTGGCGCTCTAACCAACTGAGCTATGGTCCTGAAGCTGTCGTCGTCGGGCGGGTCTGGTAGGACCAGGCGGATTTGAACCGCCGACCTCCACGATGTCAACGTGGCGCTCTAACCAACTGAGCTATGGTCCTGCTTCACCGCGACAGCCGAACTTGGCCGTGACAACGGATGCGTATTCTACCCATCCGCTCCGGAAATGCAAGTCAATAAACGACGCCCAACCAGCATCCTGCAACACCGCGGGATCAGTGAATTGGCTCTGATGACCAAGGCGCCGGACCGCTGCGAGTCCCCATCGTATCGACAGGATCCCAGGCAGGGGAAAAAGCCCCTGTGCTACCAGTTCAGAGACTCGGAGTGCGCCGGATTGTCGGCCTCGGCTTCGGGACTGAGCTTCTCGGGGGTCCATTCCGGTGTTTCGGCGAAGTACTCGTCGAAACGCTCCCTGGCCTGGTCGCCGAAGAGGATCTCGCAGGCCTCCATGAGCCCCGGGGACTGACGGATCCTTGCATTGCTGACCACCAGGGAGATCTTCGAACGACGACGCAGGAAATCCTCTAGCCGAGTAATCATCTCGCGCCGCTGTGCCTGGCCAAGTTCGCAGCGCAGATATTCGGTGCCCTCGATCAGCAACTCACCCTGCCGCGGGTCTTCTCGTATCTCCTCGAGCATGTCGAGGGCGTGAGTGCCGTAGCGCCGCCACAGACGCGCCGTCAGCGGCTCGGAAGCCTCCGGCGAGGTCATGACGTCAAGCTCCATCAATTCGGCCTGATGGAGAAACTCCCTCCGGACCGATTCGGAAGGTTCGCCGTACCAGCGATAGTCCGGATACGGCACCGAGACACCGAGGCGCTTAACCTCGCCGACGATCTCTTCCCCGACGTTCAGGCAGTCGGTGAGCTTGCCGCCGAAGATGCTGATATGCGCCTCGGCATCGTCGGTATCGATGGCATGCTTGCGCGAGAGTTGCAGAAAGTCGCGACCTCCACCCGCGCTGGCCTTGACCGCTAGGGGCCGAACCCCGCAGCGAGTCGCGATGATATCCTCCCTGCCCAGCGGCCTTTCCAGTTGCAGGCGCTTGTTGATGTTGTCCAGCACGAACTGGGTATCCTCGTCGGTAACATGCACCTCGGGGATCTCCACTCGAGTGTCGGTGGTACCGATGCAGGTGCGCTGCCCCATGGGGATAACGAAGAAAAGCCGTCCGTCGTCGGCAAAGAACGCCAGCACGCGCTTGCTGTCGGTCAGCCGTGGCACGATCAGGTGGATGCCCTTGGAGTAGACGTGATGGTGGCCGGGCTTCTGCCCGGTCGATTCATTGTGCTGATCGACCCAGGGCCCCGCGGCATTGATCAACACCCTTGAGCGAATCTCGAAGGTGGCGTCGTTCATGACGTTGCGGGCACGCGTGACCCAGACACCATTCTCCCGTCGTGAGCCCCGGGACTCGACATAGTTGGCCGCCATGGCCCCATAGTTCAGCGCGGTGCGCACGAAATTGAAGACGAAGCGGGCGTCATTGTCGTGCAGATAGGCATCGGAATACTCGAAGCCGCCTATGGAGTCCCGGGTATCGATGATCCCCTCCCGCTCCTTGATGGCAGACGGTTTCAGGAAGCGCGGAATCCGCGTGAAGGCATTGCCCATCAGCCAGTAGAGCCAGCTGCCGGCCCAGAGATAGCGCGGATGATAGCGAAAGCCCCTGGCGATGGTAGTCAGGAAACGGATCTCCTGGACCGTGGAAGGAAAGCTCTTGATCAGGTGGTTGCGGCTCTTGCAGAGCTTGCGAACCAGCGGGAAGTCGTAGCTCTCCATGTACTTGATGCCACCCCATACCAGATTGGAGGAGTGCATGCTGGTCTCGCCGGCGAAATCTCCGCGGTCGATCAAGCCGACCCTGACGCCTTTGCCAGCCAGGGCGGCGGCGGCTGAGGCGCCATTGATGCCGCCACCGATGATCAGGACATCGAAGGTCTCGCGGGAAAGTTTCTCGATATTGCTGTCGCGCAATTGCATGAAGGGGTCCCTTCACAGATGGCTAAGATCCTGTCCGGCGGACACCGACAGGTGCCTGGAGGCCGCCCCTGATACTCGTCGGGACGATCCGGGGAAACACGTGCTGACGAAACGTCTTACTCCTCGTCTTCCCGCTCCCAGTCCATGGTGCGGCGAACGGCCTTCTTCCATCCCCTGTAGGCGCGTTCGCGACATTCGCTATCCATCTGCGGCTCGAATGTGCGCTCCACCATGCCCTTGTTGACCACCTCGTCCTGCGTCCAGAGGCCCACGGCGATGCCGGCCAGATAGGCCGCCCCCAGGGCGGTGGTCTCGGTGATCCTGGGGCGATCCACGTTGACGCCCAGCATGTCGGCCTGGAACTGCATCATGACGTTGTTGGCCACGGCTCCCCCGTCCACGCGCAGGGACTTGAGCGTGATCCCGGAATCGGCCTGCATGGCATCGATGACATCCTTGGTCTGGTAACCCAGGGAGTCCAGCGTGGCGCGAATGATGTGCTCCTTGCGGGTTCCGCGGGTGATCCCGAAGATCGCACCGCGTGCATACATGTCCCAGTAGGGGGCTCCCAGTCCCGCGAAGGCTGGCACTACGTAGACCCCGCCGGAATCTTCCACCTTGCCGGCGTAGTATTCCGAATCTTCGGCCGAATCGATGAGCTTGAATTCATCACGCAGCCACTGCACGGCCGCCCCGGCAATGAAGATGGAGCCCTCCAGGGCGTAGTTGACCTTGCCATTAACCCCCCAGGCGATGGTGGTCAGCAGGCCGGAATTGGAAGCCACAGGCGTTTCGCCCGTGTTCATCAGCAAGAAACAGCCCGTGCCGTAGGTGTTCTTGACCATCCCCTTCTCGAAGCAGGCCTGCCCGAACAGGGCCGCCTGCTGATCGCCGGCAATACCGGCGATGGGCACCCTAGCCCCCCCGAACATCTCGGCCCCGGTAGTTCCGTAGACCTCGCTGGAGGGCCGAACCTCGGGCAGCATGGCTTCCGGAATATCGAGCTCCTCCAGCATGCGCTTGTCCCACTCCAGGGTGCGGATGTTGTAGAGCAGCGTCCGCGAGGCGTTGCTGTAGTCGGTCACATGACGCTCTCCGCGGGTCAGGTTCCAGACCAGCCAGGTATCCATGGTCCCGAACAGCAGGTCGCCGTTTTCCGCCCGCTCGCGAACTCCCGGGACATTGTCCAGGATCCAGCGAATCTTGGTGCCCGAGAAATAGGCATCCGCCACCAGGCCGGTGGTCTCGCGAATGTAGTCCTCCAGTCCGCGCGCCTTGAGCTCGTCACACAGGGCCGCGGTGCGGCGATCCTGCCAGACGATGGCGTTGTGCACGGGCTTCCCGGTGTGACGATCCCAGACTACCGTGGTCTCCCGCTGGTTGGTGATGCCGATCGCCGCCACCTCGGAGGGCTTGATGCCCTGGGTCTCAAGCACTTCTCGGGCCACCCCCATCTGGCTGCCCCAGATTTCCATGGCATCGTGTTCCACCCAGCCCGGCGTCGGGTAGTGCTGCTTGAACTCCTTCTGGGCGATACCCACGATCTGGGCGTCACGATCGAAGAGGATGGCGCGACAGCTGGTGGTGCCCTGATCGAATGACATGATGTATTGTTTTTTCATGGGTTCTCTCCTCGGAATTGTCGGATCGGATAGTGGCTCAATTGTTGCTTTCTTGTTGTCTGCTGATGTCCATCAATCCCTTACTGAGGCATCAGAGGTATCCGGGGTACCGGGATAAAGACATAGCGTTAGAAGAGGCCACCGACAACGCCGCCGATCAATAATCCCACGATGGGCACCCAGGCATATTTCCCACTTCGATCCCCATTGCCGGCAACGGGCAGCAGATGATGCGCCAGGCGTAGTCCCAGGTCGCGAGCGGGATTGATGACTTACAAAACGCAACATCTGAGTGTCTGACGGAAAACCGTATCCTGCCGAGGCTCTGTGCCGCACGCCTTTGCGGAGTACAACGCGACGGCAAGGTTCGATTTCGAACATTAGTGTATCTTTCCGAACGCAGCAAGAGGGCCGTATCAAAAACATCAGGGATGTGTACAATACACTGTTTTATATGGATTTTATTACTATCATACTTTTGTCTATCACACCAGATCATGAAAAATCCATCATGCTCCAACCGTGTCGATTGGCCAGGGGCGATACGATTAGCGCTTCACAATGTTCGTTATTGAATCTTCCGACGGCAACCCAGGAACCACCCCCAACGCAGAGAGCGCCGACTGGCGGCGCTCTCGTGACAGCTGGCCCGGAGAGGGGATTAGAGAGTGATGCGTGTTCCCAGGACCTCGAGGAATTGCGCCAGCCAGGCCGGGTGCGCTGGCCAGGCCGGTCCAGTGACCAGATTGCCGTCGGTTTCGGCGCCATCGATGGCGATGTCGGCGTAAGTGCCACCGGCCAGTCGTACTTCCGGGGCACAGGCGGGATAGGCAGAAATGCGACGACCTTCGATGACCTCCGCAGCAGCCAGCACCTGAGCACCGTGGCAGATGGCCGCCAGGGGTTTGTTCTCGTCGGCGAAGTGGCGCACCAGCGCAATCACCTCGGGATCGAGCCGCAGGTACTCCGGGGCCCGGCCGCCGGCAATCACCAAGGCATCGTAGTCGGCCGCCTTGACGTCCTTGAAGGTAGCGTTGAGGGCAAACTCATGCCCCGGTTTCTCGGTGTAGGTCTGGTCGCCCTGGAAGTCGTGAATGGCGGTCTTTACCTTCTCGCCCTTCGTTTTACCGGGGCAGATGGCGTCCACCTGATGGCCCACCATCTGAAGGGCCTGAAAGGGAACCATCACCTCATAGTCTTCGGCGAAGTCGCCGACCAACAGCAGGATACGTTTTGCAGCCATGGGGCCATCTCCTTGTTAATCATTGTAGGATAGAGAACACTCAATATGATCGATATCGAACATCCCCACCCGAATCGTGACGCCCCCGTGTTGTTTTTGCAACTTTAAATTGCCGCTTCTTTTCACATTCGATCACTCTGCCTGAGCTCACAGGTTCTCGAATCATGTAAACGCGAGATCCTGATAAAGAGGGTCATGGCGCAATGGCGGTTGTAGAGAGCAGGAAGACTCGTCGCAGTTAACGACTCCACGTCTGCATGACCATCCCCCAAGCAGCGAAAATGCAGTAGAATCATGCTTAACCAAGGAGATGCCATGAACCAGCAGCAACGCCAGGACGCCATCATCGAGCTGGTGCGCCGCCAGGGGTATGCCAGCATCGAGCAGCTCACCGAGCATTTTACGGTCACGCCCCAGACCATTCGTCGCGACCTCAACACGCTCTCTACCGAAGGGCGCATTCGCCGGGTTCACGGTGGCGCAGGCCTGGAGTCGAGCACCGTCAATACCGCCTACTCGACACGCAAGACCCTCAACCTCGAGGCCAAGCAGCGAATCGCCGAGCTGCTCGCTCGACATATTCCCGACCACTCGTCGCTGTTCATCAACATCGGGACCAGCAACGAGGTCATCGCCGAGGCGCTGCTGGACCACCAGGGACTGGAGGTGATCACCAACAACCTCAACGTGGCGGCGATCCTCCAGCACAAGGATGACTTCAATGTGATCATCGCCGGCGGCGAGGTCCGCTCCCGGGATGGCGGCATCATCGGCGAGGCAACTATCGACTTCATCAATCAGTTCAAGGTCGACTACGGCATCATCGGCATCAGCGGCATCGACGAGGATGGCTCCCTGCTGGAGTTCGACTACCAGGAAGTGCGCGTCGCCCAGGCCATTATCCGCAATTCCCGAAAGATCTTCCTGGCCACCGATCACTCCAAGTTCCAGCGTAACCCGGTGGTGCGTCAGGGCAACCTGGCACAGCTCGACGCCCTGTTCACTGACCGCGAGCCGCCCGAGGCCATCCTGCGCCTCCTGAAGCAGCACGATGTGACACTGCATATCGCCTAAGGCCGCGCCTGACAGCGCTTTACTCCTTGCGCTCTACATACGGCACATCCGCCTGCACTCCCCCTTCGGCAAGACACCAGGGCGCCATGACGCGCCTTGATGTTCGTTTGATTTTCGTCTATTTTCGAATTCAAACATCCTAGAGGTCCGGGCCAGCGCCGGGGGGAGATTCCATGGATAACACATCAGATGAAGTACTCGACCTCTTCGTGATCGGCGGCGGCATCAACGGCACCGGTATCGCCAATGATGCGGCCGGGCGCGGCCTGTCGGTCGGACTGTGCGAACAGGGGGACCTCGCCGGCGCCACCTCCTCGGCCAGCAGCAAGCTGATCCACGGTGGCCTTCGCTACCTGGAGCACCATGAATTTCGGCTGGTGCGCGAAGCCCTTCGCGAGCGCGAGGTACTGCTTGCCAAGGCGCCCCATATCATCTGGCCACTGCGCTTCATCCTGCCGCATCGTCCGCACCTGCGACCGGCCTGGATGCTTCGGGCCGGTCTGTTTCTTTACGACCATCTCGGCAAGCGCGAGACGTTACCGGGCTCGCGCAGTGTCAGGCTCTCAGCGCATCAGGGCCTGGCCACGGACATTACCCGCGGCTTCGAATACTCGGACTGCTGGGTGGAGGACGCCCGCATGGTGGTACTCAACGCCATCCAGGCCCGCCGCAACGGGGCCGAGATTCGGGTTCGCACACGCTGTACAGGCGCCCGGGAAGTCGACGGCGAGTGGGAAGTGGCCCTCGAGGAAATCGACTCCGGCCAGCGCCTGACTCGCCGCTGTCGAACGCTGGTCAACGCGGCTGGTCCCTGGGTCGAGCAGGTGGTACGCCACCAGGCGCAACGTCAGTCGCGCTACGCTGTTCGCATGATCCAGGGTAGCCACCTCATCGTGCCTCGCCTGAATCGCGACGACCGCGCCTACATCCTGCAGAACAGCGATCGGCGCATCGTCTTCGTGCTGCCCTACGAGGAAGACTTCAGCCTGATCGGCACCACCGATCGCCGCTACGAAGGGGACCCGTCGCGCGTCGAAGCCAGCGAGGAAGAGATCGACTACCTGCTCTCGGTGGTCAACACCCACTTCCGCACCCAGCTTGCGCGCAGCGCCGTGATCCGCACCTTCTCCGGGGTGCGCCCGCTGTGCGATGACGAATCCACCGCCCCCTCGGCCATGACGCGCGACTACACCCTGGACCTCGATACCCGGGGCGCGCCGCTGCTCTCGGTGTTCGGCGGCAAGATCACCACCTATCGCAAGCTGGCCGAAGCGGTGCTAGAAATGCTCGCGCCTCACTTGCCGGCGATGACCGCCCCCTGGACGGAGGAGACGCCGCTGCCCGGTGGCGATATCGGTGACCAGGCCACCTTCGCGGCGCAGTTGCTCGAGGAGTATCCGTTCCTGGATGCCTTCCAGGCGCGCCGCTATGCGCGCACCTACGGGTCGCTGTGCCGCATCTTCCTCGACGACAAGGGGTCCCAGTCCGCCCTGGGGCCGGCCTTCGGCGCCGGCCTGACCGCTGCTGAGGTGGATTACCTGGTCGAACAGGAGTGGGCACGGTCGCTGGAGGACATCCTGTGGCGGCGGACCAAGCTGGCGCTGCACCTCAATGCCGTCCAGACCCGGCGCCTGGCCAACTACCTGAACGATCGCCTTGGCCTGGGCGAGGACAGCCCGCTCCCTCCTGCCGAGCGTGTCGGCGCTGCTCGGGACCCGTCGCGGTCGCTACGCAGTGCCTGACGCGCTGCCCCATGGCGCCATCACAATAGCGTGATGCTGGCCGGCGCAAGCGACACCCGCTCGCGGTGCCGTTTCAGATCCCCGCCTTCCAGGGCGGTCAACAGAATCTGCAAGGGGTCGCCGTGGCTGACCAGCAGAAACGTCTCTCCCCGGTGGCGCTGTTCCAGCTCGGCGATCAGGCCCGTGGTGCGAGCGGCCACCTCGGTGACGGCCTCCACCCCGGCGTGAGTGTGGGCCGGGTCGCGGGCGTCGTGAGCCCACACCTCGGCGTAACGCGCATCCCCTTCCCCCTCGAAGTCACCGAAGTGTCGCTCGCGAAGTCGTCGTTCGGGCTCCAGACGCAGCCCAAAGTGGCGCGCCACGCGCTCTGCCGTCTCGGTGGTGCGCCGAAAATCCGAGTGCAGAATTCGGCTGGGGGGATCCCAGCGCCACTCGGCCAGGAGTTCATCGAGTTGGTCACGGCCAATGGGCGAGAGTCCGAAACCGGCTAGACCGCGTTCCGGCGAACTGATGATCAGCCCCTGCTGGTTGGCCTGGCTATGACCGTGGCGCATCAGCAGGTAGCGGTTACATCGATGACGCGACGCGGGCGGGAAAGTGTTTGACATGGTTTTGTCACAAACTCTAGATTAGAAAGAGCTGTTCGGAATCGATCGTCGATATGTCGAAAACCGAACGCGCTGTACAACAATAATCTCAGGAGACACGCCATGATTCATCATCCCAACCGATCTGGAAAGCGCTCGTTGGCCAAGCTGGCCCTCTCTTCTTCGCTGCTGCCCCTTGCCCTGTTGGCCGCCAACCAGGCCCATGCTCAGGAGGACTGTGAGCGCGGCGCCCTGGCCGATCTCTACTGTGACAGGAACGGCGACATGGTAGCCGACCTCCCGCAGGACGAGTCGGAGTGGGCCAACCCCGACACCCTGATCTTTGCCTATACGCCGGTGGAAGACCCCGCCATCTACTCGGACATCTGGCAACCCTTCATCGATCATCTCGAGGAGGTGACGGAACGTGACGTGCGTTTCTTTGCCGTACAGTCCAACTCGGCCCAGGTCGAGGCCATGCGCAGCGGCCGCCTGCACATCGCCGGCTTCTCGACGGGTCCGACCCCCTTCGCCGTCAACCTGGCCGGTGCCGTGCCCTTCGCCCTGATGGGCTCCGACGATGGTCGCTTCGGCTATACCCTGCAGTTGTATACCCACGTGGATTCCGGCATCGACGAAATAACGGACCTCGAGGGCAAGCGAGTCGCCCACACCTCGCCGACCTCCAACTCGGGCAACCAGGCGCCGCGCGCCCTATTTCCCGAGATGGGCATCGTGCCCGGCGAGGACTACGAGGTGGTCTACTCCGGCAGCCACGACCAGTCCATGCTCGGCGTGGTGGCTCAGGACTACGACGCCGCCCCGGTGGCCTCGGAAGTGGTGGAGCGCATGGCGGCCCGCGACCTCTATGACCCGGAAGACGTCAAGATCATCTACGAGTCCGACCGCTTCCCGACGACGTCCTACAACCATGCCCATAACCTGCATCCCGATCTGGTCGACAAGATCGAGGAGGCCTTCTTCAGCTTCGAGTTCGCCGGTACCGAGCTCGGCGAGGAGTTCGAAGGGGTCGAGAAGTTCATCCCCATCAATTATCAGGAAGACTGGAAGGTCATTCGCACCATCCAGAATGCCAACGGGGTCGAATACACCCCCGACAATCTCCAGTAAGCTTCACTGACTCCTCGACGCCGGCCTTCCCGACGAGGTCGGCGTCGCTGTCTCGTTGACCCTTCGCCCGCCCGGACCCGCCGATGCTAGAGATATCCAACCTGATCAAGCGCTACGGACACGACGAGCCCGTACTCAAGGGGCTCGATCTGAGCGTAGAGGACAACAGCGTGGTGGCCATCGTCGGTGCCTCTGGCGCCGGCAAGAGCACCATGCTCCGTTGCATCAATCGACTCGTCGAGCCTACCTCGGGCTCGATCAAGCTCAACGGCACCGAACTCGTCGATCTCAGGCATGGCGAACTGCGACGTGCCCGACGCAAGATCGGCATGGTCTTCCAGGGCTTCAATCTGATCGATCGCCTTACCGTGATGGAGAACGTGCTCTCCGGCCGACTGGGCTATGTCAGCCTCTTCCAGGCCATCAGCCGCCGCTACCCTGCCACGGATATCGAGCGCGCCTTCAAGCTGATGGAGCGGGTGGGTATCGCCCACTACGCCAACAAGCGCGCCGATGAACTCTCCGGCGGCGAGCGCCAGCGGGTTGGCGTGGTGCGCGCCCTGATGCAGGAACCGGAGGTGCTGCTGGCCGACGAGCCCACGGCCTCCCTGGACCCGCGTACCTCAGAACAGATCATGGTGCTGCTGCAGAGCCTGGCCAGCGAGCTGTCGCTGCCGGTGCTGATCAACATTCACAACGTGGCCCAGGCCAGGGCCTATACCGACCGTATCGTCGGTCTGCGACACGGCACCATGATCTTCGATGGCGCCCCCGCCGACTTCGACCAGGAGGCACTGGACGCCATCTACGGTGGTATCGAATCGCCGGAGGACGAGACCGCCACCCCGCAGGACGGCTCGCAAGCATCCGGAGAAGAGGTCCGCCATGACGCGACCTGACAGTACCACCACGTCAACGCCGCGGACCTGGCGCAAGCCGCCCTTCATCGCCAATCCCCTGCTGCGCTATGGTCTATTGGCAGTGCTGGCGTTCTATCTGGTGTGGGCCTTCGCCACCCTGCCCTTCAACTGGGAACGCATCAGCGAAGGGCTGCCCCGGGCGGCGCGTATCTTCGGCGGCGGCTTCCCGCCAAGCTTCTCGCGCTTCGACCTGCTGCTGACCGGCTTCACGGAGAGCCTGCAGATCGCCATCCTCGCTACTCTGCTCGGGGTGCTGCTGTCGATCCCCTTTGCGGTGATGGCGGCACGCAACATCGCGCCCTTGCCCGTCTACCTACTGGGGCGATCGGTGATCATCGTCTCGCGCAGCTTCCATCCGGTAATCGTCGCTATCCTCTTCGTCGCCGCGGTGGGCTTCGGCCCCTTGGCGGGAATTTTGACCCTGACCCTCTACTCCATCGGCTTCGTCGGCAAGCTGCTCGCCGAGGAGATCGAGGAGATCGACTGGGGCCAGGTCGAGGCCATGCGCGCCACGGGCGCCGGCTATCTGGCCACGCTCTACTATGCCGTCTTCCCGCAGATCCTGCCGCGTCAGGTGGGGCTCTCCATGTACCAGCTCGACAGCAACCTGCGCGCCTCCGCGGTGGTGGGTATCGTTGGCGCAGGCGGCATCGGCAGCACCCTGATGAATGCCTTCGGGCGCTATGACTATGATTTCGCCTTCGCCATCCTGCTGGTGATCATTGCCGTGATCCTGATCAGCGAGGGCGTCAGCGGCTGGGTAAGGAAGAAGATATGGTAAAGGATGCCGACCTGCTCGCCGATCGCATCTGGCGACGCCACAATCCCAGAGAGCAACTCATCCGCTACGCCGTGATGCTGGTGACGCTGATGCTGGTTGTCTGGGCAGTCCGCGACATCGACATCTTCTGGCCCTGGGTCTGGGATGCCCCCAATCAGATCTCGAGTCTGGGGGGACGCATGTGGCCGCCGGACCCGAGCCGCCTCGGCGAGATAGTCAATGCCATGATCGAGACCGTGCATATCGCCACGCTTGCCACCATGCTGACCATCTTCATCGCCCTGCCGGTCTCCTATATCGCCGCCCAGAACACCACGCCCAATCGTGCCTGCCTGTGGTTGGGGCGCTTCATCCTGGTCTCCAGCCGCTCGGTGAACACCATCATCTGGGCGCTGCTTTTCGTGGCGATATTCGGCCCCGGGGTGCTGGCCGGGATACTGGCCATCATGTTCCGCTCGGTGGGCTTCATCGGCAAGCTGATGGGTGAAGCCATCGAGGAGATCGACCGTCGCCCGGTGGAAGCCATGGAAGCAACGGGGGCCTCCAAGGCGAAGGTGATCGCCTATGCCGTCGTCCCCCAGGTGATGCCGGCCTTCTTCGCCATCGTTATCCTGCGCTGGGACATCAACATCCGCGAGTCCACGGTACTCGGGCTGGTCGGGGCCGGCGGTATCGGCGTGATCCTGCAGGGCTCCATCGACACTTTCGCCTGGCAGACGGTCGCCACCATCCTGATCGCCATCGTCGTACTGGTGCTGATCGGCGAGGGAATTACCGGCCTGCTGCGTCGCAAGGCGCTCTGACCATCCGAAGCAGGCATTCACGAAAGACGACCACCGGCCCAGGCGATGACCGGGCCGCCAGCGAATTCACCTCTACTCGGGCACGCCGCCTCGCGTCAGCGCGGCGGGGTCGAGCAGCCGCTCTAGCTCCTGCCGCGAAAGATCGGTCTGCTCCTCGGCCACCTCGATGATCGGCCGCCCCGCCTGATAGGCCTGCTTGGCGATGGAAGCCGCAGCGTCGTAGCCGATCACCGAGTTCAGCGCCGTGACCAGGATGGGGTTGCGCGCCAGTGGCCCTTCAAGGTTGTCATGACGCACCTTGAAGGTGTCGATGGCGCGGTCGGCCAGCAGCCGCGAGGTATTGGTCATCAGGGTGATCGAGGTCAACAGGTTGTTGGCGACCAGCGGCAGCATGACGTTGAGCTGAAAGTTGCCGCTCTGCCCGGCCACCGTTACCGCCGTATCGAGCCCGATCACCTGGGCGGCGACCTGGGCGGCGGACTCCGGAATCACCGGATTGACCTTGCCGGGCATGATCGAGCTGCCGGGCTGCAGGGCCTCCAGTTCGATCTCACCCAGCCCGGCCAGCGGCCCGGAGTTCATCCAGCGCAGGTCATTGGCGATCTTCATCACCACACAGGCCAGGCCCCTCAGCTGCCCGGAGAGTTCCACCGCCGCGTCCTGGGAGGCGAGGCTTGCGAAGAAACTATCGTTTGGCGAGAACGACAGCCCCGTCTGCTCACTCAGGTCGCGCGCCATGCGCGCGGCGAACTCGGGATGGGCATTGATGCCGGTGCCCACCGCCGTGCCCCCCTGGGCCAGGCGACAGAGCCGCACCAGGGCACTGTCCAGACGTTCAATGGCCTGCCCCACCTGGCTCGACCAGCCCCCCAACTCCTGACTCATGCGCAACGGCATGGCGTCCATCAGGTGGGTGCGCCCGGTCTTGACCACGTCGTCGAGTTCCGCGGCACGCGTGTCGAGAGTCTCGCGCAGGTGCTCGAGTGCCGGACGCAACTGGCGGGTCACCGCCAGTGCGGCCGACACATGGATCGCCGTGGGAATCACGTCGTTGCTCGACTGCCCCATGTTGACGTGGTCATTGGGTCCCACGTCGAGACCATCACGGCTGGCCAGGTGGGCCAACACCTCGTTGACGTTCATGTTGCTGGAGGTGCCCGAACCGGTCTGGAAGACATCTATCGGGAACTGCTCGTCGTGCTCGCCACGCACCACCGTTTCGGCAGCGGCGACGATGGCATCGGCACGCTCAGCGTCGAGCAGTCCCAATGCGGCGTTGACCCGCGCCGCCGCCAGCTTGATACGGGCAATGGCATGGATAAACGCCGTGGGCATCGTCTGACCGGAGACCGGGAAGTTGTTCACGGCGCGCTGGGTCTGGGCACCGTAGAGAGCCTCTCTAGGCACCTCCAGCTCGCCCATGCTGTCGCGCTCTATGCGATGGTCGCTCATGTCCCGCTCCTCGTATTCTTCGTGAATGACGCTCTCCTCAACATGGCGTCAGGCGGTCGGCCTTGCAAGAGCACTCCCGACGAGAAAAAGAAAGAAAGCATGTTGCACTGCACCAATCACTTTGCTATTGTGCATCGCAACAGAGACGCAGAAGGCATCGGCAGACCGCCACGGCCTTCGAATTGATCCGAAATCCCCGGGAGGGACTCACGATGCAAAACTTCGACACCAAGCAGTTCACCGAACAGTTCGAATCCATGTTCTTCGGTCCGGCTCGCGCCTACGCCGCCCTGTCCGTGGATTACACCGAGAAGCTGGTCAATGCCCAGCTGGATGCCAGCAAGGCCTACACCGACACCGGCATGGCGCAGCTCCGCAGCCTGCTGAACGTCAAGGATGCCGAAGGCCTGCGCACCTACATGGAAGGCCAGCAGAAGGTCGCCAAGGACCTGACCGAGCGCCTGAAGGGCGATACCGAGAAGGTCGTCTCCCTGCAGCAGGACTTCGTGCAGCAGAGCCAGAAGCTCACCGAAGACAACGTCAAGCAGGCGACCGAGACTGCCACCAAGGCAGCCAAGTAAGCCTGACGGCGCCGGCAATGCCGGCGCCAGCTTGATCACAAAAGGGCCGCCGATCGATGATCGGCGGCCCTTTTGCGTTATGCTCACCGGGTACTTTGCTCCCCGGCCCGGGGCATCCTCCACTTGCAGGGAGAATGAAGATGAAACCTTGGATTCTACCGGCCCTGCTGGGGCTCTCGCTGGCCGGCTGCCAGATCATCGAGCCGCGCTATCCCGCCGGTGAACGCGAGCGCGTCGAGGTGATCGAGCGCGGCACGGAGGTGCCAGGCGAGACACGCGAGATACCAGAGGCGCAAGCGCCACGCGAGATACCAGAGGCCGAGCCGCCCTCCACTACCAAGCGGGTCACCCGCCAGGTGGCCTTCTCCGCCGATGAGTATGGCGCCCTGGAGAAGAGCGGCAGCGGCGTGATCAGCGGACGTCTGCTGCTGGGTGGCCGCCCCGTGGCAAACGCAGGCGTCGCCGTGGCGCCGGTGACCACCTATTCCGCCGAGGCCGCGGAGCAGGCCCTGGCGGGAAACGCCGTGGAGCGTGCGGATCCCCGGGCTCGCGAGTACACCCACACCACACGTACTGACGGCAACGGCTACTTCCGCATCACTGGTCTGCCGGCCGGTGAGTTTTATGTGTCGGGCAGTGGCCGGGATCCGTCCACCGGCGAGACTCGCGTGGTCATTCAGCAGGTCAGCCTGGGTCATGGCCAGGAGCTCAACATCCAATTACATCGTTGACAAAGAGTGATGCGCTCACCAGCCTAGCGCCTGCTTGACGAAGGGAATGGTCAGCTTGCGCTGGGCCGATAGCGAGGCCCGATCCAGAACCGCCAGGGTGTCGAAAAGCGCGTCCAGGCGGCGCGGCCCGCGATGCAGTATGTAGCGGGCCACCTCGTCGGGCAATTGCATGCCACGTCTCCGAGCCCGCAGTTGAAGCGCGGCCAGGCGACCGGCATCATCGGGCCCCTGCAGCTGGAAGGTCATGCCCCAGGTGAGGCGCGAGGCCAGGTCGGGCAGCTTTATGGGTAGCTGGCGTGGCGGTGCCTCGGCAGCGATCAGCAGGCGCTTGCCGGCATCGCGCAGGCGGTTGAAGGCGTGGAACAACGCCTCCTCCCAGCGCTTGCGCCCCGCCACCTGGTCGAGGTCATCGATTGCCACCAGATCCAGGCGCTCGATCTCCTCGAGCATCAGCGGCGGGAAGTGGCCGAGTTCAGACAACGGCAGGTAAAGCGCCCGACAGTCGCGATCGGAGGCCTCGTGACAAGCGGCCTGCAGAAGGTGGCTGCGCCCGGTGCCGGAGGCCCCCCATACATAGAGAAAGGGTTCACCGTCGTCGTCGAGTTGATGAACCAACCGGTCGACCAGGGTGGCATTGGGCCCGGGGTAGAAATTGCCGAAGGTGGCATCGTCGCGTAACCCCACGCCCAGCGGCAACTGCGTGGGTATTCGGCTCATGGCGACTCCTCGTCGTGGCCACGTTCACGTCCGGCGTCATACAAGGTGCTGTTCTTGTAGTGCTCGAAGAGATAACGCAACACTACCATCAGCACGGCGGCCACGGGCAGCGCCAGCAACACCCCGGTGAATCCGAACAGCTGTCCTCCGGCCAGCACGGCAAAGATCACGGCCACCGGATGCAGACCGATCTTGTCACCAAGCAACTTGGGCTGCAGCACCACGCTCTCCACCAGCTGACCGAAACCGAACACCCCCGCGACGCCGAGCAGTATCAACCAGTCGCCGAACTGGAAGAACGCCACTACCCCGGCCACCGAGATCCCCACGATCACCCCGAGGTAGGGGACGATACTGGCCAGCCCCGCGAGCAGGCCGATCAGCAGGCCGAAACGTACGCCGAGCAGGGTCAACCCCACCGCATAGATCACGCCGAGGCAAAGCATGACGATCAGCTGGCCGCGCAGGAAGGCGGACAGCACCTCGTCACATTCACCGGCAAGGCGAGCCGCCGCCGGCTCCCAGCTGCGCGGGAGCAAGCCGCGCAGCTTAGCGACCAGAACGTCCCAGTCCAGCAGCAGGTAGAAGGTGACCACGGGGATCAGCGCCAGGTTGCCGATCCAGGCGACCAGCGCCAGGCCGGAACGCGAGGCCTGCGCCAGCACAGTGGCGGCGAAGGTCCCGGTCTCCTTCCAGTTGTCGACGATCGCCTGACGCATCTGGTCGATATCGGTGGAGAGGTCCATGCCTGTCAGTGCCTGAATATGTGGCACCACCGTCTGCTGGAGCCAGTTGAGCACCGCCGGCAGCGATTCGATCAGCTGGCCAAGCTGTCGGCCCAGTATCGGCACCACCAACAGCAAGGTGAGCACGATAGCAAGCGAAAGCAGCAGGAATACCAGCGAAACCGCAAGGCGACGCGAGAGGCCGCGAGCCTCGAGGCGGTCGGCCAGGGGATCGCCCAGATAGGCCAGGATCATGCTGACGAAGAAAGGCATCAGCACCGGCTCGATACTGATCACGAACCACAACCCTATCGCCGCGACTGCGGCCACCACCCACCACTGCCTGTGCATCGTCTCCTCCCTGTGTGCGGCGTGGCTGGACCGGCTGCCAGCTGCGCGCCGTGATGCTACAATTCTCTGCCCCAATCTGACCGCTGCGCGTCGTCCTGCGACCGCCATTTCATACAGGAAGCGTCATGACCGATTCCACCCATCGCCCTAGCGGGGCGTCGCTCAGTTACAAGGATGCCGGCGTCGACATCGATGCCGGCAATGCCCTGGTCGATCGCATCAAGGGCGTCGCCAAACGCACATCCCGCCCCGAGGTCATGGGCGGGCTGGGCGGTTTCGGCGCGCTGTGCGAACTGCCGGCCGGCTACCGGGAGCCCGTGCTGGTCTCCGGCACCGACGGCGTCGGCACCAAGCTGCGCCTGGCCATGGACCTGGGCCGCCATGACACCATCGGCATCGACCTGGTGGCCATGTGCGTCAACGATCTGGTGGTGGCCGGGGCGGAACCACTGTTCTTCCTTGACTACTATGCCACGGGCAAGCTGGACGTGGATATCGCCGCCGATGTGGTGACCGGTATCGGTGAGGGCTGCGAGCGGGCCGGCTGCGCCCTGGTGGGCGGCGAGACGGCCGAGATGCCTGGCATGTACGAGGGCAGCGACTATGACCTCGCCGGCTTCTGCGTTGGCGTGGTGGAAAAATCGAAGATCCTCGACGGCAAGCAGGTCGGCGAGGGTGACGTACTGCTGGGCATGGCATCCTCCGGCCCCCACTCTAACGGCTACTCGCTGATCCGCAAGATCCTTGAGGTCAGCGAGTCGGCGCTGGATACCGCCATCGACGGCCGGTCGCTCGGCGAGGCCCTGCTCGCGCCCACGCGAATTTACGTCAAGCCGCTGCTGTCGTTGCTCAAGGAGACCGACATCCCGGTGCATGCTCTCTCGCACATCACCGGGGGCGGCCTGCTCGAGAACCTCCCCCGTGTACTACCCGAGACTCTGGCGGCGCGCATCGATACGTCCAGCTGGACGCGCCCGGCGGTGTTCGACTGGCTCCAGACGCGGGGCAACGTCGATGAGAGGGAGATGCACCGCGTACTCAACTGCGGCATCGGTATGGTCATCGTCGTCCCGGCGGAAAAGGCCGATCAAGCCCGTGCCCATCTGCAAGCCCTCGGCGAGACGGTTCACCGCATCGGTGAAATCACCGCACGGGGCAATGCCGATGAGCAGGTCCAGCTGGAGAACCTCAAGGCGTCAACTACCCCCACCTGAAGGCGGGAGCTTGTTAAAGCAAGCTGGGTTGACCAGGGAGAGCGGCATTTGCCCGCTAAGTTGGCAACAGGTCGCCAAGACCCACCCCACCGTGCTTCCTCAGCGGTGGGCACTGGAAGGTCAGGATCATGCTGCGGTATGCCGCCTCGGGCGCAAGGTAAAACGCCGAAGGTTCTGATCGCTGCACAAACGCAGGAGCCGGTTGCCGACATTCCCGAGGGGAGACGGATCGAACGATCCGCGTCACCAGGCCCGTAAGGGCGCTAACACGAAGGAGATCGCCATGGCGGTTTTCGTACTGGACAAACAGAAGCAGCCGTTGATGCCTTGCAGCGAAAAGCGCGCAAGGCTGCTGCTTCAGCGAGGCCGTGCGGTGGTGCATCGCCGCTACCCGTTCACGATCCGGCTCAAGCATCGGGCGGGTGGCGAGAGACAGCCACTGCGCCTGGGCCTCGATCCCGGCAGTCGCACCACCGGGCTGGCACTGATGCGCGAAAGCGACGATGGCCAGCGCCATATCCTGTGCCTGTTCGAGCTGATGCATCGCGGCCTCCAGATCCGCCAGGCGCTGGATCAGCGCCGGGCGTTTCGCCGCCGGCGGCGCAGCCAGAACCTGCGCTACCGGGCGCCGCGCTTCGACAATCGCACGCGACGCGACGGCTGGCTGGCGCCAAGCCTCCAACACCGCATCGATACCGTCCTGGCCTGGGTCAACCGGCTGACCCGCCTGACGCCGATCACCGCCGTCAGCCAGGAGCTGGTGCGCTTTGATACCCAGAAGCTCGACAATCCCGACATCTCCGACGTCGAATACCAGCAAGGCACGCTTCTGGGCTACGAGGTCCGCGAGTACCTGCTGGCGAAATGGGGCCGCGAGTGTGCCTACTGCGGCGACAAGGACACGCCGCTGGAAGTGGAGCATGTACTGCCGCGCTCGCGTGGTGGCTCGAACTGCATCAGCAACCTGACGCTAAGTTGCCACACCTGCAACCAGGCCAAGGACAACAACTCACTGGACGCCTTCTTCCGCCAGGACAGCGGACTCAAGAAGCGCCTCAAGGCCAATGGCCTGGCGGCGGAGGCCCGGCGGGAACGCATACAGCGCCAGCTCAAGCAGCCGCTACGCGATGCCACCGCCGTCAACACCACGCGCTGGGCACTGTTCCAGGCACTTAAGGCGACTGAATTGCCTGTCAGCGTGGGTAGCGGCGGCCTGACCAAGTACAACCGCCAGCGACTTGACCTCCCGAAAACCCATGCCCTGGATGCCGCCTGCGTCGGCCCGTTCGACCGGCTCTACGATGCAAGTCGCCCCGCGCTGATCATCAAGGCCATGGGGCGTGGCAGCTACCAGCGCACCCGTCTCACCCGGCACGGCTTTCCGCGTGGCTACCTGACGCGCCAGAAGCAGGTAAAGGGATTCCAGACCGGCGACATGGTGCGAGCCATCGTGCCCACCGGCAAGAAGGCCGGTACGCATACGGGCCGTGTAGCCGTGCGCAAGACGGGCAGTTTCAACATCCAGACCCCCGAAGGGGCCGTGCAGGGTATCTCATACCGCCACTGCATCCTGATTCAACGCGGTGATGGCTACGGCTATCATCAGACACCATCCACCCACGTAAAAGGAGGAGCGGGACGAGCGGTGCCATAGGTCGCCCTGCGGGCGACGCGCTATCCCTCCCGGCACTAAAAGTACCGGGTATCCCGCGCAAATCTGATGAGCGTCACCGACTATCAGAGCGACACCCTGAACGCCTTCACTCCCGAGCCCAGCGAGACGCGCCGGGTGGTGGTGCTGATCTCCGGCAGCGGCAGCAACCTGCAGGCGCTGATCGACGCCCAGCGTCATGACGCCCTGGGCGGCGAGATCGTCGCGGTGATCTCCAATCAAGCGGATGCCTACGGACTCAAGCGTGCCCGGGACGCGAGCATCGATGCCGTGGCCCTGCCGCATCGCGAGTACGACAGCCGCGACGCCTACGATGGCGCCCTGATCAAGGTCATCGAGCGGCACGAACCCGATCTGATCGTGCTGGCCGGCTTCATGCGCATTCTCACGCCGCGCTTCGTCAACCGTTTCCTGGGGCGCATGCTCAACATCCACCCGTCGTTGCTGCCGGACTATCCCGGACTGCATACCCATGCCCGCGCCCTGGCCGATGGGGTAGCCCTGCATGGCTGCAGTGTGCACTTCGTCACCGAGGAACTGGATGGTGGGCCCGTCGCTCTGCAGGCCGAGGTGGCCGTCACCGAGGACGACACGGAAGACAGCCTCCAGGCGAAAGTGCAGGCCCGGGAGCACCTTATCTACCCAATCGCCGTGCGCTGGTTCCTGGAGGGGCGCCTGCAGCTCAAGGGCGACAGCGCCACCATCGACGGCGTTGCCCTACCACCGACCGGCATGCGGCTCTCGCACCAGGATGCCGCCGAGGAAGTGGACGAGGAATAAGCTTTAAGCGCCGAGCGCATAAAGTGGTCTCGGAATTCGCCGTGTAGGAGCTCTGCTTGCAGCGCGATGAGTGCGCCGGAAGACGCCGCTTTTCGCCTTGCAAGCAAGGCTCCTACAGGTACATGGCGTATTTCTCCAACTTGATCACGTCCGCGGCAGGGTGACCCCCCGCTGCCCCATGTACTTGCCACCGCGGTCCTTGTAGGACGTCTCGCAGATCTCGTCGGATTCCAGGAACAGCATCTGCGCCACCCCCTCGTTGGCGTAGATGCGCGCCGGGAGGTTGGTGGTGTTGGAGAACTCCAGGGTCACATGCCCTTCCCATTCGGGTTCCAGGGGCGTGACGTTGACGATGATGCCGCACCGCGCATAGGTGGACTTGCCCAGGCAGATGGTCAGCACGCTGCGCGGGATACGGAAGTACTCCACGGTGCGCGCCAGAGCAAAGGAGTTGGGGGGGATCACGCAGACATCGCCCTTGATGTCGACAAAGCTCTTCTCGTCGAAACCCTTGGGATCCACTACCGCCGAGTGGATATTGGTGAATACCTTGAACTCGTCGGCGCAGCGCACGTCGTAGCCGTAACTGGACGTCCCGTAGGAGATCACCCGCCGCTCATTCTCGTAGCGGACCTGCTCGGGTTCGAAGGGCTCGATCATGCCTTCCCGCTCGGCCATGCGGCGTATCCACTTGTCGGATTTGATGCTCATCGAAGCGTCCTGAACTGTAACTGGGTAAACAGGCGACAAACCGGGGCCACATCATAGCGGCCCCGGAAGGGAAGGTCACGGCAGGCATCGGGTCGCCAGATCACTCGCTGAAGGAGATCTCCGGCCCCTCGGTACCCTGACCACGAATCTGCTCGGCCACCTGGCGCGCCATGTCGCGGAAGGTGGCGGACACCTCACCCTCAGGCTCAGCCACCACCGTAGGCCGCCCGCCATCCACCTGTTCGCGGATCGACAGGGTCAGCGGCAGACGACCGAGCACCTGAGTCTCGTACTCGTGGGCAATACGCTCGCCTCCACCTTCGCCGAAGATCGGCTCGCTGTGGCCACAGTTGGAGCAGATGTGCAGGCTCATGTTCTCCACGACCCCCAGCACCGGCACATTGACCTTGCGGAACATCTCGATACCCTTGCGTGCGTCCAGCAGGGCAATGTCCTGGGGGGTAGTGACAATCACCGCACCATCCACCGGTACCTTCTGGGCCAGGGTCAACTGGATGTCGCCGGTGCCCGGCGGCATGTCGATGAACAGATAGTCGAGATTGTCCCAGACGGTCTGGGTGAGCATCTGCTGAAAGGCACCGGCGACCATGGGTCCCCGCCAGACCATGGGCTCGCGGATGTCGACCAGAAAGGCCATGGACATGGCCTGGATGCCGTGAGCCTCGAGCGGCTTGAAGCGGTTCTCGCCTGCAGACTGGGGACGCACGCCCTCGCCCACCCCCAGCATCTGTGCCTGGCTGGGACCGTAGATGTCGGCATCCAGGATGCCTACCCGATAGCCTTCAGCTGCCATGGCCAGTGCCAGGTTGACGGTCACGGTGGACTTGCCCACCCCGCCCTTGCCGGATGCCACGGCAACAATATGCTTGACCCCTTCGATCACGACTCGCTCCTTATCCAGTTGGGGTTGCCACGCAAGCGGCAAGAAACATCAGTATACCCGGCCAGTCGCCCTGCGATGCAATGCCTGCAAACGCACGACGGCGAGCCAGTGGCTCGCCGTCGTGGCTGATGGAAAGTCCTGTGACGGTCAGTCGGTATTGCCGTCTTCCATGACTTCGGCCTGTTGCTCCAAGGCACCCCCATTGCCTTCTTGTGGGGCATCGGCCTCCTGCTGATCCGCACCACTCTCCTGAGAATCGGCTTGCTGCTGAGCGGCAGCATTAGTGCCATCTTGCTGGACACTGGCCTCCTGCTGGCCGGCAGCGTTGTTACCGCCCTGGGTCTCTACGCTCTCCTCCAGACGTGACAGCTCGTTGCGCCAGTTATCGAGCTGCCCTTCCAGACGCTCGAGCTGGGACTGGCGGGATTCGATCTGAGACTCGATCTCGGCAACCTCGTCACGGCCTAACTGGATGGCGAGTTCGAGGTCCTTGAACGTCTCACGAGCCTGGACGAGCTCAGATCTGGCCCCTTCCAGCTCACCGCGGGTCGCCTCCAGCGCCTCACTTGCCTCGTTACGGCTGGCCTCGAGTTCGCTGATCTCCTGCTGGAGGGCATCACGCTCCTCCTGCCTGGCGGAAATCTCCTCATTGACGCCGGCCAGATTCTGCTCGGCCGAGGCGATCTCTTCCTGCAACCCCTCGAGCTCGGCACGGGCTTCATCGCGGGCAGCAATCGCCTCGCTACGCTTCTGCTCGGCCTCTTGGCGAGCCGCCTCGGCTTGCTGGCGCTCCTCCTCGGCGGCACGGCGAGCCTCCTCTGCTTCCTGACGCGAAGCTTGAGCCTCGTCACGAGCCTGGGCGGCCTGCTGGCGCTCCTCTTGAGTCGTTGCGAGGGCCTCCTCGGCGGCTTCGAGTTCGCTCTGACGAGCTTCCAGGTCAGTCTGAGTTGCCTCTACCGAGGCCTGGGCCTCCTCTTGCTCGGTGCGAGCCGCAGCAATCTCGTCCTGGGTGCTCTGCAGCTCGGCCTCGGCGGCCTGCAGTTGCGACTCGAGCTCGCTGCGCTGCTCTGCCAGGTCGTCGACATTACCGGCGGTGCTACGCAGTTCCTCGACGCGCTCGGTCAAGGAAGCATTCTCGGCCCGGACACTCTCGTTCTCGGCCTGGACATTCTCGAGCTCGGCCTGGGTGTTCTCGAATTGCGACTGCAACGAATCGCGGGCCTCGTTGCTGGAACTGACGCTCGACTGGGCAACCAGGGCCCAGATAATGGCAATCACCGCCACGGCCGCCAGGCCCTTGACGCGATTGTCCTTGAAAAGCTCACTCATCGACGTATCCGCCATCGATGTATCCCCCTACGTGGTTGGATGTCGCCGGCCAAGGATGGCCAGCCTTCGTCGTCACGACTGTCAGCATACACGCCCAGTGAGACGTCGCCACCCGAACAACTACCTCTCAGTCAACGTCAGGTCTCGACCTTGCCACGCAACGCCTTGTGCCGGCCGCGTTTCTTCTTGCTGTCGAGCCGACGCTGCTTGGCGCCCTTGCTGGGACGGGTGGCGACGCGCTTCTTCGGAGCATACATCACACTCTTGATCAACGCCTTGAGCCGTGCAAGGGCCTCGGCGCGATTACGCTCCTGGGTACGATGGCTCTGGGCCTTGATGATCACCACCCCGTCGCGTGAGATGCGCTGGTCGCCCAGCGCCAGAAGCTTCTCCTTGAAGCCCTCGGGCAGGCTGGACGCCCGAACATCGAAACGCAGATGAATGGCACTGGCAACCTTGTTGACGTTCTGGCCGCCAGCCCCCTGTGCGCGAACAGCCTGCATCTCGATCTCGTGATCGGGAATGCTCACCTGGCGAGAGAGTTCCAGCATGCGTTGACCTTCCGGGTGAATGTTGAATGGAGATTGCGGGGCCTCAGTATGCCAGCCAGATCCGATGCTTGGCGCCCTTGCCGGGGCGATGAGCGCGCACCGTGACCTCCTCGACCAGCAATCCGACGCGCCGCAGTCTCTCGGTGAACGCCGGGTCCTGACCTGCCGACCAGACCGCCAGCACCCCCTCGGGTCGCAGCGCCTGCTGGGCTGCAGCCAGCCCCCGGGGAGAATAGAGCCAGTCGTTCTCACGGCGCGTCAGCCCTTCGGGGCCATTGTCCACGTCGAGCATGATGGCATCGAAACCAACGGATTCGCGGCGCAACACTTCGCCGACATCCCCCAGGCTGACGCGGGCGCGAGGGTCGTCGAGCGGACGACCGGCAGCATCACCGAGGGGGCCCCGGTTCCATTCCACCACCCCGGGGACCAGCTCGGCGACGACGATTTCGGCGTCCTCACCCAGTGCCTTCAAGGCCGCGGCAAGCGTAAAGCCCATACCCAGCCCGCCGATCAGCACACGCGCCCTCGGACGGTCGGCGATTCGCTCGCAGGCCAGTTCCGCCAGTGCATCCTCGGAACCGTGCAGGCGGGTGTTCATGAGCTCTCCGGCCTTGCCCGCGACACGAATCGAGAACTCGTCGTTACGCTGCAACAAGCGCAACTCACCCCCTTGCCCGGGAATGTTCGCCGTGCCGATCTCTTCGAATTTTGCCATGGTGTCTCGCAATGGAATGATTGGTGGCCGCGCCGTTCGGGGAGCGCTGCCATAGAAAATGCATCAACGCTGGATTAACCAGCCGCCCTTCTGGCGCTTGGTCAGATACTGCAATTCGTCGGCGGCGCGGGCCGTGCTGATACGCTGGCTGACCATATCGCGATAGATGCGATCGGCCTTGCGTCGACGGCGCACGGCATCGCCCACATCGAGAAACTTTTCCACCCAGGTCACCAGGGTCAGCCAGAGGCCGCTAGCGGGTTCACTGGGCGACAGGCCTTCTTCTCCCGCAGGCCTGTTTCGCGTCTCGAGGTTGGCGGCAATCAACCTGAGCTCCGCCTGGAAGCTCTCGCTCTGGGCGACCGGCAACTCCCGCGCACGACTCAGCAAATCCTGCATGTAGTCGGCCGAGAGCAGGCCATACTCCTGGAAACTTGCCAGAAACTGCAGCCCGCGAGTGGCTTCACCGCGATTGCCGTTCAGGATCATCTCGCCGGCGGCGTGGATCTTGTCCCAAGCCTGCCAGCGGTATACCCAATCAAGCCCCGGGCCCTTGATGTTCTGCATGCCGAGGATGCGGTTGGTGTAGCCGGGCGGGGTTTGATCGCAAATCAGGTTGACCAACTGCTCGCCAGTCACGAAGGGTGAGCGCACGATCTCGATACGCGAGCGGAACCAAGTCCAGAGCAATTCGCGCGCCTGCTCATCGAGTGAATCAGACGGTGTCGGGTGCTTGGCTATCCGCCCATCGAGTTCACAAAATGCCTGCCACTCCCGATAGTAAGTCTGATGCTGGGCAAGAATCGTCTCGAGATGGCGGAAAGTCGGAGGCTTTTTCTCCGGGTTGTGTGCCTGTAAGAGCATTCTCAGGTAGTCGCCGGGATCAGTCAGGTGTTGGGCCAGTAACGGAAGATCGTGGTCTACCCCCAGACCCTCGAGCATGGCCGCAAGCCTGCCGAGCACCGCCTCTTCCGTGACACAAACTCGCATCTGGCGGGCCAGGCGATGCCACTCCACCGAGGGGTCGGGGTTCTCCTGGGAGCGCGGCCAGAGCGTGGTTTCCTCGCGGCGCACCGCCCACGACTCCTCGATATAGCCCATCAGGCCCTCGAGGTTGGTGCCGATGAGAAAGTGGCGATCGGCACTGATGTCATTGACCAGAATGTCGGCGAATACCCTTGAACGCGCCACTCGATCAGCGCGGTTGTTGATCACCGTCGAGATCCAGGTGCCGGGCGCGACTTCCGGGTCCTGCGTGTCGAAGCCCAGTCGATTCCAGTTCCCCAGCGCCCCCAGGCGCTCATTGGCCGACATGCCGTTGGTGAACTGCAGTTTGCGCCCCCGGGCATGGGCCAGCGGGTAGACCTTGAGCACGCCGAGGTCGAGAATCACGTGATCGGCCATGGCCTTGAGCGCAAACAGGTGAGGAATGTCAAACTCGTCGGCCATGCGCAGCACCAGCGCGATGTTGGTCGGGTGCTCCTCGTAGGGAAAACGAGACAGCGTATCGCCGGGCAGCAATTCGGACTCGATCCAGCCGATGTGATAACACTTCGTGCCGAGCTTCTGCGAAGCCTGCTGCAGGATCGGCAGCATCTCCGCCTCACTGGTAATCAGCGTCGAGTTCATGGGGATAAATTCGGTCATGACGATGGGGATGTTGATGCCCGCCGGGCCCTGGATATCCTCATGGTCGGGATAGGTATTGGTGATGGTGGAGATATCGTCGCGCATCCACTGCTTCTGGAGAATGCGCACATAGGAGGGCGTGAGCCCCATGCACTCCCAGAGAAACACATCCGCGTCGAGCTTCTTGGAGAGCTTCACCAGATCCGCCTGCTCCCAGATAGTGGCCTTGTCATAGGGCCGAAACAGGAACATCTCCTGGAGATCGCGGTGGCTGTAGCCGTGCAAAAACATCGCCTCACAGCCGGTGGTCTTCGAAATCACATGAAAGCCAAGACCATTGAAGAGTGCGGCCTTGAGGCGCTCCGTGCCCGACTTTCCCCGAGTGCCCCAGCCACCGATCACCAGTGGCAGCTGATTGCGGGCGCGGCGCGTGGTCACGTTGACATAGACATGCCGCCCGACGAACAGCGCCAGCATGCCGACCAGAAAGAAGCCTAGCTGGCGCAGGGTGTTCTGGTAAACAGACACGAAATAGCCGGTATACTCCTGCCACCAACCCACTAACATCGGCGGAAAAGCCAGCGCGGGAAAGAAGCGCCGCACCGCCGGGTCTTCGGGCAACGGCTTGGCCTCGGGATCAGTATGAGTGCGAAAGCCGACCTTGAATCCCAGCGACTGGAGCGCCGTCATGTAGCTGTTCGCCGCCCCGCCGCTGTCGGCTTCCCAGTTGCGCAGCCGCGCGTAATAGGCAAAACGGAAGGTGAGTGTCAGCCGCGCGCGCAGCCGGGCGACAAATCCGCCGGGCGGGGTGATTTCGGTGACGCCCTCACTGGTGTATAGCGTCATCGGCCGGGTCGGCCAGGATTGATCGAGGCTTGAGATCACCTGGTCCACCAGCGGCAGGTAGGGCCGCCAGCCGTCCTCGTCGCTCATGTGCAACGGCTCGCCGGGCACCTTGGTGGGGCTGAGCTCCGACATCCGCGCCGAAGGCACCTGAAAGAGGCCGTAATAGACTCGGCCGATGGTATGGTGGCCCGCCTGGCGCTTGTCCGGCGAAGCGTGGATGAACTCATACCAGGCCCGCCAGAGTCGAAAGCGAAAGCGCTCCCAGCGCCGAAACGCGATCTTGCCCGAGTGGCGGCTGGCATCCAGGCCAAAATCGTTCTGGGTCAACGCACTCAGCACCCGCCCCAGGCGATCATCGTTCACCTCGTCGGGCACCGTCAGGCGCCGACGCTTGCTTAGCGGAGCTGTCGCAAGCCGGGGGCGAAGCTGCTCGTGAAGGTCGCGCGCCTCGGGATCCATCATGCACCAGAGGGTTTCCCGTGCCTGCGCCGCCCAGCGCCGCACGCGCAGATCGTTTGCCTGGGTATGCAGCCTCGTGAGGAGCGAAAAGCCGGTGTCCGACCACCGCTCGAGCGCCGCGTCCTGCCCCTTCTCAAGCAACACCGCGGCGATGGCCGGCATGATATGGCAATAGAGACGCAGGGTGATGGACTGACGTTCCTGACGGACACCACGCTCGACCAGCTCAAGACCGAAATCCACCCGTGAGACATCACTCCCGATCAGCCGAATCAGGCCATGAACGGCATAGCCCCGAACTTCCCGGGCGCTGTCGTCCAAGGCCAGCACCGACATGTGCTTCTCGAGCGAGGCCGGGCACCGCTTGATCAAGAGGTCGATCAGTGCCTGGCGCACCGTCGGGCTCGGGTCCTGCAGGGCGGTGTCGAGCAGGCCCTCGAATCTTGGATCAGCACTGTGGTCGCCAAGGACCTGCAACGCATGCTGGCGCACGAAGAAGTCGTCGCCCTCGACCACGCGGGTCAAGCGGCGTTCTATGATGTCCACCACCGCGGGATACCCCAGCACGCTCAGCAGCGACAACGCCTCGGTCTGGAGCCACACCGGCTGGCGAGCGTCCATCGCCAGGCGATAGCTGTAGGTCAGCGTGCTGTCGCCCAGATAGCGCCCGCCGCCTTCCGGCGGCAGCGCGCGGGCCACCCGGGCCAGGCCGTGAAAAGCGGCAAGTCGCACGCGTAGATCACCCTCGTAGGCAAGCAGTTCGCCGATGCCCGCTTCGAGGTTGAGCTTTCGCCAGCGCTCGATGCCCTCCTCCGCTGTCACTCTTTCCGCACTAATATAACGCGCGCCCAGCACCCCCAGACGCTCCAGGCTGAAGCTCAGATGGCGCTCGCAGTCGGCAAACTGCTTCTGATAGCGCTCGCTGACCGCATCCACGCCGAACCAGCGCCCGAAAGCGTGTCGGTCCCCGCGCAGCTGGCGACGGCTTGCCCCCAGGGTGCGCGCATAGTCGAGCACATGCCCGCGGATTTCGTCCTCCGAGCCGGCACCGGCAAGGCGCGCTGTGAACTCCTGGTGGTTCGCATGTAGGCGCGCGATGTCGCGGCGCTGTACCTCGATCCAGTCGAGCAGCGTATCCAGCAGCACCCAGCGGACAGCGTCGGCCTCGTCTTTCGGCACGTGACGCTCACCTCGGGCCAGAAAGGTCAAAATGGCGTGAATCTGCCGCCGGTTTACCCGCTGCCAGGGCACCAAGAGCCCCTCGGTCAACACGTCCTCGAGTTCCAATGTGGCGTTACGCTTCATGGGTAGACCGGATCCAGGCGGTTGGTATCGACACGCGTTCGCTGATGGGCACGACGCAGCGGCAGAAAGTCAAGTTCGTCGGGCCTTCTGGCCGGACTCAGACGCCCGTCATTGGCTTCAAAGCCGATTCTCAGTCGGAAGCCTACATCGCTGCGCTCGATATCGTAGTCGGCCTCGGCACGCAGGGTCAGGGCGTTGGCACCGGCGTCAAAGCGCAGCAGATTAGCGCCCATGAAGAGCCGCTGATGATCGATGCTGGCGTCACGATCATCGTCGTTAAGGTAATGCCGCCAGCGCACCCCCGCTTCCCCGGACACACTGCCAAACAATTGCCGTGCGGCCGTGGTGACCTCCGCGTAATCCGGATCGAAGGGATTGAGCGACGCATTGCTCACGAGCGCTCCCTCGAGATAGACCCGCTGATCCTGATGGGGGGACCAGGTCAGACGATCGGAAAGCACCAGGCTACGCGTGTGATCGCGTTTATACGGCGAGAACACATCGGGGTCGATGTCCGTCAACTCTCCCGCGGGCACCGCATCCAGGCTCAGCCAGCGCTGGTTCAAGGTCACACCGGCCTCGTGCCGGAGCTTGGGTGAGAGGCGGAAGGCCCGTTCGGCTCTGCCCTGCAGGCGCGCTGACCAGTGATTTCCGCCATCCACCCCGTCCACTTGGCCGGGCTGAAGGTACGCCTCGCCGAAGAAGCCGAGCTGCCAATGGCTCTCTTCAGGGTAGAAATCCACCCACTGCTTTGCACCGACTATCTCGTGACCACTCTCAAGCTGGCGCAGAAGCAGATCGCTGCGGCTGAAGAGTCTCCTGTCCGGCTGGCGAAAACGGTAGCTGACACCGGCCTCGATGGCCTTGGTCTGCTGGGCGGGAGCCACGTCATCCTCGCTTCCATTGATGCGATCAACAACGCTCACATAGCCGCCCCAACTCTCCAGGCCGGCGCCAGGCGAATAATGATCCTCCAGCGTCCACGTCACCGGCGCGGCGGGCATCGGTGGCACAGTCGGCCCCATGGCGGGAGCAGCGAGATTCGCCTTCATCACACTCGGTTCAAGCAGCCTTGCCTCTGGCGCCTGGCGCAGGGCATGCAGGCGATAGTAACGATCTTCGTCCTCCCCTGCCTCGAACGTCACGGACTGCCAACCCGGCGCCACGAAGCGATAGGATGTAGAGCCGTTGCGCGGCGGCCACTCATCCACCCGCACCCAGGCAGGGCCTTTGACGTAGAAACTCGCCGGCTGGCCGGGGGCGGCAATGTGGTAGGTGCGCGTTTCATCTCCCAGCAGCGGCTCCCCGCTCCCCGCGCGAGTGAGGCGGGCGGTAACGAACTGCTGCTGCCGGGGGTCTTCAAGCCACAGCCGCAGAGCATGGTCTCCCGGCTCCAGGCGAATGCGCTCGGTGGACTCTCTTTCCGAAAGACGTACCCGCTGCGGAGCCTGCTCATCAAGCTGAATCATCACTGCAGCAGGAATACGCGGCTCGTGGGGCAGAACGCGCTGAGCTAGGCGCAATTCGACCGTTAAGGGTTCGGGCGTGAAGAGCTCCACGCCTTCGGTGCCTCTGCCGCTCAAGAGCATCGCGGCGTTGGAAAACTCGGGCAACAGGGCCTGACGCACGCGCCTAAAAGGCGAATGCATCGATTCTTCCAAAGACAGCTGGCGTACCCCAGCACTCTCAAAGCTGCTGCTGATGCGCTCCCAGCGATACCCTTGCAGCAGCCTATCGGCCAGTTGGCGAATGGCCGGCATCTCGGCATGATCATCGGCCAGTTGGGCCAGGCGCGCGCTCACCAGGTCCAGCAAATGGGGGCGCTGCTCAAGCTGCCAGAGCAACGTCACGGCAAGGGCGTAGGCGTGTTCAGAGGATTCGGGGGCGCCGGTCGTTGCCACCGCGTCGACCTGCACGGCGTAACTGCCTTGCGGCCAACGTTCTGGTCCTGCCGTCGGTTGGGAAACGTCAGCCCGTTCGGGAAAGTCGAGGGATTCAAGGGCACCCTTGATGTCGGCTGCCTCCAGACCGGCAAGCTCGCGGCTATAAAGCCGCGCCGAAGGCATGACCGGCAGCGGCTTAAGGTCGCCATCTCGCACCTGAAAGTAGTCAGGCACCGGGGAGGAAAGGAAATCATCCCTTCCAGGAGACGCGTGCAGCAGGTCTTTCAAGGCCAGGGGGGTTACCGGCGGCAACACCGCCCAGGGCTGGGTCGGCTGCCACTGCCACAGCTGTGTCAGGTAATCATGCACCTGTGGCCGAAGGCGAACACGGTGAAGGCCGGGGGGCACCGAAACCAAGGTGTCATCGCCTGTGGCCGTGGCGGTGCCTTGATGGATGGCCTGGAGGTAAGGGTTTTCCGCGCGACTGAGAATCGGCGCTTTGAGCGTGGTCGTCTTGCCCGCGACATCGACAAGCTCCGCAGAAAGCCAGTCAAGCTCTCCCGCTTCACGGGTATCCGGCGCGACACGACGCAGCTGCACGCGCAATACGGCCGGCCCCACCACCTCGACTTCCACCGGTGCATCGCGGCTTGCGTGTGGCAACGCGAGAGGCTTTTGCGTGACCTCGCTGAACAGGGTCGAGAAGCCGCGAGCGCGCTCAAGGCGGCTATCCAGAGAGACCCAGTCGAAGGGTTGCGCTGACGACAACGACCAGTCAAGCCAGCGCTCCACCCCTGCCAGGCGCTGCTCTCGGTTCGGGCTTTCAAGGGCGCGGGCGATGGCCTCGGCGGTGCGCATTCGCGCTCTTCGTGCACGGCCTGTCTCGCCGGCGTTTTCCCAATGCTCCATGGCCCGAGCGGCATCGCCCTCGCGGGCGGCGAGATCGCCTCGGCGCAGCGCGTGATCTGCAAACGTTTGCTCGACGCTGTCCGCGCTCGCTTGCCAGCCCGCCGCCTCGGCGGCCTCCGGCAGCCAGCCAGGGGTGGCCCCTTCATGGGCGAGCAGCCAACCCAGTTGCGTGGCCCAGAGAGCGTCGCCGCCACGGTACAACGCCTCGCCCAAGGGCGGAAGCAGCGCTCTATCCCCTTCGCGCAGAAAGCGCGCCGCCAGCAGCCGCACCTGGCTTCCCCAGGCCTGTACTCTGGCGTATTCCGTTAACAGATCCTCGGTTGCCAGACGTCTTGCCGCGGCATGTGGCGCAAAGACCGCCGTGGCCAGGCGCTGGCGCCGGGCCAGGTAGTGCTCGCCGAGTGTCTCGAGAGCCGTCTGCGACAGCCGGTAGGCCTGCGGATGCTGCCCGTAGCCGGCTCGGCCGAGCGCCTCCATTACGCCGATCCAATTCTCACGCTCTGCATCTCTTCGCGCCTGTCTCAGGCGTTGCTCCAGGTTGGCGACAGCGGGCGGAGCCTCGGGGCTGACGTCATCCAGATAAGCCGCCTGTGCGGCATGCAGATAGCGCAACATCGGGTACCACTGGTTTTCCAGCGCTTGTGACGGTATCGGATCAACGGGCAGCGGCGCTGCTTCAGGATTCGGTATTGCGTTTAGCGCTCGATGCAGATGCTCGACGGGAGAAGGGGAAGCCACCGTTTCCATCAGCGCGTGATAGGCATTCTCGCCGGCGTCAAAAGGCTGACTTGCCCGGTACTGAAGCGCGACAGGCAGCGCGGCGTCACTCCAGATACGCACCTCGCCGATCGTCGCCGGCAAGGGCAATTCCACGCTGGCCGTCGGCCAGAAGTGACCGGGCTCGCGCTCGGCGACAAAGCCGCCACCCAGCGTCGGATGCACCCGTGATCGTCCCTGGCGTTGTGACAGCACGGCGTCTTCGGGTTTCGGCCGATAAACTCGCCGCGCCGGCGCCGTCAGACTGAGCCGCTGGGCCGGCGCATCGTCGAACTGCACCCAGAGCTCGGCATCCTGAGGGAACAGGCGCGCTACGACGAGACGCAGACGCGAAGGCCCAGAGCGTGCCGGCAGCGGATAGACCCGCGGCTCGCTACCCAACTCGACGAAGAGGCCACGCCCCAGACGCTCGAGCACGCCTTCGCCCAGGTAGTAACGCGCATCGCGCTCGATATCCAGCGGGCTGGTGGTAGCGAACCAGGCAGTGTCCATGGCAAGCGGCGCCCTCTCCGTATGGACGTCGGCATCAGGGTAGAGGTTACGAAAGAAGCGCTGGCTACGCTCGATATCCCGGGAGAGGGCCTGCATTGCGGCCTGAGGCCTGGCGCCGGGGAACGGAGTCGCCTCCTGTTCGAGACGCTGGCGTTCAAGAAACCCCAAGGCAGTGTCGGCAGCGCCATCAAGATGGTTCGACCGCCGCAGAGCATCCACTTTCGCCAGCGTCTCACCATTGGAGGTCAAAGGGGTATCAAGAAGCCCCTGGGTAAGGTCGGCGACTGTCGGCTCGGGCTCGTTGTAACCGAGAAAGTAACGCCCCTTGGCCTGCTCGATGCTTGCCAGCAGGGGAAGCGACGCCTTGAGTCTGAGGCGGTGCTCCCCTTCAGGAATCGTCAGGTAGTGCCGGTCCATGCCGCCGTGTAGCCGCGTGGTACCCGCTTCCTGGTAGAGGGTACTCAACTGGGCGCGCTCGATACTCCACTGCTGCCAGAGCGCCTCATCCAGAGCCCAGTTCAGGGCGTATTGCGCCTGACCTGCCGCTTCGGCGGGCCGGCTGGCAATGGCGAGCACCACCGGCCCTTCGATATCCCGCTCGAGCACCTCGCCTTGCCCCAGGCGCTGAACGTCACGCCGCTCGCCGTCATCGTCAGCAAGCACCAGCGGCTCACTTGACGGTGGCAACGCGAGCTCCTGAAACGGGTTGGGCGACGCCACGGGGTCGAGTTCCGCCACAAGAAGCCGACCGCTAAAGGTTGTCTCGGCCTCCAGGCGGGCGAGCAGGGGCAAGGGTTTGTCCTGCACATGAAGCCATTCATCGCGCTCACTGCTCGGCGTCCAGCGCGCCTGCCACCACAGCTCGCCATCGCGGGAGAGCCTCAGCAAGGGGGGTGGCTGCTCATCATCCTGTTGCAGGCGCAGATGCCCCTGCGCGGCCAGTTCAAAGGTAGCCGTTTCGCCGGCCTTGAGCCTTAATCGACCGTTTTTTCCGTGATCCAGCCGCTTTGCCTGCTCCCAGATCAGCCGTGGCGCCTGACTAGCGCGTTCGCGCTCAGCCAGCGGGTTCGAGGCGTACGGGTAAACCTCGGGCAGGTTTTCGCCGGTCGCACTCAGCGGCAAGACGGCGGCGAGCACCATGGCAAGCCATCTCATGAGTGAGTCTCCATCACGCACTGGATGAGGGTATTTCTGGCATCCGCGTCGCGGGTCAGGCGCTTGCGCAGCGCCGCATCAAGCTCCAGATGCACGAAACCATTAAAGCCCCGGTGGCGCAGGTCGGCAGCCAGGGTGTTGGTGGTAGCGCCGAGCTCGCGGACATCCCGCGGATAGAGCGACGCCCGGATATCGAGCCGATCGGACAAACACTCAGCCAGACGCGCCAGCGCCCTGGGCGGGTAGTGGCTGCCGTCGCTCAAGATCGCCTGAGCTTCGCGCCCGGCGGCGGTATCTCGCTTGCCACGGCTGAAGCCATGCAGCTGGAGTATTCGCCCATCAGGATGCGCGTCGGCAAAGGCGCGACTCAGGGCGTGCAGATAGCTATCGCCAATATGCACAACATCGGTGTCATCGCCATGGTAGCGATGGGTGGTGTTCCATGTTGCAGCCATCGCTTCGCTTTCCATAAAGAGCTGCCGCGCGAGAGTGCCGGTACGCAAGTCGAAGTACTGATGGGGTGCCTGAATCAGCAGCGGCAGGCCCCCTTCGACGCGGGCGGCAAAGAGACCACGCCCGTCGCGCGCATCTGCCTTCTCGGTCAACACGATACTTTCCGGTTGCGACACTGGCACTGCTTCGAAGCCGGGGACATCGACACCCTCGCTCCCGAAGCGGCGAGCCGCCTCTAGGCGGTTGTTCGCGGCCAGCCAGTGCTTGAAGCCCTGCTGCGCCTGCAAGATGCGGTTCGCGGCGGGCAGGGCGTACGCCTCGCTGCGCGCCTGGTCGAGCAGTGCCTCGAGGGTCGCCTTGGGAGAAGCCAACATCATCGAGCCGGGGACCACCAGCGCCGCGGCCATCAATAGTAGGCGTGTTCTCATGGACCTTCCCTGCCTCATTCTCCCTCCTCCCGGAAACTGCGCGTTCGCTCGTGTTCGCCAGGCAGCACTTCGTGGAATACCAGGTAGCCTGGCGCCCCACTCTGAAGCGAAAACTCCACCGCCATCGGGCCATCGGGTAAATCACTGCCCAAGTCGATCAGAATCGGCTGTCCATAGGCGAGCCGCTCGCGTTGCTGGTCGAGCACATACCCGACCCCGGCCTCCTCGACCGTGGGCGTCACCTGGTAGAGTCGTTCGAGATGCGTCCACTCCTGCGTCGGCTCGGCTGCCCGTTGATCAGGCGTGATGCGCACCCGTACCGTGCTTGACGCGCCCGCGTCGCCAAGCGAGTAGAAGCGCGCACCCACCAGCTGGCCATCCTCACGCTTGTCGACGGGATACCGCAGCGATTCATCATCCAGGCGAAAGGCCATGCGGCGAAGATAGCCCGACGCATCGGGATAGCGATAGTTCATCAGCCAGGTGCCCGCGCTGCTGGCCTCCAGCTCCACGTCATGCCGGCCCGGCGAGAGCGGCGGCAGGCTTACCTCGCCACGCCTGCCGATCAGTTCGTGGCGCACCGTTCGACCGTCGATGCGCAGCGTCAGGCGAAAGGGGGCGGATGCCTCGCGCAGATAGATAAGCTGTGGCTTGAGACGGCGAGTGGCACCGGGCGCGTCAACCACCACCGTCTGAGTGCCCTGCGTCAGGGGCTGGAAGTAGCCAGGCAGCCCGCCCGGGCGCAGACGCTCCTCGCCGCGCAGGGGCACCAGGATACGCGCACCACGCGCCGCTAGCTGGGGGTCTAAGGCTTCCCACTGGTAACGTCCGGCCAGCAGCTCGGGGTCGCGCTCGGGCGGGCGTGACTGAACATGCAGCACCACACTCCTCTCCGGCGTTTCCGTACGGCTCTTGGGCGGCTGCAGAATAAACCAGCTCGGTTGGCCCGCGTCACCGCCGCGCCAAGCGTAGTAGTCCAACGGCACCCGGGTACGGTGGGGCAGATCATCAGGACGGGTATAGGCATTGGCGAGCAGAGGCTGTCGGCTTGTCAGTTCAAGGCGAACCGCCTCGGGGGGCAAACGCAGGTAGAAACTTGCCGGGTCGGACAGATCCGCCACGGGCTGCGTATCGGCGACGCGATCGATCATCGAGGGCCTCACGGTGGCCTCAAGCCGTCCCCGCTCCACAGCCCTGCCGTCGGCATCAAGCAGCCGATACTCGGCCTGAAGCAACACCTCTTCCGGCAGGGTCGTACCATCGCCGTAAGCACGCAGGTCAAGGCGCAGCGAGGTGCCCACCTCATCGCCCGGCAACAGTTGGAAATCCGCTGGAAGCCCCGACTGAACCGTCCAGGCGCGCAGGAAGCGCGGCTCGGGCAGAGCACTCTGCTCGGGTTCCTCGACCGGCCAGATATCGAGCATGCCGGGCTGATTCGGGGTGACGACCAAGAGCCCGGGGGAGAGGTCGCGCTCCTCCGTCGCCGGTTCTCCGACAAGGCTTACCCTATCTTCCCTCGGCACTTCGAACTGCTCGGTCACATGGCGAAGGGTAAGTTCGGCTTCCCGCCCTCCGTCCATCAGGGGCTTGAACTGAATGCGATAACGCCCCGCCTCCTCGATGGGCAACACTCCCCATCTATCCGGCCCCGCATAGAGGCCGGGCGAGCGGGGCATGAGGGTCGGATCGATATAGGCCTCGGCCCCCTGAATGTTGAAAAGCGTGCCCTGAGCAGGATTAGTGCCGAGTGGCCCGACGGGCTGCCACTGGCGCTCCAGCAGGTTCAGGCGCTCCTGGCGCGTCAGCAGTTCCGGAGGGTAGATCGTCCCCTGGGACAACCACTCTTTCTGGGCTTGGCTCAGCCGCTCCCAGGCAATGGAGGCCTGGCGCTCACTCATGCGCTCCTCATAGTAGACGCGCACGGCGACGTTCTGGAGGGGCGGCGCCAGCGGTGCCAGGCGAAGACGAACATAGGCCGTGCGCGGCAGCGCATCCAACTGCACGTTGAAGGATTGGCCGGCCGCCACGGCTAGCTCCCTGTCGGTATAGAGGTTGCGCGCGACCGGCACGCCATCCTTGACCAGCGGTGGCGGTATTCGAGTTTCCTGGGTATAGCGCCCTTCATGCAGCGGCGTTCGGTTGCCGTCCAGGAGCTGGTACTCAAGGGCATAGCGCAGCGGAACGTCCCGTTCGGACTCGGGATCGGCGCCGGCATGGGTCAAGATGCGCAGCCGCGCGGCCTGACTGATGACCGGAAAGGTCATCCAGTCATCCTCGGGCAGAAAGTAAACCGTCGAGGGGCGAGCGGTGAGATCGAGCCGCTGGGCGACAGCCGGGGCCGGCGGCGGCACCTGAAACAGCGCACGCAGGGGCTGGTAGACAAGCGCTACCGACACAGCGAACAGCAACAGCAGCAGCAGACGCCCCAGGATCCTCATGTCTTGCCTCCCGCGTACAGGAGAAAGGCCCGGCGACGGACAAAGTCCTCGAGACTCGCGGGAAGACGGCCCGGCGCCGACACGATGACCTCCCGGCTCAGGGGGGCCAGGTTGGCAATGGCCAGAATCGAACGGTCGTCCTCGGCTTCCATCACCAGCAGAAAGGCCTGACGGGACGCGGGGTCGAGCACGCGAACGAGGTGGTAGCCCCGGTGCTGGAGGTTTCGCAGCGCGACAATATCGTCGGTCTCGACGTGATGTTCAAGAAGCGACGCGACGCTTTCCGGCAGCGGCGCCGACGAAAGCCCGTCGCGCTTAACCTGCGCGCCAAGGGGGATCGTCAGCGTGTCTATTTCCAAGGCCTGGAACTGCAGCTGCTGCTGGCGATCATCGGAGGGCAGCGCGAAGGCTTCCCGGGCCGAAGGCGCAATCCAGACGGTGGCGAAATCCGTGTTGCGAGCGGTATCCAAGTAGCGGGTCTGGGCGCTGCTGCCCACCTCGTAGCCAGCGGTTGCCTCGCCACCGAGCACTTCCTCGGGGGCAAGCCCCATCGCCTCCAGTGACTGGCGCAAGCGCTCGCGCAGGGGTAACGGCGCAGCTTCCGGGCGCAGGCCATCCCTGAAGGCCAGCAGGCTCGGCGCCCGAGTAGTGGGCCGATCCCCCATGCCGCGCACCTGGGTGACAAGCAAGGGAGCGCCCCCCGCGTCACGCACGAGCACCTGATGCACGAGATTGAAGAGGCTGCGCACATTGCGCGGGTTCAGTACATCCGAGCCGCCCGCCGGGTCAAGGAAGGGGTGGCTGCCGGCGATCAGCAGCGCGCCAGCCTCAAGGTTCTGGAACAGTTGGATACCGACCTCGAGGGTATTGCTCTCGTAGCGCGGCCGCGGCACCTGGATAAGCTGCGACGATGCCCCGCCGGTGGCGACGACGACGGTACCCCAGGGCTGGGAAGGCGCTGTCTCCAGGATGTTTTCCAGAATGAGATAGCGCTGATCACGGGCCCGGTCGTGAAAGCGGGTGATGCGATAGCCAAGTCCCCGAGCCAAATCATTGAGATAGCGCAGTTCATTCAGCGCGCCTTCAGACCATTCACTGAGCGGCCCGCTCACGGCAAGTTCAAGGAGTGGGCTCAGCACCTCGAGGTCGAGAAACAGCAGTTCGTCGAGTCGCGGCTGGCGAAAGCCGAGGTTTCCTGACGCGCGAATCAGCGCTGTTCTTTCCAACAGATAGTCGCTCAGGACGCCATCGCGGGTCTCGAGGCGTAATGGCGCCACTCCCTGGCGGTGGCTGCGGGCAAGCAGTGGGCGCAGCGAACCGGGATTGAGATAGAGCTCGGCAAAGCCTGAACGCGCCCGCTCGCGCTGCACATTGGGAATGCTCGGTGACTCCCAGCGCACGTCCACCTCCCCCAGCAGCCGTTCCAGGGACGTTAGCTGCAGGCCTTCCGGCAACTGCTGCTTCACCAGCAGCTGGCTTGGCATGTCAAGACGATTCGAGGTTTCGGAGGGGCGGCCCCCCAGCAGCGCGCGGGCCGCCGTGTGGGTGATCAGCCGAACCTGAAGCGCATGGCGCGCACCGAAGGTCTGATGAAACTGATGAAAGAAGCTGCCGGGATTACGCGTCACGTCAATAGCGTCAGCGGTACTCTCGCGGACACGCGCACTGCTCACGGCAAGGGCGGCAGCCTGCTGGTCACGAAATATCGCCAGGCCCGCTTCCGTGATACCGCGCTCATTGATGGCCGCGGGCACCTCGACCACCAGCCGACGTTCCGGCCGAGTGTCGATGACGAAAGTTCCCCACCCTCGCGGGACGCCGACTTCGCTCAAGACCAGGTAACGGTCCTCGACCCGGGAGATGGTGTAATCGAGCTCATTGAGCCCAAGCTGTGCCTGCTGAAGCTGCTCTGACTCCCCTTCCGCCTGATAACGCTTGAGGGCCAGCAGGGCGGCCTGAAAGCGGGCGAGTTGGGTACCGCTGGGTTGCGGTAGGTTCTCCCGCCCGACCACACCGTAGTCGGTCACTCGCTGACGCAAGAGGAGGTCGCCGAGCGTCGCCTCGGGGGCAGGCCCCACCACAAGAGGCTCCCTATCGGTGCCCTCCTCGATCAGCTTCGCCGGAATGAAGCTCAGTGCAAAGCCCACGAAACTGGCCACCACCACGGCAGTGAGCGATGTCTGCAGCGTGGCCCGGGTGACCCGAATACCGATATCCTTGTCATGAATCTTGAGCGCGAGCAGCGTCGAGATGAGATAACCGAAGGCGAAAAAATCAGTGACCTTGACCCAGGGAGCGAAAAACTGAAAGACATAACCGAGTAGAAGCTTGTAGACAAACCCCACACTGAAGAAAAAGAAAAGCTTTCGCGCCCCCGAAAGATTGATATTACCGAAGAAAGGTAGCTTGAGTAGAAGCTGCACCGCGACCAAAATCACACCCACTTCGGCGAAGGTAAGCAGCAACTTGGTTGGTTGATACCACTGCAGGGCCAACAGCGAAGGAATCAGAATGCCATTGAATTCCCAGGCATAGTGTAAATTCATGCGCGAGGCGATGAAGGCCGTCGTCAGCAGGATGATGTAGGCCTTGGGGCTGGCGAGAATAGAGCTTGCCACGTCCTCGTAGAGGTAGTTCAGGTTCGATACCGAGAAGTTGGTCAGCTCCACCAGTCCAAAGCGTACCAGTCCGAAGGTGGCGCCCAGCGTCACAAGCAGCCATAAGGTTCCGCGAAAAAGGCCCGGCTTCCAGAAGTTATTGGCAATCAGGGCGATGATGATCAGCCCAAAACTATGCAGATTATTGGCGTAATCGAACTCCAGGCCGAAGTGAGTGTCGATAAATGCCCCTAGGCCCGGTAGCCAGTAGGCATCAAACACCACCCGGACGATTACGCTGGTGAGCACCAGGGCAAAAAAACGATCACGACCGAAGAAGTCGGCAAGCCCCAGATAGCGCCCACCCAGCGTTGAGAAAGCCTGAACAATGAGATAGGTGACCATCCCCTCGCCGATGATCACCGCCACACTCCAAGGTTTGATCAGCAGCAGCGGAACCAGATAACCGGGCACCACCAGGCCTGCGAGGCTCCAGCCAAAGCGCAGGTTGAAGAAAGCCACGACGGCCACCCCCACCCACACGGTGGTAATGACCGAGCTGGCAAGACTGCCCTCGGGAAAAACGTGAAAAGGCAGCAGATCCCAGCTCACTCCGCCAGGAGTCCCTGCACCAAGGCGCTCAAGGCCTGGATATCAAGGGGCTTATGGGCCACGGTATCGGCGCCGGCGGCTTTTAACTCCTCGTCGAGGCCGGGGCGCACAGTGCCGGTCAGCATCATGATGGGCGTTGCGATCTGCTTTTCGTCTCTGAGCCAGCGCAGCAGGTACTCGCCGTCGAGTTCCGGCATCCACAGGTCCAGGATAAACAGATCGGGCAACCGCTCGGTCGCCACCTCTGCCATCGCCTGATTGACGCTAGACGCGTCGCGGACCTCAAAGCCGGCGCGGCGTAACACAAACCCGAGAAGCTGGCGCACGTCGGCATCGTCATCGACCAGGAGAATTCGTTTAGTGGCTGATTGCGAGTTCGTCATCGAGGGAAAATCCCGGTAATCGTAGTTCAAAACGTATGCCCTCGCCGATGGCGGTGGAGGTGCTCAGCTCCCCGCCCCAGAGGATCACTTGGTCCACGGCCTGCTTTAGCCGATGCATGGCGGGCGTAGAGTCGCGCGCGGCTCCCGTCATGGCAGCCCGCAGCCGCTCCTCGGGCATGCCATAGCCGGTGTTATCGAAGATAAAGCGTGTCCAGAAAGTGTCGCCTTCGCGCCGTTCCTCAAGCCTCAGGCGTATCACGCCGCCGGGGCTTGTGTCATCGGCGAGCACCGCCACAACTGTGTCCAGTGTATTCTCGATCTGCGTGACATCCACCCGCACGAAGGCATTGAAGCGTGGCCGTTCGAGCTCCCAGGTAAGTTCCTGCGTGGCGAGCTGGCGCTCCCAGCGCTGGGTCAAGTCGTCTGCCAGCGCGGCGATATTAACCGGAAAATCCGACAGCCGGCTGATATCCTGAACGGCATTGATAATGCCCTGGGAGCGCGTCAGAGTGCGCGACATCTGCTGCAGCTTGCGCTCGACAAGCCCACTGAAGGCTTCCTTATCGGCCGCTTCTACGTCTTTTTGGCAGCTCAGTTCGGCCGCCAACAGCGCGGCCTCCAGCTGATTGCGAAGCTCCGCGTTGACCTTGTTACCGAGTTCATCCTTCAGTCTTTCGAGGCGTACCAGATAGGTCACGTCGATCAGTTCGAGCAGAAAGCCGTGTATACGAAAAGGCGACACCGGTGCGCCGAGCCTTTCCCCCTCATCACTCTTCAAAGGCCGCACGTTAAGTGAGAAGGCTCCCTTGACGCCGGGCAGCTGGGCGGCGAACGTTACACTCTCGTCGGCCAGGAGCATACGCTGTAGATGTTCTCGTGCCCTTGAAAGAGGCATGCCGCCAAATGTCGAAATGGCGTCGGCGGCTGTCATGGTGAAGACGGAAAGCCCGGAGCGCCTGACCAGCTCTTCCATCTTGCGATTGACCTGCATTACCTGGCCAAAGAGATCGTAAAGGATGGTGCTGGTATGAAGACAGTTGAAGACGTTTTCCAACAGCTCAAGCCGGCTCACAAAGAGTTGCGATACCTCGCTTAGCGCTTCGTACTCGCTCTCCACCGGATCGAGGCGCACCAGCCGCCGCCATTGGCTCTTTTTTCTCTGCTGGCGCACTTGCCACAGCTGGCGCTGATGGAGAAGCTCGCCTATTTGATGACAAACATCTCGCAGCAAAGAAAGAAAAAGCGGATTATTTTCAAGTGTGTCCTCGGCCACTTCACCACTTAAAAAACCTAACAACTGGCCACTGAACTCCAACGGCACCAGAAATTGCCGGCTACCCGGTGCCGAGTCCTTCAAAAATGTCTTGGACAAGAAGATCGGGCCGCCCTCTTCCCGGGCGGTAGAATAAGGCGTGCGCTCGATGTCGCGGCGGCGCTCGTCAATATCGTCTATGGAGCAGCGGTAGGCCTTCACCTCGCGCAGGTGCTTAGCATTGCCCTGGCGCTCGAGCAGAATGACGCGGTCGAGATTCAGTATCTGAGTGGCCAGCAGGATGATCTGCCCCCAGGGGTCCTGGCTGGCATTGAAGTCCGACGGCAGCAGGCGGTCGTGCAGGCGACCGCTGCTGGCACGCAGCAACTTGCGCACGGTCGCCGACTCGCGGCGCTGCTCGCGCCTAGAGAGCAGGTACCAGAGCAGCAGATGGAACGCGATCAGCTCGATCACCGGAAGAACGAGGCCTGAAAGGTGCAGTGACAGCCAGCCAGCAGTGAGCAGGAGCAAAACGCCCCCGATCGAAACGCCCAGGGAGCGCTTCGCGCCAAGACGAAAATAGAGCAACCCCGAGATGCCCAGGACGGTCAGCGACATCAGCAGGTTCTGCCACCAGGTCGTCGGGTGCAACGGCTGGCCTCTCAGCAGGGTATCCACCGTATATCCGGCATATACCAGGCGGGACACTCTCGCCTCTTCCGGCAAGGGGGTGAGCAGCGGCGGGTTGGTCGGGTCGATGCTCCACCCCACCAGCACCACACGGCCAGCGACCAGGTCACGGGTAAGATCGCCCCGCAGCACTCGCTCGGCCTGAACCACCGGCAGGTAATTGACGCCTGGGCGAAAATCGATAAGGAAGGGATTCGCCGCCACCGGTGCATGTTGTGCACGGCTAGCCAGCGCCGCCTCGGTCGTGATGTAGCGCTCACCATCATCGACCACCTGGGGGACATGCACACCGAGGTTGTTCAGGGATTGGGAGGGTGGCAACGTCAGGATACTGTTCTCGCCAGATGCCTGGGCAGCCGTCTGGCCGATCACCACGCCAGATTCTCGCAGCCTTTCAAGTTGCGTCTCGGAAAGCTTGGCAGGCTGGTGCAGAAAGCCGATGTTGGCAGGCTCGTACGGCTCGAGCCGCTCGACCAGCTCAAACCACACCGATGGCTGGCGCTGCTCGAGGTCGGCTTCCACCAACAGCACCTGAGGCGTGGGCCTATCCACGGGATTGAGGCGCTGAAACTGCCACTGAACCCAGGCATCGGGGAGCTGAAAGGCGCCCAGCGCACTGGCAAGCCAGATGCCAACAAGGCTGACCAGGGCCATCCCGGGACCAGCGAGACGCCAGTGACGCAAGGGAGTCAGACGCATATACGCTAGACCTTGATGAGGAGCCACTGACTCTACCGTGTTAACCAACGAAACCGAAGGGTGCAG